>JAVJSN010000010.1:5000-622551 GCA_040219355.1 Hyphomicrobiales bacterium
CGTGAAGCTGCCGACGATATCCATACTGCCGGGCACATGGCGCTAGATGCGCCGGTATCAGGAGGAACCGCTGGCGCGGCCGCCGGAACCCTCACCTTTATGGTCGGCGGCAGCCAAAGCGCCTTTGCTCGCGCCCAACCCCTGCTCAATGTGATGGGTGCGAATTCCTTCCATTGCGGCGGCAATGGAGCCGGGCAAGCGGCCAAAATTTGCAACAACATGATTCTAGGCATTTCCATGATTGCCACCTGTGAGGCATTCGCCCTTGCCGACGGACTGGGGCTCGACAGGCAAGCGCTGTTCGATGTCGTGTCGGCATCCTCTGGTCAAAGTTGGTCGATGACCAGCTATTGTCCCGCCCCGGGCGTTGGCCCGAAGACCCCAGCCGATAACGACTATCAACCGGGCTTTGCTGCCGATCTCATGCTCAAAGACTTAACGCTCAGCCAACAGGCCGCCCGAGACAGTGGCGTGGTAACCTCGATGGGCGAACAGGCCCGCGCGCTCTATCATTCCTTCGTGGAGGACGGAGGATCTGGAAAAGACTTTTCCGCCATTCTGAAAAGGATGATCAGCGACTAACGCCGATAAACAGGTGTTGGCGGCTGCCATACCGATACCTTGTTTCTCATTCAGATCACTGCGTTCCACGGACAAGCTGAAAGCCACTACCGTGGAACCACAAAACCTGCTGAACGTTTGGCAGGTGCACAGGAGGGCATTCTGCGCAAACCCAAGCGAGGAACCTGGAATGAAGTCCCACACAACCCGAACCAAAATTTTTCGCAGCTCAACAGCGATCGCTCTGGCTATGGCCATGACTTCGCCGAGCAACCTCGCACTGGCCCAGACGGCCGAGAACGTCGTTGATTGCCTGGTTGATACCGCCAATCCAGCGTGCCTTGAAGCGCCCGCCAGTGCTGAAAATGCAGCGCCGGTTGAACCGGAAGCGGCGCCTGTAGAAGCTGAGACTGAAGCTAACGTCGCGCCAGAGGCTGATACGCCTGCCGAAAGTCAGGCCGAAGCCACGGTCGAAGAAGCCCCTGCCGAAGCGCCAGTTCCCGTCGATCAACCCACAGATGCCCAGGCCTCAGAACCGGCGATCGAGGTGGAGACGGCGCCGGTTGAAGAATCAGAAACCCAAGAAGCTGAGCAGGTCCAACCAACCGCTGAAGTTGAAGCCGAAACTGCTGAGCCAGCGCCGGCCGAAGAGGCACCAATAGAAAGTCTGGCAGCCGAGGAGCCAACGCCGATCGAAGAACCAGCTCCGGGCGAAACGCCGGCGACCGAGGAGACTGCTGAAGAGACGCCTTTGGTAATTCCTGCCGACAACGCAACACCTGAAGAGGCCACAGCTGACACCTCCGAAGATCAACCCTCAGATACACAGGCTGCGGCACCTCCAGCACCAGTTCAAGAACCCGAAGCAGCAACCACCGTCATCGCCGATGAAACGACCGAGGACCAAGCCGCGCAGCTTAGCGCTCAGGAAGAACAACGCCGTGAAGATGCCCGCGAGCGTCGCAACGAACTGCTCGGCGCCGCCGCCGTGGGCGCCATAGTTGGCGCCATCATCCCAGCGCTGGGCGGACGCGTGGTTGAAGATCAGGGCGATCGACTAATTATCGAGCGCGACGGCGAGTATTTTGTGCGTCGCGATGAAAGCAGCCTGCTGCGCGACGGCGATGCCGAAATGCGCGTCGAGCGCCTGCGCGGCGGCCTAACCCAAGAGACGATCACCCGGCGCAATGGCGTGCAGATAATCACCATCCGTGATGAAGGCGGCTTTGTACTCTACCGTTCACGCATCCGCCGCGATGGCCGGGAAGTTGTTTTGATTGACAACCGGGGCTTCAACGACCCCAACGATATCTTCGTCAATGATTTGCCGCCGCTACAACTGCAAATCCCCCAAGAGCGGTACATCGTGCCAGCACAGCGTGCCAGCTATGACGTGATTTTCGATACCTTTGCTGCGCCGCCAGTAATGCAGGTTGAGCAAACCTACACGCTGCGCCAAGTGCGTGAAAACGAGCGGGTACGAGACTTGGTACGCCGCGTCGATCTCGATTCGATCACGTTTGAGACCGGTCAAGCCACAGTGCGCCAGAGCCAGGTGCCGTTGTTGGAAGACATCGCCCGCGCGGCACTTGCGCTTATCGATCGTGACCCGACAAGTCTTCTTCTGGTTGAGGGCCACACCGATGCCGTAGGGTCGGAGGTTTCCAACCTAGCTTTGTCGGATCGCCGCGCAGAAACAGTGGCCAGCATCTTGGTGGCGTACTTTGATGTGCCGCCGGAAAACCTCATCGTTCAGGGCTACGGTGAAAGCTTCCTGAAAGTGCCAACCCAAGCCGCTGAGGAGCAAAACCGCCGCGTAACAATCCGCAACATCACTCCTCTGCTTGGCTCCGCGAAGTAAAAACGTTTGACGCGACTGCCAATTGATGCCCCGCCACATCTGCCAGAGTTCGGTGAGGTGGGGCATCGAAGAACGCGCTGAAATCGAAATTGGTCGCGGGATCAACCACCATCGCGGTGTCATAGGGATGTGCACAAGCGATGCTCTATCTGCCTTGTCCGGCACCAATCGCCCACCTTATAGTGCGCGCGCAATTTTGCTTCCAAGAGGCGAAACGCCTCTTATGAAAGGAATACCCATGAATCTCAGTGCACCCACGATGATTGTTTTCATCATTTCACTGGTTATCGCAGCGCTTGGTGTCTTGGCCGCGCTCGGCATCTTCTCCGTCATCCCCCTCGCGTCGGTTTGGATCATGACGATTGCTTACGCTGTGCTGCTGGCAGGGGTTCTGCTGAAAGGGGTCTAACCTTTTCCCGTATTAGACATGCCATCGCGCTTGCTCCGCTGGCGCGATGGCGCAGCAGCATCCCGACGTTTCGTTGCGACTCACTTGTCAGCGGGTATTGCACTGTCTACATGAGCCGACAGACGAGCCGCGCGCCGCGTGGCCTCAAAATGTAAGTGGAGCCAACCATGCGAGCCGTTCTTGATGTCATCATGTTGGCACTCAATTTGTATTGGTGGATCATTATCATTTCAGCGATTTTGAGCTGGCTGGTGGCCTTCAACGTGGTCAACCCACGCAACCAAGTCGTTGGAACCATCGGCCAGGTGGTACACAACCTGACAGAACCAGCATTGCGCCCCATCCGCCGGTTCCTGCCAAACATGGGCGGCATTGATCTCTCACCGATCGTCCTTCTGCTTGGAATCTTCTTCTTACAGCAGTTGATCGTGCGGTACGCTTACCCGAACGTCTTTTAAACACAGCGTCTAAAACACCGCACTCCAGGGGTGAACATCCGGGCGTTCATCCGGATTCTCTCGCAGAAAATGATGCAGGACGTGCAGCAGTTCCCGTTCGTGCGCAACATTTCCCTCGGCCTGAGCGATACGAATATCGTCAATGATCATGTCGCGCACGCGTGATAATCCTTTGTGATCAGAGGATAAGTAGGCTCCCAAATTGGTCGCCACGCTCGCTGGAATATGTTCGTGCTCGGCAATAGCGAGGATTTCTTCCTCGCTCAGCCCACTCATTCCCACCATGTCTTCCAGGCTAATCATGGTCACCTCCCGATAGGACCATTTTGTCTAACACTGTCATGTAACTGTCATAAACGAGTTGAGCACCCTTTGAAAAGTTCAGACATTCAGACGATTGTTATGTCGCGGCCTTGGCGCGATCAATGGCCTGACGCACCATGTCCTTGGCTTCATCGACGCCGGCCCAGCGCTCAATCTTCACCCATTTGTTAGGCTCAAGATCTTTGTAGTGTGCAAAGAAGTGTTCGATCTGGCTTGTGAGGATCGTTGGCAGATCGGTGTAATTTTGCACGCCATCATAGCGACTGGTGAGCTTCTCGGTGGGCACCGCCACAAGCTTCTCATCACCGCCGCCATCATCTTCCATCACCAGCGCACCGACCACCCGGCAGTTCATCACCGCGCCTGGAACAATCGGGCGGGTGTTGCAGACAACCACATCAATTGGATCGCCATCGGCTGATAGCGTATGCGGAACGAACCCATAGTTCCCCGGGTAGCGCATCGGCGTGTAAAGAAAACGGTCAACGTACAGTGCGCCAGAGTCTTTCTCGATTTCATATTTGATCGGCTCGCCGCCAATCGGCACTTCAATTATCACGTTCACATCGTGTGGTGGGTTTTTTCCAATGGGGATGGCTTCAATGCGCATAGGGTTCTCAAGGCTCCGCTGGCAGATTGATGTATCTGGCCATCTCTTATCAGCGTCAGCCCGCTTGTGCTTTAAGAAAGAGGACTAACGTCCAAAGGTCGCAACTGCGTTTCAAAGCTCGAGGGTCAGCAGGTTACCTCTCACCCCAGACAAATGCGAGCTTACGACATTGACCCTGCTCGAAACGCTCAACCCCGTGAGCCACGGGCTCACCGCCCATCGATTGATAAAAACCAATCGCCTGGTCATTGTCTTCCAGCGCCCAGACAACAAAGTGATCAAGACGGTTTGCCGTCAGTTGATCACGCGCGGCTTTGAACAACCGTCCACCGAAGCCCAGCCCTTGATAGGCTGGATCAATATAGAGCTCGTAGATTTCGCCACGCACCCGCAATGTCTTGGAACGGTTTGCGCCCAATGTTGCATAGCCAGCAATTCTTCCGTGCACTTCCAGCACCAAAACACCGCGCTTATGGCTGATCAAACGCCCCCACCATCGCGGACCGCGCCGTTCAACCATACGCTCCAATGCAAGACCTGGAATGATTCCGCGATACGCCCCGCGCCAAGCACGGTCGTGCACGTTGGCAACAGCTTGCGCGTCGCACGTTTCAGCAGGCCTGATCGTGATCTGGTCAAGGCTCATGACAGGAGCCTAGGATCAAACCCTAAAAACGCAAAGCGCTTTGTGCGGCCTATTTCCTGGTGGCGGACTTAAGCAGCAGCCTTTGCCTTGGCAGCCCGTTTGCGCTCATGCGGATCAAGATGACGCTTGCGCAGGCGGATGGACTTAGGCGTCACCTCAACCAGTTCATCATCAGCAATGTAGGCAAGCGCCTTTTCCAGAGTCATCTGGATCGGTGTTGTCAGCCGCACCGCCTCATCCTTGCCTGAGGCGCGCATGTTGGTCAGCTGCTTGCCCTTAAGCACATTGACTTCCAGATCGTTGCCGCGCGTGTGCTCTCCGATGATCATGCCCTCATAAACAGGCGTGCCGGGCTCAATCAACATTGGTCCGCGATCTTCGAGGTTCCAAAGCGCATAAGCGACCGCATCGCCTTGCGCCATGGCAAGTAGCACGCCGGTGTGCCGATCTTTAATGGCGCCCTTGTGCGGCGCATACTCCAGGAACGCCCGGTTCATGATGCCAGTGCCGCGCGTATCGGTGAGAAACTCGCCATGATAGCCGATCAGACCGCGTGTTGGCACATGCAGCACCAGACGCTGCTTGCCGCCACCTGATGGCGTCATCTCCACCAGGTCACCGCGACGCTCGGCAATTTTCTGCACCACTGTGCCGGAGAATTCTTCGTCCACATCCACGGTCACTTCTTCGATCGGCTCAAGCAGCGCGCCGCTCTCATCCTTTTGGAAAACCACCTGCGGACGTGACACGCCAAGCTCAAAGCCTTCGCGACGCATCTGCTCGATCAGCACGGCAAGCTGAAGCTCGCCGCGCCCGGAAACGATGAAGGCTTCTTTGTTTTCGCCCTCTTCAATGTGCAGCGCGACATTGCCTTCAGCTTCGGCCATCAGGCGCGCACGGATCACACGGCTTTGCAGCTTGTCCCCCTCACGCCCAGCAAGCGGGCTGTCATTGACCATGAAGGTCATCGACAAGGTCGGCGGATCAATCGGTTGGGCAAAGATCGGCTCGCTGACCTGCGGGTCACAAATCGTATCGGCAACCGTTGCCTTTTCCAGGCCTGCCAGCGCCACAATATCGCCGGCAAAGGCTTCATCCACGGGCACCATATCCAGACCCTTGAAGGTCATAACCTTGGAAGCACGCCCACTCTCAATAAGCTTACCGTCACGGGTGAGCGCTTTGATCGCCATGTTCGCTTTCAGCGATCCTGAGGCAATGCGACCGGTCAAGATACGTCCAAGATAGGGGTTCGCCGACAGCGTAGTCGCCAGAAGACGGAACGGACCTTCTTCGGTCAGAGGAGCGGGGACGTGCTTCATCACCAACTCAAACAGCGGTGTCATGTTGTCTTTGGGACCATCGGCACTGTCGGCCATCCAGCCTTGCTTGGCCGAACCATAAAGAACCGGGAAGTCCAACTGCTCATCGCTGGCATCCAGCGCCGCAAACAGATCAAACACCTCATCAAGCACCGCATCGGGGCGACTTTCCGGCTTGTCGATCTTATTAATGGCCACAATCGGCTTCAAGCCAAGCTTCAACGCCTTGGCGAGCACGAACTTGGTCTGAGGCATAGGCCCTTCGGCAGCATCCACCAGTAGGATAACGCCATCCACCATATGCAATATGCGCTCCACCTCGCCGCCAAAATCGGCATGGCCCGGTGTATCGACAATATTGATGCGGCTTTCCGGCCCGCCTTGCGGCTTCCACTGCAAAGAGGTGACCTTTGCAAGAATCGTGATCCCGCGCTCGCGCTCCAAGTCATTGGAATCCATCGCGCGTTCAGCTACCGCTTCGTTGTCACGAAAAAGGCCAGACTCGCGCAAAAGCACATCGATAAGGGTGGTTTTGCCATGGTCCACGTGGGCAATGATGGCAATGTTACGCAGCGCGTCTGACGCCTGAGCCATAGGGGTATCACTTTTCAAAAATCTCGGAGGGTTGCGCTCCTTTACGTCGATTGCTGCAAAAAGGCTAGCGCATAAAAACACCCCAGATGGCGGGGCGGCCATCCGGGGTGCAGCCCCCGCAGCTTTTTAGGGCTTATGAGGCTCGGGGGGATAATAATCTGAGATGCGTTGAATGCTGGCCCGGCCTAGAAAGGTCGGACCAGCTGATCAGCGCTACTGCATCATTGCAGCCATCGCTTCATACTCTTCCTGCGTGAGCACCGTGTCGGCATTCACATCAGCTGATGCGAAGGTCTCTGCGGTGGCTTCTGGCATGGCCATGAGGAACTCATCCTCACTGATCACACCGTCGACATTTTGGTCGACCTCGGAAAAGTCGGGGGCGTCCTGAGCTTGCGCCATGTAAGGTGCCATGGCGACGCCAACGGTAAGCCCGCCTGTAAGCAGAGCCATTTTCCAGGTGCGAAGGAAGCCGTGTGAACGTTTGATCATCGTGTGTCTCCTTTAGATAAGACGCGGATGCTCGCGGATTTTTGGGAGGAATGGGCACCGGGCAATGCCTTTGGTTGTGAGGGTGCGCAAATCACCAATCTGACAAGGCCCGGTGCCCGTGCTCGCTGCGGCTATCCGCTGCCACCGCTTCGAACACGAGGAACAGATTGGCGTTCGAATGTGGCTCCAAATGATCGCTTTTGCGGCGGGCTTGCGGCGAACCGGTCACGCCATGTTGCTCACTGTATGTTACAGCCCAAAGTACGATTGATCAGCTCTGCCTTGACATGAAACCTTTTTGTATCATATTAAATGATACCGATTGGTACTTAAAGGGATGGAGCATGAAGCAACCCACGATTCAATCCACACCTACACCGCCTCCAGTTGTGGTTCAGGGCGCGTTCCGTGCGCTGGCTGATCCAACCCGGCGGAGCATCCTGTTGTTCCTTGGCGAACAAGATATGACGATTGGTGAGGTTTGTGCCCATTTCGACATGACACGCGCTGCGGTGAAGAAGCACCTCACCATTCTTGAAGAGGGCGCTTTGATCTCCGTCCAACCACGCGGTCGCGAGCGGATCAACCGCTTGGAACCCGCCGCGCTGAAAAGCGTCGCCGACTGGCTCAACCACTTTAACCGCTTCTGGGATGAACGTCTCGCTCAGTTGCAGCACGCGGTGGTCGCAGAAGAAGCAGCCAAGAAAACCAAACGATCCAAATAGTGAGGAAGACCAATGCTCATGACACCCTTATCAGTGGCCGATGCCACCACGATCTCCAAAACCGTGTTCTTTGCCGCCTCGCGGGAAACCATCTGGTCGTTCCTTACCGACAAAGACAAGCTCGCCACCTGGTTCCACCCCTCTGACAACGACCTAGAAGAAGGCAAACCCTATACGCTGCACCGGGTGGCCGAGGATGGCACCAAGGTGCCGCAGATTTATGGGCAAGTGCTGGAGATGGATGCGCCGAACCGCCTGGTCACCACATTCTGCATCGAACCATTTGGCGAAAAATCCACCACCGTGACCTGGGTGCTGGAGGAAGCCGCCGGTGGCACTCGCTTGCACCTCACCCATGAAGGTGTTGCCGATGCCGCTGGCGAGGCAACAGGTCGTATGTTGCTGTGCCTCGATGCTGGGTGGGACGAACATTTCGCCAGCCTGCGCAAAAGTGTTGCTTCCTAGACAACAGTGCATCGCGGGCCGGACTAATCCTTGGCCCGCGATGCACCATCAACTCAACCGCTGCGGCAACCAGATAGCGAGTGACAGGCTCACATCACCAACCGCGTTTCCGGAAACGCCGCATGCCAGCCGAACCAGAAGGCCCGGTGCGCCGGAAGCCTTTGCAACGTGCGGCCATCCTCAGCGGTTAGTCCATCCTCAGTCAGCGTCCACTCCATGCCATCGGCATCAAGGATTGTTGCATCGCCATCATAGCTGGCAAAGGCGACGCCTTGGGGATCATAGACCCGGTTCGCGCCGCTTGAATCGGTGAAGACAACGATCTGCTGAAAGCCGACATCGGCAGTGTAAATCGGGTTTTCGGCCAGAAACGCAGTGTCAATGGCCAGTTGATCGCCAGGAGCGCCTGGAAAGCGCAGGCCCAGCACCTCTTGCTTGTTGTCGAGATCGTCATTGTTGAACGGTGTGTTGAACATCAGTTCGTCGGTGGCGAAATACTGCTGGTAGGCAATGCCCTCACCATAGTCGCGCGTGTGCCCGGTGTTGAGCGAAAGCACCGTGGTATCGGGGTGGCGCCGCTTCCACGCGCCCCAGGTGGTGGTGACGATGGGCTCGGACTCCATCACGATGCCCTGATCGACAAGCGGCCCAACAACGGGCTCGCCACGCATTGTGCTCCATAAGCTCTGGGTCGCCTGATCGTACATCAGCTTGTTGGAGCGATAGAGAAAACCCGACGTGCCCATCACATGATTGGTGCCATCGACGGTGGTGCGATAAGGGATGACGGTACCGCACAGCGTGCAATAGACTCCGGCGATCTCCACCCCGCCAATCGTATCGACGAACATTTCGTGCCAAGCCAGAATGCGCTGCGGATAGGCGCGCGCATCACCGTTGATCTCCAGCCCAAAAACGATGTTGCTGTCATCCAGATAGTCAGCCTCATCTGCGGCCAGCATTTCCGGCTGGCGCAACGGCGGAATCCCGTCCTGCACCACGCCGCCCCAACGGATCTCATCCAGCCGAATACGTGCGCTGTCTGAGCGCCCAGCGAAGTAGGTCTCAAAGCGTGGATCGACCAGCCGGTAGATCAGGGATTTGAAGTCGGCATAGTCGGCGGTGATCGCTTCGGGCTGGTTCCACAACCACTGAAACCAGGCTTGAGAATCAGCGCCCAGCGATTGACCGCTCATGCGTTCAAGGAAATCGAACGTAGCAAGCCGCGCCACCCAATTGCTGGTGAAGGCAGTCGTCTCGATGAGCGGCGCGTAATAGCCATCGCTCCAATTGTCTTCGAGCACCGAAAAAACCTGTTCCAAGCGCTCAGCATTGCGGGTGCGAAAGAGGATGGCCAATGCGGTCAGGGGCAGCTCCGCCTCAACGATCGTTGGCCCGGTACCGATCTCTTGCGCGGGCACAAGCGTGACAGGGGCAACCGTCATCGCCGCTGCCATCACGCCAGACGCTGCCAGTTTGCCAATCCACCTCATTGCACACTCCTTGTTTTGCTTAGCAAGAAGGCTAGGGGCGCGGTGTTCACACGGTCAAATGGCGTTAAATCACATTCTGGTTAGCTGCAGTTTAGGCAAAATTACCTCATTGGTTGTCATATCCAGGCATCATTCATACCTGTGCGCGAGGACGATGATGGCGAGTTGCCTTGCTTTCCACACAGTTAGACCGTACTGACGGATGTCGACACTTGATACTGGTCTTGTCTTTTACGCCCATCATCGATGGCAGCGCACTCTTCAAGCATCTCTACATTGTTCGAACAGGCGGTAGGCTCGCGCTAATGTTGGCCCTACCGCGCCGCGCACGTCATTGATGAAAGGAAATTCCATGACAAACGGAACAGTCAAATTCTACAACAGCCAAAAAGGCTTCGGTTTTATCGAGCCTGATGATGGCGGCACGGACGTATTCGTTCACGCCACAGCGCTCGAACGCGCTGGCATGAGCACTCTGTCCGACGGCCAGAAGGTTTCTTATGAGACCGAAGTTGATCAGCGCAGCGGCAAAACTGCCGTCTCAACGATCAAAGCTGCCTAACGGATTTGCTCTGCGCCTAGGCGCAGAAAGACTATATAGAAACGGCGCGGCCTCAGGCTCGCGCCGTTTTTCGTTTAGGGCCACGTCAGTTTGGCGTTCAGGGCACCAGTTCGCGCTGCTGGGTAGGATCGTCGGCAACGGTTGAGGCAGGCTCGCCGCCACCCAGGATCATGCGCGCTGCCGCCGACGCTGCATCGCGGTAGGGCATCAGAACAAGGTCAGCATGCAACTCCTGCAGGGCTTCGCTGTCCTGATCATGATGCGCGGCAACCGCCACACGGCCCTGATAGCCAAGGTCACGGGCGGTGCGCAGCAGCGTCCGCCGCGGATCGTAGTGTGTCAGCCCGGTGGCATGCTCGGGAACCGCTAACACCAGCCAGTCGGCGTTCTCCACCGACAGATGTGACAAAAACTCAGGATCGGTGGCGTCGCCATACACCGCCTTGAGACCGCGCTTTTGTGCGAAGCGTACCGCTTCGGGACTGAAGTCAACGCCAAGCACGGTCTTGCCATCCATCTCCAGGGCCCGTGCGATGGCGAGCCCGTATCGGCCAAGCCCGAAAAGAATGACATCGTGGCGCATGGCCTTGACCCCACCATCATCCTGCTCGGCACGCGGGCGACGGCGCTCGAACACGCCAAGATAGGGCTCCAGCAGGTCATAGAGCTGGTGGGAATAGGTGATCATGTAGGTCGAGGCGGCGATGGTCACGAGGCCGACCAGCGTCACAAGGCCAAGCGCATCCTCTGCGACATGGCCGATCGCCACCCCCATGGCCATGAAGATGAGCGAAAATTCGCTGATCTGCGCGACCGTCAATCCGGCCAGCATGCCTGTGCGTTTTCGATAGCCCATGGCGCTCATGATGATGAGCACGATAAGCGGGTTGCCGATCAGCACGAACAGCGACAGCACGATGGCCGGACCAACGCTTGCGCCCAGAACGGAAAGGTCCAAAGAGGCCCCCAAGGCGATGAAAAAGAAAAGGAGCAGGAAGTCGCGCAGCGAGGCCAGCCGGGCCGCAATCGCTTCACGAAACGGCGTTGAGGCAAGTGAGACGCCAGCAAGAAGGCCGCCCAGTTCTTTGCCAAATCCCAGATAGTGTCCGACCGCCGCGAGCAGCGCCGCCCAACCGATGGCGAACGAGACAAGCAGCTCCGGCGCGCGCGACAGTTGCTCCACCAACGGATTGGCCAAGTAGCGGAT
Organism: Hyphomicrobiales bacterium; assembly: GCA_040219355.1. GTDB lineage: Bacteria > Pseudomonadota > Alphaproteobacteria > Rhizobiales > MH13 > MH13. The sequence continues at coordinate 16,730 of JAVJSN010000010.1, forward strand.
GAAAACGACGACCGCGCCCAGCATCGCCAGCCCATAGCCGAGCACCCAAAGAACATCGGTAACCGCGCCGCTCTCCCCGGCGGCGTTGCTGACGCCGATGGCCGACAGAGCGATCATGGCGATCACCACCACCACGTCCTGAACAATCAGGAACCCGAGCGCGATCCGCCCATGAAGCGCATCGATCTCGCGCTTGTCCGACAGCAGCTTGACGATGATGATGGTCGAGGAAAAGGTGAGTGCGATCGCCACGTAAAACGCGGTCAGCGCATCAAGCCCCAGTGCCAGCGCGATCAGGAAGCCAAACACGGTGGTGAACACCACCTGGCCGAGGCCAGTGACCAGCGCTACCGGCCCGAGCGTGCGCACAAGATTGAAGTCCAGTTTCAGCCCGACCAGGAACAGCAGCACCGCAATACCAAGCTCGGCAAGCAGATCAATCTGCTGGTCGGACCGGGCAATGTTCAGGAAAGACGGGCCAGCAAGAATGCCCACCGCGATGAAGCTGACAATCAGCGGTTGGCGCAGCAACAGGCCGATGAAACCGACCCCGGCAGCGAGGACCAGAAGCGCAGCGATTTCGTAAAAAAGATAGCCTTCAATCGCTGCTGTCATGGCGCAGGTGTGGCGCTAGCGGGCTGCTCTCTGGCTCCGAAGAGCTTTGTGATTTTGTATTCGGTTCGGGGGGTACCGCAGGGCATGAAATTATCCAAACAAGCTGATTGATCAGACAAATCTAATGTCATCAGAGCGATAAAGAAGCACTCTCAGGGTTTGAATTCGTAGTAACCCGCTCAGTAAAGTTCAGAGCACGTCAAGCACGTTCAAGGCTTATAATACTGCCCCTCCATCGGGTGGGGCATGGGAAGATATTGGAGTTGAAAGGCAACTCGAGCGTCAGGCTCATAGCGATCATTCAGGATTTGTAACCAGGGAACGGCACCTGCATGGAAGCAATAGCAGCGGCTCGAGAAAAAAGACGGCAACCGAAATTGCCGTCTTCCCGTTAGATTAAGTTCAATGCGAACCAAGCCAGCACCAGAAGGCACGAAGCAAGATTGATATGCAACGTAATCTGAACCGACATTTTCTTGTCACGCTTACGCATGGCAATCTCCAATGTCGGGCGTGCACACGCCCAATTTCGGGCGAAGTGTTTTTAGAGCGCCCTTGCTAGCGCTTGATCTCAAGTGCGCGCGCACAATCGACCAGCAGGGAGGTATGCCGAGGTCTGAACTCGGGCTCCCCTTGGGCTTCACTTGGTGAGATCCACCCCGACGACCAAGTCTAACCCTGCCAATGGTTGGTCCCTCAAGACTCCATTCAGCGGGCTTCGGCAAGGATAACCGATTCGAGCAAAAGAACAAAGAGAGATCAAACATCTCTCTTGTTTTCCACAGGCCGAATTCTTCACCAGTGAAACCACAGTCGTCATGGCCGGGCTCGACCTGGCCATCCAGCTCCAACGGTTGCCGCAGTTCTTCGCCAACAACTCTGGGACTGGATCCTCGGGTCTAGCCCGAGGATGACGATGGTGGGCTTAACCGACGTCAATGAAAAAGCCCCGGACGACTGAGCCGATCCGGGGCCTCGATGATCATCTGGGTCCAGGTCCCGGATCAAGTCCAGGGCTTGGAATCGGTGGCAAACTCACCTCTCCCCTCGGGGAGGGGACGGGCAGAACGCCCGTGTGAGGGGCACAGCCAAAGAAGCTGAGGCAAGGACCCCCTCATCCGGCCCTACGGGCGACCTTCCTCCCCGAGGGGAGAAGAATACACCCTAAGCCGCGACCTGCTCCTCATCCCCACTCTCGCTGTGGCCCGTGGCCACCTCGAAGATAAGCCGGTCGGCGCCAGCGTCGAACTTGCCAGCCGACACTTTTACCAGATCGCCATCTTTGACCGATCCTTCCAGGATCTTCTCCGCCAGCGGATCCTGAAGGTCGCGCTGGATGACGCGTTTCAGCGGGCGTGCGCCATAGGCCGGGTCATAGCCCTTGTCGGCCAGCCACTCGCGGGCGGTTTCGTCCAGATCAACGACGATTTTGCGATCTTCCAAGAGCTTGTGCAGACGGCCCATCTGGATATCGACGATGGCGCCCATCTCGGTGCGTTTGAGGCGCTCGAACAGCACGATCTCATCCAGACGGTTGAGGAACTCGGGCCGGAAGTGCCCGCGCACCATCTCCATCACGCTGCCGCGCACGCCTTCCATGTCCTCGTCATCCTTGGCGGCAACCAGATATTCCGCCCCAAGGTTGGAGGTCATGATGATCAGCGTGTTCTTGAAATCGACCGTGCGGCCCTGACCGTCGGTCAGGCGACCATCATCAAGCACCTGCAACAGCACGTTGAAGACGTCCGGGTGGGCCTTCTCGACCTCATCGAACAGCAGAACCTGGTAGGGCCTGCGCCGCACCGCTTCGGTCAGCGCGCCACCCTCATCATAGCCGACATAGCCCGGAGGCGCGCCGATGAGGCGAGCGACCGCATGCTTCTCCATATATTCCGACATATCAAGACGCACCATCGCCTGCTCATCATCGAACAGGAAGGTGGCCAGGGCTTTCGTCAGCTCGGTCTTACCGACGCCCGTTGGCCCCAGGAACAGAAACGAGCCAAGCGGTCTGTTCGGGTCCTGCAGACCGGCGCGCGAACGACGCACGGCGGTGGATACGGCGTGCACGGCCTCAGCCTGCCCCACCACGCGGCGAGCCAGCTCGTCTTCCATGCGCAGCAGTTTGTCCCGCTCGCCTTCCAGCATCTTGTCCACCGGCACGCCGGTCCAGCGCGAGACCACATGGGCGATCATATCCGGCGTCACCGCCTCTTCGACCATGTCATCACGCTCACCGGCTTCTTCGGCGGCCGCCAACTGCTTTTCCAGTTGCGGGATCGCGCCATAGGCAAGCTCACCAGCTTTGGCGAGGTCACCCTGCCGCTGCGCCTGCTCAAGTTGTGTGCGTGCGTCATCCAGCATTTCCTTGATGGCCGTGGCACCAGCGAGCTTTTCCTTTTCAGCCTGCCAGCGCGACGTCATCTCCGCAGATTTCTGCTCAAGCTCGGAAAGCTCGCCTTCCAGCTTTTCCAGACGGTCTTTCGACGCCGGATCGGTTTCCTTTTTCAGCGCTTCACGCTCAATTTTCAGCTGAATTACGCGGCGGTCGAGTTCGTCGAGTTCTTCGGGCTTAGAGTCCACCTGCATGCGCAGACGCGCCGATGCTTCGTCCATCAAGTCGATGGCTTTGTCGGGCAGAAAGCGGTCGGTGATATAGCGGTTGGAAAGCAGGGCTGCCGAAACCAGGGCCGCATCCAGAATGCGCACGCCATGGTGCAGCTCATACTTTTCTTTCAAGCCACGCAGAATGGAAACGGTGTCTTCCACCGTCGGCTCGTTGACCATCACAGGCTGGAACCGGCGGGCCAGCGCGGCATCTTTTTCCACATGCTTGCGATATTCATCCAGCGTCGTCGCGCCCACGCAGTGCAACTCGCCGCGCGCCAGGGCGGGCTTTAGCAGGTTGGAGGCGTCCATCGCGCCATCGGCCTTACCGGCGCCGACCAGCGTGTGCATTTCGTCGATGAACAAGATGATGCCACCGGCAGCAGACTGAACTTCGGAAAGCACCGCTTTCAGGCGCTCCTCGAACTCGCCGCGGAATTTTGCACCTGCAATCAGCGAACCCATGTCGAGCGCCATCAACTGCTTGTCGCGCAAGCTCTCGGGTACGTCGCCATTGACGATTCGTAGCGCGAGGCCCTCGGCGATAGCCGTCTTACCGACGCCCGGCTCACCAATCAGCACTGGGTTGTTCTTGGTCCGGCGAGAGAGCACCTGGATCGCCCGGCGGATCTCTTCATCGCGCCCGATCACAGGGTCCAACTTGCCTTCACGAGCAACCTCAGTGAGATCGCGGGCATATTTTTTCAGCGCATCATAGCCTTCCTCAGCCGACGCAGAGTCAGCTGTACGGCCCTGACGCACGCCTTCAATGGCAGCGTTCAAGCTTTGAGGTGTCACGCCACCTGCCTTCAATGCCTTACCGGCATCGCTCTTGGCGTCCAGCGCCAAAGCAAGCAGAAGACGTTCAACGGTCACAAAGCTGTCGCCAGCCTTTTTGGCGGCCTCGTCGGCCGTGGTGAACACCCGCGCCATGGCCGGGTCCATGTAAAGCTGGCCACCGCCGCCTTCGACGGAAGGTTGTTTGGCAAGCGCCTGCTCAACCTGCGCTTTGACGATATCGGGCTTGCCGCCAGCAGCCTCAATCAGGCGCGTGGCAAAACCTTCGCTGTCATCGATCAGAGCTTTTAAGAGGTGGTCGGGTAACAAACGCTGGTGGCCTTTGGCCAGTGCGCTCGTCTGGGCGGCCTGCAAAAAGCCACGCGCCCGTTCGGTATAGTTCTCAAGATTCATTACAATTCTCCATGCACCCGCCTGCGCGCCACCAAAAAGGTGTCTCATGCCCTCAGCGCGGAACTCATAAAGTCAGCAACCCAAAAGGCGTTGCCAGTCTCAGCCGAACCCGTCAGGCATCCAGCGTTGAAACCGATATGGGAATTGAGATTGAAGGTTTGAAGGGGGCAGACCGCACTGTCACGATCTCAAAACCAGTACCAAACGTCATCCTCGCCCTTGTGGCGGGGATCCATTCCCGAGAAAGGCCCACAATCTCGGCATTCTCCGGCAAAGCCTCAGGCATGGATCTCTGTGACAAGCACAGAGATGACGCCGGTGATTACAACGAGCCGGAATATACGTCTGCCGCTTCACGGGAATAGCCAAGAGATGCGTAAAAGCCTCGAGCCTCGGCATTACCAACATCTGTCGCAAGCCAAACATGCTCGCAACCGCCATCACGTCCCCACACCATGGCGGCCTCAAACAAGCCTCGCGCCACACCTTGGCGTTTGAACGGCGGGGCAACACCCAGATTGTCAATATATAGCTGCGGCGATTGGTCGGCCTGAAATTGGATCATTGCGAGCAGTTGCCCGACCACAACGCCGCCGCCAACTGCCACAAACAGGGCGTGGCCCGGCATCAAGGCAAGCTTCTCCAGATACTCACCCGTCGGCTCGGCATCAAAAACCTCGTCCGCCACTGATGGGAAGGAGGAGGCAAGTTCAGGCGTGAGCCGTTCGATGGACGTTCCAATCATGAAGGTAGTCTACTGCCCCAGGAACAAGAAATCGATCCTAGAATGCGCGTCACTGTCATCATCCGGTCAAGTGGAGCCGACTAAACCGCGCCATGATGACAAAAAAGGCAAACCCAAAAATCATCGTTGTTGGCGCCGGTATTGTGGGGGCGATGGTCACCCATACTCTTGCCCGCGCTGGTCTGAATCCGCACTGTGTCGATCAAGACGAACCTGGCACGGGCGTAACCGCACGGTCCTCTGGCTGGATCAATTGGATCACGGTTGACCCACAGACTGATCGCCACCGTTACCAAACCTGTCAGCAGGCGTTTGGGCATTATGAACGCCTTGATACGGTTTTTGGCGGAACGCTGATAGTACGGCGCCAAGGTGCGCTGCGCTGGTTCAGCGAGCAGCAAAAAACTGTGTCGATGATTGCAGCCCACCAAGCTGAAAACAGTCAAATTGAGCCTGTGCATGGTGTTCGCCTGCGCAAGCTCGCACCGCTGCTGGCCGACCCGCCACCGCTGGCCGCTTACGCCAAGGACGATTTTCTACTCAATGCGCGCGCCGTCACAGCCAGATTGCTGGACGATGCCAAAGCCCATGGCGCCACAATTCAGCCCAACACTCTCGCGCTGGCTGTCGAAACCAAGTCTGGTAGAGTCGCCGGGTTAAGCGTCGATAACACACGCCAGGATACAGATATCGTCATTGTCGCCGCGGGCACGATGAGCAATGCACTGCTTGCTCCCTTCGGCCTAGATGAGCCCGTCGGCACGTCGCCAGCTGCCCTTATTCGGTTCAGCGTTTCCGACATCAAACAAGGCCCAATTTTGGCCGGGCCGAGAATGGAAGTGCATCTGCATCCGCCAAATACAATCACCATGGCGCGTAGCGTGCGCGACCCTTCACAACCGGCCGTGGACCTTGGTCATGAAGCACACCGCCGATTGGCCAAGGCGATGCCAGCTCTGAGAAATCTGCGGCTGACTGGCAGTTCCATCGGCCATCGACCCGTACCCAAGCAAGGCACCCCGCTGGTTGGCCCTGTTGACGGTGTAGATGGGCTGTTTACCGCCATTGCGCATCCCGGCGTAATCTTGGCCCCACACATGGCAGAACAAATCATGGCCCACATCCAGCAGCGTCTGTCTTAGCGCTCTATTCGCCAAAGCGCGAGCGCGCGCACGCATGGCAGCAGAGGGATCGTCAAGCGCCGCCTCGATCAACGGTGCCGCTTCGTCGGGTGCCAGACGAGCCAGCGCGTCCAAAGCCCAGACCCGGACCAAGGTACGTTTGTGGGTGAGGAACGGGCAGACATCGTCCACTGATGCAAAAGGCGCGTGCTGCACCATCTGTAAAAGGTGCAAGATGGCGTCGGGCTCAGTGAGATGTCGCAAATGCGCACAGACCTCTTGTTGCGCTGCTTCTCCTAGCAGGCCCGCATCAAGCCGCGCCTTCAAAACCCAGGTCGCGGCGATCTCATGCGGGCCTGGAAGCAATGCCAATAGATCGGCGTCCGGCACATCGGCGTTCACGAGGGTTTTCAGTCCACCAACCCGTTTGCCATCAAAAGCATAAAGCGCCGCAAGCCCATCGCTTTCCATGCAGCCTACCTATTTCGCGCACGTATCCTGTTACCGCGCGGTTTATGCTCCAACTCGGCGTGGCCAAGAAGCTCCAAAACGGGCGAGACATAATTGGCAAAACGCCCGCGATAGCCTTTGCGCAGACCATAATACCCGCCCACCGGGTTGGTCGCATCACGTGCCCAAGCTTCCAATGAACCCTCTTTCACCGGCTTGCCCTCATCGGCATTGCCAAGCTCTATCCAATCGCCTCGCGTGGCCAACATAGTCGCCGCATCCTCCAAAGCACGAAGCTGATAGGATAACCGCGTCTTGCCCACCTGCACCACCAACGCCGGCGGATCAGCTGACTCATCCCGCCAAGCTTCATACTCCGACGATCCCGGAGGCGTTTTCAGCTTCCAAGGATCATCGGCTGTACCTTCACCGTAGGTGATCATGCTGCCTCTCCCGGTACAGAGGATTCTGAAGCTTGCTTCAACGCATCTGCAAACTGATCAAAGCTTGGCTGAAGATCCGGCATTGATTTGCCGATTATGCCCGCCATAGGTCCGGTGAAAATCTCCTGGACCACAAAATGCGTACCCACTCCATCTGGCGCTAGCGTCAACGTTCGCGTGCCAGTGAAGAGGCCGAAGGGCATACCGCCTGTCCACACCATGCGCTGGTGGGGTTGGAACTCCGTCACTTTCAGTTTGAACGCCTGCTTGGGCGCAATGGCCGCGCGCAACACCAGTTTGCCGCCAAGCAACAGATCTCCATCCAACTGCGTGATGCCAAAATCGCCGTCTAGCAGCGCCTTCTTGTCAGTCAGTACCTGCCAAACGATTGACGGTGGTGCGGCAATAATGCGCTCAGCTTTGTAAGAAAAACCCATAACTGACCTTTCAGGCGATTGATGCTTGACGATGCCCTGCCTCTACATCCCTTAATAAGACATCTTATGTCATGTTTGAAAAGAAATCATGCGCGCCTCTCGCCTGCTTCGCATCCTGCTGATCCTTCAAAATCGCGGCAGACAAACCAGCCAGCAATTGGCTGCAGATTTGGAATGTACCCCGCGCACCATATTGCGCGATGTCGATGCAATGAGTGAGGCTGGCCTGCCGATTGTCGTATTTCAAGGTCACGGCGGCGGCATCGAGCTTGGGTTTAACTACCGCACCCGTCTCACCGGGCTCACCAGGCAGGAAGCCGAAGCGATAGCCCTGCAACTGATGTTATCCAACCCCGCCATCGACGCTTTGGGGCTAAACGGCACCTATCAAACCGCGCGGGCAAAATTGCTTGAAAGCTTGCCGGACAAAACGCGCGCCATCTGCGAAGCAACAGAGAAGCGTTTCATACTGTCCGCCGCCGCAAGCGCTGATCCCGACCCCTATGTGATGGCGTTGGCGCAAGCTGTGCGCGAGAAGCGCATCGTAACGCTGCAAGCACGTTCGGCAACGCCGCGCCAAGTGCATCCGCGCGCGCTCGCGTTTGACGGACAGACTTGGTCGCTCACCGATGCCCGCTATCCAAAAAAACCAATCGCGCAGGTTGATTGGGGCGATCTCAATATCTCGGCACGACAGTTTGAATGACCAGGAGTTGAGTTTAGGAGGAGGGTGAACGGATGGAGGATCGATTCGATGACAAACGTTGCCACCCTCACCCACCTGTGGCGCTGGCCGGTAAAAGGTCTTGGAGGCGAAAGCCTGCAAAGTGTTGACGTCCAGCCGGGAGAGCTCTTCCCGTTCGACCGCGCGTTCGCACTGGAAAATGGCCCGTCTGATTTCGATCCTGCCAACCCTCAACATGTCGCCAAACGGCAGTTCGTTTGTATGGTGCACCAGCCAACGACCGGTCGGCTTTCGGCAGCCTATGACGATGCAGCGGGTAAACTCTCCATCACCACACTGGATGGGCGCGCACTCAAGGTTGACCCCAGCATTCCTGACTCTCTGCAAGATCTTGCCACCGAGTTGGTCGACGAAGGGGCAAGTGGGCCTATTCGCGGTGAACTGCGCCTTTGCAAAGCTGATAACATGCAAAGCGGTCACGGTTTTACCGATGTACCGGGACGCTGGATTTCTTTGCAAAACCAAGCGTCCATCGACTGGTTAGGCAAGACTGTTGGCGATGATCTCGACCCAAGGCGCCTGCGTGCCAACGTTCTTGTGGAAGGATGGGAAGCTTTTGAGGAAGAGGCGTTGGTCGGTAAAACCATCGCGCTGGGCACAGCGGAGATTTTCGTCGAAGTGCCGATCAATCGCTGCCGCGCCATCGATGTGAACCCAGACACCGCAGCCCAAGATCAGGATTTGGTAAGGGCACTACAAAGCGGGCGCGGCAAGCCAAGCCTGGGTATATATGCAACCGTCAAAAAAGCCGGGCGCATGGCGCCCGGCGATCAGGTTATCGTGCAATAAATCAAGCGGCATTAGTTTTCGTCGGATGCGGCCTGCTGTACCGGTGGCACATCATCACCCAGCGAAACAGGCTTGGGTGCTTCAGGGGCTGGCTTGCTTTCAGCCTCGGCAGAACCACTTGCCTGTCGATCATCGCTGTCAAAGCGATCGGCGACCTCCACACGAGCTTTTCGCTGACGCGGTGCACGGCGTGGCCGCTCTTCTGCGCTTACATCGCCAGCATCACCATTGGCCTCCGTCGAGGGCTTGGCGGCGCCTGTCGGCGTATCGCGCGCAACCTCTTCCGCTGCCTCCCGCCTATTCTCGATGGGGCGATCATCATTATGCGAGGCATCGACGCGAGCAGTTTCGGAGCGATTGTCGCCACGATTGTCATCACCTCGAGACTCGTCTCTGCGCGACTCATCTCCACGCGATTCATCATCACGGCCACGGCGTTGGCGACCACGGTTGCGACGCGAGCGGCGCTCGCCATCATCGTCATCATCGCGGTTGCGATCGCGGCGGTTGTCGTCGCCATTCTGGCCGGAACCGTTCGCGCTAGCGTCGGGCTGTGGCGAATCGGGGTCTGAGGGATCGAACCCTTCGCGCTGGTCATCACCCTCATCACTATCGATAGGATCGTCAGCGCGTTTCACGTTGACCTGTTGATTCATCTGCTGCTGAGCAGCAGCAACGATGCGGTAAAAATGTTCCGCATGTTGAAAATAGGCTTCTGACAGAACCGTATCGCCCGACGACTGAGCGTCGCGGGCAAGATTGATGTATTTGTCGGCGATATGCTGAGCAGTGCCGCGAATTTTCACGTCCGGCCCGTTTGACTCATAGCTGCGCGACAGCGGGCTTGGCCCCTTACGTCCGCCGCGACCGCGACCACGCTTGTTCGATTGACCAGGTCTCATTGCCAATGTCTTGTTCTCTTTTTCTCTAAAAAATCCAAAAGGGTGGCGACATCCTGCCTTCAGCGCAGCGCGCCCTTAAGCCAATGTCCAAGCCCCGCAAAGCTCCACGCTCCGCATCCAAAGCGATCAACGGCCATGGCCGGACCAATCCAGTGTTCTTGCTCGCGTACCATGTTGCACCAAGCATGCGATCCTGATCGCGAGCGATCGAGACCAAACCCGTTCAACTGTGAGGTTCGCTTGCTGCTCCCTACCTGACCCACCCGCCATCAGTTTGGTGGGGTCTTGGCTATCATTCCAGGTGCCCTGCAGCACCCATAGCCCTAGCTGCTTCGCATCGCTTTTCCAAGCTTTTTTTGCCCAAACCTGTTCACGCGGCCCTTCATAGCCTGCCAATCAAAGCGTTTTTCGGTGGTCCAGGGACAGTTTTGTCGCGATTGGCGCTAGCGCGACGCCAAAGGCAGCCCGTTGCGAATCCCATCACACGCAAAAAGCTTCAGTGTTGAAACGCAACAACTCGATCTCGGCCAGAGAGATCTTGGTGCGTTTCCAAGTGATGCAATCCTGCCTCTTCACCAAGCCTTAGCACATCAAAGGCTTGATCATGACCAATCTCAACCAGCCCGTGGCCACCAGGTTTGAGCTTGCCTGCCATCTGCGGCAGCAAAGCACGGTAAGCGTCCAACCCATCATCTCCAGCAACCAAAGCCAAGGATGGATCGTGCGCGCGCACTTCTAGCGTTAGGCCATCCATGTCAGCGGCGCGAATGTAGGGCGGATTGGAGACAATCATATCAAGCGGTCCATCAACCGCATTCAGCCAATCGCTTTGGAAAAAAGTCAGCCGATCATCCAGACCAAGGCCAATCGCATTGGCCTGCGCTTGCACCACCGCGTCTGGAACGATGTCCACACCGACCCCAGTGATGTGGAGACGCTCACGGGCAAGTGCAAGCAGGATGATGCCAGCTCCAGTACCAACATCAACCACATGAGCTCGGCTGTCGGCCGGCAAAAACGCCAGAGCAGCTTCCACGAGCGTGCCGGTATCATCGCGCGGGATTAGCGTGGAATCGTTGAGACCGACCTCAAAATCCCAAAAGGCAGCATGGCCGAGAAGGCGCGCCAAAGGCTCGCCTGCCTCACGTCGAGCGAGCAAGGCCAAAAGAGCGTCTTGGTCGCTTTGCGGAACTGGATGATCACCGACCACAATCTGCGCAGCGGTCGAATGGCCGGTAACGTGCTCAACCAGCATGCGCGCTTCGCGCAAACCATTTGCATTTGGGCGAGCATCGATGCGCGCAGCGAGGTCCCTCACAAGCGCATTGAATGTTGGGCTCAATTGGCTTCGCTCTCGGCGAGCAGCTCCATCTGGTGGGCCGCGATGAGCGGCTCAATCACCGTATCCAGCGCATCGCCGGAAATCACCTGATCCAGCGAATAGAGCGTTAGGCCAATCCGGTGATCGGTCACCCGGCCCTGTGGAAAATTGTACGTGCGGATGCGTTCGGAACGATCGCCCGAACCAACCTGCCCCTTGCGCGCATCGGCCCGCTCTTCAGCAGCCTTTTGCCGCTCCATATCGTAGAGACGCGCTTTGAGCACTTCCATGGCCCGCGCCCGGTTCTGGTGCTGAGATTTTTCGCTTTGCAACACCACAATGCCGGTCGGCAAATGGGTGATCCGCACAGCCGAATCGGTCGTGTTGACGTGCTGCCCGCCAGCACCGGAGGCGCGCATCGTGTCGATGCGAATGTCTTCGTTGCGCACTTCAATATCGATGTCTTTGGCCTCGGGAAGCACCGCAACGGTGGCCGCCGATGTATGGATGCGCCCGCCGGATTCAGTTTCGGGTACGCGCTGCACACGGTGCACACCTGACTCGAATTTCAGCAAGCCATAAACACCTTGGCCCCTCACCTCCGCCACGATCTCTTTGAAACCACCGACCTCACCTTCGGACTGGGATAGCACCTCAACCTTGAAGCCCTTGGTTTGGGCATAGCGCTGATACATACGAAAAAGGCTTCCCGCGAACAGTGCCGCTTCATCCCCGCCGGTGCCTGCACGCACTTCCAAGATCACGCCGCCAGCATCGGCCTTGTCTTTGGGCAGCAGCGCAACCTGAAGGTCAGCCTGCAGGTTTTCAAACTGCTTTTCCAGCTTCTCCACTTCATCTCGCGTGAGCGCTTTCATTTCCTCATCAAGATCAGGGTCGGCCAGCATCTCGCGGGCTTCTTCCAGCTCATCACGCGTTTTCTGCAACAGCTTGGCCTGCTCAGCGACCGGCTCCAGTTCGGCATAGTCGCGCGACAGCTGAACAAATTCGTCGGATTCCGCGCCCGATGCCATTTTGGCCGCAATGCCTTCAAAACGGGCGATCAGCGCATCAATTTTTTGGTCTGAGATCATGCCAACAATTTCAATAAAGCTTGTTCCGGGCTTAATCCGGGGTGGGAACCGGTTTTGCGTCCAAGAACGCAACAGGTGATCGTTAGAGGCTTATGCCATGTTCATCGGCATAGGCAACCAACGCCTCGCGCACCGACACCGTGGCTAGTGGATCAGCCAGCATGGCATTGAGAGCCTCCGTGAGCGGCTCGATGCGCACATCAATCACCATTGCCTTGACCGGCCCGACCGACGCAGGCGACATCGACAAGCGACGAAAGCCAAGACCCAAAAGCGCCAGAGCTTCCACGGGGCGCCCAGCCATTTCACCGCACACGGTGACGTTGCACCGGTTGCGCTCACCAGCCTCAGCAATGGCTTTGAGGGGTCGCAAGAAGCTGGGCGACAAGATATCAAAACGCCCTGAGAGCCGCGTGTTACCACGGTCGGTTGCGGTCATGAATTGGAACAGATCGTTCGAGCCGACCGACACAAAATCACACCGGCTCATCACCGCATCAAGCTGGTAAAGCAGAGAGGGCACTTCGATCATCGAGCCGATTTTTAGATCAGTTGGCGTCTTGTAGCCGTGCTTGACAAGGTGGGAGATTTCCCTGCGCACGATACCCTTGGCCGCATCCAACTCGGAAACATCGGTCACCATCGGGAACATCAACCGCAAGGACCGTCCTGCCGCCGCCATGAGCAGCGCACGAATCTGCAACCGCATCAGACCCGGACGGTCCAGGCCAAGCCGCACCGCACGCCAGCCAAGCGCAGGGTTCTCTTCGGCAAAGGTGCGCATGTAAGGCAGCACCTTGTCGCCGCCGATATCAAGCGTGCGGAACGTAACGGGCCGTTGGCCGGCCGCATCGAGCACGCGCGCGTAAAGCGTTTCTTGCTCTTTGGTACGCGGCAACGAACGCGCCACCATAAACTGAAGCTCGGTTCGGAACAGACCGATGCCATCGGCACCGGTTTCCTCAAGGCTCGGCAGATCAATCAGCAGGCCAGCATTGTGTTGCAATGTGATCGGCACACCACAGGCCGTTACCGAAGCGCGATCTTTCAGCGCGCGATACCGCGCTTGCCGCCGGGCACGGAACTTGACCTTTTCCACATAGGCCCGTTCCACATCCACCTGCGGGCGCACATGCACTGCGCCTTCTTCGCCATCGAGAATGATCGGATCGCCATCCTCCACCAACGCCACAACACCTGTGACGCGGCCTACAACGGGCACGCCCATGGCGCGGGCAACCACAGCGACGTGACTGGTCGGCCCACCTTCTTCCAGCACCAGGCCGCGGATCTTGGCCCGGTCGTAATCCAGCAATTCAGCAGCGCCCATCATGCGCGCCACGATCACCGCATCATCGGGCATCTGATCCTGATGGCGACCGTTTTCGCCAGAAAGCTCGCGGAACAGGCGATAGGCCAGATCGTCGAAATCGTTCAGCCGCTCACGGATCAGCGGATCCTTTTGCCGCATCAGTTTTGCACGCGTATCCGATTGTACGCGTTCCACCGCAGCCTCAGCGGTTAGCCCGGATTGGATAGCCTCGCGCATCCGCCGCGCCCAACCCCGGTCGTAGGCGAACATGCGGTATGCTTCGAGAATATCGCGGTGCTCACCATGGTGAGCGACGTCTCCAGATTCCACAATACTGTCGATTGAAAGACGCAGCCGTGCAATCGCCTGGTCGAGCCGGTCGATTTCTTCATCGATGTTTTCAGCGATCATGTCAGTGACGATAAGGCGCGGCTCGTGCAACACCACATGACCAAGGCCGACGCCGTCGGCAAAGCCTGACCCTTCCAAATGAAGCTGGCGTGCCGCTTCCAGATCGAGACCTGAGCGCGACACACCTTGCAACTCACCGGCAGCCATCATCTCCGCGATGACCATGGCAACGGTTTGCAGCGCTTCCACTTCCTCTTCAGAGTAGCTGCGCCGCGCTTGGTTTTGCACTGTGAGAACACCAAGCACGCGGCCAACGCGCATCACCGGCACACCGAGGAAGGAGTGGTAGTCTTCCTCCCCGGTTTCAGGCAAATAGGCAAAGCTTGGGTGCTTTTGAGCGTCAGCCAGGTTCAGCGGCTCTGAACTGGCGGCGATCACGCCGACCAGACCTTCGCCGATCTTCAGACCGGTTTGGTGCACGGCTTCCTTGTTGAGGCCCTCAGTGGAAGAAAGCTCCAGCACCCCGTCGGCACGCAACAGATAAACAGAGCACACCTCGGCCACCATGTTGGCCGCGATGAGCACCGTAATCTTATCCAGCCGCTCCTGCCCGCTGATGCGCTCGGCCATAACCTCGCGCAAACGCCGCAACAGGACACGCGGCCCCGCCAGTGAACTGCGCGTGGGCATGATGACCTCACTTGTCAGGTGGTTTGTGGCACGGGCTATTTAGCAAAACACCCGCGCCGCCGCACCGTTGCGGCTATCGGTTTCTATCCAACTATGCCGCGTCGAGACCATATAGCGAATGCAGCGTGCGCACCGCAAGCTCAGTATATGCGGCATCTATGAGCACAGAGATCTTGATCTCCGACGTCGTGATCGCGCGGATATTGATGTTTTTCTCCGATAACGCCTTGAAAGCGTCGGCTGCAACGCCAGCATGACTGCGCATACCGATGCCGATCACCGACACCTTCACAACGTCTTTCGAACCGTTGAGCGCATCGAACTCGATGCCACTGTCGGGATGCTCCAAAATACCGACCGCGCGGTCGTAGTCGCCTTCAGGCAACGTGAAAGTGATATCGGTGGTGGCGCCGTCAGCAGAAATGATCTGAACGATCATGTCGACGTTAATCCCAGCATCGGCCAGCGGCCCAAAGACCCCGGCGGCCACCCCTGGTCGATCCTTTACCCGGCGCAGAGAAATCTGGGCTTCATCGCGCGAAAAGGCGATGCCGGTGACGACTTGCTCTTCCATTATTTCTTCCTCATCGCAAATCAGCGTACCAACCGGCGTGTCGGTCTGGAGTTCGGGGGCCGCTGGATCGTCGAAGGACGAGCGCACAAACACCCGTACGCCGTGCACCATAGCCAGTTCAACCGAACGCACCTGAAGGACCTTGGCACCAAGCGATGCCATTTCCAGCATTTCTTCAAAGGCGATCTTGTCCATGCGAGTCGCCTTGGACGCGACACGCGGATCGGTGGTGTAGACGCCATCCACATCGGTGTAGATATCACAGCGGTCCGCGCCGACCGCAGCAGCGATAGCCACCGCCGACGTGTCGGACCCGCCACGCCCGAGGGTGGCGATCCGACCATCCGGCGATATGCCCTGAAAGCCTGCGATGACTGCCACCTGTGGGCTGCCGGTTTCACGGCCTGACATCCGACCAACCAGCGTCTGTGCATCGATGGAATCAATCCGCGCCGCGCCGTGGCTGGCATCGGTCTTTAACGGGATCTGCCAGCCTTGCCAGGAGCGCGCATCCACACCCATGGCTTGCAATGCAATGGCCAAAAGGCCGGAGGTAACTTGCTCACCAGAGGCAACAACCGCGTCATACTCGCGGGCATCGTAAATGGGAGCATTGGCTCCGGCTACGCGCGGCATATCCTGCACCCAGCCGACCAGTTCGTTTGTCTTGCCGGACATCGCCGAAACCACGACGGCAACTTCGTGCCCGGCCTCAACCTCACGCTTCACGTGACGCGCGACGGTGCGAATACGCTCCAAATCGGCAACCGACGTGCCGCCAAATTTCAGGACCAAACGGGCCATGGCTTTGCGCTATTCTTATCAAGGATCGAAAGGTCGACTGGTATCAGCCAACAGACCGGCGCGTGTTAGCGGCAAAGCGGACGCAAGTCCATCGCAACGTTTTGGGCACAGTAGAGTTCGGTTCTATGCCTGAGTGCAATACTGCAAACTCTCCAATCTCCGGATATTGGGAACCAAAAATTACGTAAAAAGCCGCATATGATCGCACTTTTTTAAGAGATTTCGCCGACAAGGCTAACCCTGGGGACAAAGCATAACGCTTTCGTCAAAGTCGAACTTTTTGAACAATTGCGCCGTTACCCAACTACTTGCCGGGCCGGTCCAATCGGGAGCTGTTTTGTGAAAAATCTATCCATCGGAATGCGTCTCGTCGCGCTGTCTATTGTATTTGGTATGGGCATCTTCGCCCTCGCCGGTGTGTTCTTGTATCTGTCGAACCAGATGCTCAATGAACAGCGTAAGGCCGAGCTGATCAGCATCACCGATGCTGCCGTCTCGCAGGTTGCTGCCCAGCATGCCCGTGCAGAAGCTGGCGACATCTCCATGGAGCAGGCACAAACCAACGCGATGGATATCATCCGCGATGTGCGCTACCGCGATATCGAATATTTCTTCATCCATGACCTTCAAGGCAACATGCTTATGCATGCTGTGCGCCCTGATCTGGACGGACAAAATCTCAACGGTCTGCAGGACCCCAAGGGAACCTATCTTTTTCGCGAGTTGATTGCAGCGGCAAGCTCACCTGAACGCTCCGGCTTTGTCGACTATTACTGGCCGCGTGCAGGTTCTGAAGAGCCGATCCACAAGGTTTCGTATGTCGTGCAGTTTGAACCTTGGGGATGGGCCATTGGCACCGGCCTCTACACCGATGACCTGACAGCAGCACTGATGGAAAAGGTGACAAAGTTCGCCTCAATTGGCGGTATCATTATCTTGCTCGGTGCTGTCGCTGGTTTTGTGATCAGCCGCTCGATTTCCCGTCCAGTCCGCGCCATCACCGATACCATGAAGAAATTGGCTGACGGGCAAACCGACATCACAATCCCAGCGCGCGAAGAGCGTCACGAGATCGGCGCGATGGCCGCGGCGGTGGAAGTGTTCCGAGACGATGCCCTTCGCCAAAGGGAGATGGCAGGCAAAGTGGAAACCGATGCCAACCAACAGCTGGAGCGCCAGCGGCGCATCGAAGGTTTGATCGCAGACTTCCGCGAATCTGTTGGTTCGATGCTCGATGCGGTGAGTGGTCGCGTGGACGAAATGGAAGAGGTTGCCAACAGCCTTGCAAGCGTTGCCGAAGACACATCTGGCCGCGCGACAACTGCTGAACAAGCGGCGCAAGATGCCTCGGCAAACGTTCAAACGGTCGCCAGCGCGACCGAGGAACTGACCGCCTCCATTGCAGAGATCTCTCGCCAGGTGGATGAAACCACAACGACGGTCGGTCAGGCCACCAACACAGTTCGCACGACCAACGACAAGGTGGAAAGCCTGTCTGATGCCGCGCAGAAAATCGGTGATGTGGTCAAGCTCATCTCCGATATTGCAGAGCAGACCAATCTTCTGGCGCTCAATGCCACCATCGAGGCGGCCCGTGCTGGAGAGGCTGGAAAAGGCTTCGCTGTTGTGGCCAATGAGGTGAAAACCCTTGCCTCACAGACCGCAAAGGCGACTGAGGATATATCCGAGCAGATCGGATCCATCCAGAATGCGACGGGCGAAACGGTGCTCGCCATTCGCGAAATCGGTACCGTGATCGAAAACATCAACGGCACCATCGACATGATTGCAGAGGCAACGCAGCAACAGGGCGCAGCCACCGCTGAAATCTCTTCGTCGGTCATGGAAGTTGTGCACGGTACATCCAATGTTGCCGACAACGTATCTGTCGTGAAGAACTCTGCCGGTGAGACATCAACGTCAGCGGGCACGGTGCGTTCTGCCGCACAGGACCTTTCGCAAAAAGCTGACGCGTTGCGCGCAGAAATCGATACGTTCCTCAAAGGCGTCACCGCCGCTTAGACTGCCAAGATCATCGTACTGGCGAAAGGCCGGGAGAGATAGAATCTCTCCCGGCCTTTTGTGTGGGGCTAGGCTAGGCCGCGACATGAGGCCACTGGCGTTCACCGACCCGCCTCTTATAGTGTGCCAATGACGCAAGCAGCACAGGTACGACCTTCCATGGCCAACACCACAAGCTCCATCGATCCCGATGAAGTTGCACGTTTTTCCGCATTGGCCGCTGAATGGTGGGATCCAAAAGGCAAGTTCGGTGTGTTGCACAAATTCAATCCAGTGCGCCTGGCCTATATCCGCGAAAAACTGTGCGCTCATTTTGGTCTCGACGAGAAGCTAGCTCATCCTTTGAAAGGGCTGCGTGTCCTGGATATCGGCTGTGGCGGCGGCTTGTTGTGCGAGCCCATGGCACGCCTCGGCGCCACAGTTGTGGGCGTTGATGCTTCGGAGAAAAACATCAACACCGCCGCCGTGCATGCGCAGGAACAGGGCCTGACCATCGACTACCGCGCCACCACCGCAGAAGCCCTGCTGGCTGAGGGCGAAACCTTCGATGTGGTGCTCAACATGGAAGTGGTTGAACACGTGTCCGATGTCGATAGCTTCGTCGTCGACTGCGCTGCGATGGTGAAACCTGGCGGTCTGATGTTCATCGCAACGATCAACCGCACCGCCAAAGCGTTTTTTATGGCGATCATTGGCGCCGAACGCTTACTGCGATGGCTGCCTGTCGGCACACACCAATACGATAAGCTCGTCAAACCTGAAGAGTTGGCAAGCGCTTTGGCACCCACCGGCATGGCGATCATTGACCGCGCCGGCGTTGCGTTCAATCCGCTAGAGGACCGCTGGAAGCGCGTCCCCAATGATCTGGACGTGAACTACATGGTGCTGGCGGCCCGGCCAAAAGCTTAGCCAATTGGTCGTCCAGAGAAAGTCGTTCCAACACAAACTGGTACCTAGATCATTTAACGGCTGGAACCGCGGCTGTGATCGAACACGCGTGCAGCCTTGGTCCATCGGTCATCAAAGAACAGAAACACCGGTCATGCGCCTGAGATCATCGGGTTACGCTGTTGCGGCCACAAAATGACCATGAGCGGTAGGAATACTTCCTAGCACCAGTATCCATTGCATTTTGATCTAGGGTCAGGACCCATTCCTTTGCATGACATGGTTGGAGGCCATTGGTTTGGATAGAAGGCGCAAGACCGCAGGAAACCATTCAGTTTTCATGGGCTTGCAACGCGTTAGGCAGGCCAATGGACCCAATCCCTTGCGGGACGCGGTTTTGGCTGCGACCAGCTGCGTCAAAGCTTTTGACCGGGGTACTCACCCGCGCGGCAAGCTTTTCCTTGCTTCTCTTTGCCAAAACACGCGCCATGTCGCGCAGATTACTGGGTTCTGACCCTAGTTCTTGCTCGCACCGCACCCTTCAACCGTGAACGGACCAGGCCATGGCAAGTCGCGACATCTCATTCGCAACCTTCAATCTGTACAATTTGCAGACCCCCGGCCGCGCCATCTACGGTGACACTGACGGTTGGGATGAACAGAGTTACAAGAAGAAAATCAACTGGTCGGCAGCCAGCCTGAAACGATTGCAAGCTGACATGGTCGGTTTTCAGGAACTTTGGGCAAAAGAGGCGCTTATAGAACTGCTGGAAGAGGCGGGATTGACCGCCAGCTACACCTCGCTGGTGCCTGTAGATCACAATGGAAAAAGCATCGTCTGCGCCGGCGCTATTCGCACCGAGATGCTGGTTGGCGAACCGCACTGGATCAAAGAATTTCCCGAAGAAGCAGTCCTGCAATCTACCGGGGAGGATCCGCAAACCGAAAGCATCTCTGTTACCCTAAGATCTTTCTCCAGGCCCGTGCTTCACGTCAAAATTCGCCCCGATAGGCGCGCGCCGGTGATCCATGTGTTCGTTTGCCATTTCAAATCTCGGCGTCCCACACAAATTTGGCGCGAACGCTCCTGGTACGAGAGAGATATCCACGGACCCCATGTGACGGCTCTCGGCTACGCCATCTCCACCATCCGGCGTACAGCAGAGGCTGCAGCGCTGCGCGTTGCTATCACCAAGATCACCAAGGGCACCAATGAACCAGTCGTGGTGCTAGGCGATCTTAACGATGGAAAATCCAGCAACACGCTGAACATACTGACCGAACAACCGAGCTATCTGAACCCGCTGTCCGTCGGCGGGGGCGACAATGCGCTTTACACGGCCCAAACGCTGCAAGAGTATCGCTCAACGCGCGATGTTTATTACACGCATGTTTTCAAGAAACAGCGTGAAAGCTTAGACCACATCCTTTTTTCCGAGCAATTCTACGACAACTCAAAAGATCGACTTTGGGCGTTCGATGAAATGATCGTCAACAATGATCATTTGAACTATGACGACCATAAGGAAAGTGGCACGACTGATCACGGCTTGGTCCATGTCGGTTTCAAATGGCGCCCAGCCGCAAGCGCAGAGGTGTGATGACAACCAGGCCGTTAGTGTCCATCTTCCGGTAGCGATGGCATAACGAAAACGTCGATACCCTCCTCGTCCAAGGCCACCGCCTCTTCAAGGCTCGCTTCACCGCGAATGGGGCGCTCTTTCACTTCGCCATGGTGCATCTTGCGCGCTTCCTCGGCAAAGCGCTTGCCAACATTCTCAGAGTTGGCTTCCACTTCGGCACGCAGTTTGCGCACCGCTTCAACATAGGCTTTCACCGGCGCAGGCGCATCTTTCAACGATGGCACCGCAGCTGCAATAGATGAGCCAGCGGACACATCTCTCGTCGCGGGCAAGACCTCGCCATCCACCGGTGATTTGGCGGCTTCTTTTGAAGCTTCAGCCTCCATTGCCGTCTTGGCTTGCACCATGGCTTGGTGCACTTCCTTGGCGGCTTTTTCCTTGGCACGGCCGGTCGACACATTCGGCGCCATCAAAGCCTTGCTGATCGACGCATCCCCGCAGACAGGGCATTCCAGCAAGCCCTGTTCAACTTGGGTGTCGAAGTCATGGCTGCCACGGAACCAGCCATCAAAGGCGTGATTGTTGGAACACCGCAATGCGTACGAGATCATGCAACTGCCTTTGAACGTGCAGCAGGTACGACATCCAATGTGAAATCACGATCATGCCGAAGTGCAGGAATTTTTGCACGGGCTGCAGCAACCTTGGCTATATCCAGCTCGGCCATCAAGACGCCCGGCTCTTCGTCGGCCTTCTCGGCAACGATCTCTCCCCATGGATCAATGACAATCGAGTGACCATAGGTTTCACGGTCATCTTCATGCGCCCCACCTTGAGCAGCAGCGACCACGTAACTTCCCGTCTCAATCGCCCGCGCCCTCAAAAGCACATGCCAATGTGCTGCCCCAGTCTGGCGGGTGAACGCAGCCGGCATGGTCAGCAGATTAGCGCCAGCCTGTGTTTGTGAACGGAAAAGCCCAGCAAAACGCAGATCATAACAAATACCCAAGGCAAGCCGCACTTCGCCCAAGTCAGCAACAACACAGCGCTCACCAGGGGCATAAATCGCGCTTTCCCGCCAACTTTCACCACCGGCCAAATCAACATCAAACATATGGATCTTGTCATAAGTGGTGATAAGCGCCCCATCAGGACCGAAAAGATGGGCCCGATTGGCAAAGCGACCATCGGCAAGCGGCACGGCCATAGAGCCGATATGCAAGATGATACCGAGCGAGCGAGAGAGCGCTGCGAAACGCGCGGTCGCCGCGTCCACCGCCTCTTGCGTCACCTGCGAGGCCATACGCCCACGGTCGCGCTCAATCAGTGTCGTCATTTCGGGGGTCTGCACGTAGGTCGCACCCTGTTCGGCTGCCTGTGCGATCAGTGCGCACGCCTCGTCCATATTGGCTGACATAACGCGGGTTGAGCGCATTTGTACGAGAGCGATCTTCATGGCCAAGGCTCCTTAGGCAGCCAGCAATGCATCAAGCTTGCCGTTGCGTTCCAATGCGAAAAGATCATCACACCCGCCAACGTGATGATCGCCAATGAATATCTGCGGGAAGGTTGCCGCACCGCCTGACTTGGACACCATCTCAGCTTTCACGGCGGGCTTGAGTGTCGCGTCATGCTCAACAAAGGCGATGCCTTTTTGCTTGAGCAAGGACTTCGCGCGCGAACAGAACCCGCACATCGCGCGGGTGTAAATCGTAACGTTGGCCATCAAGCTCTCCATCAACGGGTTGGGCAAAGCCCAAATCAACGCCGTTATATGGTGCTGATGCTCTCTTGCACAACGGTGGTGGAAAACACCAAGGCATCCAACTGCTTGGGCCGAACACTTCGACCTTGCGACCGCAGCGTGTGCGCCAAAGCATTCAATGTTGCGCCCGTGGTGTGCACATCATCCACCAAGACAACGCGCTTATCAGCAAGCGCAGCTTGGGCTTTTGGTGTCAGCTTGAACGCACCGCGCACATTGCGCAGCCTATCGCCACGCGACAAGGATAGCTGCTGGCGTGTTCGCTTGACGCGTTTCACGCCATCATGAAGGACAGGCGCACCCGTGATCGCACCAATCGCGCGCGCCAGAAGCGCTGATTGATTGTAGCGGCGTTGCAATTGCCGCCATGGGTGCAGTGGCACAGGCACAAGCACCGTGTCAGCATCTTGCAGCAGCGCGCGACCGGCACGCGCCATCATCGCACCCAGAGACTCGGCCAAATGTCGCTGGCCAGAAAATTTCAAAGCATGAACAAGCCGCGGCGCAACACCATCATGAGTGCATACAGCGCGAAGGCGATCAAACTCAGGTGGATTGGCCAGTGCTTCGGCCGAGACAGCTCCTGGTCCCAAATCATAGGCAAGCGGCAATCCCAAACGGTTGCAAACTGGCGCTTCAATCCAAGGCACTTGCCGCCAGCACGCGCCGCATAATCCACCATCCATTTGCACCATGGTCCGGCACAAAGGGCAGCTGGGCGGAACGACAAAATCAAGCGTATTGGTAAAGGTGGTACGCGTCGCGTTCAAAGCATGATGCGCAAACCTAGCCAAAAGGCCCCGCGATGGCGTCTTAGGAAGGTCTGTGTGCGATGCAATGCTCGCAGCAGGACCAACAAGTGCGGATAGGCGCTTTGTCATTTTCCCCCCAGAAATCGACCACCCAAATGACCAATCAGACGGCAGATCGCCCGATAAACAGGCATCCTTCCACCAAGGTCATACACCCTTTGTCGTAGAGTATCATCACCGCACTGTCATGCGCAGATTCCCTATTAGGGTGCGATGCACAAAAAAGACTGCTTTGCGATCGCTGCAGCGCATTCTAAATGGCAGCACACATATCAACAGGTCGCACTGCCTATGCCAACACCGTCGAAATCCTCCGGCTCTGGCGCGCCGCTCATCTTTGATGAGCCGCTGCTACGCAAGCGCAAATGCCGCGCGCTGATCGCCGCCTTAAAGCCGGGCGCACGCGATGGAGGCTTCCTCCGTGATCAAGCAGCGCAGGAGGTTCGCGAACGTCTGGACGCCGTCGAGCGCCAGTTCGATCACGCGCTGGACCTATCGGATGACGATGGCAAGGTCGCCGATTTGCTTGCCGCGAGCGAGCGGGTTTCATCTATGACGCGATTGGTGAGCGATCCAAGGCTTGCGATCGCTGGCACAGCTCCCGCCAGCGTCGGTGCCCAAGAGCAACTGCCCGCAGCACCGCAGAGCCTCGACCTTGTGACGTCAGTCCTTGGCCTTCAATGGGTCAACGACCTACCGGGAACGCTGGTTCAGATTCGTCGCGCATTGAAACCTGATGGCCTGTTTTTGGGCGCTCTAATCGGTGGCAACACGCTTTATGAGCTGCGCGATGTGCTGGCAACCGAAGAGGATGAAGCTATCGGTGGCGTAAGCCCGCGGGTGATCCCTTTTGTCGATGTGCGTGATTTCGGCAGCCTGTTGCAAAGGGCAGGCTTTGCGCTGCCGGTCACTGATGTTGACACAATGACAGTACGCTATGGGAATTTGTTTGTGTTGATGGCCGACTTGCGCGCGATGGGCGCGACCAACCCATTGGTACATCGGAGCCGCAATCCTTGGACCAAAACGCGTGCTGTACGCGCCGCGCAACTTTACGCAGAACGCTATGCTGACGCCGACGGCCGGATCCGCGCAACGTTTCAGATTCTCTCATTTTCAGGATGGTCACCGTCGCAGGTGCAACAAAAGCCGTTACGCCCTGGGTCGGCAAAAATGCGCCTAGTCGATGCGCTAGGCACTGTCGAAAAGCCGAGCGGCGACAAACCGAACGGCTAAGGCCAGATGGCCGGTCAAAAGAGCGTGGTAATGTCGGTAAAAACGCCATCATTCATGTTGGTGCCGGTTTGATCAACCACCATCACGATCACCAAGGCAATACCTAGTGCCATGATGGCATACTCAACAGCCGTTGCGCCAGATTCATTGATCAGGAATTTTCTTAAAGTCTTCATCTTGCCGGCCTCTGGTCGTGTCGTGTGGCAATACCATTCTTGGCTGAAGGATTGTCGCGCCAAAATGTTAAATGTTGAACAATTCCGGCATCAGAGGATGCGGCTAGGCGCGCCGCTTCGTCCAACCGACTGCCACTTGAGCGCCAAGCTCGGAGTGAGCGCGGTCGACCTTGCTGTGGGCCTTCCAAAGCACCGGTCGAAAACAGTGTTCTGCCTCGACTTGCGCGGCATCCAGACACGCTTCATGGAACGCCTTAGGCTTTGCAAAGAAAAAGCCTTGGACATACTCGCATCCAAGGTCAGAAACCACTTGCAGTTCGGCTTGTGTCTCAACCCCCTCGACCACAAGGCTAAGACCGAGCCCTTTGCCCAGGCCAATGATACCCTGCAACAAACGCAGCTTGTCGGGATTTTGGTCGCAGTTGGAAACGAAA
This sequence comes from Hyphomicrobiales bacterium, assembly GCA_040219355.1. GTDB lineage: Bacteria > Pseudomonadota > Alphaproteobacteria > Rhizobiales > MH13 > MH13. The sequence continues at coordinate 41,834 of JAVJSN010000010.1, forward strand.
GATCGGTCGATTTTCAATTTATCAAATGACAGATCGTTGAGATAGCTCAGCGAGGAATAACCGGTTCCAAAATCATCCAATGCGATTTTGACACCCATACGCTTCAAGCTACTTAATAGGCGTCGGATGCGCGGCAAAGCTTCTTTGCTGAACACGCTTTCGGTCAATTCCACGCACAACAATTCAGGAGGAAATCCAGACTCCTCCAGCGCATTGGCGATGTCGCTCTCCACATCGCGATGCCAAAGCTGCGCTACCGACAAATTGACCGCCATCTCCAACGGCGCACCACCTGCATCAAGCCAAGCGCGCCCCTGGCGGCACACTGCACGCACCATCCACAGCCCAAGATCCGCAATCAAACGGGAACTTTCAGCAATCGGAATGAACTTTGATGGGGGAATGGAGCCGCGCGTGGGATGGTTCCACCGCGCCAAGGCTTCAAAGCCGAGGATTTTGCCATGCACCAGGTCGATTTGCAGCTGATAGTGGGCTTCAAGCCCTTCACATTTGACAGCCGAGCGCAGATCACGCGCCAGACTCACCCGATCTTGAACTTCCTCATCAAGCCCGGCATGAAAAAGAAGCGCGCGATTACGCCCTTCAGCTTTTGCTTCATAAAGCGCCAGATCGGCAAACCGCATCCCCTCTTCCGGATCTTTGGTTTGCGCCGGCAACATCACCATACCGATACTGGTGGAGATGTGCACGGCACCCTCATCGAGGGTAATCGTGCCAGAAAAAGCGGAGATAACCCCGCGTGCAACGGCACTGAGGTCATCGGCCGAACCGACATCAGGCACAAGAATGGCGAACTCATCGCCGCCAAGGCGAAACACAATGCCTGAAGCTTTCACCGATAACGACAATCGCTCAGACACGCGGCGTAATAGTTCATCGCCAGCCGCATGGCCAAGCGAGTCGTTGACCTCTTTGAAATGGTCCAGATCAAGCAGCAAAAGCCCGGCATTGGTTTGTCCCATTTTGGCCCGCTGCAAAACGCTATCAAGCTCACGGGAAAAGTAGGAACGATTGCCAAGGCCGGTTAGAGGATCATGAAAAGCAAGAGCCTCCAGCGCGCGTTCGGCCTGTTTGCGCTCGGTGATGTCCTGCACCGTTCCGAAGATCTCATGCACGCGCCCATGTGCATCCAGCCTGCCTTTGGCGACAACACTCAAATCCATCGACTTGGAGCGCCCAGCCACCCACTCGACATCCACAGCATCGTCACCTTTGCTTCGCAGAACCTTGCGAAACGACTGTTGTACGGCACTGCGCGAGGCCGGCGAAAAGCGCTGCATCGCCTGATCGAGCGGGACAACGGCTTGATCGGCTGGCAGGCCAACGAGGTTGAGATATTCCGGACTCAATGTCACCATTTTGGTTCGAAGATCGAATGACCAAGCACCCAACCGACCTAAACGATGCGCGTCTGCAAGTTCCTGTGTGCGGCGTGCGACCTGCTCGCAAGCTTCTATTTCTGCGGTGATGTTAGCGCTCGTACCGCGATAGCCCAGAAAGGTGCCGTCTTTGGCAAAACGTGGCGTCCCGTTGGCGCGAATCCAAAGCTCACTCCCGTCATCGCGAAACCCTTTGTAGACAGCATCGCGGAATGACCTTTTGGCGCTGAAGTCCTTTCGAAAGGTCGCAAACACCTCAATGTTTTCCGGCACATCTTCCAAATCGAACCAGTTCACGCCGACGTAACGAGCAGGTTCGGAGCCGGTTTGCTCGCGAACCGCCGCGCTCATATAGGTAAAAGAATGCGACGCGTCAGTTTCCCACATCCAATCTGACGCGGTGTTGGCAAAATCTTCCATTGCCTGCTTGCGTTCGTCAGCCGCGTGCCGAGCTTCCACCTCTGCGGTGATGTTGCTGCCTGTTCCGCGATAACCAATAAAGGTGCCGTTTTTATCGTAACGAGGAACACCATTGATCCGCGACCAACGCACCGTGTTATCGGCGGCATAAGAGCAGTAAACAAAATTGCGAAAGGGTTTGCGTGCTTTAACCTCACGCTTGTGCTCATCAAACCGACCCACGTTCTCAGGTAGCGATTCCAAGTTGAAGCGATTTTTGCCGATATAGTAATCTGGCTGGTAGCCGGATTTATGAAACACAGCGTCAGTCACCATCGTGAACCGATTTTCTGTGTCGGTCTCCCACATCCAGTCTGAAGCGGTCTTGGCGAAGTCCTCCATCGCCGTCTTGTGCTCATTGGTTTCCTCACGCGCAACGACGAATTCCGTTGTATCGCTGAGTGAGAAAACAGGTTGGTTGGGGCTGCCGGTCACCTTCAGAGTAAAAATCCGCCCAAACCGATCCATGGAATTGGAGAGCTCACAGTCAAGCGCTTTCACGCCATCAGGAGCGCCCAGAACGTCTTTAAGCTCATGGGTTTCTAATGGACGACCAAGCAGCGCACTCAACCGGTCCATCCGTCGCCATCCAAAAACAACCACCGGATCGGAGAGCGTTAACGGGACGAAATCGACAACGCGATTATCCTCGACGACAGGCTCTAAAGTCCCGCCCAAAAACCCGGTATCACGAGCAAAGTCGGTAAGAACATCCTCCACCGACACGAGGGCACGCACCAGGGCAATCACGCGATCCGATGCGCCTTCTCGCCCACCTGGGAGCGGTAGGATGAAACGCTGCCAACTATGAACAAGATGAGACTGAGATGATCGATCGACGGCATAGAGAGGAACGTTGTCACGCAGCGCCTGGTGGTAACTATCAGCAAAAAGCTTACCAACCGCGCTGTCGAACTCACGCGTCGTCCGGCCAGTCATGACCATGCCGGCGCCGCCAGAAACGTCCTTGCCGTAATGCAAATAAAGGAATTCTTCGTTTGTCAGCTTCTCAACAAGGACCAAATTGTCCGAAAGATGCGCCAACGGCCCTTGGTCTAAATCACATAGATGATCGGGTTCGCACGTCCGCCAACAGTCAATGAGTGGCTTGAGGTCTGCAAAGCGCTCAAGATCCACTAAGGAGACCGACCGGAGTATCCCTTGAAACTGCACAGATTGCTCCACCCCAAAACAAACTATGGGGGTAGTCCAAATCTCTTCACGCAAGGTTAAATGAATAGAAAATGGCGTAATTTACTACAGCAAATCAATAAGCGGCGCGATCAAAGGGCCATCGGCTTCGGGCATTGGGTAACTGCGCAACTGATTGGCACGAACCCATGCGAGTTCTTGTCCTTCTCGTGGCGTGGGCGCGCCGTTCCAACGCCGGATCACATAGAGCGGCATTAACAGATGGAAATCGTCATAGCGGTGGCTGGCAAAAGTAAGGGGTGCCAGACAGGCCGTTTGGGTTTCAACGCCAAGCTCTTCGCGTAATTCACGCAGAAGCGCATCTTCGGGACGCTCGTCAGCCTCTACCTTGCCACCAGGAAACTCCCAAAGCCCCGCCATGGCCTTGCCTTCAGGGCGCTTGGCAATCAACACGCGGTGGTCGGGATCCACCAAAGCAGCGGCGGCCACAAGGACCAACTTAAGCGTCACGAGCGATAGTCGCCATTGATCGCCACATAAGCCTTTGTGAGGTCACACGTCCAAATGGTGGCCGCACCATCGCCAAGGCCAAGATCGACACGCAGCGTAATCTCTGGGCACTTCATAACCGCTGCAGCAGCATCTTCACTGTAAGCTGGATCGCGCGCGCCCTCGAAGGCCACCCGCACCTCAACTCCATCAGCGCCGAACCAGATCCCAAGCCGGTCGCGATCAGCTGGCTCACCGGCCTTCCCAACGGCCATGACCACGCGGCCCCAATTGGCATCCTCGCCAGCAAAGGCCGTCTTCACCAAAGGCGAATTTCCAATGGCACGCGCAATCACTTCTGCGCTGGCGTCGGATACTGCGCCTTCAACCTGCACCGTGACAAACTTCGAAAGCCCCTCACCGTCTTTGACGATGGCATGGGCTAGTTCCAAAGAAAGCTGGTTTAGAGCGTCCTGCAAAGCGCCAAGCCGCGGATCCTCCAGCCTCGCGATTGGCGCATCGGCCAGCCGTTTGCCCGTCGCGAACAACAGCACGGTGTCAGAAGTTGAGGTGTCACTGTCGATGGTGATGCGGTTAAAGCTGCCGCCCACCGCTTTGCTCACCATGGCTTGCAAAACATCCGGCGCGATGGCTGCATCCGTGGAGATAAACGAGAGCATTGTCGCCATATCGGGCGCAATCATCCCTGCCCCTTTGGCGATGCCCGTGATCGTAACGACCTGCCCGTCCACTTCAATTTGGCGCGTGGCACCTTTGGGGAACGTGTCGGTGGTCATGATGGCCTTCGCCGCTTCCACCCAACGCTCCGGCGAACCATTAAGTGATGCGACCAAACCATCCATCACGTTGGCGAATTTATCTGCCGTCAAAGGTTCACCAATGACGCCGGTTGATGCCAGAAAAACGCTATGCGGTGCCACATCCAAGGCACTCGCCACGATATCCGCTGAGCGCGCCACCGACTGCTTGCCCTTCATGCCAGTGAACGCATTGGCATTGCCGGAATTGACAAGCAATGCGCGTGCACCGCCTACGCCAAGCATGTCTTTACACCACTCCACCGGCGCCGAAGCGCACGCCGATTGCGTGAAGGCGCCAGCCACGCTGGTCCCTTCATCAAACGCCATCAACAGAACGTCAGTACGCCCGGCATATCTGATACCAGCCGCTGCCGTTGCCAGCAGCACCCCTGCCACCGGCAAAACATGCGGATTGTGCAACGGAGTGAACGGTGAGGGAAAGTCGATCCCGCCCATAACGAAAAACCTTTACCGCTATTCTGGTGCAGCGGGCGGCTCTAGGCCTTCCACTTCGTAGCTGATCGCAGCCCCTTCGCGCAGACCAGTGATGGCCTCAACGAAGGCCTGCTGCAACAGGCCTTGCTGAATCTGCGGAGCAAGTTCAGCGAAAGATGGCGCTTCGCTTTGGCGAATTTCTTCCAAATAGATCACGTGCCATCCGAAACGGCTTTCCACTGGATCGGGCGTAAAGCTGCCAACCTCCAGTGAGAACGCGGCATCTTCAAACACCGGCACCATGCGACCGCGACCAAAAAATCCAAGGTCGCCGCCGTTGGGCCCGCTTGGGCCAGTTGAGCGTTCAGTTGCCAGCTCGGCGAAGTCTGCGCCAGCGTCCAACTCCTCGATCACAGCGCGGGCATCTTCTTCAGTTTCAACCAAAATGTGGCGCGCTTTGCGTTCTTCTTCCGGTTCAAAGCCCGCGACCGCTTCATCATAGGCTGTTTGTAGCGCTTCCTCATCAACCTGGGCAGCGAGTACATCCACCAAATAGGCTGTGCGCAGAGTGCGGGCACGTTGGTAAGCCAAGCGGCGCTGAAAAGCTTCGCTATCGGCAAGCCCTTCCTCTTCGCCGGCACCGGCGAGCAAATGCAGATCAATCAACGCATCGACAATGACCGCGCGGCGCTGATCGTCGGGCACGCGCTGCAACTGTTCAGCAAAATCTTGGCTGGCCATCATTGCTTCATCTTCAGTGATTTCATAACCATTGACAGTCGCAAGCACGGTGTCCGGCTCAAGCGCATCCTGCGCCAGCGCAGAGCCTGAAATGGCAAAGGTTGCAAGCCCAGCGGCAGCCAAGCGGGTAAGGAGATGCGGCATCTTCAAGGTCCTTGAATTGGGTTCTGATGGGGGAGGCAAAGAGCGTGTTGACCCTGTCCCCCTTAAATCGGGCCGGACCATGGCGATGTTTCGCGACGTTGACAAGCAAAAGGGCCATTCTTATCTGTGTGGCGCTCTCTCACCTGCTGCAAGTGGCATCATCAGCCGTGCAGCCAGCTTTGCTTTTCTTGTTCATCGCACCCAGCCCTTGATGTGGCCCATAGGGGTGCGCGGAGATATTGCCCGCCATGCTCGGCCTTGGTTCCATCGCCTCCAAACTTTTTGGCTCCTCCAACGATCGCCTCGTAAAGGGCTATCAAGCCCGCGTTGATGCCATCAACGCCCTCGAGCCGGAGATGGAAGCCCTCTCTGACGACGATCTGCGCGGCAAAACAGCTGAGTTCCGACAGCGGCTGGAAGATGGCGAAACGCTCGACAAGCTTCTGCCAGAGGCCTTTGCTGTGGTCCGCGAGGGCGGCAAACGCGCTCTGGGCCAGCGCCATTACGACGTTCAGCTCATCGGCGGCATGGTGCTGCACGAAGGCAAAATCGCCGAGATGAAGACCGGCGAGGGTAAAACCCTTGTCGCCACGCTTGCTGTTTATCTCAATGCGCTGGAAGGCAAAGGCGTGCATGTTGTGACCGTGAACGACTATCTTGCCCGTCGCGATGCGGCCTGGATGGGACAGGTCTATGGCTTCCTCGGCCTGACCACAGGCACCATTGTCCATGGCCTGAGCGACGAAGAGCGCCGCGCCGCTTATCGCTGCGATGTCACCTATGCCACCAACAACGAGCTCGGCTTCGACTATCTGCGCGACAATATGAAGTATCGCCGCGCGGAAATGGCGCAGCGTGCGCATCGCTTCGCCATCGTCGATGAGGTGGATTCCATCCTTGTCGATGAGGCGCGTACCCCGCTGATTATCTCCGGCCCCTTGGCCGACAAGTCTGAGCTCTACACCGCTATCGATAAGCTGGTGCCGCAGTTGCGCGAAGATGACTACGAGATCGATGAAAAGCAGCGCACGGCCAACTTCTCCGAACAAGGCTCAGAAACCCTTGAACGCATCCTGTCCGAAGCAAACCTGATCGAAGAAGGCACCGATCTCTACGACGTGGAGAACATCCAAGTCGTCCACCACATGAACCAGGCACTGCGTGCTCATCAGCTTTTCCAGCGCGACAAAGATTACATCGTGCGTAATGGCGAAGTGGTCATCATCGATGAGTTCACCGGCCGCATGATGCCAGGTCGCCGCTTCTCAGATGGCTTGCACCAGGCTCTGGAAGCCAAAGAAAACGTTGCGATCAACCCGGAAAACCAGACGCTCGCGTCGGTGACGTTCCAGAACTACTTCCGCCTTTACGACAAGCTGGGCGGCATGACCGGGACGGCCTCTACCGAAGCCGAAGAATTCGGCAACATTTACGGCCTGGAAGTGGTGGAGATTCCCACCAACGTGCCCGTGGCCCGCATCGATGACGATGATGAAGTTTACCGAACGTTTGAAGACAAATACCGTGCCATCGTAGCGTTGATTGCTGATTGCTCGCGCCGTGGCCAGCCGATCATTGTCGGCACGACGAGCATCGAAAAGTCCGAGCTGCTTTCGCAAATGCTTTCCGACAAGAAAGCGGTGCTTGCCATCGCCGACAAGCTGATCGAGCAAGCCGACAACACCGACAAAGGCGAGGCGGAACTGGCTGAATACCTCCGCCAAGCAGGCGACTATCTCAAAGAGACCGCCAAAGGCGTGAAGGGCAAAAACCCAGCCATCACGCACCAAGTTTTGAACGCTCGTTTCCACGAGCAAGAAGCCTTGATCGTGGCCCAGGCAGGCGTGCCGGGTGCTGTCACCATCGCCACCAACATGGCCGGTCGCGGTACCGACATTCAGCTTGGCGGCAACGCGGATATGCGCATCGTCACTGAGCTCGGTGAGATGGAAGACGGGCCGGAAAAAGACGCCAAGGCAAAAGCGATTCGGGAAGAAGTTGCCAAACTGAAACAACAGGCGCTGGATGCGGGCGGGCTGTATGTGGTCGGCACCGAGCGTCACGAAAGCCGCCGTATCGACAACCAGTTGCGTGGCCGTTCAGGGCGTCAGGGCGACCCTGGGCACTCGAAATTCTTCCTGTCGTTGCAGGATGATCTTATGCGCATCTTCGGCTCGGACCGCATGGATGGCATGCTACAAAAGCTTGGCCTGAAAGATGGCGAAGCGATCATCCACAATTGGATTAACAAGGCGCTTGAGAAAGCCCAGCAAAAGGTGGAAGCGCGCAACTTCGACATCCGCAAAAACCTACTGAAATACGATGACGTCATGAATGATCAGCGCCGCGTGGTCTTTGACCAGCGCCTGGAGTTGATGGAAGAGGACGACCTGGCCGAACCGGTTAAGGACATGCGCCACGATGTCATCGAAGATCTGGTGGCCGCGCACATTCCTGAAAAGGCCTATCCAGAACAATGGGATACCAAAGGATTGCAGGAGCAGGTGAAGGCTGTTCTCAACCTTGATCTGCCTGTTGTCGCGTGGGCCGACGAAGAAGGCATTGCCGAAGACGATGTGATGGAACGCTTGAAACGCGCCGCCGATGAGGCCTATGCCTCACGGGTCACCCGTTTCGGCCCGGATGTGATGCGCCAAGTGGAGCGCGCGGTCCTACTGCAAACCCTGGACGGACTGTGGCGCGAGCATTTGGCAACGCTTGACAACCTGCGCTCTGTCGTTGGCTTCCGTGGCTATGGCCAGCGCGACCCGCTGCAAGAATACCGCACAGAAGCCTTCCAACTGTTTGAAGCGCTGCTCGCCAATCTTCGCGAAACCGTCACCAAGCATCTGATGGTGGTTGAAGTGCGCACCGAGGCGCCGCCACAACTGCCAACCGCTGATGACGTGCCTGGCGCGGCACCGCAGCCTACCAGACCCATGTCGCCGGCGATGGCCTCTGCAGCTGCTGGCATGGCGGCCCTGCGCGGTGAACCAGCACCGGCTTCTGCACCGGTTGCGCCTGAAGCCCGTGACCCAGAACGTCCTGAAACCTGGGGTAAAGTGGGCCGTAATGAGCCTTGCCCGTGTGGCTCAGGCAAAAAGTTCAAGCACTGCCACGGCGCAGTCTAGTATCCAGAACAGTTAGCGGGCGCGGATAAGCGCCCGCATCGCCCAAACGCCGATGACGGGGCCAAGCGCCATCACCACCAGAACGGTTGGCCAGCCCCAAAGGCCTGCGAGTACCGGCGTTGCCTGCACCGTGATCATGGTGAGCGCAAAACCGAGTGCCGTTTGGAATGTCAGCAAACTGCCCGTCTGATCGGCAGGCGCGTGGTCGGCCACCAGTGCCGAAAGCTGCGGTGAATCCGGGATCACACTGGCGCCCCATAACAGCAGCACCGGCAGCACCAGCCAGATCGGCCCACCAAAGGTCATCGCGGCCAGCAGGGCCGATCCGCCGCTCACCACCATGGCCCCTGCAGCCACCTTCGCCTTGCCCCATCTATCGGCAAGCCATCCGGTGGGCACGCAGACCACGGCACCCAGTGCGATCACCAGAAACGCTGTCAGGGTCGCAAGCCGCGCCGCGTCATCTCCAGGCATGCTGATCGCGAAGGATGCCGCCGCGATGAGACCGATCCAGGCCCACATCGCATAGAGCTCCCACATGTGCCCAAGATAGCCGATGATCGCCAGGCGCACACCCTTGTTCGTCCAAGCTGTGCCGATAGCGCGTGGATTGAAGGCAGCAGCGGTCACATGATGAGGCCCAAGCTTGGCAGCAAGTGCCAACAACCCGCCGAAAATAGCCAAACCTGATGCCAGCATCACGGTGGTGCGCCAGTCGGCGCCGCCGGTTAGCGCCAAGAAATGTGGTGAAGCCGAGCCAAGCGCCACGGCGCCAACCAGCGCACCGACCAACAGGCCACGGTCCGTCGATCCCCAGCCAACAGCGATTTTCATGCCCACCGGATAAACCCCGGCCAACAAAGCACCGGTGACGACGCGCAAAAGCACTGCCGCCAGCGTGTCAGGTGGAACCACAAGGAGCGCAGCATTGGCCAAGCCTGCCAACACGGCACAGCCTGCAAACACCCTGCGTGGATCAAGCCGGTCGGGCAGACCAGAGATCGCCAGTGCCAGCGCACCGAGCACAAACCCTCCTTGCACACCGCTGGAAAGCGCTGCTTGCTGACCCGCAGACATCGGAAATTCCGCCACCATGCCAGGCAGCACAGCCGCTGACACGAACCAGAGGCTCATGCCGCACACTTCGGCGATCATCAGAAGAAGAATGGAGCGTGTTTTCACGTCCTATGCCTAGCGCGCGTCCAACGGCCAAGCAATTGATCCTATCGGCACATTTTTGCGCCGTCAGAGCGAGGTGTAAAACCCGCGCATTGCTGCTTCAAAGGCATCAGGCACCTGCACCGGGGCCAGATGACCGGCATTCTCCAACATGACCATCTGCGCGCCAGGTATGGCCCTAGCGAGCGCTTTGGGATGCTCCGGCGGGAATGAAAGATCGCGATCAGCGCCGATCACCAGGGTCGGCGTGGAGATACCGCCCAACTGATCCAATACATCATGGGCTTTGACCGCCAGGCCACACGAGAGAGCACCTGCGACCGTCGTCGACCCAATCATCCGTGCGACCGGATCGAGATCAGCGGGGCCAAAGCCATCGATCAAACCATCACCGTACCAGCGCTCCATAGTTTCGTGGATCTGCGCCCATAGCCCTCGCGTGGTGATTGCTTGCAATCTCGTGTCCCACATCGCAGCCGCCTCGGGTGGCAAGCGACCGGTGGTACAGGCAAGCACAAGTGAATGCATCCGATCAGCATAGGACAGCCCAACATGCTGCCCGATCATACCGCCAATCGACAGGCCGCAAATGTGGGCACGCTCAACACCAGCATCATCGAGCACAGCAATCACGCTCTGCGCCAAAAAGCCCATAGCGGCGGCTTTGTCATTGGGCTCAGATTGCCCGTGTCCTGGCAAATCCAACGCCAAGCATCGATAGTTTGGTGCAAAACGGGCAATCATACCGTCCCACAGCGAGGCGTTGCAGGTGTAGGCGTGGATGAAAACAAGCGCCGGTTGGCCATCAGTGCCACCGGTATCGATGTAGTAAACGCGCCGATCATCAAGCGTGGCAAAGGGCATGAAAAGTCCTTTGGCGAGGAACGTTTAGGAGGTCAGTTGCCCGAGAACATCCCGTCGAACAAGCTGCCAGCGCGTGCCATGAATGAGTTGCCCGCCGCAGGCGCCGAAGCGGGCGCAGCTTCCACCGCTGCTGTTTCAACGCCTGGAGGAGGCGTTGGCACTGACACAGGGGCAGCAATCGTTTCAGCCAATGGAGGAGGTGTGGGAGCTGATGCCACAACGGGCGCCGGTGCAGCGGCTGGCGGCGCCACAGGTTGCGGTGTGTTTGCCACCATCACCCGGTCGGCAGCAATCGTTGGCTCACCCACGGCGGGTGCGATGACGCCATTTGGATGATACTCTGCCAACGCAACCTCAAAAGCAGCGCGATGTTCAGCCTGCGCAGCCTGAAAAGAGGACGCAATAGGTTCAGGCGTGGTGTAAGCTGGGCACTGCTCAGCGGCAGAAAACTGCTCGGCAGCCACTGCGTTAAAGATGTAGCGGCGATCGCACACATCCACCTGCGGCGGCATCTTTGTCACTTCAAAGTGTTGATAACCTTCCTGCAACATTTCCCAGAAGGCAAAGTGTCGGTGGCCGGCATGTCGGGCCATGTTTTCTGGTGTCATGCGGAACGGAAAGGCGTGCACCTGAAACGCCCGCTGTCCGCCTTCAAACGCTTCACGAGCCAGCGCATAAATCTCAGCAATCTGATCATCCGTCATCGCGTAACAGCCGGCCGATGAACAGGCACCATGCACCATCAGATGCGAGCCTGTGCGACCGTGCGAGCGATCATAGGCGTTGGGGAAGCCAAGGTTGAAGGACAGATAGAACGAGGAATTCGGGTTCATCTGCGCAGGCGTAATGGTGTAAAAACCTTCCGGCGCCTGACGATCACCTTCCTGGAACTTTGGTCCAAGCTCGCCCGACCAAGTGCAAATCTCGTAGCTTTCCAGCAGCATGAAGCGACCACTCGGTCCACGCTTCCACACTTCCAGCTCACCCTCTTCTTTGAAGATGCGCATATAAATTGGATCGGACTCGCTCATCTCGAGCCGCTCCATCTTCAGCTGCAACGAAGCAGGAAGCGGCTGCAGATGTTTCGGGCCGTACTCAGACCGGCAAGCGGCCAACATCGGCGCGGCGCTGGCAAGCAGCAAGCCTTTCACCAATGTGCGGCGACTCAACGCAAATTTCTCAGGAACAGGAGACATCGTACGCAATACCTTCACGACGCAAAACAAACAGACGGTACTTTCACCATACAATTTGCCCTTATGAGCTTACGAAAGGTTTACCAAACCTAACACTGGCTGCCTCATGATAAAAGACGCAAGCCAAGGGCCTCACGCAATCGTCATCACGCGCGGCTACCGCACGTTACACCCGATTATGGCCTGACAATGACTGCAGTTGGGCGTTGCGTTAGGTGCTTAATGTACGCCCGATCGCCAGAAACTTCTCATGCCGCAAGGCGCGCCAATCGGTCTGCGGCGCGCCATCGAACTGATCAAATGTCAACGCGATCTGGTTGCGCACATTGGCTATAGCCTGCGACGGGTCGCGATGTGCACCGCCCAAGGGCTCGTCGATCACCCCATCAACCACTTTAAGATCGGTGAGGTCATCAGCGGTCACTTTAAGCGCTGAGGCGGCATCCGATGCTCGTGCGCTATCACGCCACAATATGCTCGCCGCGCCTTCCGGTGAAATCACCGAATAGATCGCGTGTTCCAGCATGAGCACCTTGTTGGCGGTGGCCAACGCGATCGCGCCGCCGGAGCCACCTTCGCCAATGATCACGCTGATGGTGGGCACTTTGACGTTCAGACATTCTTCGGTGGAACGAGCAATAGCTTCCGCCTGGCCTCGCTCTTCAGCGCCGATACCGGGGTAGGCGCCAGCGGTATCAACGAAGGTAATGATCGGCAGGTTGAAACGGTCGGCAAGCTTCATCGCCCGCACTGCTTTGCGATAGCCTTCGGGTCGGGCCATGCCAAAATTGTGTTTCAGGCGCGAAGCTGTGTCGTCACCCTTTTCATGGCCAATCACCATAACAGAGCGACCATCAAAGCGGGCCATACCCATCTGGATCGCGTGATCATCGGCAAAGGCACGATCACCGGCCAACGGCGTAAAATCGGTGAAAAGTGCTTGCGCATAGGCTTTGAAATGCGGTCGATCCGGATGACGCGCGATCTGCGTTTTTTGCCACGGCGTCAGCTTGGTGTAGAGGTCGGTCAACGCTTTCTGCGCTTTAACCTCCAGCCGGGCGATTTCGTCGGCTACGTCAACCGCCGCGTCCTCAGCCTGCAAAGCCTTCAGCTCAGCCACCTTGCCTTCCAGGTCGGCGACAGGTTTTTCAAAATCCAGATAGGTGTGCATCACGCCTCAAACTTGGCTGGCAACGGGATAAACCACCCTTGCCGAACGATCGCCGGACTTGAAGTCGCTTCAAGCCCGGAAGTCAAGGGATTGGACTGGCTCCAGTCACAACAGACTTAAAAGATCAGCCCCTTAGGATGCGTCACTGAGTGGGTGACAACTGGTCACCAGCCCGTGCAGCCGTTCGTCCAGCACATGGGTATAAATCTGTGTGGTGGCAATATCCTTATGCCCAAGCAATGACTGCACGGTGCGCAAATCCGCACCATGGGCCAAAAGATGGCTGGCAAAAGCGTGGCGCAACACGTGCGGCGAAAGCCCCTTGGTGGGCAAACCAGCAGCTGCAGCCAGCGTTTTCAGGTCACGGGCAAAGGCTTGTCGGGTCAGATGACCCTCAGCACTATCGGCGGGAAAGAGAAAACTGGAACGTATTTGGCGCTTATTTGCGTCCAGCGCTTCAAGATAGGCCGTCATGGCGCTTTGCGCGATCGGCGTCAGCGGAACCAATCGCTCGCGCCCACCTTTACCACGCACCACAAAGGCTTCACCGCCTCCAGCAACCGAACGCGGCAGGCTGACAAGTTCGGAGACGCGCAGACCAGTGGCGTAGAGAAGCTCCAGCAGTGCACGCATCCGCAACGCTTTGATGCGCTTGCTGGGCGTGAGGTCAGGCGTCTGGCAGCACCGTTTCGCCTCCACCAAAAGTCGATCAACGGCTTCTTCATTCATCACTTTGGGCAAGGGTTTGGGCTTTTTGGGTCCGCGCAGCGGCTCACACGGATCATCGGCGCGCATGCCCTCGGCATAGAGAAACTGAAAATACTGCTTCAGCGCAGAGAGCCTGCGCGCCGCCGTTGAGGCTTTGGCGCCATGGGCTTCCAAACGTGCCAGATACGCGCGCACATCATCGGTGGAGGCCGCGTTTAGCTCGCCCGAGACATCATCGGCAAAATCGATGAGGTCGCGGCGATAAGCATCCAGCGTGTTGGGTGAGGCGCCACGCTCCACCGCAAGCATGTCCAGAAAAAGCGTGATATCGCCCGACGCACTCATCGCCCACTCACTCGTCAAAACGCTCAGGTGCAATGCGCACCGACACCGGCTCAGGCGTTGGCTCGATATACGTGGCCAGCGCGTAGATCGCACCAGCTGCAAGCGCACCCAGAAGGGCAAGCCGTATCAAAAAGCGAAATGTTGTGGGCATCGAACCTTAAACGCGGTTGGTGAGCTTTCGGTCAACGCCATCTTGTGGCGTGCCAGGGGTGGTTAAGCGCAGGAAACCTTTTGCGCGCAATCATCTTTCCAGTGTGGCTGAAAACGCTTAAGCAAATCTACCATGACGTCACACTCTTCATCAAATGCCGCCGCGGCAATCGACGAGGCATACCAGCCGCGCGCCAATGCCGCCGATATCGCCCGCATCCGCGAGGGCTTGGGCACCCGCGCCATCGTGATTGTTGGCATGATGGGCGCAGGCAAATCATCCATCGGCCGCAGGCTTGCCCAGGCACTGCATATTGGCTTCGTCGACTCCGACGATGAGATCGAAAAAGCAGCCAATCTGACGATCCCCGAAATCTTTGAAACCTATGGCGAAGCGCATTTTCGCGACGGCGAACGCAAAGTCATCGCCCGGCTTCTGTCGGATGGCTCTAAAGTGATCGCAGTAGGCGGTGGAGCTTTCGAAAATCCACAGACCCGCCAGGACATTGCCGATCATGGCCTTTCCATCTGGCTGAAAGCCGACTTCGACACGCTGATGGCCCGCGTACGTCGCCGCTCGCACCGCCCGCTGCTGCAAAACCCTGATCCTGAGGGCACGATGAAACGTCTGTTGGACGCACGCGCCCCCAATTACGCCTTGTCGAACCTCACCGTTCCTTCGCGTGATGGTGCTCACGCCGATGTGGTCCAGGCCTGCCTGCAAGCGCTTGGCGCCTACATTCAGAATGAAACGGACCCAAAGTGAGCCCATCCCCACAAAGCGTGCGCGTCGAGCTTGGTGAGCGAGGCTACGACATCATCATCGGACAGAACGTTTTGGACGGCGCCGGTGAACGCATCGCCGCCATGGCCCCTGGCGCCCGCACGGTTGTCGTCACCGATGGCCGCGTAGCACGCACGCACCTGGATACGCTGGAAGCAAGCTTGGAAGCCGCCAAGATCGATAGCTTTGCGGTGATCGTAACGCCTGGCGAAGGCTCCAAAAGCTGGCATGGCATACAAACGGTGACCGATGCGATCATCGGCGGACGGTTGGAGCGCGGTGATATTGTCATCGCGCTCGGCGGCGGCGTGATCGGCGATCTGGCAGGCTTTGCCGCCGCTATCGCGCGCCGTGGCATGCGCTTTGTGCAGATGCCCACCACGTTGCTGGCGCAAGTGGACTCCTCGGTTGGCGGAAAAACCGGCATCAACACCGAGCACGGCAAAAACCTTGTTGGATCCTTTCACCAGCCCATCCTGGTGCTTGCCGATACGGCCACGCTCGACACACTGCCCGAACGCGAAATGAAGGCCGGCTACGCCGAAATGGTGAAGTACGGCCTGATCGATGATGCGCCGTTCTTTGAGTGGTTGGAAGTCAATGCGCAAGCCGTGCTGGCAGGCGAAGTCGAACCCTGCGCCGAGGCGATTGCCCGCTCATGCGCCGCCAAAGCACGCATTGTCGCCGAGGACGAGCGCGAGAGCGGACGCCGTGCGCTGCTCAATCTTGGCCACACCTTCGGCCATGCCCTTGAAGTTCTTTGCGGCTATGATCCAGCCAAACTGGTCCACGGCGAAGGCGTCGCCATTGGCATGGTGCTCGCGCACCGTTTTTCCAACCAACTTGGACATTGTCCTGGGCAAGATGTGCAGCGCGTTATCGCTCACCTTGAAGGGCTCGGCCTGCCGACCGATATGTCGGCCATCGACAGTTTCAGTCCAACGGTCGATGATTTGGTCGACGCCATGAAACAAGACAAGAAGGTCGCGCGCGGCGCACTGACCTTTATTCTCACGCGCGGTATCGGCCAAAGTTTTATTGCCGAAGACGTGCCCGAAGAAAAGCTGCGCACCTTTCTCTCCCAAACCCTCACCCTATCGTAGGTTCTAAGATCCTCTGATGATCACCACCGAAATTTGGCTTACCGGCCTCGCGGTCCTTGGCCTTTTGGTTCTCTCCGCCTTCTTTTCTGGCTCTGAAACAGCCCTAACAGCGGTGTCACGCGCGCGCATGATGCAGCGTGAGAGAGCAGGCGACAAACGCGCTGGTATCGTCGGCAAGCTGACCGAAGCGCGCGAGCGACTGATCGGCGCGCTGCTGCTGGGCAACAACCTGGTCAATATTTTCGCCTCCGCACTAACCACCGTGCTGTTCACCGGTCTGTTCGGAGACAGCGGCGTTGCCTATGCCACCTTGTTCATGACGGCTCTCGTGCTCGTGTTTGCGGAGGTTCTGCCCAAGACAGTAGCGATCTCCAACACCGACCGGTTCGCCATCTTCGTTGCGCCCATTGTGCGCATCGTGGTGTTTCTTTTCGCACCCATCACAGCAACGGTGCAGTGGTTTATCCGCGGCCTGCTGAAGCTTTTCGGCGTCGACGTGGAAAACATAGATGTGCTCTCAGCGCACGAGGAAATTCGCGGGCAGCTGGAATACTTCCACCAAGAAGGCTCGGTGTTCAAAGACGACCGCTACCGGCTTGGCGGCGTGCTTGATTTGCACGATCTGGAAGTGTCCGACGTGATGATCCACCGCACCAAGATGCAATCCATCGATATTGACCTACCAAATGAAAAGATCATCGATGAAATCTTGAACAGCCCGTACACCCGCATCCCGTTGTGGAAGGAGCGCTCCGACAACATCATCGGTGTGATTCACGCCAAGGATGTCTTGCGTGCCTTGCGCGCCAAGGGCGACCCGTCAGAGGTCGATGTGACGGAGATCGCACAAACACCATGGTTTGTACCGGACACCAACACGCTGCAAGCCCAGCTCAATGCCTTTTTGAAGCGTAAGGCGCACATCGCCTTGGCTGTCGATGAGTATGGCGAGGTACAAGGGCTGATCACACTGGAAGACATCTTGGAAGAGATTGTCGGTGACATCTCAGATGAGCATGACATATCAGCCGAAGGTGTGCGCACCATGCCCGACGGGTCGGTGGTGGTCGACGGTGGTGTGCCGATCCGCGATCTCAATCGCGTGATGGATTGGAACCTGCCCGATGAAGAAGCCACGACCATAGCCGGTTTGGTGATCCACGAAGCACGCCTGATCCCTGAGCGTGGCCAAGCCTTCACTTTTCATGGGTTCAGATTCAACGTCCTGCGCCGCCAGGGCAACCGGGTGACAAGCTTGAAAATCGCACCGTTGACCGTGACTCCGCGGCCAGGGCTTTGATCGCCATGTCATCCCTGCCCTATGCTGGGATCTGATGCATTGGGGTTGGTTGTAGATCCCGGATCGGCTTCGCCGTCCGGGATGCCAGCGACGGAGTTCATTCCGCCAGCGTGAACTGGCCGCTCATTGTATCAGATGTACGCCCAGGCTGGTTGTAGTTATTGAGCACTTCAACATTCACCTGATTGCCTGTGAGCATCAACCGCATGAGCCGTGTTGCCGTGAAGGTGAAGAACACTGCGTTCAGTGTTGGCCCGTCCACGCCGGCCTCTTCGGCAAAGCTCCAAGTGCAAAGCGCGCGCCCGCAACGCGTCTCGGCTTTCACCCGCACACCGCTGACAACATCATCGACACAACGCAGATCAATTGTGATGCGTGCCAATGCATTTTGCGCCGGGCGCCGCGCCTCCCAAACGCTTTCACCCTGATGCAAGCACCAATCAGGTTCGGGCACCGTGAGCACCTGCGCGTACGTCACGCTCGGTGCAACCATGTGGAGCGCACCAACAAAGATCATCAGAGCAACAATAAGCCAGCGCATTACTCCTCCAATCGCGCACGCGGATGGGCTTGGCGATAGTTCGCCAGCAGCGCCGCACCGTCAACACGGGTGTAGACCTGCGTCGTTGAGAGACTGGCATGGCCGAGCAAATCCTGGATCGTGCGCAGATCCCCGCCAGCGGCCAAAAGGTGGGTGGCAAAGGCATGCCGTAACGCATGTGGCGTCGCCGTCGATGGCAGGCCAAGCCGGCCACGGGCTGTTTCCGTCACTCGGCGCACAATGCGTTGATCTAGCGCTCCGCCCCGCGCACCGCGAAAGAAAGCTTCATCGCTTTCAAGCGTGAAGGGCACCAGCCGTGCATAGGTATCACACGCTTGCCCAATCATCGGCAGAATGGGAACGATGCGCGTCTTGCCACCTTTACCGGTGATGCGAAGAGATCGGCTGTTCTGCGCGGCCGAGGGTGCCTCACCCTTGGTGATCGAGAGCGCCTCGGACACGCGAAGCCCGGCGCCATACATCAAGGAAAACACCGCCGCATTGCGCGCGATGATCCATGGCTCAGCTTCTAGATCATCAGCTTGACCCCGTGCCATCTGCAAAGCAGCGGCTGCATCGACCGGGCGCGGCAGGCGATCGGGCAGTTTTGGGGTTTTAACAGCCCGGGCGGGCGCGGCTTCAGCCAAACCTTCGCGTTCCAAAAATGTCAGGTAGGAGCGGATCGCCGCCAAATTGCGGGCGCGTGTGCGGGCGCTTGCGCCAGATTCCACCCGTGTTGCCAAAAACCTGCGAATGGTGGCCGGCCGCAGGCCAGCCAGGGCTGCCATTACATCGTCAGATACGTCATCAACAAACGCCAGAAAGGCCCGCACATCGGTGGCATAGGCATGTAAGGTCGCCTCAGCCAACCGCCGCTCGGCGCGCAAATGGCTTTGCCAGTCGGCGAACCGGCTGGCAGCAGGGGGTGTGAACGGCAAGGCTGCAACATCGCTCATACCAAAGAGTTTACCACAAGCCTGTTGACGCCTTGTTAATAACTTGGCGCTCCGGGATCCGGGCGTACGGCCGCAACGTTACGGCGAGTGGCAAGGTTGCAGACCGCGTGCGCAACGCACTTTTAGCGAGCAACATCGGATTGAGAATGCAAAACGCCGGGGCGGAGCCCCGGCGTTTGTTGTTAGTGGCGTGGGTCGAGTTGCGTTGCAGCCGATGCGTCGAAACGGCGTTTCTCAGAGCGCGTCATCATCGTCTTGGCGATGATATAAGAGACGGGGACAGCCAGAAAAAAACTGGCCGCAATACCGAGGAACAGAGGTAGGCCGCCACTGTCGAGTTGGAACATCGAAGTGGCTGCAGCCGGATCACCAAGGATTAGCGTGATCACCCATAGCAAGCCAAACATCACGGCCGCGACCGGCAGAAAGGCTATTGCGGCCATCGACCAAACGGTTTTCGTTTTCTCTTGCATCGAGATGCCTCCATTGCGGTGCGCGATGGAGAGAAAACGCAACCTCGGACGTCCAGTTCCAACCTGCAGCGGTCAGAACCAAATCAAACCTCGCGAATATCCACAAAGTGCCCGGCAATCGCCGCCGCAGCGGCCATGGCGGGAGAAACAAGGTGGGTGCGACCTTTGAAGCCCTGACGGCCTTCGAAGTTCCGATTGGAGGTGGAGGCGCAGCGCTCTTCAGGCGACAACTTGTCGGCATTCATCGCCAAGCACATGGAGCAGCCCGGCTCGCGCCAGTCAAAACCAGCTTCGATGAAAATCTTGTCCAGACCTTCCTGCTCAGCCTGCTGCTTCACCAAGCCTGAGCCCGGAACGATCATTGCTGACAGGGTGGAGGCGACCTTCTTGTCTTTCACAACTTTGGCCACTTCGCGCAGATCTTCGATCCGCCCATTGGTGCACGAACCGATAAAGATGCGATCGAGCTTGATGTCGGTCATCTTGGTGCCCGGCTTCAAACCCATATAGGCCAGCGCCCGCTCTTTCGAGGCGCGGGTGTTCGGGTCGGTGATGTCCGACGGGTTGGGCACCACGCCATCAACAGACACCACGTCTTCTGGGCTGGTGCCCCACGTGACAATGGGCGGCAAATTGGCGGCATCCAGCACCACCTCACGATCAAAGGTCGCGCCTTCATCGGTCGGCAACGTTTTCCAGTAAGCCAATGCCTTCTCAAGGGCTTCACCTTTGGGCGCGCGTGGACGACCCTCGATATAGGCGTAGGTTTTTTCATCCGGCGCGATCAGGCCAGCCCGGGCGCCACCTTCAATCGCCATGTTGCAAAGCGTCATGCGGCCTTCCATCGAAAGCGCTTCGATGGCTTCGCCAGCATATTCGATCACCGAACCGGTGCCCCCAGCGGTGCCGATTTTTCCGATGATGGCCATCGTGATGTCTTTGGCCGTCACGCCGGCAGGCAATTTGCCGTTCACGGTGACGCGCATGTTCTTGGCTTTTTTCTGGATCAGCGTTTGTGTGGCCAGCACATGCTCAACCTCAGACGTCCCGATGCCGTGCGCCAAAGCACCAAACGCGCCATGGGTGGAGGTATGGCTATCGCCGCACACAATCGTCATGCCTGGCAGCGTGAAGCCCTGCTCAGGTCCAACAATATGCACGATGCCTTGGCGGATATCGACTTCATCATAATAATCGATGCCAAACTCTTTGGCGTTTTGCGCAAGTGTATCCACTTGCAAGGCGCTTTCAGGGTCATCAATGCCCTTGGAGCGGTCCGTGGTAGGCACGTTGTGATCCACCACAGCCAGAGTTCTTTCCGGCGCCCGCACCTTGCGGCCGGTCATCCGCAAACCTTCAAAAGCCTGAGGACTGGTCACTTCATGAACAAGGTGCCGATCGATGTAGAGCAGCCCGGTGCCATCATCTTGCATGTGAACCAGGTGATCATCCCAGATCTTGTCATACATCGTGCGGGGATGAGTGGTGGTCTTGCCCGAAGCGTCGGCCATGGTGAAATCCTGCGGTTTGGAAGGGTATCGAGCACTTCAGATAGCGAGTCTGTGCGTGGGTTGCAACGCCTTGGCAGGAATGCGGCCACGCATGCTTTGTGTTGGCCAGCCAAGGACGACCATTCCGGAAAAATGTTCGGCTTTTTCTGGAAGCCATTCAGACAACATTCAGGTGTAGCGGCCTTGATGTGACGTTCGTCACGTCGTGGACGCATAGGTCTGCTAAATGACGAAGCCTGCTTGGCGTACTCGGCTTGCCACCACTTGGTGGACAAGTCCAGCAGGGCAGGCGTAACCTTATTCGCGTCACAGAATACTGGGCAGACAAGCCGCGCAGCTTTTTTTCAAGCGCAGCACCTGCACCAACAAGGGGATCCCGCACGTATGGCTTTTTCAAGCTCCACCAAACCCGCAATGAAACTGCTCGCAGGGGTTGCCACCACCGCCCTGTCTTTGGGCCTTGTCGCCAACGCTTCGGCACAAAACAGTCAACTTGACCCAACCTTCGGCACAGTCAGCGAAGGTCAAGGTTTTGGCTCAGTATCGCAAACCATTCAGGCCGGCGGCGACATCGATGCCAGCGGCCTTGCGCCGGGTTGTAACGGCTTTATCGCAGACGCTCCTGACCTGATTCTGGAATACAATGGCGCCTTGTCAGTTTTCATTGAAGGGCAATCGGATGCCGACACCACAATGGTCGTTGAAACCCCTGACGGCGCTATTCTCTGCAACGACGATTTCAACGGACTGAACCCAGGCATCGAAACATCGTCCGGTGAACCGGGCCGCTATGCCGTGTGGATCGGCACGTATGAGCCAATCCAAAACAACACCTATCCCGATGCGGACATTGTGCTGAGCGAGTTGCAAGCAACCGCCTCACCGGCAACACCTTCACCAGGTGGCACGGCCACTGGGTTCAATACACAAGAAGCGCCAGCGTTTGGGGAAATTGAGATTGCCGCAGGTTTCGGTAGCCAGGACTTCACCCTTCAAGCAGGCGGTTTCATCGACGCCTTTGAGACCAATCAAGCCTGCGCCGGGTTCATCGCCGATGTGCCCGATTACCAGCTAACTGTCTCGCCGGGCATGAGCAGTCCAATCGATCTGGCGGTAACCTCCGATGTCGACACGACATTGGTCGTTGTCGCTCCAAACGGCACTGTGCTGTGCAATGATGATGCCGTTGATCTTAATCCTGGCCTTCAGATCAGCAATCCGCAAGCAGGAAGCTACGCGGTTTGGGTTGGAACCTTTGGCCCCATCGAAAACGATTTCTATCCTGAAGCGGTGCTCAATGTTTCCACCACCGGAGCACCAGTTACACCGGCAACGCCAAGCACGCCTTCCTCAACTGGCAGCGGCTTCAATCCCAATCAGCCACCAGCTTTTGGCGAAATTTCCGTCACATCGGGCTTCGGCACGCAGACGTTCGAACTGCAGGCCGGAGGGGATAGAGATGCCTTTGGAATTAACAACGACTGCGCTGGCTTTGTCGCCGATGTCCCCGACTATGTGATCAACTATCAGGGCGGTAGCCGCGGACCGCTGGATATTGGCGTTGAATCAACCGAGGACACCACATTGGTGGTCGTCGATCCGAACGGCCGCGTTTTCTGCAATGATGACGATCTGGACCTCAACCCAGCACTCTCCATCGCCTCCCCGGCGGCGGGCAATTATGGTGTTTGGGTCGGAACATTCAGCCCAATCCAGAACGACTTTTACCCCGACGCAACACTGACCATCACAAGCGGCCCAGGCGGTGACAGCGGGTCTGTTTCTCCAGGCGGGGCAGGCGGAAGCTTGGGTGATCGCCTTCGCTTGGCGCCTACCTTCGGGTCCACGCGGCTTGGTACAGGGTTCGGGTCCCACAGTGTTGATCTGCAAGCCGGTGGCGCGATGGATGGGTCCACGCTTGGTCAATTCTGCAACGGCTTCCTCGCCGAAGCACCTGATTACGTCGTCAACTACAACGGCAATCAGGCTTTGCGCATCACGGCAACGTCCGAGGATGACACCACAATGGCCGTCGCTCTGCCGAACGGCGAGGTCCAGTGCAATGATGATTTTGCCGGGCTTAACCCTGGCCTCATCGCCCCAGAAGGTCTGGCTGGTGACTACGCGATCTGGATTGGCACTTTCAATCCGATCGAGAATGACACGTTCCCGCAAACCAACCTTGTGATCGAGGAAATTTCCACCACCAAAACACAACCGTCAGGCGCGATCACATCGATGTCACTAACGGCAGGCTTCACCCCCGATCCCTTCACCACCGTGCTCGCAGCCGGTGGCTTTATCGATGCCAGCTCCATTGACCCTGCCTGTTGGGGAAACATCGCGTCCGAGCCGGACTTCGTGCTCAACTACACATCTGGTGATTGGCCGCTGCGCGTGTTCGTCAACTCCGACGCCGACACGACACTGCTTGTGCGCACGCCAACCGGCGAGGTGCTGTGCAACGATGATGCAGATGGCCTCAATCCGGCGGTCTCACAGACCAATCCAACGTCAGGTCGTTATGAGATCTTCATCGGCACCTATGACCCGTCAGCCGGCAACCCAGAAGCAACGCTGGCGATCAGTGAAATCTTAGACGAAAAAATCCTACCTGACGGCGCCGTCACCGAAGCAGTCGTTACCGGTGGCATGACACGCCAGGAGTTTGAACTCTTGGCCGGCGGCTCCTTTGAGGCCTTCAACACATTCGGCGGCACCTGCAATGGCTTCATCGCCTCCAACCCGGACTTCATCGCCTATGTCGATGATGCAGGCCTCGATGTGGAGATGACTGTGCGCTCGGCCGAGGACACCACACTGGCGGTGCGCACCCCTGATGGCTCAGTTCTGTGCGACGATGATTCAGGTGGTGATTTCAACCCATTGGTCCTCGTCGATAGCGCCCAAACGGGAGCCTATGAGATCTGGCTGGGCACCTTTTCTTCGGTCGGCAATGCTCCCGCCACACTCTCTGTGCGTGACGTCAATGCTGCCAGCGGCACGGCGCCGAACGTTCCAGGCGGCGGCAAGAAATAGCCATTGCCAAACAACCCTCGAGGTCGGCGGTGAGCATCGCCATTGTCGATCTCAAATTTTGGTGACCGGTTGGGAACCAAACCCTTTTTGTAGCGTTTCGTGATCAGGGCATTGATCGCGAACAATCGACAGAAGTGTCCTTAGAGGGCATCTTGTCACCGCCGCGTGTTGATGGATCGACACGTCCACCGCAATTCAGGAGATTTTCGTGATGTCGCAGACCCAAGCTCTTCGTACCTCCACCCAGCGTGGCTTCAAGCGTGTTGCCGCCAGCGTCGTTTTGGCCGGCGCGCTGGCTATGGCGGGTTGCCAGTCTATGAGCCGCGTTGAACAAAACACCCTTGCAGGCGGTGTCGTTGGCGGTGGCTTGGCTGCGCTGACAGCAGCCGCCTTTGGCGCAAGCGCCGGTTGGGTTGTGGTTGCCGGCGCCGCTGGCGCAGCAGCAGGTGCGATCTACGCTCGCAACGCAACGACCAATGAATGCGCCGTTTCGAACGGAGACGGCACCTATCGCATCGTGCGCTGTTAACGGCCCCAACACGCATTTTGGCCCGGCTCAAACGTATGAGCCGGGTTTTTCGTGCGTACACATGAGGTCCAACCGTTGAACGAAACAGAGTTCTTTCGCCCCATAAAGCAAACCGTTTTGGCCGATGAATGGGGCACGCTTACCAAACACACGTTCGCACTCAAACGTCGCGATGACACCTGGCAGGAGCAAACGCGCGAAGCCTATGATCGTGGAAACGGCGCGGCTTGTCTGCTCTACAATCGTGAGCAAGGCACCGTGCTTCTGGTCAAACAGTTCCGCCTGCCCGCCAAACTCAATGATCATGATGGGTTTTTGATCGAGGCGCCCGCAGGTCTCCTGGAAGGCATGAATCCTGCCGAGCGTATGCGCGCCGAGCTTGAAGAGGAAACGGGGTTTTCCGTCTCGACGCTCACCATGGTCTTTGATGCGTTCATGAGCCCCGGCTCTGTAACCGAAAAACTCGCCTGCTTCATCGGCATCTACACTGGCAAAGACCAGGTATCAGATGGTGGTGGCCACCCCGACGAGGGTGAAGACATCGAGGTCTTGCACATCCCTTTGGATGAGGCTTTGGCGATGATCGCATCAGGCGAGATAGCGGACGCCAAAACGATCATGCTGTTGCAGCACCTAGCGCTGAACAAACAGCAAATTTGAAATGGTGCAACACGCACAAAAAAGGCGGCCAATGAGCCGCCTTTTTCACAATCAGAATTGCCAGAAGCCTATTCGGCTTTGTCCTCGGCAGGCGCTTCGGCTGCGGCAGCTTCAGCTGCTGCGGCTTCTGCCGCCTTGGCTTCTGCTTCTGCAGCGGACTTGGCTTCTTCTTTGGCGACCTGGGCGGCAGCTTTCTCAGCAACAATCCCTGCGCGCACTTCATCGTTCAGCGAACGGGCACGCACATTGGTAGCCTCGGCGATACGCGCCGATTTACCGCGACGATCGCGCAGGTAATACAGCTTGGCGCGACGTACCTTACCGCGACGGATAACTTCGATGCTGTCGAGCAGCGGTGAGTAGACCGGGAACACACGTTCCACACCTTCACCGTACGAGATTTTGCGCACCGTGAAGCTTTCATTCAGGCCACCGCCAGAACGTGCGATACACACGCCTTCATAGGCCTGCACACGGGTGCGAGTGCCTTCGGTCACACGCACATTCACCTTCAAGGTGTCGCCGGGTGAGAAGGCAGGGATAGCGCGCTTGGCTTCTAGCTCAGCGGCATGTTCTTTTTCCAGTTCAGCGATGATGTTCATCTGCTGATCTCCATATTTCGGTCCAGAGGCATCACAAGGACCTTGCGCAAAAGGCGCTGTAGAAGGCCGCAGGATGCGTGCGTGTTCGAGCAAAGCCCGTCGGTGATGACCGTTACGATCTACCTGGCGCGAAGAAAGCGCCCCAAGTGCACAGGCTGTTTTAAAATCCAAAAGCCCGGCAGTTGCCTACCGGGTGAGCTGATCGCTTACACCACGCTTTTGCGCTTGTCGAGAGGTTCAGGCCTCGTACTGGGCAGCCTGCGGCAAGCCATCGGTGATCTGATAGTAATCGCCCTTGTCGGCGACAAAAATATGGCTAGCAAGCGACAAGCCCGTTGGCTGGTCCAGACACCCGATATTGATGCTCATGGCCTGGCTGCCATCATCCCAAAACAACCCCGATCCGCAGACTAAGCAAAACCCGCGTCGGGCAAAGTCAGACGAGCGATACCACGCCAGTGTATCGTCGCTTTCAAACCCGATCGCCGTCTTGGCGACAACGCCTGAGACCTGGTAGTGCCCGCTTTGGCGGCGGCACTGGCCGCAGTGGCAGGCTGAAAGCTCACTCATCGCCCCTTGAATTGTGAAGGCCACCGACCCGCAGAGGCACTGCCCACGCCACGTTCCGCCATCCGATGCTTTATCCATCCTCTTCTCTCACTATCTAAGAAGATCAGGGCGCCGGGCGCGCGTTAGGGCCTCGGCCTGCTCGCGCCGCCATGCTTCGATCTTCTTGTGGTCGCCAGAACGCAGAACATCCGGGATCGTCCGCCCCTCCCACTCCACCGGCCGCGTGTAGTGCGGGTGCTCAAGCAAACCTTCCTCAAAGCTCTCATGTGTACCAGACACATCATTGCCCATGACGCCGGGCAACAGACGCACCACGGCATCCAAAAGCACCTGAGCAGCCACCTCGCCGCCCGACAGCACATAGTCGCCAATAGAAACTTCAGCCAGACCGCGCGCTTCGATCACGCGCTCATCCACGCCTTCAAAGCGCCCACATACGATCACCGCGCCAGGACCATTGGCCAAATCGCGCACCATCGTTTGCGTGAGCGGTACGCCACGCGGCGACATCAACAGTTTAGGGCGCGGGTCATCAGCCGGCACATGGGCATCAAGCGCCTTGGCCAAGATATCAGAGCGCAGCACCATGCCAGCACCGCCGCCAGCAGGCGTGTCATCGACCGAGCGATGTTTGTCGGTAGCGCTATCACGAATGTTGTGGGTGTCCAGCGACCAAAGACCGTCGGCCATTGCCTTGCCAGCCAGCGCCGCGCCCAGCGTTCCGGGAAACATATCCGGGTAAAGGGTGAAGACATCAGCCCGAAAAATCATCCGTCAGCCTCAGCAGGCTTCTTCTTCGGTGGGTCGAGTAACCCATCGGGTGGGTCCAGCGCCACATACCCATCGGCAATCTTCACGGTCGGCACGATAGCCTTGGTGAAAGGCACCAACACCGTTGGGCCGCCACGATCCGGCTTAATGTCCAACAAATCATCGGCACCATAATTGGCCACCTGAATGATCTCGCCAAAACGCGAGCCATCGATAAGTCGGGCTTCCAAGCCAATCAGATCGGTATGGTAGAAATCGTCTTCGTCTTCCACGTTAGGAAGCGCCGAACGCGGCAGACCAAGCTCAACACCGTTGAGCTCGACCACGTGATCGCGGTTGGTGACACCCTCAAAAGTCGCCACCACCATGTCAGGCGTTTTGCCAGGCCGCAGGCTTGCGACCGTCAGCGAACCCTTGCCATCAGCCCTTTGCAGCGGGCCGTAACCGGCAAGGCTTGCTGGATCATCGCCAAACAGTTTCACCCGCGCCGCACCACGCACACCATTGGGCGCACCGATGCGGGCAAGTATGATGAAAGGGTCTGATCCAGCCATGGCCAAAAAGCCGAGGGTCGAGACCCTATTCGGCTTTCTCTTCCTCGGCGCCAGCGTCGTCAGCGGCTGCTTCTTCAGCAGGGGCTTCTTCAGCTGAAGCCTCTTCGGCAGGCGCTTCTTCAGCAGGAGCGGCAGCCGCTTCAGCTTCGGCCTCTGCCAATGCAGCAGCCTTGTCAGCTTTTTCCTGCTCGCGCTCTTTGGCTTTGTCGCCAGGAACAGCTTTGTTTGGGTTGTTGCGCGCTTCGCGCTTGGCAAGGCCAGCTTCATCCAGGAAACGCAGCACGCGGTCGGTCGGCTGCGCGCCAACGGATAGCCAATATTCGATGCGTTCCACGTTCAGCTTCACGCGGTCTTCAGAGTCCTTTGGCAGCAGTGGGTTGTAGCTGCCCACTTTTTCAACGTAGCGGCCATCACGCGGTGCACGCACATCCGCAGCAACGATGGAATAGTAAGGACGCTTTTTTGACCCGCCACGGGCCAGACGCAATTTGATAGCCATAGATTTTCAGTTCCTTCTGTCAGCTATTTCAAGAATTCGGTTGGTGAGAGATGCCGATAAACATCGGCGGTAAAACTGGTGACCGTCTGCCTGCTCTCATAGGTGGCGCCAAGGCGCTCGGCGAGCTTGCGAGAGGGTGTGTTGTTGGGGTCAACCAGGCTGATCGCAGTGTCCCAGCCAAGCACATCATAGGCAAAGCGCAGTGAGGCGCGCGCCGCCTCAAGAGCATAGCCCTTGCCGTGGAAACGCTTGATCAGGCCCCAACCAATCTCTGGTTCCGGCCAGCCTTTGGGGAAGTTGGGGCCAGCATGGCCGATGAACTGACCTGACTCTTTTTCTTCGATGGCAAACATGGCGAACCCGCGCAGATGCCATTGGCCGATACGTTGCGCCACCATGCGCCAGGCATCCCAGGGCGCCATAACGCCGCCGATGAACTTGGCGTTCTCTTCGTCGCCATAAAGCTCGCCATAGCCAGCCGCATCAGCCTCTTTCCAGCCACGCAGGATAAGGCGTTCGGTCTCGATAGATGGAATGGTCAGCGCGTAGTTGGTGATCAATGCACCATCTCCTCGCGCCCAGCGATCTGGTGACGATAAAAATACGATGGGCGGCCATCAAAGACGAAATCCTCACCGCGCAGGGCGCCAAGCTTTTCGGCCACGCGCTGCGATGCGATGTTGTCTGGATGTGTCATCGAAAAGGGCGCCGGGTGGTCTTCAATCTGCGTCCACCACACAAGCGCCGCACCGGCGGCCTCATGGGCATAGCCCTGGCCTGCAAAAGCTGGAAAAACGCTCCAGCACAGCTCCGGTTCATCCAGTCGAACGGGATGCCAGAGCCCGGCCCAGCCTACCAGCTCACCGGATTCTTTGTCTTCAACGGCAAAGGTGCCATAGCCGCGCAACGCCCATTGACCGGCACGGCTCTCAAAGTCTTTCCAAGCGGTCGTGCGATCCACCGCTCCGCCACGAAAACGGTTGGCCTCATCGTCCGCAACGAAGGCCGCATACGCTTCAAAATCGTCCAGCTCCCAGCCCCGCAGGATCAGGCGCTCGGTTTCAAGCGTCGGTGCAACAAGGGGCAAATCGTCGGTCATTTGCGCTTCTTCTTGCCACCGCGCACTTGGCCGCCAAGACCGGGAAGGCCAGGCATACCGCCACCCAAACCGGGCAGCCCGGGCAAACCACCAGGCGCGCCCAAACCGGGCAAACCACCACCGACTTGCCGCGCCATTTTCGCCAGTGCGTCTGGGTCAAGGTTCGGTGCGCCGCCAGCTTCATTACCTTGGGCGCCCTGTGCGGCTGCGATCTCTTCGGGACTTGGCATGCCACCACCGAACAGATTGCCAAGCATGCCACCCTTTTTCTTGCCCATAGCCTTCATCATGTCGGCCATCTGGCGATGCATTTTGAGAAGCTTATTGACGTCGGCCACCTGCATGCCTGAGCCCGCCGCGATGCGTTTTTTGCGGCTGGCTTTGAGAACATCGGGCTTCGCCCGTTCCTTCGGCGTCATCGACTGAATGATCGCAATCTGGCGGGTGATGGCTTTGTCATCGATTCCGGCCTGATCGATCTGCTTTTTCATCTTGCCGATGCCTGGCATCATGCCCATCAGGCCGCCCATGCCGCCCATTTTTTGCATCTGCTGCATCTGCT
The DNA here is from genome assembly GCA_040219355.1 of Hyphomicrobiales bacterium. Taxonomy (GTDB): domain Bacteria; phylum Pseudomonadota; class Alphaproteobacteria; order Rhizobiales; family MH13; genus MH13. The sequence continues at coordinate 71,772 of JAVJSN010000010.1, forward strand.
CTTTCAGGTCGTTCAGATCGAACGCACCCTTTTGCAGACGCTTGGCCATCTTGGCCGCTTTTTCCTGATCAATATCCTGTGCGGCTTTTTCAACCAGCGAGACGATATCACCCTGGCCGAGAATACGCCCTGCGATGCGTTGCGGGTGAAACTCCTCAAGCGCATCGGTTTTTTCGCCCGTACCGATCAATTTGATAGGCTTGCCGGTGACTGCACGCATGGCCAGCGCGGCACCACCGCGTCCGTCACCGTCCACTCGGGTGAGCACGATGCCAGTGATATCAAGACGCTCATCGAACGCACGCGCGGTGTTCACCGCGTCCTGGCCGGTCAGCGCATCGACGACCAACAGCACTTCGTGCGGTTTTGCGACAGCCTCGATTTCCGCCGTCTCGCTCATCAAAGCTTCGTCAACGGTCGTGCGACCAGCCGTATCAAGCAACACCACATCATGGCCGCCGAGACGCGCCGCATCCATCGCCCGCCGCGCGATCTGCACGGCGCTTTGACCCTCAACAATTGGAAGAGTCGGCACGCCAAGCTGCTCACCGAGCACACGCAATTGCTCCATGGCGGCCGGACGACGGGTATCGAGCGAGGCCATCAAGACCTTCTTTTTCTCCCGCTCGCTAAGTCGCTTGGCGATTTTCGCCGTTGTCGTCGTCTTGCCCGAGCCCTGGAGGCCAACCATCAGGATCGGCACGGGCGGCACGGCATTCAGATCGATGGTCTGCGCGTCGGAACCGAGAACGGCAACCAGCTCGTCATGGACGATCTTGATAACCTGCTGGCCCGGCGAGACAGATTTTAGAACCTCAACGCCAACGGCACGCGCGCGCACCTGCTCAACGAACGCGCGCACAACTTCCAGCGCAACGTCAGCTTCCAGCAGCGCACGGCGAACCTCGCGCAGGGCCTCGTTCACGTCTTTTTCGCTCAGCGCACCGCGTCTGGTGAGCCCATCGAAAATGCCGGAAAGGCGGTCAGAAAGCGTATCGAACATCGTTCAAGGTCCATTCTGGTTGCTGAAGCGGTTGAAAGGCATAGGCCAAACGGAAAACACACCCAAGGGCGCATCGTGCTGACGCAACTGGCAAGCAGACAACGCCACAACACGCCCGTGGGCACACCGTGCTGGCGCAACTGCGGAGCAGACAACGCCAAAACGCACCCGCGGGCGCAACGCGCTGGCGGGTGTTCACCTCCGGGATCAGCTTTAGATAAGTGTCCCGGTCGGCTCATGCAAAAAGCATCAGCAAAGAGATTGCCGTTCGCTAAGGCGCAAAGCGCTAGATGTCAAGCAAAGCAACGCGCGTTGACCGCGTCCAGAACCATCATCGCGGCGCGATCGAACACAATTGACCGGTTTGCCCTCGTTCAACTCGATGAAGGGTTGATTGGCGTTGTGCTGACCTCGCCGGCTGCCGCGCCCCGAATACAGGGTGCGCAGAAACCGCGCACACAACGGCACATTCAAAGGTGCCGTTGCCGGAAACGACTCACCTCGCGGGGCATTGTTTGGAAGCCTGGGCATTATGTGTGCACAAATCTTTCCATTGGCGGAAAAAGTGGCGGTGCAAGATGCGAGTGTCCAAGCCTTTGGACTTAGGGACTCGCCTGCCCTTACGGCTTCGTCAGAACCAGCGGAAAGGAAAGGAATTGAGCCCTTCAGACTTTCGAGCTATTATGCCCACAAATGGAAACAATCACCTTCTATATATGCCTTAAAGTCTACATACTTGGCTTGGCAAGAGGCGCATGTTGTTGAAATCCTTGATGCCTAATGGAATTGCGTCATTAATCCATCAACATTAACAACCCCAAGAAGGTAGTGACTATGCAGGACTTTGCTTCCGTTGTTCCATCACAATCCTTACGGGTGTTGGTCGTCGATGACGATGAGCTGGATCGATTTGTAATTCGCCGCAGCTTTGATGCTTTGGGATCTCCAGTCGAATTGATTGAGGTCTCCGATTCTCGCCAGGCCGTTGACGCCATCACCACGCACGAACCCGATGTAACCTTGTTGGACATTCAGATGCCGAACATGAGCGGCTTTGACGTGCTTCATGCGCTCGGCAGAGTACCCGCGGATCCACCAACGTCGCGGTGTGTCATGATGCTGTCGAGCTCATCGCAGCAGGATGACAGGCAAAAGGCTCTGGCTTTAGGGGCCTCAGACTATCGAACCAAACCTTCGACACTTAACGACTATATCAAGCTTGCCGAGGATATCCGGTCGACCTATGTAACTGAGAAAAGTAAGCAGTAAAAATTTTAAGTAAGGTAAGTTGAAAACGTAAAACGAAAAATATTGGCTCTAAGGCTGCGTTGTCGCCTGCCAATATCAAGCAACGAGCGACGACAATGACACTTTCCTTTCGCCTCCTCTATTTGGATGATTGCGACATCGATCATCGCCTCATGGAGGCTTATCTTAGCCTTGACTCAAGCCATTCTTACGACATCACTGCCTGTACCACGCTTGAAGAAGCGCGCGCGGCGTTGGCCACCGAAGAGTATGATGCGCTTATACTCGACAACCGGGTCCCGCCTTACACCAACTATCATCAAACCTACGAAACGTTGAAAGCGGAAACCGGCTTTGACGGTTTCACCTTGGTGGTGTCTGCTGATGTTAACGGTGATGAATTCACCCCTGAAATGCGCCGAGGCGATGAAGTTATTTTCGACAAGGCTGAACTGCTTGGCGCGATCCGCACCGGCATTTTTGCCAATGTGATCGCCCAGGGCAGTGGGGATGGCCAGCGCCCAACCTAGGATTGTGCCGGACCTACTGGCCCAATCATCGCCAGTCTCGTTGTTCCGATCCAACGCGTGACACGGTGGACCGCGCATGATGCTCCCTGCTGAAACAGGCGATGCCCGATTGCGTGCGGTGCCCTTTGACCAGCCTGGTATGTGACGATCGCCTTAGGCGGGCTTAAGGAGTTTTCCGCGCGTGGTGAAGGCCACGTGAGCACCGCCCTCGCCCTCAGCCAACCACATGCGCCCCCCACGTGCCTCAATCATGCGCTGCGCGCTGGCCAAGCCGAACCCATTGGTTGGCGACTTACTTTGCGAACGGGCTGATTGACCGAACAATGTCGCTCCTTTGGCAAAACCAGGACCGTCGTCGGAGGCAGTGAACTCCAAGAACCCTGGATACCCCTCGCTTTCCTCCAGCCTGACGATGCAATGTGAGCGACCAAATTTAACGGCATTTTCCAGCAAGTTGCGCAGCGTAACCTGCAAAATGACCCGCTCAGCCAAGACGGTCTGCCTGGGATAATCGAAATGAAACGCCCCGCCTGCATCCACCAGCCCAACCAGGTCGGCAAACAGCAGATGCAGATCAATCTCCTCCAGCTTCGCCTCATCGGGCAGAGACAAAGCACGGGCATAACTCAAAATACTGTCGACATGGTCCAGCGTGGAGTTGGCGATCGACCCAATGGATTCAAGCAAAATGCGCTGGTCGGGCGCCAGTGTTATCGGCTCGTCGGCAGGCGGCACGCCATCGACAAACATCAGTTCGGTTATCACTTTGATCTTACGCAGCGGGCCACGCACATCATGGGCCGCCATAGATGCATAGGTGTTGATCTCTTCATTCAGCTTGCGCAGCTCCGCCAATGCATTGGCATCGCGGAACTCCTGTTTCTTTCGATCGGTGATGTCGACAGCCGTGCCAACGATGCCAATCACGCGCCCATCATCGAAGATCAGAGGTGATAGCGTGGTCTGCCACCAGATTTCTCCGTTCGGCAGGCTGAGAACCTCCTCATAGGTGAAAGATGCACGGGAGGTCAGGCAGGCCAGATACTTGGCATTGACGCTTTCCGCCATCCTTGGCGGCAGCACCTCAAAAGGTGTCTTCCCGGCCAAGTCCTGGCTTTTGAGACCGGTGGCTTTTTCATGAAACCGATTGAGCTTTCGAAAGACAAGCCTGTCGTCATCTTGAACTTCCAATACGAAGATGGCTTGGTCGAGCAGATCGGACAACTCGATCACTTGCGCCAGGCGCTGTTGCGGCATCTGCGTCCCTCCCCGAACGGCGACGGTGGACATCAACAAGGCACTGACGATGTGTCAATTGTTCGAATGATTGGATAAGTAAAGGCGATGTAACGGTAGAGACAAAAAAGCCGGACGCTAGGCCCGGCTTTCCATCACTGACGCATCTCTTGGCGATCCGCGCTTCTATGACAGAGCAATCAATCGTCTTGGACTTGCAGCTGAGACGCCGCCATCCGGCCATTGCGGCCTTCTTCCAGTTCGTACGTGATTTTTTGATTGTCTTTCAGCGTCTGAAGGCCAGCGCGTTCGACAGCTGAAATGTGGACAAACACATCCTTGCCGCCTTCATCAGGAACAATGAACCCGAAACCTTTGGTGGCGTCGAACCACTTAACCGTACCTGTAGCCATGAAACGTCTCCTGCCGTGGCATATATAAACAGCCTCACGTGCGAGAGGCCGTTTGTCTAAAACCGGCGATCTTTTGCGTTCCAACTGCCAAAGGCAGGTTAGGCTCTTCAAAAAAAATGCCGCCGCACGTCCAACAAATGTAGCATAAAACCGATTTTTAGCAAGGTGTGCACTGCACACAGACAGAAAAACTGGCCAACATTTCAGCCTTCAGGCATACATCCGCACCATGAACCAGAACCCGCATAGTCACTCGCCAAATGCCCTCGCTGGCCGCGTTGCCCGCGTGATGAATGGTGCGGGCAATAAGATCACTGTATTGGACCTTTCCGACAGCGATCACATCGTAACGGAGGATGAAGCGCGGGCCATCGCGCTTGAAGCCGATACAACGTTCGATCAGCTGATGGTACTGCACGCTCCAGTGACAGATGGCACGGCGGCGCTTATCCGCATCTACAACACCGATGGATCATTGGCAGAAGCGTGCGGTAACGGCACCCGGTGCGTCGCTTGGCACCTCGACGAGACACAGGGGTTGAAAGACACCCGCTTGGTAGAAACCGCCCGCGGACTGCTTGTGATCACCAAGCCGGGCACGCCTCTTACCTACACTGTCGATATGGGCACGCCGCGTTTTGCTTGGAATGAGATTCCCTTGTCCGAGCCTTTCCAGGACACCCGCTTCATCGAGCTGCATGTCGGCCCGGCGGGCGACCCGATCCTGTCTTCCCCTGCCATGGTGAACATGGGCAACCCGCACGCGGTCTTTTGGGTCGACGATACCGCCTCCATCGGTCTCGACAAGATCGGCCCGATGCTGGAACATCATCCGCTGTTCCCACAGCGCGCCAACATCTCCATTGTTCAGGTCGTGGACCGGCAAACGCTCGTGATGCGCACCTGGGAACGCGGCGCGGGCCTGACGCTTGCCTGCGGTTCGGCAGGATGCGCGGCAGCAGTTTCGGCCGCACGCTTACGCCGATCAGAACGCTCGGTCACAGTTCATCAGCCCGGCGGTACGCTCCAGATCGAGTGGGCGGACAATGATCACGTTCTGATGACCGGTCCAGTGGAGCATGAACGCGATGTCGTGCTGACCGACGCTATCTTAACCAGCGCGGCTGCATAGTGGGTGCAGCATGAGCGTTGATGTTCTCACCCTTGGTTGCCGCCTGAACACGGTGGAATCCGAAGCGATGCGCCAAAGTGCTCAGGCGGCGGGTCACAGCAACACGATCATCGTGAACACCTGCGCGGTAACCGGCGAGGCCGTGCGCCAAGCTCGGCAAACCATCCGCAAGGCAAAGCGCGATAACCCAACCGCCCGCATGGTGGTGACGGGGTGCGCGGCGCAAATCGAACCGGAAACTTTTGCGGCCATGGATGAAGTGGACCTGATACTTGGTAACGAAGCCAAGACTGCCCCTACGACCTGGGCAAGCCTTCCAGCGATGGGCACGGGCAAGCTTCATGTCACCGACATCATGCGGGTGAAAGAAACCGCACCTGCTTTCACCAATGGTTTTGGCGAGCGCACCCGCGCCTTTGTCGAGGTCCAGAACGGCTGTGACCATCGCTGCACGTTCTGCATCATTCCCTATGGTCGCGGAAACGCGCGTTCCGTGCCCATGGGCGTCGCCGTCGATCAGATCAAACAACTGGTCGATCAAGGCTATGCGGAGGCAGTGCTTACCGGTGTTGATCTCACCAGCTACGGCCCAGACCTGCCGGGATCGCCAAAGCTCGGTAATCTGGTGCAGCAGATTCTGCGCCACGTTCCCGACCTACAAAGGCTGCGCCTTTCCTCGATTGACAGCATTGAAGCCGATCCAGCGCTGGTGGATGCCATTACGGGCGATGAGCGCCTGATGCCGCATCTGCATCTTTCGCTTCAGGCGGGCGATGATATGATCTTGAAGCGCATGAAGCGCCGCCATCTGCGTGACGATGCGATTGCGTTCTGTGAAGAGATGCGCGCCGCACGGCCAGACATTGTTTATGGCGCCGACATTATTGCCGGTTTCCCTACCGAAACGGATGCGATGTTTGAAAACTCGCTGAGACTGGTGGAAGAGTGCGGTCTCACCTTCCTGCACGTCTTCCCATTTTCGCCACGCCAGGGCACGCCGGCAGCGAAGATGCCGCAACTGGATCGTCCTACCATCAAAGCGCGCGCTGATAGGCTCCGCGAAAAGGGCCGAGAAGCGCTTGGCAGACACTTGGCGGCCCAAGCGGGCACCATTCAACCTGTGCTCATTGAGCGCGTGGCCGATGGGCTGGCGCGCGGGCGCATACCGGCCTACACCGAGGTCGCAATTCCCGTGTCAGGAAACGGTCCAGCGGCAGGCGACATTCTGCCCGTCACCATTACAGGACATGAAGGTCAACGCCTCACAGGCACCTTAACCAATGAGGCCGATCAGGCAGCATGAGCGACGATTTAGATTACATTGCCATCACGCCGGAAAAGCGCGTCGAGACGCCGTCCGATGAACCGGCCAAAAAGGGCTGGCTCTCGCGCCTGACAGGCGGGCTCAAACGCTCCTCCAATGCGATAACCCAAGGCGTGGTCTCGCTCGTCACCAAAAAGAAGCTGGACGGTGAGGCGCTTGAAGAGCTGGAAGACATCCTCATCCAAGCCGATCTTGGCGTCGATACCGCCATGGCCATCACCACACGGCTGGAAGATGAACGCTTCGGAAAGGAGGTCTCCGAAGAGGAGATCAGGCAGGTGCTCGCCGACGAAGTGGCCAAGGTTTTGGAGCCGGTCGCCCAGCCACTACGCGTCGCGCCATTGCGCAAGCCGCATGTGATCTTGATGGTCGGTGTCAATGGCGCAGGCAAGACCACAACCATCGGCAAGCTTGCGTCCAAAATCTCTGCGCTCGGCATGAAACCCATGCTTGCCGCGGGTGACACGTTTCGCGCCGCCGCCATTGAGCAGCTGAAAGTTTGGGGCGAACGCACCGGCGCGCCCGTCATCACGCGTCCGCAAGGATCGGATGCAGCAGGTTTGGCGTTCGATGCACTGACCGAGGCCAGGGCGAACGGCACCGATGTACTGCTCATCGACACCGCCGGACGGCTGCAAAATCGCACCGAACTGATGGCCGAGCTGGAAAAGATCATCAGGGTGATCAAGAAGATCGACCCCGAGGCACCACACGATGTGTTGCTGACGCTCGATGCCACGACGGGCCAAAACGCTCTTAACCAGGTGGATGTTTTTGGCAAAACCGCTGGCGTCACAGGCCTGGTCATGACCAAGCTGGACGGCACAGCCAAGGGCGGCATCCTTGTGGCCATCGCCAAGAAGTACCAGATACCGGTGCACCTGATCGGCGTTGGCGAGGCCGTCGACGATCTGGAAGCCTTTGACCCCACAAGTTTCGCCCGCGCCATTGCCGGGCTAAGGGAACAGGCTATAAACGATGGCTAAACGCGTTGCAGCGACGCATGTCATATCAAGCGTAATAGTTATTTATTGTTGCTTCTGGTATTTATTTTCTGAAGCGCCCTTGCTGCGTATAATTATATTAATATTTCTCATTGGCATAGCGAACGATATTTTCATCTATGTATATGGAAAATATTTGTTCAGAAAATCCAGTCAAAATAGTAAATATTATAATATGAAATTAGAACTCGTTCACAAGTCGGCTACAATTATTTCTTTCGCACTGGTTGTCTTGTTGATAAGGTACATTGCACCACTGATAGACCCGACACTGAATACTCTTGATTTGAACTTTGATACTGGCGCCAGAGATCCACTGAATCTCTCTGCCATTTACATGTCAATGATGACTCTCGGCATGATGGCGCTTCGAATCGTCGCCCATTTTGTATGGTATCGAAGCGTCCACCATGACCAATTCTACTAGGTTGAGATAGCGCCATGACTGATCCGGCAATACCCCAGGACGATGAAACCACCACATCGGCCAAAGCCACCAAAAACCCACTCATCAAGCTTGCGCTTGAATTGGGCCCGCTGGTTGTCTTCTTCTTCGTCAATGCGCGTGGAGCTTCATTGATGGAGAGCTACCCTGCGCTTGCCGGGTTCGGCGAGCCGATCTTCCTGGCCACCGCCGTGTTCATGGTGGCGATCACCATTTCACTCATCGCCTCGCGGATATATCTTGGCAAACTACCGATCATGCCGGTGGTGTCAGGCGTGGTGGTGCTGTTCTTCGGCGCGCTCACGCTGTTTCTGCACGATGATCTTTTCATCAAGCTGAAGCCCACCATCGTCAACATGCTGTTCGCCACGGTGCTCTTAGGCGGGCTTTGGATTTTCAAGCTTTCACTCCTCTCCTACGTGTTTGATGACGCCTTCAATCTGAAGGAAGAGGGATGGCGCATCCTGACGCTGCGTTGGGGCCTGTTCTTCATCTTCTTGGCCGTGCTCAATGAGGTTGTTTGGCGCACGCAAACCACCGACTTCTGGGTCGCCTTCAAGGTTTGGGGCGTCATGCCCATCACCTTCGCCTTCACGATGTTCCAGATCCCGGTGATGAATCGCTACGCTGAGCACGAAGAAGAAGAGGCGGAAGAAACCGCCTGAGCGTCATCCCGGAACGCAGTTCTACACTAGGCCGTCATCCTCGCCCTTGTCCCGGGGATCCATTCCTACGGGCTTCCTGCACCACCGAGGCGTCCAGGCATCCTCAGGCATGGATCCCCGGGACAAGCACAGGGGTGACGTCCAGTGTGAAATGGAGACCAGTTCCCCTCCCCCATTGTGGGGAGGGGGCTATAACGCCTTGCGGAAGATGATCTTATCCTCCCCAGCACTATAGAACTCCCGCACACGGGCCTCTTCCTCATAGCCAGCCTGGGCGTAGAAAGCGCGCGTGCGCGCAAAACCAGCATTGCCGGAGGTTTCCACCAGAAGCACCCGCACGCCTTCCACCACCAGCAGGTCCTCCACATAGCGCACTAGCGCCTGCCCGATGCCCTGGCTTTGATGATCACTGTGCACGGCGATCAGATAAAGGTTCCAGCAGCCCTCGGTCATCGGCTCAGGGGCCGCATAAGCGATAGCAACGGGGTGAGGGTTAGCGAACGTGAGCCACAGAACAGCATCAGATGCGCCGTTCAAATGGCCCTCCATCATGCCTTCCAGCATATCGGGCGGAAACAAGTCCGTGCTGGCGATAACCCGCTTCAGGTCAGGAAGATCGGCGCGCACGATGGAACGGATCATAGTTGTCTTGGTCATTTGTCAGTCTTTCTAGCGGTTATCCAATTGGGGGCGCACGCAGACGCGGCCCAGTTGCGTGATGCGATAGGGCTTTCCGCCCGTTGAGCGGATAAGCTTGCGCTTCTTCAGGCGTTCAAAGACGCGAAGTGTGCAGTCGCTCAGCACGTGGCCATCGCGGGTGAAGCAGATGATCTCCTGCACCTTACCGCTGGTACTGCGCTTGAAATGGATGGATCCACCTTGGGCGAGCACATGCAGCACACGCTGTTCGTGTTTGGATATGTTCATGGGAATGTCTTGATTTGGAACGGCAAACGCCAAGCACCGCTCGCTACCCTGTCAAAGGCAGCAAGGTGCTCGTCTTATGGCCCTTGGAGATCAGCCAGACTGGCGGATCTCTTACGCTGGGACCTTAGCGAATGTGTGCAATCTCTTGCATAAAAGCTCCAAAAGCAGCACCGAACGTTCGGTGCGCAATTTGCGCGTACGCCAAGCGTGCTGCACGTTCAAGTTCATGCGTAAAGACGGCGCATCAATTTCAGCGCCCGTGTCGAACGGGCCACAATGGCCGTTTCAGACAATGGCTCCAAAGCACCCGTTGCGCGTCTGATCTGCACGTCACCAAGCAGCAGGCCGATATAAACCTCCGCCGCCTCGGCCGGGTCGTCCATCACAAGTGCACCATCGTCGTGCGCGCGGGCCAACAATCCGGCAATGAGCGGCAGCAAGGCCTCACGCCCGCCTTTGGCCAGCGCCGCACCTAATGTGCCCGTGTCGTACACATCGCCAGCCGCAGCCCGGTTCAACGCCACGGCCCGCTCGCTGGTGACCACCCGCAAAAGCACTGGCCCAAGCTTTTCCAAGGCATCCAAAGGTGTCTGATCACTGGCAAGCGCTTCACTCAAAAGCTCGCGCGCAGCCTCTGCGTTGCGTTCCACCAACGCAGCGAAAAGGCCCTGCTTGTTGCCATACCAGCGATAAAGCGTCTCGTTGGAGGCCTTGGCTTCTTTGGCAATCGCCAGGATCGAGGCGGCCTTGTAACCATCACGCACCAACACACGATACGCGGCCTCTTCGATCATCTCTTTGCGCGAGTCGGTCTTTGATCCGGGTCGTTGGGGCGTCGCGTTCTCCATCTGATCGGTTGTCAATCCTTACCGAAATTTCATTTGCGCATAACCGTAAACTCTTTTACGTCTTCAGCAAGCGTAAAGTTCTTTACATTTTGAAATTGATCGAACCCGAAAGGAAACACCATGCCGTCTCGCCTCCCCCAAGCTGCCCTTGGCACCTTGATCATTTTACAACTGGTGATGTTGGCCAGCCTCTTTGCTGGGCTAGCACCACACCCACCTCGCGCCATCCCACTTTTCGCCATGGCACCGTTTCTGGCAGCCTCCATGGCCATCGCCACCATGGCTTTGGTTCTTGGTCCGCTGTCAGGAACGATAGCCAAAACCCTCACCGGCTTGGCCGTTATCACAGCGCTCATCTCCTACGGTCCACAGAAATGGCTGGACCCGGCCATCGGCGAAATCTGGCCCGCCGTGCTGCTTGGCCAGATCACCTCAGCTTTTTTGCTGGTCGCCATCACCAAACGAGCCCACATCGACAATGAGAAAGCGCAGGCAGCCTCATGAATGTCATCCAACTCCTCACCCTACCGCCACTGCTCCTAACCGGGTTGATGGCTGGCTTCTTCTACGCCTTTTCGGTCTGCGTGATGCCGGGTCTTGATCGCATCGCGCCAAGCGCGGCGATTGGGGCAATGCAGAGCATCAATGAAGCGGTGCAAAACCCGATCTTCTTCATCACCTTCTTCATCTCTCCGATTGCTGCCGCCATCAGCGCGTTGGTTCTCTGGCGGTCCGGCAACACTGGTGCTGCGCTCTGGGTGGCCGGCGGTGGGCTCACCTATCTGCTCGGCGCGTTTTTGCTCACCGTCCAGATTAACGTGCCCATGAACAACGCCTTGGCTTTGGCGGACGCAGCGGCCAGCAACGCCGAAACCATTTGGCGTGAGTACAGTGAGCGCTGGACCTTTTGGAACAGTGTACGCACTGCCGCCTCAACGCTTGCCATGCTGATGATTGGGATCGGCATGCTCTCGCCCTTGCGCTGATCGAACCGTACCGCTAGGCACGGGCCTCATGTTTCACGACAGACTATGAGGCCCGTCTATGGCACCCGCTCGCTCCAACATTCTCGTCCTACCCGGTGATGGCATTGGCCCTGAAGCCATGGCCGAAGTCGATAAGATCATCGCCTGGACCAATGCAGAGGGTCTCACCAACATCGAAACCGAAATCGATCTGGTCGGCGGCGCGGCCTATGATGATCATGGGGCAGCGATCTCAAACGCAGCCATGGACAAGGCGCTTTCCGCCGATGCCGTTCTGTTTGGCGCTGTCGGCGGCCCGAAATGGGATGAAGTCCCCTACGATGCCCGTCCCGAAGCCGGTCTTCTGCGCTTGCGCAAAGATCTGGCCCTTTTTGCCAACCTCCGCCCTGCCATCTGCTATCCGGCGCTTGCGTCTGCCTCCTCGCTGAAGCCGGAACTGGTCGAGGGTTTGGATATTCTGATCGTACGCGAGCTGACCGGCGGCGTTTACTTCGGTGAGCCAAAGGAAGTGGTGACGCTGGAAAATGGCGAGCAGCGTGCCGTGGATACACAAGTCTACACGACCCATGAGATTGACCGCATCGCCCGCGTCGCCTTCGAACTGGCTCGCACGCGCAGCAAGCGCGTCTGCTCGATGGAAAAACGCAACGTGATGCGCTCCGGCGTTCTTTGGAACCGCGTCGTGACCGCCACACACAACGATTTCCCAGACGTGGAATTGGGCCACATGCTCGCCGATGCAGGCGGTATGCAGTTGGTGCGCGCGCCCAAACAGTTCGACGTGATTGTCACCGACAATCTATTTGGTGACATGCTGTCGGACGTGGCCGCCATGCTGACCGGTTCGCTGGGCATGCTGCCTTCGGCTTCGCTGGGCGCAGAAGATGCGGCGACCGGCAAGCGCAAAGCCATGTATGAGCCCGTACACGGCTCAGCGCCGGATATTGCTGGTCAGGGCAAAGCCAACCCGATTGCCATGGTTGCAAGTTTTGCGATGATGCTGCGCTACTCGCTCGGCATGGCTGATCTCGCCACCCAGGTGGAAACCGCTATCGCCAACGTACTCGATGCGGGCGTGCGCACCGGAGATATTGCTGGTTCAGGCATCACGCCTGTGAACACCTCCCAGATGGGCGATGCGTTGCTCGCCGAAGTGCAGAAGGTTGCGGCGGCCTAGTCGACCTTTAGAGGATACGTCATCCCGGACGGCGAGTCTGATCCGGGATGACAACGGATGCATGCCGCCAGCTACCCCTGAATGATCGTCAAATCCTGCGCGCGCATCCAGCCTTCGGTTGTGGTGCGTGTTTGTCGATGTGTGAAGGTAACAAGCAGCCAATCACCGGTATCATTGACGTCCAAAACGCGGCCAATATCCCCTTCGACAAGATAGGCGCCGCGGCGCGTGGCATCATCAGCTTCGTCGTAGAAGTAGGAGCGCCCCGTGCCCACAACAGCCGTTACGTGGAACTGCGGGTCATCCACCGAGGCGGCATCCCACGGGTCAGGTGCAATCTGCGAGATCACAGCGCGCCGGGCATTTCCTTTGCCGTTGCCAGGAAACACCACCACATCGTACTCACCCCAGAATGTGCGGCTGAACTGCAGGTTCAATTCATCGCCTTCTGAGCGATAGACATCCGTCGTCCAGAATGGGCCGGAGCGCGAGGGCGCGCGGATCGTGCCCATAATATCATCGCGCTCAGGGTTGGCGATGGTGCCCACCGGCACAAACAGGCGCTCCGCATCAGCACGGAAAAAATTCCAAAAATAGTTCACCCCGCCATAGCCAACACCATCAAGCACGCCGACATCCAAAAAGCCGTCAAAATCCACATCCATGAGCAGAACGGCCATTTCATCGTTCCACTGGTTGGCTGGCTCATAGGTCGCAAGCGTCAGCGCGTCATTGTCTGTGCCAGCTAGCACACGGCCATTCTCAATGCGCACAATGGCACGCGCGCCCTCATAGGCCGGATGGGCAAACTCCAGGCTGCCCACGCCTGTAGCGGGAACCACAAACCGCGTGCCGTAATCGGGGATCGAAACGGCCCCATCGGAGGTCGCACCTGGCAGGGTCGCGCTAAGCAAAAAAGCAACAACAAACGCTGGAACGCATTTCATAGGGTCTCTCCACATTGACATTGGCTCCCGTCTGTGGCGGTAAAGCGCACCATGCGCCAGGAAACCATCCTAACCAAAGCTTTTGATCTCGTTGTGACGTCGCTCACAACGGCGTTGATGCTTGGCGCAACCAACATCGTTGGCACAAAAACCACCACCACCAAGACGACCGAGCTCTAACCAGCCCGTCCTTTCCGCGCGTTCGGCCATTGCCCAGCCCGGAAACCGGGAGGGGCGAAGGGTAATGTTGCGCGTTGCGCAGCTTTAAGACACATACTGGGCAGAAAAGAAGGATTGTTCCCATGGGGTATACCGTTGCAGTTGTCGGCGCGACCGGCAATGTCGGCCGCGAGGCACTGGAGATATTGGCCGAGCGTGGCTTTCCCGCTGACACAGTGTTGGCCGTTGCCTCACGCAAAAGCGCAGGCCAGGATGCGTATTTTGGCGATACCAGATTGAAAGTCGTGGCGCTGGATAGCGTTGATTTTTCCAAGATCGACATCGCAATCATGTCGGCGGGCGGCGATATCTCGCGCGAATGGGCCCCCAAAATCGGCGCAGCTGGTTGCGTTGTTATCGACAACTCCTCCGCCTTCCGCATGGATAGCCAAGTGCCGCTTATCGTGCCTGAGGTTAACGCTGACGCGATTGACGGTTTCCGGCAGAAAAACATCATCGCCAACCCCAACTGCTCCACCGCGCAGCTGGTTGTCGCGCTGAAACCCTTGCACGACGCGGCCACCATCAAACGCGTGGTTGTGGCCACCTATCAGTCGGTGTCCGGCGCTGGTAAACAGGGCATGGACGAACTGTTCGCGCAGACCAAGGCTGTGTTCCAGGTTGGCGATGTGAAAGCTGAAAAGTTCACCAAGCGCATTGCCTTCAATGCCATTCCGCACATCGATGTGTTCATGGAAGATGGCTACACGAAGGAAGAGTGGAAGATGATGGCCGAAACCAAGAAAATCTTGGATCCGAAAATCAAGCTTACCGCGACCTGCGTGCGTATTCCGGTCTTCGTTTCACACTCCGAGGCGGTGAATGTGGAGTTTGAAAAACCCATCAGCGCCCAGGAGGCCAAAGGCATTCTGCGCAATGCGCCGGGCTGCCTGCTGATCGATAAACACGAGGATGGCGGCTACATGACCCCGCACGAGGCCGCTGGTGAGGATGCCACTTACATCAGCCGTGTACGCGAGGACATCACCGTCGAAAATGGTCTGTCGTTCTGGTGCGTGTCGGACAATCTGCGCAAGGGCGCAGCGCTTAACACGGTGCAAATCGCCGAAGTTCTGGTGAACCGTGGGCTAATCTCGCCAAAACAAGCTGCGGCCTGATGCCAAACACTGGAGGGCGCGCGGACATCTTTCTGCGCCCCTTCACCAACGCCGACATCGGCCCGCTCGGCAAATTGTTCGGCGCAGCACGCGCCTCCATGCAGCTCTTTGACGACCCCTACACCACTGGTGAGCACACCGCTTACATCGCTGGCCTTGCCGTTGGGTGCGCCATCACGGTCGTCGAGAACGATGGACACTTGGCCGGTTTCATAAGCTTTGCCCGCAAGCCTGGCGAGGCAATAGGCGAAATCAGCCACCTTTTCGTGCATCCAGATCATCAGGGCAAAGGTCTTGGCCCACGCCTGCTGGATGATGCCATCACACGCCATGGACCGCCGCTCCACCTTTGGGTGTTTGAAGCCAACACCCGCGCCCGCGCGCTCTATGAAAGCCGTGGGTTTGTGGTGACCGACCGCACCGATGGGTCTGGTAACGACGAAAAGCTTCCGGATATGCGTTACGACCTGCCCGCTTGAGGAAAGGTCATAGAAGTGACCCGTACTTGGAAGAACGGAAAGTAATCGTCCGTTCCGTAAAAATTGCCGGCGTGAACGACGGTCGGCACGGTGAATCCTTCAAAAGTTTGAAACTCTGAAAGGTCCCCACCAAAGGGCTGGATCTGAAACTGCTTCTGCGTGTTGGCGTCCGACCATCGCGGAAACACGATACGCGTCGGAGCCCCACGCGCATCGACATGAACCTCCACCGGCTGCTCCATGCCGTAGGCGGAAAGCGTCACGCGGGCGCTATTGTCGCCAAGCGGCTCCCAAACAACACCGTCACCGGGCAACAACGCCGCCGATGTCCAGAACAAAGCTTCGCCGACACAGCGACCGAAGGCGGCGCGGGCATGGTCGTCATTACCGCCCGCTCGCACCACCGGAAAAAGCCCAAGCAGCCAGAACCGTGTCCAGCTCGTCCCGCGCAGCGCTGCGTCCGATCCGCTCATGGAAAAACCGCCAGCGGAGGTGCTGGGTTGCCACAAGAATCCGTCTGGCGCTCCAAGCACTTGGCGCGCCGTCATTGGCATCCAATTGGGGTTGTCGGCCGTGCCGAGGCTGAGCCGGCCCTCCATCTCGATGTTAGCCACGGTGTAGAGCGGCGTGCCCGGCGCAATGGTGAAACGAAAGTAGCGCTGCGCCGGTTCGGGCAAGCCGTCCAGCATGGCTTCATCGAACAAAGGTGGATTGGCCGGCTGGTCAGCGTACAACGCAGCGATCACACCGGCTTCGGCGCGTTTGTCGAGCGCCCGCCAGACAGCAAGCCCTGCCGCCACGGCAGCCACAATCACCAACAGACCGGTCACAACAGCCATCATTCTCATCTCGCAGGCACAACCTCGGTCACACAATGCGACCGTGAAAACATCATCCGGCGGTTGAGCCACACGACCAGAACCGCGACCATTGCAAAGAACACGGTGTCGTAGGGCTGAGCATCCGGCCACAGCGGATTGTTCAGTTGAAAATGAAACAGTGCCGCCAACAAGATGCTTCCGCCAGACACGTTGAACAGCGGAGTCAGGATCAGGCTGATAGCCACCGAACCGACAAAGAAAGGCGCAAAGCCCCACGCACCCTGCGGTGTTCCGCTTAGGAAAAAGGCCGGCAGATGCCACAGCCCCCAGATCACGCCAAGGATAAGCCCGGCCCAGAACGGCACCATGTGACGCTGGAAGATCGGCAACACCACCCCGCGCCAGCCAAACTCCTCCACCGGTCCAAGAACAAGCGTGAAAAGCATGGCGCCAAGGAGCGCGATCAAGGCCGGCAGCGCGGCAAAGCTCTCCTCCAGATTGCCTTTGACCAGCGAGCCGGCGGCAAAGATGAGCGGAATGCCGATGACGAGAAAAACCGCCCAGGGCAGAGGACAGCGCCATAAAAGCAGGCGCGTCAGAAAACGCCTCAGCGCTGGTATCCCTCCCCACAGGGCAACAATGATGAATGCCGCCATTGCCGGCGCATACACCGCCAGGACGAACAACGGGTGCGTGCCGGTCAATGGACCGAACAGTGCCTGCATGGCATCCGGGAGAAAGATGAACGCGCCCAGGATCCCCCAGGCGACGCCAAAGGTGATCACAAAGAACAAAGGCAGGGATCGATAGGTCATGGTGCGGTCTTCACGGGCAACGAACGGGAGGTCATCTTCGCTGCAATACCGAGCCAGGCGTTGCGGTTGGTCAACCGATGCCTGCCAACCAGGACCCGAAGTCGAGCACGGCCAGTCAGCGCTCTTCCATCATGGGCCCGACTACTTCAATCCGATTGGTCCAAACATAACCATCAAAACCGTCTGGCACTTGAGCAAGCGTCTCTTCATCATCGATACCAGAGGAAAATCCGCCACCATCATAGGGCCCGATCAAAATCAGCGATGTGCCATGCTCGGCAAGACGCTCGGACAAGCGATGGGGGAAACCCCAAACGAACGGCGCGATGTTGATGGGCAGGATAAGCAGCGTATCGCGGCACGGTTCAGGCACATACCCGCTCCATCCCAGCGCGAGCAGTGGTTTGCCGCAGTCAAGCAACGCACTGCGGGTGAAGCCACGTAGACCGTCTGTGTTGGACAGAGCGACTTGGGTCGGAAACGTCCCGCCATACACGCCAAAGGTCGCCGCACGGGCCACCAGACTACCATCCATCAGCTCCGCCAAGGCCAACCCCTCTTCCACACGCTGTGATTTGAAATTGATGAGGAACTGCCGGTTCGGGAACAGATCAAACACCTGCACAAGCGTCGGCATCAAACCAACACCCCGTCCACGAAAGGGGAAGGTTTCGCCACCATCGGCGGTGTAGCCATACCCGATATCAAGTTCCCGCAAGGTCGCCATGTCGGTTTCATGGGTGACGCCCGATCCATCGGTGCGGCAATCCAGAGTCCAATCGTGAAACACCGCAAAATGTCCATCGGTCGTCAGATGGACATCGAGTTCAACGACATCTGCGCCAGCGTCAAAGGCTGCGTTCATGGACGCGATGGTGTTCTCCAAAAACGCATGGGTTGGTTCACGGATCAGCGCAGCGGTGCACGTATCGTTGCCAACGTCATCCATAGGAAAGGTTTGATGCACGCCTCTATGGGCAAGAAGCCGTGTCTCGCCACCATCGGAAAACATCGACGTGTTGGCTGCCCAGAGCCCAACAATCACAATCAGCAACACCAACACGAAGCGCAGAATCCATCGCATGGTTGACCTCCCAATCACATTTTACCGCGTCTTAGTGCGCCAATGCGGCGTCTGCGCGAGTAAGACGAGGCAGGATTGTGGTTGCGATCAGTGCATCTGCCGGTGCGTGGCGTACACCACATGCACCAGCTGCGTGGCCCGCTGGCACCCAGTCTTCTCACGCAGTCGTGCCAGATAAGAGCGCACAGTGAGCGTGGAAAGATCCAACCGCGTGGCAATCTCTTCTGGCGTCAACCCGTCCGCCAGAGCCATCAGCACGTCACTCTCACGCGCCGTTAAACCATAGCGCGCCCGCAAGACGCTCGCCAGATCGGGCGGCTCAAAGCCAAAGGATATCGCCAGAACCGCTGTTCCCAACGCCGTGGCAGGCAACACGGCAAGATCAGTTTTCCCAAGATCGGTAGTCCATGGATAAGAACAGGCCCGTACATCGGCAAACCATGTGCCAGGCGTTCCATTCGTTTGGTCGACTTCGTTGATCGCCGTCAGAGCAACCCGTTCGCTGCGCCCTGTTGCCTTGGACTGTCGGCCGGCCGCCAAGATCACGGACTGCCATGGCTCGCTTAACGCAAATCCAGTTGCATGCGGACCATGGATCGGCACCACGCCCTCCAACTGATAGACCTCAGGACCTGCGGCAAGAACATCGCCGTTCAACGCGGCCACGGCTCCCAAGGGTGCAAGTTCAGGCAAAACAGCAGCCAATGCATCGGCACGCGCCCCGTTTACTAGCAGTGGCAGCGCTGGCGCGATCATCGCATGCAGCGGCGCCCTTAACGCGAGAAGCAGCGCAATCTCTTGGTCATCAACATGACCGGCTGACGGCGCGCGCTGAACCGAAACAACACCGCAAAGCCCATCACCAAAGCGAAGTGTGGCCGATACGAAATAACGCAGCCCCTGACGTGGAAGGAACTCGGCGTAAAAGGGGTTCTTGTCCAACTGCGCATCAGTACCAAGTTGAGCATCATACTGAATGGGCGGCACATTGTTACGCGCAATCACCGTCGGTCGTGGCGAGAGCTGATGGTAATCTTCAAGGTAGCTGCGCATCAGGTTGTCATCAAAGAAGGCTGATCGTGGGCCTACCATGCCCAGTGCGCCGCTCTCATCAAACAGCTCAAGCAGCGCTCCAACGCCCCCTAGCTCGGCGCCCAGCATGTCAAACACATCAGGCCAGGCATCCGGCCTGCCTTGCGCATCGGCCAGCATAGTTGCAAGCGGTTCTATCTCTGCCATAGGCCTTTGACCTCCGAACCAAGCAGTTGGACTGCAGCAGCAGCCCTTTGCTTGCATGTAAGGTTCCACCCAAGGAAGGCCTAACGTCAAGCGTGGCAGAAGTATCACAACTCAGGATCGCGACGCTGGCAAAAAACAACTTTAACGCAACGCGCTCGGCCGCCTACCGTTCGCGCGGCGACCACCCTTCGCACTCCATCTTGCGGTAAAAATCCACCAGCTGTTTGCCGCGCTCAGGTTTGAAACGGGTGCCATCCGTTACCGGATTGATGATCCGGTCCACGCGAAACCCACGAAAATCATCGCGCAGTTCGCACCACGCCAGCAACGTCCACACTTTGCCCCAGAAATAGAGCCCAAGCGGACGAACCGCGCGCTGCGTCGCATCTCCCTTGGCATCGGTGTAATCCATCGAAAGCTTTTCAGATCGATCAATCGCCCGGTCGAGAACATCCAGCGTTTCGCGCTGCGCTTCAGCAAACTCAAAACTTGGCGCAAAAATCGCTGTGGCTTCCACCGTTGGTCGCTTGGCATCGGGCAACACGGCACCGATCTTGACCAAAGCTTCCTGCGCGGCGCGCGCCATGGACAGGCCGCCCCAAGCGCGCACCATGCGCGCACCTGTCACCAGCGCGGCAATCTCATCGCGGGTAAACATCAGCGGTGGCAGATCGTATCCGTCACGCATGATGTAGCCAACACCAGCCTCGCCTTCCACCGGCACGCCGGACCCCTGAAGATCGACAATATCACGGTAGATCGTGCGTTCAGAAACTTCCAATTTGTCAGCAAGCATCCGCGCGGTGACAAGCCTGCCACCGCGCAGAAGTTGAACGATCTGAAAGAGCCGATCAGCGCGCCGCATCAGCTATCCTTGAACCGAAACCAACCAATGGAATTGCCATCTGGATCGAGCGAGTAAATGAATGAGCCTGATGGAATGTCGATAGCAGGCGAGAGCACCTTGCCTCCAGCTTCCACAATCCGGTCGGCTGTCTCTTCCAAGCTCACCGGCGCCAACAGATGCACGGTTGGACCAATACCTTCAGACGCTGGCTTGCCGGGGTAGAGGTGCCCAGAAATCCCAGTTTTGTTGTCGGCAACGGGCAAAAAGGCAATCTTGTTGGGTCCGCCATCGGTTTCCTCAAGCTCAGTGCCAAGGACGGCGCCGTAAAAGGCACGGCCTTTATCAAGATCTGTGACGGGGATCTCGGCCCAGACCACTTGGTGTTCAGGATGTGCCATCGGAAATATCTTTCATGGTTGGTTGCAATGGCAGGACCATGACACACCCCTCCTGACACCATTCTGTCAGGAGGATTCAGCAGACCAATCTTTGGCGATGACCGAGCACAGCTCTATGCTGAGTTAGGGCCGTCGGCCGAACTGGTTCAAGGACAACGATGCAACGAGAAGCCCCGCAGCGGCAATCGACAACCCAGTCAATTGATCGTCAAAAAGAAACACCCCCAAGACAGCGGCAAAAACGATGGCAATGTAGTTTCCAAGCGACATGAACGTTGCTCCATAGTCGCGCGTGATTTTCAGATAGACCAAAAGCGCGAAGGTCTCGAAGACGATGATCGCGAGCATAGCAGGCAGGTTACGCCCAGCCAGGGGCCAATGGGCGCTTGTTCCAGTCAACAAGCTCCCGAGCAAAACCGCACAGGACAGCAGCAGCGCTTGCGCGCAAGCGACCTGCATCGCGTCAACAGACTTCGGCCAACAAGCAGCCACAAACAGGCTGTTGCCTGCATAAAACACAGGAATGCCAAACGCGATGATCACCCAGATCCAGTCGGTTCCTTCCGTCGTGGCCATTCCTGCCGTGTCCCAGGCGATCAGAAGGGCCACGCAAAAGCCAAGAAGAATGGCGGCATACTGCGCAGGTTTTGGTCGTTCGATTTGCAGCAAGCTCGCCCCAATCAGCGTGATGATTGGCATGGTCGAGATGATCACCAAAAGGACGAACAGCGACAGATTTGGCGCCACCAAACTCTCCAGAATGAATGGCAGAACGAACCCGAAGACACCGGTCAGCGCGTAAAAGAGCAGCGCGTCACGGCAAAACGGTGGCCAAACACGTCGAACGAGTGCAATCGCGACAAACATGAGCGCGATGCCAAAGACTGACAGGGAAACGATGACGTGCACTGGCACACCGGAAAGCCCGGCAGCCTTGATTGCCGCAAGCCGTCCGCTCCAGAGAAGTCCGAGCAGGATCAGGAGAGCGAACCTCAAGACGTTGGCTCCGCTTGAAAAAGGTAGACGAGGAGACTCACGAAAAGTGCTCCAGTGCCAAAGTGTATCCCGACGCATCAGATTGGAAGAGCACCGCGCCACCGGCCAGGACGAGCAACATAAAGAGTGGTGAAAGAAGTTCGGCGAGTGCCAGAGACAATCTACTGCCCAAGAAGAGCATCCTTTTGGAAGGTTGGACAGAAAGGTCCGCGCTGCCTACGCCCGCCAACCCGGCAGGTCAAATCTGTCTTATGCGTGGATAGCGATCTCCAACCCATGCGCATCGCATTCCGCCACAGAAGGAAAACTCACCGCTTCGCCACGCGCGACGCGCCCGGCAACCAGCCAACAGACCGCTGCATCCAGCACATCATCAGTGCCAACGCCAACCGGTGGATTTTTGGTGAGGAAAGGTGCTGTCAGCCCATGACGTGCCAGCAGCGCACGCCGTTCTTCCATGCCAGCCTCATTCACCCGACCCATGATCTTTTTCGGCAAATCCATCGGCTTGCCATTGTTGAGAACCGTGAACGCCACCTCCGGATGACTTTCTTTCACGCGGGCGCGCAACGCCAGATCATCTTTGAGCAAGGCATCAATCTCCAGGATCTTGGGAAAAAGATAAAACCCTTGAATGGAAACGCCTTTGGGTGGCTCGGAGAGTGTTTTTGCTAGGCTACTGGCTTTGCGATGCAGCGGATAATCATCCTCTATCCGCCCCGTCATCTGCGCGCCCATTTCCACCACAGCGCGCGCTGGCATGGCAAAGACACTCGACTGGCGCGCCCCAAGCAATGGACGCACCAGCTTTTCCGGCGCGCGCCCACCACCAGCGATACGGTCTGGCAAACCGATCGGCATATCAACAGCAAGAGTGGCGTTGGGTAGGTCAGAAACCAGATCGGCAAAACTGGCATAGATGCGCAGGTCTGGCACGTCGCCAAAAACGGCAACCCAGCCGCGTTTGCAACCATCAACGCCAGCGATCATGACGTGGCTTTGACCCTCGCAGCCGCCAAACGTCGCGTCGTCACCATTGCCATTGGGGAGATCAGGCTTGCCTGTTCACGCGCCACAAGCAGTTCATCGCTGCCCGCTCTGACCGAACGCGCAACCATTTCGAACACCGACGATGTGGCCAGAACCATCGCCTTTTCGGTATGATGACCCATCAACAGATGGGCCGTCAGGAGAGCGGAAAACAAATCGCCAGTGCCATGCGGCGCGCCAGGCACGAGACCATGCTCGGCAAGCGTTGAAGCTTTGCCGTCCACAAGCATCGTGCCAATGGCGTTCTTCATCATGCCAAACGCCGACGTGACCACAACACGCGGCACACCAAGGGCCTGCGCCATGACCACCAGCGTTGCGTTGTCGTCCGCCTCTTCCATGCCACTGAAAGTTGCTGCTTCAAACCGGTTGGGCGTGGCCAAATCGCATCGCGGCAACAAATCCTGGCGGATCGCATCGACCACCTCAGAAGGCACATAGGTGCCATGACTGTCAGCACTCACCGGATCACACACCACCAGTACGTCTGGCGACACTTTACGCACCGCATCAATCGCGCGGCATGTGGCCATCACCTGACCTGCGCTGGAAAAATAGCCGGTGAGAACGGCACCCACCTCACCAATCACTGGCGTACCGACCAAAGCCGACAAGCTCTCTTCAAATACATCGTCAGGGGTTGGGTGGCGCGGTGGCACGCCTAGGGTTTTGGCGTGACCGGGATGCCACGGCATCCAGATCGTCGGCACTTTCCAGACAGGAACGCCAAGACGCTCAATAGCAAATCCAGCTGCGCGCAGGCCGACCGATCCGCGTCCAACCTGAGAAGAAACGGCCAAAACGGCCTTGGGGTGTTGTGTCTCCAGCATGAATGCGCTCTTGCCATAGCTGCCGACGAATGACCACCTCGGCATGGCAGCATCAAAACGCTATTGCAGTGCAGCAAACCGTTTGGAGCGACTTATGACCCAGATATCTCCTCAGATACGCCCTCTTCGTACCGTTCTTTATATGCCTGGCTCCAACGCCCGCGCCCTTGAAAAGGCCCGCACGCTTGATTGCGATGGTGTGATCTTGGACTTGGAAGATGCCGTGGCGCCCGACGCCAAAGAAGAGGCGCGCACGCTGATCGCCCAGGCGCTGAACGAGGGCGGCTTTGGTCATCGCTTCATGATCCTGCGCGTTAACGCAGCCGACACGCAATGGCACACTGAGGATATGAAACTCGCCGCCAGTCTCAACGCCGATGCTGTGTTGATACCAAAAATCAACGGCGCCGAGGACGTCAAAGCCGCCCGCGCCAAGCTTCCCGACGCAACGCTCTGGGCGATGATGGAAACGCCGCTTGCTATGCTCAATGCGCAGAGCATCGCCAATGCTGGCCTGCAAGGTTTCGTGATGGGAACCAACGATTTGTCCAAGGACACGGGCGCCCGCCTGACGCCAGGCCGCGAACCGATGCTGGCTTGGCTTTCCACCTGCATCGCCGCTGCCCGCGCCTATGGGCTGACGATCCTCGATGGCGTGTTCAACTCCATCGAAGATGCCGCAGGATTCGCGGCTGAATGCGAACAGGGCCGGGATCTTGGTATGGACGGCAAGACGGTCATCCACCCCAAACAGATAGGGCCGTGCAACACCATCTTCGCGCCCGATGCCAATGAAGTCGCGTTTGCTCGCAAGATCATTGAGACCTTTGCACTGCCGGAAAATGCTGACAAAGGCGCACTGCGCATTGATGGCAAGATGGTAGAGCGGCTACATGCCGATATGGCGAACAAAACGGTCGCCATGGCAGATGCCATTGCACAACGGAGCTAAGACCCATGCAGCTTTATCGCCTGCTCACCGCCGCCGACATCGATGATCAATTCTGCCGAAAGGTCACCCGAGCACTCAATGATGGCTGGGAACTGTATGGCAGCCCGACCATGACGGCCCACTCCGAGTCTGGCGAAGTGATCTGCGCGCAGGCCGTGATCAAGTCGCAAAAGGGGGACTACCGCGAGGACGAGCCGCTCTCAAAACAAACCGGCAAATCGGCGCTGCAGTAATCGCTAGGTTTCGCCGCTTGCCGAGGCATGGATCGCCAGCGCGTGCACCGGGCCTGACAACTCATCAGCCAACACCTCGTTGATCATCCGGTGCATGGCAACGCGGCTTTTGCCCTCAAAGGCCTTGGCAACAATGTAGACTCGATAATGCGTCTCGCCGCCCGGACGCGCGCCAGCATGGCCTTCGTGCTGGCTGGATTCATCGCGCACGTCCAAAGCCTCAGGACGAAAAGCAAGCTTCAGTTTGGCCTCAAGGACGGATTGTACGGACATCAGAGCCTTCATTGCGAGAAAGTACAGGTTCACCTTCTTAGCTAGGCGACGTCTTAGAGGGATACAAGCAGACGAGGGGCACAAAGCGCGATGCTTTTGTTGCGATGTGCGCGTTGGCGTTTTCCCAAGCGCACTTTTTGATGAAGGCTGTGTTGTGGGGGCGCCCGTAGGCGCCCCCGGTGATGCAGGCAAATCCGGGGGAAATGGATTTGCCCGCAACGCGTCGTTATGCTGCGCGGATCGTCTCCAAAAAGGCGGTGATGTTGCGACGCATGTCGCCCGCCTTGTCGTTGACCACCACGGAGGATTGCAGCACATCCGTTGACGACTGGCCGGTGGCATCAGCCGCCTCGCGCACACCATGAATGTTGCGCGAAACCTCGTTTGTTCCTTCAGCAACCTGTTGCACACTGCGCGCAATATCTTGCGTTGCCGAGCCTTGCTCCTCCACCGCCGCTGCGATGGCCGCCGCGGCCTCGTCCATAGCTTCAATTTTGCTGGTGATCGCCTGGATCGCAGCCACCGAGTTCTGCGTTGCCGATTGAATGGCCGCAACCTGATCACTAATCTGCTCAGTGGCATTGGCGGTTTGCCCGGCCAACGCTTTCACCTCATTGGCAACCACAGCAAAGCCTTTTCCAGCATCGCCTGCCCGAGCCGCTTCAATGGTCGCATTCAGCGCCAACAGGTTGGTCTGTTCGGCAATGTCCATGATCAAGCTAACCACCGCGCCGATACGTTCAGCGGTCTGGGCCAGCGATTCCACTTGCTCGCTGGTCGATTGGGCCGACCCCACCGCCTCGCGTGACATGTCGGCGGAATTGGAGACCTGTTGGCCAATCTCGGCAATCGAGGCTGAAAGCTCTTCGGCAGCGCCCGCCACCGTCTGCACATTGGCACTCACCTCTTCGGCAGCCGAGGCGACCGCCTGTGACTGGGCGTTGGTTTCATTGGCTGTGGCCGACAGGGACTCTGATGAGTCTTGCATTGTCTTCGCCGAATGCAGCACCGCACCTAGCGCGTCTTGGCTTGCCGTTTCGAACGTGTTGATGGCATCTTCGATGGTCTGAGCACGGGCCAGGCGCTTGGCCTGCTCAGCCTCCTGTTCGGCGCGCAGCCGATCGCCCTCAATCATGCTTGCCTTGAACACATCCACCGCGCGCGCCATCAACCCCAGTTCATCGCCACGATCAAGCGCTGGAATATCCGCGCTGTAATCGCGCTCACGCAGCCGGTCCATCACGGTGGTCAAACCAAGGACCGGACGAGAGATCGATGTAGCCAGCACAAACCCGAATGCAGCGGCGACCACAACACCGATGGCACCGATCACCATAGCCAAGATCACTTGTGTGTCGAAGCTGGCGCTCAGCGCTGGACCAATCGTTTCCTGCCGAGCGACCTGGTTGGTGTCGATCTCCAGAGCCTGCGCCATGATCCGCGGACCAACAACATCCAATGTTCCCGCGTAGATGGCATTGCGCTCAACGATCGCGTCAACAATCTGCGCAAGCGTGTCAGCATAGAGTTCAAAATCGTCCACCACACCCCGGGCGATGGTACGCCGCGTCGGATTATCCAGAACGCCAAAGAGACGCGGCATGAACTCCTGCGCTTTTACGATCTCTTCAAACGAGCGCGCCTGAAAAGTATCATTGTTGTTGATGATGAAACGAGAACTGTAAGCGCGTGCCAGCAAGAGATGTTGCAACGCGCTACCGGCGTAATAGGCCGACTCTGGATCACGATCTTCATACGCGCCAAGCATGATTTGCGTCAGAGCTAAACGTGCCCGAGTGCCCGTCGGCTGCAACGTGTCGGCAAGCAGGGCATCGATCGCGTATTGCGCCTGCGCCGCCTCATCCATCGCCGCTTGATAAAGCCGCGCGTCATCCATCATGCTTTGAAAAGCGCTGGCCCTTTCCGGGCTACGCTGTTGGATTTGCGCAAAGGTGTCGCCCATCAAAGCAACCGATTGTGCGATCGCCTCGTTGGGATTTTCCAATACCCCGGAGCGAAAACGCATCACATCAAGGCGCATTGCCATGACGGCCTTTGAAAATTCTGTGCTGCTTTTGGAAAGCAACGCCGCTGATCTGTAGTTGCCAAAGGCTGATTGATTGTTGACGCCATTCCACACGGCATAGCCAGCCATCAGCGCGACAATCAAAACCGTCACACCGAACCCAGCGTAAAGTTTGCCTTTCAAAGATAGAGACGTCATCGCACAACCACTTCGAAGCATTTGAAAATCTTCTAGATCATTTTCACGATCTAAGTTGCGTTATACTTCGCCGAATTTCGGTTAACGATGTCTTACTTTTATGTATTTCGTTTCTTATCCAAACGATCCAGCCACAATAAGCGCGTACATTATCAGTAGTTTTTTAGGAAATTTCCTTTGATTCCGGACTAAAATCCAAATCAAATATCGAAATAGACAACCGATAATGATCAAAAAAGAAAAAGCGTCGCACAACAGCAATTTTTACTTAAGATTGAACTTTATATCGATACACAACTAAAAGTTGTTCTGTTGCACGCCCCCTGCGACTCACAACCCTCTCGACCCGAACCCAAAGACCGGCTAAACCAGCGCTCCGCCGAATTTCCCTGACAGCGCGCACCAGTCAGTGCCCTAGCTCTTGTCCAACGCGCCCGCACTCCCATAATGGTTGCCTATGACGTCTGACTCTCCCCTCTTTGATTCCATCCGCATCAAACCACGCGGAAAAGCCAAGGCGGAAAAGCCCAAGCCGCAAGCACGTGAGTGCAGCTGGGAAGGGTGTGACAAAAAAGCTGAACACCGCGCGCCCAAGGGCCGTGACCAGGAGGGTGAGTTCCACTGGTTTTGCCTGCCGCACGTTCAGGCCTACAACAAATCCTACAATTACTTTTCCGGCATGAATGATGAGGATCTGACGAAATATCAGAAGGCCTCCATGACTGGCCATCGCCCGACTTGGGAGTGGGGAAAGAACGGCAAAGCCGACCCGGTAAAAAAACGCAAAGGGCCCAAGCCGACAGCCTCTGGCAAACCACGCAAGCCCTGGGCCGATGACGTGAGCGACGATCCTTTCGGCATGTTTGATGGCGCGGCCGGCGCAGCTGCCGCGGAACAAGCACGCAAGAAGCCCCGCGCCGTCGGCAACGCGGCGCGCAAAAGCTTTTCAGCCCTTGGGCTTGATACCGATGCTGATGCTGACGCCATCAAGGCGCGTTTCAAAGATCTCGCCAAACGCCTGCATCCAGACCTCAACAAAGGTGATCGCGGCTCGGAAGAACGCCTGCGTGACGTCATTCAGGCCTACAACACCTTGAAAGCCGCTGGCTTCTGCTAGACAACGGGCTGTCGCTCCCAAGTGAGCCGACTCCCGATTTTCAAACGCCCCTTGCCATCAAGGACACCAATCGCATGACCCTTGCCGTGCCTGCATCCAATGCCGCGAACGAAAACGCTGTGCCCGATACCCCCATCGATGTGCGCAAAGTCTTCGGTATCGACACCGACATGACGGTCATGGGGTTCGCCGAAGCCGATGCCCACGTGCCCGATTTCGATCCAGACTACATCTTCGACCGCGACACCACGCTCGCTATCTTGGCAGGCTTTGTGCACAACCGCCGCGTCATGGTGCAGGGCTATCACGGCACCGGCAAATCCACCCACATCGAGCAGGTGGCCGCACGCCTCAACTGGCCAACCGTGCGTGTGAACCTTGATAGCCACATCAGCCGCATCGATCTGGTGGGCAAGGACTCTATCGTGATCCGCGATGGCTTGCAGGTCACTGAGTTCAAAGACGGCATTTTGCCTTGGGCACTGCAAACCAACACCGCGCTGGTGTTCGATGAATATGACGCAGGTCGCCCCGACGTGATGTTCGTGATCCAACGCGTGCTGGAGGTATCTGGCCGCCTGACGCTGCTCGACCAAAACCGCGTGATCCGTCCGCACCCATCGTTCCGCCTGTTCGCGACCGCCAACACCATTGGCCTGGGCGATACGTCCGGCCTTTATCACGGTACCCAACAGATCAACCAAGGTCAGATGGACCGTTGGTCGGTTGTCACAGTGCTGAACTATCTGCCGCACGACACCGAAGTTGAGATCGTGCTCGCCAAAGCGCCGTCTTACAGAACCAGCGCAGGTCGCGAGCAGATCGCCAATATGGTGCGTCTGGCGGATCTCACTCGCAACGCCTTCATCAATGGTGATCTGTCCACGGTGATGAGCCCGCGCACGGTGATCACCTGGGCGCAAAACGCTGAGATCTTCGGCGGCATCGGCTTTGCCTTCCGCGTGTCGTTTCTCAACAAATGCGATGAGACCGAGCGCCCGCTGGTGGCTGAATTTTATCAGCGTTGCTTTGGCGAAGAAATTCCAGACTCAGCGCTCAACGTCGCTTTGAGTTAGCTATGGCGGACCCACGCGCCCGCCCCGGCTCCAATCAACGCACCTCCAGCCGATCAGCTGCCCACAACGAGCCGCTGAAGAAGGCGGTTTCTGGCTGCTTGAAGGCCATTGCTGGGCGCGAAGATGTGGAAATCTCCTTCGCCGCTGACCGTCCTGTGCTCGCAGGCAACACCGTGCGCTTGCCCGAACCGCCGCGCCGCATGACCGCCGAAGATGGTGCAATCCTGCGCGGCCTCTCCGATGCTATGGCGCTGAGGTTGGCCTGCCACGATACCAAACTGCACAAATCGCTCGCACCTGAGGGACAGGCCGCCCGCGCGGTCTATGACGCGATGGAGCAAGCCCGCGTAGAAGCCATCGGCGCCGGGCGCATGAAGGGCGTGCGCGGCAACCTGTCTGCCATGCTGGAAGACAAATACCATCGCGGCAATTTTGAGGAGATCACCGACAAAGCCGACGCACCGCTGGAAGATGCCATCGCGCTGATGGTGCGCGAAAAACTGGCTGATATGCCGGTGCCCAAGAGCGCTGAGAAAATTGTCGATATCTGGCGCCAAGATGTCGAAGCCAAGGCGGGCAAAAACCTGCAATCGCTGGTCGATGCTGCCGATGACCAAGAAGGCTTTGCCCGCGCCATTCGCGAGCTTCTGGTCTCGCTCGACATGGCCGACGAACTGGCACCCGAAGCCTCCGACAACAACGAGGATGACGAGGATTCTGACGTCAACGATGATGGCGAATCCGACAGCCAGAACGACGACGAGGCCACTGGCGATGAGATGACCGGATCGGTGGAAGCCGATGCCGCCGAGGCCGGGGAAGACGATGAAGCTGGCGAAAGCGAAGCGTCGGACGAATCCGTCTCTGAAATGTCTGAAGGCGATGAACCCGATCAGGGCGACGATGCAGGCAGCCCGCAGAACCAACGTCAGAACCAAGGCGTTTTGGAACCGCTCACCGACTACAAAGCCTACACCACCAAGTTCGATGAAGAGGTGAAGGTCGAGGATCTGTGCGACGCACAGGAGCTGGAGCGCCTTCGTGCTTTCCTCGACAAGCAACTGCAAAACCTCGCCGGTGCGGTCGCCCGCCTCGCCAACCGCCTGCAGCGCCGCCTGATGGCGCAGCAGAACCGTGGCTGGGACTTTGATTTGGAAGAAGGCATACTGGATTCAGCACGTCTTACCCGCGTCGTCACCGACCCCATGCAGCCGCTCGCCTTCAAGATGGAGCAGGACACCGAGTTCCGCGACACGGTGGTCACGCTCCTGATTGATAATTCCGGTTCCATGCGCGGTCGACCGATCACGGTGGCCGCTACCTGTGCTGATATTCTTGCCCGCACGCTGGAACGCTGCGGCGTGAAAGTCGAAGTGCTCGGCTTCACCACCCGCGCGTGGAAGGGTGGGCAGGCCCGTGAAAGCTGGCTAAACGCCGGTAAACCCGCCATGCCGGGGCGGCTGAATGATTTGCGCCACATCATCTACAAGTCTGCCGATGAACCTTGGCGCCGCGCCAAGCGCAATCTCGGCTTGATGATGCGCGAAGGGCTGCTGAAGGAAAACATTGACGGCGAAGCTCTGGAATGGGCGCACGACCGCCTGCTCGGACGCCCCGAACAGCGCCGCATCCTGATGGTGATTTCCGACGGTGCGCCGGTGGATGACAGCACGCTATCGGTGAACACTGGCAACTATCTGGAACGCCATCTGCGTCATGTAATCGACCAGATCGAAACCCGCTCACCAGTGGACCTGATCGCCATCGGCATCGGCCACGATGTGACGCGCTATTACCGCCGGGCGGTGACCATCGTCGATGCCGAAGAGCTGGCAGGCGCCATGACCGATCAGCTTGCCTCGCTGTTTGAAGAAGAGACCGCTGCGTCGGTTCGGGCAGGGCGGCCCATGGGTCGCAAACGTGCGTCTTAAAGCCTGTCTGTTATGGCTGGCGGTGTCTCTGTCGCCTGCATCAGCTGACGAACCGATCACCATCAACGCCACCTCGCTGCCGGTTTTCGACAGGTCGGTGCCGAGCAACCGTTTTGGCCCGCTGACCTATCTGGGCGGTTTGGCGCTCACCAGCCGCCATCGCGATTTTGAAGCCCTGTCCGGTCTCACTATGAATGGTGACCGGCTGATCATGGTGACCGACGAAGGGGATTGGATAACCGCAACCTTACAATCGCAAACCGACGGAACGCCGACCGGGATCACCGATGCGCGCATCGGCTATTTGCTGAACACCGATGGCACACCGATGCAATCCAAGCGCTTGGCAGATGCCGAAGCCGTCACGCTGGTGGGCGATGAACTTTGGGTCGCAAACGAACGCAATCAACCCATCCGTGCCTATGATTTTCGCGATGGAGCGTTCGTAGGTCCAGCCCGTCTGCCGCTCGGTTCGTCGCCACCGCTACAAAGCAGCCGCAACGCGGGCCCTGAAGCAATGGTGCATGTCACAGCGGGCCCGCTATCAGGCCAAACCATCCTGTTTCTGGAAGAGCCTCTGCGACGCACTCCTCTGGACAATGCCGCCCGCATCCGGCCCGGTGGCGAACGAACGCTGTTTCAAATCCGACGTATGGACCGTTTCGCGATCACCGGCGCAGCGACGTTGCCCGACGGTGATTTGGTGATTGTCGAGCGGCGCTTCTCTTGGGATGACGGCATCTTCATGCGCCTGCGCTGGCTCCCGGCGGAGGAGATTGCCAGTGGCGCGGTTGAAGGTCGAACGCTGCTCGACGCCGATGGCGGCACGATCATCGACAATATGGAAGGCATCGCGGTGAACGATCACCCGGACGGGCCGATCCTAACACTGATTTCCGACGACAATGGCAACTTCTTCCAACGCACCATTTTGCTGCGCTTTCAGATCACCGGCGATCTCAACGATCTGCCTGCGCTTACGCCGCCATCCCCGACCCCTCGGCCGCTCGCCCGTCCAGACCTGTAGCCAGCAGCAACAGGCGATAGGGAAAGAGCAGAACAGGGATCGCCAAAAGCTTGATCGAAAGATCCCCAAGTGCCCAACTCACCCAACGCGGCGCCTCAAGCGCCAACAAACCAAACAGCGGCGCGGCTTCGGTGGCGAACCCATCGCCAAAACCGACCAGCGGCGTCAGGAATGCGGCAAACGCCAGTGTAAAGAACAGCGCGGTATCAACCATCGATCCAAAGAACGACGAAATCGCAGGCGGCTGCCACCAAGCAGCTCTCTTTTCACCGCGATTAAGATGAGCAAACAGCTGCACGTCCAGCATCTGCGCCACCAAGAATGAAAAGCCCGAAGCCAGCGCGATGCGCGGCGTGGCGAAAACGATCGAGAGAACCACCGCAACGGCAAAACCAACCAGCACAACCTGGCGCGCCTTGGCAGCGCCGAAGGCGCGATTGGCAAAGTCTGTGACCAAGAAGGCAAGCGGGAAGGTGAACGCACCCCAGGTGAGCAGGTCACCCAGCGCCAATGGTCCCAGAGAACCAGCAAGCGGGTACTGCACCAGCACGTTGGACACAACGATAACCGCCGCCATGCCAAGCATAGCGGCGATAAAGAAAGCAGTTTTTGTCATGTAGGCAGAGCCCTGAACGGCGAAGCTTAAGCGGTTTGCGCTTTAAGCACTTCTTTTTTCACCTTCAGCGCAGTGGCTGAGAGTTCGGTGTCGCGTGCCTTGATCAAAAAGGCGTCAAGACCACCGCGATGTTCCACCGAGCGCAGCGCGCTCGCAGAAATACGCAGGCGCACCGTGCGACCAAGCGCATCGGACACAAGCGAAACGGTGTTCAGGTTCGGCAGCCAGCGGCGACGGGTTTTGTTGTTGGCATGGCTGACATTGTTGCCAGTCTGCACACCCTTGCCGGTCAGTTCACAACGACGCGCCATGGTCGATCATCCTTAAACATTTGGTTTGCAGCAAAACCCAACCCGGATTGGTAGGCTTTGCGCGCGAACAAAGGGCCTGTCGGACAAGGCGCAAATGGCGCTCTTCCCGCGGGACTATTGCCGCTTTTGGAAACGAGGCGTGTCTATAGGCACCACAACGCTTTCTCGTCAAGCGTTGGGGCGCGTCCTTCGAGCTCTGGGCGCACCAAAAACCGCACCAAAAATGCCACAATGGCGGGCAACTTCAAATTGTTGGGGCACGAATCGCGCATGGTTAACGACTGGTCAACGGCTTTGGCCTAGCGTTTTGCCAAATCATAGCCCGTATTGCGGGCGGTTGGCCAAATCATAGCCCGTATACTGCGGGTCATTGGAAATGACAGATCAGCGCTGCCCAAACGAGGACCGAGCGAAAACGATGACTGTGACTCATGCAAAACGCCGCTTTTCATCATTTTTTTTAAAGAGCAGCGCCGCCTTGGCGCTGGGCGCCGCAACGCTGCTCGGTTCGATCCAATCGATTGACCATGTGGCCCAGATCGCCCCAATGGCAGGCCCGCAACCCGCACAGGCTGCCACGTCAAGCTTGCGCATCACCTATGCGGCGCGCCTTGCAGGCATTCGCATCGGCACCGGCGTGCTTTCGGCCAATATGGATGGGAGCCGCTACACCGCAACGATCTCCGCCCAAACCAGCTCCGTCGGCCGTTTGGTAAGCCAGGGTCAGGGCGAAGCCGTGGCCCGCGGCGTGTTCGGTAGCACGGTCGCGGTTCCTGTGAGCTACGATCTATCGGCTTCTGAAGAAGATCTTACCAACGTGGTGCGCATGCGCCTGTCGCGCGGTGATATTTCCGAACTTTCCGCCCAGCCCCAGCTTTCTGATCACCCCAACAGGGTTGCGGTGCGAGCACAGCATCGCCGCGATGTCGTTGACCCGGTTTCGGCGCTTTTGATGCCAGTGCCGAACGCTGAAGCCGCACGCGGGCCAGCAGCATGCGGACGCACACTGCCCCTATTTGATGGTCGTCAACGCTACGATATCGCGATGACATTCGTGCGCATGGAAGCGGTTCAATTCGGCAACGGCCAAGCTGCCGTCTGCCGTCTGAGTTATCGCCCGATCGCAGGCCACCGTTCCAACCGCCGCGTGAACCAAGACCTTGCGCAGAATCCCAACATGTATGTTTGGCTTTCGCAAGTTGGCGATCAGGCGTTGGTCGCGCCGGTGCGGATGGAGATTGGGCTGGAATTCGGCACACTTTCAATCCAGGCACTTGAGTTCGCCGCTCAGTAGTCGACGCCGGCCCGTGTCAGCGGAGGCGCGCCTTGCCAGCTACGGCACCCTCGCGCCAGGGCGCGAAAACCATGCGCAGGTCGAGCAACTGAACGGCCATTGGGTTGAAGGCATCGTGCGTGGACGTGCCACCACCAACACAAAGGGGCGGTGGAAAGGCTATCCAGGTTTTGTCCTCGATCCCGATGGCGAAGACATTCCAGTGTTCATCTTGCAGTCAGATGACCTGCCGGGGCATTGGCATCACCTTGATGCGTTCGAAGGCGATGCCTATCAGCGTGTGACGGCAACCGCGCAGACCGCGAACGGCCCCGTTGAAGTCTCAATCTACGAACTCAAGCAGCACGACTGAAGGTTCTAAACGTCGGCCCGTGATGATACTTCGTTTTGCCAGGGACTCGGCACCCTGGACCCATGTATCGGCAGGTTGAACAACTCGCTCAATTGACGCAGCGAGGATGCGCGGGCTTCTGCTTCGCGGGCCGCAGCGGCGCGCTCATGCATTTTGTTTTTCAGACGGTCGAAAACTTCCGGCAAAACTTCTGATTTGACCACCGCTTCGATGGTATTGTGTTGACTGGCCGGCTTCCATGGCTGTGACAAACCCATAGTACACCTGTGCGTTACAGCGTCCTCGCGCCGCGCCAGGACCGCTGCAAGAAGGGTGTGCGCCAGGGCCCATTTTCACAAGATGATGCTAATGCGTAGGGCTTCCTGCTTATGCGCCAAAGAGCCGGACGTCGATCCACGAGCCTAGGGCTGCAACCGGCGAGCTCTGACAAGGATCAACCAGACACGATCACAAGCGTTTACTCAAAAACAAAGAGCTGAATTTGACGGCTGATCTCCAGGCTGGAGCCACAATGACCAGACCAGATGTCTGCAAAGCTTTACGCGTTGCTGCCTACAGTATTGTGTTGCTGGTCGCGCTGGTTTGGGCGACCTTTGCTGCCCTTTCAGGGGCTCAAGGCGGTTCGCAGGGGCTGGTGCGCAACCTTCCCAACGCCCTGCCCTGGGCTTTGCTTTTCGCGCTATGGCTGGTCGCTCTGTTTTGGCCCAGATTGGGCGGAGCACTCATCCTGGCGGCGGGCGCTGGATACTTTGTCTATTTCAACGCCTGGACAAACATCGTGCTGCTCGTCGGCATCGTCTTACCGCTCAGTGTTGCTGGCACGGTGCTGATGCTCACGGTCTGCCCTACTCCGGGACACAATCGTTAAAATTGTAGGCTTTGATACGTCATCGAAGGCGCGCGGCTTGTGCCAACTAGGCTGGGGACACCCTACATACAGCGTGAACGAACCCTGAAAATCGGCCAAATCACCGATTCGGTCACGCTGTGTTCCCCGCACGTTCAAATGTTAACAGAGACGCTCAAAAACGTGCGGTGCGATGCTGTCTTACGCCGATCCGTCACCCAATTGTGGTCGTCAGTCGACGCCCAAAAGCAGGGTTCTATTGGTTGCTTAACGCTACGTGAGAAATCACTTTTGTCCCATTACGGCACACTTTTGCTAACGCAACGATCACCACAGGTCCGATTCCCGCCCTCGCCTGGTGGCAGACGGTTACCACGCGCACCACATATGGCGTGAACAGACCCTGAAAACAGCGCAAACAGCCGATTCGGACACGCCTTGTTCTGGGCACGTTCGATAGGTTAACACCAAAGCTCACTCTTCCTGTGCTAAGGCCCCTTCCCCCTCTATGCCCTACACTGCACGCTCCAAAGCGCCCGGCGCTGGTGTGACGGCCATTCTTGGCCCCACCAACACCGGCAAAACCTACATGGCGATCGAGCGCATGATGACGCACCAAACTGGCGTCATCGGCCTGCCGCTGCGCCTGTTGGCGCGTGAGGTGTATTTGAAACTCTGCGATCGGGCGGGGCAAGAAAAGGTTGCGCTCGTCACGGGCGAAGAAAAAATCATCCCCATGGAGCCGCGTTACTGGGTCTCCACGGTGGAGGCGATGCCGCGCGATCTGGATGTGGATTTCGTCGCCGTTGATGAAGTGCAGATGGCGGCAAACTTGGAACGCGGCCACGTGTTCACCGACCGCATTTTGAACGTGCGCGGCAAACTGGAAACCATGCTGCTGGGCGCTGGCACCATTCGCGGCCTGCTGGCCAGCTTGTTGCCCGGCATCACGATCATCCAGCGCCCACGCATGTCGATGATCACCTATGCGGGGTCGAAGAAAATCACCCGTCAGCCCCGCCGCACCGCCATCGTCGCGTTCTCTGCCAACGATGTGTATTCGGTCGCCGAACTGATCCGCCGCCAGCGCGGTGGCGCGGCTGTGGTGCTCGGCGCGCTGTCTCCGCGCACCCGTAATGCCCAAGTCGACATGTACCAGAACGGCGATGTGGACTTTCTCGTCGCTACCGATGCCATCGGCATGGGTTTAAACCTTGATGTCGATCACGTCGCCTTTGCCGGACGCCACAAGTTCGATGGCTTTGATTATCGCGAGCTAACCGCCGCCGAAATGGGTCAGATTTCAGGCCGCGCCGGACGCCACACCCGCGATGGCACATTTGGGGTGACGGGCCGGACCGAAGCGCTGGATGATTATCTGGTCGAGAAGCTTGAGACGCACGCCTTTGAGCCCGTCAAACGCCTGCAATGGCGCAACGCCAATCTTGATTTTGCATCCATCGAAGCCTTGCGCGACAGCCTGGATGAAATTCCCGGCCACGATCTGCTGACGCGTGCTTTACCGCAAGAAGATGCCGATACACTCGATGGTGTGCTGCGCGACAAGGCGTTGCGAGCACGGGCGAACAGTCGCGAGCGGGTCGCGATGCTGTGGGATGCCTGCCAGCTACCCGATTATCGCAAGATCGCTCCTGCCCAGCACATTGAAATCGTTGGTCAACTGTTCTCTCATATCGCTGATCGCGGCACCGTGCCGGACGATTGGATGGAGGGGCAACTGAAGAACTCCGACCGCGTTGACGGAGATATCGATGCGCTGTCAGCGCGCATCGCGCAGGTCCGCACTTGGACCTTTGTCGCAAACCGAAATGCGTGGCTTGATGATCCCACGCATTGGCAGGAGCGCACGCGCGCGCTAGAGGACCGCTTGTCGGATGCGCTTCATGAAAAGCTGACACAAAGGTTTGTGGACCGACGCACCAGCGTGCTTATGCGACGCTTGAGGGAGAAGGATATGCTTGAGGCGATGATCGCAAGCGATGGCGATGTCCAAGTTGAAGGCCAACATGTCGGTTGGCTGGCTGGGTTTCGGTTTACCCCGGATACCACAGCTGAGGATTTGGACGGCAAGGCGGTACGAACCGCCGCGCAAAAGGCTTTGGCCGCTGAAATTCAGCGCCGCGCAGAAAAACTGTCGCTCGCAGACGATGCCGCCTTCGTGCTCGATGCCGAAGGCGCGGTACGTTGGACCGGCGAAGTGGTCGCCAAGCTGACCAGCTCGGACGATATATTGAAGCCGAAGATCATTCTGCTCGCCGATGAACAGCTCACCGGCGGCGCACGTGAGATTGTCGATTCGCGGCTGACCAAATGGTTGAATGACCAAATCGAAAAGCATCTGGGCAGCCTGCTGGCGCTCCGCAGCGGTGACGGTTTGGATGGCATCGCACGCGGTATCGGCTTCCGTCTGGCCGAAGAGATGGGCGCCATCGACCGCCGTGAAATCGCTGGCGACGTTAAAGCGCTGGAACAGGAAGCCCGCGCCACCTTGCGCAAGCATGGCGTACGTTTCGGCGCTTACGCACTTTTTGTTCCGCAACTTTTGAAGCCCGCCCCCGTCAGTCTGCTCGCCACCCTATGGGCGCTGCAGAATGGCGGTATGGATCAGCCGGGTCTGCGTGAGCTTCCCCAGCTCAATGCCTCTGGCCGCACATCCATCCCGGTGGATGCGAGCTTTGATGCCCGGCTTTACCCCATTGCCGGCTTCCGCGTCTGTGGTCGTCGGGCGGTGCGTTTTGACATCCTTGAGCGCCTGGCCGACTTGATTCGTCCACTGGTGTCGTTCCGCGTGGGCCAAACTGAGGGCGACGCGCCCGATGGCGCAGCTGAAGGCGCTGGGTTCACTGTCACAGTGGAAATGACCTCGCTGCTTGGTTGCGCAGGCGATGATTTCTCTGAAGTGTTGAAATCGCTTGGCTACAAGATGGACCGCAAGACGGTCCCGATTGAGACGCCAGCCGAACCTGACGCGTCTGAGGCGGAAACACCAGCAGAATCAACGTCGGAAGACACACCAAGAATTGAGCCTGACGCTGCCGAGAACAGTGGAGCCGAGGCAGTGGCAGCAGACGCGCCCGCCGATAAAACTGCAGAGGTTGCCGCACCAGAAGCGCCAGCCGAGGTGGCCAGCGATGAAACGCCTGTTGAAGCAGCTGAGGCTGACACGGCCACACCTGATGAAACGGCACCTTCGCTGGAAACACCTGAGGCTCCCACCGAGCAGGTGATCGAGATTTGGCGCCCAGCGCCCAATCGCCCACGCCAACAAGGCCGCCCCAACGCCCGCCGCCAAGGTGGAGAGCAAGAGGCAGGCGACGGCGAACCAAACCGCCAGAATAATGGCAAAGGGTCCGGCAAGGACCGGCGCCAAGATCGTGGCGACAAGCGCGCCAAGGGGCAACGTCGCCAAGATGGCCGTGATGGCCGCAAGGGCGGAAAGCCTGGTGGAAAGCCGCCCGGCCCGCGCACCTACACCGCAGCGCCGCCCAAGAAAGAGCGCCAAGCCGACCCAGATTCGCCTTTTGCGGCACTGGCAGGCCTGCTCGATAACAAAGATGGCAACAGCTAACACCAGTGAAGAAAGCAATGCCGACAAGCTGCGGCTGGACCGTTGGCTGTTTTTCTCGCGCCTGGTGAAAAGTCGCTCGCTGGCCGCAAAAATGATCGAGAACGGTCAGGTGCGGGTGAACGGCGAGAAGACTCACCAGGCCAAGCGCGCAGTGGGGCCAGGCGATGTGCTCACCGTCGCTCTGCCGCACCCCGGTGCTGATGCGGTCAAGATCATTAAGCTGGTGGCCTGTGGCACGCGACGCGGTCCAGCCGCCGAAGCACAGACACTGTATGAGGATCTCACCCCACCACCGCCACCCAAGGAAGACCGCGATCTGATTGCTTCCCGGCGTGCGCCCAGCCCAGGACGACGCCCCACCAAGCATGAACGTGGACGCCTGCAAGAGCTAAAGCGTGGCGGCACGCACGACGTCTAAGCGGTGTTACGCATTGGACCCTTCGCCGCCTTGACAAGGGGGGGTGGAAAACGATTTGGAATGACAGGCGCGCCTCTCAAGCACGCCTACAAAAAAGCCGATTGGAGCCTGCCTGAATGACCTACATCGTTACGGAAAACTGCATCAAATGTAAGTACACCGATTGTGTGGAGGTCTGCCCCGTGGATTGCTTCTATGAGGGTGAGAACATGCTCGTCATCCACCCTGATGAATGCATCGATTGTGGCGTGTGCGAACCGGAGTGTCCTGCCGATGCAATCAAGCCGGATACAGAGCCTGGTTTGGAATCTTGGCTGACGCTGAACACAAAATTTGCGTCTGAATGGCCCAACATCACCATGAAGAAAGAGCAGATGGCAGACGCCGAAGCCTTTGATGGCAAAGCCGGCAAATTGGAGCTGTTCTCTGCAAATCCAGGCGAGGGCGACTGAGCGCGCCTGCAAAGCTGCAAAAACAGGTGTAAGGGCAGCCAGTGGGCAAACCCAGAGCAGCCCACGAAAATGAACAGCGATTAACCATATGCTAGCAAGAGTTTGATTTTTGCTGCTTTTTGAGGTATGGTTTCGCTTCGTTTCAAAGATAACTCGACCAGGCCGGACCCTTTTGCCGCCTCTTTCTCGTTAGTCCGATCAACCATTTAACCGCCCAGCGCGGCCTTAAAAAGCCCGCCGCTGATGGTGGTTGTGTGTGTTTGATCGCGCACGCTCTGTTGGCCCACCTAGTGGCCCAGCGCGCTTGAGAGCGAGTTTGTCTGGAAACGCCAAAACGAGATCGCATGCTCAGTAGGCATGCACATGGTCGGGACGTTCCCCACTGCCCGACCCAACAGGAGTTTGTCAGCGTATGGCGACCGCAAAGAAAACAACGCAAAAGCAGGGTTTCAAAGTCAATGAGCAGATCGTGTATCCGTCTCATGGCGTTGGCCGCATCGTGGCCATTGAAAAGCAAGAAATTGCTGGCCTGACGCTTGAGCTTTTCGTCATCACCTTTGACAAGGACAAGATGACCCTGCGTGTGCCTGTGGCCAAAGTGGAAAGCGTCGGCATGCGTAAGCTTGCCGAAGACAGTTTGGTTGAAAAGTCTCTGAAAACGATCAAAGGCCGCGCCCGTGTTAAGCGCGCCATGTGGTCACGTCGTGCGCAAGAATACGAAGCGAAGATCAATTCTGGTAATTTGATCCAGATCGCTGAAGTGGTTCGTGATCTCTACCGCGCCGACACACAGCCTGAGCAGTCCTATTCTGAGCGCCAGCTTTATGAAGCTGCGTTGGACCGTATGGCCCGCGAAATCGCTGCGGTGAACAGCATGACGGAAACCGAAGCAGTTCGCCTGATTGAGCAGACTTTGGCCAAAAGCCCGAGTCGCGCCAAGCCGGTTGAAGAGGCTGATGACGGCGAAGCCGAGGATCAAAGCGCCGCAGCCTGAAACCAAAACAGCTCGCGTTAACCCACTTAAAGCCCGGCCATTTTGGTCGGGCTTTTTGCTGTTCTGTTCTTATTCTTTAGTGAAATCAGGCCCTTGACCCGATTTCCCGATCCAAAGTTCCAAGCAAAATCATGTTTTCCCGGCGCGCCGTGATCTAAGGGGTTTAACCTTTCGTAAGAATCCCTAAGATGCCTCTGTGGTATAAGTTCGACCCATTCACTCCAAAATGGCAAGGATCGAACGGCCACAGGCAACGCACAGCGAGGGAACGTGCGATGAATGATGGATCAGGTCCACGGCGGGACTTCGTCAAAAAGGCGATGCAAGCCCCTTATCTTGAGCGCGAGGAAGAACACGCGCTGGCAGTGTCTTGGAAAGAACGACAAGACCAAGATGCGCTCCATCAACTGACCCAAGCCCACATGCGGCTGGTGATCGCCATTGCCGCGCGCTTCCGCCATTTCGGTCTGCCAATGAGCGACCTCATTCAAGAAGGCCATGTTGGCTTGCTGGAGGCAGCCGCGCGGTTTGAGCCGGCGCGCGAGGTTCGCTTCTCAACCTATGCAACCTGGTGGATCCGTGCCTCAATCCAGGATTTTATCCTGCGCAACTGGTCGATTGTGCGCGGCGGAACATCCTCAGCACAAAAGGCTTTGTTCTTTAATTTGAGGCGTTTACGCGCCCGTATCACACAAGATGGCACCGTCTCCCCCTCTGAAATGCACCGTGAAGTTGCCGCTGCCATCGGCGTCTCGGTGAACGATGTCGCAACAATGGATGTGCGCCTGTCAGGCTCGGATGCTTCTCTGAACGCTCCGATTTCCGATGGCGAGGATGGCGGCAGCGCCGATCGTCAAGATTTCTTGCCCGACGAAGCGCCGCTTCAGGATGAACTTGTTGGTGGCGTGATCGACACAGAGCGCCGCAACCACTGGCTTTCCAAAGCCTTAGAAGTTCTCAATGAGCGTGAACTGAAGATCGTGCGTGAGCGGCGCTTGGCCGAAGATGGCGCAACGCTGGAAGCGCTTGGCCAGACACTGGGCATCTCCAAAGAACGGGTGCGCCAGCTTGAAAGTCGGGCACTGGAGAAGCTCAAAATGGCGCTTCTCGATCAACAGGGTGCTGGCTCCTACGTCTGATCGAACCAGGTAGATGGTGCCAGACGGTCTGCAAAACTGACCAGACCGTCCGCATCCGTCCGCCCTTAGTCTGCATCAATTATGCGGACCGTCCGCCTCCAAAAGCGGACGGTCTGCTTATTCAACCACCAACTTCACCCGGTCGCCAACTCGCACCCGATCGCCGGGGCCAAGCGCATTGATGATGCGGAACAGCGCTTCCGTATCGCCGCCTGTCTCCATCCGGCGTGCCAGCGAGGCCACGCTATCCCCGCGCCGCGCAGCCACGACATCAATGCGCAGCGGCGCGATGCCATTGCGCTCATCGGCGCTCATCTGACGAAACGATGACACAACGCTCGCCGCCGCCTGGGCAAAGGCGTCGGTGCGTGAATTGTTGGCGAAAATGAAGCGATACACCCGGTCTTCGACCACGATAACGGCGACCTTGAACACCCAGCCGCCAGCGGCGGCATTGGCTGTGGCCACTTGCAAACCATTGGTGGTGCTGATCGCGA
Source organism: Hyphomicrobiales bacterium (assembly GCA_040219355.1). Lineage (GTDB taxonomy): Bacteria > Pseudomonadota > Alphaproteobacteria > Rhizobiales > MH13 > MH13. The sequence continues at coordinate 114,895 of JAVJSN010000010.1, forward strand.
TGCTGCTGGCATCCAGACCATCAATCCAACCCGATTGCAGATAGTCTTCCAAACTCTGCCCACGACGCAGCTCAACCCCGTCGAAGCGCAGCGCGCGGCCATCCTCGTGAGCGCCGAGCACCGCTTGCGGAGTGTTGTCCAAACGGAACCCTTGCGGCGCTTCAAAGGCAATGCCGAGGCCTGGATGCAGAAACCGTCGCCCGCGCACCACACCCTCGTCTGTCGGTTCGCCAAACACCATGCCGTCGATCGCATCCAGATAGCGATCACGCTCTGTGGCGCCGATACCCGGCGCGCCGAACTGACGGGCAAGGCGAACAGCCGCCTCGATACGGGCGGGTGTGGACGGATGGCTGGAAAGAAAACTCGGCACGCCATTGTTGCCAGGCAAAGCATCCAGCGCGCTGAACCGCGCCATGGTCTCCAAGAAGCGCGCCGCCGCATAAGGGTCATAGCCCGCGCGACCAATCGTGCGCACGCCTAGCTCATCGGCCTCAAGTTCTTGATTTTGCGAAAATTGCGCCAGTGACACGCCATTGGCGAGCACCGCCATCTGCGCTGCAGAGGGATCGGACAGTACATCGGTCAGCACCCGGTCGATCAGCGCAGCAGTGCGCACCTCCTGCTCACGGGCAATGGCATGACGACGCGTCACATGGCCAATCTCATGGGCCACAACAGCCGCCACCTCGGCCTCATCATTGGCCAAGGCCAACAAACCGCGAGTCACATAAAGATAGCCACCGGGCAGCGCAAAGGCGTTGACGCTTGCCGAATTGAGCAGCGTCAGGCGGTACACACGTCCCGGCTCGTCGGAGGCGGCAATAACCTGGCGCAGCATGGCCACCAAGCGTGTTTCCAACTCAGGATCTTCAAAAACGCCGCCGAACGCATCGAGAATGCGCGGGTGCTCGCGCGCGCCAATCGCTTCTTCGGCAGCAAGCGTCGCTGTCGGCCCAGGCTCGGTGCCTTCCACAGTTAGTGGCACCAACGGACCGTCTCCATCCACGGAGAGACAGGCCGCGACCAGAAGGGCCGCCAGCGTAGTGCTTGCCAGACGTGCAATCATGGAAAGGCGCAAGAAAAGAAAGTCCTTACAAAGAGGGTTCACGCAGTCCGACTGGTGTTGGTGTCAGTGCGTGCCCCATTGTTCGCCGCCAGCTCTCAGCCGCCGACTGTCAATCGCTCGATGGCTTCAGGATGATCCACTCGAATCATCGGTCCGCCATCCTCGACCACCCAACCTCGCACCCGAACCGGCGCGCCATGCAGGGCATTGAGATCAAATCTGCTGTCCTCAAACACGGGATCATGCTCTCGATCAATGGTGATGGTGAAATCTTCGCGCCAAGTTTCGCCAAAATTAAGGTACCACCGCCCGCGATGGGCTGCGACATTGCGTACCACGCCTTCCACCAACTCAAAATGGTTGGTGAGCTCCAAAAGCCCTGCCGCATCACGGGCCTCGCGCACCGCATAATAGGGGTGATCCCAAATCTGCCGTCGCTGTTCTCGCGCCACATGCTCACGCAACAACAATTCAGTGATCAGCGAGCGATTATCGGCAAAGGTGTAGACGCGCGCCAATCCCGCCAGCACCATCGCACCCTGCAACCACAATGGCTCACCAGGGCCATCGTCCAGAACGATGTGCGCCAGATGTCGCCCGTGCCGGTCAGTCCGCCGCCCGCCAAAGTAAAGCTGCGCATCAGCACCGCCCTGGTCAATCAGCTCTTCCAGAAGGCGCTTGGCAGCGCGGGCAAGCGGCCACTCGGCCACATGATTGCGACCAAGGGGCAATTTGGGCGCCTGCGTACCGACCATCCGCACATCCGGACCACGCTCCAGTTCCACCGTGTCACCATCAACCACCGCTTTGATGCGCACACGTGGGCCCGCCTCTAAGGTCGACCAGTCAGGTTCAGAGAAGGCGTGGGACATAAAGGCTCGCGATGGCGATGAGGAGAGGACGGCTGAACGCACGCGCCCGTCACCTGACTCACTTTGCCGCGAGAAGGCAAGGGCACTGGGAACACCACTGGCCAAGGTGGTGACCGCAGCGATGGGCAAGCTCGCGCGAAGAAACGCCCGGCGCGTTGAACGCTTTTGCCAAAACGATCTGCTTTTCACCTACCCATCCTCTGTTACTCATCCGCAGATCTTAATCTGCAAACTCCACTATTAGCTGGCCTAACCGGAGATTGGCGACACCACCATTGTCGCCCGGCTATGCATATTTGCATATATCCCATGGCAAGTTCGGCAATAGTCATACCATTATTGACGAGGTATGCGGTCGATGGACAAAGGCCGCCCCACTTCTTTTCTTGATCCAAACTGCATCCGCAGGGTGACAGGTGTCAGCATATTTCAGCTGCCAGGTTCCCAACCGGCTCATGACATCCTACATCCAAAGACCATCCAACGATCGTGATCTCCATGACACATGCACCTACAGCCGACGCGATGATTGCCATCGCCGGCCTACAAAAAACCTATGACAGCGGTTTTGAAGCGCTGAAAAACGTCAATCTCACCATCCAGAAGGGTGAAATTTTGGCGCTTCTTGGCCCCAATGGCGCCGGGAAGACGACACTGATCTCGGCCATTTGCGGTATCACCAATCCAACAGGTGGAACGATCAAGGTGGGTGGTCATGACATTATAAGCGAGGCCAACAAGACCCGCCGTATGATTGGCCTGGTGCCCCAAGAGATCAACCTGGAACCGTTTGAAACGGTGCTGGCGACGGTGCGCTTTTCGCGCGGCCTGTTCGGCATGCCGCCCAATCCGGCGCATATGGAAGACGTGCTGAAAAAGCTCAGCCTATGGGACAAGAAAGACACCAAAACCAAGGAACTCTCCGGTGGCATGAAGCGTCGGGTGCTCATCGCCAAAGCGCTGGCGCACGAACCACAAGTGCTGTTTCTTGATGAGCCGACCGCCGGTGTGGACGTGGAACTACGCAAGGACATGTGGGAGGTCGTGCGCGACCTGAAAGCCGCTGGCGTCACCATCATATTGACCACCCACTATATTGAAGAGGCCGAAGCGATCGCCGATCGCGTGGCAATCATCTCCTCGGGCAGGATTTTGCTGGTCGACAAAAAGAGCGCGCTGATCGAGCGTATGGGCAAGCGCAGCCTGACCATTGATTTTGACAAAAGATTGGATGCAGTGCCCGAAGGCCTGGCCTCCTACGATCTTGCCATGAGCCAGGACGGCACCAGCGCAACCTACACCTATGACACGCGGGCAGACCGCACGGGCATTGGCGCGCTGCTGCGTGATGTGAACGCCGCTGGCTTGTCGGTGCGTGACCTGCATACAGCGCAAAGCTCGCTGGAAGAAATTTTCGTCAACTTGGTTGAAGACGACGCCCACAACCAGACAAGCCAGGGAGACGCGACATGATCAACGTCCACGCCATCATCGCCATCTTCCACTATGAAATGGCCCGCGCGCTGCGCACCGCTTTGCAATCAATTATCTCGCCAGTGCTCTCCACCTCGCTCTATTTCGTGGTGTTTGGTGCCGCCATTGGTAGCCGCATCGAGTCGGTCGAAGGGGTAAGCTACGGCGCCTTCATCGTGCCCGGCCTCATCATGCTCACCGTCATGACTCAAGGCATCACAAACGCTGCCTTTGGCATCTATTTTCCAAAATTCATCGGCTCGATCTACGAGGTGCTGTCCGCGCCTGTGGGCGTGGTCGAAGTGGTCGCAGGCTACGTTGGTGCAGCCGCCACCAAATCGCTGATCATCGGCGTGATCATCATGATCACCGCGACGTTTTTCATCGATATTGAGATCGCTCACCCGATAGCCATGGCGCTGCTTTTGGTAACGATTTGTTTCGCCTTCTCATTGTTCGGATTCATCATCGGCATCTGGGCGCAGAGCTTCGAGCAGTTGCAACTGGTGCCGCTGTTGATCATCACGCCGTTGGTGTTTTTGGGAGGAAGCTTCTACTCCATCACCATGCTGCCGCCGTTCTGGCAGACCGTCTCGCTGTTTAACCCGGTGGTGTATCTGATCTCAGCCTTCCGCTGGAGCTTTTTTGGCACCGCTGATGTGGCGATTGGCGTATCGCTGAGCGCCATCGCTGTGTTCACCGCGGTGTGCATCACCATCATCTGGTGGATCTTCAAAACCGGCTACCGCTTGAAAAGCTGATAAGATTCGGTCGATAAGGATTACCATGGTCGGCCCCGTAGCTCAGCAGGATAGAGCACCAGATTCCTAATCTGGGGGCCACTGGTTCGAATCCAGTCGGGGTCACCAAGGTTTTGCAAAGCAAAACCGTCGGCATGTCAGGCAAATGCGGAGCAATCGCCGAGAATGCCAATGTTTGGTATTCGCCAAACGCGGAAGGTGCGGTGCGTAGAGCAGCAATTAAGGCAAACCACGCCCAAACTTTCCGCACGCCTATGGATTGCGCATTTGCATGCCGATAGCCTTATATGTCAGCCGGTCCGACACATCCCTTGAGGCTTCATGTCCATTCGCAACGCCATCCGGTTCCTGCTCAACGACAGCGTGGTCGAGCGCGACGATGTACGCGCAACGACAACGCTGCTCGACTTTCTGCGGCTGGAGCGCAGCCTGACCGGTACCAAAGAGGGTTGCAATGAGGGCGATTGCGGCGCCTGCACGGTGCTGGTGGGGCGGTTAGGTCCGAACGGGGTCACCTATCAAAGTCTCAATGCCTGCATTCGCTTTCTTGGCTCTTTGGATGGCTGCCATGTGGTGACGGTGGAAAGTCTGGCCAAGGAAGGTGTGTTGCACCCTGTGCAGCAGGCCATGGTGGATTATCACGGCTCGCAGTGCGGCTTCTGCACGCCCGGCATCGTGATGAGCCTTTACGCGCTTTGGATGGCCAATCCAAACCCAACCGAAACGCAGATCGAGACCGCGCTACAAGGCAATCTCTGCCGCTGCACCGGTTATGAGCCGATCATCAAGGCGGCCAAAGCGATCTCCACCTATGGCAGCGTGACCGAGGATGTGCTGACCACGCAGCGTAAGCGCATCACAGAACAACTCGCCGCCTGGGCCGATGAGAGCCTGGTGGATGTCAGCGCGATTAGCGAAGCCGGGTCCGAGCGCTTCTTTATCCCGCAAACGCCAGCCCAGCTCGCCGATCTATTGACCGAACACCCTGACGCAACCATCGTCGCGGGCGCGACCGATGTCGGCCTTTGGGTGAATAAGGATCATCGCGCCATCTCACCAGCCATCTTCATCGGCGGCATGAACGCCCTGCAAACGGTGAGCGTGAACGACGAGGCGGTGACCATTGGCGCAGGCGTTAGCTACTCTTCGTTCGTGCCGGTGCTGCAAGAGCATTTCCCGCACATGAATGAGCTTTGGTGGCGCATCGGCGGTGAGCAGGTCCGCAATATGGGAACGCTTGGCGGCAACATCGCCAATGGCTCACCGATTGGCGACACACCACCTGCCTTCATCGCGCTGGGCGCAACGCTTTCCCTGCGTTCCAAATCCGGCACGCGCACGCTGCCGCTGGAGGACTTTTTCCTGACCTACGGCAAGCAGGACCGCCGCCCCGTTGAGTTCGTTGAAAGCCTGGCACTGCCCAAGCCGCAAGAGGGCTCATTCAATGCGGTTTATAAGATTTCAAAGCGCCGCGATGAAGACATTTCTGCGCTCTGTGGCGCCTTCTCGCTCACCGTGACAAGCGGTGCAGTATCCTCAGCGCGCATAGCCTTTGGCGGAATGGCTGGCACACCAAAACGCGCCACACATGTCGAGCAAGCGCTGATCAGCCAACCCTGGAATGCCGAAACCATCAATGCGGCAAAAGCAGAATTTTCCAAAGATTATCAGCCACTTACCGATTGGAGAGCCACAGCCGATTATCGTCTAAAATCCGCTGAAAACCTGCTGATCCGCTTTTATCTGGAGCACACGAAGAGCGAACAACCGGTGCGCCTGAGACGTGAGGTGGCGGCATGAACGAGCATGTGAGCGATCCGGAAACCGTTCCCCCGCGTGTAAGGGCCAAACAGGATGACCCGGTGCGCACGGACGCCACGCCCAATCCAATCAAGGGCGGTGTGCACCAACCGACCAAGCACGATTCTGGCCACAAGCACGTCACCGGGCAGGCGATCTACACCGACGATATCCAAACGCCCGCCAGCACGCTGCACGCTTATCTGGGTCTATCAACCTGCGCTAACGGCAGCATCGAAGCGATGGATTTGACAGCCGTGCGCGCCAGCCCCGGCGTGGTTGGCGTGCTCACCAGCCGCGATATGCCAGCCTCCAACGACATCTCGCCGACCCATCTGCACGATGAACCGGTGCTGGCAGACGGCGAGGTTCATTTTTACGGCCAGGCGATGTTTGCTGTGATCGCGACCAGCCGCGCGTTTGCGCGCCAAGCCGCGCAAAAAGCCAAGGTGGAGTATAGCGAACGAAACTTCGCCAGAACTGTCGATGAGGCCCGCGCCGCAAACTATCCCAATGTGACCAAGCCACTGACCCTGAAGCGTGGCGATGCGCAAACCGCGCTGGAATCGGCCACCAACCGCTTGCAGGGCCGCTACGAGATTGGCGGTCAGGACCATATGTATTTGGAGGGGCATATCGCGCTCGCGATTCCCGGCGAGGACGACGACATGACCGTCTATTCCTCCACTCAGCATCCTTCCGAAGTGCAGCACATGGTGGCCCATGTGCTGGGGGTGCCGTCCGCTGCCATCACCGTGAATGTGCGCCGCATGGGCGGCGGTTTTGGTGGCAAGGAAACGCAATCCAACCAATTCGCCGTCGTGGCGGCTGTGGCCGCAAAGAAGTTTGGCAAGCCGGTCAAAATCCGCCCTGACCGCGACGATGATATGATCACCACCGGCAAGCGCCACGATTTCGTCGTCGATTACGATGTCGGCTATGATGACGAGGGCCGCATCGAAGCGGTCTCCAGCACCTTTGCAGCGCGCTGCGGCTTTTCCGCTGATTTGTCGGGTCCGGTGACCGACCGCGCACTCTTCCATGCCGACAATTGCTATTATTACCCGCACGTTCTGTTGCAATCAGAGCCGCTGAAAACCAACACCGTTTCCAACACCGCCTTTCGCGGCTTTGGTGGCCCACAAGGGCTGATCGTCGCCGAGCGGATCGTCGAGGAGATCGCCTACAAGCTTGGCAAAGACCCGTTGGAGATCCGCCGGATCAATTTCTATGACCGCGAGGGCGAAGAAAACGCGCGTACGGTCACGCCGTACCACCAGACAGTCACTGACAACATCATCCACCGCCTGGTCGATGAGCTGGAAGCAACATCGGACTATCAAGCCCGCCGTCAAGCCATTCTGGCCTTCAATAAGACCAGCCCGATCATCAAAAAGGGCATCGCGCTCACACCGGTGAAATTCGGCATCTCCTTCACCGCCACCTGGTACAATCAGGCCGGCGCGCTTGTGCATGTCTACCGCGACGGTTCGGTGCACTTGAACCATGGCGGCACAGAGATGGGCCAAGGCCTCAACACGAAGGTCGCGCAGGTGGTAGCCGACACCTTCCAGATCGATATCGACAAGGTGAAAATCACCGCCACGACCACCGAAAAGGTCCCCAACACATCGGCCACAGCCGCGTCCTCCGGCTCGGACTTGAATGGCATGGCAGCCGACAATGCAGCGAACCAGATCAAAGACCGGCTGATCGATTTTGCCTGCGAGGAGTATCAGGTCGGTCGCGAGCAGGTCGTGTTTGAAGCCAATGTGGTGCGGATCGGCAATCAGCGCATCCCGTTCCCCGATCTGGTCGATCAGGCTTATATGAAGCGCATCCACCTGTCGGCGGCTGGCTTCTACAAGACCCCAGAAATCCATTGGAACCGCGAAACCGGACAGGGCAACCCGTTCTTCTATTTTGCCTATGGGGCAGCGGTCTCAGAGGTTTCTGTCGACACGCTGACCGGCGAGTACCATGTTGATCGCACCGATCTGCTGCACGATGTCGGCAAGTCACTGAACCCGGCCATCGATATTGGCCAAGTTGAAGGCGCGTTCATCCAGGGCATGGGTTGGCTGACCACCGAAGAGCTTTGGTGGGATGACAAAGGCCAACTGCGCACCCACGCGCCCTCAACCTACAAGATCCCCTTGGCGTCTGACCGACCGGCGCAGTTCAACACCAAATTGGTCAGTTGGGCGTCAAACAAAAAACGCACCATTCGCCGCTCCAAGGCTGTTGGCGAACCCCCCTTCATGCTCGCTGCCAGCGTGGTGGAAGCGCTGTCGATGGCGGCGGCAAGCATCAGTAACTATGAAACCTGCCCTTGTCTTGACACGCCATGTACACCTGAACGTATGTTGATGGCGGTCGAGCGATTGCGGGGGCGGACGTAAAACCGCGCCCTGAAAGGCCAGCATGCTGGATGTTGCCCACCCTGATGAGATTGACCATTTCGCACGTCAATCACCGTGTGTTCAGATCAGTATTGACGTGGCCAACGGCTCCACACCCCGTGTGGCAGGCACATCGATGCTTGTCTCGGCCCACGATGTGCTGGGCACGATAGGCGGCGGCCAGCTGGAATATATGGCCATTGATGCGGCCCGCCAAATGATCGGCCGAAAGCATGATGCGGATTCGCCAGAACGCCGCCTCACCGTTCCTCTTGGACCAGAGATCGGCCAGTGCTGCGGCGGAAATGTTATCCTCCTTTTGTCTAAGGTGAAACCTGATGACCTTGCAGCCCTAGCGTCAAGTGTTAAGACGGCTAAGAAGATGCAACCTTCCGTTTACGTCTTCGGTGCAGGGCATGTTGGCAGGGCGTTGGCCCAAGCGCTTAGGCCCTTGCCTGTGAACAGCCTGCTGATCGACAGTCGCGAGGATGAGCTTGCGCTTGCCGGATCAGCCATTGATCAGGATCTGACCCCTTTGCCCGAAATGCACATTCGCGCTGCGATACCTGGCAGCGCCTTTATCATGCTGACGCATGACCATGCCCTTGATTTTTTGCTAACCCAAGAAGCCCTTAATCGTAACGATGCCGCCTATGTCGGCATGATCGGCTCGAAGACAAAACGCGCCACCTTCAGCCGCTGGTTTGAAAAAGAGACCGGCCATCGCGATGGGCTAGATCGGCTCACCATGCCCATCGGCGCCTCGACACTCAAAGACAAGCGTCCAGCCGTGATCGCCGCCATGGTTGCCGCTGAAGTGATGCAGGCGGTTGGCACCTACAAGCACACGCACGCAAACAGCGCGCAGGTGCCAGCATGAGCCTTTTGTTACGAGGCCGCACGCTGACGTTTCAACGCCGTCCAGTTGATGGCGATGATCGCCAATCCTACACCTATGAGGCTGATGGTTCGGTCTTGATCGAAGACGGAAAAATCATCGCCAACGGGCCATTCGATGCACTGAAGATGGCCCATCCAGATGTGGAGATCATCGATCACCGTCCGCATTTGATCTTGCCGGGCTTTATCGATCCGCACATTCACTATCCGCAGATGCAGGTCGTCGGATCCTATGCTGGCAGTCTGTTGGAGTGGCTGAGCAAATACACCTTCATTGAAGAGCAGCGTTTTGCTGATGAGGCTCATGCCCACCGCATTGCCGATCTCTTCATGAATGAGTTGATCCGTTACGGCACAACCACTGCGGTGGCCTTTTGCTCGGTACATCCGCATAGCGCCGATGCTTTTTTCAAAGCCGCCGCCAAACGCAACATGGCCATGGTCGGTGGCAAGGTGATGATGGACCGTGAGGCACCAGAAGCACTGACCGACACGGCCCAAACCAGCTACGACGATACAAAAGCACTGATCGAACGTTGGCACGATAAAGGCCGCGCCAGATACGCCATCACACCGCGCTTCGCGATCACCTCAACGCCGGAGCAGTTGGAAGCCGCTGGCACTCTGGCACGCGAGCACACGACCTGCCTCATCCAGTCGCACTTGTCGGAAAACGATGGCGAGATTGCCCGTGTTGCTGAACTCTATCCAGACGACGAAGATTACACCGCCGTCTATGAGCGCTTCGGCCTGATGAACGAGCGCGCGCTTTACGGCCATTGCATCCATTTGAAGCCGCGCGAGCGCGCTGCAATGGCCGAAGCAGGAGCGGTTGCCGTCTCTTGCCCAACCTCCAATCTTTTCCTGGGATCGGGCCTCTTCCGCCATAAGGTCCTGCAAGAGGACGGCATCCGCATCGCCTACGCGACCGACATTGGCGGCGGCACCAGCTACTCCATGCTGCGCACCATGGATGTTGGCTACAAAGTCGCACAGCTCCACGGCAACCGGATGCACCCGTTGCAGACGTTCTTTGCGATGACACTGGGCAATGCGCAGGCCATTGGCATGGCGGCCAATATCGGAACGCTGGACGCCGGCACCGACGCAGACATTGTCGTTCTCAACGCTGCGGCAATGCCAGCCTCAGCGTTAAAAATGGAACGGGTGGAAACGCTGGAAGAGGAACTGTTCCTACTGCAAACGCTCGCCGACAACCGCATGATCGTGGAAACCTATGTGGCCGGTGTGGCGATGAAATCAGCCCTATAAATTAGGTTGTGAGCACGCGGTCATGAAGAAACGCCCAGCTGAAAACCTTGAACAGATCGAGGTGAAAAGCCGGGCAGATTTACGCGCTTGGCTGGCCGCCCATCACGAACAATCTGAGAGCATTTGGCTGGTCACCTACAAAAAGGCGGTGGCTGACTGGTACGTCGAGTATGATGCGGTGGTTGAAGAATGCCTGTGCTTTGGCTGGGTGGATTCGCTAACCCGCGCCAAGGACGAAAAGCGCTCCATGCTGCTGCTGGCCCCACGCAACGAGAAAAGTGCTTGGTCTGCCAGCAACAAACGCCGGGTTGAAAACCTGCTCGCGGCCGGCCTGATGGAACCGCCGGGGCTGGCCAAGATCAAGGCCGCCAAAAAGAACGGCATGTGGGCTTTTTTGGACGATGTCGAGGCGCTGGTTTCCCCACCAGATTTGATTAAAGCCTTGCAGCGCTACCCGAACGCCAAAGCCAACTTCGATGCTTTTCCCCGCTCGCCCAAGCGCGGGATCTTGGAGTGGATCAAGCAGGCCAAGAAACCGGAAACCCGCGCCAAGCGGATTGAGGAGACGGCGCGGCTGGCCGAAACCAATGACCGGGCCAACCAGTTCAAGCGCTAAAGCTTGCCTATTCTGCAGCCCGGACTGTCAAGACCGGCACATTTTCCGCTAGACCAAACGGAACAAACAGATTGCCGGGAGATTGAGTAATGTTTGAACCTGTCCGTTGGGGCGTGCTGGGCGCGGCCAATTTCGCACGCGAGCAAATGGCCCGCGCGATCCATGCTGCCGAGGGCGCGTCGTTTACAGCGCTTGCAACATCAAGCCCAGAAAAAGCAGCTGGGTTCACCGTGTTCAACCCTGACCTGCGCCTGCATGAGAGCTACGAGGCCCTGCTGGCAGATCCAGATATTGAAGCGGTTTACATTCCGCTACCCAACCACCTGCACGTGGAATGGACCAAGAAGGCCCTGGCTGCCGGCAAGCATGTGCTGACCGAAAAACCCATCGCCATGAGCGCACCAGAGATTGATGATCTGATTGTAGCGCGTGATGCCGCGGACCGCCTGGCAACCGAAGCTTACATGATTGTGCACCATGCCCAGTGGCAGCGGGCACGCCAGCTTTACCGTGATGGCGCCATTGGAAAGCTTATCCATGTCGAAGGGCTGTTCAGCTATGACAATGCAGAAGACCTGGCCAATGTGCGCAACCGGCCGGAAACCGGTGGTGGTGGCATTCCCGATATTGGCGTCTACACCTATGGCGCAACGCGCTGGGTGACCGGGCAAGAACCGACATCCATCACCCACGCTGATGTCGATTTTGAAAACGGGGTCGATGTCTTAGCCCGGGTCTCAGCACGCTTTGACGGGTTCTCTGCCCATTGGGTAAACTCCATGCGCATGCATCCCTTCCAGGAGATGACCTTTATGGGTGAAGAAGGCGTTATCCGGTTGACCTCACCGTTTAACGCCAATCTTTACGGACCTGCGGTGGTTGAACTGCATCGCAACATCGGTAATGGCCATGGCGCATCGGTCACCACCGAGCGCTTCGCCGCCGCCAACCAATATGTGGATCAGGTCGAGGCGTTCAGCCGCACCGTGCGTCTTGGTGATGACTATCCATGGACGTTGGAAGACGCCCGCGGCACCCAGGCGATGATTGATGCGGTTTTTGCCAAGGCCAAAGAAACCTGACACCCACAAACCGGCTTAAAGGGTAGCCAGGACAGGTTCTGGCAACGTCGTTCAGCCGAGCAATTTAAACGGTTCCAATATCTTGGCGACATCCGCCAAACCGTGCGACAAAGAAGCGGCGACCCACTTAACTTAGGTTGTTTCGGCTCATCCTACCTTCGACTATGAACGCGTATCTCTGATCACACTTGCATGAGGACTGAATGGGCGATTCTACGGTCGAGGCCAACACAGAGCCTTCGGTCGACCTAACCAGTTGTGACCGTGAACCCATCCATTTGCTTGGAGCGATCCAGAGCTTTGGCTATCTCCTTGCGGTCTCCACCGATTGGATCATCACGCGCTGTTCAGCCAATTTGGGTGAGGTTTGCGACCGATCCGTCGACGATCTTCTCGGCGCATTGGCATCGGACATTTTGACCGAGCAAGCCATCCACGACATCCGCAATCGTCTGCAGTGGCTGCAAAGCGCTGGCACGACCGAGAGAATTTTCGGCCAGGACCTTTTTGGCAACGGCAAGCTGTACGATGTCGCGCTTCATCTGTCCGATGAGTTGATCGTCATAGAATTTGAGCCGTCGGCCAGCAACTCAGCGCTGGAACCAGTGTCAATGGTTCGATCGATGATGGCCAAGCTCTGCGGCCAAGACAAATTGGACCGTTTCCTGTTCCAAGCAGCACGACAAATCCGTTTTGTGACCGATTTTGATCGCGTGATGGTCTACAAATTTCTGCCCGATGGATCAGGCGAAGTGGTCGCCGACGCGTGTGCCCACGGGGTCGAGAGCTTCATGGGTTTACGATACCCTGCATCCGATATCCCCAAACAGGCCAGAGCGCTCTATCTGAGCAACCCGCTGCGGATCATCGCCGATATTGATGCAGACATTGTGCCGATCGTTCCGCAGAAATCGCCCGACGGTCAACCGCTTGACCTTTCATCGAGCATACTGCGCGCCGTCTCGCCCATTCACATTGAATATCTGCGCAACATGGGCGTTCGGGCATCCATGTCGGTCTCCATCATTGTCGACGGAGAACTTTGGGGGCTCCTCGCATGCCATCACTTCCGGCCCAAAACGGTCGAGTTTGAGCGACGCACCACTGCGGAACTCTTCGGCCAAATGTTTTCTCTTGAGTTGGCCAACCGTGAACGGCAGCTGACGCTGCGGTCGGAGCGCGACGGTCGAAAAGTCCATGATCAAATCATGTCCACGATGTCCACCGAGGGGTCGGTGTTCGACAATCTGGCCAACCAACTCGAAGCGTTTCAGGATGTCATGCAAACCGATGGCACTGCCATCTGGGTTGATGGCGAGTTTTCCGCCAGCGGGCAAAGCCTAACCCGTGAGGAAATGCAAAGCCTAATACGGTTTCTCAATCAGAGCGGCGCAAGCCGCATCTACGCCACCGACGCCTTATCCACCCACCATGAGCCCGCTGAAGATTATGCCAACCGCGTGGCTGGCGTTCTGGCCATTCCAGTTTCCCGAAAGCCGCGCGATTACCTGGTGCTGACCCGCAAAGAAATCGCCCAATCGGTGCAATGGGCCGGCAATCCAAACAAGCCTGCGGAACTTGGACCCAACGGTGTGCGGCTGACACCTCGAAAGAGCTTTGAAGCCTGGCGCGAGGTCGTTCGCGGCACGTCGGCAGCGTGGACACCAGCGGAGTTGCAGCTGGCCGAATCCCTGCGAACCACCTTGTTGGAAGTCATTCTCCGGTCGGTCGATGACAGCAACAAAGTCCGTGAGCGTGCGCAGGCTACGCAGGACCTTTTGATCGCTGAGTTGAATCACCGCGTGCGCAACATTCTCTCGCTGGTGCGCGGGATCGTTGCGCAAACCGGCGAAAGCAGCGCCACGATTGCTGAGTTTTCCTCTGAGGTTGGCGGACGCATTCAGGCCCTTGCCAGAGCGCACGACCAATTGACAGGCACGCAATGGGCGCCATCCAGTCTGAAATCCATGTTGGAAAACGAGTTGGAGGCCTATCTTGGAGACAAAGCCCAGCGGGTTGAGTTGAACGGTCCGCGCATTCTTTTGGACCCGCGATCCTTTACGACCATGGCGCTCGTCGTCCACGAAATGGTGACCAACTCTGCCAAATATGGAGCGCTTACCGATGGTCGCGGATCGATCGACATCGATTGGGAAATTGATGACACGGGCTCATTGAAAATCTCATGGACCGAGAAAGGTGGGCCTCCGGTTAAAGCGCCGAAGCGACGTGGGTTTGGTTCAACGATTATCGAACGATCCGTGCCCTACGAACTCCAGGGTGAAGCCAGTATCGAATACGCGTTGACGGGCGTGCGTGCGCATTTCCTGGTGCCGGGCCGTTATGTCAGTGAGGACACATCACCCCTCCCGCGCGCGCCAGTCGAAGTGATTGACCCGACGGTCGATGCGGCAAGTTTTGAGGGTCACGCGCTTCTGGTGGAAGACAATGTTGTCATCGCGATGGAGGCCGAAGATATGTTGCTCAATCTTGGCTTCGAGCAAGTGTCTCTGGCAAGCACTGTGTCATCGGCGCTGTCGCTTATCGAACAGTCTAAATTCGCCTTCGCGCTGCTCGACATTAATCTAGGCGACGAGACCAGCACCCCCATCGCTGACGAACTCAACCGACGCGGCATCCCCTTTCTTTTTGCCAGTGGCTATGGCGATACCGCAGAACTGCCTGGCGATATGAACAATCGCATGATTGTCACCAAACCCTACAGCGAAGACACTTTACGCTCTTTTGCCGTTCAGGTCCTGTCGCAATAAGCCGGTGCCGTCGTCTTATCAGTGACCTTCCCTTCCGCAGCCATCGGGTGTTGTCCGGCAGCGAAACTCAAGCAAAGCCTTTCGATCACGTCTTCATAATCCGCATGGGTTTGGTAGGCAGGCGCAGGTTTCGCCGCCCGATCTGATCGAAGCGCTGGAGCGCCACCCCAACGCCAAGCACCATTTCGATGCCTTCCCTCCCTCGCCCAAACGGGGGGTCCTGGAATTGATCAAGCAGGCCAAGAAACCGGACACCCGCGCCAAGCCGATCGAGGAGATGGCGCGGCTGGCCGAAACCAACGACCGCGCCAGCCAGTTCAAGCGGTAGGTTCTAGCCGTAGACAGCGCCCACGGCACGATCAAGAAAGAGTTCGCCGGGAAGGTCCCCCACACGCTCAATCATCGCCGCCTTGAGGTCTTCTCGCGTCGATGTGTCGGCCAGTGCAGCCTCCCACTGATCGAGATAGGTCCGCGTGAAGGCAAGCGCGGAGGCGTCGTTCCTTGATCCCTCGGTTCTGTGCCCCGGCACGATTGTGCCTGCACCCACTGCTTCCAGAGCGTTGAGGCTGTCGCGCCACGCATCGACACGCTCAGCGGTGATGTTCTCAGCCATCCAAATATGGGTATTCTGGAACACCACATCGGACGCCACCAGCGTGTCAAGCTGCGGCAGGTGCACCGGCGTGATCACATCGGTATCGCCGTGCTGAGGTCCAAGGATGTCAAAACGCTCGCCTTCCAGCGTCAACTGGTCGCCGGGCAGAGCGTCAGGAATGACAACCCGATCAGGCAACTGATCGGCAGGAATAATGCCGTCCATGCTATCCAGCATGGCCTGTGCAGCGGCGGCTAAGGCTGGCTGAACAGAGGCATGGGCAACTGGCCTGGCGTTCGGGAAGCGATCCATCAGCACCGCCAAGCCCAGATGATGGTCGGGGTGGAAATGGCTGATAAAGATTGTTTCCAGCTCTTTGCCGGTGGCCGCTAGCATGTCGGCAAGGCGCGCTGCGTTGGGCACGGTGAATTGGGCATCGATGAGCAGCATCTTCTGTTCACCGACAACGACAACGGAATCAACCAGTGCGCCGAACGGATCACCGGTGAAGACTTCCGCACCAGACGCAGCATGCGCCGGCGATGCAGCCGCGGCCAAGCCAGCGGCCGCAGCGGTGCCAGCGGTCAGTTCAAGGAATTGCCTGCGATTGAGAATAAACATGGGTCTCTCCAATCAGTCTCGAAAAGAGACTAGGTTTGTGGAATAGACCTGGTTATTAATAGGAACTGAATTGCCTTGTGAAGAAGGCACTTTTTTGTAACCGCCAGAAAGGGCAGCAACAGCCAATGCTTGATGAGTCCAGCCCCTTTTATGACGTTCAGATTTGTCCGGTGCGCGACGTCATCGACCAGATCGGCGACAAATGGTCGATCCTAATTCTGACCGGCCTAAAGAAGGAAAGCCTGCGCTTTTCTCAACTCAAGCGAAACATCCCCGATATCTCGCAGCGCATGCTGACTAAGACATTGCGCAGTCTGGAGCGCGACGGGCTGATCCATCGCCATGTCACGCCCACCACGCCGCCACGCGTGGATTACAGCCTGACCGACCTTGGCCGCTCACTGGTCCAAGTGTTGGAGCCAGTTGCCGGTTGGGCGTTGGAGCAGCGTGTCAAGATCGCCAGCTCCCGTGCGGCCTTTGATCAGCGAACCGACTAAACGGTCTTCAAGATCCGCATCGGCTTGGTTGGCAGGCGCTTGACCAAGCCCTTGGCTTCCAGATCAAGCTGCACGCATTTCAACCACCATCCGGAGGTATTGCCTTCGGGAAACAGGTCTTGCGGCAGGTTGGGTTTGAGCGCGGCCAGAGCATCTTTTACCACCATGCCAGGTTCTTGCGCAGGCAGCACAGCCAACAATGCATCCTTCATCGCGTGGTATTTGGCTGCATCCACATTGGTGACGTGCCCGGGCACGTTGACGTTTTCGACGGCGACTTTGTCAGACATACTCGCTCACCATGGCCTGGTTTGACCCTGCCATGCCCTTCTGCGTGATCCCTACAACCAGTTGCATCGTCAGCAAGACAATCGGCCCGGTCAAGCCCATTGAAAACAGCCTTACGCCGCGGCCTGGTTGCCGGCAGGATCAATCGGCGCGAACTGACACGTAAAGTGCCGCATTTGCTTGGGCTCTTGCGTGATCGCGAAACCGCGCAAATCGCCAATTTCAGCCTGTAACTCGCCAAACGCTTCCACAATGAAATCAGCATGGGATTGGGTGTAGGTGCGCCGTGGAAACGCCAACCGCACCAACTCCATAGCAGCGGGTTTTTCTGACCCATCCGGCTGACGCCCGAACATCACGCTGCCGATCTCGCAGGCACGTATGCCGCCAATCTCATAGAGTTTGCAGGCCACAGCATGGGCCGGAAAATGCAGTGGATCCATGTCCGGCAACCAACGTTTGGCATCAATGAACACCGCGTGCCCACCGGCAGGTTTCACCACCGGAATGCCCATCGCATCCAGCCGCTCCACAATGTACTCGTTGGTGCGGATGCGATATTCCAGATAACTCTCATCGACGATCTCAACCAGCCCCTGTGCCAGCGCTTCCAGATCACGGCCCGCCAATCCACCATAGGTTGGAAAACCCTCGGTCTGGATCAATTTCACACGCGCCTGCTCGGCCCAATCATCATCATTAAGCGCCAGCCAACCGCCAATGTTGCCAAAAGCATCCTTCTTGGCACTCATGGTCATGCCATCGGCGACGCTGAAACAGTCGCGCACAATCTCGGTGATCGAACGTTGCTGCTGCCCATCCTCGCGCTGCTTGATGAACCAGGCGTTCTCGGCAAACCGGCAACCATCGATGATAAACGGTTTGTGATATTTGTGCGCAAGCGTTGCAGTCGCCTTGATGTTTTCAAGGCTTACCGGCTGACCGCCACCTGCATTGTTGGTGATGGTGATCATCACCACAGGCACCGCATCACCATGCTTGGCCAGGAAAGAATCCAACGCCTGCAAGTCCATATTGCCTTTGAACGGATGCAACGATTGGCTGTCGCGTCCTTCTGGGATGTTGAGGTCATGGGCCTCCGCCCCGCTGGCCTCAATGTTCCCACGGGTGGTGTCGAAATGCGTGTTGGATGGAATGGTTCGCCCCGCACCACCAAAAATCGACATCAAGATCGCTTCAGCCGCCCGGCCCTGATGGGTTGGGATTATGTGCTTGAACGGCATTAGGTTCGTGACCGCACTCTTGAACCGCTCAAACGAGGGCGAGCCGGCATAGCTTTCATCGCCCTGCATGATGGCAGACCATTGCTGCGCGCTCATCGCCCCGGTGCCGCTGTCGGTTAGCAGATCGATGATCACATCGTCGGACTTCAAGGCGAACAGGTTGAACTTGGCCGCACGTAACTTTTCTTCGCGCTCGACCCGCGTGGTCATGCGGATCGGTTCAACGGATTTGATGCGGAAGGGTTCAATGATCGTTTTCATAAGGCTTCTCCGGTTTGTGAAACCCCGGATTTCCTTATTGATCGATCTCCGGGGCTAGCGCCGCGGTTGCATCCAGAAGGACTGCCGCGCTCAACGCCGAAAACGAGAAAGGCGCTATCATCAAGCCGATCTGGCTGTCAAATCGCCTGCCCCACCACCTTATAGGGCGCGTCGAACCAGTGTTCTTCAAGGTTCGGCGTTTCGCCGATGCGGTCAATAACGGCGAAAAGCCCGTTGCCAGCCAGCGGTGTGAGCACGCCGTGCCAGGTGCCGCGATGATAGTTCACGCCTTCGCCGGTGTGGGTGAGGAACGCGTGAGGTTCCCCCGGCCTGCCGCCATCATCAGGAGCGACGACGACCAGAAACGGATGCGTGTCCATGGGCAGAAACGCCTGGGATCCTTCAGGATGCCGTTCCATCATGTCGAGAGCGTAGGGCAGGGTTCGAAGCTCTGCTTTGAACAGGCTGATGCCCGCGCGGCCTTCCGGGCCGAAGTCAAGCTTGGCCCGATCATGATAGCGCCCACAAAGCCCCTGATTGATCAGCCTGTCCGGCTCGCCCTCCACTGACAGCACATCACCAAAGGGCGCAAAGGCTTCAGACGTCAGCGGTTGGGCGATGATCCTCGCCTTATCAAGGCTCATCGCAGGAAGGCACCCGGTCTTCCAAGGCGCGGCAGCCGGTTCATGTCCTTGTAGAGCAAATACCGAAAACGCCCCGGCCCGCCCGCATAACAGGCCTGCGGACAGAAGGCGCGCAGCCACATGAAATCGCCCGCCTCGACCTCAACCCAGTCCTGGTTGAGCTTGTAGACCGCCTTGCCCTCGAGCACGTAAAGCCCGTGCTCCATAACGTGGGTCTCTTCAAACGGGATGCTGCCGCCTGGCTCGAACGTCACGATATTGACGTGCATGTCGTGCGCCAGATCATCTGGGTCGACAAAGCGCGTGGTACCCCAGCGCTCTTCTGTATCGGGCATCCAGTTGATCGGCTGTTCCTGATCGGAGGTCACAAACGGCTTGGGCGCGTCGATCCCATCGACCGCCTCATAGGCTTTGCGAATCCAATGGAAAGTGGCGGATTCTTCGCCTTCATTGGCCAGCGCCCAATCACACCCTGCGGGCAAATAGGCGTAGCCGCCCGCTTCCAACACCTGATCAATGCCGTCAAACCCGGACGCCTGGGTGGCCGTGAACCCAAGGCTCGCCTTGGCCGCCCCGGCCTCAACCGTTAGCCGTAGCGCGCCGCCGACAACGAACAGCACGCCCTCAGCCATCCGGTCCGGCTCGGGCTTTTGCGAGCCGCCGCCCGGCGCCACCTCCATGATGAGGTGCGCGAAGGTCTCCGCAAAGCCTGACAAGGGCCGGGCAATGGTCCAACTGCGGGTTTTGTCCCAGTTCGGCAGCGGGCTGGATACGATGTCGCGCATCACGCCTTTGGGGATCACCGCATAGGCTTCGGTGAAGATTGCCCGGCCCGTCATCAGCGCGCTCTGTGGCGGCAGGCCGCCCAGATCGGTCGGGTAGGTCATGCCTCACCGCCAAGCGAGCTTGCAAACATCGAGTCGAGCCGCAGCCGTGCAATGCGCTCCACCTGCGCGCAGGCTTCAGCGAACTCAGTGTCACGGTCATTGTCCAAACGCCGCTCGAAGGCCGACAGGATCGAGGCCTTGGAATTGTCCTTCACCGCGATGATGAAAGGGAAGCCAAAGCGTCCGGTGTAGCTTTCATTGAGCCGCTCAAACGTGCGCCGCTCATCATCCGTCAGCGCATCCAGCCCAGCCGAGGCCTGTTCAGCCGTGGAGGCCTCCGTCAGTCGCTCCGCCTGCGCCAACTTACCGGCCAAATCCGGGTGGGCGGTGAGCACGCCGAGCCGCTCCTCCTCGCTGGCCGCCCGAAACACCCGGCAAAATGCATTGTGCACGCCCGCGGCGGTGTCATGCGCGGGGCCAAGCTCCAGCTTGTAGGCACGCTTGGCGATCCATGGCGAGTGCTCGAACACGCCGCCGAAGGTTTCGATGAAATCATCTTTTTTCATTTTTGAAGGCGCGCTCGCTCCGGTTCGGGTTTCTTCGCTCTGGGCTTCGCCCAGCCGCAACCCGCCCGACCGCTCGGGCGCCGGATGTGTCTCACTCCAATGCTCGGCGATCTCGATCCTTTTGGCAAACCAAACGCCCTCATGGCCCATGGCGTGTTCCAGGAACCGCTTCAGCGCCATGATCCGTCCCGGCCGCCCCGCCAGACGGCAATGCAGACCGATGGACATCATCTTCGGCGCGCCCGCCTCACCCTCGGCATAAAGCGCGTCGAAACTGTCGGTCAGATAGGCAAAAAACTGGTCGCCGGAGTTGAAGCCCTGTGGCGTGGCGAACCGCATGTCATTGGCGTCCAGCGTGTAGGGCACGATCAACTGCTCGCGCCCGCCAGCCTCGATCCAGTAGGGCAGATCGTCGGCATAGCTGTCGGAGACATAGGCAAAGCCGCCCTCTTCAGCGACCAGGTCCACCGTCTGCATGCTCGTGCGGCCCGTGTACCAGCCGCGCGGGCGCTCCCCGACCACCTCAGTGTGCAGCGCAATGGCCTCATCCATATGCTTGCGCTCATCCTTGGCGGAAAAATCCTTGTACTCGATCCATTTCAGGCCGTGACTGGCAATCTCCCAATCAGCCTCTTTCATCGCCTCCACCTGCTCTGGCGAGCGGGCAAGCGCGGTGGCTACGCCATAGACGGTCAGTGGAATATCCAGGCCGGTGAACAGGCGATGCAGGCGCCAGAACCCGGCCCGCGCGCCATACTCGTAGATCGATTCCATGTTCCAATGACGCTGGCCTTCCCAGGAGGCAGCCCCGACAATTTCTGAGAGAAACGCCTCGGAGCCGGCGTCGCCATGGATGGTCGCGTTTTCGCCACCTTCCTCGTAGTTGAGCACGATCTGCACGGCGATCTTCGCGCCGCCGGGCCATTTTGGATCCGGCGGATTGGCGCCATAGCCGATCATGTCACGGGGATAACGGGGGGGTGTCATCGAGCATACTCCAACAAAACCATGGCATGCATGTGCATACACTTTAGGCACGTCGCCACGCCAACCGGTTTGCCAAACGCGGTAAACCCGTGCAGTCGTCGCCTAAGAGACACAAGCAGGAGACAGGCCAGCATGGCAAGCCAACAGACAACGGGGAATGCGGGATTTCTCACAACACATGTGCTCGACACTGCGCGTGGCTGCCCGGCGGAAGGCATCCGCATCTGGCTCTACAAGGTGACCGCTGAAGGTCAGCACAAGATCGCCGAAGCGGTGACCAACGCCGATGGCCGCACCAACGAACCGATCCTGCCCAAAGAAGCCTTCGAGCCCGGTCAGTACGAACTGATCTTCTTTGCCGGCGATTATCTGCGGGCGAACGGCCTGGCTGGCGAAGAGCCGTTGTTTCTGGACCATGTGCCGATCCGCTTCGGCATGAGCCAGGAGGACCACTACCACGTGCCCCTGCTCCTCTCGCCCTATGGCTACTCGACCTATCGGGGGAGTTAACAGCGGTTGGGCCAAAAGGCCCAGAGCAAAAGAGAATGCGGGTTGGGCCGAAGGCCCTAAGAGCCAAAAAGGATAATGACCATCCGCCGCCACCCCTGTGCTTGTCACAGGGATCCATTCCCGTGATTTCTCTGGCGAATGCAACAGTGCCCGGACGTTCCATGGAATGGATCCCCGCCACAAGGGCGAGGATGACAATCGAAGAGGCGGCAAGCGCGTCGACAAGACCCCCTTCCCCTCTGGCGCGTTCCTTGCAAGGATCAAATCAACACCCCGCTTAAAAGGCCCCTTGCATGTTCGATCTTTTTGTCCTTGGCGACTGGCTGGAATTTGTCGTCCGCTGGCTGCACGTCATCACTGCCATCGCCTGGATCGGATCGAGCTTTTACTTCATCGCACTCGATCTCGGCTTGCGCCGCGACGTGCCATTGCCCGAAGGCGTTTCAGGCGAAGAATGGCAGGTGCATGGCGGCGGGTTTTATCACATCAACAAATACATGGTGGCCCCGTCGAACCTGCCTGAGCATCTGGTCTGGTTCAAATGGGAGGCCTATTGGACCTGGATTTCCGGCTTCGCCCTCTTGGTCCTCGTCTACTATTTCGGCGCTGATCTTTTTCTTATCGACCCCCATGTGATGGACCTCGCCACCTGGCAGGCTATTGGCATTTCGGTGGTTTCGCTGGTGGCGGGCTGGTTGCTTTATTCCGGCCTGTGCAATTCCAAGCTTGGTGATAATCCGCCAGTGATGATGGGCGTTCTGTTCCTCATCATCGTGGCGTTCAGCTGGTTCTATGCGCAGGTGTTTTCCGGCCGTGCGGCGCTCCTGCACCTCGGCGCGTTCACTGCCACGATCATGGTCGCCAATGTCGCCATGGTGATCATTCCCAACCAGAAAATTGTGGTTGCCGATATGAAGGCGGGCCGCGTGCCAGACGCCAAATACGGCAAGATCGCCAAGCTGCGCTCCACCCACAACAACTACCTCACCCTGCCCGTTTTGTTCCTGATGCTGTCGATCCACTACCCGCTGGCCTTTGCCAGCCAGTACAATTGGATCATCGCGGCTTTGGTGTTTCTGGTCGGCGTGTTCGTGCGCCATTTCTTCAACACCATGCACGCGACCAAACAGAAGCTCGTCTGGCCCTGGTTCGCTGCCGCCGCCACCATGCTGGTGATCGCCGCGCTCTCCATGGCGCCGATGTGGAACGGCCATGATCCGTGGGAGGATGAAACCTCGATGTCGCCTCAGCAGGAACAGTTCGCCGCCGCGCCGGGCTTTGACGAGGTGTCTGCCATCGTGCTTGGGCGATGCTCCATGTGCCACGCGCAGGAGCCGACCTGGTTCGACACCTATTGGGCGCCCAAGGGTGTGCGACTGGAAACACCGTGGCAGATCGCGCAGCACGCCCACACCATCACCATGCAAGCCGGCTACACCCACGCCATGCCGCCGCAGAACGTCTCCAGCATCACCGAGGAAGAGCGGGCGCTGATCGTTGACTGGTATCGCGCCGGACGTCAGGGCATCCGCGCCGATGAGCTTTCCAGCCGTTGAACCAGCACGCCACCATCCGCCATCAGCGCACCTTTGGGCGCGGCCGCATCAGCACCAAACTGACGGGCGAGCGCACCCGTATCGACCGGCTGTATCAGGAAGCTGCCGCGCGCATCCGTGTGCCCGACCATCCAGGTCGCAGCGATCTGGAAGCGGTGATCATCAACACCGCAGGTGGTGTGACAGGCGGTGATGATTTGGCCTGGGAGGCCTCAGCTGGGTCCAATACCCATCTCACCGTCACCACCCAGGCTTGCGAGAAGGTCTACAAGGCCGACCAAGATACCGCGAACGTCAACGTAAGGTTGAAGATTGCAGCAGGCGCGACGCTTAACTGGCTGCCGCAAGAAACAATCTTCTTCGATCAGGCGCGGCTCCATCGCACCATCACCGCCACCATCGAGGAGAATGCCACGCTGCTGCTCGTCGAACCGGTGATCTTCGGGCGACGCGCGATGAAGGAGACCATGCGCACCGGCCTTTGGCGCGATACCTGGCGCATCCACCATAAGGGATCGCTGATACACGCCGAGAACGTACGACTTTCAGGTGATATTGCCCAAACTTTAGACAGTATGGCCGGTCTTGGCGGTCACACGGCGCTTGCCACCCTAGCGCTCGTCGGCAACCATGCCGAGGGTAAGTTGGACGGCGCACGTGCCTTGATCGGTGATGTGTCCGGCTCTGTTGGAGGGGCTTCCTGTTGGACGGTGGCAGAAGTCAGCAAGCTCATTGTGCGGATCGCCGCCACCGATGGCTACACACTACGCCAGGTGCTGATCCCACTGGTCAACCAT
Organism: Hyphomicrobiales bacterium; assembly: GCA_040219355.1. GTDB lineage: Bacteria > Pseudomonadota > Alphaproteobacteria > Rhizobiales > MH13 > MH13. The sequence continues at coordinate 139,306 of JAVJSN010000010.1, forward strand.
CTGGCCTCGGAGGACGAGAGCGCTATGGCCGTCCCCAAGATTTGGTCGCTTTGAGTTCTTAAGGATTTTTGCATGCAACTGACCCCCCGCGAAAAAGACAAGCTTCTGGTGTCTATGGCCGCCATGGTCGCGCGCAAACGATTGGAGCGCGGCGTGAAACTGAACCACCCTGAGGCCATCGCATTGATCACAGACTTCGTGGTCGAAGGCGCCCGCGATGGCCGCGCTGTGGCTGATCTGATGGAGGCCGGCGCCCATGTCATCACCCGCGATCAGGTGATGGAAGGCATCGCCGAAATGATCCATGACGTGCAGGTCGAAGCGACGTTCCCCGACGGCACAAAACTCGTCACCGTGCACGAGCCGATCCGCTAAAGAGAGGTCACCCCATGCTAATGCTGAAACCGAACTGCGAGTGCTGCGACAAGGATCTTCCACCTGCAGCAACGGATGCAATGATTTGCAGCTTTGAGTGCACGTTCTGCGCCGACTGCGTGAACGATGTGCTGCACGGCGTGTGTCCCAATTGCGGTGGAAACTTTGTTCCGCGCCCAACTCGACCAGCCAGCAAATTGGCTGCCAATCCGCCATCAATCCAGCGTGTTGTCGGCAATCATGCCGATTGCGCGCAACGGCGGGTTGCCTAAAGGTCCGCCCCCATGAACCTCAACACCTTCCACCCGCTGGCGAGTTTCGATCTGCTGGCCATTGGCGTCGCGCTGGTAGCGGTGCTGAGCGTGGTCGGCTTCAAAATTCTAACCGGTCGCCCTTGGCGGCGCACGCTGCCGCCCGACGAGATCGACGTGGACAGCTTCTCCTCCACCAGCACCACCCGCCCGCGCGCAACACCCCCTTTGCTCAACAAGGATACCGACCATGATCCCCGGTGAAGTGATCACAGCCCCCGGCGACATCACGCTGAATGCGGACGCTGACGCTATAATCTTGAAGGTTGCCAATACCGGCGACCGCCCGGTGCAGGTCGGATCGCACTACCATTTCTTCGAAACCAACCCGGCACTAGATTTCGACCGCAGCGCCGCACGTGGCATGCGTCTGGACATTGCTGCCGGCACCGCCGTGCGCTTCGAGCCAGGGCAGGAGCGCGACGTGACGCTGGTGCCGCTGTCGGGCAAGCGCGAAGTCTATGGCTTCCGAAAAGACATTATGGGCGCGCTCTAACGCAAACCTTTTGCGCGCCCAACCTGGCCATTTTGGCCCACCAAACAGACCCACAAAGGCACATCATACGAATGAAAAAATCGAACAGTAACGCCGTCATGAACCTCAACTTCGCCCTCTGGCGAATGGGCTTTGAGGCGCAGTCGGTCATCGCGATGCGCACCATGGGCGCAGCTGGTTTCTGGAACCATTCGGACCTCGAAAACCAGCTGATGGTGCGTGAAAAACAAGTGGCGCTGGCCAAAGGTACGGCTGGTGCCGCTCGCGCGTTGATGCGTGGCGAGAGCCCTGCCGCTGTGATGCTGGAAGCGGTTAAGCCGATGCAGAAAAAGACCGGCGCCAATGCCCGCCGCCTCACCAAACGCGGCCCGCGCATTCCAGGCTTGGTGGGATAGGCAATGCGGATCGTTCTTGCTGCCTGGTTGGTTGGAATCGCGCTGGGATCAACGCCTGTTCTGGCCCAGTACAAACCCAACTGCGCCGATTGGGGCAACCTTCCCCAGCAGGACATGAACCAGTGCGCGGGCATCGCCTATCAAGAGGCGGACGCTGAGCTGAACCGCGTGTGGACCGATCTGCGTGAGCGCCGCGGCGAGGGCCATAGCTGGGGCCCGATCCTGGAAGCCCAGCGGCTATGGATACCCTTCCGCGATGCCCACTGCGAGGCCGTCGCCGCACCCTATGAGGGCGGGTCGATCCAACCGCTGATCCGATCCAGTTGCCTGACCGACGTCACCGAACAACGCACCGCGCAGCTGCGCGACTTTTTGCAAGAGCCCTGATTTCTAAGGAGCACCCCCATGCCCGCCACGCTTTCCCGCGCCGACTATGCCGGCATGTACGGCCCGACCACAGGCGACAAGGTGCGCCTGGCCGACACCGAGCTGTTCATTGAGGTGGAACGCGATCTCACCACCTATGGTGAGGAAGTAAAGTTCGGAGGCGGCAAGGTTATCCGCGACGGCATGGGCCAAAGCCAGGTCACCCGCGCAGGCGGCGCGGTAGATACCGTCATCACCAACGCGCTGATCGTTGATCACACCGGCATCTACAAGGCCGATGTGGGCCTGAAGGATGGCCGCATTCATTCCATCGGCAAGGCCGGCAACCCGGACACGCAGCCGAATGTCGACATCATCATCGGCCCGGGCACGGAAGCGATTGCCGGCGAAGGCAAGATCCTCACCGCAGGCGGCTTCGACGCGCACATCCACTTCATCTGCCCGCAGCAGATCGACGAGGCGCTGATGTCAGGCCTCACCACCATGCTCGGCGGCGGCACCGGCCCCGCCCATGGCACGCTCGCCACAACCTGCACGCCCGGCCCCTGGCATATCGGCCGCATGATCCAGAGCTTTGATGCCTTCCCCATGAACATCGGCCTGTCGGGCAAGGGCAATGCCAGCCAGCCTGCGGCACTGGAAGAGATGGTGCTTGGCGGGGCCTGCGCGCTGAAACTGCATGAGGACTGGGGCACGACACCGGCGGCCATCGACTGCTGCTTATCGGTCGCCGACCAGTATGATGTGCAGGTGATGATCCACACCGACACGCTCAACGAATCTGGCTTTGTGGAATCCACCATCGACGCCATTGCCGGCCGCACCATCCACGCCTTCCACACCGAAGGCGCCGGCGGCGGCCACGCGCCGGACATCATCAAGGTCTGCGGGCTCGACAACATCCTGCCGTCGTCGACCAACCCCACGCGCCCCTACACGGTGAACACGGTGGCCGAGCATCTGGATATGCTGATGGTCTGCCACCACCTCGATGCGCGCATCCCCGAGGACATCGCCTTTGCCGAGTCGCGCATCCGCAAGGAGACGATTGCCGCTGAAGACATCCTGCACGATATGGGCGCGTTCTCGATCATCGCTTCGGATTCGCAGGCCATGGGCCGCGTTGGCGAGGTGCTGATCCGCACCTGGCAGACCGCCGACAAGATGAAGCGCCAGCGCGGCGCCTTGCCTGAAGAGACCGGCGACAATGACAATGTGCGCGTGAAGCGCTACATCGCCAAGTATACGATCAACCCCGCCATCGCGCACGGGCTGTCGAAGGAGATCGGCTCGATAGAAGTCGGCAAGCGCGCCGACCTCGTGCTCTGGAACCCGGCCTTTTTTGGCGTCAAACCCGACATGGTGCTGGTCGGCGGCAGCATCGCGGCAGCGCCGATGGGCGACCCGAATGCCTCGATCCCGACGCCGCAGCCGGTGCATATGCGCCCCATGTTCGGCGCCTTTGGCAAGGCGATCACCAACTCATCGGTGACGTTTGTGTCGCAAGCCGCGCTGGATGCCGGGTTGCAGGAAAGCTTGGGCGTCGAGAAAGGCATGGTCGCCTGCGCAAACACCCGCAGCGGCATCTCCAAAGCATCGATGGTGCACAACAACGCAACGCCTGATGTGGAAGTGGACCCGGAAACCTATGAGGTCCGCGCCGACGGTGAACTGCTGACATGTGAACCCGCCGACGTGCTGCCGATGGCGCAAAGGTACTTTATGTTTTGAAGTCAATCGACTTCAGACCCTTAAGGTATGCTTACCATATCGAGCCCTACGCAAACCTCTTGAAAGGTGACGCAGAGCGTGATCGATATTGGTTGAACATCGCGCAGGAGATTCATCTCCTACAGGTCACGGATGTCCTCTTAGATTTGCATTTGCAGACTGCCTTGCTCGAAGACAAAGTTGAGAATGAGCGAGCACGTCATCAATTACTGTACGGCGCTACACGCCGAACTCGTTTTGTTTGGGACGCAATAAGAGATTTTCATAGCATCGCCTATCCCAAAAGAGTTGAGCCTCTGAAGCAGAATGAGAGCTTTCAACTGGAGCGGTCCTTAAATGACATCTATATCCATTCCCGTGGACTGCTCGATAACATTGCTTGGGCAGTTTATTACCAATACCAACCTGACACAGCTGAACGACTTCGTCCTATCGATGTGGACTTGTTCAAGCTAAAAGCTCTCCGAAAGAATGACTTAGAGTGGCTGATCGCAGTTGTTGAGCCATTCGTTGAGTGGCAGATCGACTTCAAAACCAGGCGAGATCCAGTCGCCCACCGCATTCCGCTTTCGGTACCTCCGTCAATCATGACGCCCGATGAAGCAGAACAGCGGCAATCGCTATACGACGCCTGGGTAAAAGCAGGTCATGGACTAGGTTTGGCTATGCAGGAAAAGGCCGAAAGCGACGTTGTAGCAAGAATTCAACGAGAAGAGTCGGACCTGTATCGGGCCTTGGAAGCCTTGGGCACATTTTTTCCCTACATGTCCATTGACCCTAATTCCTCTCCAGTGCCGCTTTATCCAACGGTAGCCAACGACGTCGGAAACACGATCGAGATCTGCTGGAAGATTCTAGCAAAAATTCAAAGCGACTTCATAAAGCCCTGAAATTTCCAGCGCACGGCCCGAGGGCGGCGCGGTTGGGCCGCAGGCCCAGAGCACGATAGTGCAGTGCGCCCGCCCCAAACCGGGGTGAAATGAAGGCGGGACGGGCGCTATCCATTGCTATCGCAATGGAGAAGATCGGATCACCTCAAAATCTGGCGCGAAAAGAGCATTGACTCTTCGTAAGCATACACTTACCGTAAGTAATGACTTACGAAACTAATCTCGCAACTGATCAGTCTGCTCTGCCCCCTTCTCAGGTCTTCGCCGCGCTGGCGGATGACACCCGCCGCGATATCTTCGAAACGCTGCGTAACGGGCCGAAAACCGTTACCACTATTGCCAGCGGTCGCCCGATTTCGCGGCCCGCTGTTTCTCAACACCTTAAAGTGCTCGCTGACGCGGGTCTTGTGACGGCGACGCCCAAGGGCACCAGCCGCCTCTACGCCGTGGACCCGCAAGGGCTCGCGCCTTTGCGTGCCTATCTCGACAGCGTCTGGGGTGATGTCCTCGGCGCCTTTGCTGCCGAGGTGGCAAACCAAACAAACCCATCCAACCAGGAAGACCCGACATGATCGAACCGATCGAAAAGACCATCAGTGTGCCCTGCGCGCCGGACACCGCTTTCACCATCTTCACCCGCGACATCACCAAATGGTGGCCGCTTGGCGTGAACTCCGTTTCGGCCATGGACGGCAAGCCCGCCCAAGCCGTCAAACTGGAACTCAAAGAAGGCGGAAGCCTCACAGAAATCGGCCATGACGGCACCGTGCACAATTGGGGCTCGGTGAAAGTGTTCCAGCCCGGCGAACATCTGCAACTGGCCTGGCATATCGGCACGCCGGAAGAAAACGCGACGCTCGTGGATGTCCACTTCACGCCAACCGGATCGGGAACCGAGGTGAAGCTCACGCACACCCATTGGGAACGCATGGGCGAAGGCGCCGCCGATGCCCGCGAAAGCTACAACAAGGGCTGGGTCGGCGTGTTCGAAGAGGCCTATAAAAACGCTGCCCAGGCCGAAGCAGCTTAAATATCGAACTGCCTAAAACTCAGGCGACCAGCGCATAGACATGGATCGATGATTGGGTGACGGTGTGCCAAACACGCATCACTGGTTGTCGTCTCCATGTCTGTTCTCACCTGCTCAACCATTCTCGACCACACCCACCATCCCGCTGACACCATCACGCTCGACGAAACCGACCGTCATCGTCGGCGCATGAGGATGGTGTCGGATGGGGGCATCGCCTTCCTGCTCGATCTGCCCGATGCGCGGCTTCTGAAGCATGGCGAGGGGCTGAAGCTCTCCGATGGCCGGGTGATCGAGGTACGCGCGACCGCTGAAGCGCTTTACGAAGTGACTGCCAAAGACGCCCGCCATCTGCTGACGCTCGCCTGGCAGATCGGCAATCGGCATCTGGCCGCAGATATCACCGAAACGCGCATTCGCATCCGCGCCGACCATGTTATCAAAACCATGCTGGAAGGCCTTGGCGCCACCGTCCGCGAGATCGAAGCGCCCTTTGATCCGGAAGGCGGCGCCTATGGTGGTGCCCATCAGGGCCATCACCATCATGATCACAGAGATGATCACCGGGATCACCATGGAGAACATCATCATGACTAGACGAACTGCACCGGCTCTAATGGCAACGGCTCTGGCCGCGCTGGCTTTCGCCTCGCCGGCCCTGGCGCAATCGGTGGAAGAATGCGACTGGCGCGCCTCCGCCCAAGCGCTGGTCGAACCTTGGGATGCGCCGCAGAACACCCGCACCTTCGCCAATGGCAATGTCCGCCTGGCCATCACCGATGTGATCGAACCGGCCGCCGGCGCCTTTCACCTTATCATCCTCTCCCCACCCTTTGACGAGCTTGGCGGGCGCCAGTGCCAAATCGTGTCAGCCAATGGCAGCATTGGCTTTGCTGGACTGACACTGGACGGGATGACCTCAGCCTACGATCCGGCCACCGGCCTAACCTTCACCATAGATGCCGGTGCCTATGACCCGAACACCGGCGGAACGCTGCCACGCTCGCTGACCGTGACCCTCAATCAGGCGACCGGCGCGATCACCGCCACATTGCAAGGCGGCAAATGACGTCCAACTCGCTGCACCTGGCGCGGCTGATGGCCTGGCTCTCACCGGTGTTCCCCACCGGTGGCTTTGCCTATTCCGCCGGACTGGAGCAGGCTGTGGCTGATCGGCTGGTGCACGATGAAGACACGTTGCGATCCTGGCTGGAAACGCTTCTCACATGCGGCAGTTTTTGGAACGAGGCCGTATTCATTGCAGCTGCGCATCGAGGCGACACGGGCGTCGCCGAACTGGCGACTGCGCTCGCCTCCAGCGCCGAGCGCCACCGCGAGACGCTCGATCAAGGCGCCGCCTTTTTGGATGCTGCCAGCGCTTGGGGTGATTCTGATCTGCCGCGCGAGACACCGTTGCCCATCGCGCTTGGCACGGTCTGTAAATCGGCAGATGTCCCCTTGGCCGATACCCTCACCGCCGCGCTGCAGACCCTCATCTCCAACCAGCTTCAGGCGGCGATCCGGCTATCGCTGGTCGGTCAGACTGGGGCCGCCCGCCTGCTGGCGGCGCTGGAAGCCACCATTCTCGCCACCGCCGCAAAAGCCGAGACATCAACATTGGATGATCTTGGCGGCTCAGCCTTCTTGGCCGATATCATGAGCACCCGCCACGAAACCCTAGAACCGAGACTTTTCCTCTCATGAACACCCCCCACGGACCTCTACGCATCGGTATCGGTGGACCTGTCGGCTCTGGGAAGACAACCCTAACAGCCGCGCTCTGCCTTGCCCTGCGCGATACCCATTCGGTCGGCGTGGTGACCAACGACATTTACACCAAGGAGGACGCCGAGGCCTTGGTGCGCATGCAGGCGCTGACCTCCGACAGGATCATGGGCGTGGAAACCGGCGGCTGCCCGCACACGGCCATCCGCGAGGATGCCTCGATCAATTTGCGCGCCATCGAACGGCTCACCGAACGCCACCCGGATCTCGACGTGGTGCTGATCGAGTCGGGCGGCGACAATCTGGCGGCCACCTTCTCGCCCGACCTTGCTGACCTGTCGCTCTATGTCATTTCGGTCTGCCAGGGCGAAGACATCCCGCGCAAAGGCGGGCCAGCGATCACACGCTCCGACATGCTGATCATCAACAAGGCAGATCTTGCGCCCTATGTCGATGCGAACCTCGACACCATGCAAGCGGACGCCGAGAAGGCCCGCGCCGGCCGACCCTTTGTGTTCACCGACTTGAAGTCAGGCAAAGGCGTGGAGGAAATCGTCAGCTTTTTGACCGAGACGGGCGGTCTTCAGGCCGCCTGATCGGTTCTAAAGCCCGACAATAAGTTGATAGATGAACCCGCTGATGATCGCGCCACCAACACCCAGACCGAGATAGGCCGCAAACACTTGCGGTTTCACCAGTGACCAAACCGCCGCCATCGCTGGGATAGAACTGACTGCGCCAGCAACGATGAAGGCCATCGCCGCGCCCTGGCTCATACCCTGCTCGATAAGCCCAGCCAGCATAGGCGGCGCCACATACGAGTTGAGATAGGCTGGCATGCCGACCAGCGCCGATACGGCTATCGGCATCAAGCCCTCGCCTCCAACAAGGCCGGCCACAAGCTCAGCAGGCACATAAAAGACCAAGATCGCTTCAAGCACATAGGCAAGGATTAGCCATTGCGCGAGGAACAGAGCCATCTGCCAAAACGTTTGGGAAAACTCCGCACGGCGCTCAGGCTCCTTCCAGAATTGCCATTGCGGTTGGCCATCCAGCGGATCGGCCTTGCTGCAGCAGCGCTTTTTCGGTTGAACTTTGAGCACATCGGCAAACAGACCAGCACGGCTAAGCCCGGCAATCACCAGACCGCCTGCAAGTCCAAGCCCAACGGCCGCAACGGCTTTGGCGATGGCAAAATCCCAACCCAGCGCGGCCGCCGTGATCAAGGTGCTACCCGGATCAACAAGCGGCGAGGCGAGCCAGAACGCCATCACCGCAGACAGTGGCGCACCAAGGGCCAGCAGACCGGCAATGAAAGGGATAACCTGACACGAACAGAAAGGCGCAAGCCCACCAACCAGAGCCGCCAAAATGATCATCCGATATTCACGGCCCTTAAAAGCCGCGCCCACCAACCGCTCCGCCCCGGTGGCCCGCAGATAAGCAAGCAACAGCACAGCGAACAGAATATAGGGCAGCGTGCGCAGAAATGCGCGGGCAGCAAAATCCGCCACCGCAACCCATTGCCCAAGGTCGAAGATCGCCACTGCAACAAGCGCAAGCACGGTGATTGTCCACGGTGTCTTCAACCTTCCCCACACGCGAGCCTGAAGCACCTGACGTGTGGAAGGCGTAGCGAGTGTCGTATCGCTCATGCCGCTTCTTCTTTCTGCAGCTTGTCAACACAGCACTCTTTAAGAATGTACCCTGCCAGCGCCTCCAGATGATCATAGTTGGCGCGACATACAATCATGCGACCCTGTCGTTCCTGGTGGATGAGACCAGCAGCGGCCAGCAGTTTGACATGATGCGCCAGTGTTGAAGCAGGAATGCCGGTCCGCTCTCCGATCACGCCTGTCGGCAGCCCATCACGCCCCGCTTTCACCAAAACCTGCAACACCGAGAAACGCGGCTGTGACCCCATGGCCGAGAATCCATCCGTCGCAGCTGCTATATCCATAACATCACCTTATATTTCTATAAAACTAGAAGTATCGAAATGATTGGGGCCGGTCAAGAGAGAGGCGGAAGGTCATCGAAGTCGCGCCGGAAGCGCACCCAGTGCGTCAAACCGCTCACGCGCTTGCGACCTGATCGATGAAAAAACAGGATACCTCTCTCGAGAAGCACCAAAACAACAATCCCATTCAAGAAAAATGCCCTGGAGTCGGGCGGCCAAATCGGCCTCTGATCACGCTTTTCGTGTGAACGTGCAAGCGCAATGGAGCCGCAAATGCTCAGCTTTGTTCAAGCACCAAGCATGTCCATCACGCGCCCTTCACCAACCAGTCGCAACCACCTCACGCCCGCGTGACGCCATGTGACAGCCACCCCCGTTGTGAATTTTTCAAATCCGAATACCTTCAACTCATCGAACGAGACACACCGTCTCTTCAACAACGCAAAGAAAAGACCAATATCTTTTCAGTAAAAAGGACTATAAAAATGAAAAAGTTTACTCTTACCGCTACTGCCCTCGTCGTTGCTTTTGGCGCCGCTGCAACACCAGCTCTGGCTGGTAACTCAGACCGTGACGGCCTCTATGACTTCGACGCCAACATCGTTTCCGTCGACCGCGCTGCCGGCACGATCAACCTGTCCACCGGTCAGACGCTTGATCAGTCTGTCGAATACTTCGCCTTCCCAGCCCGCGCTTCGGCTGGCGACAAAGTCCGTGTCGATATCGGTCAGGACAACACCCTGCGTGGCGTTCGCGTCCTTAACTAAAACACAAACCAAAGACACCTGGTGGGGCTTCCTCCCTCCCCACCAGGTGATCGTTTGGTTTCGCTACATCAAGGTGAAACATGACCAACCGATGGATCAGATTGAGCCTCGCCTTGGCCATTGCTTCGCCATTGGCCACTTCCGCAATGGTAGCCGATAGCGCGGCGCTGGAAAAAACAGAGTCCAAGATCATCGCGATTGATCAGGATACACGCTTGGTGGCCTTGGCCGACGAGACGAGGATTTTCCAACGTGGCACGCCCTCTGGCGACAAGCTCACCTCAGCCGACACCACGGTAAAACAAGAGAATGCGCGTTACCGAGCAGTCCGCAGCTAGCCCAGCCACGCCCAAGCAGCTGATGCGATCAACTGGATGGCAAGCAATGTCAGCACCCATTTGAAGGCCGTGCGAAACGTTTTTTCCGGCAGCGCATGGAGCAGCTTGGTGCCAAGCAAAGTTCCCAAAAATCCAGCCGCAATCATGGCGGCCATCATCGGAACCCAAGCGCCAAACGCAAAACCCAAAAAGCCAAACACCACCACTTTGAGCCCATGCTGCATCACCATCGCGGCTGCATGGGTTCCAGCATAGTGGGTGCGATCATCCAGGCGCGGCGCCAGCAGCGCGGCCACGAATGGTCCTGTTGCGCCCACAAACATGGTGAGAATGGTGGCAAACACCCCGCCAATCGCCAATCCAAACGAACCGCCTTTGGCACCCTTCACCTTAGGCATCCAAAGCGTGAAAAGCACGAACAACCCTACAAAGGTCTTGAGCAGCGCTTCGGGTAATGTGACGACAAGCTGTCCACCGATCAGCGCGCCAATAAGAGCACCGATGGTGAAGATGCCCAGCATCGGCCACACGACCTGGCGTATCTGCACTGCGGCCCGGCCAGCATTGGCCCCCAATTGCACGACCCCATGGACAGGAATGAGAACCGCCACCGGCACGATGGAGGCCATCACGGCGAGCAACGCAACACCCCCGCCAATGCCAAAGGCAGCCGTCAACGCAGCGGTGAAAAAGGCAGTGATGACTAGCAAAAGCGCAAAGCCAAGCGACAACCCCTCGGGCAGCCAAATCTCAGTACCGACCATAGCTTGGGTTAGAGCTTGCATCGTTTACCTATTGTTGACCATTGGGCACAATTTTCGCTCTGGCAGTCGCGCCAGGCAAAGGCAAGCCTGCACGGCCCGACTTGCCATGAGAAACCCCGAAAAACCAGGCCTTCGGCTATTACACAGCGTCAAAAGACGACGCGGTCGCGGGCAATAACCGCATGCATTTGCCCAGGAAAGATGACCAACCGTTAATACTGAACTCATCTTCAATTGCTTACGTAGAAGGCAGAGAATTTCACACCGCAAGACCGACTGAACCGGCTCTGCTTTGGCCGACGTTGGGTGGCGGTGTGACAGCCCTTTCACCCCTTGGAGATGTCTCCCCGATGACCAAGACTCTTGCCACAAAACTTAGCATTGCGGTCACCTTAGGCAGTCTGGCCGCAACCCCATCGTTCGCGCAGTCCTCGTTTGAACGCGTTGACCAAGGATGGCATTTCTTCGGACAGGGCGGCCAGCCCGCTGAAGTGCGCCTTGGCCTCGGCGGTGGCTTTAGCCCGGATTATCAAGGTTCCGATGAGTATGAGGTCATGCCGCTGCCCATTATCACCGCGCGCAACGTTTTTGGCTTCAACTTCACGCCCTTCGCACTCAGCTACAATTTGGCCGAATACAACAGCGCTGGCGGAGCCTGGAGCGTCGGTTTTGGTCCGCGTGTGGCGTTTGATTTCGGGCGTGACCAGGACGCCAACGCCGCGCTTGCCGGCCTGGGCGACATCGATTCCAGCATATTGCCGGGCGCGTTTGTCAATCTGCGCATGGGGCCTGCGCTCGCCACTGCTTCCTTCGGCCAGGATATCGCCGATGGTCATGACGGTGCGGTGGCTGATTTTGGCCTAAGCACCTTTGTTCCGGTGACCCAGCAGATCACGCTGATGCCGGGCCTCACAGCGAGCTGGGCCGACGATGATTACATGCAATCGTACTTTGGCATCAGCGCCACGCAGGCCGCCAACAGTGCATATGGCGCCTACAACGCTGAGGGCGGGTTCAAAAGCATTGGCGCCAACGTCAACGCCATTTACGCGATCAACGAAAACTGGGCGGCCAACACGCGACTAGGCTATGAACGCCTGCTTGGCGATGCTGCCGACAGCCCGATTGTCGATGGGCCGGGCAGCGCCAACCAGTTCTCGGTGATGTTTGGCGTCACGCGCGGCTTCAGCTTTTAGCGCAGGCCAGTTCTCGCCTAGTCCCGAGCTCGACCCGGGACCTCGCGGTCTGTTCACGCCGAAACGGCACGAGGCCCCGGCTCAGCAGTGCTGTCCGGGGCTTGCCGGTTTGACTAACCCGCCAACCGCGTTTCCACCAGTTCCACCCAGTAGCTGGTGCCCAGCGGGATAACGTCGTCGTTGAAATCATAATGCGGGGAATGAAGGTTGGCCGAGCCTTCCCCATTGCCGGTGAAGATGAACGCGCCAGGTCGCCCTTCCAGCATGAAGGCGAAATCTTCCCCGCCCATCACCGGTGCCATATCGGTGTTGACCTTGTCGGCCCCCACAACTTTAGAGGCAATGGTCGCGGCAAAGGCCGTCTCGCGCTCATGGTTCACGACCACCGGATAGTTGCGTTCATAATCCAGCACTGCCGTGCACCCCATAGCCGCAGACACACTTTGCACAATCTCGCCGATGCGTTTTTCGGCAAGGTCGCGCATTTCTGGGATCAGCGTTCGCACGGTGCCCGTCAACTTCACCCGTTCAGGGATCACATTGTCCGCGTCGCCAGCATGAATGGTGGTGACCGATACGACGATGCTTTCCAGAGGATCGGCGTTGCGAGATGCGATGGTCTGGAGCGTGGTGATGATCTGCGCGGATGTGACCACCGGATCGATGCCGGTGTGAGGCCGGGCGGCATGGCCGCCAACGCCGGTAACAACAATCTCGAATATGTCCGTGGCCGCCATGGTCGGCCCGGCGCGCATGGCAAACTGGCCGACCGGAATGCCCGGATAATTGTGCATGCCATAGACCTCTTCGATGCCAAAACGCTCGAAAAGCCCATCATCCATCATCGCCTTGGCACCGGCACCACCCTCTTCGGCTGGCTGAAAAATCACTACGACCGACCCGGCAAAACCGCGCGTTTCGCTTAAGTGCTCTGCCGCACCCAGCAGCATGGCCGTATGCCCATCATGGCCGCAGGCATGCATCATGCCGGGCTTGGTGGAGGCGTGCGGCACACCGGTTTCTTCCAGAATTGGCAGTGCATCCATATCGGAGCGAAGACCCACTGTCGGCCCGTCCCCCTTGGAACCTTTGATGATGCCGACAACGCCGGTTCGTCCCAAGCCTTCCACGACCTCGTCACAACCAAAGGCGCGCAGCTTTTCGGCGACGAACGCCGCCGTCTCCTGCACCTCGTACATGATCTCGGGGTTTTGATGCAGATGGCGCCGCCACTCTCTGATGGCGTCCGCACGGGCAGCAAGGCGGTTGTTCACGGGCATGTGGGTCTCCAGAAACTTTGATAGGCGAACTACGCTGATTGCTTCGCCATACGGTCCGATAATATGTCGAGGGCCAACTGGGTTGATTCCAGATCAAGCGAATACTGGCCCGAGGGCACCACCTCTTCCGGCGGCTCAATTTCGAGCAATGCAAGGGTCTGCAACATGTGTGTCCCGGCCATCCAAACGAAGTGGGGATCTTCGCCTGCCAGTTGATTGTAAATTCTGCCGCCAAACCAGCTATCGCGACCAAGTGCCTGACGCGTGTGGGCAATCCTAGTCCGAAGATAAGTCCTCAGGCTTTCCTGGTCGTGAGGCGTCAGGTCAACCATTCTGCTGTAAGCCGACACGACCGTGGGTAATCCCATGAGCGTTAACTCGCCAAAAGCTTTAGCGAACGCTGTTTGTCCTTTTAGTATCTTCAGACGAGGGCGAGCCATCCATGCAACATACACTATGCTTCAATTGGCATCTAATGAGTAGGTTGTCGATGACACGGTTGCGGAACTTGGCTGACTACCCCACCGCCTGCCGCTCGCGATCCTTCTTGATGCTCCAGGCCAAGATCCCCAGCACCACAAGGGCGCCGGCGGTTTCAAGCAGCGGCGTGTTCGGCCACATCAGCGCGACGCCGGAAACGGCCGTCAGGATGCGCAGCGGCCAATTCAGCGGATATTCCATATGCCCTTCAATGGCGGCGCCCAGCGCATAGACGCCAAGCGTGGCTGCCATGAAGATGAAGATCGATTCCAGAAGATCGCCGCCCAAAAAGTTGGTGTAGGCGAAGAGCACCGGCATCAAATAGATGCCCTTGGCGAGCTTCCAGCTCATCACGCCGGTCGCCATGGGCCGCGTCTTGGCAATGGCGGCCGCCGCAAAGGCCGTCAGGCACACCGGTGGCGTGACGTTGGAATCTTGCGAGAGCCAGAAGATGATCATGTGCGCCGACAAAAGCGCCGTGGTGATCAGCACCGGATCAAGCACCTGCGGATAAACCACCGACAGCAGTTCCTGCGGCATCGACGCCACCAAAGCCCGCGCGGCATCAGGCGCCATGGGCTCGGCAAGCAGCGGCAAGACCGATGGATCGGCGAGCATGAAGCTCATGCGCGCCACTTCGGGAATTGTGCCATCCACCAAAGCCGAAACCAGATGGGCGTTCTGGATCAGCGCGTGCAGGGCCGGCGCGGACAGGATTGCGAGCACGATGTAGGCTGCTGTTACCGGCAGACCCATGCCGAGCACCAAGGAGGCCAACGCTATAAGCACTATAGCAATCAAAAGGTTGCCTCCGGCCCATTCGGCGATCATCAGGCTGAAAGTGTTGCCGATACCGGTCATGGCAATCACGTTGACCATCGCGCCAACAGCCACCAACAACACGCCGGTCATGATCATGTTCTTCGCGCCGAGGATCAGCGCGTCCATAATGGCTTTCGGACCCATCTTGTTGGGGGTGAGCCAACTGGCGACGATCACAGAAAGGATCGCCCAAATGGCCGCGAACACCGGTGTGAAGCCGTAAATCAAAAGGCTAATCAGTGTGATCACCGGGATGAGGAACGATGGACCGCCCTTCTTCAGTACATCCATGGCCGAGGGCGCATCGTCAGCGGCCACCTGCATGTTGAGCTTCTTGGCCTCAATGCGCACGAAAAAGCCGACCGAGAGGAAATAGACCAGCGCCGGCAGGAAGCTAACCGCAACAATGTCGAGATAGGGGATCTGGGTGCGGTTCGCCATCACGAAGGCGCCAGCGCCCATGATTGGTGGCATCAATTGCCCACCGGTGGAGGAGGCCGCCTCCACCCCGGCGGCAAAGCGCGGCGGGAAGCCCGAGCGCTTCATCAGCGGTATGGTGATGACGCCTGTCGACACCGTGTTGGCGACTGCCGAGCCGGAAATCGTTCCGGTGAGGCCGGAGGAGAACACCGCCACATAGCCCGGCCCCCCGACAAATTTGCCGGCAACGGCACGGGCAAGATCGATGATGAATTCGCCGGCGCCCGAGCGCACCAAAAACGCCCCGAAAAGGATGAACAGGAACACAAACGTCGCCGAAATGTTGGCAATGGTGCCGAACATGCCTTCATCGGTGAAGATCGTGCGGAAGACGATGGTTTCGACCGAAAGCCCGGCGAAGCGGAACACACCACCGATCATGCTACCCCAAAACGCAGGGTAGGTGAGCGCGACGATAATGAGAATGGGGATGATGAGGCCGGTGGCGCGGCGGGTCAGCTCAATCGCGCCGACGATGACGATGATGGCATAAACCCATTCCTGCGGCGCCAAGGACACGCCGCGCGCATAGATCGCATTCTCCGATGCGATCAGCAGTAGCGTTGCCACCGAGACCACGACACCAAAAACCATATCGAAGGCCAGCACGGCCTTACGCGCGCTTTCGCTGCGCGTGCGGATCATCGGGTAACGCATGGCGGCAAGCATCGCGAACCCGGCAAAGTGGATGCCGGTCAGCCAGAAGGTCGACATGGTACCGATGAAGTTGGCGTAGATATGGAAAACCGAAACGGCCAAAGCCAAGCCGGAAAACACCAATCCAATGAACCCAGCGTCGAGCCGACGGGTTTCATCTTCGATGTGGTCTTCGTCAATCTGGATGCTTGGTTTGTCAGCAGGCGCGTCAGACATTCTGCATCCTTCCAAAAAGCGTCATGGCCGGGTCAAGCCCGGCCATGATATTTTCAATAAGGCTTACATAGCCGGACGAAGACGGTCAGGAATTTCAAGACCAGCTTCTTCATAGTAGCGGATCGCACCGGGATGCAGCGGCAGCGGCAGACCGGCAATCGCTGCATCGAGGCTCATGGCCTGGGTGGCCGGGTGAATACCACCAAGGAAGGCCAAATTCTCATAGATCGTCTTGGTGATCTGGTAGATCGTTTCTTCGTCGATATCGTCACGCACCATCAGGAAATTCGGTTGGGCAACAGTCTGCACATCCTCATCGACACCGGGATAAGTGCCTGCTGCGATGGTGTAACGGGTCCAAAGCTCATCAAAATCGCCATTGGCCGCAGCCATCTGCTCGTCGGTGAAGTTGAGAAGCGTGATGTCATCGCCCATCGAGGCGAATGCACGCGACACGGCGCCGACCGGCGCACCAGCCGGTGTGGACATGCCAGCAATCTGGCCGTTCTGAAGGGCGTCAGCGGAGGGACCGTAACCGGCATAGACCAGCTCATAGGCCTCATCCATATCAATGCCCAGACCGGCAAGAATGGTGCGGTTGGAACCGATGGTGCCGGAGTTCTGGCGTCCCATAGACATAGGTTCACCCGCCAAAGCTGCCAGATCGGACACTGTGCCTGTATCGACATGTTCGCTGCGGATCACAAAGTGTTCCACGTTCGGCCACAGCATGGTGATCGAGCGCAGGCTTTCCTGCGGCCCAGCATCGGCCAGCGGCCCGGTACCCGTGGCAGCATAAGCGCCGAACAGGCCCTGAACGATGGCAAACTGCGCTTCATTGTCACGCAGCAAGGCAATGTTTTCGCCCGAGCCTGCGGAATTGATCGCCGAAACATTGATGCCCATGGACGGCTGCAACCGAACCTTGATCAAGGTCGAGAGCGCAACGCCCACCGGATAATAGGTGCCACCAGTCGAAGCGGTCGCCAGCAGATAATCCTGCGCGTCTTGCGCTTGTGTGGTGGACGGCGCGCCAACAACGCCCAATGTCAGCGCGGCGGCAAGTGCGCCTGCGCCCAGCACAGAGCGACGGCTTGGTTTTGTGGAATTGGTCATTCAGTTCTCCCTCGAATTTGGCGTTGATTGCTTTACCGCACGGTTTTATCCGGCGGCGCCAACGCTTATCCGTATTTTCTAGTACGGCCAATCATCAAAGGTAAAGCCTAACTGTTGGGCAGCTGACGGGCAGTGGATGAAAAGACCGACGCAAACACAAACATAAAAGTGATTTTGCCATCCTAGCGCCACATCGGTTAGAAACGAGATTAAGAGCTGGTGTGAGTCGCGCAAATGCTCACCGACCGGCACCAAGCAAATCTGTGTCACACTGATCGCTAGAATGGGCTGAACCCTGTGTCATTCGTCCGCCTTCCGCTGTTAACCTGTGTCGCGCTGGCCGTTGTACTGCTGCAAGCAAGCTTCGCGCACGCACAACCCTCAGGCCTTGGCCCCTATGATGGACCCAACATCACCATCGATGTGGGGTCGATGCGGGTGTTGTCGTCCAATCGCGCTTTCGATGCTTGGTATCCAGCCTCCACGACCAAGCTCATGACGGCATACGTGGTGTTTCAGGCAGTGAGTCAGGGCCGCGTGACCATGCAATCCCCTGTGACGATTTCTGCCAATGCCGCCGCGCAGCCGCCTTCGAAGGCTGGCCTTGCCGTGGGCCAGGTTCTCACCGTGGAAAATGCGCTGCGCGTGCTGATGGTGAAAAGTGCCAACGATATTGCCGTTGCCCTGGCTGAGAGTGTCGCCGGATCGGAGCCAGCGTTCATCGACCAAATGAACACCGCCGCCCGCGCGCTTGGCATGAGCCGCTCCACTTTCACCAATCCGCACGGCCTGCCCGACCGCGGCCAGGTCTCAACAGCTTACGACCTGGCGCTTCTGACCTTGGCATTGATGCGCGACTATCCTGAACGCAACGACTTTTATTCCATGGGTGCGGTGCAGCTGGGTGAGGCGCGCTGGGTCAATCACAATCTGCTCTTGCAGCGCTATCGCGGCGCCTTCGGCTTTAAAACCGGCTACATTTGCGACAGCGGCTTTAATCTCGTGGCTGGCGCTCGCAGGGGCGGCCGCACCTTGATCACCGTAACGCTTGGTGCCCGCTCTGGCCTGGAACGCGCAGCCGCCTCGGCCCACCAGCTTGACGAAGGGTTCCGTCGCGGTGGCGGTCTGTTTGGCGATGCTGCCGGCACGCCGCTGGCCGAGTTCCGCCCACGCGGCGCGGTGCAAACCACCGCCACACGCTTGCGCCCCATTGTCTGCCAAAGCCCACGTGTGCGCCCAACGTTCGAAGAGATTGCAGGCCAGTTCGGCACCTCCGGCCCGGGCTTCAATCCGACATCCGTCGCCAGCGCTTTTTCCAGCGATTCCAGCGCGATGGTTTTGCCCAACTCCGGCGCCGCCAGCGGCGAGAATGACGGCGCCGACGAGATCGACGTTCTCGACACGTTGCTTGGTCCGGTGATCCGTGAACCTCAGCCGATCCGCTTGGCCTTGGGCGGCGCGACTGGCCCTGCCGTCGCCCCAGCCGGGCGTTGGCTGGTGCCGAACCCAATCTCTCGTCCCCCTTCAGGCCAACTTGCACTGGTACCGGCCGCCGCACCTGCAGCATCGACTTCGACAGCGCTTCCTGGCCAGATCGCACCGGCCACCAATGGCCCAGCAGTGCAACTGGCGGCGCCAGCAAGCGCTCCTGCCACCAGCACCACGACGACCAACAATCCAGGTTCAATCCTCGGTACGGTTGGCCGTGCTGTGCCAATCCCCGTGCCCTCGCCACAGCCACGCCCGAACTAGTTTCACCGATGGATCCCAAACGTCCCGACCGGATGCCGGTGCTCGTGCTGTCCGGTTTTCTGGGCGCAGGCAAAACCACCTTCCTCAACCGGCTGCTGGCGACACCAGCGCTGGCTGACTCCTTGGTGATCGTCAATGAGTTTGGCGATGCCGGGCTCGACAGCCTGTTTCTTGAAGCGGAAAGCCAGGCAAAAGGATCTGGTCTGATGGTGGAAGAGCTCACCTCAGGGTGCCTGTGCTGTACGCTGCAAGGCCCGCTGGTAACGACGCTGGAAGATCTTCTGCGCGCCCGCGACAATGGTCGCATCAAGCCATTCAAACAGCTCATCATCGAAACCACCGGCCTGGCCGACCCGGCACCGATTCTAGGTGCCTTCGCCAAACACCCTTATTTGTCGCTGCGCTACCTGGTGGGCGGCATCGTGACGGTGGTCGATGCCGCCAACGCGCAAGCGGTCGGACCGTGGTCCGGGGCAAGCACGGACATGAAAGAGGCCACTGCCCAGATCGCGGTTGCTGATGTTCTGGCCATCTCCAAAAGTGATCTTGTGGACGATAAGGCAATCAATGAGCTTCATCGCACGCTCGCCGCACGCAACCCTCACGCTCAGCAACACACCACAGATGCGCTGACAGCGGATACCGGGTGGTTAGAAACGCTTCTCGCCCAGGCAAGCCCGATCATCCCAAACCCCGTCGAACCAATGGTTGATACCGCGCATGCCCATGATCACGGCGATCCGCACAGCCATGACCCCAATCACGATCATGACCACCAGCACGCCTATTCAGTCGTGGTCGAGACCGACACGCCGCTGGAAAGCAGGGTGCTTGCCATGTTCATGGACCTGCTTGGCATGAACCTGCCCGGTGAACTGTTGCGGGTGAAAGGTATTGTCTGGATCGATGGTGGCGAGGGCGCAGAACCTTGGGCCGTGCATGCCGCCGGCCCGCTGCAACACCCCGCCCGCCCGATCACCGGGCCTATTGTCGATAAACTCGCACCAAATCGCACACAGATCGTGGTCATCACGCGCACCGATCAAACCAAGCGCATCGAGGATCTGTTCAACGCCTGCTTGAAGCAAAATCCTCAGCCAACCGGCAATGCGATCTCTGCCGGATAGCGCTTACCGGCGCCTGATCCAAAACGTCGCGCGATCACCATTAACTTGTTGATCGATGACTTCATGACCCTCTTCACGGGCCATATGGGGCAGATCAAGGATGGCCATCGGGTCGGAGCTGTCGACTTGAACAACTTTGCCGGGCGCTAAGCCAAGCAGTGCCTTGCGCGCACGCAGAACCGGCAATGGGCATTTCAACCCAATGCAGTCCACCAAGAAGACACTCTGTTCACCAAGGATCGGCTCGTCACCCATACCGTTATGTGTCACCGTCCAACGACAAACACCAGATATCAGAGCGTTTCGCGTTTGACGTGAAGCGCAATTCGCTGCCTCTTCCATTCGTCGAACGCGATTTGCGAAAAGATCGTCTGGGACAAAATGCAAAACGCCTTAAAGGGACCCATCATGGACGAACGCGCACTCGAGCTTTTGGATGCCTGGTGGGAGATCGGTGAGGAGGGTTGGTATAAACAATCCGACGAAACCGACACGATGCTCAAGGACAGATTCGGTGATCTGGTGATGCAAGCGCGTTTGGGCGCGCTCGATCACTGGCAGGATGCTCCACACACAACGCTGGCGTTGCTGCTGCTGCTTGATCAGCTTCCGCGCAACATCTTCCGTGGCACACCCGACGCTTTTGCGTCCGATGCGCAGGCCATGAAAGTGTCTGAAGCAGCGCGCGCGAAAAACTTCGATAAAGCCTATCACGGCGTCGCGCGCGGCTTCTTTTACATGCCCTACATGCACTGCGAGGATTTGGAGGCGCAAAACACATGCTGCGACATCTTCCGCGCCATGGGCAATCAGAACGGCTATTACTACGCGCTGGTCCACATGGATGCGATTAGGCGGTTCGGACGTTTCCCGCACAGAAACAAAATCCTCGGGCGCGTCACCACGCCCGAGGAAGAACTTTATATGAGAACCGGTGGGTTTTCGGCTTAAGCGGCGGCCACATCGGTGAGGAACTGATCGACCATGCCACGAAGCTTCTGCGAACGCTCGGTTACTTCGCCTGAGGCCTGTTGAACCTGCCCCGCCGACTGCGAGGTTTCGTCAACCGATTGGCTCATGATCGCCATGGCCTCGGCCACCTGACCTGTGCCCTGAGCAGCTTCATTGATGTTGCGGGAAATTTCCGACGTCGCTGAGCCTTGCTCTTCCACCGCTGCGGCAATGGCATTGGTGTAGGTCTGCACATCGCGCATCGTCTGGGCAATAGCCTCGATCGACTGCGCCGATTCCGTGGTTGACCCCTGAATGCCGGAAATCTGGCTAGCAATCTCTTCGGTTGCCTTGGCCGTTTGGTTGGCCAGAGACTTCACTTCACTGGCTACCACGGCGAAGCCTTTGCCCATCTCGCCAGCGCGCGCCGCCTCAATGGTGGCGTTAAGAGCCAGCAAATTGGTCTGCTCGGCAATGTCTTGAATGAGCGAGACCACATCACCGATCTGCTGCGCCGCAGCGGCGAGTTGGGTTACCTTTTCGCTGGAATCGACCGCCGAACGGGTGGCCTGATCGACAATCTCATTGGTTTGAACGACCTGGCGGGAGATCTCTTCAACCGAGGACGATAGCTGCTCTGTTGCTGCCGCCACGGTTTGCACATTGGCCGAAGCTTCTTCAGACGCCGCGCTCGTCGTCATCACTTGATCACGTGACGTGTCCGCCACGCCATTAAGCGCGATCACAGCGCCTTGCATGGACTGGGTGTTGTCCGTCACCGCATCCAGCATCGCCATAGACTCGGCGCGGAACGATTCAACCAGCGCATCGACCCGGGCTTGGCGCTCCAAACGCGATGCCTGGTCGGCCTCCGATTCCTCGCGCAGCTTGATGCGTTCCAGCGCGCTTTCGCGGAAACCCAGCAGCCCACGCGCCATAGTTCCGATCTCGTCTGTGAGGTGCGTATCGGCAATCTCTATGTCATAATTCTGTTCAGCGAAGGAATCCATCGCTGACGATACGCGACTGATCCCACCAGTGATCTGTCCGGCAATCCGCAGGCTAAGAAAGCCTGTACCCACCAAGACAGCCAGCATCAAACCAATTTCGATATAGAACAACCGCATGGCGGAGGCAGCCTGTCCTTCGGCGATCCCTTCGAGTTCATGGATTGCGGCGGTTTCGACCTCACGCAGCGCCTCGATACGCGCCGTGCTTGCAGCAAACCAATCTTGACCCGTCACAACGCTGACGTCGCCACCAAACGGACTGGACTGCGCAACCAGCCGGTAGGCGTCGACCGGTCCGGTGACGGCATCGGACATAGCGGCATTGTATCGGCTAATCATATCTGGCGATGCGAGGCGCAGAAAGATCGAAAAGTCGGTGTTTTGCGCGCCTTGCAGCGTCAGCATGCGCGCATAAAGGTTTTCACTGAATTCACCTGCGGAAAAGCCAGCGGCACCCATTGCGCGTTCTAGGCCAGCGGCTTCTTTGGCTTCAACGATCGCGAGATAGGCTTCGACACGTTCGGCCATTTGACCGGAATGTGCGAAATCCTCAATATGGTCCAGCGCCACAATCAAATGATGGATGGCTGAGGTATAGACGCCTGCCATGTCACTGACGCTCGCTGTGCCGGTGTCGACCTGCTCTCGCATGTTAAAAACACGAGCTTCGTCCTGACGAAGCGTGCCCACATACTCCGCAAACGCCACCGCGATAACATCCGACATGTTGCCCAGCATGTCTTCCATGTCTCTATAGGCGCCATTGGTTGCTTCACGCTGTTGCGGCAGCGCGTCAGCGAAATTGGCGCCCGAAGAGGCAATGAAGCCAGCACTTTGGCCGCGCTCGCGCTGCAGCTCATGCACAACCGTGCCAAGAATTTCCGCTTTATGGAGCAGCAGGCCCATATCACTGGCACCGCTGGCTTCTTTCCACGTGGTATAAAGCGTAAAACCGGACACGGCGGTAAGCGCAATCAACGGTAGAGCGCAGCAAAGCATGATGCGCTGCTTGATGGACAGAGCGGACAAAGACATTAAAAACCCCTAATACAATCTAAGGTACCCATCACCCATGCGCATTGACGAACCGTTAAGGCTGCCGTCTTAACGCCCCGCTCACCATCGATGCGAACGCACCCTTAAGTGGTCATGGACTACAAAAACCCCACAACCTGTAGGGGAAATCGCAGCGTGCGCCTGTTTTCAAGTCTTTCAGCAAGAATGCCGCCTCATTTAGGCGAAAAGCTTGCACCTGTTAGCGCGAAGCTCGATTTGGCGTTTTCGAACGACGGGCCACGCTCCAAGGCCGCCCGTGCTGCGCTTCTTACGTTTGCAGTGCGCGTTTTCAATGCCGCGCTGGCCTATATCTCGCAGATCATCCTCGCCCGCCTGATGGGCCAGTATGAGTATGGTGTGTTTGCGATCATCTGGGTCTGGGTGATGGTGCTGGCAACCTTCTGTGCGCTTGGCTACCCTTCGGCTTTGCTGCGCTTTATTCCTGAACTCTACAAAACTGGGCGCTATCGCGAACTGCGCATGGTTTTGGTGCGCGGCAGTCTGGTGAATGTGGGCTTCGCTAGCCTTTTGGGCGCCACAGGCATCGCCATCGTGCTGCTGATGCCTGACCTGCTGGAACGGGCTTTCGTTTTGCCGCTTATGCTGGCGGCGATCTGCATGCCGATGATCACTTTGATGATAAACCAAGGGTCTATAGCGCAGGCGTTCGACTGGCCCGATCTGGTGAACATCCCGGCCTATGTCGCTCGGCCTTCTCTTGTGCTGGGCCTGTTCTGCGTGTTTGTTTTGGTTGGCACGCAAGCCAGCGCCGTGACCGCGATGATGGCCAGCCTGGTTGGCATTTGGCTGGTCGTTGTCGGTCAGTTTTTGATGTTGCGCTTCCGCGTGCGCGAACGACTATTAACCGGCGCTCGTGACAATGATAATGCTATTGCCGATGGCGGAAAGCTGACGCCCTATCTGCGCGCTGCCTTGCCTATGCTGGCTGTGGAAGGGATTTTCTATCTCATCATCAACACAGATGTCATGGTCGCCGGCCTGTTCGTCACGCCCCATGACGTGGCGGTTTATTATGCTGCTGCCAAAACTTTGGCTCTGGTGCATTTCGTCTATTTCGCCATCCGCATCGCCACCGCCCACAAGATTGCCGAGTATCACGCGTTGGGCAACGAGGCGGCACTTCGCGCGACTTTACGCGATGCCATCCATTGGACCTTTTGGCCGTCGCTTGGCCTAGCGCTGGCCCTGTGGGCCTTTGGCGGTTTGGTCCTTGGGCTGTTTGGTGCAGGCTTCGCCGAGGAAGGTATGCCCTTTCTTGCCATACTTTTGGCCGGTGTGGTTATCCGCGCCACCATTGGGCCCGCAGAAGCGCTGCTCACCATGGCCAACGAACAGAAACTGGCCGCCTGGATCTATGCCTGCGTGTTCGTGACCAACCTGTCATTGAACTTCGCACTCATTGCACTGTTCGGGTTAATTGGAGCGGCAATCGCCACGGCAGTGTCAATGACGGTTGAAACGCTGCTGCTTTCGCTTGCGATCTACCGCAAGCTTGGCGTCGTGTCGTTTATCGGTGCCGTTGGTCGCTTGAAAGCGCAGGGTGTTGATCGCCCTGCAGCCGGACCAGCAGAATGAGCGTCGCGACCACCATAGCCACTCCAGATCTGCCGCATGGCTATGCGTGGCTGGCAGCCAATGCGGTGGAGCGCAATATCTTCTTTGAGCCGCAGGTGATGGAACCGGCATTGTGCCATCTCGCGCCAGCCGATGTGGAGCTGTGCATGGCCACAGATCCGCAGGATGCGATTCCGCGCGCCGCTATGCCGGTCCGCCGTGCCCAAGGCCGCTACGGCCCAGTCCCGACACCGGTGCCCCTGATCGTATGGCATCACCCCTATTCCATGGTTGCAACGCCGCTTGTTTCTCCCGAAGACGCGGCGGGTGCCTTGGAAGCACTGTTTGCAAAAGCGGCTCGTCGGCGCGATGGCCCTCCAGTGCTGTTGATGCAAAAAATGCTGACCGATGGTCCGCTCTGGCCGTTGTTGCAGCAGGTAATTAAGACCAGCGGGCGCCGACTGCATGTCCTTGAAACCACCCAGCGCGCAGGTCTTAAACTTGATGCAGAGGCGGCCAAAGCCGCGACCTTGCGCACACTATTGGGCGGCAAGAGCGCTCAATCGATCAAAGCAAGTCGCCGGAAACTCGGCTCGCATGGCGCACTTTCCCACAGCGCAGCAACATCACCGAATGAAGTAGGCAGCGCGCTGGAAATCTTCCTGGCTTTGGAAGCAGGTGGCTGGAAAGGCCGCAGCGGCACCGCGCTCATCAGTATTGACCATGACGGTTTTGCTCGCCAGATAGCGGAAAATCTTGCCCGTGAGGGCCGCGCCCGCATCGACCTGACCATGTTGCAAGAGGTCGACACTGACCCCAGAGCCATCGCAGGAACTTTTTCCATCAAAGCTGGAACCGAGAACGCACCGATCTGGATGCCATGGAAAACAGCCTATGATGAAGCCTTCGTGCGGGCGGGCCCTGGCGCTCTGACCCTTGCTGACCTGACGGAGCTGCTGTTGCAAGACGCCCAAAAGGCCAAGCAACCCTTGATGATCGACAGTCTCGCCGCGCCGGAAAGCCTGCTTGCTCGCCGCCTCTGGCATGACCATTGGACGCTGGTCGACGTGTTGATTGACCTAAAACCCGGCGGCAGCGGCGCCTTTGGCCCCATCCTGATGGCTGAAAAAGCACGCAAGTCAGCTTATGCCGCTGGCAAAGTCGCGCGCGCTGCCATCAAGCGCGCTGCCAAGCGTGCACAAGCCGCACTGGCATCACAGAGCTAATCCTGGTGCTTCAGCATCCGGCGGATGATCTTGCCTGTGGTCGTCATCGGCAAAGCTTCCACAAACCGGATCTCGCGGGGATATTCATGGGCGGCAAGGTTGGCGCGCACATGGACGCGCAGCTCAACGGCCAAGGTGTCGCTGGGATCAAACCCTTCGCGTAGCACCACGAAAGCGCGCACGATCTCCGTGCGCAGATCATCCGGCACGCCAACCACCGCTGCCATGGAAACCGCTGGGTGGCCTGTCAAACTGTCTTCAATCTCGCCTGGTCCAATACGATGACCCGATGAGGTGATCACATCGTCATCGCGACCCATGAACCAGATAAACCCATCGACATCGCGCATGGCCATGTCGCCGGTCATCAGCAAGGTGCCGAGCGTCTCGGAGGTCAAATATTTACGCTCTGTTGCATGCGCCGCCTTCCAATACCCCAGAAACATCACCGGGTCTGGCGCTCGTACGGCAATCTCCCCCAGTTCACCGGGTTCAGCCAGGCTTCCATCTTCACGCACCACAAACACATCGTGACCAGGCACGGCTTTGCCCGTGGCACCGGGACGGGTCGCGCCATAGGTCGCAGATGACCCAATGATGAGATTGCATTCGGTCTGTCCGTAAGCTTCGCTGATCGCAGATCCAAAAGCGCGTTCGGCCCATTCATAGGTTGCGCGACCGAGCGCCTCGCCTGCTGACATGACCGACCGCAGGCCGATCCCGCGCATGATCTCATCTGAAACGCTTGCTCGCATCAGTTTAAGCGCGGTCGGCGGCAGGAAGGCGTGGGTCACCTTTTGCTCCGCCATCATGGCGACGACGCGCGCCGGATCAAATCCTTTGGCTTCCGAATAGGCAACAACTGGCGCACCCAGCGACAAAGCGGGGAACAGCAAGTTGAGCAATCCACCCGCCCATGCCCAGTCGGCAGGGGTGTAGAAAACATCGTCGGATGACACTGCCCCACCATGCGCGAACAAAAACCCAGGCATGTGGCCGGCCAGCACGCGGTGACCATGCAGCGCGCCTTTGGCCGGGCCGGTGGTGCCGGATGTGTAAATCATCAGGCAAGGATCATCAGGGCCAGTATCGGCCGGTGGAACAGCCCGGCCTTTCTCAGCGAGCAACGCATCGTAGTGAAGAGCACCGTCAACCGGCTCCAAAGCGATGATCGGCTCCAGATCAGGCAGATCGACATCAATGCTTGCCAGGCCTGCGGCACCTGCGGCCGACACAAGCGCAAAACGTGCGCCACTGTCAGTCATACGGTGGGCCAGCGCATCGCGGCCATAGCGCTCAGACAGCGGCACACTGATTAATCCAGAGCGCAAGATCGCCGCTTGCACCACCAGGGTTCGCCGACCTTGGGGGGCAATCACCGCAACTCGGTCGCCGCGCTTGGCACCCAAAGCCAGCAAGGCCCCAGAGAGCCGCGCGGCCTCATCGGCCAGTTCTCCAAAAGTTGCCGCCTTGCCTGTGGCACCATCAATGATCGCCGGCGCAGCAGGATTGAGCGCGGCGGGTGCATCGAGAATTTGCACACCCAAGTTCAGCGAATCGGGCACATCCCAGGCAAAGGTCGAGCGAGCTTCTTCATAAGTGGTTGCAGGTGCCAGCATCGCCATCAACCCCGGTCCACGGGACCATCGTCTGGGCCTTGCTCATCGCTAGGAACGCCGTCACCCTCTGGATCAATCATCCGACCAGCCCGCAGTTCAGCAGCGGTACTGACATGGGGCTCCGGCGCAGGCACGGTGCTCACGCCTGTTTGCTTGATGCCTTCATCGCCGCTCAACCCTCCGGCGCCTAGGCCTTCTGGCAAGCTGCCACCACCTTTGGCCAAGACTTCCAGGATCGTATCCAGGTTGCGAATGGTGACATCGGATTGTGCGAAAGGAATTTCGATGCCCTCTTCGCTAAACCGACGGAAAATCTCAAAGCGAAGATCCGAGCGCACGCTGTAGCCATTGCCGACATCAGCCAAATAGGCAAACAGCATGAAGTCAAGCGAGCTTGCTCCGAACTCGATAAAGAAGGCAGCCGGTTCCGGATAGCTCAGCGTCATTGGATGAGCATTGGCGACTTCGAGCAAAATCTCTTTGACTTTGAGCGGATCACAATCATAGCCAACACCCACCGGCACATCGATCCGGCCAAGTGTGTCGCGATGCACGCGGTTCTTCACGGTGCCAGCAATGAAATCCTGGTTCGGGATCAGCACGGTGGCCCGGTCAAATGTTTGCAGCTCGGTTGCGCGCACATTGATGCGTTTGACGATACCTTGCTCCTCGCCAACAACAATCCAATCGCCTTGTTTAAAGGGTCGCTCGGCCAGCAGGATCAGGCCCGAGACAAAGTTGGACACAATCGACTGCAAGCCGAAACCGATGCCGACCGAAAGCGCACCGGCAACAAGCGCAATGTTCTCAAGGTTGAGACCAAGCGAAGAAAGCCCGATGGACGCTGCGATGATAACGCCCACATAGCCAATACCTGTGCGGATCGATGCTTTGAGGCCAGTGTCGAGCGTGGTGCGCGGCAGATACCGGTTTTCCAGCCAACCCTGAATGCCGCGGGTGACGACCACACCGATGAAGACCAACGCCAAAGCGACCAGAACCGAGGTCAGCGAAAAGGAGAAGCCACCGATCTCAATGCCGGTGAAAACACGCCTAAAGATGTCGGTCAGCTGCCCGGTTTCAACGCCGAAGGGTGCAATGATCAACGACGCCGCCGCGATGATGAGAACCAGTTTGACGGCACCGGCAAGCAGCACACCGAATTGCCCAAGGCCTGTTCGCGATAGTCCAATATTGTCATGCAGCCAAACCGAGGCGGGCGTGTCCTCTTGCAACGTGGCTGATGTCAGCCCCTCAACCAACGCGGCAGCCAAGTGCAAGGCGGCCAGAACAACTGATGTCCAGACCAAACGGTCGACAATAAACGCGCTGAGCGCCAAGAACCCGAACAATTGGGCAATGATGACGGCAACCGCAGCAAGCCCGGTGATCGGAAGGGTCCAACGCCACAACATGTGAGAGACGGGCGGCGTTTCTTCCGCGTCGCTCGGCGCAAGACCGCGCAACAAAGCGCGTAAGGCAAACAATATTGAAAGTGCGGCAACCAGGGATGGTATGGCTTCCAGGAGCTGCACGACCCCCAAAGGCGAGACGAAGACCGCCGCGATGGCGCGTAGGAGCTCACCGATTAGGTAGGCAAAGGCGGCAAGCCGAAAGAAGCCTTCAGCTGTGCGCGCATAACCATTGCCCACCGGTACCAAACGCCAAGCAGGCAGGCCGGGAGCAAGGAACGCCCGCAAAATTCCGCTGATGAAAAAGAACAAGATGGTGTTGGTGGCTACCGCGTTGAGGATCGCCTTGGCGCGCAGCGAAAGTCCGCCGACTGATTCCAGCGCGAACAACAGCAGCAAAAAACCAATCGCTGGGATGAGCGTGCTAACCAGAACGATGCGCAGAGCGCCCAGCGTCTTGTCAAAACTGGACGGGTCCACCGTTTCCGCGCGCGCTGCCTTCCGAAGAGCAAACCGGCGAAACGGAATGGCCATAACCAAAAGGATCAGAACCAGTGCGCCCAAGCCAGCAAACGAGGCTGGCGTCGCGCGCGATCTCACTGAATTCCAGGAGTTCTCGGTCAGCTCCACCAGTCGCTGCGTAAGGCGCGGCATGTCGCCGAGACCATCGACCCAAAGCTGCGGCGTCAAAATGGAAGAGGAGCGCTCGAAAAGACGGCCGGTAAACTCCACAGCCCGCCGTGCGATGACCTCATCGCGCAGCGTATTGGCGCGGCCGAGCAACAACTCTGCGGGCTGCAATTCGCGCTCCAGTTCGGCAATCCTCGCCTGCTGCGCTTGAATTTCCGGCGATTCCACCAGCTCGCCATCACCAGGCGCAAGGCCTTCCAGCAAGGCGCGCTGTTCGGCCAGGCGCGGTGCAACCTCATCGACAAACAGTTGAATGTCGTTGCGCACCGCTGTGACCTTGTCCCGTAGTGCTGCAAGGGCATCCAGCGTCAAACGATCACGCGCAAGATCCTCGCGCAGTGAGTCAAGCTCGATCGACCAATCGGCGAGCTGCTGCACCGGTCCCTCGGCAAGCGCCTGGGCGTCGGCATCTGCCTCCAGCTCACCTTGCGCGATATCGGCAAAAACATCTGGATTGCTTGGCGTCTCCATGGTGCTTTGCGCCCAAGCCTGCTCGACCAGACTTGGAGCAGCCAACACAAGCATTGCGCCGAAAAAGAGGGAACGCAGGGTCATCGCCACCCTCAAGAGCTCGGCTCCGACCAATAGCCGACCTTCGGCAGCACAGGACCGCCAGAGGTCGCTGTGGGGCGCTTTGCGATCATATCAATTTCAACCAGCGCTCCAACAGCAAGCCCTGTTACACCGACGGTCGTGCGTGCCGGACGGCGATCATTAGGAAAATAGGTCTGATAGGTTTCATTGAACGCCGCATAATCGCGCTCAAACTGGGTCAGGAAACAGCGGCATTGCATGACATGGGAGAGGTCGAGTTTCAGCCCTGCCAAAACGATCTCCAGATTGCGCATCACGGCATGGGTTTGCGCCACGATGCCATTGGGCAAAGGCGCTGCCGGGTCATCGGGATCAGTCGGCATCTGACCGGTTAAAATCACCCAACCGTCAGCCTCAACGGCGTGCGAAAAAGGCGCGACAGGCTGTGCCGCGCCAGCAACCATATGAAATTTTGGATCATCGCTCATAGGCGTGTCTTAGAAGCGTTCGCCAAACCGCGCAACAAACACTGTCAGGTGCGGGCGAACCTAACTGCTTGCCTTCTTTTCGTCG
Organism: Hyphomicrobiales bacterium; assembly: GCA_040219355.1. GTDB lineage: Bacteria > Pseudomonadota > Alphaproteobacteria > Rhizobiales > MH13 > MH13. The sequence continues at coordinate 170,247 of JAVJSN010000010.1, forward strand.
GCGGAATCCTCTGCTTTCACGAGACGCTCAGACGGTTCGACGGACGCATGTGTCATGGACACTTGATCGGGCATTGCGTCGGTAAGCTTATCGACGATCCCGGCGTTGTTGGTTGCCAGAGTCGCAGGCTCGTCATCCGTCTGGATGTCAACGGTTTCAACAGATTTGGTCGCGACATCCACGACAAGTGGTTCCTCATTGTCGACAGCCCGCACAGACGAAGGCGAAAGCACCTCACCCACACGACCTGGATAGAGAACGCCTGTCAGATCTCCATTCTTGCCGACCACCGGGACAGGGTGCTCGGTCTCAAGAACCGTTGGTAGCGCCTCCTCAATAGAACTTGTGGATTTTAAGCGCCCACCTTCATCGGCCACATCGCTCAAACTCGGCGAGCCTGGTGCAGCGATGGCTTTTTCCAGACTGTGCTCGGTGACGTACCCGACATAATTGCCGTCATCCTGCACCACATAACCCACATTGGTGCCGCTCCTCCGCATCGTGGCGAGCGCATGTTCCAGATTCTCATCCGTCAAACGCAGCTTTGGCGGTTTGGCAACCACATCAACGGTCAGCACCCGGGCGCGGTTCACGTCACGCACGAACTGAGCAACGTAATCATCGGCCGGATGCATCAAAATATCCGCCGGCGTGCCGACCTGGCTCAAAACGCCATCTTTCAGGATCGCGATTTTATCGCCGATCTTCAGGGCCTCATCCAAATCATGCGTGATGAAAACGATGGTCTTTTGAAACCGATCCTGGAGCTCCACCAGTTGATCCTGCATTTGCGAACGGATCAGCGGATCGAGCGCCGAAAACGCCTCATCCATCAACAATATGTCGGCGTCTGTTGCCAAAGCACGCGCCAAACCCACGCGTTGCTGCATGCCACCAGAAAGCTGGCTGGGATACTGGTCTTCATAGCCTTCAAGCCCGACCTGAATGATCCATTCGCGCGCCGCTTTGTTGCGCTCTGTCTCGCCGACGCCCTGCACTTCCAGCCCGTAGCCGACATTTTCCATCACCGTACGGTGCGGAAACAGACCAAAGCGCTGAAACACCATCGACATGCGCTTGCGGCGGAAACCTTCAAGCGCCTTGTTGCTGAGCTTGAGAATATCTTCGCCGTCGATAACGATCTTCCCATCGGTCGGGTCGATCAGCCGGTTAAAATGCCGGATCAGTGTGGATTTGCCTGAACCTGACAAACCCATGATGACGAAAATCTCGCCCTGCTCTATCGACAGCGACACATCATGAATACCGAGCGTATGACCGGTTTCGGCCAGCAACTCGGTCTTGCCCATACCGGCTTTCACCTTGCGCAAGGCGACTTTGGGGTGCTGCCCGAAAATCTTGGTTACGTTTTGAACGTCGATAAGCGCCACGGGTGGCCTCTAACTGTTGAAAAGAAAGGATCAGTGACCGGCGGTGCGATAGCTTTGCATCCGCGCACCATAGGCCTGAGTGATGCGGTCAAACACAATCGCCAGCACAACGATGGCCAGCCCGCCGAGCAAGCCGCGGCCAGGATCGTTGCGTTGCAGACCAAGCAGCACCGTTTCGCCGACACCACGCGCGCCGATCATGGACGCAATCACCACCATGGCCAGCGCCATCATCGTGGTTTGGTTGATGCCTTGCATGATGGAAGGCATGGCAAGCGGCAGTTGCACATCTTTCAAAATCTGGAAGCGTGTTGCCCCAAAGGCCCGGCTGGCTTCAGTGACCTCGCCATCCACCTGGCGGATACCAAGATCGGTCAGGCGAATAAGCGGCGGTACAGCGTAGATCACGGTGGCAATAACAGCCGGCACCTTACCCAAACCTAGCAGCATGACAGCGGGAATTAGGTAAACAAAACTCGGGATCGTCTGCATGAGATCGAGTACCGGATTGACGACAGATCGCAACCGATTGGAACGAGCGATCAGCACACCCACGGGCACACCGATGACCACCGATATCAGGATCGAAACCAACATGATGGCAATGGTCTGCATCGCCTGATCCCAGAGATCGAAGGCGCCGATGACGTACATCGCAACGCCCATAGAAAGCACCAACAGCAGCTTACGACTTGCCGCATAGGCAATCAGCATGATCAGCGCGATGATTTGGAGTTCCTGCACCCAAAGCCATTCCATCGGCTGGATGGTATCTTCGCCGACCGTCGTGGTGTAGCGCGAGATGAAAAACAATGCCGCCTCAATGGCGAACACCGACCCAGCCAAAATCGCATTCTTCGAAATGATATAGACGAACAGGCTGATGAGCCCGCCAAAGACGATGAGAAGAACGATCTCAGGCTCCGAACGACCGAGAAGCAGCCGCTCAATCCAGACAAGAATAGTCAAAATCGGATTGAAAAATGCCTCAATCTGATCACCATAGCTGACCGTCAAGAACTCAATGAAATCATTTGTGGTGCGGCGTACGGCACGTCCGACATCGACAAAGATGCCGTTCCATTCCAACTCGTCAAACATCGCTAAAACATCCTGCCTTGGACTCGGAAACGAAAACCATAAAGAAGAACGTGCGGCGTTCTACACGCCGCACGTTCAAATGTTGAGTCCAATTAGAGCGCTGCGCGCACGCGCTCCGCCACGTCGGCGGGTACCCAGCTTTCCCAGGCCGTGGTGTTTTCAAGATAGTTCATCGCCGCTTCGTCGGCATCGGCGTCATTGTCCTGCATGTAGGCAACGCCTTGCGAGGTCTCGACAACCGTCGTCTCATAGTTTGTCAGCAGCGCGGCCAATGCTGGTGCCGCCTCGACGAACTCCGAACTGGCGCCCACATGGACAGGCGAGGAAGGATAGGCCGTCGTTGCGGTCGGCGCATCGCTTTCGCGCATCGCATCCCAGATTTCCTGGTCAAACGGCTCTTCTTCCAGCTGGATCAGCTCATCACCGATCTGACCGAAGAGACCCGTCGGCGCCCAATAGTAGAACACGACAGGGCGCTCGCGGCGCACGCGCGAAACGATGTCAGCCGCCATCGCGCCGCCCGAACCAGGGCGGAAGTTGGTGTAAAGATCAGTGAGGCCGTAAACCTCAAGCTTCTTGGTGTTGATTTCTTCGCACACCCAACCGGCAACGCAGTTGTAAAACCGGCCTTTATCGGGGTCTTCTGGATCGGCAAACAGCTCCGCATAGCGGGCAAGGTCCGCAGGCGTGCGCAGGTCAGGCGCAGGCGCATCAGGCCCTTCCACCAAATACCGCGGCACGAACCAGCCTTCCAAAGCGGCTGGGAAGTTCGGGCCAAGATCCACCAGCGTTCCGTTGTCCAAGCCCTCTTGCCAGGCCGGCGGCGGATTGGCAGTCCAAATCTCCATGTTGGCATCCAGGTCGCCACGCGCCAGGCCCGTGAAGCCAGCCAGCGTTTCGACCGGGATGATTTCGACCTCGCACCCGAAACCTTCGCGCATGATGGTCGCGACCACTTCGGTGTGGAACGCGTGGGACTCATACCCAAGTCCGGCCATATTCACGGGCCGGTCGAGCGGGCATTCTTGCGCGCTTGCCGGCGCGATGGCGAAAGCTGAGACAGCCGTAAGGGTTGCAAGGCCAAGGCCTGCGGCGGTGAGGATTTTCATGAACTGATCTCCCGTGCCCATTGGCACCTAAGTGGCAGTGCGCGTGGGTGGGAAGTGTGATGCCCTCATTGGCACAGCACCTCCACGCGCTTCCATGAGGTTCAGCATAGGGCGTTGACCCTCAGTGTCCACCCTTCACGGCAAAAGTGACAGCGCGCGTCATTGGGCCTCCTGACGACCTCTTGCCAACCTAACAACGCTAAGCTCGCCGACCATAAGGATTTGGTGAGAGTTCATTAAGCCTGTTGGTGGGCCGTAACGGACAAAGGCGCCCTGTTAACGGGGTTTGAAACCATGAGTTGTAAGAAAACAAGGCTACTGCCTGATATTCCCGCCGCTCGAGAGTCACCTCCATGCGTTTTCTCGTCCGTATTGCCTCACTTTGCCTTGTGCTTGTCGCGGGGAAATTGGCCCAAGCTGAAACATTGATGCTTGGGTCGATCAACGATGATGTGCGCAAACATATAGAGCAGTTCACGCCTCTGGCGGACTATTTGGTAGAGCAGCTGGCCGATCAAGGCATCACCCGAGTTGGCATCTCGGTGCTGCCAACCGCACAGGACATGGCAGATGCCATGCGCGTCGGTGATGTGGATCTGTACTTCGACAGCCCGGTGGTCGCTGCCCACGTCGCACGACAAGCTGGCGGCGAACCTTTTTTGCGCCGCTGGAAAAACGGCATCGGCGAATATCATTCCATCATCATCGTACCAAACGACAGCAGCATCCGCTCACTTTATGATCTGGAAGGCGTAACCATTGGTTTCCAAGGGCCAAGTTCGACATCTGGCTTTATGCTTCCAGTGGCCTTGGTGCGCGAAACAGGCATTCCATTACGTGAACTTGAAGGAACAGATGATAGCCCCGCAGGCGATGAGATCGGTTTTGTTTTCACCGGTGATGATCGCAACACAATCCTTTGGCTCGCCCAAGGCCTGATCGGCGCCGGCGCGACGGATCCGCGCGGCCTTGCCTGGCTGGAAGACTCGCAGCCTGGAGCATTTCGCAGCATTGCACGCAGCGCAGATGTTCCGCGCCAAGTTGTGGTTCGCCGGGGTGGGATGGATGCCGCCTTAAGCGCGCGTATAGAAGATGTCCTGCGCGACATGTCCGATACGAGTGAAGGACAACGCACCATGGCACTGTTCAACGACACGACATGCTTTGACGACTTCCCAGACGGTGTCGAGGCTACCTTTGAACCCATCTATCAGCTCCTCGACGAGCTGAACTTGATGGGCGTTATTTAGGGGCCATATTGTGGGGACCAAAGACACGCTCTCAAAGTGGCTTCGGGCGTCAACCTTGGGGTTGGCGCGCCGCCTCACGCTGGTTTTATCAGCCCTAATCATCGTCTTTGTGGCAGTGGTTATCGCTATCAACATGCAAACACAACGCGTGCTGCTTGCTGAGCGGATGGCCTATTCGGCCGACCATTTGATCGCGCTGGCGCAAGAGGTGTCTATGCCTCACCTTCTCGAGAATAACCCAGCCGGTCTGGAAGTGTTCTTTGAACAGGTTGGCAATCAATTCGACGTTGAAGTGATTTACTTGGTGAGCCCCCGTCGCTGGTATTTGGCTGGTGGCGGCGACATCGAGGCCAATTTTTTATCTTACATCGCGGACCCTTTGATTGAACGCGCATTCGCAACCGGCCATCGCCAGCAAGTCTTTGAAAGCGAAGTATTGAGCATTGCTGCACCGCTGACGGTGGGTGGAACCGTGCTCGGCATATTGCGCCTGGATTACAACCAGAAAAGACTGGTCGACAAAATGAACGCGGTTCTGGTCAACAATCTGCTTGCCGGTTTTGCATTTCTTTTGGTTGGACTGCTGTTCAGCCGATGGCTGGCCAGTCGGTTAAGTTCGCCGCTAATCCAATTGACGCAAGCGGCCCGCAGTGCCGCCGATGGCAATCTGGACACGGAAATTGCAATCAAAAGCAAGGACGAGTTCGCGCAACTGGGCGCCGCATTCAACGCAATGATGCAAAACTTAAAGACCTCAATGTATGAGATCCATCGCGTTGCCTACGAAGACAAGGTGACCGGTGCACCCAATCGCAGTTGGCTCAACAACCAACTCGAGCACCTCACACTGCATCACGCGCACAGCGAAACCAGTTTCGCCGTCATGTTCCTCGACTTGGACAACTTCAAAGCAATCAACGACACGCACGGCCACCATGTCGGTGATTTGCTTTTGCGTAGTTTTTCAAGGCGTTTGGCCCGTTGCATGCGCGAGAAAGGCCTAATCTTGCTCGATGTGGCCAGCGATGAACGCCACTTGGCCGACTTTGATAAAAACGAAGCTGTTTTGGCGCGGCTTGGGGGCGATGAGTTCACCTTAATTGTTCCAAGCAAAAAGGCTGATGCGCTGGCAACCCATATCGTTTCAGAGATGGCCCGATCCTTCAAAGTGGACGGCTGCCATATCACCAACACAACCAGTATCGGCATTGCTCTTTTCCCAGCGCACGCCACAAGCCGTGAACATCTGCTCAAATGCGCCGACGTTGCGATGTACCAAGCCAAGCGCGGCGGCCGGAACACCCACCGCTATTATGATCATAACACTCATACGCAAATGAAAGAGCGCTCAGCGCTTGAGCGCGATTTGGAGCAGGCCGTCGAGCAGGATAATTTCCAAATGTATCTCCAGCCGCAGTTTGAGGTGCAAACGGGCAAGCTGGATGGCGCCGAAGCCCTTATTCGCTGGGAGCACCCAACCAAGGGGCCGGTGGAGCCCAATGTTTTTCTGCCTGTCGCTGCCAGTATCGGCCTTCTTCCGAAGATAGGGCAGCTGATGCTGGCCAAAGCCATCGAAGCCGCCGCCACGATCAACCGCAGACGCGATGAACCTTTGATCATAGCGGTCAATGTGTCCATCGAAGAGCTCAACGATGATGGTTTTGCCGACATGGTCAAGCATTGGCTGGATCTTCACGATGCGCATCCAAGAACGCTGGAGATTGAGATTACCGAAAACACAGCGATGGAAGAAAGTGCGGTTGTCGAGCACCAAGTTGCTCAATTGCGCGCGATTGGGGTGCGCTTTGCCATCGATGATTTCGGCATGGGCTATTCCAACCTCGGCCGCTTGAAAGCACTGGCGTTTGAAACACTGAAAATTGATCGCAGCCTGGTCACCGGCATCGGCGAAGATCCAGCCTCAGAGAGTCTGCTGTACACCATTCTCGACATGGCCAAGGCTATTGGTGCCGACGTCGTCGCTGAGGGCATCGAGACGGCGGAGCAATTGCTCTTCCTACGCAACGCAGGCTGTGGCCATTATCAGGGCTATTTCGGCGGCAGACCTGTCCCCGCCGACACCTTTGCCCGCTGGGTGCTGTCACAAGGCGATGGGCCAGCGAGCGCGCCAGGCATGCGCTCGGCCTCTTAATAGCTGAGCTGTCTGATCTTGCTGCGCATTCGCCTGCCGCACTCGATCATCGGGCCGGAGGCATCGTTTTCTTCAAAAACGAATGTGGTGCCCCTGGCCAGACTCGAACTGGCACTCCTTTTGGGAACTCGATTTTGAATCGAGCGCGTCTACCAATTCCGCCACAGGGGCAATCTGAAAGCATCATGTGCGGTAGATGGCGCGGACCATACTGCGATCCGCTCAAGCGTCAATCCTCTTTTGCATCCCATTTGACACAGCAGGCCATCTTTGCGCCGTAACCATAGCTGGTAACGCGATGGCAGCTTCTGCCCGCTAGGGTTTTTTCACCCAACGCCACATTAAAGAGCCACACCACAGGATGACCGCCTTCTCTTCACCAACCTCCACAGGACACTTGTCAGGTGATTCTGCCACCGCCTTTGACCGCATCGATGCGGTGTTGGCAGAGGCGCAGACCTCCGGTGCAGAGCGATTGGAGCTTGGCACGCTGGCGACCGCACTGAAGGAACGCGCGTTTGGCCTGATGATCCTCGCCCTCGCGCTGCCCTGCTGCTTGCCTTTTGTCTATCTGATCCCGCAGATCGTTGCGCTGCCGATCCTCGTGCTCACCGGCCAGATGGCCTCCGGTCGTCACGTGCCGTGGCTGCCGGAAAAGCTTAAAACCCGTGATTTTGATATCGCCGCCATGCGCACAGTCGTCGCGCGCGGAAAGAAATGGTTCGGCTGGACAGAACATATCTCGCGACCTCGTCTGCTGGCGCTTTCTGGACCACGCGCCACGCGCATTGTTGGCGCGCTGATGATGATCCCAGCTGCCTCCATTCTGGTGCCCCTGCCCTCCACCAACACGGTGCCTGGCATTGGCGTGACCATCACGTCCATCGGCCTTATTGAGCGCGATGGTTTGATGATCCTGCTTGGCCTGCTGATCGGGATTGCCTGGGTGGCGTTTTTGCTGATCTCAGCACCGCTTCTGGTCGTTTGGGTGCTCGGGTATTTGGGCGGTTGACTTCTTGTTCGGTTGACGGTGGTCATGCACTTATGAGCGCAACATCAAAATCCGACGATTTTTACCCTGCCGATGGCCGTCAGGCGCGCGCCGCGCTTGGCGTGATCGCGGCATCCATTGTCATCTTGGCCATCGCTTGGGCTTTCCAACTGGTTGGCGGTTACACACCCTGCAAGCTCTGTTTGGAGCAACGCGAAGGCTACTACCTCGCCATGCCGCTATTGGCCCTGGCAGCGCTAGCCGTGGCGTTTAAATGGCCGGCCTGCGTCCCCCGTGGGCTTCTGGCCGTTGCAGGCATCCTGTTTGCCATGTCGATGGTCACCGGCATGTACCAGGCTGGCGCGGAGTGGAATTTTTGGGCCGGTCCTAACGACTGCGGCGCCGGAGCTTCACCCGCAGTATCCACGGGCAGCTTGCTTGATGAAATCAGCGAAACGAGGATCATCTTTTGCGATGAAGCAGCCCTGCGCGTGCTTGGCCTGTCCTTTGCCGGGTGGAACGTGATCGCAGCTGCCGCGCTGATGAAAGTCTGCTTCGCAGCAGCGCTCTGGCCACCGAAAAATGCCTGAACCTTACGGCTCCAGCTCGGTATCCCAATACAAGAAGTCCATCCAGCTTTCGTGCAGATAGTTGGGCGGGAACTGCCGCCCATTGGTCTGCAGGTCGTGCACGGTTGGTGGATAAGGCGCTTGGCGCGGGAACATCTGCGCGACTTTGGGCATCTTGCCGCCTTTGCGCAAGTTGCAGGGGCTGCACGCGGTCACGATGTTCTTCCACGTCGTTTGGCCGCCACGTGAGCGCGGTACCACATGATCAAACGTCAGATCATCGGGCGAGCCGCAATATTGGCACTCGAACCGATCGCGCAGAAACACGTTAAACCGGGTGAACGCCGGGTTACGTTGCGGCTTCACATAGGTTTTCAGCGACACCACGCTCGGCAGCCGAAACGCCGTCGTCGGGCTGTGCACGCAGGTATCGTATTCGGAGAGGATGTTCACCCGATCCAGGAACACTGCCTTCACCGCTTCCTGCCAGGGCCAAAGCGACAGCGGGTAGTAGGAAAGCGGTCTGAAGTCTGCATTGAGCACCAAGGCCGGGCAGGCCTCAGGCTTCATGATCCGGGAAGCAGAGGAAACCACCGGGTGACCGGTGGCCTTAAACTCTTCCGGAGAAACGGCGACGGTCAAGCTCTGCTCCCGGTCCGATTCGCACAACACAATTGTTACGCACGTTGCTATGTATAGCGCGTGTGACAGGCTTGTGAAGACACACGTTGCCACAGCCGAAAACATCGTGTGGGGGATCATCTGTCTTGCGCTAAAGCGCAATACCAGACCGGCCATCCTGCACCACCGCGTGATAGGACCATAAAAGCCGAGCTGCCACACCGCGCCAGGGCGACCAGGCTTCCGCCCGCTCCGCCAGCGCTTGCGCACTCATGCGCTCATCCAACCCCAGTGCCCACGCGGCAGCCTTTTGCAACGCTAGATCACCCGCCGGCATGGTGTCGGCATGGCCAACACAAAAAAGCACGTAAATCTGGGCTGTCCATGGGCCAATTCCATTGATGGTCACCAACTCGGCCTCCATTGCAGCCACATCCAACGCGTTGAGGCGGTCAAACGTGTTATCGTCCGGCAATGCATCTGCGATGGCGCGCAAGGTGCGCTGTTTGGGCCGTGATAGCCCACAGGCTTTCAACGCCTCGTCGTCAGCCTGCGCAAATCGCGCCGCCTCCAAAGCACCAAGCGTATCGATGGTGCGCGCTGTGATCGCCTTGGCGCTGGCAACCGAAACTTGCTGCGCGATCACAATGCGCGCCAAGCCAGCAAAATCGGGCGTCGAACGGCGCAGTGGCACATGCTTTACCGCATCCATTGCCCTATGAAGCGCCGGATCGGCTGCACGAAGCGCCGTTAGGCCCTCGACCACATCGTCGTCACATTCTATGCATCGATACATGAGCCAGCCGGTCTTGAGATTCGCGCCATCGCCCAATGGCTATCTGCATTTGGGCCATGCGTTAAGTGCGCTCGAATGCCAACGTTGGGCCAAAGCGCTGGGTGGACGCTTTTTGCTGCGCATCGAAGATACCGATCTGTCGCGCGCCCGTCCGCAATATGTTGAGGCCATTCTAGATGATCTGGCTTGGCTTGGCTTGGCATGGGAAGAGCCCGTGCGCGTGCAGTCCGAACATTTGGACACTTACGACACCGCACTTCGCACGCTGTATGATCAAGGCTTGGCTTACCCTGCACCAGCCTCACGCACCCAGATCGCACGCGCCCTTGATGGGCTGAAAGCTGACGATATTCCCTGGGGCAACGATCCAGATGGCAGCCCGCACTATCCCTTCGGTGAGCGCGACCGCGCCGAGCGCCCGGATGCGATGCCAGATGATGTGCCCATCCGTCTGGACATGGCTGCCGCGCTTGAAAAACTGGGCGTGACCAAGGTCTCAGAAAAGCGCATGGAGACGCCAACATCCGCGCCCGTGACGACCATGACCGATCCGTCAGCCTGGGGCGATATTCTGCTGCGTGGACGCGACCGCCCTGCCACTTATCATCTGGCCGTGGTTGTCGATGACGCCGACCAAGGTGTGACCCATGTGGTGCGCGGGCTGGATCTGGAACCGTCCACATCGGTGCAGCGCTTGCTGCAGGAACTGTTGGGTTTACCGACCCCGATCTACCACCATCACCGACTGATCCTGGGTGAGGATGGCCGCAAGCTCTCCAAGTCTGAAGGGGCGAAAAGCTTGCGGTCGCTCAGGCGTACCGGAGTCGAACGCGACGCGCTCGTCGCCCGCCTCATGGCGACAGGCTAGACCGGCGCCCAAACCGTCAGAACCCAAAGCCAGCCGGTGACCGACACAATCGCCAGCGCTGTCGATAGCGCGATTGACGAGGATGCGATACGCACGCCTGTGCCATAGCGATTGGCAAGCAGATACGCGTTGATACCGGAAGGACAGGCGGCGAAGAGTACCGCCGCGCCAAGCCAGATCGGCGGCAGTTGCAACACATAGGCCCCGAACAGAAAGACAAGTCCAGGCTGGACGATGAGCTTTAAAAAACTCACGGTTAGCGTAATGCGCAGATCACCGGCCAGCCCATAGCGTTTGAGGGCCATACCCGCAGAGAACAGAGCGCACGGCACCGCCGTCGACCCCAGCATGTCCAGAATCTGGAAGGGAATTGGTGGAATTTCCCAACCGGTGAACCGCCATATCAGGCCAAGCAGAATGCCGATGATGATTGGGTGGGTGAAAATGGAAATAGCAAGCTTGCGAACCGTCTCGCCGAAGTTGCCACGCTCTGACCCACCAAGCTCAATCGAAAGGGTCGCAGCACTCATCATGATGGGCAGATGGATGGCAATCAGCAGGAAAATCGGCACCCGGCCAGCGTCGCCATAGGTGGTGAGGATCAGCGGAATGCCGATCAAGACCGTGTTGGCCTGCGCTGCCGAAAACCCCGCCACGGTGCCGGTCGGTTTATCGCGACCAAACCCGCGCGTGACGATCATGTGTGCGCTTGCCCATACCACGATCACAGCTGCAAAATAGACCGCCCAGTAGGACCAGGGCGAGGCTTCGGGCACGTCTGCCGTGGCCAGCGTCTTGAACAACAGGCAGGGCACCGCCACCGTGAACACGAAATCAGACAGCCCATCGCCGACATGATCTTTGATGAGGCCGGCACGCGCGGCAGTAAAGCCGATGGCAATGAGCCCGAAGACCGGAAGGACAATGGCAAGAAGCGACATCACTGTCCTGTGGCACCGCCTGTCAGGAGGCGCAAGCGCTCACGCGACTGTGCAATGACAGATTGTGCAGATATGGCATGATGGGTGCGCAACCATCATCCAATCGGGGGAACGACACGATGACGATGCAAGAGATAGCCGACGCACTGATCGCCCATTGCCGTAACGGAACCGAGGACCAAGGACTGAACACGCTTTACGCCGATGACGTCGTTTCAGTTGAAGCCCTGGCGCGGCCAGGGGGCGGGCCACAAGTTTTTGAGGGCCTGGATGCCCTTCGCGGCAAACATGATTATTGGAACAACGCGATGGAACAGGTGACCATAGAAGCTGGCGGGCCATACCCGCACCAGCCCGACAAATTCGCTCTCACATTCAAAGGCCAAGCCACGGTCAAAGAAACGGGTGAGCTTTTTGAGATGGATGAGATCGCCGTCTACACCGTCAAAGATGGTAAGATCGCGCGCGAAGAATTCTTCTACGCCATGTGAAGCCGCTATTGAGCGGCGGGCGAACAACAATCCTGGCGTATTCAACTTTTGACGTCGGGCAGAGAATGGGAAAGGATGGGCGATGCCTGGCCCATCCGCACCCTCCGCATCTGCCAACAAACCCAAGCCGTTTGACGCCATCGTTCACGCCTTTGGCCTGCTCTACAATCGCCTGCCCGGCAGTTACAACGGCCTGGTAGGCGCGCTAGGCTACCGCGCGCCGCAATTGGTGGCTGACGCTTTGGCCGAGCATTTATGCCTACCCAACCCAAAAGTTTTGGATGCTGGCTGCGGCACCGGATTGACCGCCAAAGCCGTGCAGGCACGTTTTCCCAGCGTGACCTTGGATGGATTTGATCTGTCCGATAATATGCTGCGTGAGGCGAGCAAAACCGGGCTCTACCAAAGCCTCAGGCCTGCTGACGCCACCAAAGCCTTACCGTTTGAAACCGGAGGGTATGATGCCGCTGTTTCCAGTGGGCTTTACACGCTTGGCCATGTCGGCCCGGAAGCCTTGCGGCCTGTGCTGACCACCATCAAGCCTGGCGGGCTGTTCGCCCTTAACATCTATGATGGTGCTTGGGAAAAATTGCGCTTTGAAAAGGCCATCGACCAGTTGGTGGCCGATGGCCTCATCACAGTGCGCGCGCACGAAAAAGCGACCCATTTTGGCCGCATCGGCCAGACATGCCGCGTTATTGTGCTGGACAAAACCACCTAACCAATTGCGGTTTAACCCCTGGTGAGCAGGTTGCTTCAGAGTTTAATCATTAAGCCGATTAAACATCGCCTCAAGCCGCTTTTTCTTGGCCTTCGGCAACGATGCGCACAATATCTGCCATGATCGTGTTCACTTTAAAGTCTTTGGGTGTGTAAACAGCAGCAACGCCCATAGCTTTGAGCGCAATTTCATCCTCGGGCGGGATGATACCACCAACAACCACTGGTATGTCATCCGCACCTTCGTTGCGCAGACGATCCATGACATCCTTCAAAAGCGCCACATGGCTGCCTGATAGGATGGATAAGCCCACAATGTGCACATCCTCTTCAATGGCCGCATTGACGATCTCGGCAGGCGTCAGGCGAATGCCCTCATAGACAACCTCCATGCCGCAATCGCGGGCGCGCACGGCGATCTGTTCGGCGCCGTTCGAATGACCATCCAGACCAGGCTTACCGACCAGCATTTTTAGACGTCGGCCCATTTTGGCGGACACAGCATCCACGTCGGCGCGAACCTCAGCAAGGTCACCGACATCGGCGCGCGCGGCTTTGCCGACGCCCGTTGGAGCCCGGTATTCGCCGTAGACGGAACGAAGCGCAGCACCCCATTCACCCGTGGTAACACCAGCTTTAGCGGCCTCCACTGACGCATCCATGATATTCGCGGAAGAACCCGAGGAGCTTTCGGCAGCGTGTTTCAGGCCAGCAATCGCTTTGTCCACGGCCTTTTGGTCGCGCTGTGACCGCCAGGCGTTGAGCGTGGCGACGGCGTCTTCTTCGACCCCATCGGGCACGACCATAATGGCGCCTTCACCTGTCCCAAGCGGCGAAACCTCGCTTTCTTCGTAGCGGTTGACGCCGACAACCGTCTGGTCACCTTTTTCGATGCCTTCCAGGCGTGCCGTGTTTGAGGCGACCAGCTGTTGCTTCATATAGCTGGTTTCAATGGCCGCAATTGCCCCACCCATCGCCTCGATCTGTGCCAGTTCGGCGCGCGCTTCAGCTTTCAAAGCCTCGACCTTGGCGTCCACTTCCTTCGAGCCATCAAACAGGTCGCCGAACTCAAGCAGATCCGTCTCATAGGCCATCACCTGCTGCATGCGCAGTGACCATTGCTGGTCCCAGGGCCTTGGCAGGCCCAAAGCCTCGTTCCAGGCCGGAAGCTGCACCGCTCGGGCGCGGGCTTTTTTCGACAGCACGACGGCGAGCATCTGAATGAGAATGCGGTAGACATTGTTTTCCGCTTGCGGCTCGGTCAACCCCAGCGAGTTGACCTGCACGCCATACCGAAATCGACGATATTTCGGGTCTTCCACGCCATAGCGCTGCTCGCAGATTTCGTCCCAAAGGTCGACGAAGGCGCGCATTTTGCACATCTCGGTGACGAACCGCATGCCAGCATTCACAAAGAACGAGATGCGCCCAACAGCTTTGGGGAACTCTTCTTCGGGAATAATGCCGCGCGCCTTTACCGTATCGAGCACGGCAATTGCCGTGGCGAGCGCAAAGGAAAGCTCCTGCACCGGCGTCGCACCTGCCTCCTGCAAATGGTAGGAGCAGACATTCATCGGGTTCCATTTGGGCGTATTCTTGTACGCCCAACCGATCATATCGGTGGTCAGCCGCATGGAAGGTTCGGGCGGAAACACATAGGTGCCGCGGGAAAGATATTCTTTGATTATGTCGTTCTGCGTGGTGCCAGCCAACTTGCCGCGATCGGCACCCTGCTCATCGGCCACCGCCACATAAAGCGCCAGAAGCCACGGCGCGGTGGCGTTGATGGTCATCGACGTGTTCATGGCATCAAGCGGAATGCCATCGAACAGCGTGCGCATGTCGCCCAGATGCGCCACGGGCACACCGACCTTACCGACCTCGCCGCGTGCCAGCACATGATCGGGATCGTAGCCGGTCTGGGTCGGCAAATCGAAGGCCACCGAAAGGCCGGTTTGTCCTTTGGCCAGATTGGCTTTGTAGAGCGCGTTGGAATCCCTGGCCGTGGAGTGCCCGGCATAGGTGCGGAAAATCCACGGGCGATCTTTCTGACGATCTTTCTGCGTTTTTTCGCTCATATCACTGACGCCTTGTCCAACTATGTGCAGTGCAGCATAGGGTGCAAAACGCGGACAGTCACCTCACCTTTGGACGCAAGTACAAAGCGAGGCTGGCAACAGACGGGCAGGCTTAGCGCGAGAGCAACCGCTTCAAGAAACAGGCAGCTAAGATCAGTACCGACGCACTTGCCACAGCGGCGAAGAACGGCAAATGCGGCGCGTTGATCACCTGGTTGGCAGAACCAATATGGACCATCAACAAGGTCGCACCGATCAAAGAGCCGATCATCAAGATCACATAGTTGCCGATCAAGCCGAACGCGTTGTCTTTGAATGCGCCATCAGCAAACCACGCCATCGGCCAAGTAAGCACCGAGGCGACAAGAAAGATGAACCACAAATTGTCCATCACATAAGGTGGTAAGAGGCCAGCCATAGCATGGTGTCCCAATCGCTTCGGGATATCCGTTTGCTTTCCTCGCCGGACACTCCCGTGTGCAACCTACGATAGACGCGGTCCCTAAACATCCCGTTTAACGATAGGGCCAGAAAAGGTTAATCGACGTTAACGGAACAGGCGCGCTTGACACCGGACAAAGCATAGCCCTCACGGACAATGGTCGTATGGTTTTTTGCAGCGCAGCAATGCATAGTTCACTGCACAAATTGCCGACAGCATGAGAGGCCTAGCTATGGCACTTGCCGAAACCTCCGGTGACATCAAAGACTTGTACGAGATCGGTGAGATACCGCCACTCGGCCATGTGCCTGCCAATATGTATGCCTGGGCGGTACGCCGCGAACGTCATGGTGAGCCAGAAGTCGCTATGCAGCAGGAAGTCGTGCCGGTCTGGGAGATTGGTGATGATGAAGTGTTGGTCTTCGTTATGGCAGCGGGCGTCAATTACAACGCCATTTGGGCCGGCCTCGGTGAGCCGATTTCCCCATTTGACTTCATCAAGAACGATTATGTCGTCAACGGATCGGACGCCTCAGGCATCGTCTGGGCCGTTGGTTCCAAGGTAAAGCGCTGGAAGGTTGGCGATGAGGTCGTCATCCACTGCAACCAGGATGATGGCGACGATGAAGAGTGCAATGGCGGCGACCCCATGTTCTCGCCGAGCCAGCGCATCTGGGGCTACGAGACGATGGATGGCTCGTTCGCTCAGTTCACCCGGGTGCAAGCGCGCCAGCTCATGACCCGGCCAAAACATCTAACCTGGGAAGAGGCCTCCTGCTACACGCTCACCCTCGCCACCGCCTACCGCATGCTTTACGGCCACCGCCCGCACGTCCTGCGCCCTGGCGACAATGTGTTGGTTTGGGGTGCCTCAGGTGGTTTGGGTGTATTCGCCACACAGATTTGCGCTGCCGCTGGGGCTAACGCCATCGGTGTGATCTCCGATGAAGACAAGCGCGACTTCGTTATGTCGCTGGGCGCCAAGGGTGTCTTAAACCGCAAAGACTTCAACTGCTGGGGTCAATTGCCCAAGGTCGGCTCCGACGAGTACGACACGTGGTTTTCTGAAGTGCGCAAGTTCGGTAAAGCCATCTGGGACATCACCGGCAAGGGCGTGAACGTCGACTTCGTCTTCGAGCATCCGGGCGAGAGCACCTTCCCGGTCTCCACATTCGTGTGCAAACGCGGCGGCATGATTGTGATTTGTGCTGGCACCACCGGCTTTAATCTCACCATGGACGCCCGCTATGTCTGGATGCACCAGAAGCGCGTCCAGGGCAGCCACTTTGCCCATCTGAAACAGGCAGCCGCCGCCAACAAGCTGGTCATTGAACGTAGGATCGACCCCTGCATGTCAGAGGTTTTTTCCTGGCGCGACATCCCCAAGGCACACACAAAAATGTACAAAAACCAGCACGCGCCGGGCAACATGGCCTGCCTGGTCGGCTCGCCAAAACCTGGCCTGCGCACCTTTGAGGATGTGCTCGACGCGGCGAGCTAAAAGCAGTGTCATCCCGGAAACGCAGAGCGTTATCCGGGATCGCAACAGTCCAGTCGCTCGCAGATCCGGGGTCTCGCCGTGCTCGTCCGGGATAACACAATCTCGCCACCCGTCGACTGTTATCCCCGCCCTTGTGGCGGGAATCCATGTCAGTGAACGATCCCTCAAGGCCCGGGTTATCCAGCAAAACCTCAGGCATGGATCCCCCGGACAAGCCCGGGGATGACGTCTTGAGATTGGGGCACTCTTTAGGACAAGGTGACCCAAAATGATGACACGGCATAGCGAACCGGCTAAGCCGCAGCGTCTTCATCGCCTTCCCTGAAAGCCTCCCATGCTCCTGCGCCTTGCGCCCGTCCTGTTCGTGCTCATCTGGTCAACGGGTTGGATCACCGCGCGGGCCGCTGCGCCCCTGGCTGATCCGCTCACCTTCCTGTCCGCACGCTATGCGCTGGCGGCCTTAGCGCTCTTCCTCATCATGCTGGTTTTCAAGGTGAAACTGCCCGCCGACCGACGTCTTTGGGCACACGGCCTGGCGTCCGGTGTGCTTTTGCATGCGATCTATCTCGGCGGGGTTTGGTACGTCATCGATGAAGGACTCGCCACGCCGCTTTCCGGGCTGATCGCCGCGCTGCAACCGCTTCTGACGGCGGTTCTGGCCGTCACCTGGCTCGCTGAACATTTGACAAAAAAACAATGGCTTGGCCTGGCACTCGGCTTTGCCGGCTTGGTCGTCGCGCTCTCGCCGCGCCTGTTCACCTTGGAAGGCGAAGCCTTCACCGTCGCGACCTGGCTTATTGCCATCAATGTGGTCGCGATGGTTTCGGTAACCCTCGGCACGCTTTACCAGAAGCGGTTCCTGCAAGGCGGCGACCTGCGCGCCATTTCGTTTCTGCAATATGTCGGTGCAGCCGCAGCGACGCTTCCAGTAGCTTTTCTCATCGAAGACATGCACATCACCATCAACGGCCAGAGCATGCTTGTGTTGGCATGGTCCGTAGTCGGCTTGTCGCTAGCGGCAATTGGGCTATTCCTGCTTCTGATCCGCCATGGCGCGGTGTCACGGGCGGCCACGCTGATTTATCTGATCCCGCCGCTTGTCGCGATCGAAGCCTGGTTGATGTTTGGCGAAGACCTGGCAGCGATCGCGATCCTCGGCATGGCGATCACGGTGTTCGGCGTCTATCTGGTCAACCAGAAGCCCAAATTCACTTAAGCTGGATTACGCAACCGCAGGAAGCGGCACCTGGGATCCAGGCCTAGCCGATCGGCGGGGTTGTTGCAGTGCAAACAGTTGATCATTTTGCAGCGCACAAATACGCTTATGCACCGCGATACGGACAAACGACGAGGACACCGTCATGAGCCTGGCCGAAGATCTCTCCATCGACAATAGCAACAGCCTTGCCCTGGCTGCCGATTCCGTGGAGGCGGTGAATGCCGTATATGAGGCGGCCAAACAGTCCGTTTCAACGCTCACCATGGAAGGTGGCCGGGTCAAAGGCGCGCTGCTTGAGCGGCACCAACACGCGGCCCATGGCCTTGCGTGGCTTGCTACCTATCGCGAAGCTTTGCGCGAACTCCTCGCCTATGCGCAGCGACTGCAAGGCGAAGGTCTCTACGGGCACACCGAGGTTCTGATCGTTGAAATCGGCTTTGCCGAATATCTCGCTCAGATCGAAGGCGGCATCCCCATGAACCAGGGCGAAATCATTCGCTTGGCCGCCCTCGGCGTGGCGTCGGATGTGACACGCGCCTTTTCCGACAATCCTGCTGTCCGAGCACTGATCGCCTTGGGAACTGATCCGGCCAAACGGGCCGCACTGGTTGCCGCCATGATGGACGATGGCGGCGCGGCCACCGTCGGCGCCGATGGTCTCGATGAAACGATGGAAGCATTTCGCTCAGAGATGCGCCGCTTCGCCGCCGATGCCGTCGAGCCAAACGCCCATGAGTGGCATCTGGCCAACGATTACATCCCGATGGAGATCATCGAGCAGATGTCCGAGCTTGGCGTGTTCGGTCTGACGATTCCTGAGGAATATGGCGGTCTGGGTCTCGGTAAAGAGGCCATGTGCGTCGTCTCCGAGGAGCTTTCGCGCGCCTATATCGGCGTCGGCTCGCTGGGCACGCGTTCGGAGATCGCAGCCGAGCTCATCCTGTGCGGTGGCACCGATGCGCAGAAAGACAAGTGGCTGCCACAGATCGCCTCCGGCGAAATCCTGCCGACAGCGGTGTTCACTGAACCCAACACCGGGTCGGATCTGGCATCTTTGAAAACCCGTGCAACGCTGGACGGCGACACCTACACGATCACCGGCAACAAGACCTGGATCACCCATCCGGTGCGCGCCGACATCATGACCGTTCTTGCCCGCACCAATCCCGATGAGCCGGGCTATAAAGGCCTGTCCATGTTCATCGCCGAAAAGCCGCGCGGCACAGACGAGGATCCCTTTCCCCATCCCAACATGTCGGGCGGCGAGATCGAAGTGCTCGGCTATCGTGGCATGAAGGAGTACGAGATCGCCTTTGACGGTTTCGAGGTACCCGCCGCCAACCTTCTCGGCGAGGAGGAAGGCAATGGCTTCAAGCAACTGATGGCAACTTTCGAGTCAGCGCGCATCCAAACGGCAGCCCGCGCTGTCGGTGTGGCGCAATCGGCGCTCGATCTTGGCCTGCGCTACGCCAAAGAGCGGGTGCAGTTCGGCAAGGCGCTGATCCACTTCCCGCGTGTGGCCGACAAGCTTGCTATGATGGCGGTGGAAACCATGATCGGCAGGGAGCTCACCTATTTCTCCGCTCGCGAGAAGGACCAAGGCCGTCGCTGCGATGTCGAGGCCGGCATGGCCAAGCTTCTGTGTGCCCGTATCGCATGGGCGAACGCGGACAACGCCCTGCAAATCCACGGCGGCAACGGCTTTGCGCTGGAATATGCCATCTCCCGCGTGCTCTGCGATGCCCGCATTCTCAACATCTTCGAAGGCGCCGCGGAGATCCAGGCACAAGTGATTGCAAAACGCCTCCTGGAGGCGTGAAGCCAATCGCGCCCACCAACACTTTGTTCGCCAAGCCTTCGCTGGAGGATCAAGTAAAACTCTTCTGGCTTTCCCAAAAGGTAACTATGGCCACAACTTGAACCTGAACGATCAATCATGAATTAAACTGTCGCAAATTGGTTGTATTTAACACAATTGCAACTTGAAGTAGAGAAAACTGCAAGCCTTCACCAGAGAAGGTCGCTCGCATGCCGCTCTACTCCATTATTTACGTCAGTCGCGCGCCAGAAGTGCGAGGGGAGCAGCGGCGTATGTTCCTCAGCAACTTGGTCAAGCAAGCTGATGCAAACAACATACAACACGGTGTGTCAGGATGTTTGATCCACGTTGATGACTACTTCATCCAAGTCATGGAGGGGCCACGCGGACCTTTGAGCGAAACCTTCAACCGGATCGCCCAAGATAATCGCCACCATGATGTGCATCTGGTCCATGTCGGCCCGCTGGTCACCCGACAATTCACCTCACCGTCGCTGGCCGCTTTCGATATTGCCAGCGAATCCAACCCAGTTTTTTTGAAGTATCGGGTGAGGCCAGAATTCTGCCCCTACCATATGGCGCCTCACGCGCTGACCGATTTGATTGAACAGATCGCTTTGGTTTGCGCCAAACTCGATAGTACCAACCGGCGTGACAAATCGCTGGCTGCCTAACGAGTAAGCTAGCTTGGACCGCGTCAGCGCGCTAAGGCGAGCGCATGACAAAGAAGACCGAGACACCCAAGTCGATCACACCCAGGTCGATCACGGGCAAGTCCATCCTCATCACCGGCACTTCAACCGGCATCGGGCACCATGCGGCACACGCCCTCGCAGGACGCGGATGGACGGTGGTCGCGGCCGCCCGCAAAGCCGCTGATGTGGCCCGCCTGAAGGAAGAAGGGCTGCATGCGGTCCAACTCGACCATGCTGATGACGCAAGTATCGCCTCAGCTTTAGAACAAACCTTGCAGCTAACCGGTGGCAGGCTGGATGCCCTCTTCAACAACGGCGCCTATGGCCAAGTGGGTGCGTTAGAAGATGTCACCACAGAGCACTTGCGAGCTCAGTTCGAAGCCAATTTTTTCGGCCTGCATACACTCACCCGCCAAGCACTGCCGGTTATGCGCGCGCAAGGTTTTGGCCGCATCGTGCAATGTTCCAGCGTTCTTGGCTTCATCGCCGCGCCCTATCGCGGGCCGTATGTTGCTTCAAAGTTTGCCCTAGAAGGCTACACCGACACACTGCGCGCAGAAGTGGCGCGCTTTGGCATCAAGGTTGTTTCTATCCAGCCTGGCCCCATCACAAGTGCATTCCGCGCCAACGCATTGGCCGTTTTTCAGCGCACAATTGATGCTGATGTGTCCGCCTATGCCGATGACTATGCGCTGCAATTGAAGCGCCTCCACGCGCGCGGCAAAGCCTCCTTTGAACTTGGACCAGAGGCTGTGACCAAGGTGCTTATCAAGGCCCTGGAAAGCCGCAGCCCCAAACCTGCCTACCGCGTTACGACTCCCACCCATCTGATGGCGCTCGTCAAGCGTATGCTACCTTCACGCGCTCAAGCGGCCATGCTGGCAAACGCCCGCGACAAATGAGGCTGGCAACCTTTCGCGCGGGAACGCGTCGAACCGTGGTGTCAAAATTTGCAAAGGAACCCCCATGACCACCGCACCTATGTTGGCTGCGCCCCTTGTTCCCGCCCATACCAAAAGTTGGCTCGTTCTGGCCATCTATGTGCTTGCCACGGCAGCCGCATCGGTTACCGGCAGTTTTGCCAGCAACCCAGATACCAGCGCCTGGTATCAAGCGCTCAACCAGCCACCCTTTCAACCACCGTCCTGGGCGTTTGGCGTGGTTTGGCCCATTCTGTATCTTTTGATGGCCTATGCCGGTTGGCGAGCTGACACAGCTTCCTCACAGACGAGCACATTTGCCCTACGCCTACGCTACGGCATCCAGCTGGCACTCAATGCTGCTTGGACCATCGCCTTCTTCGCCCTGCAATCGATCACCGGTGGCATCATCGTCATTCTGGCACTGCTGGTCGCGATCATCGCCTGGATGGCCACGGCCCGGCAGATTGATCGGCTCGCCTTTTGGCTGTTTGTCCCCTACGCCGCATGGGTGACATTTGCCACGCTGCTGAACGGATCGTATGTGCTGCTCAATTGATGCGGCCACGACGTCACAGCGCTAACCGGCCATGTGACCCAGCGACGGCTTTGACCCGTAGGACATACCATGAGCACCTTTCTTCAAATTCTGTCGTTTCTCGCACTCGGCGCTGTCGCGGTTGTGCTCTTTTTGGGCCTTGCCAACATGATGAGAGGCGGCAGTTCCAACCGCTCTCAGCAGCTCATGCGCTGGCGCGTGATCTTGCAGGGCATTGCCATCGTCGTGGTGATGATTGTCGCCTGGCTCGCCAGCCGAACTTAGGAAGTTTTCATGGTCATTCTGACAAAAATCTATACCAAGACCGGCGATGATGGCACGACAGGCCTTGGGTCTGGCGAACGGCGCAAAAAGTTTGATCTGCGGGTCGAAGCCTATGGCACGGTGGATGAAACCAATGCCGCGATCGGCATGGCGCGCCTGTCCACCGGCGCTGACGCAACACTTGCTGACCTCGATACGATGCTGATGCGCATCCAGAACGATCTGTTCGATCTTGGCGCCGATCTCTCCACTCCACCAACCGACGTAGACCTTGGCTACGAACCGCTGCGCGTGGTGGAAGCACAGGTCAACCGCCTAGAGGCTGAGATCGATCAGTTGAATGCTGACCTCTCCCCGCTCAATTCCTTTGTTCTGCCTGGTGGCACGCCAGCCGCCGCCGCCTTGCATGTGGCACGCACCGTTTCGCGCCGCGCTGAACGTCTGTCGGTCGAACTGGCCGAGCAGGAGCCGGGCATGGTCAGCACCCATGTGCGCAAATATCTCAATCGCCTGTCGGACTTTTTGTTCGTCGCCTCGCGCTGGACCAACAACAAGGGCGCAGCCGACGTCTTGTGGGTGCCAGGCAAAAACCGCTAAGAGGCAAAGTACGATTGCCGATACGGCAAGAAATCAGGGCCTCAGCGTATGTTCTTGCCGTTCTTCGATTCCAATCCCAAAGAGCGGATCACCGTTCAGGCGGTCACGGTCGGCCTCATCGTTCTCAACGTGGCGATGTTTCTGGTCTTTCAGGGCGCTGTGGTCGATTATCCAGACTATCGCCTGGCATTGATCCCCGTGACCCTGTTTGCTGAACAGACTCGGCCCACCGATCTCATCTTCGTGCCCGAAGAACTGACCCTGCTCAGCTACGCGTTCCTGCACGGTTCCTGGTTGCATTTGGCTGGCAACATGCTTTTTTTATGGGTCTTCGGCGACAACGTCGAAGATGCCATGGGCCATGTGAAATTTCTCATCTTCTTCATCCTGTGCGGCATCGCTGGTGGCCTTGCCTATGCGATTATGACACCGGATCCCTCCGCGCCGCTGGTGGGCGCATCCGGCGCCACGTCCGGCGTGGTCGCCGCCTACCTGATGTTGCACCCGAAGGTGAAGGTCTGGGTGCTGGTGACGCTGCTGATCAAGTTTCCCTTCCAGCTTCCAGCCTGGATCGTGCTGGGCGCCTATGTGGTGTGGAACGTGATCATGGTGCTAGGCGATACCGCTGTTTCGCAAACAGCGTGGTGGGCGCATATTGGTGGTTTGGTGGCAGGTGCTGCTTTAACGCCGCTGTTCAAGCACCGCGATGTGAAACTGTTCGACCAAGATTTGCCGGCACCAGCCGCCCCCGACGAACGGTAATGTCGGGTGTGGCCAAGTGCCAACTTTGGGATCGTTGACAGCTTGGTGGCCCGGCCCTAGCTTGCCGCCAGCGTTTTGCTGCGATGCACAACCTGCCTTGAACCCAGGCCATGCGCGCACGCGCCACTACAGCCCAACCGCAAGAATAGGATGTTTGCGTGAAGATCTTGGTGCCGGTCAAACGGGTGGTCGACTACAATGTCACCATCACCGTGAAGGAAGATGGGTCAGGGGTGAACCTTGCCAACGTGAAGATGTCGATGAACCCGTTCGACGAAATCGCGGTTGAAGAGGCGCTGCGGTTGAAAGAGGCCGGTAAGGCTGAAGAGATCATCGCTGTTTCCATCGGGCCGGAGAAAGCCCAGGAAACACTGCGCACTGCGCTGGCCATGGGTGCTGATCGGGCTATCCTGATCAAAACCGACGAGACCACAGAGCCATTGGCTGTTGCCAAAGCGCTCAAAGCGGTTGTTGGCGAAGAGAACCCAAATCTCGTCATCATGGGCAAACAGGCCATTGATGATGATTGCAACCAAACCGGCCAGATGCTCGCCGCCCTTTTGGGTTGGGGACAGGGCACGTTTGCCTCCAAGGTTGAACTCGATGGTGACAGCGTTGCCGTCACCCGTGAGGTTGATGGTGGGTTGGAAACAGTGAAGCTGTCTCTGCCTGCGATCATCACCACTGATCTGCGCCTCAACGAGCCACGTTATGCTTCGCTTCCCAATATCATGAAGGCCAAGAAAAAGCCGTTGGATATCAAAACGCCCGAAGAGATCGGTGTCGATTTCACGCCACGCCTGGAAGTGATCTCCACCGTCGCACCTGCCAAACGTGAGGCCGGCGTGAAGGTCGCCAATGTCGGTGAGCTGGTGGAAAAACTCAAAGCCGAAGCTGGCGTTCTCTAGGAGACATGACAATGACCACACTCCTGATCGCCGATCACGACAACGCAACACTTTCCGGCGAAACCGCCAAGGCATTGACCGCAGCAATTGAATTAGGCGCACCGGTTGATGTTCTCGTTGCAGGTTCTGGTGCCGATGCCGTTGCCAAAGAGGCCGCGTCGCTCCAAGGCGTCCAGAAGGTACTGCACGCTGACGACGCCATGCTGAAACACGCGCTGGCCGAGCCGATGGCCGCGCTCATCATCACCCTGGCCGATGGCTATGATGCCTTCGTAGCTCCAGCAACCACGACCGGCAAAAACATTATGCCGCGCGTCGCCGCGCTGTTGGATGTGATGCAGCTCTCTGACATCGTCAAAGTGGAAAGCGCCGACACATTCCAGCGGCCCATTTATGCTGGCAACGCGATCCAGACGGTGAAATCTTCCGATGCCAAGAAGGTGATCACCGTGCGCGGCACTGCTTTTGATGCGGCTGACACTGGCGGCTCGGCCCCCGTTGAAACGGTGACACTTCCCGATGTGCCAGCGATATCCAGTTTCCTTTCGGCTGACATGGCCGAAACCGAACGTCCCGAACTCACCAGTGCAAAGGTCATCCTTTCCGGTGGGCGGGCGTTGGGCTCGAAAGAAGAGTTTGAGCGGGTTATCCTGCCTCTGGCTGACGCCCTCGGCGCCGCTGTTGGCGCGTCACGCGCAGCCGTCGATGCGGGCTACGCACCCAATGATTGGCAGGTGGGCCAGACCGGCAAAGTGGTCGCGCCGGACCTTTACATCGCCGCCGGAATTTCCGGCGCCATCCAGCATTTGGCGGGCATGAAAGACAGCCGCATCATTGTTGCAATCAACAAGGATGAGGACGCGCCCATCTTCGATGTCGCCGATTATGGCTTGGTGGCCGACCTCTTTGAGGTGCTGCCGGAGTTGAAATCGGCCATTGAATCCTAGAAGAGTAGCCAGCGTCGCAAAAAGGCAAGCTACGGAAAGAACGAACAAGCATGAGTGGCATTCAAAAGGTTGGCATTGTTGGCGCCGGGCAGATGGGATCGGGCATCGCCCATGTCTGCGCCCTGTCGGGCATGGATGTGGTTTTGCAGGATTTGGCCTTGGACAAGGTCAAAGAGGGCCTGGCAACCATTTCCGGCAATATGACGCGCCAAGCTGGCAAGGGCATCATCAAGGAAGATGAAATCAAGCCAGCGCTTGCCCGTATCACCGCCTCTGACAGCTATGAGAACATGGCAGACTGCGATCTGGTGATCGAGTCAGCCACCGAAGACGAAACCGTCAAGCGCAAGATCCTGGCCCAGTTGGCCCCTGTGGTGAAGCCAAGCTCCATCCTGGCCACCAACACCTCGTCCATTTCCATCACGCGGCTCGCAGCTTCCACCGACCGTCCGGAAAAGTTCATCGGCATTCATTTCATGAACCCGGTGCCTTTGATGGAACTGGTGGAAGTCGTGCGCGGCATTGCAACTGATGATGAAACCTATGAGGCCTCGCGCGCCTTTGTTGCCAACATCGGCAAGCAGATTACAGTCGCCGAAGATTTCCCCGCCTTTATCGTGAACCGCATTTTGCTGCCGATGATCAACGAGGCGATTTACACGCTCTATGAAGGCGTTGGCTCGGTGGAAAGCATTGATACGGCGATGAAACTTGGCGCCAACCATCCGATGGGTCCGTTGCAACTGGCTGATTTTATTGGCCTCGACACCTGCCTGTCGGTGATGCAGGTGCTCTATGATGGCCTGGCCGATACCAAGTACCGCCCGTGCCCACTGCTGGTGAAATATGTCGAAGCCGGATGGGTCGGTCGCAAAGCTGGCCGCGGTTTCTATGATTATCGCGGTGAAGTGCCAGTCCCGACGCGGTAATTTATGCGCAGTCATGGCCAGGCTTGACGCCATCTAGGTGCAACCCTTCCCATTCCATCAACTGATCAGAAAGCATTTGGCCCTAAGCTCACGCCAAGCTTAGGAGTTTACCCACGTGGAACCTATCGCAATCGCATCTTCAGCGATGGCCAACAATCAGGCGCAAATCGGCGCCGCTGCCGCGCAAAAGGTCATGAAAATGAACCAGGAAGCCGCGCAGCAGCTGGTCGCCATGATCGATCAGGCGTCGGCCAACTCTGCGGCTTTGGCCGATGCACAGTCAGTAGGTTCAGCCACCGCAGCGGGTGTCGGCACACGCGTCGATCGCCAAGCTTAGGTTGTGCGCATGGGCGGCATAATCCTGGTTGGAATTCTTTCCGGCATGATTTTCGGTGCGCTTGCGACGATGGTCCGCCAACACGCCAGCGCCATCATCCTTGCGCCGGTCATCCTTGCACCGATCGCCTATCTCTTCGTCTGGCGCGACGCGCTGATCGGACCTTGCTTCTTTGCCAGCAATTTCGCCGATGATGCCTGCACACCCATGCGTGGACTGATCGCCACCACCTTGGAGCATGCCGGGGACACAGTCGTCGTTGTCGTGGCACACATCGTGGTCGCGTTTGTCATGGTCGCGGTTCTGACGGTCTCGCGTTCAGCCATTGCCAAAGCCAACATGAAATCACCGCACCAAAAAGAGATGGAACGGCTGGCATACGAGCAAAGGCTCGCCGCCCAATTGGAAACCAAAAGACGCATGGAAGAGGAAATGCAAGCGGCCACCAAGGCCATCCATGCCGCGCGTGCCGCACGCGCCAAGGCCCGCGAGCGGGCAAGAGCAAGAGCGCAGGAGGCGGAACTGGAGGCGCCTTCTTAAGGTACCTGAGCGGCCTCCATAAGCGCGACAGCATCGTGGCTATCCCAGTGCGCGGCACCCGCCAAAAAGCCCTGCAAACACCCATCGCTGTCGATCAGCAATGTCGTTGGCATGCCAAAGGCTAAGCCCTCAGCCCGCAAGTCTTGAAACAAATCCGCTGAGCTGTCCTGGTAAAAGGCCAGCGCTTCCACCTCAATTTCCTCCAAAAAACCCTGCGGATCGGCACTCTCACGCGTGTCGATGTTGACGGCCACCACCTCAAAATCATCGCCACCAAGGTTCGCCTGAAGTCTGTCCAGCGCTGGCATCTCTTCGCGGCATGGCGCGCACCACGTCGCCCAAAGATTGAAGAGCACCGTGCTGCCGCGCCAGTCCTGCATCGAGCGCGCAACGCCATCGCCATCGACAAAGCTCATCATCGGTGCTGGACGCGCATCATCGACCACAGCAAAAGCCGCCACCTCACCCTGCGCTGCGGCATCCAAAGCCGCGCGGCGCTCGTCACTGATGGTGCAGGCCGCCGCGGTTTCACCATTTGCAGGGTCGCCATTGTTGATATAGACCGCAAGCCCACCGGACGCGACGCCAAGCACGGCGGCGACCAACAGCAAAACCGTAAGCCGTATCTTGCCCCCATCCCGCTTGGGGGGTTGGCTTTCTGGACTTTGCGGTGACGACATAACAGTTTCCCTTCAACGAAATGGGCGAACAACAGTGAGCGATGCGGCCAGATGAGTGATACAGACAAAAACACTGGCAAAAACACCATGTGGGGCGGGCGCTTTGCCGCAGGGCCTGCCGCCATTATGGAAGACATCAACGCCTCCATCGGCTTTGACCAGAAACTCTACGCCCAGGATATTGCCGGCTCCAAGGCGCACGCCACAATGCTCGCAGACGTCGGCATTCTAACCGCTGAAGACCGCGACGCGATCATCAACGGCCTCACCCAGATTGGCGAAGAGATCGAACACGGTCACTTCACATTTTCGCGTGGCCTAGAAGACATTCATATGAACATCGAAGCGCGGCTGCGCGAGTTGATCGGTGATGCTGCTGGTCGCTTGCACACCGGACGGTCTCGCAATGATCAGGTGGCCACCGACACCAAGCTTTACGTGCGCTCTGCCATTGATGGCATTGATGCGGCATTGGCGGACCTGCAAAAAGCTCTGGCCGAGAAAGCGCTGGACTATGCAGGCACGGTTATGCCGGGCTTTACCCACCTTCAGTCCGCCCAGCCGGTCACATTTGGCCATCATCTGCTGGCCTATGTGGAAATGGTGGGCCGCGACCGCGGCCGCTTCCAAGATGCCCGCAAGCGCTTGAACGAGTCCCCGCTCGGCGCAGCGGCCTTGGCGGGCACAAGCTTTCCCATCGACAGGCAAATGACCGCCAAAGCCCTGGACTTTGATCGACCAACGGCCAATTCGCTGGATTCTGTGTCTGACCGCGATTACGCACTGGAAACGCTGGCTGCCGCCTCAATCCTTTCCATGCATCTCTCCCGCTTTGCCGAAGAGATCGTCATTTGGTCATCGGCGCAGTTCCAATTCATCCAGCTTTCCGATGCGCTGACCACCGGCTCATCCATCATGCCGCAAAAGAAAAATCCTGATGCCGCTGAACTGGTGCGCGCCAAAATTGGCCGGGTCATGGGTGCCTTCACAGCGCTGATGACGGTGATGAAGGGACTGCCTATGGCCTACGCCAAGGACATGCAGGAAGACAAAGAACCGATCTTCGATGCACTGGAAACGCTGGAGCTTACCATCGCGGCAACCACCGGCATGGTGACCGACATGGTGCCCAATGCCAAAGTGCTGAAGAAAGCTGCAGGCTCGGGCTATGCAACAGCAACCGATTTGGCTGACTGGTTGGTGCGGGTGTTGAACATACCCTTCCGCGATGCCCACCATGTCACCGGCACGCTTGTCGGCATGGCCGCTGAGCGCAAAGTTGACCTGCACAAACTGTCGCTGGACGACATGCAAAGCGTTGAGCCGCGCATCAGCCAAGACGTGTATTCTGTGCTTTCGGTCGACAAATCGGTGCGTTCGCGTGTCAGTTATGGCGGCACAGCCCCACAGAATGTGCGCAAACAAGCAAGACGCTGGTTGAAACAGCTCAGCAAGACGTCATAAAGGTGGCTATCTCAGCCAACAGGGGCCGCATCATGCGCCTTCGCACATTGATCTTGACCACTTTGCTAGCCGTCACCGTTGCAGGGTGCGGTGTGAAGGGCCCTCTTGTGCCGCCTTCGGCCGCCAACGCTCCAGAAGCGCCTGAAGGTTCGGAGCTAGAAGAAGCTGCACCGCAAGACGATCGCTCGTTCGTTCTGGACGGGCTTCTCCTCTAGCAGGGCGCATCCATGCACCACTTTCACTACCGCGATGGCCGCCTCTTTGCTGAGGACGTGCCGGTTGAAACGCTCGCCCGTGAGGTGGGCACGCCGTTCTACGTCTATTCGACAGCCACGCTCGAGCGGCACTACCAGGTGTTTACCGATGCGTTTGGTGATTTGCCGGTGCTCGTCTGCTACGCGCTGAAAGCCAACTCCAACCAGGCGGTCATGGAAACGTTGGCCCGCCTCGGCTCCGGCGCTGACGTGGTGTCTGGCGGCGAGCTACAACGGGCGTTACGCGCCGGCGTGCCAGCAAACAAGATCATGTTCTCCGGCGTCGGCAAAACCCGCGTTGAAATGGAGGAGGCCCTTGCCGCTGGTATTCTTTGTTTCAACGTGGAAAGTGAGCCAGAGTTGGAGCGCTTGTCCGCGGTTGCCACGGCAATGGGCAAAGACGCACCAGTTTCCCTGCGCATCAACCCCGATGTAGATGCCAAAACCCACGCGAAAATCACCACCGGCCTGTCGGAAAACAAGTTCGGCATCCCTTGGGTCCGCGCCCGCGATGCCTATGCGCGCGCTGCCAGCTTGCCTGGTATCCAGGTCATCGGCATCGATATGCATATCGGCTCACAGATCACCCAACTGGAACCGTTCGATCAAGCGTTCGGCAAGCTGGGCGGACTGATCGAGGCATTGCGCGGCGATGGGCACACGATCCATCATGTCGATCTGGGCGGTGGTCTTGGTATCCCCTACTCAGATGATAATGACCCGCCGCCACACCCAGACCAGTACGCGACAGTGGTAAAAAAGCATGTCGATCAGCTCGACTGCGAGATCATCTTCGAGCCTGGGCGTCTCATTACCGGCAATGCTGGCATACTGGTCACCAAGGTCGAGTATGTGAAGCCTGCAGACGGCAAGACCTTCGTGATCATTGACGCGGCGATGAACGATCTCATCCGCCCAACGCTTTACGATGCGCATCACACCATCCGTCCGGTGGTGGAACCAACTTCGCCTGAGTTGTGGCCGGTGGTCGATCTGGTGGGCCCAGTCTGCGAAACCGGCGATTACATTGCCAAGGATCGCTCATTCCCGCCTGTTAAAGAAGACGATCTGATCGCGATTTTCTCCGCCGGAGCCTATGGCGCCGTGCAGTCAGGCACCTACAATTCACGCCTTTTGGTGCCTGAAGTGATGGTCAACGGCGACCAGTTCCATGTCGTGCGCCCGCGCACCACGATGGACGATTTGATTGGCCTCGACTCCCGCCCGCGCTGGTTTGGGTGATAGGCACATCCGCGCCTTGCCTTCACCACACCCGCGCGCCACAATCGCCTTATGCTAAGCGCTCAAGAGCCAGAATCAGCGCCTGAACCGCAGCTTTCCAAACGCATCGCTCGCGCCACCCGCCGGGCGGCCTTTTTCGCGTTTGTGGAGCGGCTTTGGCCACGTTTGGTGCTTGTTGGCGCGATCTTTGGCCTGTTTCTCGCATTTTCATGGCTCGGCCTCTGGCCGCTGCTGCCGGACCTTCTGCGCTTCGCTCTGCTCGGAGTGCTTGGGTTGGCGTTTGCTACCGCCATCCTTTGGGCGATGCGCACACCACGCACGTCGCGTGAAGAAGGCATGAAAAGGGTGGAAACAGCCTCCAACCTGCAAGGTCGCCCCCTCGCCGCGTTGAATGACGTGCCATTTGACACAACCAGCCCTCAAGGCATGGCGCTCTGGCGCGCCCATCAGGCGAGCATGGCCAGCAACGTGAAGCGCCTGGCAGCTGGCTTGCCAGCTCCGCGCACAGAGGTTTTTGATCGTTGGGCGCTACGTGCACCGGTTCTTCTGGTTTTGGTGGTCGCTTTCTTTGTCGCCGGGCCGCAGCGTTCTGAGCGCATCAGCCAAGCCTTCGCGCCCATGCAATCAGCACCCATCGTGCCAGTACGCATTGATGTTTGGGCCACGCCACCGGCCTATACCAGTTTGCCTCCACGCACCCTGCTTGCTGGCGTCACCGTCGAGAGTGAAAGCGAACCGCCCATCGGCGCCATGCTGCCCACGGGAAGCCGCCTCACGATCCTTGTAAGCGATCCAGATGCTGTTACCGCCAGCCTCACACCAATGAATGGCAACCCAGAATTGCCCTTTACGTCAACGCAAGATGCTGGAACGCTGGAAGCAGTGCTTGATGTTGATGTGACGTTGAACCTTGCGGTCCAGCGCGGCACGATTTCACTACCTTTGCTCATCACACCCGATACACCACCAACGATCCGCTTCGAGGGCGACCCAGAAGCAACAGCCGTTGGTGCCATAGAGATCGTTTATGCCGCCGAGGATGATTATGCGGTTGAAAGCGCCCACGCCGATGTGGAACCGGCAGACGAGCGCTATGCTGATGCAACACCTCTGATCAACGCCCCTCGCATTGACCTCATCCTGCCGCAAACGCCTACTGGCGGAACCGTCGAAACCACCCGTGATCTCTCTGCCCACCCGTGGGCTGGGCTAGATGTGGACATGACCCTGGTTGCTACCGATGGTGCTGGCCAAGAGGCCACCAGTGAAACGCTAACGATTCGTCTGCCGCAGCGCCCCTTTCGCGAACCTTTGGCTCGCGCCTTGGTTGAACAACGCCGCCTGTTAGCGGTTGATACGCGCGCCAGATCCTATGTGCTCACAGCGCTGGAAGGGCTGGCGCTTGCCCCTGAAACCTTCATGGAAGACCAACTGACGACCTTCTTAGCGCTTACAGTCACCACGCAGCGCCTGCGCTTTGCTGATGGCAATGACGATCTGCTGGCAGTGGTCGAAATGCTTTGGCACCTGGCGCTGCAAGTGGAGGATGGCGATCTCTCCCTGGCTGCTGAACGCCTGCGCGAGGCCGAAGACAACCTGTCAGACGCGCTGGAAAATGGTGCCAGTGAGGAAGAGATTTCGGCGTTGATGGATGAACTGCGTCAAGCCTTTCAGGAGTACATGCAAGCCCTGGCCGAGCAGTTGCAAAACCAAGACATGGCGCAGATGCCGCAAGACATGCCGATGGCCAATCTCAACCCACTGGCGATGCAGGACATGATGGACCAAATCCAAGATCTGGCCGAACTTGGTGCTACCGATGCTGCCCGCGAGCTTTTGGAGCAATTGCGCGAACAGCTGGAGCAGTTGCGTGGCGCCCAGGCCATGGAGCAGCGCGAACCGACCCCAGAAGAACAGCAACTGCGTGAATCCATGCAGGAGCTTCAGGCGATCACACGCGAGCAGCAGCGCCTGCTTGACGAGACCTTTCCCTTTTCCTCGGATGCGCAGCGCCAACAGGTGCAACCACCGAACCAATTTTCTCCGCCCGGCGGTGAAAATGACCAGTCCAATCGGCCAACGCCCAATGACAACGGTGGGCCGCAAAACGATCCACTGGAAGGTCTGGCTGAACAGCAGCGTGCGCTTGAAGATCAGCTCCAAGCCCTCATGGACCAATTGCGCGATCTTGGCCTCAACCCCGATCAGTTCGGGGAAGCAGGAGAAGCAATGGACGGCGCGGGGCAAATGTTGGAGCAGGGCGATCCGACAACAGCGCTCGGTGAGCAAGGCCGCGCCTTAGAAGCGCTGCGCCAAGGTGCGCAAGATCTCATGGAGCAGCTTGCCCAAGGTGAAGGGCAAGGCGGCGAAGGCCAAGCTCAAGGTCCTGGGCAAAGCTCTGGGCCGGGCCAGGGCATGCCGCGCATCACCTTTGGACCTGGCGGCGATGGCAGGCGCGGCACCGATCCGCTGGGCCGCCCGCAACGCGAATCCGGTGGACGCAATGCCGAGGGAACAGTCCGCATTCCCGAAGAAACCGATATACAACGTGCCCGCGATATTTTGAACGAAATCCAGCGCCGACTGGGTGAACAGGTCCGCCCACAGGTGGAACGCGACTATCTCGACAGGCTGATCGACCGGTTTTGATTAAACCAACGCATGACAGTCATCTCTGTGCTTGTCACAAAGATCCATGCCTCAAGATGTCTTGGAACCAATAGGGTTGCAGAACCGCCATTGGAATGGATTCTCGACACAAGGTCGAGAATGACGGTCTGCGGACTAAGCCGCGTGTTTTTCCAAAACGCCGCCCACCGCATCACGGATATCGGCCAGCGAAAATGGCTTCATGATCACGTCTTCCACCAACGATTCCAGTCCATGGGCACGCTCGCGCTGGTTGGCATAGCCGGTCATCAACAAGATCGGCAGACCAGGATAATCGCGCACCGTCGAAAGCGCCAACGCGATACCGTCCATGACGGGCATTTGAATATCGGTCAAAAGCAGGTCAAAGGCGCCGCTCTCTTCGGCCAGCACCTCCAGCGCCATCGCGCCATCTTCGGCGGTGCGCACATCATGGCCATCCAGCTCGAAGGCCTTTTCTAAGAAGGCCCGCACGGCCTCGTCATCCTCTGCAACCAACAGCCGTGCCATCGCGATGCCGTCCTATGTTTTCCTTAGCAGACGCAAAAGGTGATTCCGCACACTTTAACACGGCGTGAACATGCCACCAGATAGGCCAATAGGCCACAACAACCAGTGCTAATTGAACGTGCCTGTTAGGCGTTCGCCCTCTTGCAAGAAGCGCACCGAGACACTCGCCACCGTTTCCGGCGGCGCCGTCAACTCACTAACCACCGGTACGCTCTGCTCGGGCAACAGATCGGTCGATGGCGGATCAACCCGCCAAACAAACAGCTCCGCTCCATTCTCAGCCAGCAGTGCCAAACGTAGCGGCGCCACTGAACGGGCCGTGTCGTCGGCATTGATCATTGTGCCTTCGACGCGCAGCACCGTCAGTCCAGCAACCAAAGACCGCTCGGCGGTGAAGGGCGAAAACTCAATCCCACGCACATTCACGTCCAGCCCAACCATTTGGTAGAGCCGCGCTAGGTCAGGTACCGCCCGCACCACCGCATCCCGCGTTGGAATTGCCAACACCAAGCCAAGCAGCCCGAGCGCGACGCCAGCAGGGGCGGCGACGGTAATCGCCTTGCGCAGGAAAATTTCTAACTTCGACGGGCCTTGGCCTTTCAGGCGAACCTTGCGCGGTTGGCGAGGAATCGGTGTATCAACACCGGCATCAACCGGGCCGGATGCCAATGCGTCTTGTGCGCTATCTTTCGCAACCTGGCTTTCATCCCAACTGGCAAAATCAGCATCGCCGTCCGCGACACTATCCTCGGCAACAGAGGCAAAGCCATCAAGCAGATCGTCGCCGTCAGCCACCGCCTCCTCGTTCTGGACATCATCGGCCTCGAAAAGAGCATCAATATCTGCGGTGGTGGCGGGCTCCTCTTCGGGCACAGCGTGCCAGATTTTCTGGCACGAGGCGCACTTCACCTTGCGCCCGTTGGGGCCAAGCATATCATCAGCAACGGTGTAGTCTGACGAACAGTGGGGGCAGACAATTTTCACGTGCGGACCATTTTATGACCAAAGACCTTTCGAAGGCCGATCCACAACTGGTAACGCGCGAGCGTTAAAGGGCTGTTAACCATGAAGGGTGCGAGTGGTATGACACGAACGATTTCCCCGCGCGCCTGGACGCATCACATACCGGGCAGGAGCATGCAGCTGTGCTGACCATGGAAAATGTAGGTCTACGCTATGACGGAGGCCCCGAAGTGCTCTCCGACCTATCGTTCAATATCGAGCAGCGCAGCTTCCAATATCTCACCGGCCCCTCTGGGGCGGGCAAAACCTCTATGCTGAAATTGATGTCACTGGCCATGCGCCCAACGCGCGGCGGGGTGACTGCGTTTGGCAAGAACACCGCACGCGCCAGCGCCCGCGAAATTCCTGCTCTGCGCCAACGCATTGGCGTGGTGTTTCAGGATTTTCGCTTGCTTGATCATCTCACCACCTTCGAAAACGTCGCCCTTCCCTTACGCGTTCAAGGCAAAGATGAATCATCCTACGGCGCTGATGTGCGCGAGCTTTTGGGCTGGGTGGGTTTGGGTGAGCGCATGTACGCCATGCCGCCGGTGCTTTCAGGTGGTGAGAAGCAGCGCGCTGCCATTGCCCGCGCCGTCATCGGCCAACCTGACTTGCTGCTCGCCGATGAGCCGACCGGCAACGTTGATCCGCAGCTTGGTCGTCGGCTGTTACGTCTCTTTGTCGAACTCAATAAACTTGGCACCTCCATTGTCATCGCCACCCATGACGTGTTGCTCATGCAGCAGCATCAGGCACGCAGGCTCGTGCTGCATGACGGCCGGGTGCAGATCTATGATTAGGAAAGGCTTGAGATCGTGCTGAGACCTGAACGTGCCAGCACCCCAATGAAAGAGCGAGAGTCAGCCCAGGGGACCGAAAAACCTGCACGCGACAGCTCCAAACCTGAGCCCATTGTGCCCGAGCGCTCCATCGCTGGCACTGCGCTCATGTTGGTGATCGCGATCATGGGTTGCTTGGCCTGCCTCTCGGTGGGCGCGGTGACGCTTGTTGATCGCGCGGCCAGCGATTGGAGCGCTGACATCGGTCGTGAACTCACCATCGAAGTGTCTGCCATTGATCCGGCCACCATGGAGGAGCGGTTGGATCGTGCCGCCGACCTTGCGCGTGTCTCACCTGGCATTGGCGCTGTTTCGGTGGTGAGTGAAGCTGAAACCCGCGCGCTTCTTGAGCCGTGGCTTGGTGTGCTTGGCTCAGAAGCCGCGCTTGCCGAGTTACCGATTCCACGCCTGGTGGCGATGACGGTCACCGACATCAGCGCGCTCAACCTTACCACTTTGCAGGCTGCCCTTGATCAAGAAGTGCCGGGCGCCACTGTTGATGACCACCGCGTTTGGACCGATCAGCTTGCGCGTATGGCAGGCGCCATGGTGCTTGGCGGGTTGGGCGTTCTGGTGCTGGTTCTTTCAGCCACCATTTTATGCGTGATTTTCGCCACCCGCGCCGCAATGGCCGGCAACAAGGATGTGGTGGAGGTGCTGCACTTTGTCGGCGCCAGCCACACCTTCATCGCTGGGCAGTTTCAGCGACATTTTTTGATGCTGGGCATGCGTGGTGGACTGATTGGTGGAGTCAGCGCGATTGTGCTTTTTCTCATTTTCCAACTCTGGGTGATGGCGCGCCGTGGTGCAGCCGACGCGGCCCAAGTTGAGGCGCTGATCGGCTCGCCGGCTCTCGGACTTGAGGGTTACGCGGGGTGTGCTCTTGTGGTGTTTTTGATCGCGTTTCTCACCGCAGCCACCTCGCGCATCACCGTTAGCAGGTTCCTGCGTGGGCGCTGACCTGCGGTTGTGCTGAAGGCACAGAGCAATGCCAAGCGCGGTTGTGCCAATAGCACAGAGCATAAGGCGAACCCAGTTGCGCCGAAGGTACAGCACGGACAAACAGCCAAGTGCTGCCAAAAACCCGCCATGCACCCACCATAGTTTCACCCAATCGACAGGCTAATTGATTTGTCGCATTTGACGCACTCATACTGCAGAGCGAAACTGGACGCCCTTGTGAACGCTGATTCCGCAACCATGTCGACGCCGGCCACCCCATCCAAAGACGTTGCCGCTAGCCCGCCTAGGCGGCGCAAGCGCTCCGTTGCCGCGCGTCTTGGATTGACGGCCATACTCGGTGGTTTGGCAGCATTATCCCTCGTCGCGTTCGCCGACTTTGTGCGGGACGTGAACGCTCTGGCCGCGCCAAGCCCGGTAGAGGCTGACGGTATCGTGGTGGTCACTGGTGGTCAGGCTCGCATCGAAGTGGCACTCCAACTGCTTGAAGATGGTGCTGCGCAGCGTCTGTTGATCTCTGGTGTTCACGATGCCACCAGCGCGACGGTACTGGTCGAGCGCACGCATGCCGACCCGTCTTTGTTTGAATGCTGCGTCGATTTAGATCGTGCTGCGATGGACACGGCAGGCAACGCCCGCGAGACGGCCACCTGGGCGCAGGAGCACGCGTTTTCCTCACTGCTGGTCGTCACAAGCGCCTACCATATCCCGCGCACCACCAGTGAGATTGCTCGCTTGCTGCCCGGTGTGGAGCTGATCCCCTTCCCTATCGACCCGGCAGTGGATAATCAGCGCGCCACCGCACAGGAAAGCAACTCTTGGCCGGTTAGCCTGTTGGCACGTGAGTTCATGAAACTGCAACTGGCACGCGTGCGCCATCTTGTCGGGGCAGCAGGATAGGCCGATAAGGCGGCGATCCTTTCTGCAAAACATCGAAAATTCATGCCTCGACTTCGTTCCATCGCCGCCAACACCGCGTTCTACATCAATGTCATCTTGTGGATGGTAATATGTGCGCCGATCCTGCTTGGCCCGCGACACTGGTCCATTGCCGCTATGAAGGGCTGGGCAAAATCCACCATGTGGCTGACCCGTTTTGCCGCAGGTATCAAATGGGAAATTCGTGGATTGGAGAACATTCCGCGCAATACCGATGGCACGATGAGCGGCTGCATCATCGCCTGCAAACACCAATCGACATGGGAAACGTTCGGCCTGCTGCCTTATCTGGATGACCCAGCCTACATCCTCAAACAGGAGCTGATGCGCATTCCGTTGTTCGGCTGGTATTGCGCCAAAGCCAACATGATCTCAGTGGAGCGGTCCAAAAACGCGCAAGCTCTGCGCACAATGACCAAAGCTGCAAAAAAAGCCGTGGACGCGAACCGTCAACTCATCATTTTCCCTGAAGGCACGCGCAAGGCAGTCGGTGCGCAGACGGACTACAAGTCAGGTACCGCTCACATGTACAAACAGCTGGCTGTACCGATGGTGCCTGCGGGTCTGAACTCGGGGCTCTTCTGGCCGCGTCGCCAAGGCAAACGCTATCCAGGCACGCTTGTGATCTCATTGCTGCCTGCCATTCCGGCCGGGCAGGACACCAAGACAGTTCGCGCCGAGCTTGAAACCATTATCGAATCTGAAACAAACAGGCTCGTCGCAGAGGCACGGGCCGACAATCCTCAGCTACCAGACTGAAGCCGGGTTGAGAGCCAGTGCAGCGTTGCATCGTGCACGCCCAGTTTTTCCAGCGCTTGCGATGTCTGGATGACATAGTCCGGGTTCTCACCCGAATGCCCAACGGCACCACGCACAATCTCCAACTGATCATCACGCGACAGCGCACCGGCATATTGCCTGTGCAATCGGTCGACGCAGTAGGTCACCGCTCGAATAGTGCGCGGAAGGCCCTCGGCACGATCAAGCAGGTGCACCGGCTGTACGCGCTCTTGATAGACCATCGTTGCCTGCTCCCGCTCGCGCAAATAGCGCATCACCTCAGGCGCATGCTCACCGTCGACGTGGAACGCCACGCCCTGGCACGACCCGCCGCGATCGAGCCCCATGACGAGGCCGGGACGTTCCGGCGTGCCACGGTGCACATGGCTGTAAACACACAGCGAACGATGAAAGCCAAACAACCGCGCCGGATAGGCCCCGCGATGCGCAAAGCCTGGCCGCCAGATCAGCGATCCATATCCAAAAACCCAAAGATCGCTCACAATTGCCTCATAGTGCGTTCATCCATCGCGCGCTTGTAACCAAGCGCCGGGCGTGGTGGAAGAAGCCACATAGCGCAAAAAGCCAAAACATAATCTCAAGGACTGCTCCATGAGCGCAACATCAGCAACAAGCACAACCCCATTTGGCCGCAGGATCAAATTCATGGCGATCTTCATCGCCCTCTTGGTGGTTTTGGTTGTCGCCGCATGGTTCATCGGCGCGCAGATCTATCGTGGTGCCATCGATGAGGGCCGCACGGCGTTGGCAAGCGAGGGAGTGACGCTGACTTGCGCCGATGAAAGCCTGGGCGGTTTTCCTGCGCGTTTTGAGTGGCGCTGCTCCAGCCTGTCGATTTCGACAGCAAGCGGAGGACAACTCTCCGGTGGAGCGTTCAACACAGTTGCGCCGGTTTGGAACCCGCTTTTCACCATTGCGGAATGGACCGGACCCTTCCGCAGTGTCTCCGCCGACGGCTTTGATGCTGATATTGCCTCAGATCTTCTGCGCGCCAGCATTCGCCTGAACACATCGTTGGAACTGGAGCGCCTATCTGCGGTGCTTGATCCCTTCTCGGTAACGCTTCAAAGCGCCCCCCAGGCCATCGTCTCAGCCAATCAGGCCGAGATGCATGTACGTCAACCGCTAGAGGTTGCCGGAGGAGCCAACGCTGCGACGGGACGAACGGGAGACAATGACCTTGAAGTTGCGCTCGTCCTGTTTGGTCTGGAAAGTCCGTTTTTGGGCGGCGTCAACCAAATCGATATGTCGATCACCGCGTTGATGGAGGAGCTTGCGAGCATTCGTGCTCGGTCGCTGCAACACGGCTTGCGCGCTTGGGTCGAGCGGTCAGGGCGTATCACGCCGCTGACAACGCGCCTACGGCTTGACGATCACGCCATCAATCTAGACGGCGACGGCGTGATTGGCGCGGATGGCAGGATCGGTTTCGATGGTGCTATTGCCACCAATGACGTGGCTGCCCTGGTCGATCTGATGGGCATCGATGCGTCCAACAATGCCAGCGCCATCACGGCAGGCGCGATGCTTTTCGGCCGTCAAACCACCATCGGTGAAGATACCGCCACCGAACTTCCTTTGCGTGTCTCGCAAGGCGCTGTGAGCATCGGTCCAGTGCCGCTGGGCGTCTTGCCGCCTCTTAGATTCTAAGCAATATCAGCAAGAAATCGCTCGACTTTTGCACCGTCTGCGCTGCGAACAGACGAGGATCAATCATCGCCATAGGGCTTGGGGATAGGTGCGGCAGAACGGCGGCCAAAATCAACCTCATCGGTGTCTTGGCCTAGCTCGACAATCCCTTGGCGAATGGCGCGGGTGCGCGCAAACCAATCTTCCAGCTTATCGCCGTCTTCCCAACGAATTGCGCGCTGCAGGGCTGACAGATCTTCTGAAAATCGCCCAAGTACTTCAAGCACTGCTTCTTTGTTGTTGAGGAAGACGTCGCGCCACATCACCGGATCAGACGCCGCGATACGGGTAAAATCGCGAAAGCCACCGGCGGAATATTTCATCACTTCCTGCTTGGTCACGCTTTCCAGGTCATCCGCCGTGCCGACAATCGTGTAGGCGATGAGGTGAGGCAGATGAGAGGTGATCGCCAGCACAAGATCGTGATGCTCAGCCTCCATCACCTCAACCATCGCGCCAAGCCGCCGCCAGAAACGTGTGAGGTTTTGCAGCGCTTCAATGTTGAACGCGTCACCAGGCGTCAGGATCACATAGCGGTTCTCAAACATTTCAGCGAAGCCCGCGCGCGGACCTGACTGTTCGCTACCGGCAACCGGATGACCAGCCATCACATGCACGTCTGGGCCAAAGGCATCGCGCATGGCGTGCATCACTGAAAACTTCACCGAGCCAACATCGCTGACTGTGGCGCCGGACTTCACATGGGCGGCGATCTGGCCACTGACCACGCCAACCGCGCCCACAGGCACGCAGAGCATGACAAGATCGGCATCACGCACCGCTTTGGACGGATCGGTGGTCGCCAGACAATCAGGAAACAGCTCACCCAGCGTTTCAACAGCGGCCGGATCACTGTCGGCAAACTGAAGCAAGCATTCCGGATCGCGCGCTCGCACAGCATGGGCAATCGAGGTTCCGATAAGCCCCGAACCTATGATCGCGATCCGCTCATACGGCAGTCTGATTGGCGAAGAAACGGCCGCCATTATGAGCCGGCCATAAACTGGGTCAGCGTTTCGATCAGCAGCGCATTCGCCTCGTCTGACCCGATGGTTATCCGCAGCGCATTTGGTAGTTTGTAGGCCGCCACCTTACGCGTCACCAAGCCACGTTCGATCAGATAGGCATCGGCGTCATCGGCTGTTTTGCCTGGTGTATCGGGGAAATGGACCAGCAAAAAGTTGCCAACGCTGGGCGTGACACCAAGACCGATGCTTTCCAGTGCCTCAGTGAGTTTGGGCAACCAGCGATCATTGTGCGCCACCGCCTTTTCAATGAAGCCGATATCGCCCATCGCCGCGGCACCGGCGGCAATGGCTGGACCGGTCATGTTGAATGGTCCACGCACCCGGTTCACAGCATCAATCACATGCGCTGGGCCGTACATCCAACCGATCCGCAGTTTGGCCAGGCCATAGATTTTCGAGAACGTGCGCGTCATCACCACGTTGGGGGCGGTCGCGGCGAGCTCCATGCCGCTTTCATAATCATTGCGGCGCACATACTCCGCATAGGCCGCATCCAGCACCAAAAGCACGTGCGCAGGCAAACCAGCATGCAGGCGCCGTACCTGCGAGAACGGAATATAGGTGCCGGTGGGGTTGTTCGGGTTGGCCAAGAACACGATCTTTGTGCGCGCGGTGATTGCCGCCAAAAACGCATCCACATCAGCGGTCAGATCAATGTCTTTCACCTCAACCGGCGTTGCCCCGGCAGCCTTGGTGGCGATGGGGTAGACCAGAAAGCCGTGCTCGGAGAACACTGCTTCGTCACCAGGCGAAAGATAGGTTTGCGCCAGCAGGGCCAGCAATTCATCTGAGCCATTGCCGCAAACGATCCG
The DNA here is from genome assembly GCA_040219355.1 of Hyphomicrobiales bacterium. GTDB lineage: Bacteria > Pseudomonadota > Alphaproteobacteria > Rhizobiales > MH13 > MH13. The sequence continues at coordinate 212,636 of JAVJSN010000010.1, forward strand.
GTCCGCCGCAATGCCGTGACGGCGGGCAATAGCCTCGCGCAATTCTAGCGCTGAGCCATCGGGGTAGCTTGCTAGATCGTCAGCGACGCTGTGAAACGTTTCAATCGCCTTCGGGCTTGGCCCAAGCGGTGTCTCGTTCGACGACAGCTTGTGCAGTTTAACGCCAGGCACAGCTTTGCTGCGGCCAGGCACGTACGCGGCAATATCAAGAACGCCCTTGCGGGGCTGCGGAAAGGTTGGATCGGCCCCTTGAGGGCTTTCAGTGGTCATAACGCGCCAATACAATAGGTGATGTTCGAGCAGCGCTTTTGCCCCGGAATCAAAACCTTGTCCATGGTGGTCGGCTGCCGCTAGGCGCGAAAAACCGGCGCGTGGCTTCCAACCAGGACTGCCGTAGGGGAATGCTTTTGCACCGCTGCCAGCGCCTCTGTGCTATCGGCACTCACCAAGGCAGACGCACCGGCCCGTGCCAAAACATCAACGCCTTCGGGTAAGCCATCACCGTCAGACAATTCGACCGACAGCACTGTGGCTGCCATCACTTCGCGGTCAATGGGAGCATTGGCCACCACTAGGCATGGCATGCCGGCGGGATGGTCCGGCCGTTCGACAAACGGCAAACGGGCAATCACATTGGGCGCATCAGGGGCTTCCAGCGCCTGCCACCAGGCTCCGCTGCTCGAGAGTGGGATAACCCCCAGCGCATCGCCGCGCGTGCCGACAGCTTCCAGCACCTCGGCCGGTTCATCCACCGCCACCACCGGCACCGTGTAACCAAAGTGGAACCGGGCAACATCGCGCATAGACAGCCCATCACCGCCGCGCGCATAAATCACATCGTAGGGCGCCTGGACGTAAGTGAACGTGGAGATGATCACCCGCCAGATGCTTTCCACCGTATCCAGCGGCAGAGACCCGGTGTGGCGCTCTACGATCTCACGCATCATGGATGCCTCGCGTGCCGGGCGAAAGGCTGATGTGCGCCGCGCCGGATCCTCTCCATCCTGCACCGGTTGAACCTTTTTGATGGCGATCAGATCACCGATCACTGCACTGCGCTCGATCAGCAAGGCGTGCATGGCCGTATCAATGCGGTCGATCTCGCGACGGATATCGGCAAGTGTCGTGGGGCGCGAATCTTTGCGTTTAGGGTGTGACGGGTCCTGCATTGCCAACCCTTTACTGCGCTCGACACAAAACGCCAACCATGTTGCATGGTGCGCACCACTTTCCCCTGCCCGCTAAAGGGTTTAGGGAACGATGCTCAGCACTCTTTTGCGACCACCTTTGGCCTATGTCGACACCATCTGATCTGCCCAGTCTCCACGCCACCAGCACCACGTTAGAGGTGACCGAACCCTTTGTGTTGGCGTCAGGTGACACGCTGGACCGCTGCCAAATTGCCTACACCACCTACGGCACGCTGAATGCCGACAAATCCAACGCCGTCCTGGTTTGCCATGCGCTGACGGGCGACCAGTATATGCTCGGCACCCACCCGGTGACCGGCAAAGGCGGCTGGTGGGAAACCCTGGCTGGGCCCGGCAGGCCGCTGGACACCGACCGCTATTTTCTCATTTGCGCCAATGTCCTGGGTGGCTGCATGGGCTCCACCGGTCCTGGCTCGCCAAACCCAAAAAACGGCGAAGTTTATGGCCTTTCATTCCCGTTGGTCACCATCGCCGACATGGTGGATGCGCAGGCCAAGCTGATCGATCATCTGGGTATCGAGAAGCTGCTATCGGTCGTCGGCGGATCGATGGGCGGTATGCAGGTCCTGCAATGGGCAGCGCGCTATCCTGATCGTGTGATCAGCGCCATCCCCATCGCCACCGCCGCCAAACATTCCAGCCAAAACATCGCCTTCCATGAAGTCGGCCGTCAGGCTGTGATGGCCGATCCAAACTGGCACCAGGGAAAGTACGCCAACCAAAGCACACGCCCAACCAAAGGTCTGGCCGTGGCACGTATGGGCGCACACATCACCTACATGTCAGATGCAGCTTTGCAGGGGAAGTTTGGCCGCAGCTTGCAGAACCGCACCAACATTTCGTTCGGGTTCGATGCCGATTTCCAAATCGAAAGCTACCTACGCCACCAAGGCATGACCTTTGTCGATCGGTTCGATGCAAACTCGTATCTCTACGTCACGCGCGCGATGGACTATTTTGATTTGGCCGCAGATCATGATGGTGTGCTCGCTAACGCCTTTGCGGGCGCCCATACGCGCTTCTGTGTGATTTCCTTCACCTCCGATTGGCTCTTTCCCACAGCAGAAAGCCGCGCGATCGTGCATGCGCTCAACGCCACCACGGCCAAGGTTTCGTTTGTGGAAATTGAGTCGAGCCGCGGCCATGATGCATTTCTGCTCGACGAGCCGGAACTCTTCGCCACGGTGCGAGCGTTTTTGACGAGTGTTGCTGATCGTGAGGGGCTGACGTCATGAGCGTGCCGGACAGTCGGGTTGATTATGCGATCATTGAACAATTTGTACCCAAAGGTGCGCGCGTCCTAGATGTCGGCTGCGGTGACGGCACTCTTTTGGCATTTTTGGAAGCCAAGAAGGACATTGATGGCCGCGGGTTAGAGCTTTCTCAGGACGGCGTGAACGAGGCCGTTGCACGCGGACTGTCGGTCGTGCAAGGCGATGCGGACACCGATCTTGCCACCTATCCCGATGGCTCCTTCGATGTGGTCATCCTGTCCCAGACTTTGCAGGCCACCCAAGCGCCGAAAAAGGTGCTGGAAGAACTTCTGCGCATCGGCAAACGCGTGATTGTCACGATCCCCAACTTCGGCAATTGGCGCGCCAGGCTTCACCTTCTTGTTCAGGGGCGCATGCCTGTCACAAAAGCGCTGCCTTATTCCTGGTACGACACACCGAACATTCACTTCTGCACGCTGCGTGATTTTCTCAATTTGGCTGATGAAGTGAACGCGACAATCGAAGACTCCGCAGCGCTGAACGCCCAAGGCCAACGGCTCGCCATTAACGCACCCTGGGCGGTTTGGAATTTGATCGGTGCGCAGGGAATTTTTGTGCTCACATCCGATCAGAACGTGACTTAGGGTGACCAACCCACCACAAGCCAATCCAGCCCAACCCGATCAGTCTGGCGATAACATCAAAGCCATCATGTTGATGGCATTTTCCATGGTGCTGTTTGCCTTCGATGATGCAGCGATCAAAGCCGCAGGCAATCTCGGTGACAGTTCAGCGTCTCCGGGCGAAATTCTCATCATCAAAGGTGTGCTTGGCACCCTCGTCTATGGCGCCTTGATGTGGCGCGAAGGCAATCGCATGACGCCAGCTTTCGTAGGCGCCATGTTGAGCGACAAAGCCATTGCCTGGCGCACGGCCGGTGACTTGCTGGCAGCAGGCGCCATCGTGACGGCGTTAACACTCATGCCACTCTCCAATGTAGCCGCCATCTTGCAGGTGCTGCCGTTGGTGGTGACGCTGGGCGCAGCCGTGATCCTGCGTGAGGCCGTGGGCTGGCGTCGCTGGAGCGCGATCCTAATAGGGTTCTTGGGCGTCATGATCATCATCCGCCCAGGGACCAGCGGGTATGACATCAACACCATTTGGGCGCTGCTCGCCGTGCTTGGACTTGCCATCCGCGATGTTGCTGCGCGGCGCATGCAGGCACGTTTTTCCACCTTTTCCATTGTCACCATGGTGGCCGCGCTGCTGATACCCACAGGGCTTGGCATGCATTGGGTCATGGAGGGTGATCGCCTGTTCACCCAAATCGCACCGGCCGCTTGGGCCTACATCATTGGCGGCGGATTTTTCGGCATGGCGGCTTATTACGCGATCACGATTTCCACCCGAATGGGCGAATTGTCCGTGGTCGCGCCGTACCGCTACACCCGCTTGGTGGCGGCGCTGATCCTGGCCTACATCTTCTTTGGCGAAGTGCCAGACATTTGGATGATCCTCGGCGCGACGCTGGTCATCGGCGCAGGCCTCTTCACACTCTATCGCGAACGCAAGTTGCGGGTGGTAAAAGGGGTTTAGCCCCATCGCATCAACGCAATTGGCAACAACGAGCAAAAGCTGAAACACGGAGTGGGAATGTTCGGCTGCAAAACAGTTCGCCCTTCATGATGCCACCTGTGAGCAAGAGCCCAATGCGACCGGCGATGTGAACCGTTTCACCGCCGAGGCAGAATTCACGCTGCGGCGGTAGAGGGCGGTCACGCCCGTTTGGCGGCCTCAGCCATCACTGTGATCAGCTTGTCAGGTTCCTGATACATCAGAGCAAGGCCAGCATTTGCCACCACTTCAAACTCCATCCACGGGTAGGCCTGTTGAAGTCTTGGAAGCGCGGCGAGGTCAATGGTCGGATCCTGCTCGGCTAGGAAGATCTGGACCCGCATAGAGCGCATGGCCATCACGCTTTGGCTCCAGTCCTTCTGGAAGGCGATGTACTCGCTGGCGAAGGCGCGCGCGGCATTGGTGGATTTGCCGGCCATCAGGGTGATGTTCGCCACCAGAACCTGTTTCATCTCTTCGATTTGAAGAAGTGCCAGATCGGCTGGCGAATCCTTGCACAATTGCTGCAGCATCGCCTCCGGGCCGATCCGCTTGCACATGGCCATCACCGCGCGTGAGGCGAACTGGACCAGATGCGGGGCCTTCTGCGCGGTGGAGAGGAAAAATCTCTGCCAACGGCCGGCACCATCCAGATGTTCACCGCCGGGCAGGCACGGACGTGCGCCAACGCCGATCAGCTCCGACACACAGTCGGGCCGGTGGGCAATCAGGTCTGCGGCAAAGGGAAAATCAGTCCCCTGCGCTGCGTAAGGCAGCCGAGCGATCTTCAAGGCCTCCAAAAGAGCTAAAGTATCGTTTCGAGCGGCTGAAAACCGGTCCGCCTGTGGATCGAGATCATCGCTGTGGCCATAGCCGGCGCGGATCGGGCAGACAACGCGCAGATTGCGTTCAAAGGCCAGACGGACCATCGAACTTGGCCACCGCGCCATGCAGGAGCCCATATGGGTGAACAGGATCGGATCACCGGTCGATGGCCCCATGTCGTGATAGGTCAATGTCCTGCCATCGGAAAGGGTGAGGGCTTTGAACGGCTTCCAGACCTCGGTCTCAAGCCAGTTTGCGGAAAGGCCCGGCGTTGTTGCCAGTTCGACGGTTCCCTCACCACTGGTTTCCTTCGGGAACTCGCTGAGCGCCATGACCAGGCGCACGATATCTTTCTGGGATCGCAAATTCATTTTTGCGGCGATCGATTTGATCTGCCCACGCACCGTCCCCTCGCCGGTGTTGCGGGTGGTGGCTATCGATTTGGTGTCGTGCCCTTCGGTCAACAGGCGGACGACATCCTGCTCGGCCTTGGTCAACTGAAACACATTGCCTAGAAGCGTGCCGATTTTCTCCCGCCAGTGAAAATGGGTCGAAACGATAAGCGCGGCGGGGCCATCTTCAACAATCTCGGCCAGGCGCACGATGCGAAACAGCATGGCGCCCCCTTTGGTCGCCAGCTCCGCCTTGAGGATCCTTTCAGAATGCTCCGACCGGTTGAGAATGTCCTGTGTAGTGTGGATCAGGGCCGAGCGGATGTCCTCCGGCAAATCAAGCTGGTCCAAGCTGTCGCCGACTTTGACGCCGAAGGCGGACCGGGCACCGGAATTGGACGCCTCGACGGTCAGCGAACCGACGACAACGAAGGCAGCCAAGTTGTGATAGGGCTGCAGATACTCTGCAAGGTCCGGACCCATCGTCTCGCCGCGTTGAAGAAAGCTCACACCGCGCTGCAGATGCGCTTTGTAGGCGGTATCAAAATCAGCGAGCTCATCCGCCAGACCCGTCTCATGCCAAAAGTCGATGAAGGCCTCCAGCGAGGAGGGTTCAAGCGCGATCTGGTAGATGCGGTCGATGATCATGTCGCGGTCAATTACGGTGCCGGTCTGATCTTGCTGAAGGTCCTGATTTTCTTGTTTCACACGCAAAAGCCTCTATCGGGCACGAGGCCAATCAGTTGAGTAGAAAGCGATTTGCGTTGATGTTCAATCGGTTTCATGGGTAGCAAAATGGGTCTTCATGGTGGTGTACCGGCCGTCGCGACTTTTACCAAATCACTGGGCAGGCACACCACCTATCCCCGGTGCAACAGGGAAAGTCGATTGCACCGAGAGATCTCAAAATCATTCCTTCTTCCGCTCAAACCGCTACCCATCTAGACGAAGGCGATCCAGCCGCCGCCGAGCAACAGAACCCCGGCCAGCGAGCGTTTGAAAATCTGCACTGATTGCTCCGATTGGATGAGGCGGCGAAACTGCGCAGCAAGGCCGATCACCAGCGCTGCTGCGGTGGCTTCTGCCGCAAAGGTGGTGAAGGAAATGACCAGGAATTGCGGAAGTTCGATCACGCTGATTTCGATCACCTCGGGCAGCACCAAAGGGAACAAAACCAACATGTAGGGTGACAGGATGCAGGTGGTGTAACCGGCCCCAACGGCCAGGCAGAAACCGGTCCCTCGCACGCCGGTCTGCAGGTCCGGGTCAAATCCGCTTCTCCACATGTCCCAGGCGATCCACGCGAAATAGGCGAGCATCAGATATTTGGTGAAGGACAGTGTGTTGGGCGCCGTTGCGAGCCACTGGCTCAACCCAAAGCACACCGCTGTGATGATGGTCAGGCTGCCCAGAGCAGCGCCAAGCGCAAACCCGGCGGCCCCTTTGATATCGTTGCCGGCCGCACGGGCCATCAGCAGAAGCAGCATCGGGCCAGGTGCGACGGCAATCGCAATCAAGGTGACGAAATAGGAGGCGATATCAGCGTAGGACATCATGCTATCGCCTGCTCAGGGGAAGAGACACGTTGAACACGGTACTGGGACCGTCCAAAGCGTGGTCAAGCGATGCGCTACAATTGCACTGATGTCGTTCGTGGCCACATGCATGGCTCATCCCTCCCAAGTCCCGGTCGCGAGGCTAGGGAAGGTCGCAGAAACTGGCATCTCCCATATGGGAGATGGACTTGCAAAAAAGTGACCGGCGGGAATGAAAAGGATCGAGAGCTTGAACGCGCACTAGCGGGTTGGCGCTATCTGGTCATGGTAGCAGGCCTGGGGTTTGCGCTGACGGGTCAGTTCCAAACCTACAAGGGCCTCATTGACCAGCATATGGACGAGGTGACTGCCTCGTCCGCACCGCGCTCGGTTATAAAATAGCTCGGACGTGTTGGCTACCTTGCACGTGGCATCGTTTTCGCCATTGTCGGGTGGCCAGCCTTGGCGCTCGGCGCAGACTTTCTGCTGTTCGGTGTCTTTTCTATGCTGCTCGCACACTACCGCCGCATCAACGATGATGGCGTGCGGCAGCGGTTGAACGAATTGGCGGCATAGCCGGCATTGGTCGATTTTGGCGCCATGCGCCTGTTACCCCTCCGATTTATCAAACATGTCGCCCCGCGCCTTGACCATTCAATGGCCCAGCACGGGGCGGCATCCTCATCTTTTGGGTGTCAGCCTTAATTGCTGTAGAAAACCGCCACTTGCGGCTCGCTGATCGACCAGCGCTCTCGTGCAATCGGCGACTGTTTTTCGTTCGCCAGCGCTCGCAGTGCATCGTTCACCGCATCTTCGTAGGCATTCGTCGACGCTGCTTGCAATCCGTTGCCCGGCTCGCTGGTAAACTCCACCTCAAGTTTGGCGCTGCCAGCCACAGCCGAAATCTTGGATGGCCGCAAATTGCTGGCAAACTTGTCGATGAGCTTGCTGAGCAAGAATGTCGCCGCACCGGCAGTCAGTGCTTTGCTGAACAGAGCCAAGACCTCAATAGCAATCGTGTTGTCCATTGCATCGACCGCTGACAAATCCACATCGGAAGATGTCGGTAAGTCGCCGGCCACCCATTTGCCCTCACTGGTGTAGCTGATGGTTTGGCTCGCCACACCGCCAGAGAACGTGACGATCCCCGCATTGGAGACGTTATGGGCAATGATTGTGCCGGTGTCTTGATAGGAATCGAACCAGATTTGGTATTCATCGATCGGCGTCAATGTGGATTGGCCGACGTCCATTCCGCTGTAATCATTGACGTAGATCGTGTTGCCCTCATTGTCATTGAGGATCGCGTTGGGGTTGCCTTGCAACTGGTTGTCGATGGTGAGCACGCCGGTCGTACCTGTATTGGTTGGCGTCGCAAAGATGCCCTGGCTGTCGAGCGTCACCGTCTGTCCTTCGTTAATGTTGACCGCCTTGCCGCCAGCAGAAAACGAGATGGCGCCCTGCGAATCCGTCACTGTGCCGTAATTCACTTGGTAGGACGGAATGGTGATGTTGAACGTATTCTTGTATTCGTAGACAGCCGGGTTGGTCACCGTCGCCAGCGGGCCCTTGGATTGCCAAACAACGGTGTAGTTCCCGTTGACCTTCTTTGCCAAATACAGGCTGTAATTGTTCTTCTTCTGTGCCGCCAATTGGTTGGTGTCGATGTAAACGATGATTTGTTCGCTAGCCATGATGAAGCTCCTTTAAGCTGCGTGATAAGATCATCACAACTTAAAGTTGTATTATGAAAAGCCGCTGCGATATTACTCCGTTGGGGTATCGCTCGCAGCGTCCGAAAGATGAAGACTGCTTGTTATTTGAACCAATTCAGCCACTGAGTGGATGTCGAGCATCTTGAAAAGATTGCGGCGATGCGTGCGCACCGTTAGCGGACTGATCGCAAGCTCGCGGGCGATATGCTTGGAGGTTTTTCCCTGAGCGACAAGCATGGCGATGGTCTTTTGCCGGTTGGTCAGCGCATCAAAAGGGGCCGTAACTTTGGGTGCTGCTCAACGCCAGTAAAAAAGTGCCTCGCCGCGAAAGCCTGAAGCTCAGCGGCATCATGCATTCCCAGTTTCGGTAAAATATTCGATCGATGCTTGCGGACAGTAAAATAGGCAATGCCAAGCCGTTTTGAGATTTCGCGACTGCTTAAACCCTCAGCAATCAGTCCCATTATTTCTTTCTCACGTAAAGTGAGTTTCCGATGGGTCGTATCGTCCAATTTTTACTCCCGACTAAAAATTTGGCGTCGGTAATACAAAGTAACCCTACGTCTCTCTAAAGAAAATGGCCAGCCTTCAGTGTACAAAATGACGAGAATGCAACGCCTTACCTAAAATGTCGGATATACAATGCCCCAACTATGAGTTGGTTCTGTTTCTTGATATTGAGGACGGTTTTCGGACCTGCCAATGGTCCTTGGCGCGATTCTGGTCATCGGTGCAGGCCCGCTCGCTTCAAGAGCATCCTGGATCCCAGCCAAAAAACCCTATCTGCGCGGGGCAAATCTGAGAAAACAGGCAGCGACCAGAGCTACGCAGAAATCAGAAACTCTGATCGCAACCAGCAACCCTAAACCCGTCGCGAAATGATGTCCCTCAGCGCTTCCTGGAAGCCTGGCGCAATGTCCGGGCGAGAGAGCGCAAAGGCGACGTTGGCTGCCAGAAATCCGGACTTTGCACCGCAATCATAGGTTGAGCCAGTAAAGGGCATCGCGAAAAACGGACTCTTTTCGTGCAGCGTCAGCATCGCGTCGGTAAGTTGAATCTCACCACCAGCACCAGCTGCCTGGTTCTCCAGAAGACCCATCACCTCAGGCTGCAAGATATAGCGGCCAGAAATGTAGAAATTTGACGGCGCAGTGCCCGGCGCAGGTTTTTCGACCATGGCAGTGACCTCAAAGCCGTTTGGTACATCCTTGCCCTTGCCGACAATGCCATATTTTGAGGTTTCTTCTGGCGAGCATTGTTCCACCGAAACAATGTTGCCACCGGTTTGGGCATAAACATCCATCATCTGGGAGAGGCAGCCCTTTGGCGCTTGCATAATCATATCGGGCAACAGCACCGCAAATGGTTCAATTCCCACCATTTCACGGGCGCACCAGATGGCGTGACCCAAGCCCAGCGGCTCTTGCTGGCGGGTGTAGCTGACACTGCCAGCCTCCGGCATTTGCCGATCCAGCGCCTCCAGTTCAGCAAACTTGCCGCGCTTGGCCAGCGTATCGCGCAACTCCACCTGCACATCAAAATGATCTTCGATCACCGACTTGTTGCGCCCGGTAACAAAGATAAAATGCTCGATGCCAGCCTCTCGCGCCTCTTCGAACACGTACTGAATGACGGGACGATCAACGACGGTCAGCATTTCCTTGGGCATCGCCTTGGTGGCGGGAAGAAACCTCGTGCCCAGCCCAGCCACGGGAAAAACGGCCTTACGAATGCGACGCGTCATGCTTCATTTACCTTATTTCTTCATGAATCATTGCGATGAGTCCTAGGGCATGACGCCCACCTTTGGAAACCTCGTGTGACACACAAGAATTCCACAGGTCGATAAACCAAGTGTGAGCGATCCAATGAGTGTGCCGTCATGACTGTTCTTGTAACCGGAGGTGCTGGCTATATCGGCTCGCATATGGTGCACGCGCTGACTGATCGCGGCGAGCCGCTGGTTGTGGTCGACAACATGACCACGGGCTATCGCCCGAACCTGCCGGACACTGTGGCGCTGGTGATTGGCGATATTGGTGACCAGATTCTGGTCGAAAGCGTCATGCGCGAGCATGGCGTGAACGCCGTGGTGCATTTTGCAGGCTCCATCGTGGTGCCCGATTCAGTGGTCGATCCGCTGGGGTATTATGCCAACAACACCGTGAAATCGCGCACGCTGATGGCGGCCGCCGTCAACTGCGGTGTAAAACACTTCATCTTTTCCTCGACCGCTGCCGTCTATGGCATGCCCGACCAACCCATGATCGCCGAGCAAGCGCCAACCGTACCAATCTCGCCCTATGGATCATCAAAGCTGATGACCGAGATGATGTTGGCCGACACCGCCCACGCTCATGACTTTGCCTACACGGCGCTGCGCTACTTCAATGTCGCTGGCGCTGACCCAGAGGGCCGAACAGGCCAAAGCTCGCCGCGCGCCACCCACCTTATCAAGGTGGCCAGCCAAGCGGCGCTTGGGCAGCGCTCGCATATGGAAATCTATGGCACCGACTATGACACCGAGGATGGCACGGGCGTGCGTGATTACATTCATGTCAGCGATCTTATTGCCGCCCATGTTCTTGCGCTTGATCGGCTGCGCGCGGGTGGCGACAGCCAGGTGATGAATTGCGGCTATGGACGTGGTTATTCTGTGCGCCAAGTTGTCGATGCGGTGAAGCGTGTTTCTGGCGTTGAGTTTGAAGCGCGTGAAACCGGTCGTCGCGCTGGTGATCCGGCAACACTTGTGGCTGTCGCCGATCGCGCGCGTAAGGAGTTGGGCTGGGTACCAGCCTATGATGATTTGGATGTGATTGTTGGCCATGCCTATGCTTGGGAAACCCGCATGGCAGGCCGAAATACTGCTGGGGCATAAACTGTTTCGCGTGGCGTGAGGGTCGCGCGTGTTGAACAAGGAACCGACCATGATCCGCTTTGTTTTTGCTGGTTTTTTGGCCGTTTGTGCCAGTTGGATTGTTGTGCCGCAGACAGCGCACGCTGATGCGGCATTTCAAAACTGGATTGGACAATTTCAGGCCGAGGCACGGCGCGCGGGCATCTCTGATGCCGTGTTGGCGCAAGCTTTTTCCGGTGTGACCTCACCGGATGAAAGCGTGCTGCGCTCAGCGCGCTACCAGCCAGAATTTGTGCGGCCCATTTGGGAATATTTGGACAGCGCAGTCTCATCCTCGCGCATTGCCAATGGGCAGGCCGTGTTGCGCGAACATGCCGTTGCGCTGGATCGCATTGAGCAGGCAACCGGCGTTTCCAAATTCGTTGTGGTTGCGATCTGGGGCATGGAATCCTCCTACGGAGCAGTCCTGCAAAACCGCAATATTGTGAAGCCGGTGATTGGCTCGCTCGCGACCCTTGCCTATGCCGATGAGGACCGCCGTCGGTTTGGCAATGAGCAGTTGATGGCGGCTCTGCAAATTCTTCAGCGCGGCGATACGACAGCGGCCAACATGTATGGTAGCTGGGCCGGGGCGATGGGCCACACACAGTTTATTCCCACCACATACCTCGCGCACTCCGCCGATTATGATGGCGATGGCCGCGCCGATATCTGGCAAAACGTCCCAGACGCTCTCTACTCAACCGCCAACTATTTGCGGGCGTCGGGTTGGGTGGCTGGTCACACATGGGGCTACGAGGTGCGCATCCCGCAAGGATTTGATTGGCGACTTGCCGATGAAACCACCCAGCGCACGCTAGCGCAGTGGCAGCAGATGGGAATCGTGCGTACTGGCGACCGACAGTTTCCGCGTCCGGACGACCAAGCCAAGCTCGTTGCACCGGCAGGGTCTGGCGGACCAGCCTTTCTGATGCTGCGCAATTTCGATGTCATCAAGCGCTACAACAATGCCACCAGTTACGCTCTGGCCGTTGGTCATCTGGCAGATCGGCTGAAAGGCTTTGGGAGTTTCCACTCTGGCTGGCCGCGTGACCTGCAACCTTTGACGCGCGCTCAGATGGAGCAAATGCAGATGTTGCTCACCCAGCGCGGCTTCTCAACTGGTGGCGTAGACGGTCGTGTTGGACCAATGACGCGCGGTGCTATCCGAGGGTTCCAGGCCTCCATCGGTATGGTACCCGACGGGTATGCCTCAACAGCTTTGCTTGGGCGCTTGGGTGGCTAATCGAAGCGGATAAAGAGCGCCTTTTTTTCGCTGACAAGCCTGTGCTAAGGGGAAACCATGAGAACGGTTTCCCCTTTTTGCTTTTTGCCACCTTTGAAGGTGTTGACCGCAGCCTTAATACTGGCAGTGGGCGCGCCGTTGATCGCCAGCGATGCCGCGCAGGCGCAGACATGGCGCCAAGATGATCCAAGCGCGATTGTGCTGCCCAGCCAACCAGATGGTTCCAGTGCTGGGTCCGGCAGCAACCGCGGCGGTCTTTTCCGCATCTTTCGTTTCGAACCGCAACGCCAGACGCGGCGAGAGGCACTGCCGGAAGTCGAAGTGGCGCCGATAATCAATCTGCCGCCGCCCAAAGACCCCGATGCGATCACCGTTGTGACGCTGGGCGATGAGTTCGCCGATCAGCTTCGTGAAGGTCTGGTAGACCGCTTCGACGGCGACCGGCTGATCACCGCTGAAGGTGCCTCGATCCCTGGCAGCGGATTGACCGATCTTGAAGAGTTCAATTGGAACATTGAGGCGCTGCGGCGTCTGGACGAATACACCCAAATCGGTGCGATAGCGGTTGCCATCGGCTACAGTGATCGTCGTTCCCTTATCGATGGCGAGCGCAGCTACACCTTTGGCTCGACCGCCTGGCGTGACGTCTATCGCAACCGCGTGTCGAATTTTGCGCTGACATTGGTGACCGAAGGTCATCCGGTGATTTTTGTTGGTCTTCCGCCAATGGGTGACCCGGCGCTGGATGAAGACATTCGGCTGATCAATGAGGTGATTGAAGAGGCCGTGGCGCCAACACGGGCGCGTTTTGTCAGCGTCTATGCCGGGTTTGCTGATCTGGCGGGCAATTACACCCGCGCCGGGCCGAACATGGCCGGGCAGGTGGAAAATCTGCGCCGAGCCGATGGCATCTTCTTCAACCGCGCAGGCCGGGAAAAGTTCGCCCACTTTGTGGAGCGTTTCGTGCCGCGCGATGGCCAAATTGGACCAGAGCCCGAAGTCTCCTCGGTGGTGTTTGAGGGCAGCAACCTCTCCGCAGACGGGATCGGGCCGGTCATCTTGATGACATCAGGTTTCGCCGACCCCACCGCATCGCTGGTGCAAGACCCAAGTCAAGTGCTTCCCGAAGAGCCCGAGACCCGCGAGCGCTTGTTGCGCGGAGCTGCTCTGCCCGCTCCTGCAGGACGCGCAGACTCTTTCGCCTGGCCAGAAGGTTCTGGCGGCTAGCGCGGCAGCGTTGTTTCACCCATCAGGTCCAGATCAATGGCGCGGGCAGCTTGACGGCCCTCGCGAATGGCCCAAACCACCAATGACTGGCCACGACGAATGTCACCGGCGACATAAAGCCCATCGATGCTGGTCTTATAGTCATCATCATTGGCCAGAATATTGTCGCGACGGTCGCGTGCAAGCTCGGCACCGAAGGCATCGGCGATGCCGTTTTTCTTCGGGCCTGAGAAGCCAATAGCGATCAGCACCAGATCAGCGCGCAGCACAAACTCTGTGCCTTCAATCGGCACGCGCTTCTCATCCACGCGGGCGCATTCCACGCCGATGACTTTGCCGTCTTCGTCGCCCTTAATGCCAAGCGTCGCGGCGGAAAACTCACGCTCCGCGCCTTCAGCCTGTGAGGAAGACGTGCGGAACTTGGTCGGCCAATAGGGCCACACAGACAGCTTGTCTTCCACAACCGGTGGGATTGGTCGGATATCAAGCTGCGTCACCGACAGGCAGCCCTGGCGGATCGAGGTGCCGATGCAATCGGATGCCGTGTCGCCTCCGCCGATCACCACAACATGCTTGCCTTGCGCATGGATGGGCGGCTCAGGGATCGTCTTTTCTTTGTTCACACGGCGATTCTGCTGCACCAGATAGGGCATCGCATAGTGACAACCGGTGAGATCCATGCCGGGCAGCTCCGGGTCGCGCGGATGTTCCGCACCCGCAGCGATGAGCACAGCATCGTGCTTTTCCATCAGCTCAGAGGGCGCAATGGCCTTGCCACGCGAGTTATCACCGATGGCTGCGTTGTAATGGAACGTCACGCCTTCAGCTTCCATCTGATCGACACGGCGCTGGATGTGGATTTTTTCCATTTTGAAATCAGGAATGCCATAGCGCATCAGACCGCCAGCATCGGGCTCGCGCTCATAAACATGCACATCATGGCCAACCCGGGCGAGCTGCTGGGCAGCGGCCATACCGGCGGGGCCGGAACCGATAATACCCACCGACTTGCCGGTTTTGGTTTGCGGTGGCTGCGGAACAACCCAGCCGTTTTCAAACGCCTTGTCGGCAATCGCCTGTTCCACCGTCTTGATCGCCACCGGCGTGTTTTCCAGGTTCAGCACACAGGCTTCCTCGCACGGGGCGGGGCAAATGCGACCGGTGAACTCCGGGAAGTTGTTGGTGGAGTGCAGATCGTTGATCGCGCTTTCCCAGTCGCCCTGGTAGACCAAATCGTTCCAATCGGGGATCTGGTTGTTCACCGGACAACCGGTCGGCCCGTGACAATAGGGAATGCCGCAGTCCATGCACCGCGCGGCCTGTTTTTTAACGTCAGCTTCCGACATTGGGAGCGTGAACTCCTTGAAATGCCGAATGCGGTCGCCCGCCGGTTGATATTTCAGGTCCTGGCGGTCGATTTCCAGAAAGCCGGTGACTTTACCCATACTGTTTCTCCTTGGTCCGGCTTATTCCGCCGCCACGCCATGCAGCTGCATGGCTTCCATCTCTTCCAGCGCGCGGCGGTATTCCACCGGCATCACCTTCACGAACATCGGGCGATAGTGTTCCCAATCATCCAAGATCATCTGCGCGCGAGCCGAGCCGGTGTAGCGGGCATGGTTGGTCACAAGCTGGAACAGGCGTTCCTCATCAAAACGGTTCATATCGGAGGAAAGGTCCACACGGCCTTTGCTCTCCAGGTCGCCGCCATGGTGATGCAGTTTTTCCATCAGATCGTCTTCTTCGGGCACCGGTTCCAGCTCAACCATGGCCAGATTACAGCGCGCGGCAAACAGCTTGTGTTCATCCAGCACATAGGCGATGCCGCCCGACATGCCGGCGGCGAAGTTGCGCCCGGTCTCACCG
The DNA here is from genome assembly GCA_040219355.1 of Hyphomicrobiales bacterium. Lineage (GTDB taxonomy): Bacteria > Pseudomonadota > Alphaproteobacteria > Rhizobiales > MH13 > MH13. Next base: position 228,377 of record JAVJSN010000010.1, read on the forward strand.
AGCACGACGATCACACCGCCGGTCATGTATTCGCAACCATGATCGCCGCAGCCTTCAACAACCGCCACGGCGCCGGAGTTGCGCACGCCAAAGCGCTCGCCTGCGATGCCTTGGAAGTAGCATTCACCCTTCACCGCGCCATAAAGCGCGGTGTTGCCGATGATGATCGATTTTTCCGGCGTGATGCGCGTGTTTTCCGGCGGACGCACGACCAGACGACCACCGCAAAGGCCCTTGCCGACATAGTCGTTGCCGTCACCCACCAGATCCATGGTCACACCACTGGCAACGAACGCGCCGAAGCTTTGGCCCGCCGTTCCGGTGAGCTTGATGGCGATGGTGTCGTCCGGCAGGCCTTTGTAGCCATAGCGCTTGGCCACCTCGCCAGAGAGCATCGCACCGACCGAGCGGTCGACATTTTTCACCGGCAGATCGATCTGTACCGGCGTCTTGTTTTCCAGCGCAGGCTCTGCAAGCTCGATCAATTTGCGATCCAGTACATCGTCGATGGGGTGCTTTTGAAGCTGCGTCCAGCGGATGTCATCGGGCTCGGCGTCGGGCTTCCAGAACAGGCGGGTGAAATCCAGACCCCGTGCTTTCCAATGGTCGATAGCTGCACCCTTATCCAGCCAATCGGAACGACCAACCAGATCATCAAAATTTCTGATGCCAAGCTCGGCCATCATTGCGCGCACTTCTTCGGCCACGAAGAAGAAGAAGTTGATTACATGCTCTGGCGTGCCCTTGAAGCGTTTGCGAAGCACAGGGTCTTGCGTCGCAATGCCGACAGGGCAGGTGTTGAGATGGCACTTGCGCATCATGATGCAGCCAGCGGCAATCAGCGGCGCGGTGGAGAACCCGAACTCGTCAGCGCCAAGAAGCGCCCCGATCACCACATCTCGGCCGGTGCGCAGACCACCATCGACCTGAAGCGCGATGCGCGAGCGCAACCCATTGGTAATGAGCGTCTGTTGGGTCTCCGCCAGACCAAGTTCCCAAGGCGCACCGGCATGCTTGATAGAGGTAAGCGGCGAAGCACCAGTGCCGCCTTCAAAGCCAGAGACAGTGATGTGGTCGGCGCGTGCCTTGGCGACGCCCGCAGCAACCGTTCCCACACCCACTTCCGACACCAGCTTCACCGAGATATCGGCGGCAGGGTTGGTGTTCTTCAGATCGAAGATCAGCTGCGCCAAATCTTCAATCGAATAGATGTCATGGTGCGGCGGCGGAGAGATGAGGCCCACGCCCTGCGTTGAGTGCCGTACTTTGGCGATCACCGCATCCACCTTATGGCCGGGCAGCTGCCCACCTTCGCCGGGCTTGGCACCCTGCGCGACCTTAATTTGGATCATGTCGGCATTGACCAAATACTCGGTGGTCACACCGAAACGGCCCGAGGCAACCTGCTTGATCGCCGAGCGTTTCGAGCGGCCGTCCGGCATCGGCGTAAAGCGTTCCACTTCCTCGCCACCTTCGCCGGTGTTGGACTTGCCGCCGATCTGGTTCATGGCAATCGCAAGCGTCTCATGGGCCTCACGGCTGATCGAGCCGAACGACATGGCGCCGGTGGAAAAGCGTTTTACGATGTCTTCGGCAGACTCCACCTCATCCAGCGATATCGGCGTGGTACCAATTTCATCGGCACCCTTGATGCGGAACTGACCGCGCATGGTAAAACGGCCATTTTCCGCGTTCACGGCCTCAGCATATTCGTGCCATTTCTCCGGCACATTGCCGCGTACGGCATGCTGCATGTTGGCAACGATGTCGGGCGTCCACATATGGTCTTCGCCGCGCTGGCGGAACATGTATTCGCCCCCCACCGCCAGACTGTTGGCAAGCGTTGGGTCATCGGAGAACGCGTCGAAATGCCGTTCCACGCTTTCCCGCGCGACCTCGTCCAGGCCAACGCCACCGACCATGGAGGCCGTGCCGAAAAAGAACTCATCGATGAAGGATTGGCCAAGGCCCACGGCGTCGAAAATCTGCGCACCGCAATAGGACTGGTAGGTTGAGATGCCCATTTTGGACATCACCTTCAGCAAGCCCTTGCCGATTGATTTGATGTAACGCTCGACAACCTCGAACCTGTCCACCTCTTCAGGGAACTGGCCACGAGCGTGCATGTCGGCCAGCGTTTCAAACGCCAGATACGGGTTGATGGCCTCTGCGCCATAGCCTGCAAGGCAGGCAAAGTGATGCACTTCACGCGCTTCGCCGGTTTCCACCACCAGGCCGACAGAGGTGCGCAGACCCTTGCGAATAAGGTGATTATGCACCGCTGCGGTGGCCAGAAGGGCCGGCATGGGAATGCGGTCCGGTCCAACCATGCGGTCCGACAGGACAATGATGTTGTAGCCACCATGCACAGCCGCCTCGGCGCGCTCGCACAACATGGTCACCGCTTCGCGCATGCCAGCGGCACCGCGCAGTGCCTCATAGGTGAAGTTCAGCGTTTTGGTTTCAAAACGATCTTCGTAAAGGCTGATTGAGCGGATCTTCTCCAGATCTTCATTGGTCAAGATCGGCTGGCGCACTTCCAGGCGTTTGCGGCGCGACAGGCCTTCCAGATCGAACAGGTTCGGGCGCGGGCCGATGAAGGAGACGAGGCTCATCACCAGCTCTTCGCGGATCGGATCAATTGGCGGGTTGGTGACCTGCGCAAAGTTCTGCTTGAAATAGGTGTAAAGCAGCTTGGACTGGTCCGAGAGCGCCGAAAGCGGCGTGTCGGTGCCCATGGAGCCAAGCGCTTCCTGACCGGTGATCGCCATTGGCGCAAGCAGGATTTTCAGGTCTTCCTGCGTGTAGCCGAAGGCCTGCTGACGGTCGAGCAGGGACACGTCAGCGCGTGAAGGGCGGGCTTCGACGGGCTTCAAATCTTCCAGAACGATCTGCGTGCGCTCGACCCATTTCGCATAAGGGTTAGCGGTCGCCAGCTCGTGCTTGACCTCATCATCAGAGATGATGCGGCCTGCTTTCAGATCAACCAGCAGCATTTTGCCCGGCTGAAGACGCCATTTCTCAACGATCTTCTCTTCGGGAACCTCAAGCGTACCGGCTTCGGACGCCATGAGGATGTCGCCATCATCAGTGACGAGGTAGCGCGCCGGGCGCAGACCGTTACGATCCAGCGTTGCGCCGATCATACGCCCATCGGTGAAGGCGATGGCAGCCGGACCATCCCATGGTTCCATGAGGGCGGCGTGGTATTCGTAGAACGCCTTGCGCTCCTCATCCATTACCTTGTTGCCAGACCAGGCCTCTGGCACCAGCATCATCACGGCGTGGTGCATCGGGTAGCCGCCCATGAAGAGGAATTCGAGCGCGTTGTCGAAGCAGGCTGTGTCCGACTGACCTTCATAGGAGATCGGCCAAAGCTTGGAGATGTCGTTGCCGAAAAGTTCTGAATCAACAGACGCTTGGCGCGCTGCCATCCAGTTGACGTTGCCGCGCAGCGTATTGATCTCACCATTGTGCGCCACCATTCGATAGGGATGGGCAAGCTTCCAGGAGGGAAACGTGTTGGTAGAGAACCGCTGATGGACCAAGGCCAACGATGAGGTGAAGCGCTCATCGGAAAGATCCTTGAAGTAGGCCCCGAGCTGATAGGCCAAGAACATGCCTTTGTAGACGATGGTGCGCGAGGACAGCGAGACGATGTAGAATTCTTCGCTGTCAGCAACGCCGGCATAGACAGTGTTGGAAATGACCTTGCGCAGGATAAAAAGCCGGCGCTCGAAATCATCGCCCTGAGGCGTCATCTTTCCGCGTGCGATGAAAAGCTGACGGTGCACCGGCTCGCTGGCCATGATCTCTTCAGCTTGCGACAGGCAGGAGTTGTCAACCGGCACATCGCGCCATCCAAGCACCTTCTGGCCTTCGGCGGCGATGACCTCTTCCATAATTTTTTCGCAAGCCGCGCGCTTGGCATCGTCGCGTGGCATGAAGATGAAGGCGACGGCATAGTCATCGCTGGCGGCTGGCAGCGTAATGCCCTGGTCGCCCATCACCGCGCGGAAGAACGTGTCGGGCTTCTGCAGCAACATGCCCGCACCGTCGCCCATCAAAGGGTCGGCACCGACCGCGCCACGATGGGTGAGATTTTCGAGAATCTGAATGCCGTCGCGCACGATGCGGTGCGAGTTTTCGCCCTTCATGTTGGCAATAAAGCCAACACCGCAAGCGTCGCGTTCGTGGGTCGGACGATAAAGGCCATGGGCTGCCGCTTCAGCACGCTGGTCGGTCTTGTTACGGGTTTGGGCGGCAGCTTTGCCCTTCGCCAACGTATCGATCAGCGTCACCGCGTTTGGTGCTTGAAGGTCGCTCATGGTCATCTTCCTTCCCGTTTTCCACCCCCTTTGCCGCACGTCTGGCTCAGTTTGAGCAAAACGGCGAGGAGCGTAGGTCGCAGGCCGGGTCGCACCTTGGTGCGGCTCGTTGGTCTGCGCCAACCGTGTGTTTGTTATGCCGAACCCGCCAGGCACCTGGTTGCCATTGGCGGAAGGCTTTAGTCCGATGGGCGGCGTCAACGCCCACTGTCCACAAGGGGGCCTTGCCCCCTTAGGCCATGTTCGCCGTGACATGACCCGCTCCGGCGGGCAGCGTCAAGCGCGCAAACCGCCAGCACCCATGTTCGTGAGCAATCCGGTGGTTGGGTCAGCAAGGGGCCTAAAATTAGGACAACATCGCTGACCTTTCACGGGGTGTTTGCCAGAAAGTGTTCCCCCGCTCAAGCCGCAATTTGGCGCATTCGCATCAAAAGGCGAGGTTTAAGGGGGTAAATTGTAATTATGTTACGCCGTAACGACTTATTATTTCAATCACGCCATCACACGCGCCTGTGAACAGTAATCACGCAAACGCACCAATGCGTGAGATTTGGGTGCGTGAAACTTCCTGTCTTTGTCATTTCCTCTTTATCAGCAGGTCCGTCATCGTTTGGGTCGAGAGGCGATCACGCTTCTTCCGTAATCAAAACGCTGGTGCACAGCTCGATCTGGCACCGCCACTTCAAATGTCTTGAAAGGACATCTTCCATGAGCATTTCTCGCCGTGCTGTGAATACCGCCGTCATCGCCGCTGCTGTTGCTGGCGTTGCCGCTTCTGTTGCCGCCGTGGTGCCTGCCCACGCCCAGGGTCAAGAAAAGTGCTACGGCATCTCGCTGGCTGGCGCCAATGACTGTGCTGCTGGCCCAGGCACAACCTGTGCTGGCACTTCCACTGTCGATTACCAGGGCAATGCCTGGACATTTGTCGATACAGGCACCTGCGAACAGTACGGCTCGGCTTCCATGATGGATGACGATCTTTACTTGCCAGACGGTCGTATGGGTTCTTTGGAAGAGCTGGACCGCGACCTGCCAGCATAAGCTGAAGCAGTTCGCCCACCGGATGGTCGGAGTGCCGATGCACAGGATCGCACTCTGACCACCCGGACCAACCTTTGAGAATTCAGGCCCTCATCTCCATGTCCAGTCTTCAATCGCCCAATGCGCCAAAACCGCCGAGCGCACCCATGATTACCGATGCTCTGTCGGGCGTTGGCTTTAAGCATGAGCATGCGCAGGACGTGTTTGAAAGCGAGCACAGCGTAGCCTGGTTTGAGGTTCACCCTGAAAACTATATGGGCGAAGGCGGCATGCCGCATCGCTTGCTCACCGATCTGCGCGAGCGCTTCGGCCTGTCGCTGCATGGCGTGGGCCTCTCCATTGGTGGCCAAAAGCCTTTGGACAAAGATCACCTCGCCCGCCTTGTTGCCTTGAATGAGCGCTACGAACCCGACCTCTTCTCTGAACATCTGGCCTGGTCGAGCCATGATGAAGGTTATCTCAACGATCTTTTGCCATTGCCCTACACCCAGGCCACTCTGGACCTTGTGAGCGATCACATCGACGAGGTTCAAGAGGCATTGGGACGCACAATTCTGCTTGAGAACCCCTCCACCTATGTGGTGTTCGAGGGCTCACAGATGAGCGAAACAGATTTTCTCAAATCCATCGCCAAACGCACCGGCTGCGGCCTGCTGCTGGACGTGAACAATGTTTTTGTGTCCGCCACCAACCATCAAACGTCCGCTAAGCAATATCTGGCTGATTTTCCCGTAGGCCATGTCGGTGAAATTCATCTTGCAGGCCACGCGTCGGTAACACTGGATGATGGTGCAGAATTGCTGATTGATGCCCATGATCGCGCTGTGTCTGATCCGGTTTGGGCACTGTACGAACAGCTGATCAAGCGCATTGGCCCTCGCCCCACGCTGGTGGAATGGGACAATGATGTGCCTGCCTTTCAGGTGCTTGCCCATGAAGCCGAGCAGGCGCAGGCCATTCTCTGCAAGAACGACCCGATCCTGGGTTGTCGACATGTTGCTTGAGATGCCGACGCGCAAGCATCACCCACCACACCACCATCATGGTGATTTTGCTGCGGCCGTGCTCGACCCAAACAAAGATGTTCCTGAAGGCATCGCACGCGCCAATGGCGGTGATCCGCTTCAAGCCTTCAATGTCTATCGCAACAATGTGGTGGCAAGCCTTGCCGATGCGCTGAAGGGTGCCTTTCCGATCACCTCACAATTGTTGGGTGAGGGATTGCAGCGGGCCTTGATGGCCGACTTTGCACGCGCGCATCCGCCCAAGAACGCCGTTCTTTCCAGCTATGGTGGGGACTTTCCAGGCTATCTGGCCCAGCACCCAGCAACCAAAGCACGACCCTTTTTGGGCGATGTGGCGCTGCTGGAACGCCGCCGGATCGAGGCGTATCACGCCGCTGATGCAGCGGTGCTCGACGGCGCCGTCCTGGGTGGCATCGATCCCGAAATTCTCTCTGCGGGCACGTTGATGGTGCACCCGGCGGTGCGGCTTGTCTCCTCGCGCTTTCCCGTCGCCACCATTTACGCCATCGAAAAAGCAACACTTGATGGCAGCCTGCCGGAAACCGGGCGCGCGGGCGTCGATATGCGCAAAAGCGAAGCGGTGCTGATCACGCGCCCATATTACGACGTCACATCACAGCCCATCGGCAAAGGCGATTTTGCCTTCATCAAAGCCTGCGCGCGTGGCGTGCCCTTTGGCGCTGCTGCAGACGCAGGGTTTCAGGCCAACCCCGATTATGATTTTCAGACAAGCCTGGCGCTGTGCTTGGCCGCTGGCGTTTTCACCGCCTTCCAATCCACCCCCCATTTTTGATATTACGTTGGAGCACGCCCCATGGCATCTCTAGATCAGGCCGACACAATGAGCGACACGCCCGTCTCATCCTCTCCTTCGCTCCTTGCGACCGTTACATCGCTTTGGAAAGATGTCACCGACTCCATCGAATGGCTGACGGCGGCTTGGCTGCCCGGCCTTGCCGCACGTTTTGTCTTCCTTGCGACGCTTTTTGGTTATTACTGGAATGCTGCGCTGACCAAGATCGATGGCAGCATCTTTGAGCTGTCCACCGGCGCTTACGCGCAGATCATTCCACCGATCATCGAGGCGGCAGGCTATGACAAAAGCGCGGTCGCCCTGCCCTGGACGGCCTTGGTCTATGCAGGCACCTATGCCGAGTTCGTTCTTCCCATTCTTTTGGTCATCGGGCTTTTCGGGCGTTTGGCGGCACTGGGCATGATCGGCTTTGTGATCGTCCAATCCTATGTCGATCTTACCTTCCATGGCGTGGATGCTGAAACGGCGGGCGCCTGGTTCGACCGGTTCCCAGATTCCATCATCTTCGATCAGCGCTTGCTGTGGCTTTTCCCTCTGATCTACCTTGTGCTCAAGGGACCGGGCCTGCTTTCGGTGGATGGTCTGCTGGGCCGGATCTTCAAAAAAGCTTGATCCGTCTTGGTTCGCATTGGTCACGGTGATAGAGCCGTCGCCAATCAAGCCTTGGAGCAAGCATGTTTTTTGGAAGTGACAATTGGGCAGGGGCCTCGCCAAAGGTGGCAGAGGCCCTTTCGGCCTGTGCCGATGGCTTTGCCAGCGCCTATGGATCAGACGACCTGACAACCCAGGCACGCGATGCGCTGGGCGCCTTCTTTGATCGTGATGTGGATGTGTTTTTCACTTCCACAGGGTCCGCCGCCAACATGCTTTCCTTAAGTGCGGTGGCCCGCCCCGGCGGCGTGGTGTTTGCCCATCGCGATGCGCACATTCTGGTGGATGAAGCAGCCGGTCCAGAATCTCTTGTCGGTATGAAACTCCATCCCTTGCAAGGACGGCAGGGCCGCATCAATGCCAACGAACTTGTCGACGCGCTTGCCACCTATCCACGCGCGCACGTGCATCGCGGGCGCGGCATCGCTGTTTCCATGACGCAGGGCACCGAGCTGGGCACCACCTATTGCGTGATGGATGTGGCGGCCATCGGCTCCATTGCGCGGCGCAACAACCTCATTTTGCATATGGATGGCGCGCGCTTCTCCAACGCGCTTGTCGCCCAGAATGTGAAGCCCGCCGCGCTGACGCACGAGTCCGGCGTAGATCTGCTTTCGCTGGGCTTCACCAAGAACGGCGCCTGGGCCGCTGAGATGGTGGTGAGCTTTCGCGACGATTTGCGCGATGACCTGACCTATCGCCAGAAGCAGATGGGGCAGGTGTTTTCCAAAAACCGTTTTGCCGCTGCGCAAGCGCTGGCCATGTTGAAAGATGATCATTGGAAGGTGCTTGCAACCCACGCCAATGGGATGGCCAAAAAGCTGTCAGAGGGCGTGTCGGCGTTGGCTGGATGCCGTTTGGCCGCACCAACAGAGATCAACGAGGTTTTCGCGATCCTTCCCCAGGCGATGGCCGCCAGGTTGGAATCCGCCGGAGCGATCTTTGCGCCATGGCCCAAAGACACCGCCGAAGCGGATACGAGGCCGGGTGCGGGTGAGGTGATGGTTCGCCTGGTGGCAAGTTTCGCCACAACGAATGACCATGTAGACCAGTTCTTAGAAGTTGCTCAGCAGGCAGAAGCAGCTTAGGGCGATACCATGACCAAATGCCCAATCGTCCTTGTTACCGGCGCAAGCAAAGGCATCGGCGCCGCAACGGCTTTGGCCTTCAGTGAGGCCGGTTACGATGTCTGTGTGAACTATCAAAGTGACGCGTCGGGCGCTGCCCGGGTTGTCGAAAAATGCCAAGCCAATAGCGTCCGCGCGTTTGCTGCGCAGGCTGATGTCGCCGACAAAAAAGCTGTCACAGCGATGTTCGCGGCTTGCGACGATGAACTGGGTCCGGTCTCCTGTCTGGTAAACAATGCCGGCATCATCGGTGGATCGACAACCCTGGCCGACTTGGATGCAGCCGCGCTCAGCGCGACATTTGCCACCAATGTTTTTGGCGCCGTGTACTGCCTTCAAGAGGCAACGCACCGAATGCGAACAGATCGTGGCGGTGCCGGCGGTGCGATCATCACAATGTCCTCATTAGCAGCAACGCTTGGGTCACCGGGTGAGTATGTCCATTACGCTGCCTCCAAGGGCGCGCTTGAAACGCTCACAATCGGCGCAGCCAAAGAGCTGGGGCCGCTGGGCATCCGCGTTTCTGCAATTCGCGTCGGCACAACGGCGACCGAGATGCATGCGCGCGAGGGCAATCCAGATCGACCGCGCGCTGTTGCAGCTGCAACGCCGCTTGGACGCATTGCTAACCCAGACGATATTGCCCAGGCCGCCCTTTGGCTGGCGTCACCGAAAGCCGAGTTGGTGTCAGGCACAGTCCTCACCGTCGCAGGCGGTCTAGCCCCCTAACAACGCGCCCTTAATTCGGCACAGCCCCAACCGGCACCAGCACCGGTTTGGCACGCACTTTAGCGCCTTCGGTCACCGGTAGGCCACGGAACATGTGCTTGGTGGCCTCCAAAATGATCACCCCACCCAGTGGTGAAACCACGCTTTTTCCCATACGCTCAAAAAAGCCAGATGTGCGCAGCGCCAACCGATTTTGAAATGGGAAAAAGTGCAATGCTTCGGACCACGCCGTCGGCGAAAACTGCGTTTCGCGACAAAGCCGGATCATCTGCCCTTTTGAGAACGGTCGGCCATGACCAAACGGCGTGGAGTCAACGCGGGCCAAAAGTCCGCGCCTGTTGGGCACCACGGCGATCATCCGTCCACCTGGCGCCAGCACACGCCAAACCTCTTCCATCAACTGGGCGGGATGCGGCGAGAACTCCAGCGCGTGGATCAAAAACACCCGATCCAAGGTAGCATTGGCCAATGGCAGCGCATCTTCATCCACCAGCACCGATGCATTCGGCCCATGTGAGGGCCAATTCACGCAGCCCTGCACGGCCGGCATGAAGCTCATCAGCCGCTCAGCCTCATCGCCAAACTGCGCCAGATAAGGATTGGCAAAGCCAATGCCGGCCACATCCATGCCTTTGGCGTCAGGCAAATGTTTGCGCAGCGCTGAGCGCAAAAAGCCACGCGTGCGCAACCCAAGCTGGGTGGTGTAAAAATCGCGCAGATCGATAATATCAACTTGCATGCGAGCCGTTCTACCGCGAACCTGTTGAAACGACCATAAAGGCTCACCGTAAAATGCCAGTAAGCTGTCATCTCTATCTCTGTCGCCCCGACAATTATGGTGTTCTGGTGCGCGATGAGGCGAGCAACAAAGTCGCGTTGATTGATGTTCCCGAAGAAATGGCGACCCGCGAAGCGATTGAGGAAACCGGCTGGACGCCCACCCACATCTTCATCACCCACCACCATCACGACCACATCGATGGGGTTGGCGGTATTCGCTCCAGCTTTGATGTGGAGGTCATCGGCAACGCTGCCGACGCTCACCGTCTGCCGCGTCTCGACACATCAGTGAACCCCGGCGACACAATTATGTTGGGCGAAACGGCGTTTGAAATTATCGATACGCCCGGTCACACTGTCGGCCATATCGCGTACGTTTCACACGATGAAAAGCTAGCCTTCGTCGCCGACACGCTTTTTGCGATGGGGTGCGGACGGATGTTTGAGGGCACGCCGGCGCAGTATCACGCCAGCCTCCAAAAGCTCGCCGCTCTCGATCCCGAAACGCTGATCTACTGCGGCCATGAATACACCGCCGACAACGCCCGCTTTGCCGTTGCAATGGACCCCGACAGTTCCACGCTTGCCGATCATGCCCGCCAGATCGAGGGTCGTCGCACCGCCGGCATGCCCACCGTACCCACCAAGCTGAAGACCGAGCTTGCCTTTAACCCGTTTCTGCGCGCCAAAGATGTGGCGGATTTCGCCCGGCTGCGCGCGGCCAAAGACAACTTTTAAGGACACTTTGATTTGAGCACCGAGTTTTTGATCACATCCCTTATCGTTGTGCTGCTGCCGGGCACCGGCGTTCTCTACACGCTCGCCATCGGGCTCGGTCGCGGGTTTCACGCCAGCATCGCGGCAGCTGTCGGCTGCACGCTTGGCATCGTGCCTGCCATGGTTGCCAGCATTGTGGGCCTGGCCGCGCTGTTTCACACCTCCGCGCTCGCCTTCCAGCTGATCAAATATGCCGGCGTCGCCTACCTGTTCTACATGGCCTGGACCATATTGCGCCAAGGTGGCGCCTTGGACGTGTCGGAGGATCGCCGGCCCTTAAGTGCGTTTCAAACGGCGCGTGACGGTGTGGCGCTCAACGTGCTCAACCCCAAACTTTCGCTGTTCTTCCTGGCGTTTCTGCCGCAGTTCGTGCCGGCCACCGCCGCCAACACAACGCTCACCATGGCGATGCTCGGCATGACGTTCATGGCGCTCACCTTCATTGTCTTTGTTGGCTATGGCGCCTGCGCCTCGCTGGCGCGAGACTATGTGATCTCCAAACCGTCCGTGATGGTGTGGCTGCGCCGTTCGTTTGCTGCAACGTTTGGTCTGCTTGGCCTGCGTTTGGCGTTCGCCGAGCGATGAAACTTCAAGACATCATCACGGCACTCGACCTTCAGCCGCACCCTGAAGGCGGGTATTACCGCGAAACCTTCCGCGACCCACGCGAGCAAGATGGCAGGTCTGTTGGCACAGCGATCTACTATGCGCTGGGCGTCGGCGACTGCTCAGCGTGGCACAAGGTGGATGCGACAGAGATCTGGCACTGGTATGCGGGCAGCCCGCTGGCGCTAACACTCTCACCCAACGGTCATGATGCGCAAAGCCACCGGGTCGGCCCAAACATCATCCAAGGCGAGCGGCCACAAGTGATCGTGCCCAAAGACTGGTGGCAAACCGCAGAAAGTCTCGGCGAGTGGACGCTTGTTGGCTGCACCGTGGCGCCAGGCTTCACCTTTGAGGGATTTGAGATGGCACCACCGGACTGGCGACCTGTGCCACGCTCACCGTCATCTTAACAGCATCTCTTTGGCGGCGACCACCGCGCCCAACGTCACCAACAAACAGGCGGCAACAACAGGCCAGGTGAACGCGCCAAATCCAAACGCGATCAGCAGCAGCGTGGAGAGGATCGGCGTGGCGTAAGCCGCTGCGCCCAGCACCTGAATGTCGCCGCGCTTCATGCCAATATCCCAAACGAAAAACGCTGCGCCTACAGGGAATAGGCCCAACGCCACAACGCCGGCCCAACCCGTAAGCGATGCTGGCCAAACTGTGGTTTCAAACGCCAGATGACAGATCACTGAGAGCGCCGACGTGATCAAGCACGCGCCAGCCACCGCTCCTGTTGGCACATCTGGAAACAGTCGTGAGAGTACCGAATAGCTCGACCAAGCAAGCGCAGACCCTATGGCTGCAGCATAGCCCAGCGCGAAGCGGCCATCGAATGATGCGCCCTGCGCCCAGATCAGGATACCGGCGCCCACAAAGCCAAGCGCCGCGCCAAGCCCATGAAACCAGCGCAACCTCTCGCCAGGCAAAAACCCAGAGAACACCACGATCAGAAGTGGCCAAAGATAGTTGATCAAATTGGCCTCCACCGCAGGCGCATTGCGCAGCGCGGTAAAGTAAAGCGCGTGATAGCCAAACAGCCCGGCCACTGTGAGCGCCAAAGCTTTGGGGGTGGTCGCGATCACATCGCGTAACCGACCTTGACCTGCCAGAATGATCAGCGCGAGCACACCCGCCAAGCCAAAACACAGTGCATTGAGCTGAAACGGTGGCACAGAGGTGTTGGCCGAACCCCCCGCAGATGCCCCGTTTTGCCCGGTCATGGCAGTGAAAAGGCCGAGCGTTGACCACATGGCAACCGCGGCAAGACCAAGCAATGTTGCGCGACGACGCGAGTTGAACGTGACAAATTCACCTTGGGTCAAGCGTTTGCAATCTCATTTTTGCCGTCTTCTACACCCCACCTAATGCACGATGGTGGGGCAAAGCCATCGAAAAAATGCATTAACCGCGTGGTTGGGCGGCGCTTGTCGCCATCAAAGCCCTGCCATACGACCGCATTTCAATCGTGTTTGAAGCATAGTCGAAGAGGGCCAACCACCATGATGACCAGCCTGTTGCTAGTCGATGTCCAAGGGTTTGAAGCGCTGGCCAAAGGTCAGGCCAATCCAACAGCGCTCACCAGCGAGCTCTCCCACACCATGCACGGGCTTACCCGCCAGATTGCGGTCATGCGTGCCTACTGCTCCAACCGCGTATCGAGCTACCGCCGCACCGCCTATCGCGAAGCTGGCTTTGAAATCATCGAAACCGCTGGCGCAGATGAAACATTGATCCGCCTGAGCGTTGATCTGCACAAATTCGCCACCAGTGCGGCCACATACGAAGAGGCCATCTTGCTTGGTGGCACCACCGATTACACCGCGCTCGCACGCCTTGCCCGCGAGCATCTGATGATGGTCTCGGTGGTCGACCATCCAACCATTTCCTCCGCGCTGGAGGCCATCGCCGATGGTCTAATCGATCTTGACGATTTGGAAATCGACCGCAGCACCAACATCACATCCGCACCCAGCTTCGCCTCACGAGACCGCGCGCCGATTGAGCCGCTCGCTCCACGCGCGCCGTTTAGCAGCCGGCCAGCGAAGTCAGAGGAACAGTTAGAAGAAAAATCTGCGCAGGACGTCCCAAAGCTGGATCATCCTGAAGACCGCAAACCTGACAATGATGCCTCTGATGGCGATGCCTGGCCCGATCCAAAGTCCGGCCCGATCTTGGTAGCGGGCACTGCAGCCGGCGCAGGCGCAGCGGCGCTGATGACGAATAAAGCAAGCGCCAACGGCGCTGACACAACCACACATGCATCCAGCGACGATGCTGCGCCGGTTGATGCCTCCAAAGGCACCGATGAGGCCAAAGTGGACGAGTCGAAGATTGCTTCAGACTCTCAAACCAAGACAAAAACGGATACGGACACCAAAGCAGAAACGGCTTCAATCGAACCCGCCATTGAAGCCGAATTGGAAGATGCGATTGCCGCCTCGCTGAGCGATGTCTTGACCGACAGCGTGGATGAGGACCTCAGCAAAACCCTCGCCGATGAGAAGGTCGGTGATTTCGGCAATGATCTTGATGCCGAGCTGGAAGCTGAACTGACCGCCGAGCTGGTGCCTGATTTGGCCGTTGCGGCTGACGACGGCGCGACCCAGAACACCGCGACTGCCAATGGTGCAGATCATGGGTCGGATGTGTCGGTCGATGATGACAGCACCATCGATGCACTGTTTGCTGACATTGCTGGTGGAGACGAGGAGCTTGGCCCAGATGATGCGGACACCACGTCGGTTGACCCGGCTGTCACCGCCGCGCCAATCGATATTCCGATGATGGCCGACGTGAAGGCCGACGCCGATGTGGACCAGCTGCTCTCTCGCTTGATGTCTGACGATCTGGGCGGCGAAGCCACTGAACCCAAAAAGGCTGAATTGGACGTGGTCCCCGAACGCTAAGCGGTTGTGCCTTTGGCACAGAGCGTGCGTTCAAAAACAATCTCAAATACGCGGAAGCGGTCGGTCTGAAAGACCGGAGCGCGCGTTTGCAAAAATGCTAGTACACCAGTCGCGCTCGTCCAAACCGACTGCTCTGTTCCTTCGGAACAACCGGCATTCTTTTTGCGCTCTGTTCCTTCGGAACAACCGGTATTCTTTTTGCGCTCTGTTCCTTCGGAACAACCGCGTTAGCGCCCGTCCAGATCAAACGTTGAGATGAAGCCCCGGTGGTTGGACCCTATCGGGTCGTCGATCAGGTGAACATCCACCGGTGCGATGTCACCACGTACCAACACATGGTCGATGGCAAAGCCACCTGCAGATAAAAGTGGCGAGGCAAGCGCCGGCCATGTGGGTTGAAGCCGTGTGGCGAGGTGCATGCCTGCTTGATCGATCAGATGGGTGCGAAAAGCGCGCACAAAGGCCTGGCTGTTGAAATCTCCCGCCAAAACCACTGGCCCATCGATGTCAGCCAAAACCTCCATCAGACGATCCATTTGCAGTTCATGCCAACCACCCCAATAGGGTTTGGTGAGGTGTGCGGCGAGGAGTGTGATCTGATGATCGTCCAATGTAATTTGTGCGCGGATCAAGCGACCATCAATGGTGGAAAAGGGGATGATATCCACCGCATCAAAGCGGTGTTGCGAATAGACCGCCATATCGCAGCGCGGGCCGGGCCAGCACCCCGCCCGATAGGGAAAGGTTGCATTGATGACCTCCAGATCATTGCCAATCGCCAACGCTTCCATGACGAAAAGCACATCCGGCGCTTCATCCACCAGATAGGCAGCAATCTCGTTTCCGCGCGGATTGGTGCCCAGCACATTAAAAGAGATCATGGTGAAATCAGCCTGCCTGCCGCTGGCCATCGGCGCCAGGCTGGTGAGCGCAAAAAGTGCGATGCTCGCGAGCATCACCGAGCCCACCACCGCACTGATCAAAGCGCGCACCGGGGCACGCAAGACAAACAAAATCAACGCGCATGCAATGAAGCCGACGCCAGCGTGCAATCGGCCTTGGTCGAGGTGCACGAAGGGCGTGGACGGCAAGAGATGCGGCAGCACTGCCACCATCACCAAACCTGCAAAGCCAACCATGACAACGCCGACGGCCTCATCGCGCCAACGCCAGCCCGCAGCGTGGGCGCGCAGGTAGGAAACAGGATTCAAAGGTGTGTCGGACGTGGAAAGGTCGGCCAATACGGCCCTCATGCGCAGTGAGTATCTGCGCATGGTTTTAGCAGGTGCACGTTAAAAGGATGACACCAGAGGCATCGGAAGTCGGTTAAGACCCGTCAATCACAGGGAACCGCCCACTGGTCACCGCATGTCATCCCGGAAGCCCAAAGGGCTGTCCGGGATCTGCAAGCGACGTGAACAGACCAGATCCCGGCTCAAGGCCGCGATGACAGCAAAAAAACATCACTCTCCACATGGCCGGATCAAGTTTGGCCATGACGTGGAGGCGAGTGAGACGCTCCTTCTAAACGAAGAACTGCGCTCCATTGGCCGAGATCGTCGAGCCGGAAATAAACCCTGCATCATCCGACGCCAGGAACGTCACGCAGCGTGCAATTTCTTCTGGCTCGCCAAGGCGACCAACGGGGATTTGCGGAATAATCTTTTCGTTCAGCACATTTTCTGGGATCGCGCGCACCATCTCGGTGCCGATATAGCCAGGGCAGACAGCGTTGGCGGTGATGCCCGCGCGTGCGCCTTCCTGCGCCAACGACTTGATGATGCCCAGATCACCAGCTTTGGTCGCAGCATAGTTCACCTGACCGAACTGACCCTTTTGACCGTTGATCGAGGAAATCACGATCACACGACCGAACTTGCGCTCGCGCATGCCGGGCCAGACCGGGTGAATGGTGTTGAACACGCCGGTCAAATTGGTGTCGATCACCTCTTTCCACTGCTCAGGGCTCATCTTGTGGAAGGGTGCATCGCGGGTGATGCCAGCATTGGCAACAACGATATCGATGGGACCATTTTCTTCTTCCACCTTGGCGATGCCAGCGGCGGACGCTTCATAGTCGGCGACGTTCCATTTGTAGGTTTTGATGCCGGTTTCAGCGGTGAAGGCGGCTGCCTTTTCATCATTGCCAGCATAGGTGGCGGCGACGGTGCAGCCCTCTGCCTTCAATGCTTTTGAAATCGCTTCGCCGATACCGCGCGAACCGCCTGTTACTAGTGCCACTCTGGCCATGGATGTTTCCTCGAGACTGATTGAAAAAAGTCGGGCCGGGCATGCGCTCTTTCTGGCGCTTGGCTTGCCCGGTCTAGATTAATGTTGGGGACTTAGCGTTCCACGCAGAGCGCCACGCCCATGCCGCCGCCGATGCACAGTGTGGCGAGGCCTTTTTTGGCATCGCGCTTCTGCATTTCAAAGAGCAGCGTGTTGAGCACGCGGGCACCGGAGGCACCCACAGGGTGACCGATGGCAATTGCGCCGCCATTGACATTCACGATCGCCGGATCCCACCCCATATCCTTGTTCACGGCGCAGGCTTGGGCGGCAAACGCCTCATTGGCTTCCACCAGATCAAGGTCTTCAACCTTCCAACCGGCTTTCTGCAAAGCTTTGCGCGAGGCCGGGATTGGGCCCGTGCCCATGATTGCCGGGTCGACACCTGCCGTCGCCCAAGAGGCGATGCGCGCCATCGGCGTGATGCCGCGTTTGGATGCTTCAGCTTCGCTCATCAAAACGGTAGCAGCGCCACCATCATTGATGCCCGAGGCGTTGGCGGCCGTTACCGTGCCTTCCTTGTCGAAGGCTGGACGCAGCTTGGAAATGCCTTCCACTGTCACGCCATGCTTGATGTACTCATCCTCGTCCACCACCGTGTCGCCCTTGCGACCCTGGATTGTGTGGGCAACGATCTCGTCTTTGAACTTGCCGGCCTTCTGCGCGGCTTCAGCTTTGTTTTGCGAGTTCACCGCGAACTCGTCCTGTTCGTCTCGGGTCAACTGCCACTGCTTAGCAACGTTCTCAGCCGTCACACCCATCAGATAGTTGGCAAAGGCATCGGTCAGCGCGTCGTACATCATGGTGTCGACCAGTGTGCCATTGCCCATCTTGACGCCACCGCGCAGATGCATGGTGTGCGGTGCCATAGACATCGACTCCTGGCCACCGGCAACAATGATATCGGCATCACCAGATACAATCTGCTGCATGCCCAGCGCCACAGCGCGCAGACCCGAGCCGCATAGCTGGTTAAGGCCCCAAGCTGTCGCTTCTTGCGGAATGCCCGCAGCCATCGCCGCCTGGCGCGCCGGGTTCTGGCCTTCCCCGGCGGCCAGAATCTGCCCCATGATCACCTCATCCACATCGGCTGGATCAACGCCCGCGCGCTGCAGCGCACCTGCGATGGCGGTTGCACCAAGCTGATGCGCAGGCACGGTGCCAAAAGCTCCATTGAACGATCCAACGGCGGTACGCGCCGCCGATGCAATAACCACTGATGTCATGAAATCTCTCCCGATTGCCTCATTGATTGAGGCCTTGATGATGAAGGCAAACAGCCGGAACGGCCAACACGATGCAGCCACTCAACCACACAGCAGCCTGCTGGTTCAATTGTTCAAATGGCCCTGATCGTCCTTGATTGTCATCAAGGATTGACATCCCAAAGGCTGCAGTTGTGCTTTGCAGCAGAGTACGTCATAGCTTATGCCACTGTGCGTTGCACTGCCAAACCAATGTGCGTTGCACAAAGCCGGAGCCATTAAAGGCTCGGCGGCGCAAAGGGCGCCCGCGATAGGAGAGTGATCGATGGCCATGCCTTCGGATACGGATGCCGGTACACCGGCCACCATCATCAAGAAGTACGCCAACCGCCGGCTCTACAACACCGGAACGTCCACCTACGTGACGCTGGATGATCTGGCCGAGATGGTCAAAGGTGGCGAGGATTTCTTGGTGCAAGACGCCAAGTCGGGCGAGGATCTCACCCGCTCGGTGCTTACGCAGATCATCTTCGAGCAGGAAAACAAAGGCACAAATCTGCTGCCGATCACCGTGCTGCGCCAGCTGATCCGTTTTTACGATGACAGCATGCAGGCCGTGGTGCCAAGCTATCTGGAACACTCCATCAACGCCTTCGTGGCCGATCAGGATTCGATCCGAGAGAAGATGGCCAACAATTTCGGTGCCGGCCCGTTGGGCGCCGTCGGCGCCATGAGCGGTGCGATGCAGGAACAAACTCGCCGCAACATGGAACTGTTTCAAACAGCCATGTCGAACGCCATGACGATGTTTGTGCCGTTTTCCGGCGCCAGCGCGACGTCAGAAGAAACCGCGACCCAACAAAGCGACAGTTCGCTTGAAGAATTGCGCGCCCAGCTTTCGGCTATGCAATCCAAGCTTGATTCGATCAGCGACAAATAGCCTAAACCTCTAACGTAGCCTGCGTTTACCACGCTCTTTCACCTTGCCACTTTACCTTGGCGAGCGATTGCACTTTTGCGCGCCATCACCATCTGATAGTTTAACGAAACGTTAACAGCCGTTTGGCGCACCAGTTTCACCTTGGAACAGGTTGCAGGCGGCCTATCAGAGGCAAAAGCGGTGATCACCCCATCCATCAGACAGATCGGCTTTCACGGCGCGACCAGCACAAAAGCTGAACGCGACGTTGGTGCTGTCGAGTCTGATGCATTTCGTGTCGAACCGGTAAGCCGCGCCCATCCACGCTCCGAGCGCCGCTCAAACGAAAGCTTGGCCAACGCCGCAGCCTTGCGCCTGGGCATTGCCGCGCAGATGCTGGCTTCGCGGGACATCATCGACGAGACCATGCTGGTGCTGCCATCGCACCCTGCCATGCGCTCAGCGGCACGCTATGCCTCGACCGCCGAAGGTCTTGCGCCAACCGGCACGCTTGGCTTTTCCCGCACCATTTAGTCGATTTAGATACCGGCTGCGCAGCCATCTTTGCGCGGGTCAGACCCGCCGGTCAAAGCACCCGTGTCCGGATCGCGCCAAATAGCCTGTCCACCACCGATTGCGCGCTTGGCATAGGCGGTTGCCTGATGCCCACGGGCATTCAGCGCAGCGATCATCTCATCGCCGAAGGGACTCTCGATGATGGGATTTTTTGTCCCCACATCCCAAAAAACACGCGGCGCATCCAAAGCAGCCTGAACGTCCATGCCATAATCGACCATGTTCGAAATCACATGGGCATGCCCTAAGGGCTGGTAGGCCCCACCCATCACGCCAAAGGCCATGATCGGCACACCATCCCTCAAAGCCATGGCTGGAATGATGGTATGCATCGGACGTTTGCCACCAGCCAACTCGTTAGGATGGCCTTCTTCCAGGCTGAAACAGGCCCCACGATTTTGCAGCACGATCCCGGTCGCTTCGGTTGCAGTCAAAGCACCAAAATCATCGTAAATTGAGTAGATGAGCGAGACCATGCGGCCTTCGTCATCAGCAACACTCAAATAGACCGTGTCGGAGTTAGGAATCTCCGGCAGTTCCATCCCATCAGCACGGCGAAGCGGGTCAATTTGAGCTGCCAACTGATCGATCACTGCCTCATCGATCAAACGATATGGATCGACGGTGGTGTCGGGATCACCCACATAAATGTCGCGCAAACTGTAGGCCGCGCGCGCTGCTTCCAGTTCAAGATGCATCCGATCAACGCCGTTGGCTTCCATCGCAGCAATGTCGAACCGCTCCATGATTTTGAGCGTGATCAGTGCCGTGACACCCTGCCCGTTCGGTGGCAGTTCGGCGATGGTCAATCCGCGATAATCAGCCTGGATCGGCGTCATCGCATCGGCCTTGCAATTGGCAAGATCGGATAGGCTCATCACGCCGCCGCGCTCGCGAATATGCCCAACAATGTCGCGCGCGATCTCACCGGTGTAGAAAGCGTCCACGCCATCGCGCTGGATGATTTCCAATGTCTTGGCAAGCTGCGGCCAAACCAAACGATCGCCAGCCACCGGCACGCGGCCCTGCGGTCGGAACACGCGGGTAAGAACAGGGTCCTGATCCACATCGCGCGGGTCTTTGGGATGCGCCATATCATGCGCCACACGATCTGTGACAATCCAACCATCACGCGCAAGCTTGATCGCCGGCTCCACCAACTCACGGAACCGTTTGGTGCCAAAGTGGCTTGCCATATATTCAAACCCACGCAGCGCCCCGGGCACCGTGATCGCGTGGGCACTGGTCGGTGGTACCTTTGTATGACCGTCGGCGCGCAGCATATCAGCCGAAAGCATGGCCGGGGCGCGGCCCGAACCATTCACACCGTGAAGGGTGCCATCAGGCTGCGCGATGATGGCAAAGCAGTCCCCACCGATGCCGGTCATTTGTGGCTCAACCACCGAAAGAACGGCTGCCGCGGCCAGTGCCCCATCTACCGCGTTGCCGCCTCTGTCCATCTCGTTCAGCGCGGCGGTCGTGGCAGCGGTGTGAGAGGTTGCCGCCATCATGCGCATGCCGCGTGCGGGCGAGCGTCCAGGAACCTGAAAATCGCGTGATATCTGGGACATTGATGATCCTCATGGGTCGACAATTGAAAGGTAGCCCGACCAAACGTATCGGGCTTGCACGTGTGGAAACCACGCGGTACGCGCCTAGCATACATAGCCCCCCGGAAAACCCCTCAAGAGAGAAACAACCAATGCCATTGACGCTCGACGCCGCAAATACGCTCATCGCCGCCGCCATGAACGAAGGTGAGGCCAAAGGCTTTGCGCCACTTGCTGTTTGCGTTCTGGACGCTGGTGGCCACGTTCAGGCGTTTCAGCGCGCCGATGGAGCCTCTATGATGCGCTTTGAGATCGCCAAAGGCAAAGCCTATGGCGCCCTGGCCGTTGGCAAAGGTTCGCGTTGGCTGAACGCCCAGGCTGAGGGTCGCCCTCATTTCCTTGAAGGCCTGTCCAACGTATCGGGCGGCAATATCGTACCTGTACCGGGCGGCGTGTTGATCAAAGAGGAAGATGGCACACTTCTCGGCGCTGTTGGCATCACCGGCGATACGTCAGACAATGATGAAATTGCGGCGATTGCCGGCATCGCTGCCATCGGCAAAGTGGCCGTGACAGACTAAGCGGTTGTGTTTCGCGGTTGTTCCGAAGCAACAGAGCATCGAAAAAAGCACAGAGTGAAGTCTAAAAAGAAGGCAGGACGAAGCGGTGGAGCCGCACGCTTGTTTCAAAGGAACAACGCCGCAAGAGAGGCACAGAGTGAAGGTTGATAAACACCCGAAAAGGGCAAGCCGGTGAGAGTAATGTGCCTGAATGGGTGGGGCGGAAAGCTGCACGAAACGCTTCTGCCCTACGTCAAAACCGCGGCCCCCGATATCCTATGCCTGCAAGAAGTCGTCCACAGCCCCGCGTCCGACAAAGACTGGCTAACCTACCGCGATGGTGATCACGTTCTGCCGCAACGGGCCAATTTCTTCCGTGATGTCGCCAAGGCTTTGCCCAACCATGTCGCTGTTTTTTGTCCGGCAGCACAGGGCGTTCTATGGGATGGTGATCACTCGATACCCTCACAATGGGGGTTGGCGACATTCGTCCATCAATCGCTGCCGATAATTGGGCAGGCTCAAGGTTTCGTCCACAAGGACTACTCACCTGTTGGCTATGGAGACCATCCTCGCTCGCGCAGCGCCCATGGCATTCGCATCTACGACTACGACGCCAACCGCTTTGTCAGCGTGACCCATATGCATGGTCTGCGCGACTTGAATGGAAAGATGGACACACCAGATCGTGCCGATCAAGCGCGACGCCTGTTAAACCTCTCTCAGCAGGTTTCTCATCCGCAAGACTTGGTGGTGGTTTGTGGTGACTTCAACGTCGAACCAGACAGCCAAACGCTTGCGATATTGGCAGACGCTGGTCTTTCGGAGCTGGTGACAGGCCGAGGCTTCACCAGCACACGCAATTCTCACTATAAGAAGCCCGGCAAGTTCGCTGACTACATGCTAATCAACGACGAGGACGCGGTGCAAGCGTTCGACGTGGTCTACGACCCGGAAGTCTCCGATCACTGTCCGCTGCTGCTCAGCCTGTAGCGCAGCAAACAGCAAGAGCCGTCGTTTTCCGACCGCTAAAACGACCCGCCAGGTGAGATGGCAACGTCGCGTCGCGCGACGTTCAAGCTGATCCATAGGCCGGCCAAAACATCGACCAGCGCGATCAGCATCAGCAGTGCGAACAGTGCCGTCGATGCCGGTTCCCAGACGAGAAATACCACCACATAGACCATCACGATCAGCACAGAAAGCACATGGTCAAGCACCGGCGCAAAACCGATGCGCGTGGCTTTGACAACCTCCAGAAACAAGATCGTCACGCCAAACGCCAGCAGGCCATCGCCTTGGGTCAGCGAGACGGTGCCGCCAGAAATCATGGCCTGGCTGAACAGTTCTCGGTCGAAAACGAAAACGCCGCTCGGCCCCATCGCCAGCACGATGTAAAGGCCCAGCGGCAGGATGGTCAGCGGAAGAGCAAAAAGATAGCGCATGGCAAACTCATGAGTGCGGTAAGCGTGAGTCGGTAGGATATCTCAAAGAAAAGGGCCGATCGAGTGATCGGCCCTAATGAGATAAACAAAATGACGCGTCAAAAACGACTACTCGTCTTTCGGCTCCAGAACCTGGCGACCGCGATACATGCCAGATTTCAGGTCTACATGGTGCGGGCGACGCAGCTCGCCGGAATCCTTGTCTTCAACATAGGTCGGTGCAGCCAGGGCATCAGCCGAACGGCGGAAACCGCGCTTCATGCGGCTAACTTTTCTCTTCGGAACGGCCATCGTATCACTCCAAAATGGCAAGCGTGTCAGGTGACGGGTGCGAGCCTTTGCAGCGCGCCAGAAAGGCTCAACAACGCGCGTGCCTCATCGTCCGTCAAATTCGGAAGGCTGCTCTATACAGAGCATCGGCGGTTCTGCAAAGCCCCAGCGGCACACTTTGTAGCGATTCCGCGCCGGTTTTAGCTCTCCGGCGGTGCCAAACAGCCAATATAGCCGCCCATGCGCTGCGCCCGCGATGCAATCACGTCCGCCAGCCACAACTGGCGGCTGGTTGGATTGGCCGGATCGCGCTGCGACGGCAGGGGCAAAGTCGCCACCAAAAGCGCAGCCTGACGGCGCGAAACATCCGCCGCCGACCGCCCAAACGCGCGCTGTGCTGCGGCTTCAAACCCATAAAGCTGCGGCCCCAATTCTGCAATGTTGATGTAGATCTCCATCATGCGTCGCTTCGACCACACCGTGTCGATCAGCACCGCGAGCGGTACTTCCAATCCTTTGCGAAAGGCCGAGCGGCCCTGCCAAAGGAACAAGTTCCGCGCCACCTGCATGGAAAGCGTTGATGCACCGCGCGCCTCTTCACCGGCGCGCCAACGGTCAAACTGATCACGCAGATCGCGCCACGCCACACCATTGTGGGAACAGAAAGTCTGGTCTTCAGACGCGATGATGGAATTTTCGAGCATCGCGGCAGCATCATCAAGGTCGATCCAATCGCGCTCATAGCCGCGCAGCAAAACGAGATCGCGCAGCATCAGCGTGGAAACCGGCGGCACCACCGTATAGGCAAGCGTTAGAATGACCGGCAAGCCAATGAAAAGCGCGGCCACCAGTGCAACGCCGCGCAACAGCAAACGCCGCGGCAGTGGTAGGCTCCAGCGTCCTTTTGTGCCGGTTTTGGTCCGGTTGGCGCGCCTGCTAGCCCTTGTTTCTGACGGCCCCATTGGCTACGCCCAATCTTGTTTTTCGTCAGCGAAAGAAAGCGGCTCGTACCATGCCAGATCCCAAAGCGTCTGACCCAAAAGCGCATCTGGCGGATCTCGCCGCCAGCATCACGCGCGATATGGACCAGCTTCTGGCCGAGCTCAAGGCTCCAGAAAGATTGGTGGCCGCGATGCGCCACGCAGTACTGGCCGGTGGAAAGCGCCTGCGCCCAGTCTTAGTGCTTGAAACCACACATCTTTTGGCCGCCGGAACGCATGCCAAAACGCAACTTCCCCCTGGCGCGCCGCAGGTCGCGATGGCGCTGGAATGCATCCACACCTATTCGCTTATCCATGATGATCTGCCCTCCATGGATGATGACGATCTGCGTCGCGGCCAGCCTACCGTGCACAAGGCTTTTGATGAAGCCACCGCGATATTGGCCGGTGATGCGCTACAAGCCTTGGCCTTTGAACTGGTGGCCACCAGCGGCCATCCCAAAACGCCGATGATGATCCGCGACCTTGCCCGTGCTTGCGGCGCTGACGGCATGGTGGGTGGGCAGATGCTGGATCTGGCCGCAGAAGGACGGTTCGGCCAAGCCACGGAAATCAAAGATACTTTTGCGCTGGCAGCGATGCAAGCTATGAAAACCGGGGCGTTGATCGAGGTCGCCTGCACGCTCGGCGCGCACTTGGCGTTGGCACCGGAAGAGGAGCGTCAGCGGATGGCGCAGTTTGGCCAATCGCTTGGCCTGGCATTCCAAATATCCGACGATCTTCTCGACATCACCGCCACCGCCGATGAGGCCGGCAAGCGCACCGGCAAGGACGAAGAGGCTGGAAAAACCACCTGGCCGGGCCTGCTCGGCAAAGACAAGGCGCAGGCTACGCTCGACGCAACGCTGAACGATGCGTTGGCAACTCTGGCACCTTATGGCGAGCGCGCAGCTCGGCTGAGCTATCTGGCCACAAGCCTTCGCGACCGCACCCACTGACCGCTTTTTTAACCAGACGACAGTTGATTAACCGCGGATGGAAAGCGGACTAAGGGCAGACCGTCCGCATCATCAAGCGGACCGTCCGCTTTTTTGGGCGGACCAGCGGCGGACCGTCTGCATCCAGTATGCAAACTTTAGGAAAAAACGATTGCCGGATTGCCGCGCAATCGATCGATCAACGTTCGGTACAAATCCGCTTTGAAAGCGACCGCCTTGGCTGGCATCTCGTCGATGGGCACCCAAGCCCATTCATCGAATTCAGGCTTCTCACCTTCAGGCGGATTGACCACATCAATCTCATCCTCTGGCCCGTCAAATCGCAGCACAAACCAGCGCTGTTTCTGGCCGCGATATTTGCCCTTCAAGGCGACACCGATCAGATGCTCAGGCAGATCATAGGTCAGCCACCCGTCAATGGCGGTGATGGGTGACACCGAACGGATCGAGGTTTCCTCATAGAGCTCGCGTAGCGCAGCTTTCTGAGCATCCTCACCC
This sequence comes from Hyphomicrobiales bacterium, assembly GCA_040219355.1. Lineage (GTDB taxonomy): Bacteria > Pseudomonadota > Alphaproteobacteria > Rhizobiales > MH13 > MH13. Next base: position 254,421 of record JAVJSN010000010.1, read on the forward strand.
TCATCAATTCCGCCTTGCGGGAACTGCCAGAGCCTTGTTTCGCCGGTATATTCTTCATTGGGCAACCGACGCCCGGCCCACACCAAACCTTGCTTGTTGACAACAACCACGCCAACGCACGGGCGATAAGGCAGTGCCGCCTTTTGCTCAGGCGTCAGGTCAGCGCGTTTCTTGCTCATGGAAGGTCCTAAAAACGAACGATGCTCGATACCGGTACAAGAGCAATGCCTTTGGCCGCAAGGCTCGCGGTCCATTCTTCCAGCGAGGTAATGGTCAAAGGTAACGCTGTTGCGACACCCACCGCTGATCCACGCTCGCGGGCGATGCTTTCCAGTTGCGCCAGCCGGTTGTTGATCGACTGCTGATCAGCGCGCGCATCGATCACCACATCAGCGCGCAGCACCGGCGCATCAGCGCCAGCGACATTGCTGATCCGGCTGCGGGCAGAGCGACCATCATCCACCACCATCAAACCACGTCCGACAGCATCGGCAATGATCGGTCTAAGCTCCGTTTCTTCGGAGGCGAAGCGACCACCCATATAGTTCATGAACCCGACAGGCGTCGGCAAGCGCGAGAGGGCCCAATGCAGGCGCTCAAGATTGGCTTGGTCGGTCAGACCGACCTGCAACGTGTGCGGGCCAGGATCATTGTTGGGATAGTCGAACGGCTCCATCGGAACCTCGATCAGATATTCGTGGCCATCCTGCCGGGCGCGGCTGGCCCAACGTGTCAAAGAGCTGCCATAGGGCGCAAACGACAGGGTGACCGCGCCAGGAAGGCTGTTAAGCACTTCCTGCGTGGAGGTCTGTGACAGGCCAAGACCACCGACAATCAGTGCGACACGCGGCTGGCCAGGCACGACAGTGCCAGCCTCCAGCGGCCGGGCATAGGCATCCAGCGCCCGCTCGCCATTGCTGCCCAAAGACGGCACAAAGCTGCTTTCGTCAAAACGCTCCACCAAGCTGGGGTTGGCAACAGAAGGCAACCCGCCGCGCCCGTCGAACCGCGGCCCATTGGCCAACGCGTTGCCAGGCAGAGGCGCAGCAGCACCCGGAGCGTCCGAATCGGCAGGGTCTGGCGTGGGCACCCGCAACACCCGCGGCTCACCAGGGGCAAGCTCTGTTTGCGGTGGTAGCGGCTGGGCAAGGCCATCAGCACCGCTGGATATCGTGGGCGTGGTATCGCCAGGCGCATTGGGGCTACCGGCAATTTCCACCGTCGTTTGCGTGCGCGGTTCGCCACCCAACGGATCATCGATGAGGAAGATCCAACCAGAGAGCAGGACCAGAATCACACCAAGCGCAGCAGCACCAACGCGGGTAAACCATTTCAACCCAACGTCGAGCTTAGGACGCCAAACTGCCCACTTTTCGCCGAACGGCGCGCGCGGCATCAGCGGTGTATGCAGATCACCTTCAACATCAGTCGTCATCGATACGCGCACCCAAACCCAGCGGTTGTTTCAAACCTGGTTCGCTCTGTGCCTTTGGCACGACCCCCGGCAAGACCAGAGCCAACAAAAAACCCTCGCACCATGTCTAGTGCGAGGGCTTTAAGGTTCAGTTAACCAAGGACTTAAAGACCTTGGTAACGGCCGGACGCGCGCCTTAGTTCGGCAATGGTGCATCCGGGTCCGGCGGGAAGGCTGCGTGCACTTCCTCGCCGCGCAAAAGGCTCAGCGCGTATTGAAGCTGCGTATCCAGCTCAGCATCCTGCGGCACATAGACCGAGGAACCGGAGCGCTCGACCTCATCTTCATTGGACAAATGGCCGTCCAGCGAAGCTTCGCCACCTGGCGTATCTAGACCCATAAGCTCTTCGGGAAGGTTCTCCTGAAGCACTTCAATGTCCGGATCAATGCCACGCGCCTGAATCGAGCGACCCGCTGGCGTGTAGTAGCGCGCCGTGGTCAGGCGCACAGCGCTGGTTGCCGACATTGGAATCACGGTCTGCACCGATCCCTTTCCAAAGGACAACGAACCGACCAGTGTTGCCCTGCGATGATCTTGCAAGGCACCGGCCACAATCTCTGAGGCTGAGGCCGAACCGCCATTGATCAGCACCACCACCGGCAAACCGCCGACCAGGTCGCCGGACCGCGCATTGTAGCGGCGGGTATCGGCTTCGGAGCGGCCACGGATGGAAACAATCTCGCCACGATCCAAGAACGCGTCGGAAATTTCCAGCGCCTGGTTGACCAGGCCGCCCGGGTTGTTGCGCAGATCGAGCACGTAACCTGCAACCTCAACACCAGCCTCTTCGGCAACTTCATTGATGGACAGAATTTCGCGCTCCAGCCCTTCCCCGGTTTGTCCGGAGAACTGGGTGACGCGCAAATAGCCAATGTCGCCTTCCAAGCGGCTGCGTACCGAAGCAATGCGAATGGTGTCGCGCTGCATGGTGACGTCGAAATCTTCTACACCCTCTCGACGGATCGTCACCGTGATCGGTGTGCCAACAACACCGCGCATGCGTTCCACTGCCTGGCTAAGGTCCAAGTCCTGAACATCTTCGCCATCGAGACTAACAATGAGGTCGTTGGCCAAAATGCCGGCGCGAGCCGCAGGGGTGTCATCAATGGGTGAGACAACTTTTACAAAGCCATCTTCCATGGTCACCTGAATACCAAGACCACCGAACTCACCGCTGGTTTGCTCTTGAATATCTTCAAAAGCCTCTGGTCCAAGATAGGCCGAGTGCGGATCAAGCGAAGTGAGCATGCCGTTGAGGGCATTCTCAATCAGCTCGGACTCCTCTTGCGGCTCGACATAATCGTTGAGCACACGTTCGAAAACATCACCGAATAATTTCAGCTGGTTGAACGTTTCGGCTCCGGCCTGCGCCTGCGCACCAATCGGTCCAAGCCGATAGTGGGTGACCCCAAAGGTCACAGCGACCCCCAGTGCCAAACCCAGCACGAAAACCGGTATCTTTTTCATCATCCGTCAGTCCTTTGACTGTCACGTTGCGTTGCCCCATCGCTGTTCGCCCACCATGACGAAGAATCGATAGAACGTCCATCCTCGCGCAACTCAACAAACAACACAGGTTGCGGCGTTTGAGTTGAACCATCAGCCAGCACGACAGAGCCGCGTTCACCCATGGTTGCGATAGGTTCTCCCATCAGGACAAACTGTCCCAATGCGACATTAATGCGGCTCATACCCGCCAAGATCATGCGGTAGCCGTCGCCCATGTCCAAGATAACCACCTGGCCATAGGCACGAAACGGACCGGCATAAAGCACCCAACCGTCGGCTGGAGCGACCACGCGCGCATCCGCTGATGTTGCTATATGGAGCCCTTGGCTGATTTCGCCAAATCGATCTTGATCACCAAAGCCTAGGATTTCTTGCCCGCGAACGGGGGAGCGGATCAACCCTTGCGCGCTGCCGAAGGCAAAAGCCGGCGCCATACGCCCGGTATCGCGCAAGCTGGCAAGCGCTTCGCGATCATCGGCATCCGGAGGGCCTTCTTCCTGCGCACGCTGGGCATCGGCCATAGCTTGGCGCACGCTATCAAGCTCGCCTTCCAGGTCGTTCAGAAGCGATTCAAGGCTTGTTGCTTCGCCTGCCAGAAGCGCTGCGCGCTCCCGCTCACGCTCCAAAACGCTCTGATTCTCCTCACGCAGACGTGATCGCTCAAACAGCACCAACTCAATGCGTTCTTCCTCTTGCGCCAGCGCTTCAGCGTCGGCCAACAGCAAATCCAGCGCCTCATCCAGCTGCGTGCGAGCGTCATCAAGCGCTGCTAGATCATCGGCAAGCACGCGTGATTCGGCAGCAAGCTCGGGAAACGCAACGCCCAAAAGGATGGCCGAGCGCACCGAGCGCAATGCATCGTTGGGTGAGACAAACAGCGCCGGTGGCGGCGCGCGGCCGACGCGCACCATGGCCGACAAAAGCACTGCGATGCGTTCACGTTGCCCTTGCAAAGAGACTTCAAGCGCTTGGGCGTTTTCATCAAGCACTCCGATGCGCTGGCGTTGTACATCGACGCGCGCGGCAATGGTTTCAGCCTGATCGGTGGTGCGGATGAGAAGCTGGGTGAGGTCCTCCACATCGGCGTCGATGTCTGCAAGCTCAGCAGCCAGCATCTCCTGGCGCGCTTCAGCGGCACTCAGATCTGCGCGCAGCCGCTCCAACGCATCGGCGGCGACATCGCGCTCCTGCTCCAGCTCTTGCTGGGCAAGACCCTCGCCACCGGCTTCCTGCGGCTCGTCCAAGCCGCGCAGCACGAAGCGATCGAGGCGATCCTCCTCAGGCGCACCAGACGGCAAGCCTGGCTGCAAGCGATCTTGCGCGCTTACGCCGAGAGGCGCTGCGATCACAAGCAGACCGGCAATAAGCAGACTGGCCAAAGAGGAGCGAGAGGCGTGCATAGAAACTTCAGATAGCGTGGTCAGATGGCAACCGTAAGCCCGTGCCGCTAAACCTTTCGTTAACCACGTCTTTTAATGTTTATGTCCGATGATAGGGGTGTCCACTGAGCACCGTCATCGCACGATAGAGCTGTTCGGCCGCCAGCACACGCACCAATTGATGCGGCATGGTCATGGCGCCGAAGCTGATCACAAGATCGGCGCGCTGGCGAACACTGCCATCCAGTCCATCCGGCCCACCAATGATGAGCGCCACCGGCTTGCCAGCATCTTTGAAGGTTTCAAGCTTTGAGGAAAACTGCGGCGTGGTGATCGCCTTGCCGCGTTCGTCCAGCGCGATGAGCGCCGCGCCATCGGGCAATTTGGCAAGCAATTCAGTGGCTTCGGCAGCTTTGCGCTGATCGCCGGTTTGCGCCGGGCTCTCGCGCAGCTCCACCATGTCCAGCACGCCGAACCCCAATTGTTTGGCCATCGGCGTGGTGCGCTGCCAATAGCGCTCAAAAAGCTCGCGCTCTGGACCCGCCTTCATGCGGCCCACAGCCAGCAAACGCACCATCGTTTCAACCCAACGCGCGTTTACGCGTTTGGCTTTTCAGACCCTGGCGTCTCGGCGAAGCCGTCGTCCCACAGCTTCTCCATATTGTAGAAGCTGCGCACTTCAGGGCGGAAAAGGTGCAAGATCACATCGCCGGTGTCGATCAGCACCCAATCAGCATGGGGCAGACCTTCAATGCGAGGCGATCCGTGACCGGCTTCTTTCAGCGCCCGCTGCACATGGTCGGCAACAGCCGAGACATGGCGATGCGAACGCCCTGACGCGATGATCATCGTGTCAGCAAGCGCAGATTTTCCGTCCAGATCGATGGTGATGATGTCCTCGGCCTTGGAGTCTTCCAAGACAGATTGGACCGTAGAGAGGATGCTCGCGTCCGATGCGTTGGCACTGGTGGCAAGCGACGCCGTGCTGAGGGGATCAACGGCAGTGTTTTGCGGAGTCAAACCGGCAAAAGTCCTTTCACGATGGTTCTGGAGAAGAGGAGCCGCGAGGCCCTGGTACAGAGCGAACCGAAATCCGTACGACTCACAGTGTGGGGGGGTTTTCCTAAGGTTTCAAGACGGTGAGGCGCTTTGAACCCCATTGGCTGCACGTATGGCACTGGAAGAAAGCGGCGAAAGTGGGCCGCGGATGAACGTCCAGACCGGCGGTGCCAAGAAGGAAAGCTGCGCGGCATCCTCGCCATCAAGACGCCTGCCCGCCATCGCGCGTGCCGCGGGCGCCGACAGCGAGGCGTGTCGTGAGCCGGGCCTGTCGATCACCGCGATGGGCACGCGACCAGCAATCGAGCGCCACTCGTTCCAGCGATGGAACCCGGCCAGATTGTCCGCGCCCATCAGCCAAACAAACCGCACATCAGGGCGCATGGTGCTGAGCATCGCCACTGTATCTGCGGTGTAGCGCACGCCCAGCTCATCTTCCACGCTGAGCACTTTACGGCGCGGATGGCGCGCTTGGCTGAGCACCGCTTTGATGCGAGCCTCAAGCGAATGCGCCGGATCATGATTCTTCAGTGGATTGCCGGGCGTCACCAGCCACCACACCCAGTCGAGCTTCAGCACCTTCAGCGCTCGCTCGGCGACCAGCAAATGCCCATCGTGCACAGGATCGAACGAGCCACCGTAAAGCCCAACCGACTGGCCGGGCGCGACATAGGGCAGCCGCACCCGCTGAGGTGGAAACATGGGAGTCACGTTAGATCAGACGCATCATGTCGGGCGTACTTGCCCGGTGCCGCGCACCACATAGTGGAAGCTGGTCAGTTGCTCCAAGCCCACCGGCCCTCGCGCATGCATACGACCGGTCGCGATGCCGATCTCAGCGCCCATGCCGAATTCGCCGCCATCAGCGAACTGCGTAGAGGCGTTGTGCATGACGATGGCCGAATCGCATTCGTTCAAGAACTTGGCAGCCACAACCTCATCCTCGGTGATGATGCTTTCGGTGTGCGAGGAGCCGTAGGTCGCAATGTGATCCAGCGCGCCATCAACACCATCCACGATGCCAACGGTGATGATCGCATCGCCATATTCGGTGGACCAATCCTCTTCGCTGGCTGGTTTAATACCCTCCGCAAGCCCGCGAACGGCATCATCACCGCGCACCTCGCAGCCGGCGTCCTGCAAAGCTTGAACCAGCGCGGCCGTGAAGGTGTCAGCGCCCGCGCGATCAATGAGCAACGTCTCAGCGGCACCGCAGATCGAGGTGCGGCGCATCTTGGCGTTCACCACCACATCCAGCGCCATCTGCATATTAGCGGCTTTGTCGACATAGACGTGGCAGATGCCTTCCAGATGTGAAAACACCGGCACCCGCGCCTCCGCCTGCACGCGGCCCACCAGCGATTTGCCGCCACGCGGCACAATCACATCCACGGTCCCATGAAGGCCCGTCAAAAGCGCGCCAACGGCGGCCCGGTCGGTGATCGGCACCAACTGCACCACATCAGCAGGCAGACCCACCGTTTCCAGCCCTTCGGCAATCGCGCCATAGAGCGCCTGATTGGTCTCAATCGTGTCCGATCCACCGCGCAGGATCGAGGCATTGCCGGACTTCATCGCCAGCGCTGCGGCATCCACGGTCACATTGGGGCGGGATTCAAAAATGATGCCGATGACACCAAGTGGCGTGCGCACCCGCGAAATTTTCAGGCCATTGGGACGCTCCCAAGCGGCCATCTCATCGCCCACAGGATCAGGCAAAGCAGCAATGGCTTCAACCGCCTGAGCAATGGCGTCCACGCGATCGGGGGTTAGCGTTGCCCGTTCCTGATAGGCAACTGTCACATCGCGCTGGCGCATGCCGGTCAGGTCGCGCGCATTGGCGGCCAGAACGTCATCGACGCGTGCACGAATACCGGCAGCGATGGCAGCAAGGGCAGCGTTCTTGGTTCCAGTGGAGGCCAGCGCAATCGCTCGTGACGCTGCACGGGCACGATCACCCATGTCTTGCATCAGGTCGTCGACGTCTATTGCCGCATCGCTATCCAACAAAGCCATATTAGGCCTCCGCATTCTCTATTTTTTCCGCTGTCGCTCCGGACTTCGCCTCGGCATGCGCCTCGTCGTGACCGACCGCTTCAGCGGGGTTTCGCCCTGTTAGGGCTAAATCATCCCGATGCACCATAGCGTTACGACCGGCATAGCCCAAAATCGCTTCAATATCAGCGCTTTTGCGCCCAGCGATCTTCTGCGCGTCGGCACTATCGTAAGCAACCAGCCCGCGCGCGACCTCAACGCCTTTAAGCGTCACGATCCGCACCGCATCGCCGCGCTCAAACGCCCCCGACACCGAACGAATGCCCGCTGGCAGCAGGGACTTGCCTTGCGCCAAAGCGCGCGCTGCGCCTTCATCAATCACCAAATCGCCATGCGGATCGAGCGATCCCGCAATCCAGCGTTTGCGCGCCGTGGCAGGGTTGCCATCGGGCGCGAACCAAGTGCAGCGTGCACCTTCATCAATGGCACGCAATGGGTTCATCACCTTGCCTGATGCGATCACCATCGCAGCGCCGGCCCCCACAGCCATCTTAGCGGCGTCCACTTTGGTCTTCATGCCACCGCGCGAGAGGTTAGAGCCTTCACCACCTGCCATCGCTTCGATTTCAGGCGTAAGCACCTCCACCAGCGGAATATGGTCTGCGTCTGGATTGGTATGCGGCGGCGCGGTGTAAAGCCCATCAATATCACTGAGCAGCACCAACACATCGGCACCGATCATAGAGGCGACACGGGCCGCCAACCGATCATTGTCGCCGTAGCGAATTTCGGTGGTCGCCACCGTGTCGTTCTCGTTCACCACTGGAATAGCGCCGCGCGCCAACAGCGTGTTGATGGTCGCGCGCGCATTGAGATAACGCCGCCGCGCCTCAGTATCACCCAATGTCAGCAACACCTGACCGGCCACCAGGTCGCGAGCGCCAAGCACCTGCGCGTAAGCGCGACCGAGCGCGATCTGCCCAACAGCAGCAGCGGCTTGCGCATCCTCAAGCCTTTCCGGTCGAGCGTCCATGCCCAGCATCACTCGGCCCATGGCAATTGCGCCAGAGGAAACCAGCACAATCTCTGCACCTTGCTTGGCAAGCATCGCCAGATCATCAGCCAGGGACGACAACCAGGCCTCTTTCAAGGCGCCGGTGTCGGTGTCCACGAGCAGCGAGGAGCCGATCTTGATGACGATGCGTTTGTGATTGGAAAGCGGCGTAAACCCTACGGCGCCCATGGCGCATCCTCCTGCGAAGGATACTCCGGCTCTTGTCCAATGTCGCCGTCGATCATCCGCATCAGCGCGCGCAGCACCTGCGGCACACCCTCACGGCTGGCAGCGGAGACCAACATTGGACGCTGACCGCTTGCCTTGCCAAGCGCGGCCAGCTTTTCTGCACGCTCCTCTTCGCTCAAAGCATCAGCCTTGGACAGCGCCACAAGCTCCGGCTTGTCTTCCAACCCATGACCATAAGCATCCAGCTCACCGCGGATCACAGTGTAAGCCTGTCCCACATCCTCCTGCGTGCCGTCGACCAAATGCAAAAGCACCTTGCAGCGCTCCACATGACTCAAAAACCGGTCGCCCAGACCGACGCCTTCCGAAGCACCTTCGATGAGACCTGGAATATCAGCCAGCACAAACTCGCGCTCATCGACACCCACAACACCAAGATTGGGGTGCAGCGTGGTGAAGGGATAGTCAGCGATTTTTGGCTTGGCCGCGCTGGTTGAGGCCAGAAATGTGCTTTTGCCGGCATTGGGCTGACCAATTAGCCCCGCATCGGCGATCAGTTTAAGCTTCAGCCACAACCAAGCTTCTTCGCCCTCCAACCCTGGATTGGCATTCTTGGGCGCTTGGTTGGTGGACGATTTGAAATGCGCATTGCCAAAGCCGCCATTGCCGCCCTTGAAGAGCAGAATTCGCTCACCGACTTCGGTCATGTCAGCCAAAACTTCGTCAGTCTCAGCATGGATGATCTGCGTACCCGCGGGCACACGCAGCACCACATCATCGCCCTTGGCGCCGTTGCGATCCCGGCCCATGCCGTGCATGCCCTTTTTGGCTTTAAAATGCTGCTGGTAACGATAATCAATCAGCGTGTTCAGACCAGCAACGCACTCAGCCCACACATCGCCGCCGCGCCCGCCATCCCCGCCATTGGGCCCGCCATACTCAATATATTTTTCGCGCCGAAAAGAAACGCAACCCGCACCGCCATCACCGGCTTTGACGTAAATTTTCGCTTGATCAAGAAACTTCATTTAGAGCGCCCCCAGCACATAATTGTTGGAAGGTTGCTTGGCCGTGTCGCGCGCTGGCGTGATACATTCACCCTCGCCAGAAAACACAAAACCATTGGCGATAAGCACCTTCTGCGAGGCCTCGTTGGTCCGTACGGTTGCCGCATAAATAGGGCCCTCGAGGTGAAGGTTGCGCAACTCGCCCAAGAACAACGCCACTGCCCGGGTCGCAATGCCCCGGCCCCAATAGGCCTTACCAACCCAATAGCCCAGCTCTTCGCGTCCGCTGGGTCGCGGACCCAGGCCGACACCACCGACCAACTCATCGCCAAGCAGAATGGCCCGACCAACAATCCGACCTTCATCATTGCGCGCATTGGACAAATACGCCTCAGCATCTGAGCGCGCGTAGGGGAATGGAATGGTTGCCGTCATCGCAGTCACGTCAGGATCGTTGAGAAGCACAGCAAGCCGATCCGCATCCTCAAGGGCGTAGGGGCGCAAGTGAACATCGAGATTGGAACCGGCAGACATAAGAAAGACCTATAACGGAAGATCACATATTTGGCGCCCTCCGCTCTTAGTGGTCGTCGCTTGCGAGGGAGCAGATGGAGTGCCCGTCGTCGCATGCGACGGAGCGTGAGCGCAAAGAAAAAGGGAGGCTCGCGCCTCCCTTCAAATTCGCTTGCGACGTCCTTGAAAGGAGGTCGCACCCAATATCGAGGCGACCTATTCGGCAGCTTCGGCCATCGGGAGGATGGAAACATAGGTGTTGCCGTCACGCTTTTTGGCGAACGACACCGTTCCATCGGTGAGTGCGAACAAGGTGTGGTCTTTGCCCATACCCATGTTCTGACCAGGATGCCATTTCGTGCCGCGTTGGCGAACGACGATGTTGCCGGAGACGACGACTTCGCCACCGAATTTCTTCACGCCAAGACGACGGCCAGCTGTATCGCGACCGTTGCGGGATGAACCGCCTGCTTTTTTATGTGCCATGGATCGGGTTCCTCTGTCTTACTCGCCTTTAGCGAGTGTAGCGGCCTGTTCCAGCCAGTTATCACGATCAATGCGGCCTTTGAAGGACAGCGCATCGTCAACTTTGGCGATGTCTTCTGGTGTGAAGGCTGCAACTTGCGCAAAGGTGGTGATGCCCAGCGCGTTCAGTTTCTTCTCAAGCACCGGACCGACACCGGAAATCTTTTTCAGATCATCGGCAGCGCCAGCAGGAGCTGCGAACAGCGCGCCTTCAGGCAGATCACCGGTTGAAGCAGCAGGCGCTTCTTTCTTCGGCGCCGCTTTTTTGGCAGCTGCCTTCTTCTCTGCAGCAGCTTTCGCCGGTGCGTCTTCAGCCGCTTTAGCCTCTGCCTTTTTCGGCGCCGCTTTCTTGGCAGCTTTCGGCTTGGCGCCACCGGTCAGAATGTCGGTGATCTTCACCACCGAATACTCTTGGCGATGGCCATTCTTGCGGCGGGAGTTCTGGCGACGGCGTTTCTTGAAGATGATGATCTTCTTGCCGCGCTTGTTCTCAACCAGCTCGCCAACAACGCTTGCGCCCTCAACCAGGGGAGCGCCGACTGTCACGTCGGCATCATTGCCGACCATCAGAACATTGTCGAAGACCACTTGGCTGTCAGCGTCCAGGCCAAGCTTCTCAATTTGAATAACGTCATCAGCGGCAACTTTGTACTGTTTGCCGCCCGTTTTGATGACTGCGAACATCGTGTTTTCCTTTGTGTTCGATGCGATGGTGTCAGGCGCGCGAATACGGTGCGAACCCGCCCAAGGCTTCTTGTTCAGTCCGGGTGGATTCTGGGACAGACCTTATGTGGGGGGAGGCTTGTTCCAGACGAAAAAAGGCGCGGGAACCGGCCCGCGCTTTGATTTCGAGGGCTATAAGCGCAAATCCGCGCGCATTGTCAAGCAGATCAGCGCATTTGGCAGCTCAGCACGCTTGCCTTTTACGCCTGCTTTGCTCTATCGGTAGCGCCGCTTTTGGCAGACCACGCCTTAAGCCACCTAACAGGGTGTTTGCGGAGAGATGCCGGAGTGGTCGAACGGGGCGGTCTCGAAAACCGTTGTGCGCTTTGCGTACCCAGGGTTCGAATCCCTGTCTCTCCGCCATTTCACATTTTGGATCGATCTTTCCCAAAAACCCAAGTGGCGCGGCCACTTGCGGGATCAGAGCAACACATTCGAATCTTCAGACCTTACATAAGCCGGTTCGACCTTATGGTTGGGCGGTTCTTGGGCAGACTAGTGTCAAAGTTCGGCAAAAGGCGATGGCCGCTCTGCGGACGAAGCTGCATTTCTTCAATAGTAAGTGAAGGTCAACTTTCCGATCCAGGCAGCTCCTTATTTGGCGTCCAAGTCGCCCAGCGTTGGTTCGGGTTCTTTGCTAAAGGCATAAGGTCATCGATTGGTTCGTTGACCAGTATGGCGATACTACCGCCGCCGTCCAGCTGTTCACCAGTCAAACAGTTTCGTGTCCGATGTCCGTCTGTTTGAACGATCGGCAAGCTGCGGTCGGCTATCTTAAGCACATCGCCAGGTTCAGGGATGTCGGTAAGTAGGTGCAGCATCAGGACCGAACGAGGCTCTCCAGCTTCATTTGGGCCGAGGCTGAATGCATCACTTAAGCGCGCCCTCTGCTTTCGCATAATGAAATTCCCATGAACATGCGCTGCCTTACAGTAGGAATAATAGTCTTTCTGGCTATACGTTCAAAGCTAATACTTGGCCCACCGCTCAAATAAGCATGAACGAGCTCGAAGCCGCCACTGACGTTCAGTTGCTATTCGATAGCCAACGCGGCAATTTCATTCTGATTTTGATCCACACCAAAATCAGGCAACGAACTCAAAATTGGTTCCCAGTCTTCCAGGTCTTTGTGAAGACCAGTCGAACTTGTTCACACTCTCTCCCAGCAGGTCCGCACAACGTTTAGCATCAGCCAAACGCGGAACGCGCAGCAGTCGCTCGCTCAGCAAACGAAGGATCGCCTAACAATCATTGGTCAGCGGCAAGCTGAGCAACCGCATGCTCGAAGACACGCGGTCGCTCCAATGCCGAAAAGCTTACTGCGCAAGATACGCGTTGGTGAACCAGGTCGAGACATCCGGCATCGTCTCCAGCGGCTGGCCATTCTCTCCGCGCAAAATGCCCGCTTCAAACAGAAACGCAGTGATGTTGGCGATCATCTCGTCATCGATCAGTCCGACCGGCTCGCCTTCATCCTGAAGGTAACCGCCCTCGACCAGAGCCTGCATCGAGGCCCGCACTAGGTCAGGGTTGGTCAGCATGCCGGACGTTTGCTCAATGAGAATATCGGCGGCCTCTTCCGGGTTTTGTGAGGCAAAGGCATAGCCGCGCTGGGCCGCCTGAACAAAGGTTTCGGCGGTTTCAGGGTTCTCCATCAACCAGGTGCCATTGCCGCCCAGAAACGTGGTGTGCTGGTCCGGCACGCCATAGTCGGCATAGCGAAAGGCACGCTGCGGGCGGTTCAGCAGCACCGAGTTCACGCCTTCCCAGGTGCTCACTTCAAGGGTGAAATCCACGCTGCCATTGGCCAGCGCCTCATAGGCCGAGGTGCCGAGCGTGACCGTATCAAAAACACCCTCGCCACCATCATTGGCAATGATGGTGGAGATCAGCGCCCCCTCCCATGCGCTGCCAAACCCGGCATAGGTCATGCCGTCCAGGTCTGCCGGGCGCTGAATATCCTCACGCTCGCCATTGAACACCAAGCGTCCGGTTTCGTGCTGAACGATGGCCATTACCACGGTCATATCCGCGCCCGTGGCACGTTGGCTGTGAAAGCCAACTGCGCTCAAAATGCCAAATTCCGCCACCCCGGAAGCCACCAACGTGCCCGATGAGGTGTCGGTGTAGGGCAGGATATCAACGTCCAACCCCGCCTCGTCGAACCAGCCTTTGGCCTCAGCGACATAAAGGCCGACATGGTTGGTGTTCGGCGTCCAGTCGAGCGCCACGCTTACCTGCTGGCCGTCCTGGGCCTGCACAGAGGCGGGAAGCGCGGTGCAGAACAGGGCCGCGGCCAAGAAATACTTCATAGACGTCATGGGATGTCTCCGGTTTGGTGGATCAAAATGTCGGTGAGTTTGGCCTCAAGCGCATGGGCTTCAGGCGTTATGGGTTTGCCAAGACGCGGACGCAACGCGGGCACGGCAAGCTCGGCAATGACGCGCGCAGGGCGGGCAGAAAAAACGTAAATCCGGTCAGACAAAGCCACCGCCTCGCGCACATCATGGGTGACGAGAAGCGTCGTCCAGCGCGCTTTGCGCCAGCGGGCCTCAAACCAATTCTGCATCTGGGTTCGTGTCAGCGCGTCCAGCGCACCAAACGGTTCATCAAGCAGCTGGATCGGCCGGCCTTGCACCACAGTGCGCAACAGCGCCGCGCGCTGGCGCATGCCGCCGGACAATTGACCGGGATAGTGACGCTCGAACCCTGCAAGACCGAAATCATCGAGCAGCGGCCTCACTTGGTGACGCGCATCGTTGCGCGCCATGCCCTGTACTTCCAAACCAAGCGTCAGATTATCGAGGATACGCCGCCAGGGCATCAACGCATCGCGCTGCGGCATGAAGGCAAACCCATGCTGGCGCGTATCAAGCGCGCGACCATGCACGGCAATCGTGCCACTGTCCTGATGGATTGCACCGGTGAGCAGCCGGAAGAGTGTCGATTTGCCAGACCCGGATGGACCCAAAATCGACACAAACTCGCCAGGCTCAACATGCAACGAGATATCATCGAGAACGTGCGTATCGCCCAGCGAGACTCTGACTTGGCTCACTTCCAAAGCGCTGCTCACGGCCTACCCCCATAGGTGCGCCAGCGCAGCACCACGCGTTGGACCAGCGCCATGATGGCAAAGAGTACCAGGGTGAGAAGCGAACTGATGACCACAGCGGCCAACACGAGGTCGGGCCGGAAACTGTTCTTGGCATTGAGGATCACGATGCCGAGGCCAGCGCGTGCGCCGACATATTCCGCAAAGATCGCCGCCACCACCGCGTAGGTAATCGAGATGCGTAGGCCGGCAAAAAAGTAAGGCATCGCCGAAGGCAACCGCGCCGCCAAAAACACCCTCTGGCGGGTCGCGCCCATGGAACGCAACAAATCTTCAATCTCCGGGTCGGTGGATTCGTAGCCATCCACCAGCGCGACCAGCATCGGGAAGAAGGTGACAAGCGCGACGATGAGCACTTTGGGGGTCAGCTCAAAACCAAACCAGAGCACCACCAATGGCGCGATGGCCACCAAGGGCAGCGTCTGGCTGACCACGAAGATCGGAAACAGCGCGCGGCGCACCCGTGGCATGAAATCGAGCACCACCGACAGCGCAAACGCAACGCTGACCGACAGAGAAAAGCCCATCAAGGTCGCATGGATGGTGGGCAGGGTGTTGGCCCACAACAGATCGCGGTTCAGCACCATCTGCTCAAGCACGCGCGAGGGTGCGGGCAGCATCAGCGGGGAGATACCCGACAGATGCACATAAAGCTCCCAGAGGGCGAAGGCGCTGATCAAACTCAGGGCGGCTGGTAGCCCACCGATCAGGCCTCCACCCTTGGGGTTCAACCCAGGGCGGGGGACAGGACGCAGCATCCGATCAGCGCTTGGAGGGGCTGTTGGCCGAAACGGTCAGATCAATCGTGACGTGCCCATTGGGCGGGCCAAACCGGCAGAACGCTTCCTGCAAGGTCGCAAAAACCGGTCCTGCATCGCCTGTCAGGCGGGTGCAAAAATTCTTCGAGCGATCAAACGTGCCGCTGCGTTTTAGAAAATCGATACAGCCCATGATCTCAGCCATGTGGTCGCCAGCGCCCATCACATAAAGCGAGAACTGCGCATCGGAAACCTGCCCTATGGTGGGCGCCGATTTCAAAGCCTCCAGCGCTGCATCTTGGCGTGCAGCCAATGGCTCAGCCGGATTTGCGAGCGCAGATGTCTGGCAAATCGGATCGTCCGGCTCGCCGGGGCAGCCGCGCGAAAGTGTTGCCCGCAGCACCAGATGATGACCCTTTGAGGCTGCCGATGTGTAGAGATCGCGCAGTGCCAGGAACAGCACTTCGGGCGGACCTACAATCAGAGTCGAGATGTCATCGGTCTCAATGCGCAGCCGATCCCGCCACGGATCAAGGGCATCGAGAGAGGAAAGAATGACGTCCACGAACGTGTCAGTCATCGGGTATAGGGATAGTTGTGCGCCTGCGAACATCGCTGTCCTCCTTGCTACGCTGGCATTACCCAGATCAGCTTCGAGGGTCCTGGGCTTGGCGCCCAAATCTCAGCCGCGGCTCTACGCGGCACCCCTGTGGTCAGGATGTGATGGCAGGTCTATCGGGCGATTGCAAGATGCCTACGCAAGCGAACGCAGATGATTATCCCAGCTGACGTCAATCAGCGCGTTACGCGATGCAAGAATATCGCCTCGGCCAGTTGAGAACGCGAAACCTGAGCGCTCAGGGGCAACACCGCACACATCGGCAACCGCGCGAACGTCAAGAACGGCTTGGTTCTGCGCTCCCAAAATAATGGCAAGGCCGCCGCGTGGACTGGTCATCGCGATTTGCTCACCATCAGCACTGGATTTGATCGACCCGACATACTGCCGCAAAGCAGCGCGCTCATCCTCTGGCAAAGAGATGAGCGTGATCTCCCCTCCACGCTGGTGTCTGCCCACCAGCGCCACCGCATCGGTTGGTGCGCCCTCATACTGCCCGCCAAACCAGATCGAGCCGTCACCAGCCTGTGTCATGTGGCGGATCGAAAGCTGGTTCATGCCAGCAGGCAAGGAAACTTGCTCGAGCAGGTCGCCCGTTTCGCGGCTCAAATAGCTGATCGACGGCGCCATACTGGCGAGGTTCAGTTTTTGGCGGGGGAAATCTGGGTGGGTGAGGATGCCGCCATTCGCGACCGCAATTGTGGTGCCATCGCATAGCAACAGTGCTTCGTGCGGACCGATTCCGTGGGTTTCAAACGCACCGGTGCGCACGTACCCACCGGCGACGTCGTAAATGCCAAGCAGGCCGCGCTCGCCCTCATAATCGTTTTCGGTGGCGTAGAGCAGCCGCGCATCAGGCGAGAAAAATCCATGGCCATAAAAGTGGCGACCCGGCGCCGCTTCAAACGCGAAGGCAGGCTCTTGCCTGTGAAGGTCGATCACCAGCGCAAAGCGCCCTGGCCGACGAGCAAAGGTGACGGCCCAGCGTTGATCCGGCGAGACGACCGTATCGTGGCCCCTGGCTGGCAGCGCCTCGGTGAACAGGACCGTGCCTGCCTCATCCAGCGCGGCAACACCAAAGGTGCCGGCAGGATCACGATAGGCTGACAGAAAGGACGGAACACCGGATGCACTGGCAAACGTGGAAAGTGGCGCGAGGCCAAGCGCCGCGCACAGGCCCGCAAAATGGCGGCGTGTGAGATCAGTCGCCATCAAGCGCGTTGAACCCCATCGTCAGGCCGAGCTCGGCCGGATAGATCTCGCCAATCACGCGCATGGCCCCGGCAAGTGGCAGCGCAACACTGGCGAGCCTGCCATGGGTTTCTTCGCTGGTGACAAGCGTTTCCAAATCCTCGCCACGTTCGATCAGGGCCGCCAAGCGACTGACAATCTGACCAAGCTCAAAGCGCGCGGTGCCAGCATAGCGCTGTGCCGGTTCAGGAAGCAGGTCGGCAAGCTGGCCTGCCGCATTCAGGCTCGCCATCGCCTCAACATTGGCAAGGATCGATGGCAGAGTTTGCCCGGACCGCCAAAAGGGCGCGCGGCGGTAGTGCGTATCGTCCGGTGACGTCCCAACCACGCGAACGAGCTTCGCATCATGGATGATTTGCAATTGCTCGGCCATGGCGCGCAGCAGCTCCTGCAACGCTTCAGCCTCGGTGCGATAAACCGGATTGTCGGGTCCCGGCGACAGCATCAAAGCGGCATAGCCTTGGCCGTCCTGCCAGCCTTCAAACAGTGCCGCCGCCGTATCCGCGATCGCGCCCGCAATAGCCAGCGCGTAGGCGCAGCGATGTTCATCACCGTCGGCCAACGCTTCAAAGCCAGTGCCGAACAGCACATAATCCAGCGCCAGCAACCCCTGCAAAGCGACGCTTTTGGCCTTCAGGCTGTCCACGCTGGTGACAGTTTCATCCTGCGTCGCAAGCACGCCTTGCACTTGGTTGAGGCCCCGGCCATTGCGGTCTGGCCAAAAGAACAGGCGCTCGTAGCGATTGTCCTTGCGCGCCGGGCCAAAACGTATGAACTCCACCGCCGACCAAACCTCCACCAAATCACCAAACCGGGCTTGCGTGGCCGCCAACGCCTCTTGCGACGGCGCCGAACACATCTGCTCTGTAACGGTGACCTGCTGATCGGCAACGCCCATCAAAGTCGCGTGGGCAGGCAGGATATGCCCTTCGATCATACCACGCGTGATCGCACCAAGATCACTCTGCGCGGAGGCAGAGACTGTGAGTAAGGCCAGACAGGCCGCAGCAAGAAGATGGCGCATCTAAAGGCTTTCCAAAAAGGCGATCAAAGCATGGCGATCGTCCGTGGCAAGCTCAACCACCGCATCGCGAGCCTCCTCGGCCTCACCGCCATGCCAAAGAATGGCCTCAAGCAGCGATCGCGCGCGGCCATCGTGCAAAAATTGCGTGTGTCCGTTGACCGCTTCGGTCAATCCAATGCCCCAGAGAGGTGGTGTCTTCCACTCCACGCCAGAGGCATCGCCCACCGGGCGGTTGTCGGCAAGGCCCTCGCCCATATCGTGCAACAGAAAGTCAGAATACGGCCAGATCAGCTGGAATTGATGGGCATCAGTCGCTGCATCGCGCCGGGTGACATAATTGGGCTGATGACAGGAGGCGCAGCCCAGATCGTGGAACAGTGATTTGCCGAGAAGAACCTGCGGGTCATCCACGTTGCGGCGCATCGGCACCGCAAGGTTGGAGGCATAAAACGTCACCAGATCGAGCACCGGGTTCGGCGCTTCTGTGTCGCCCAACCGGTCCTGCACACCACTGGGCATCGCCAGACAGTCAGGCTGGTTTGCCGTACAATCACCGTGCGGTGCTGGAGCGTCAGGCGTTGAAATACCAATGTCACCGGAAAACGCACCTGCCGATTGTTGGCGCACGGTTGGGTTGGAGCCCTTCCAACCGAACAGGCCCAGTGCCAACTCCCCCGATTGCTCGTCAATCACCCAACTTGGGCGACCAGAAATGCCGTCGTCATCGGCATCCGCCGGATCGGCGAGGGCAAGAATATCGCCGGGATGAATCGCCTCGATCAGCCCAAGGCCGATCATCGGCGGCGCAACACGCGGTGAGAGCATCACCTCAGGATCCATGGCGCCAAACCCGAGATCAGCCACCGAGTAGGTGGGACGGCGCAGGCTCACCACCTCGCCATCAGCCAGAACCACCTCTTCTTCTTCATAGCTGATCACCATGCGGCCTTCAGCTTGCAGGCCAGGCACGGCAAGATCCTGAAACTGTCCGCCGTAGGTTGGCTCGGGAATGCGCAGCAAGGCGCGGCTTTCCAGCGCGGCGAACTCCTCGGGCGTGCGCGCGGGCACAGAAAGCCGCAAAAACATCGAGATCGCACTGTCATTTTCATCCACCGGCGGATGGCCGCGACCATCTTTCAAATGGCAGCTTTGACAGGAACGCGCGTTGAACAGCGGCCCCAAACCATCGGACGCTTGGGTGGAGGACGGTGACGACACCCACAGCTTGGTGAACAGCGAGTCGCCAATGTTGAAATCGGCCTCCTGCTCAAACGATAGGTTCTGCGAAAACCGCGAGAAGGCGTTGCCATCGGGCGTGCCGGTAAAACTGGCCGCCCCACCCGACATGGCCTCGAAGGGTTGCGCCGCCTCAAAGCTTTCAAGCGGCATAAGAACCGAGGCCACGCGGGCGCGATCCGCCAGGCTTAAGTCCGTGCGGTGCGGCAACCGATCATCGCCGCTCGCCCAAAGGCCACCGGCATCCACCAGCAGCAAACCAAGTGCGACGAGGCAGGTGGTTGCACCACCCGCCCCGATCCATTTTGCGTTCATAGAAAGTGGCATCAACGATCCTACTGGAAAACGGCCGTTGGATTGTCGAGGCTGTCAGAGCCTTCAAACTCGATGGCATCCAGATCAAGCAGCGCCACAACGCGCTCCACCGATCGGGTCTGATCAATCAGCCCGTCAATGGCGGCCTGCACGGTTGCGTTGCCCGCCTCGTTGCCTTCACCAATCATCTGATCATAGGCTTCGATGCTTTCAGCGCGCGCCCGCATGATCGCCATCGCGGTGACGGTGGCGTCGAGCTTGCCACGCACTTCGGCATCCAGCGCTGGATCAGCAGCGGCCACCAAATCAGAGACCGACGGACCGGAAATCACCGAACCATCGATCCGGCGATAGGTGCCGGTGTAGGCGTTGCGAATGCCGATCTGATCGAAATAGTGCGAGTTGTGTGTGTTGTCGGCAAAGCAATCGTGCTCCTCCTCAGGATCATTGAGCAGCAAGCCAAGCTTCATCCGTTCACCAGCCATTTCGCCGTAAGACAGCGACCCAATGCCGGTGAGGATCGCGGTGATACCGGCATCTTCATCCGCCAACAGCGTGGTGCGGGCGGCACCTTCTTCGGTCCAATTACCAACCATCTCTTCAAGATCGGAGAGCAGAAGATCGGACGCTGCCACAAGAAACTCAATGCGGCGCTCACAGTTGCCACCGGTGCAATTGGCCACATCAAAGTCGGTGTAAGGGCGGTTGCCAGCTCCAGGGCCCGTGCCGTTCAAATCCTGACCCCAGAGCATGAACTCGATGGCATGGTAGCCAGTCGCCACATTGGCCTCCACTTCACCGGCTTCGTGCAAAGTGTTCTGTAAAAAGTCCGGCGTAATGGAGGCGGCAACGACTTCCGCGCCGTTGATCATCAGGCTTTCGTTGGCGATGACATTGGCGGTGAAGAGATCGTTTTCGTCGCTCTCCACGCCGTAAAAGCCAGCATCGACGTAATCGATCAGGCCTTCATCCAGCGGCCAAGCGTTCACGCGTCCTTCCCATTCATCCACGATGGCGTTGCCGAAACGATAAACTTCGGTTTGCTGGTAGGGCACGCGCGCTGCGACCCAGGCAGCTTTGGCGGCATTGAGCGTTGCATCGCTTGGATTGGCCACAAGCGCATCAATCGCAGCATCCAGCGCCAGCGCGGAAATGTGCGAGTCAGTGTACGCGGCCAGCGCGATATCAGCATAGGTATCGAGCACCGCTGACGGGGTGATGTCCATGGCCTGCGCTGGCGTGAGAGCGGGCGCGGCCAAAACGGACAGCGCACTGGCCGCCAACAACAGGCGACGGGTGGATGGTTTCAGTGACGTGTTCGACGACTTTATGCGTACCATGGGTGCTTCCCTTGCGTTGCGGGGCACACCTTGCGGTTCAGCAACCCCAACCAGATTTCGTGCAAAGGATCAGGCAATTTTCGAGCTGGAATTAGAACAACTCTAAAGTTGCAATCCATTTGCAACTTATGTTGCAGGGAGTGAGCTTTAGCGCAATTGCGCATAAGTGCGTAGAGGCGCAAGACTGTAAAGACAGTGCGTCCGGGACTTAGGTGGGGGCAGCCGCAAAACGTGCCCAAGCCTATTCAAGGCGATGGATGTCAAGACCAACTGCACGCGCCAAGGGGCGCTGAAGACAAGCTGGTTGAGGGGCATACATTAGCCATAATGCTAGCTTAACGAACGGCGGTCTTGGAGCAGCGAGAAACCAGCAAGGGCCATGACAGGCAAGGGACTATCATGACCGCAGCACGCACGCTCTTTTCGTTGGCCTTTCTGTTGATGGCGTTGGGCACGCCGAGCTTTGCCCAAAATGGATCGTCACAGGCAGATGCGTCCTGCGATGCGCAGACCGATGCCGATTGGCCCGAGGGCATAACGGCGCGTGGTACGGTCACTGGCCCGTGCCGGACGGCTGACATAATGCTCACTCTCACCAGCCCGACAGGCGCCATTATCTGGAAAGAGACCTACAGCTCTACCTACCTATTTGAATTTAACTCGGCAACCAATGCGGTAGAAATGCAAGCAACGCTCGACCGATGGCTCGACGACTATGCCCGCACGCGCACCACCGGCACGTTGCCCGACTGGCCGCTCGATGCCGATTCGCCCTACGGCAGCGAATACCCCTTCTTCGTCGATGTTGGCGTCACCCGCGAAACCTATATTGCCAGACGCCAGGCAGATCGGCCTATGGTCTGCTACCCTGCGGGCATGGAAAGCGCCCGCTGCCTGATCATCGCGCCAGAGGGTGCGAGCGTTGACACGGTTGGCGTGCAGTCCTTTCCCGGCTGAGAATCAGCCATAGGGCGTGCCGTCCTTGTGGGTAAAGGCCCAAGCGCCATCGACCAGCACGGCTTTCAGGTCATCGTTCGGATAACTGCCCTCGTCGCCCGGCGTGCGATCACCAATTTCCAGATAGACCACCGGTTTGTTGGTGTGGTTCACCAACTGATGGGCCCTTCCCCCGGCGGGAAACCCGGCGCACATGCCGGGCGCAAGAACCTTTTCGCCATCATCGGTGCAAAGGGTCGGCGTCCCTTCAAGAATGAAGATCATCTCGTCTTGCTTGCTGTGCCGATGCAGCAGCGCCGATTCCGCGCCAGGCGCAAGTTTGGTGAGATTCACACCGAAGTTTGATAGGCCAAACACATCGCCAAGCTGACGCTTGGTGCGGCCAGACATACGCGAAAAGAATGGCTCAGGATAATTGGACGGCTTGGTGCGCGGCAACACGTCACGGGCGACAACGGCAAGGGGCGGTGTGATGTTGGTCATACTATTCTCCGATATGTCAGTATTGCTGACATAATAGCAACAAATGCTCACTCTGACCCTTCGCCAAAGGACGGAGCATCGTCGCGCGCTGTCAAAAGCGTGCGCACCAGCGGGTTGGGGAAGGTGCGCTCCATGGTGACGGCGTAGAAGGTTTCAGCCAGATCGGGCAGCGGCGCAGCTTCCACCAGTAGGCCTGACGCCAGTTCATCCTGCACGACAATGGGTGGCAACACCGCAAGACCCACCCCTTCGCGGGCAAGCAACCGCATCATCGCCATATCATCCACTTCGGCAGCAATCTGCGGGCGCAGATCAAGCCGTTCCATCCAGGCATCGAAGCCGGTACGCACACTGCTCTCCGGCGTCGGCAAGACGACCGGATGGTTGGCAAGCAGGGCTTCGATGGTCTCCCCAGAAATCCGGTCGGGCGTGCCCACCAGGCTGACAACCTGCTCGTCCAACCGATGGGCGACAAAACTTGAAAGCGCATCGCGTGGCGGCGGTTGGTTCATCAGCACCACGTCAAGATTCAGCGTTTCAAGACCGCGCAAGAGATCTTCGGCACTGCCGGATCGCAAGATGAGATCGACATCGGCACGGCCCAGAAGCGGTTTGAGAAAACTCAGCTGAAAATTGCGCGATAGAGTCGCCAGCGATCCCACCCGCACAGCGCGCCGGGCCTGCCCCTCCTGGCGCAGCGTGGAGAGGAGTTCATCGCCGGTGGCAAAGATCGCATCGGCGTGATCGAGCGCGATGCGTCCGGCCTCGGTCAGGTGCAGCGCCCGGCCCCGCCGCTCGAACAGCTGATGACCGAGTTGTTCTTCCAACCGCTTGATCTGCACCGACAAGGCTGACTGCGAGAGATTCAGCTGCCCAGCGGTGCGCGTCAGGTTGCCGGTATGGGCAACGGCGCGGAAATAGCGCAGATGATTGTAATTGAGAGGAGCCATTCGTTCGTTTTAAGTGAACGTTATGCGCTAAACAATGTATTTTTCATGGGGGTATCGACGCGTTAATCCCCACCGACTTCGCATCGAACACCGGCTGGAGACCTTCCCGTGTACGCACTTCTTGCCTTTCTCGCGCCCCTGGCGCTGATCGCCGCTGCCGTCTTTGCCTTTCGTGGCCCGGCCTTTCGCCCCGCCGCGACGGTGAAACTGGCCGAGATCGCAGCGCTTGCCGCGTTTGCCGTCTCTGCTCTTGTTGGTATCCTGTTGCTGGTCAGCGGTGCAGCCACCTCGCCGACGCTGGGCATTTCCAGTTTTGGACTGGCCACGCGTGTCGATGTGCTCTCCATCATCATGATGCTTCTGGTGTCGTTCGTCGGATGGGTCGTGTTGCGCTTTTCTGGCACCTATCTGGACGGCGAGGCCGAGCAGGGCCCTTTCACCGGCTGGATGCTGCTGACGCTCGCCTCGGTGCTGCTGCTGGTGCAGTCAGGCACGCTGGTGCAACTGGTGATCGCCTGGATCGCAACCAGCCTTTTCTTGCACAAACTTCTTCTCTTCTACCCAGAGCGGGTCGAGGCGCAGCGGGCGGCCAAGAAAAAATGGATCGTTTCGCGCGCTGGCGACGTTGCACTGCTCGCTGCCGCGCTGATCTTGATGGTGAGCTACGGCACAGGCGACATCGCGTCCATCCTCGCCCAAGCCTCTGATGGTCAAGCAACCGCAAGCACCATCTGGGTCGCTGGCCTGCTGGCGCTGGCAGCGCTGCTCAAATCCGCCCAGTTTCCGACCCATGGCTGGCTGACCGAGGTGATGGAAACCCCAACCCCGGTGTCCGCCTTGCTGCACGCCGGCGTCATCAATGCCGGCGGGTTCCTTTTGATCCGCTTTGCCGACGTCATGCTGCTCGCACCGGGCGTGCTCGCCGTGCTGGTGATGATCGGCGGCTTCACCGCCCTGTTCGGCGGGCTTGTCATGCTCACCCAGTCGGCGGTGAAAACCTCGCTTGCCTGGTCAACCGTTGCACAAATGGGTTTCATGATCCTGCAATGCGGGCTGGCGCTCTTCCCGCTGGCGCTGCTGCACATCGTGGCGCACTCGCTCTACAAGGCGCACGCCTTTCTTGCCTCCGGCGGCACAGTCGATCTGGTGGCTGCTATCCGCCGCCCTGGCCCGGTCGCAGTGCCGAGCCCCGGCGCAGTCGGCAAGGCGTTCCTGATTGCCCTGGCCATCTATGCCGTGGTTGCCATCTTGTTTGCCTTGATCTTTGGCTTTGACAGCAAATCGCCGCAGGCGCTGGCACTTGGCGCGATCCTTATCTTCGGCGTCGCCTATCTTCTGGCGCAAGGGTTGGCCGACAAGGCACCCTGGTTGCTCACCTTGCGCACCTCGCAATATGCGCTGGCCACCGCGCTTGCCTATTTCGCCCTGCAAACCGGCGCCGACTGGATCATGGCCGGCACGCTGCCCGCCACCCCGTCCCCGGGTCCGCTGGAATGGGCGCTCATCGTGCTCGCCGTGATCAGCTTCGGCGTGGTGGCGGTGGCGCAGGCTCTGTTCCCGCTCTGGGCCTACCACCCAGCAGCGGCGGGCCTGCGTGTGCACCTCGCCAATGGGCTTTATGCCAACGCCGTCTTTGATCGCCTGATCAAAGGCCATTCGATCAAAACCTCGTCCTAAGGTTCGGGAGCGCATTCCATGACCAAAACACATCTTAAAGCTGCCGATCACGCCGTACGGGCGATCCCGCCGGTCTGGCCTTTGGCCTC
Source organism: Hyphomicrobiales bacterium (assembly GCA_040219355.1). Classification (GTDB taxonomy): domain Bacteria; phylum Pseudomonadota; class Alphaproteobacteria; order Rhizobiales; family MH13; genus MH13. Next base: position 279,663 of record JAVJSN010000010.1, read on the forward strand.
CTCCGTCGCGGTGAACCCTTATCTCGGCCAATCCCACATGTCGCTGGCTGAAACCGGCGCGCTGCTTGCCCGGGTGTCCGGCGTCGTCATGACCATGCCGCGCGAATGGTACGCCGAAAAAATCGCCAAAGGCGAGATCACCGACGCTGATATCACCGCCGCCATCGCCAGCGCACCCGAGGCGCTGCGCCCTGCCGATGCGCAGGCCGTGCACGCTTCGCTCGCCGAACCGCAACACGTCACCCAAGCGCAGGCGCACCGCCTGCCGACCGTGGCAAGCCTTGCCGCCAAGGTCACCGGCGTGGATTGGCCGAGTATCATTTCCTATCGTTTCGGCGTCTGGGCGGCTGGCTACTTCGATGAGGGCCAGGCGCTTTGGGCTGCACCCAAGGGCCGCAACGCCTATGCCGCCTGGCGCGAGGTGGCCACGCACGATCTGACACCAGAGATCGCCGGCCTGAAAGGCTTCGCTCAGCATGTGGTGGACGCGCCCGACAATGCGCCGGATGCCATCAAGCGGGCGGTCAAAACCCTTGATCTGCCCGAAGCGGCATGGCCGACCTTCTTCCATGGCCAGCTGACCTCGTTGGGTGGGTGGAGCCAAGTCGCCCGTTACAAGCTGTGGCAGGCAGAGCTCGCGGGCGAAACCGATACGACCGGCATCGAGTTCCTCGCCATCCGCCTGGTGTGGGCCGAAGCGCTCTATCTGCACGCCAAAGAGGCAATTGACGAAAGCTGGCGCGAAGCAGCCGCCAAATATGCCGAACCGGTCGAACCGACCGCCGATCTGGTGCTTGATCAGGTGCTGCAGGAAGCCGCCGAACGGGCCGCCCAGCGTGACCTGGCCGACATGTTCGCCAAGCCGGCGCCGCAGGCGTCCGAGAAGCGCAAAACCTTGCAAGCCGCCTTTTGCATCGATGTTCGCTCAGAAGTCTTCCGGCGGGCGCTGGAAGGTGTTGATCCCGCCATCGAAACACTCGGCTTTGCCGGCTTTTTCGGCATCACCGCCTCGCACAAGGGTTTCGCTTCGGACGTCGCCGAGCACCGGCTGCCGGTACTTCTAAACGCCGGTCTACATTCCGTGTCGGGTGATACAGATGACGAGAAAAAGGATCAGGCAACGCGCTTCTCCAAGCGGGCAAGCCGCGCCTGGGGCCGGTTTAAGCTCGCTGCCGTCTCCTCCTTCGCGTTCGTCGAAGCCACCGGCCCGGTCTATGTCGGCAAGCTTGTGCGCGATGCGCTGGGCATGACGAAAAACGAGGCACCCAACGAACCGGCACCCCGGCTCGACCCATCGCTCTCGCTGGAAGATCAGATCGAGGCAGCAAACACCGTGCTGCGCGCCATGTCGCTCACCGACAACTTCGCCAAGATCGTTGTTCTCGCTGGCCACGGCGCCAACGTCACCAACAACCCGCACAAGAGCGCGCTACACTGCGGGGCCTGCGGCGGCTACTCCGGAGAAGTGAACGCACGGTTGCTGGCGGCAGTTCTCAACAGCGCCGATGTCCGCAAGGGCCTGGTCGAGAAAGGCATCACGGTTCCCGACGACACGCTGTTCCTCGCAGGTCTGCACGACACAACCACCGACGCAATCACGCTCTATGAAGACGATCAGCCGGTGACCAGTCACAAAGCCGAGCTCAAAACCATCAAGACCTGGTTCCAGGCTGCCGGTAAGGTGACGCGGGCCGAACGGGCGCTGCGCTTGCCGCGGGCCGATGGGGAGTCTCATATCCAGCCTCGTAGCCAAGATTGGGCGGAAACCCGGCCCGAATGGGCGCTCGCTGGCTGCAAGGCCTTCATCGCCGCGCCTCGGTCGCGCACCGCTGGCAAGTCGCTAGAAGGGCGCGCTTTCCTGCACACCTATGATTGGAAAAAAGACGCTGAAAATGGCTTCGGCGTCTTGGAACTGATCATGACCGCCCCCGTGGTCGTCGCCAGCTGGATCAGCCTGCAATATTACGGCTCGTCGGTGGCGCCGGAGGCCTTTGGAGGCGGCAACAAGCTCATCCACAATGTGGTTGGCGGCATCGGTGTGGTGGAAGGCAATGGCGGCAGCCTTTGCCCCGGACTGCCGTGGCAGTCCGTGCACGATGGTGAGACGCTGGTCCACGAACCGCTGCGTCTGTCGGTCTGCATCGAAGCACCGACCGAGGCGATGAGCGAGATCCTGTCACGGCACGACGGCGTGCGCGACCTGTTCGACAACAAATGGCTGCACCTCTTCGCGCTCGACGCCGAAGGCAAGATGGCCATGCGCTATGTCGGCGACTTGAAATGGGAGGCCGTGTCCGCCCCGGCGGACGTGGAACAAGCCGCCTAGCTCTGCAAAAGAACGGCCTGGCCGGTGCGGGCGGATTCCTGCGCCGCCATGCCCATCTGCACCGCCATGGCACCGTCGGCCAGCGACACCGCTGGCTGGCGGCCGTGGCGGATCGCCTCCAAGAAGAGCTGGTGCTGGTAGAAGGTCGCGCCATTGTGGTCGCCGGCTTCCAGCAGATCCTCGTCGACGGGAATGTCCAGCTCCATCGGACCCTTCGGATCGCGCGGCGACACGATGACCTTGGAGACTGGCGGCGTGCCAAGCTGCGCCGGCCAAAAGCGGGTCGGCCCCGGCACAAAGGCCTCGATCTTGCCTTTTGGCCCGACGGCGGAAATCTCTTCCTGATAGCGGCTGCCATCGGCGAACATGCACAGTTCAAGCATACCGCGCGCGCCGTTCTCAAAATCCACGATCACATAGCCATGGTCCCAAATGTCGGGCACCTCGCCATTGTAGCGCTCGTCCAAATGGTTCACCGCCTGGCCTGCAGACGCCATCACACGGACCGGCTCGCTCTGCATGGTAAGGCGCATGAGATCGAAGAAATGGCAGCATTTTTCCACCATCGTGCCGCCGGTGTTGCGCGTGAACCGGTTCCAATCGCCAATTTTTTCCAGGAACGGAAAGCGATGTTCCCTGATCGACAGCATCTTGATGCCGCCGGTTTCTTCATGAACGCGGGACAGGAACGAGGCGATGGGCGGCATGTACCTGTACTCCATCGCTACCCAGACCAAGGCCGGGTAGCGCGCGGCAAACTCTGCCAGCTGCGCCGTGTGGGACGGATCGGTGTAAACCGGCTTTTCCACCAGCAGCGGCAGCGCACGGCGACCAGCGATTTCTTGCATCTGCCCGACATGCAAATGGTTGGGCGAGGCGATCACCAACGCATCGATGCCATCCAAGTGCAACAAGGCATCAAGGCTATCGACAGCAGTCGCCTCAGGCACGAGAAAGCTGGCTTCTTTGCGCATCCCCTCATTCGGCTCAGCGATGGCAACCACCTCGGCATTGTCCAACAAAGCGATGTTGCGGATATGCTCTTGGCCCATCATGCCCGCGCCGACGATACCATAGCGGGTCGGCGGCTGGTCGCTTGGGTTGGGATGAAACGGCTTGGTTTCGGTCAGGGCTTCGGCTGCCGCCTCGCTTGTATGGTCGCTCATGGTGTCCATGTTTTTTGTTCTTCTTATTTCATGCGGGTGACGTAACGCGCTTTGTCGGCGTCGAACCAGTTGCGGGAATATTCGGCGGCGGTGCCATCCTTGGCGAAGCTCAAACGCTCCACCAGACCAGCGGGCGCACCAACAGGTTGGCCGAATGCCTCAGGTGCCCAGTCGGGCACCCGCCCGACGCCGACCCGATCTTCCACGCGGGTGATCCATAGGTTCAGCGCCTGGCGGTAATAAAGATAGAGCGATTCAGAAATCGCATCGCGGTTCAATTGCTCCACATAGCTGCCATCAAGCCATATCTCTTCCACCGCAGCCGGCTTGCCGCCAAGGGAACGCAGGCGGCGAATGCGGTGACCGTCCGGTGATACACCAAAGGAGGGCAAATCATCGGGCTTGGGCAGCCGCTCAATGTCGAGCACTTCAGCGGTTGGAAGCCCGCCGCCTTCCTCCAGCTCCAGCCTGAAAAAAGCATAGACACCGCTCGGATTGCCACTGGCGCGCACATAGTTGCCCGAGCCATGAACGCGCTCCAGAAGACTCTGCTTTTCCAGTTCACCCAGCGCTTTGCGCAGCGTGCCGACCGAAATCGACAGGGAAGCCGCCATATCCCGTTCTGGCGGCAAGCGCTCGCCATCGCGCAGGCGACCGGACCCGATATCGCGGATCAGCATTTCGCTGATCTGCAAATAGACGGGAAGAGAGCCAGAAGAGTTGGTGCGCGGCAAAAGACTGTCCGAAACGGCAGGCAAAAAACAAAATTGATACAGCATTGATCTACATCAATCACAATGCTATGCAAGAGAAAAATCAGGTGCGCCCAAACCGCACATCCGCGATGCCGCACAGCCACCGAACGGAAACACGCCTTCAATGACGATTGTCCCTGTCACCTCCGCCGATCTTGATGCCGCCGAAGTCTCCTGGTTCTCTGCCCTGTGCTCCGATGACTATGAGTTCTTGGGCGTGCCCGACGGCAAGCTGCGTTCCAGCTGGGAGCACTGCTCGGACATTTTGAAAGAGGCCGAAGCCCAGGGCTTCCGCAACATTCTTTGCCCATCTTCCTATCAGGTTGGTCAGGACACGCTGAGCTTTGTGGCTGGCGGCGCGCCCATTACACAAGACATCAACTTCCTAGCGGCGATCCGCTGCGGCGAGATGCAGCCGATCATGCTGGCGCGCACGGTGGCGACGCTCGATCACATGCTACGCGGTCGGCTGACGCTCAACGTCATTTCCTCTGACTTCCCCGGCCAGCGTGAGGATAGCGCCTACCGTTACAAGCGCTCCCATGAAGTGGTGGAGATCCTAAAGCAGGCCTGGACGCAGGACGAGATCACCTATCAGGGCGAAATCTACCAGTTCGACAAGGTGCCCACCGGCCCGGCCAAACCCTACCAGACCGGCGGCCCACTGCTCTATTTCGGCGGCTACTCACCCGATGCACTGGAACTGTGCGGCCAGCACTGCGACGTTTACCTCATGTGGCCGGAGCCGAAGGAGCAGCTCGCCGAGCGCATGAAGGCGGTGAACGCCGTCGCCGATCAGCACAATCGCACGCTGGACTATGGCCTGCGCGTGCATGTGATCGTCCGCGATACTGAACAGGAGGCCCGCGACTATGCCGAGCACCTCGTCTCCAAGCTCGACGATGAGTATGGCAAGCTGATCCGCGACCGGGCCCACGACTCCATCTCGCTCGGTGTGGCGCACCAGGCCAAAGCACGCGAACTGGCCGACAAGTTCGGCTATGTTGAGCCGCATCTTTGGACCGGCGTGGGCCGCGCTCGTTCCGGCTGCGGCGCAGCACTGGTTGGCTCCACCGATCAGGTGCTTTCTGAGCTTGAGAGCTACCAGAAGATGGGTATGCGCGCCTTCATTCTGTCCGGCTACCCGCACATCGATGAATGCAAGAGCTTTGGATCGCGCGTTCTGCCGCAGATGAAAACCGCCTCGCTGCCCCACGCGTATGGCCGAGTCCCGGCTGAGCTTCCCGCAACGCCACTCGCTGCCGGAGTTCGCACCTAATGGACCGCGTTTCTATCACGCCCGATCTTGAGCTCTCCCGCATCGTCTATGGCATGTGGCGTATCGGCGATGACACCAACACCTCGCCTGCCCATGTCGAGGCGAAGATCGACGCCTGCCTGTCCCAGGGCATCACGACCATGGACCAGGCCGACATCTATGGCGGCTACACCGCCGAAGCCATTCTTGGTGCCGCGTTCAAGGCCTCGCCATCCTTGCGCGATAAAGTTGAGTTGGTCACCAAATGCGACATCGTCGCCCCTGCTGGCCGCTATCAATCGGCCCGCGTGAAGCACTACAACACCTCGCGCACCCACATTCTGGCTTCGGTCGAGCATTCGCTGCAGGACATGGCGACTGACCGGATTGATCTTCTTCTTATCCACCGGCCCGACCCTTTTATGGATCATCGTGAGACCGGCAAGGCACTCGATGAACTTGTGGCGTCCGGCAAGGTGCGCGCCGTCGGCGTGTCAAACTTCAAGCGCAACGATTGGACGCTGCTTCAATCCGCGATGTCCACCAAGCTGTGCACCAATCAGGTCGAACTCTCGGTGCTCAACCATGCGCCCTTCATTGAGGGCGAGGTGCAATGGATGCAGGAGTTCGGCATTCACCCGATGGCTTGGTCACCGCTGGGCGGTGGGGGCCTGTTTGGCGCTGAAGGCGAAGCGGTACGGGCGGTTCTGCAGCGCATGGCGAGCGCACAAAACGTCGATGTGGCCGCCGTTGCCGTCGCTTGGCTTCTCGCGCACCCCGTTGGCATTTTGCCGGTAATGGGCACCAACACACTCGACCGCATACAAACATTTGACCAGGCAACCGGCGTGAAAATGGATCGCCAAGACTGGTTTGAGATTTTAACCGCTGCCCAAGGCCACGAAGTACCTTAAGTGGTACTAGGAGAGGTTCCATGAACATGCATGCCCCAATTTCCAGTTTTGTGCCGGCAGCGGACAACTCCAAGGAGTTGCGCAGCGCCTTCTCGCGCTTTGCCACCGGCGTTACCGTGGTGACGGCGATGACGGAGAGCGGACCGATCGGCATGACGGTCAACAGCTTTTCCTCTGTTTCGCTGAACCCGCCGCTGACGCTGTGGTCCATCGACCGTAAGTCGAGCCGCTACGATGCGTTTGCGGGTGCCTGGGACACGGCCATTCATGTGCTGTCGCAAAGCCAGGAAGCGCTTTGCCTGGCTTTCGCCAAGAAACCCGACGCCTTTGACCAGACGGTCTGGCACGAAGGGCCTAACGGCGTTCCGCTGATCGATGGCTGCCTGGCGCGCTTTGAATGCCGCCGTTATGGCAAGCACGATGCCGGGGATCACACCATCCTGGTCGACCAGGTGATGCACGCAACCATGCAGACCGGCGAACAAGCCAGCGACCCGTTGGTCTTCTTCCAAGGCCAGTTCAGCGGTTTGGGTGACTGATACGCGATCATGACGTCCCTTAAGACCCGCCAAGAGGTCATTCAGGAACTGGAAAATCGGATCGGGAGCCGCCTCAATGAGGCTGTCTTCGCACCCCCGCGCCTGATCGACCGCCGGGCGTATGAAGGCTGGCACCTCGACACACTGCATTTTGAAGGCGCCGAGCAGGAGACGATCCCGGCGCTTTTTCTGCATCCTGCCGACCCCGACACGCCCGTGCCGGCTGTGCTCTACTGCCATGCCCATGGCAACCGGTTCGAATTTGGGATGGCCGAACTGATGGAAGGACGCGGCAGCCTGCAAGGCCCCTATGGTCCTGCTTTACAAGCGCTTGGCATTGCAAGCCTCTGCCTGGAAATGCCCGCCTTTGGCGCGCGCCAGCATCGCAGCGAAAGCGAACGCGCCAAAAAACATCTTTGGAACGGTACCACCCTATTCGGTCAGATGCTCGAAGAGCTAGCGGCCGGTATCAGCTTTCTTGCAAACCATGCCGACATCGACGACGCCCAAATAGGCGCTCTGGGCTTTTCCATGGGCTCCACCCACGCCTGGTGGATGGCGGCCCTGGACGAGCGGGTGAAAGCAAGCGTTGCACTATGCTCGTTTGCCGATCTTGCGTGCCTCACCCAAAAACCAGCCCATGATGGTCACGGCATCTACATGACCGTGCCCAGCCTGCTGAAGCATTTCTCCACCGGCCAGATTGCAGGTCTCGCCGCCCCGCGCGCGCTGATGATCGGTGTTGGGTTAAAGGATTGGTCGACACCAGAACACTGCTTCGAGAAAGCGCGCGCAGAACTTGACGCTGCGTATTGCGACACGCCAGAGGCCTTGCACTTTCACATTGAACCCGACATGGGCCATGTCGAAACGCCTGCCATGCGGCAGGCATCGCTCGACTTTCTGGAGGCCCATTTATGTCACTGACCCCCCCACTTGCCTGCGCCCTGATCGGAACTGGCATGGTCGCCGGGACCCATGTCGCCGCCATCAAGGCGTCGGACAGGGTAACTTTGAAGGGTGTGACAGCCCGCACGCCCGAAAACGCGCGAAGCTTCGCCAAGGACCATGGCGTGGAGGTCTACGCCGACGTCGCGGCCATCGCCGCCGACCCCGATATCCACTTTGCGATCATTGTTACGCCACCCAACGCCCGCCTCGACCTGATCGAGCCGCTCGCCAAGGCCGGCAAACCGATTCTTCTGGAAAAGCCAGTGGCCCGTGACGGCAATGAGGCCGAGCAGGTGGTGACGCTTTGCGAGAACGCCGGCGTCAAGCTTGGTACCGTCTTCCAGCACCGTATGCGCGAAGCCTCGAAAAAAGCCGCCGAGTTGGTGACCTCCGGCACGCTGGGTGCGCTGGGTGTGGCGGAAATCACCGTGCCCTGGTGGCGCGAACAGGCCTATTACGACGAGCCGGGGCGCGGCACCTATGCCCGCGATGGCGGCGGCGTTTTGATCAGCCAGGCGATCCACACGCTGGATTTGGCGCTCTCGCTCACAGGCCCCGTGGCGAGCGTGCAGGCCATGACCGCCACCAGCCGGTTCCACACCATGGAAGCCGAAGACTTTGCCACGGCGGGCCTGCGCTTTGCCAACGGTGCGATTGGATCGCTGGTTGCTTCGACGGCAAGCTTCCCCGGCGGGGCGGAAACCATCACGCTGCACTTTGATAAGGCGAGCCTGCATCTTGGTTCGGGCATTTTGTCCGTGAATTGGCGAAACGGCGAGATCGAAACCTTCGGCGCGTCGGCGACGACCGGCGGCGGAGCTGACCCCATGGCGTTCACCCATGAATGGCACCAGGGGATTATCGAGGATTTCGCCGACGCCATCACCGAAGATCGCGATCCAATTGTCACGGGCCGTCAGGCACTCGCCTCGCACGCCCTGATCGATGCGATCACCGCCTCGTCCAATGCTGGCGCATCCGTGGAGGTCGTCCAATGAGCCTGACCTTCGCAGCCCTTGGCATCGATCACCGTCACATTTTTGGCATGGCCGGCAACATGCAGGACGTCGGAGCCACCTTCAAAAGCTGGTGGACCGGCGTGTCGCCGGGGACACAAGACGGGTCGCCAGAAACAGAAGAAGGTTTCCTCAAGCGATTCCCTGATGTGCCAAAGACCAGCAAAGAAACGATCCTCGCTGACCCTGAAATCGATCTCGTTCTGATTTCTGCCATCCCACGTGACCGGGCAGCGCTTGCCATCGAAGCGATGGAAGCGGGCAAGGATGTGATGGTCGATAAGCCTGGCTGCACAACGCTGGAGCAGCTCGACGCCATCAAGGCGTGCCAGTCGCGCACCGGCCGCATTTGGTCGGTGGATTTTTCTGAGCGTTTTGAAGTGCCCTCGGTCACCAAGGCCACCGAACTGGTGCAATCCGGCGCCATCGGCAAAGTGGTGCAGACGCTCGGCCAAGGCCCGCACCGGCTGAACCGCGCGACGCGGCCCAACTGGTTCTTTGAACGCGAGGCTTATGGCGGCATTCTGGTGGATATCGCCAGCCACCAGATCGATCAGTTCCTGTTTTTTACCGGCTCAACCGACGCGCTGATCACCCTGGCGCAGGTCGGCAATTTCGCCAATCCTCAGGACAAAGGCTTGCAGGATTTCGGCGAGATCGCGCTGAAAAGCGACGAGGGCCACGGTTATATCCGCGTCGATTGGTACACGCCCGATGCGCTGCCCAATTGGGGCGACGGCCGCCTGACGATCCTGGGGACCAAAGGCTATATTGAGCTGCGCAAATATGTCGATGTCGGCGGGCCGGAGGGCACGGACTTCCTCATTCTGGTCAATGGCGACCGCTGCGAAAAAATCCACTGCGCCGATGCGGGCCTGCCTTACTTCCAGAACCTTGCCAATGACATTGCGGACCGCACCAACACGGCGATGCCGCAGGCCCATGCCTTCAAGGTGATGGAGCTTGGCATCAAGGCGCAGATGATGGCGGAGGGTCGGCTATAGTGTTCAACGTGGCCATCATCGGTGCTGGCATTGGCGAACAGCATTTGGCGGGGTATCGCCAATTGCCGGACCAGTTTGCCGTCAAAGCGATCTGCGATCTCAACCGGGATCGGGCCCGCGTTGTCGCGGGCGGTGACAACACCATCGCCATCCATGCCGACAGCCAGGCGGTGCTCGACGATGACAGCATCGATATCATCGATATCTGTCTGCCACCGCATCTGCATTTCGATGTCACACTGGCGGGCCTGCAAGCCGGCAAGCATGTGATCTGCGAAAAGCCGCTGGTCCGTTCGGTGCGCGAAGTCGATGTGTTGATCGACGCGGCGGCAGAGGCGCGGCGTCAGGTGTTCCCAGTATTCCAGTATCGCTATGGCCACGGCCTGCACCAGCTGCAGGCGCTCATTCATGCAGGTCTTGCCGGCAAACCCTTTGCGGCAAGCCTTGAGACCCACTGGAACCGAGACAGCGCCTACTACGCCGTTTCCTGGCGCGGCACATGGACGGGTGAATCCGGCGGCGCGGTTCTCGGCCATGCGATCCACAATCACGATCTGCTCACCTACATTATGGGACCAATCAAAGCGCTGTCTGCCATCACCGCAACACGGGTGAACCCCATCGAAGTTGAAGACTGCGCGGCTATCAGTTTTGAGATGGAGTCCGGCGCGCTCGCGACCTCCTCGATAACCCTCGGCGCGGGCGATGACACCAGCCGGCTGCGGTTCCTGTTTGAAGGCTTCACCGCCACCAGCGGCACTGAGCCCTATGCCCCGGGTGAGGGCGCCTGGACATTTACTGCCCGCAATCCCACCAAACAGGCGCAAATCGACGCCGTTTTGGCCAATTTGAGCCCCGTTCATGCAGGATATGCCGGATTCTTCCAGGCAATCGCATCTGCACTTGACGGGCACCCCGGTCGTGACGTCACATTGGCTGACGGACGCCGGTCAATCGAACTTGTCACGGCGGTCTATCAGGCTGCACGGACAGGAAAGCGCGTGGCCCTACCGCTTGGAAAGGACAACGCGCTCTACGCCGGATGGCAGCCTGAAAGGCAACATCCAACCGACACGCAAACAACGAAAAATCGGGCCCACTGAATATCCAATCAGGGCCGTACATCTTGGGAGAGAAACACATGAAAAAGACCCTCCTCGCAACCTCTGCACTGGCGGCCATGATGGCCGGTACAGCGCTTGTTCCTGCCACCGCTTCGGCGCAAGAAATCCGTTTCATGTGCTATTCCGACGGCAATGAGTGCGAAGTCTATGACGATGTGATCAATCGTTTTGAAGAAGCCAACCCTGGCGTCACCGTCGCCATCGATGTGGTGCCCTACCAGGCGATCCTGGAAAACCTGCCGGTGCAGCTTGCCGCTGGCGAAGGCCCTGACCTTGCCAAGGTGACCGATCTGGGTGGCCTCAACGAATATTATCTCGATCTGGAGCCCTATGTGGATGCCAGCTATTGGGAAGAAAGCTTCGGCGGCACGCTTGATTGGTACCGTGGAGGCGACGACCGCCAGGGCATCTACGGCATGCACTCTCAGCTGACCGTCACTGGTGCCTTCGTCAACGCAACCCTGTTCGAGCAGGCCGGTGTGGACCTGCCAGGCGAAGGTGCGACCTGGGAAGATTGGGCTGAAGCCTCTCGTCAGGTTGCTGAAGCGACTGGCGCACCCTTCCCGATGGCGATTGACCGCTCCGGTCACCGTGTCGCAGGACCAGCGATCTCCTACGGCGCAGCGCTGTTCGATGACAATGGCGATGCCATCCTGGTCGATGAAGGCTTTACGGCCTTCGTGCAGCAGTTTGTCGATTGGCACGAAGATGGCACCATGGCCCGTGACGTTTGGGCCGGTCAGGGCGGCGCGACCTATCAGGATGCTGCCCAGGAGTTCATCAACGGCGACCTCGTCTTCTACTATTCAGGCAGCTGGCAGGTCGGCCGCATGGACGAGCAAGTCGGTGACTTCTTCGATTGGCAGGTCGTCGGATCGCCTTGCGGTCCAGCTGGCGCGTGCTCCGGCATGCCAGGTGGCGCAGGTATCGTTGGCTTTGCCGAAACCGAGCACCCTGAAGAAGTGGCAGCTTTGATCGACTTCCTGGCGCAGGAAGAGGTTTATGCCGAAGTGGCCGCACGCACCCGCAACATCCCAGCGCATCTGGGCGTGGCTGCGGCCGGTGTTGAGTTCCAGGACGCATCTGAACAGGCACAAGGTGCCCTCAACGCATTTGCTGGTTCTTTGCCGGAAATCGCCCCTGCCGCGTTTGCCTATCAGGGCTATGCGGGCAACCGTGCGATGTTCGGCATCACTGTCGAGCGCGTCAGCCAAGCCATCGTTGGCGAGCTGAGCGTTGAGGAAGCCATGGAACGCGCATCATCCGATCTCGCCGAAGCCATGGCCGAGACGGGCAACTAGGCCGGACCAGACCAATGGTCAGCAACACAGAGGTGGGCGACAACACATCGCCCGCCTCACCCGAACCTTCCCCACAGCAGCCCTCCAAGGCCGCGCCGGGGAAGGGCGACGGGATCGCCCTTACCCTCCTCTCACCCATCATGCGGGTGATCGAGATACCCTTCTTGGCGCTGCAAAGGATGCTTGGCGTCAATCGGCTTGCCTGGGTTTTTCTGCTGCCGAACCTTCTTTTATTCGGCCTTTTTGCCTTCCTTCCGATCATTCTCAACCTCTTCTACGCCATGACTGGCGGCGACAATGTTCTGCTTGAAAACCGCCCCTTTGTCGGAGCGCAGAATTTCGAGACGCTGAGCAACTGCTCCAATTTCCTCGATCCCAACAGCTGCCTGCAGGACAAGTTCTGGCGCGCGGTTTGGAACACCACCTGGTTCGTTACGCTTCAGGTTGGCATCATGGTTGGCGTCTCGCTGCTGACCGCCATCATCTTGAACCGCGACATTCGCGCCCGCGGCTTTTTTCGCTCGGTCTTCTTCTTTCCGGTTCTCTTATCGCCCGTTGTTGTGGCGCTGATCTGGAAATGGATATTGCAGCGCGAGGGCCTGCTGAACGCCTTCCTCGACTGGACAGGCATTGGCGGCACCAACTGGCTGATCGACGCGCAGTGGGCCTTCACCTGGACCGTGTTCCTGTCGGTTTGGGCCAATATGGGCTTCTACACCCTCATCCTGCTTGCCGGCCTGCAGGCCATTCCGCGCGATGTTTACGAGGCCGCCACCATGGATCGCGCCTCGGCATGGCGCACCTTCACCAAGATCACCCTGCCGCTTCTCTCACCGACCTTGCTGGTGGTGCTGGTGTTGGCGCTGATCAAGGGCGTCCAGACCTTCGACGAGGTTTTCGCATTCACCGGCGGTGGACCGGGCACCGCGACCACCTTCATCATCCAGTACATCTATGAGGAAGGCTTTGCCGGGGCACCGCGCCTGTTCGGCCTCGCTGCCGCTGCCTCACTCATGGTGGCAGGCGTTCTGGTGCTGCTGACGCTGGTGCAGCTGTGGATCAACCGGAGGAACGTCGATGGGTAACCGGGAGTGTTTTCAGCAAAAGTGGGAACCGGTTTTGCGGTTTGAAAACGCGACAAACAAAGTTGCGGCCATTGCGCTGAGCGAAGCGAGGGCCAATGGCTGAAGTGGCGGGTAAGATGACTTTGTGGCAGATGCTGACCGCCACACGCGGCAAGAACGGTAAGCTGCATTGGACCGATTGGGTTTCCTACGGCTATCTGATTTTTGGCGTCTTCTTGATGTTCTTCCCGGTGGTCTGGCTGCTGATGTCGTCCTTCAAGACCGAGGCCGATCTGCAACGCTATCCGCCAACATTGTTGCCCTATCAGCAAACCACGGTTGAGCTGCCGGGGATGGATGGACAGTTTCCGCTTTATGAGATCACCGGCGGCGACCATGAGGGCCGTACGCTGGCGCAGCTGCGCCGCGTCGGGCTGATCGCCCAAATGGTCGACCCCGAAGCGCCTGACGAACGTCTGCGTGTGGACATCGCCGACCGGGAGCCGGTGCAAGAGGTGCGCCTTGCGGTGGAGAACTACACCGGGCTTTTCGAGCGCTTCAATTTCATGCGCTTCTTCTTCAACTCCACCTTCATCACTGTCACCGCCACGCTGATCATGCTGCTCGTCAACGCAATGGCGGCCTTTGCGCTCTCAAAATATCAATTCCGAGGACGAACGGCGGTTCTGTTACTGGTCATCGGCACGCTGATGATCCCACAGACCGTGGTGCTGGTGCCATTGTTTTTGATCGTTACAGAAATGGGCATGCTGAACTCACTGTGGGGGGTCATCATACCCGGCGCTGCCACGCCCACCGGGGTGTTCCTGCTGCGCCAATACATGATCACCATACCGGACGAGATTTTGGACGCCGCGCGCATGGACAAGGCCAGCGAGTGGAAGATTTTCTGGCGGATCATCATTCCGTTATCGGCACCCGCCATCGCGGTGCTTGCGATCCTTGCCATCATGTGGCGTTGGAACGATTTCCTCTGGCCGCTGATCGTGTTGACCGAAACGCAGAACTTCACGCTGCAGTTGGCGCTGAACTCCTTCCAGGGCGAGCTTCAAACCGAATGGTCAAGCCTGCTTGCCATGACGGTGCTGACGCTGTTGCCCATCGCGCTGGTGTTCATGTTCTTGCAGAAATACATCGCCACGGGCATTGCCAGCACGGGTGGAAAATAGAGCGGCGCGGTTGTTCATCCTTGCGGGCTCCGGGCTAAAGCCCAACCGCGAGGAGGAACAGAGCAGAGCGTGGCGAGGATGCGGCGCGGTCGTTCCATAGGAACGGAGCGAAGCGAAGCAAAAAATGATCGGCCAACCGATCACCGGGGGACTACAATGGCCAGCGTTGAGCTGAAAAATCTGAAGAAAGCCCACTGCGGTTGGGCCGAAGGCCCAGAGCCAAAGAACGCATCAATGCATCTGGTGGGAGCCTAGGGCCATGGCGAGTGTCGAACTAAAAAACTTGAAAAAAGCCTATGGCGATGTCGAGGTAATCCGCGGCATCGACATGCAGATCGCCTATGGCGAGTTCTGCGTGTTTGTCGGCCCGTCTGGTTGCGGAAAATCGACGCTGCTACGCATGATATCCGGACTGGAGCCGATCACCTCCGGCGACATCGAGATCGAAGGCCAGGTCGTCAACACAATCCCCGCCGCCGACCGTGGGCTGGCGATGGTGTTTCAGTCCTACGCGCTCTACCCGCACATGACGGTGCGGCAGAACCTTTCGTTCGGGCTGGAAAACATCAACACGCCCAAGGCGCAGATCGCCGAAAAAATTCAAGCCGTGGCCAGCATGTTGCAGATCGATATGCTGCTCGATCGTCGGCCCAAGGATCTTTCCGGCGGTCAACGCCAACGCGTCGCCATCGGTCGCGCGGTGGTGCGCGAGCCAAAAGTTTTCCTGTTCGACGAGCCACTGTCGAACCTTGATGCCGAACTGCGCGTGGATATGCGCGGCGAGATTTCCTCGCTCCACAAGCGCCTCGGCAACACCATGATCTACGTCACCCACGATCAGGTCGAAGCCATGACGATGGCCGACAAGATCGCCGTGCTGCGCTTAGGGGTTTTGGAGCAATTTGGCCGTCCCCTCGACCTCTACAACTCGCCGGCCAACCTGTTCGTCGCCGGCTTCATCGGCTCGCCGAAAATGAACTTTTTGACCGGTGAGATCGACACCTCCAATCGCACGTTGCTGACGCTCGACACGGGCGAGAAAATTTACCTGCCTGCCAACGGTTTCCGCCATCAGGTTGGTCAGAAGGTGACGCTTGGCGTGCGCCCCAACGAGCTGCGGCCCGACCCCATCGGTGTGATCGACATGCAGGTTGCCTCTGTCGAACAGCTCGGCAGCGACAGCTATCTCTATGGTGCGCTGAAGGACGGGACCAAGCTTACCGTCCATAACCCCGGCCAAACCAAGGTGGAGGCCGGCGAGACCGTCAGTCTTGGCGCTGACCCGTCTGATTTCCACCTGTTTGATACAGCATCCACGTTGACCCTGCGCGAGGCGCCAGTGGCGTGATGCGACAGTCATGTTGAGACAGACCTGGCGCTGGTTCGGGCCAGCCGACACAATTTCCATTCCTGAAATCCGCCAGACCGGTGCTGAAGGCATAGTGTCGGCCTTGCACCACATCGCGCCGGGCGAGGTGTGGACGCCCGAGGAAATCGCCAAACGCAAGCGTGAGATCGAGGGTTCGCCAGGGTCACCGTCAGGGCTGACATGGGACGTTGTTGAAAGCGTGCCGGTGTCCGAAACGATCAAGACCAAGACCGGCCCAGTTTCCGAGCACTATGAGGCCTATAGCCTATCGTTGCGCAACCTTGCCGATCAGGGCCTGAAAACCGTCTGCTACAACTTCATGCCGATCCTCGATTGGACCCGCACCGATCTGGCCGCGCCGATGCCGGACGGCGCAACGGCGATGCGCTTCGATATGCTGGAGTTCTGCATCTTCGATGCGCTATTGCTCGCCCGTCCAGGAGCCAATGATGATTATCCGGTCGAGATGCTTGAAGACGCCCGCGCGGCACTCGCTAGCCTGAGCGACGCTGACAAACAGCGCCTCATCAACAACATCGTGGCCGGGCTGCCCGGCGCCAATGACAGCTGGACACTGGACGATGTCCGCGCGCAGCTTGCCACCTACGCTGCCATTGATGCGGACCGCTTGCGCCAGAACCTCATTGATTTCCTGATCGAGGTCGTGCCCACCGCTGAAGAGGTTGGTGTCCGGCTGTGCTGCCACCCAGACGATCCGCCCTTTTCGCTGCTCGGCCTGCCGCGCGTCATGTCGACAACGGACGATTACCTCAGCGTTTTGAATGCGGTGGAAAGCGCCTCCAATGGCGCGACGCTGTGCACCGGGTCGCTGGGCGTGCGCGAGGATTTCGATCCGGTGGATTTCGTCGAAAAACTCGGCCCGAAGATCCATTTCGTGCATTTGCGCAACACGCGGCGCACCGAACCGTCCGCCGGTCTCAAATCCAGTTTCTATGAGAGCCAGCATTTGGGTGGCGACACCGACATGGTCGCCACCATCGCCGCACTGACGGCTGAGCAAACACGTCGTAAGGCCGAAGCTCGCGCAGATTGGCAAATCCCCATGCGGCCTGATCATGGCCAGGCGATGCTTGACGATCTCAACCGCAACTCCATGCCGGGTTACCCGCTTATCGGGCGAATGCGCGGTTTGGCGGAACTGCGTGGGATCATGCAGGCGTTGGGGTAAAAAGGATCAGCAGAGGAACCTGTGCGCAACCTGGTGTTTTATCGTGTCTCTTTGACCTTTTATGGGTTTGCCGCCTGCTGAAGCGCCCAGCGTACAAAGTTGCGTTCTCCGCAATCGCAATCAAAGTGCGCGACCTTATTAAGACCTAGATCCAGCATCACTTTTTCGGGGAACTGATGTTCGGAGCTGCAACCTTTGCACTCTACGGTAATCATTCGACGACTGAAGAACAGGTCATCGCCCTCGTCTCCGACATCCCATCTTTCAACGCATGTAGGATCGATGCAACTGACCACATCTCCGGGCTTAAGGAGTTCTGCTCGTCGCTTAATCATCGCGCCGCAAGTGCACTCGATTGATACCTCTGCACCTATTCCGCTGGAGACCAACGTGCCTTTCGACAGTCTTTCAAGCTCTTCTACTGTTTCAGCCAGCTTGACCCGCAGCCTATCAAGGTCGCCATATCTGGATAGTTGATAACTGTCATCACGAGGCAGCCTCACGTGCAGAAAACTTGATAGCGCGTTCCAAAGCTTGCCTATTCGTTTGGGATCAAAACCGATCTGCGTCCCAATTTCCTGGTAATCGAGCGAAGCAAACTCTTCCACGGAAAGGTCGCGCTCCCCACCATCGGGCAGGTCTATAGCAACCGAGAGCTTGAACGTGGATGCCGCATATTGATCAACCTCTTGTATCAGTTGATTCACGATCTCCCGTGGCTGCCACCGCTTTAGATCGGCGTGAGATATGTAATTGTGATGGATACGTAGACGGTCGTAACAAATCTGCTCTATAGCCAAACGGCACTCTAACGCCGCATATGTTAGACTGGCACTGCTGTCTTCAATCAGTAATTTGCGGATGAGTTTCAGGTTTGCTTTTAACCAAATCATCACCATACCCAAAAATATAATCCGATATTTGTTCTTAGCAGCTGATATACCAGCGCACGATTACCGCTCCAATTCACTCACCCTTAGCGCCACATCGGGGAACTCACCCAGCGTATCGGGATCTTCATAGGTCCCGACCCAGATATCATACTGGCCGGTCAGCGGCTGCGAGAGATAGATTTCCGGGTTGAGGTCGCCCTCGACCCGGTCATCATTGCACAGCCAGGTGCCGTCGGGTTGGTTGATCAACAGTGTCGTATCGGCCTCGCCAACAACAAAGAACCGCAACGGATATTGGTTGCCCGCCTCGTAGGTGATGCGCACATCGGGCGCTTCGGCAACAAACCCGACACACGAGCTATCCACGTCACCGGCCCACAGATAGCCGCCTGCCTGCAGCGGATAATCGATAGGATCGGGCGTGAATCCGGTCACAATCTGCTCATCTGCGAACGTGGAAGGGAGCGAGAAGTCTGGGTAGACGCGCAAATCCGCAACTTCGGTTTCGCCCGCCATCGTTGCGCGGATCCAGTCCTCATAAGCCGAAACCCGCGTATAGGTGGAGAAGCGCTCGCCCTCATCCACGCACAGCGTGCCACCTGAAACCAGGCCCACCTGCACATAGCCTTGGCGCGTGCTCACCATCAGCGGGCCACCGCTGTCGCCAGCGCAAGCATCGACGGGTCGGCTGCGAAAACCGGCGCAAATCGCCTCCGGGTCGTCGCGCTCATTGCAGCGATCATTGTCAACAATTGGCACCTCGGCACCCAGAAGCAGCGGCGAGGTCTCAAACACGTCCACGGTTTGCACAACCGTCTCGCCACCCTTCATACCGATCGTGCCAGACAGGTCCCGCTGGCCGGGGGTGTTGCCCCATCCAATCACGATAGCATCGGTGCCAACACGCTCCAGATTGCGGGCTTCCACATCCATCGACAGCGTAACGGGCTGCACCGAGATAGGGTTGCGCAGCTCAAGCAGGGCGATGTCGTCGGCTCCCACACCGCGATAGTCCGGGTGGGCATAGATCGTCATCACATCGGCGATCTGACCGCCCGCCTCCAGGCTGGTGGAGCCAAAAAACACCGCCATCGGGCTTGGGTCGGTTGGCAGAAAATCCTCAATACAATGCGCGGCGGTCAACACCCAACGCTCGGCGACGACCGATCCACCGCAAAAATGCGATCCAAGTTGCGTTCCGCCGCCTGTACGAAACAAGGAGACCTGCCACGGAAACTCATCGATGCTCGTCGCGCAGCCACCCATCACGCGGCCATCATCGCAAAACGCATGCGCAGGTGTCGTCATCGCACCCAGGCCGAATGACAGACCTGCGGTGAACAGACTGGCGGTCAACGCGCCGGAAAACAGCGCATGTGAAGAGAATGTGACCATGAGGAAACCTTGCATATGTGTCAGTTTGGGCGACACAATGGCACACGGCCCAAGCAATCTGAAGAAATATTAGGGCTCCACCAGATGCACCGGCGCAACATCACCATAGCTGCGCACCATCCACGGCGTCTGTGCGCCATCGCTTTGGCCCTGGAGATGATGGGACACCCGCCGGAACAGCGAATGCAGCGGCTCGCGCGGTGTTTCAAGTGCATGCAACAGCGCGGCAGTGAACGGGCTGTTGGCACCCTGACCATCGTCAGCGATCTGGCCAGGCGAAGCGGCATATATCAGGCTCATTGAGCCGGTGGCACTGGTTACCAGATCACCCGCCCCACCGGCACCAGGCCCATCACCGCGCAATCCGTTGGCGCGACAGGCATCCACAAACACGATGGCATGGACACCCGTCCGGGCCGCCAGCCGCCCAGTCAGCGAGCGCAAAGCCACTGCATGGTGGCTCAGATCGGCGCGCGAACGCAGATCGGTATCATCAGCTGGGATGAGAAACGTGTCTCCACCCTCTGACAGTCCATGACCGGCCAGGAACACGACCGCCGTCGCCCCGTCCGGCAGGTCCGAGGCGAAAGCGCGCATCACTGCCAGCGTCGTTGCACGGTCGGGGTTGAGATACGGCCCACCGCCATGAATCGCATAGCCGAGCTCTGACAAGCGCGCTGCAACAGCCTGCGCGTCATGGACCGGATTGCGCAGATCGCGGGCACGCTCATACCGCTCCACCCCAATCACCAGAGCATGGCGCTCGCCCGCATAAGCCGGCACAGCGACCATCACGGCGATGGCATAGGCAAGCACCACCATGCCAATCATGCGTAAACCCTGCGACAGTTTATAACTTGCCATTGAATTCCAACAATGATGAAATGCTTGTCATGGATCAAGGTCACCTTGGACAATCAGGGTAAGTTTTGATCCTAGCTGCAAATCGCTGTCACTTGCATGCCATACATCCAGTTGAAGTATCGCATGAGAGACGTTCGGGACCCACATGATCGTTTGCCATTGCAACGTTCTGACCAAAGCCATGATCTCCGAGGCCATTGATGACCTCGTTGATGATGACCCGTACCGCCTGATCACACCAGGCGTGGTTTACCGCGAGCTGGGCAAACGCGGCAAATGCTGCGGATGCTTCCCGCAGGTCGTCACATTGATCGTCAAACGGCTCGAAGAGCTGCAATCTATCTACCCGACGTGTATTTTGGAACAAAGCTTTAGCGGCGCCGCCACAGCATCCTTACGCGCTGGTGGCGCGGGCGGCGCGCGATTGGCACTTCAGCGCGATTGATCATCGCTTTGCGTCAGCACGCCCTCAATCAAATCCAAAAAGCATAAAAATCAATGTCTTAGCGGTTGAGCATGGGCTGTCCTTGCTATCAGTCGCCTATTGACTTATGCGTACAAACATTAGAAATGTTCCAAACTAGCGATCTACGCGCTGGCCGCACTCGTAGTTTGGTAAGCGGCGAAAAGCGCGTAGGTTGCGGCCGCGCGGCGGCAAGACGCACACCCTTGTGACCATGCTGTTTCGAGTCGCCGATACAGCGCAAAACCTTAAAGGAAGGCTCCCATGAAGGGCTCAGAAAAAGTCATCGAACGCCTCAACGAAGCTCTGTTTTTGGAGCTTGGCGCCATCAACCAGTACTGGTTGCACTACCGCCTGCTCGATGACTGGGGTTATGCGAAACTGGCGGCCAAGGAGCGCGCGGAATCCATTGAAGAGATGGAGCATGCCGACAAGCTGGTCGAGCGCATTTTGTTCCTAGAAGGCCACCCGAACATGCAGACGGTTGCGCCGCTGCGTATTGGTCAGACCATCAAAGAAGTGCTCGAAGCTGATCTGGCTGGCGAATATGATGCCCGCGCCGCCTACTCCAAATCGTATGACATTTGCGATGAAGAAGGCGATTATGTTTCCAAAAAGTTGTTTGAAGACCTTCTCAACGATGAGGAAGGCCATATCGACTTCCTGGAAACACAGCTTCAGCTTCTCGAAACGATCGGCGAAGAGCGCTATGGCCAGCTGAACGCTGTGCCCGCGGATTCAGAGTAAGACTAGGCGCCCAAGCGGTTGTTCCAAAGGAACAGAGCGTAGCGCCAAAATTGTGAAGTTCCGCGCCCAAGCGGTTGTTCCGAAGGAACAGAGCGCAGCGCCAAAATTGTAAGGCCCAGAGCCCAAGCGGTTGTTCCAAAGGAACAGAGCGCAGCGCAAAAAACACTGGTGCATCTCTGCAACCAATCACTCGGCGGCCAAAACCGCCGAGTTTTTTTGTGCCTTGGGCCGATCTGACGCCAGCCAGATGTCCAAAAAGGCATCCAGCCAGGCATCGACGGCCGCATCGTAGCGCAGGCGCCCTTCAATGTGTGCCTTGCGCGGCTGCGCACCGGGCGAGGCCATGCGGTGGGCGCCTTTGACGGTCCAGCGATAGGTCATGGCAAAGGTCAATTCCGGGTGGAACTGTAAGCCAAAGGCCGACGACCCGACCTGAAACGCCTGTTCGGGAAACGGTCCATCGGCGCCTGCAAGCCGCACCGCGCCCGCTGGCAAAGCAAAACCATCCCGATGCCATTGGTAAACCATCTGCGGCCAATGGATCAGCGCCTCGCCTTCTGGTGTCGGGGAGATGGGGTAATAGCCTACCTCAACTCGCCCTTCTGGGTCCGGCGTCACCGGTGCACCCAAATGCTGGGCCATGATTTGTGCCCCCAGACAAAGCCCCAGAAAAGGCTTCTCCTCGCGCAGCGGCACACCAATCCAATCGGTTTCGGTTTTAAGAAAAGGCTCATCGTCATACGCTGACATCGGCCCGCCAAACATAACCGCGCCAGCATGCTCGTCCAGGGTTTCCGGTAGTGCGCAGCCCAGGGGTGGACGGCGAATATCAAGGGTGTAACCGCGCTCGCTCAGCTTCATCCCCACCCGTCCGGGCGTCGAATGCTCTTGATGCAGAATGATGAGAATAAGTTGGTCGGCGGGCATAGAGGGTTTTCAGCAAAGGTTGGAACCGATTTTGCGTTCGAAAACGAAAGAACACGAACGTTCTTTGCACAAGAACGCTGCCGCGCTCCAATGTCCAGCGATCGCGTGTGCAAATCGCCGCTCGATCGCCAACAATACCGTGATGTGAGGCCTTCGCCGCAGCGCTAGGACGTAATTTCTCCCGCCACGCTTTTGCGCAAGATCATCCGGTCACGGCTGGAAACGCCCAGAAGCTCGGCGGTGCGCCACACCATGTTGTCTTCCAGCTCGTTCACGACGCCATCGGCAAACACAGCGCGCCATAGCAGTTCGATCACCTCGATCCGCTCCTCTTCGGAGAGTTTGACTTTCAACGTGGAGGTGAAACCGTAAAGGTCCACCGCCTCATCATCGCGCCTCTTCGCTTCGGCCAACACCTCGTCCAGATCTTCGCCGGACAGGCCAAACTGGGTGTCGAGCGCGGCGCGGATGGTAGCCGTTTCGTCCTCGGTCACCACGCCGTCGATACGGATCATGTGCACGAGCAAGGCCGCGACTGAGACGCGTGCATCATCGGGAGCAAAGGCGCCAGCCTTGTCAGCGGTGGGTTCGGCGTCAGCAAATAGGGCTTTCAGGCGGTCGAGCATGGAGAGAGCTTTCACTTCACAATGTCTTTAAAGAATAGACACTGCGCGCCGCGAAGCAAGAAAGATGACGAAGGTTTAAGGATTTGGGTCGCAACCTAGAGCGTTACTTGATGCTCGCGCTGGCCGGTTGCTTCCACTTGCGCCATGAAGGTTTGGCCCGCCTGGGCGAAGCCTGGATGTGCGGTATCCAAATGCTCCTGTGCGGTGGTGATGAAGAGCGTTTGCAGTCTCTCGCCGCCAAAGGCTGGGCAAGATGTGTGCGGCGTCGGCGCAGTGACCTCACAAAGCACCGATCCATCCGGCGCATAGCAAGCCACGCGCGACGAGCCCCACTCCGCGAGCCAGAGGTTGCCATCGGCATCAAACACCGCACCGTCGGGGTTGCGACCTTCAGATGTTAGGTCCCGAAACACCTCCGGTCGACCTACTGGCGCACCAGTCCCAGGATCGAGCGCAACTCGCATCACCTGGCCTGTCACCGTGTCGGCAAACGTCGCGTGGCGTTTATCGGGCGCAAAGGCAATCGCGTTGGGAATCGTGATATCCGGGAAAAGGGTCTTTATCGCACCACGATAGTAGCGATGGATGCCGCCAGCTCCTTTTTCCGCACCCTTGCCCATGGTGCCAATCCAGAAACCACCCCATGGGTCGGCACGTCCGTCATTGGAACGAGTGTTGGGATTGTCGGCATCCAAAGGCAGATGCTTCACGTGTGTGCCGGTTTCGATGTCAAACCGCCACAAGGCCGTTTCACCGGCGATCAACAGCGTGTCGCGATCCACCCAGCCGGCGGCAGAGACAATCTCCGGAAACAACCATTGGCGGAACAGCGCCTGCGAACGCATAAACAATTTCTGGCCAAGAACATCGAACCAAAACAGTGCGTCGCGTTCAGGATGCCACAGTGGGCCTTCACCCAAAACGCACCGCGTCGCGTCAAACAGTTTGGATTCCTTTGACGTAAACGTCATGCCATACCTGCATCAAAAGCAGCGACGATGGTTTTGGCTTTTTTGGCCACATCCTGCGCGCTGTCACCGGGTTTGTAGAGCGATGAGCCAAGGCCAAATCCGTGCGCACCCGCAGCCAGCCAATCCGGCACATTATTAGCGCTCACGCCTCCCACGGCATAGGTCGTGACGGTCGTTGGCAACACCGCTTTCAGCGCTTTCAAACCCACCGGGCCAATCAAATCCCCAGGGAAAAATTTCAAGCCATCAGCACCAGCATCAAGCGCCGCAAAACACTCCGTTGCGGTGAAAACGCCTGGAAGCGAGATCATGCCTTTGGCTTTGGTAAGCCGGATAACTTCTTGGTTCATGTTGGGCGACACAATTAACCGCGCACCGGTCGCAGCAACCGCTGAAACATCATCGGTTGTCAGCACCGTTCCAGCACCGATCACCGCTTGATCGCCAAGACGCGCCACAAGCTTGGTGATGGAATCCAGCGGATCAGGCGAGTTCAGCGGCACTTCGATCCAGGTGATTCCGGCATCAAACAATGCCTCTCCTATGTCGCTGACCTCATCGGGCGTTACCCCGCGCAAAATGGCCACCAGGGGCCGCGCTCCCACACTCACATTTCACCTCGTCTTGTTAACCGCGCCTGACGGGCGCCGATCATGCCGATACCGCGCGGCTCTGGGCCAACTGGGCATGGATGTCGGCCAACCCGCGCAACACCATGGCCTCTCCATCCAACACCGCCGCATCCAGCCCAAGTGCCGCTAAGGCCTCGTTGTAGGCCACGCAAAGCTTTGGCGCGCCGATCAAAGTGACAGGTTCGCCCGGTTCCAGCTTGGCGCCAGCAAGCTCAGCGCCAACCAACAGACCGGACACCCGACCACGCGCCCGCACACCATCTTCGCCTGCCAGCAGACCTTCAGCGCGTACCGAAAACAGTGCCTCGGTCAAGCAGGCTGGATCATGATAGGCTGCCAGCACGGAATCGCGAAAAGCCTCTGAATCCAGTGCATCATCGCTCACCGAATGCGCCAAAATGGAATGCTCGGTGATCAGATCGAAAAGCTCGCCTGTCATTGCGGTCGAAAAATGGGTGATTGCGCCGCCTTCCACCCGCGCCCACTTGGCATGGGTGCCAGGCAGGCATACCCGACCGGACACCGTGCTGTTCGCACCGGAAGCCTGGGAAACATATCCCGCAAGCTGTGTCTCTTCACCACGCATCACGTCATACGGATCGGTTTGGCTGATGCCGGGCACAATAAAAGGCAAAAGGCGTTTGTCATGGGCTGGCACCTGCACCAGCGCGTCGGCAAGCCCAAAAAGACTTTGCGGAACAGGCAGATAACCTGCCTCATGCCAGCCTTGGCGTGAGCCAACCATGCCACACATAACGATGCTTATGGGCTGGTCAGACAGCCAGGGCTCAACCGCACCAAGCAGCGCTGCTTCGAAATCTGCCCGTCGTGCGTCACCGGTTGCGCCCGTTGATAGCGCGCCCATGCCCTGCCCACGACCGCGCGCAATCACGCCGCCAGCATCGTCTATAGCGTAGGTGCGCAGGTTGGTTGTGCCCCAGTCGACAGCAATCCAGTGTGGGCGCACGGCGTCATCCATCAAGCAGGTACCACCACGCCACCATCGATGATCATGCACTGTCCAGTCATCATGCGGCTGGCGCTGGAGGCCAGAAACAATGTGCCACCGACAATGTCCTGCGGCACGAGTTCTTCTTTCAGGCATTGCCGATCAAGATGCTCGGCCAAGTTTTCCGGCGTCACCCACATGTCACGCTGTTTCTGGGTCATCACCCAACCTGGCGCGAGCGCATTGACGCGGATCTTGTCCGGTCCAAATTCGCGCGCCAAAGTGTGGGACATAGAGGTGATGCCCGCGTTGGAGCTGGTGTAAATCGGCATGCCAGCTGCGCCGATCATGTAGCTGATCGATGAAAAGTTGACGATCGCCCCACCACCTGCCTGTCGCAGCAAAGGCACCGCCGCCTTGCAGGCAAAGAAATAGGCTTTCAAGTTGATCGCCACTGCCCAATCGAAAAACTCTTCATCAACATCAAGCGTGTTGTGACGCTTGTCATTGGCGGCATTGTTGACCAGCACATTGAGGCCGCCATGGCGCTCGGCACCCTCATCAATGCAGGCTTTCAAGCGATCAAGATCGGTGATGTCGCACTGCATGTAATGTGGGCGATTGCCATGCTTCTCAGCCATCTCATCGGCAAAGGCCGACGCATCAGAGCGTTGCACGAAGGCAACCTTCGCCCCTTGCATCAAAAACCCTTCGGTTAGTGATGCTCCAATGCCCGAACCGCCACCGGTGATGAAAACGCTGGCATCCTTAAGGTCTGAATAGCTGGCAATGAGGTCCATCATCGGACTCCCGTCTTAAAAGGTGGGCCGGACGTGCCGACAAGAACGCCTTACGCCGATCTGAGTTGCGATGCAGTGCGCAAAAGCAAGCCTCATGGCAGTTTGCGCCCCTCAATCACCCACATGGTTTCTGGGTAGGACCAGGGCAATGTCAAACCCTGATGCAAAAGGTAGCTGCCCGATACCACGATTGGCCCATCTTTCAACGCCGGATGACCACGCGAAAGCGCTGGGGCGGTATCACGGTTGATAAGAGTCACTTCATAGCGAGCCGCTGGGTCCAGGCGCGTCAGGCGCAACGGACGCGGCGCGATCTGCGCACTGGTGGCTGCTTTGCCGATGAAAGCTACGAAGCGACTGCCATCTTCGGCCAATTGTTGCTCGGCAATCACCGCTGGATCGGGGCTATCAAGGCGCAAAATATCCGCGCGCGTCATCCAGGTGCGGTTCTGCTTCCACCATACGGTGACCTTATGCAGGACCGTTGTCTCTTCATCGGTCAGTTCACGCGGGTCCATTTCAAAACCCATATGCCGCTGCGCCGCGACCCAGGCCCGAAAACTTATATCGAGCACCCGCCCGGAGGTGTGGCAGCGCCGAGGCCCTACATGCGATCCGGTCACCGCCAGAGGCAAAAACAACGCAGCGTTGTGCTGCATCCGCAGCCTTTCCAGCGCATCATTGCTGTCGGACAGCCAAACCCTTTGTGTACGGCTCAAAATGCCGAAATCGATGCGACCACCACCAGACGCGCAGCTTTCAACCTCAACATCGGGAAAGGCGGCCCGCAACCGGTCGATCAGCGCATAGGACCCGCGTGTCTGTGCCGCATCGGGCATAGGCAGCACGCGGTTATGGTCCCACTTGATGTAATCAATGGGGTATTTGGCAAGGATCGCGGCCATGCGCTCATAGATAAAGTCGCGCACGTCGCTAAGCGCCATGTTCAGTGCCTTTTGCTGGCGACCCAAAGTTTGATCCTCAGAACCCAGCGCCCACTCGGGATGCGCGCGATAAAGATCGCTTTCCGGGTTGATCATCTCCGGCTCAAACCAGATGCCAAACGACATAGCGAGCCCATGAACATGATCAATCAGGGGGCCAAGACCATCAGGATATTTGCGCGGATCAACCTCCCAATCCGATAACGATGTGGTGTCATCATCGCGCTGCCCGAACCAGCCATCATCAAGCACAAAGCGCTCAGCACCCAACGCCGCGGCACGGTCAGCGATTTCTTTGAGAACCGGCAGCGTGTGATTGAAGTAAACCGCCTCCCAGCAATTGTAATGCACCGGCCGTGGGCGGCTGGCATCGGGCCAAGTGACGATTTCATCGCGCAGATGGCGCTGGAAAGCGACCGCGCAGCCGTTCAGCCCATCGCGTGAATAGGTGACGTACAGCGGCGCCGTCTCAAAGACTGTGTGCGGGTCATGCTCCATGCGCGCTGCGTGACCGAACTGAATCTGCCGACGCCCATCGGGCAGTTCCTCGGCGACCATCCGGTGTCCACCGGACCAGCCATAGTGGAACGCATAAGCGTGGCCCTGCGTGTTGGTGGCCCCCCGCTCCGGCAAGATCAAACCCGGGAAATGCTCGTGCCCGGTACGGCCGGTGCGGTTTTCGCGATAGCGCATACCCGGCGACCAGGCGGTGGTGTTGGGCTGAAACTCGCCACACCAACGCCCAGCAAAATCGATCATTTCGTCGCTTTGCTGGGAAGCAGGCAAAACCGGTGCGGCGAACCAGTGGAGATGCACAGGTTTGGCGGCTTCCAGCCGCGCCGACGCGGTGATGACATGCGTGCGTGGATTGATCGCAAAGCGAGCGCTGTAGGTCAGAAGACTGGTGGTGTCCTCATAGACCAGCGTCAGCGCATCATCATCTTGCTCGGCATCCTTGAAGCAAAACTTCGGCAGCAACGGCGTGCCGTCGCCATCGCGAAGGATCATCCCCGGCTGACCGGGGAAACTACGGGTCGCTTCAGGGCAAATGGAAAGGTCCGGGTTGGCATCCAACATGCCACCCGTCACGTCCAGCCTATTGGCAGCGTGCAAAAGGTCCAGTTCCTCATCCGCAGGCAGAGGTGCGCCCCAATAGACGACCTCCGGCAACCGATCACGGTCAGCTGCAAGGACAAGAGACTGGCGACCGTCATCCAGACGCCAGCTTCGTATCAATTCATCACTCCAATCACTGAGGGTCAGGACCCAATCATTTGACAGCGCCAAGTGTTAGGCCGGCGATGAAGTGCTTCTGCATCAAAAAGAACATCAGAACCGGTGGCAAAGCAGCCACAATCGACCCGGCGCTCATCAGATGGTAGGCCGCGCGGAACTGCGAGTTGAAGCTGGTGATACCCGCCGTAACCGGCTGCGCATCGGGCCCTTGGGTCAACACAACCGCCCAGAAATAATCGTTCCAGATGAAAGTGAAGATCAACACCGCCAAAGCCGCCAAAGCTGGCTTCATCAGCGGCAGAACGACGTACCAGAAGATGCGCCATTCAGCGACACCCTCGACGCGCGCAGCTTCCACCAACTCAAACGGCAATTGGCGGATGAAATTGCGCATGAACAGCGTGCAGAAGCCTGTTTGGAAGGCAATGTGGAAGAGGATCAGGCCCGTCTTAGTGTCGTAAAGGTTCATCGACACGGTCAGATCACGCACAGGCACCATCAGAATTTGGAATGGTACGAAGTTGCCCGCGATGAACATGAAGAAGATCAGCAAATTGCCGTTGAACTTGTAAACGCCCAGCGCAAACCCGGTCAGCGAAGAAAGGGCGATGGCGCCGATCACCGTTGGAACGGTGATCAGGAACGAGTTGAGCATGTAGCGCGGCATGTCGGATTCAAAAAACACCCGGCCATAATTGGTGAAAAACTCAAAGCTGGACGGCAGCCCCCAATAATTGCCGTTGGTAAAGTCGGCATCCGGTTTTACCGAGAACACCGCCACAGCGATCAGTGGCAGCAGCCAAAGGATGAGCACAACCGGCAAAAATGCCTGGTAGCCGATCTGCACCCCGCGGGAGGATTTCTCTATCGGTTTGGGAAACATTACCGTGCCCCCTTCTCTTCGCGCCACATGGAGTAGAGGAAATAGACAATGAAGAAGAGCATCAGGAAGAACAGCACCACGGCGATGGCGGCGCCATAGCCCATGCGGAAACCGAATTCTGAGAGCGATTCTTCAAACATGTAAAAACTGAGCACGCGGGTGGAGCCGAAAGGCCCGCCATTGGTCATCACCGAGATGAGATCGAACGAACGCAACGCCCCGATGATCGTCACGACAAAGGCGATAAAGGTTGCTGGCCTCAGCTGCGGCAGCACCACATACCAAAGCATCTTGAAACCCTTGGCGCCGTCCAGACGGCCTGCCTCGATTTGCTCCGGGTTCACTGCATTTAGGCCGGTCAGATAGAGGATCATGCAATAGGCAGTCTGCGGCCAAAGCCCGGCGGCGATAATGCCATAGGTCGCCAGTGTGGGATCGCCCAAAATATTCACCGGCCCCATACCAACCAGGCCCAGCACGGCGTTCAGCAGTCCCTCGCGCGGCAGGTAAAACCAGGAAAACACCAGACCAACAACCACCTGGCTGATGACGAAGGGGAAGAAGAACAGCGACTTGTAAAGCCGGATACCGCGCACTGTCTGGTTCAAGAACAGTGCAATAAACAGACCCGCCGGAATCGCCAGCAGATAGAGGAACAGCCAGCGTACATTGTTCCAGAAAGACACGTCGAACTTGCGATCATCGGTCAGCAACCGCTCATAGTTGGCCGTACCGACCCAGGTCATTTCACCCAGCCCATCCCACTCATGAAAGCTGATCCACACCGACTGGAAGATCGGAATG
Source organism: Hyphomicrobiales bacterium (assembly GCA_040219355.1). GTDB lineage: Bacteria > Pseudomonadota > Alphaproteobacteria > Rhizobiales > MH13 > MH13. The sequence goes on from JAVJSN010000010.1 coordinate 309,963, forward strand.
ATCACATAAACGGCAAAGAACAGAATACCGGGAATGAGGAACAGCCAGGGCGTCGCTGCAATCTCGTTACGCTTATACCAGCTGCGCTGTGGCTGAGCGCTTGGCCCGGCGGCGGTTGCAGTTGCCATTGGTCGTCCCCCTTGCGGAAATCACCTCATGCCAAAACTGATGTAGCCTGTTGAAGGTCCATCAGTTTGAGGATGAGAGCGAATGGAGAAAACCCCGCTCAGGACAACCTGAGCGGGGCGAAGCATTTGGTTTATTCGTAGATGCGCTCGCGTGCATCTTCCAGGCGCTCAAGGATGTCATCCAGATTGTCTGGGAACACCATGAACTCCTGCAAACCTTCCATGCCGATGGAGGCCATCTCTGCAGGAAAGTCGCGATCAAAGAACTGTGCCACACCGCCTTGAGCGTTGGTGGAGAGCATTTCAAAGCCCTGCTCCAAGAACTCGTCAGCATCAACGCCAGAATTGGCGTTCACCGGCAGCTGGCCGAGATTGTCGCCATTGTTGATACGCGTTTGCACATCAGGTGAGGCAACGAAGGCCAAGAAGGCGCGCGCCGCTTCCACATTCTGCGCACCCGATGGCACGTGGAACGTATCGGTTGGCGCATCTTCGCCCTGCGGCTGTGACGCGTCGATCAGCGGGAACTGATAGAAGTCGATCTGCTCGTCGGTAAGGCCGGAATCGCGCATGGCGGCCACGGCAAAGTTACCCATCAGATAGGCTGTTGCTTCACCATCAGTGAAGAACGGCAATGCTTCCTGCCAGCTGTAGGACTGGTGATCATCAATGAAAGCGCCCATGTCGATCAATGTACGCCAGTTTTCAAACGTCTGGCGAACACCGGGGTCTTCGGTCCAAGACAGCTCACCGCGGGCAAGCTGCATGTGATGATCAAAACCATTGGTGCGCATGTTCAGGTAATCGAACCAGCCACCAGCAGTCCAAAGGAACTTGGTACCGATCGTGTAGCATTTGCGTCCTGAATCCAGGATCACCTGACAATTGGCCAGTTCTTCTTCCCAAGTCGTCGGTTCGGAAAGACCCAGTTCATTGAAAATGTCTTCGCGGTAATACACGCCCCACTGATAATAGGTGTAGGGAATGCCCCACTGACGGTCATTGAGGGTCAGCGCACCGCGCACCGAATCCAGACCTTCGTAGTCACCGGCTTCCCACCAATCGGTGATGTCCATGAACAGGCCGGCATCCACGTAAGGCGTCATGCGGTTTGCAGCGTACCAGTTCACCACATCCGGTGGATTGGCGGACAGCGCGTTGCGGATCTGTGTTTTCCAGGCTTCGCGGTCAACGATTTCCAGCTCGATATTAAGGTCTGGATGCATCTCGCCAAACTCGGCGGCAAGGCTTTCCATCACCGCGCGCGGCGCGGGGTTGGACATATCTGAAATAATGCGCAGATCGCCGGATAGGTCGGCAAGCGCCGTCGATGTCAGCAGGCCAAGGCCAGCCAACCCAAGCACGGATGCTCTGAGGGTGCGGTTCATTCTAGTCCTCCCAATGCGGACCGTTGGTGAGTGCAACCACCTGTCGTATCCGCTGTGTTTCTCCCATACGTCCACGCCTTTTGCGGCTTTTCGCCTGACCCTTGAAAGGTCGGGCGCGAACGCGATTGGTTGCACCGTAACAAACCCATCTTGGAGATCAATTTGAGTCTCACTCAATGGAACTTTGTTTTGGTGGTTGAAATGTTACGCATCTTTGCCTACCGTCTGTCAAGGCGCCAAACGGCAAACATGCGTGACCCGATCAACGAGGTCAGGGTGCCAAGGGCTGGTCTTCCAGCCTGATACGGGAGGCAAACACGATGCCACGTCTGGATCATTCCAGCGCAGTGCCCAATGCGGCACGCAGTGGACCGTCAGCAGAGACGGCAGAGCGCGCTAGCGTGTCGGTGGACGACGCGCGTGCAGCTTTGACTCGTGCAACGGACCCAGTATCCGTTCCTGCCTCACAGCCCGCACGCACCCCAGGCGATGGTCCTGTCACCAAATCCCTTATGTTACTCGATGCGTTTGCCGAAGCTGAGCAGCCCTTGCGCTTTTCTGAGATTAAGGAGCGCTTGCCGTTCCCCAAAGCCACGCTGCACCGCATGCTCAAAAGTTTGGTGGATGAGCGCATGCTCGCGCACAACGAAGCCAACGGAAGCTATCAGCTTGGGCCACGGCTTATTCGCCTGGCGCACGCCGCATGGGCGCACGGATCCCTATCCGATGCCGCCCGCCCCGTTCTCGACAGTCTGCACGCGCAGCTGGGAAAAACCATTCACCTGGCGCAGCTCGACAATGGCCAAGTGCTCTATCTCGACAAACGTATTGGCAATCGCGGGCTAGCGATGTTTTCTCGGCCTGGCAAAGTCGGTCCGGCCTATTGCACGGGCGTTGGCAAAGCCATGATGGCCTACCTACCCGAGGATGCGTTGGAAGATTGCTTGCACCGGCAGACACTGGCGCGCTTCACGCCAACCACGCTGACAAACCGCCAAGCATTGCTCGCTGAACTGGAAGCTATCCGTGAGCGCGGCCATGCCTATGACCGCGAAGAACATGAACCGGGCATTATCTGCATCGCCGTGCCAATCCTTTCCACCGATGGCGCCTTGTTTGGCGGACTATCGGCCACCAATCCCGGCACAATCAAAGACATTAAGCACCTTGAAGATCTGGCCCCCACGCTGAAGGAAGCCGCGCACATTATCGCCGCGGATGCCACGATGCGCATGGCGCCAAAGCTAACGTAAGGAAGAAACACATGGCTGGCCTAACCCTTCGCGACGTTAAGAAAAGCTACGGCCCGGTGGACGTGATCCATGGTGTAGATTTGGACATCCAAGACGGCGAGTTTGTTGTTTTTGTTGGCCCTTCGGGCTGCGGAAAATCCACACTGCTGCGCATGATTGCAGGCCTTGAAGCGATCACTGGCGGAACAGTTTCCATCGGCGATCGGGTCGTCAACGATGTCGATCCGGCCGAGCGTGGAGTGGCCATGGTGTTCCAAACCTATGCGCTCTACCCGCATATGACGGTCGAAGAAAACATGTCGTTCGGCCTACGCATGAACGGCCACCCGAAAGCGGAAATCGACAAGGCCGTGAAAGGCGCTGCCGATATCCTCCAGCTCGATGCGCTGCTGAAACGCAAGCCAGCGGCCCTTTCTGGCGGCCAACGCCAGCGTGTTGCTATTGGCCGTGCGATTGTCCGCAACCCGGATGTCTTCCTGTTCGATGAGCCGCTGTCCAACCTCGATGCCGAACTGCGCGTTGCCATGCGGGTGGAGATTTCCCGCCTGCACAATGAACTCTCTGGCTCGACCATGATCTATGTAACGCACGATCAGACCGAGGCCATGACGCTGGCCGACAAGATCGTTGTGCTACGCGCTGGAATTATCGAGCAAGTCGGAGCCCCGCTGGACCTCTATGATGATCCCGACAACGCCTTTGTTGCCGGCTTTATCGGCTCGCCACGCATGAATTTCCTGGACGCAGAAGTCACTGGCAAAGATGGCGGCGTGACCGTCAAGCTCACCAAACAGGCGGACACCGCCATCACGCTGCCTGTCGCAGGTGATACACTCTCCATTGGCGACACCTGTCAGCTGGGCATTCGCCCAGAGCATATGTCGGTGAGCGATGGCACAATGCTCACACTGAAAGTGGATGTGGCCGAGCATCTTGGTTCCGACAGCTATATTTATGCTGCCTCGACACAAGGTGAGTCGCTGACCATTGAAACCAATGAGGGTCGCAACGCCCGTCATGGCACTGAATTTCAGATTGGCATTCCGCCTGAAAAAGCGTTTCTGTTCTCCGCAGACGGTTTGCGCGCGCGCTGACCAAACAGAGGACAAAAAGGCCAACCCATGATCGATCAAGCAACGCTGATTACCTACATTCTGATCGTCTTGGGTTTTGTGTTCATTCCCGGCCCCGCCACGGTGCTTACCGTGGCCCGCGCCACCACATCGGGCACACGGGTCGGTGTGGCCACCGGCCTTGGTATCGCGGTGGGCGATCTCATCCACACCGCGCTGGCGGTGATCGGTCTATCAGCGATTATTCTGGCGTCGGCTTTTTTGTTCAGCGTCATCAAATATTTGGGCGCTGCGTATCTGGTCTATCTGGGCCTACGGGCGCTTTTTGCCAAAGCGCCTGATCCGACCACACAAAGCACAGTACCTCTGTCCCCTTCGGCTGCGTTTCGCCAAGCGATCCTGGCTGAGGTCTTGAACCCGAAAACCGCGCTCTTCTTCCTTGCTTTTCTGCCGCAATTCGTGAACCCGCAAAACGGGTTCGTACTTGGTCAACTGGCGATCCTTGGTGTGATCATGGTGGTGCTTGGGCTGCTTTCCACGCTGGTTTTTGCCCTTGCTGCCGGCAAGATCGGCGGTTTCCTGCGCACCAATCGGGCGGTCCTGCGCTGGCAGGGCAAGGTGGTCGGCAGCATTTATTGCGCGCTTGGGCTTCGTCTTGCGCTCCAAGAGCGATGAAACACATTTAGGACAGCCTTCATGACGCTCTCCACGTCTCGCTCGCTGCTGAACACCGGCTGGATTTTCCGCTCCGGGTTCGATCCAGCCTGGATCACCTTGCCGCTGCCCGGCGGCACGGTGCGCCTACCGCACAACGCGGTGGATCTGCCTTGGAACTATGGCGATGAAACCCTCTATCAGCAGCCCTTCACCTATCAGCGCATTTTCCATTGGGAGGACAGGTTCGCTGGCCAGGAAGTCGTGCTGTGTTTCGAAGGCGCCATGGCTGCCACCAAGATCTGGATCAACGGCCATCAAATTGCCGACCATCCCGATGGCTATACACCTTTTGAAGCCCGCCTGACAGCGCATCTGGAAGCGGGCGAAAACCTCATCACCATCGCCATCGATGGCGCAGAGAACGGCGACATCCCGCCCTTTGGCGGGCGTATTGATTACCTCACCTATGCTGGCATCTATCGCGATGTTTGGCTGGAGGTACGCTCTGCCATCACCATTGAAAATGTGAAGGTTGAGATCCTCGACCCGATGGCCGAAACCATCAGCGCCAAGGTGAAGGTTTGGCTGTCCAACCCGCAAGGCCAACCCGTCGCAGGCGCGATTCTGCTGGATCGGCTCGATCAACACGGTGATCCCATCGGCGACCCGGTTGGATTCCCCCTCATAAGCGATGAGGGCGAGGCCGAGTTGGTGCTGGGCAAAGGTTTTTCGCGCTGGTCACCCAACAATCCGGTGCTGCACACCTACCAGGTAACCTACAAGGCCGAGGACGGGCAGGACAGCCTGATGCTGCGCCTTGGCATCCGCAAAGCGGAGTTCCGCCCCGACGGCTTTTTCCTCAACGAGCAGCCGCTCAAGATCATGGGGCTGAATCGCCACCAGAGCTTCCCTCATGTCGGCTACGCACTCGGGCCGGAAGCGCAGGCGCAAGACGCCGATATCCTAAAATTTGAGCTTGGCTGCAATCTGGTGCGCACCTCGCACTATCCCCAGTCCAAGGCCTTTCTCGACCGCTGCGATGAGATCGGCCTTCTGGTGTTCGAGGAAATTCCTGGCTGGCAACACATTGGCGGCGAGGCCTTCAAAGATCAGAGCGTGAAGAATGTCGAGGCCATGGTCCGCCGGGATTGGAACCACCCGTCGATTGTTCTCTGGGGCGTGCGCATCAACGAGTCGCCTGATGACAATGCCTTTTACGAGCGAACCAATGCGATGGCGCGCGCACTTGATCCAACCCGCCAGACCGGTGGCGTGCGCTGCATCACCGACTCGCAGCTGCTCGAAGACGTTTACACGATGAACGATTTCGTGCTCGGCGAAGAGCACCTCCCAGAATTCTTGCAGTCACGCATCAACCGACCACGAACCTCGTTGCGCGACCAGCGCGAAGTGACCGGCCTTACCGAGATCGTTCCCTACCTCGTCACCGAGTACAATGGGCACATGTACCCGACCAAAATCTTCGATGGCGAAGAGCGCCAGGAAGAGCATGTGCTGCGTCATCTGGAAGTGCTCGACGCGGCCCACGCCGACCCACATATTGCCGGCTCCATCGGCTGGTGCATGGTCGATTACAACACCCATGCTGACTTCGGATCGGGTGACCGGATCTGCTACCATGGCGTCATGACCATGGGCCGCGCGCCCAAATTCGCCGCCATGGCCTATGCCAGCCAAGGGTTTTCCGCCAGCGAGCGCCCGATTTTGGAACCGGCCACCCATTGGTCGTTTGGCGACCGCAAAGTTGGCGGCGTGTTTCCGCTGGTGATCCTCACAAACTGCGACGCGGTCACCTTCCATTACGGCCATGACGAACCGCTGACCTTCTTGCCAGCCTTCAGCCGCTTTCCGCATCTGCCGCATCCGCCGGTGATCATCGAAGCGACCGATATCCCTGACGAGAAACGCATCGTCTGGGGCCAGAGCTGGCGAGACGGGCTGTTCACTGGCCTTGTCAGCGGGCAAACTGTGGTCGAGCGGCGCTTTGTTGCTGACCCCATGCCCACAAGGCTGCAGATCGACGTCGCACCGCTGATCCGAACCCAAGATAGCTATCATGATCGCATGGTTCGCCTCACAGCACGCGATCAGGCTGGCAACCGGCTACCTTTCCTGATGGATCAGATCGCCATCACCGTGGATGGCCCAGCCATCCTACAGGGTCCACCAACCGTGCCGATGATTGGCGGTGTGGCAGCCTTCTGGGTGAGAGTTCTTGGTGATGAACCGGTGACGGTTGATGTGCAACTCGCTTCGGGCGTTTTTGCGCCGCAAACAATCTCCTTGAATGGCTGAATCCCTTAAGGAACTCATCAACACCATCGCCAAACCTGGTCAGGTCGAATGGATTGGCTTGCGACCAGCACGCCGCGAGGCGATGCGAGAAGTGGAGACTGTCGAGGTAAGCGAGGATGGCCTGGTCGGCGATCATGGCCGCCCTGGCAAACGCGCCATCACACTTTTCCAACACGAGCATCTGCCAGTTGTCGGTGCCTTTCTCGGCCTGCCACCTGTCGATCCGACTTTGCTGCGCCGAAACATCGTGGTTTCCGGCATCAATCTCTTGGCCCTCAAAGCGCGCACCATAAAAATCGGCACCGCCACTTTGGCGATCACGGGCCCGTGCGCCCCGTGCAGCCGGATGGAGGAGGCCTTTGGCACCGGCGGATATTCTGCCGTGCGCGGCCATGGCGGCATCACCGCCAGCGTGGTAGCGCCTGGTGTGATACGGCGCACAGACGTGGTGATTCCCGTCCGTTAGGGCCAAATCATACCGTCGAAATTTACCGTTCCGGCACACGTCTGTGCTTGGAACAGCGCGTGCAAATTGCTGCTAAAGGTTGAGTATGGAATCCGCAGTCGCTCTCGGCATTGGCCTGCTTGTTCTCATTGTTGTCGGAGCGCTTTTGGGCTTCGCTGCGTTCTTTGGCATGCGAAAGGTTCGGCAGAGCCAGGCTGATTTGCAGCAGGATGTGGGCGCCCTTCGATTGCATGTTGAGAGCCTGACTGCGCGGCTGGCCGACGCGCCAAACGCCTCTGCAACGCCGCCAGAAAGTGACAACCAACCCGCAGAACCTGAAACCACCAGCGCCGCAGAGATTGCTGAATCACCTGCTGCGCCACCACCTCTGCCGGCGCCGGTGCCAGAGAGTGCAAAAGAGGGCGAGACCGCTCAACGCGTTTATGCGGCACGCACTGAGCAAGAGACGCCAGAGCGCAAATCTCAGCTGGATGCCGAAAGCACCATTGGCGGCAAGATCACCATCTGGGTCGGTGGCTTAGCACTCGCCTTCGGTGGGCTTTTTTTGGTGCGCTATGCCATCGAAAACGCGGTCCTCAGCCCGGCTGCCCGCGTCATGCTGGGTTTTGCGTTCGGGGCGCTGGTCGCAGCCCTTGGCGAGTGGACCCGCCGCCGCCCCAATCAGTACGCGCTGCCTGGCTTTGAGCGGGCGAACATTCCCGCCATCCTCACCAGCGTCGGCATCTTCATTATGTTTGCCGCCGTCTATGCCGCACACGGTCTCTATGAGCTAATTGGCCCGGTGGCTGCGTTCGCGGCCCTTTCGGTGCTCGCGCTGGGGGTCATGGCGCTTTCCCTGGTACACGGCCCCTCGCTGGGCGGCCTAGGGCTTGTTGTGTCCTACGCCGTGCCATTCCTGATCTCGACGGAAACCGAGGGCATTTTAGGCTTGGCCATTTATGTGTTGGCAGTGTCCGCCGCTGCGTTGGCAGTCGCGCGGATCCGCGGCTGGCTATGGCTGGCGCTGAGTGCGATCGCGGCGATGTTCGCCTTCGCTGTGCTGTTCCAACTGGCAGTGCCCTTCAGCGAACCTGTGATCGTCAGCCTCTATCTTGCAGCCGCCTTTGCATTGGCCTTTGCGACGTTTGTGCTCTCGATCCATGACCGATCTGTCGATCCCAACAGCGGCATTGATTGGCTGGCCACTGCTGTCCTTTCGCTGCTCACCTTGCCGATGGTGCTGCACTTCCATGAAAGCCAGGGTTTGCCGATCCAAGTGATCGAGATGGGTGTGCTTTTCGCGGCGCCCATGGCAATTGCGTACATCTACCCGGCGATGCGCTATGTGGTCTTTGTCCCGGCATTGATCGCCTGTGCGCGCTACCTCACCATGAGTGTCCCGGCCACCGAAGCTTCAGCGGAACAACTGCTCAGTCCAAGCCTGCTGACCATCGAAATTCTGGCGAGCGTGCCGACCTATGCGAGCATCGGCGCCATCGCGTCTGCCGGTTTGCTTGCCTGGTCCAGCTGGGCGGCACTTCGCTCAGCAGCACGTGCACCGATGGTGGCCACAGCGGCGGCAAGCGCTTTGCTCTTGCTGTTCATCGCCTATGGCCGGATCACGCAGTTCTTCAGCACAGCCGAGTTCACCAGTGCAGCGCTGGTGCTCTTCGCGCTGTTCCACATCCAGGCGAGCCTCTTGCACGCCCGCATCGCAAACGGTGCGCCAAGCCGCGACCAAGCCCTTGCCAGCGCCTTGATCGGTTCAATTGTCGCGCTCGCCTTTGCCGCTGCCATCGCCTTGGAAGGCGCTGGGCTCACCATCGCGCTCGGCCTCATAGCGGGCGCAACGGTCATCACCTATTTGCGCTACCCGTTGGTGGAATTGCGCGCCTTTGCGGTGCTGGCGGTGCTGCCCTATGCCGCCCGATTGATGTGGGAGCCCTTTATCGACCCCGCTGCTCTCATCTCGGCCCCACCAGTCTTCAACATCCTGCTCTGGGGCTATGGCATTCCAACCGCCGGCTTCATTGCCTCGGCAGTCGTACTGACGCGCGCCAGAAATGATATCTGGGCGCAGCTCATGCAAGCCGCCGCAATCGTCGCGTCGGTCGTAACCGTTGCGCTGCTCGCCTTGCATGCCATCGATCCGTTCTTCCGCTTCTTTGGACGGACTGATGCACTGGCAGCATCCGCTACGCTGGTCATGGTTGGCGGCGCTTTCTCGCTGGGTCTGACGCGGCTTGATAGCTTGGCCAAATCGCCGGTTCTTTCGCGTGGCGCGGATATATTGAGTGGCCTAGGCATGCTTGGCGGCGCCGTGTCGCTGTTTCTCCTTTTCAACCCTTTGCTTGAACCGGTAGGCGTCAGGTTTGGCACCGTTCGGGTGGGCGAGAGCTTGATCTTCAACCTTATTGGCTATGCCTATGCACTCCCGGCTCTGCTGTTTGCGCTGGTGGTGCACCAAGGCTGGGAAAAGAAGCATAAAGCCTACATCAACTTGACACTTGGTTTCACGACCCTGATTGCCTTTGCCTGGGTCAACCTATCCATCCGTCAGGTCTTCAGCCCCAACGACCTCACGCTGGAACCGGTGCACGAAGCTGAGCTTTACACCTATTCGGTGGTTTGGCTGCTGATCGGCATCGCGATGCTGGCCGCGGGAATCCATTGGCGCAACCTCCAACTGCGTGCCGCATCTGGGTTGGTGTTGGTCGCGGTGGTGTTGAAAGTCTTCTTGCTCGATCTAAGCAACCTTGATGGAATCTTACGAGCGATCTCATTCATCGGCCTGGGCACGGTGCTGCTGGGCATTGGCGTGGTCTACCAGCGTGCCCTGCGCACAATGGCCAGACCTGCTCCAGAGCCTGATCCATCCAATTGATCAAAAAAACGCTCCGGTCATCCACAGCCCAGGCACTATGGCCTTGCGGTAATCAGCCAACGATGGTCCTTTAGCGGCGCCGACAAAAGCGCTTGAGAACAAGCCGGCAGAGGCACCATCCGCCTGTCACATAAGTGTCATGCAGCGTGGATACCGCTTTGCGGGAACGAAACCAGGGAGAACACAATGAAGACCCTCACCATTACCACTGCACTTGCCGCCCTTATGCTGGTGGCGCCCGCGCATGCCGAATTCATGCTTGGCGATCGCTATGTCGACAATGATGGCGATTTGATCGCCGATATTCCAACCGATCCATCAGAACTGATCGATCCAGGCACGCTGATTTTCGCTTACACGCCGGTTGAAGACCCAGCAGTCTATGCCGAAGTTTGGCAGGGCTTCCTTGACCATGTGGCAGAGGCCACCGGCAAAGACGTTCAGTTCTTCCCCGTCCAGTCGAACGCTGCTCAGATTGAAGCGATGCGCGCTGGCCGCTTGCACATTGCAGGCTTCAACACTGGCTCCAACCCGCTGGCCGTGGCCTGCGCCGGCTACCGCCCGTTCGCCATGATGGCAAGCGCTGACGGTTCGTTCGGCTACGAGATGGAAATCCTTACCTATCCGGGCTCTGGTATCGAGGCGATTGACGACATTCGTGGTGGCGAAATGGCCTTCACATCCGAAACATCCAACTCAGGCTTCAAAGCGCCTTCGGCTATCCTCCAGTCCGAGTTTGACATGGTGGCAGGCGAAGACTTTACCCCGGTGTTTTCTGGCGCGCACGACAGCTCTATTTTGGGCGTAGCCAATCAGGATTATCAGGCCGCTGCTGTCGCCAATTCGGTGTTGGCGCGTATGCTGGACCGTGAAGTGGTCAACGCAGACCAGTTGGTCTCGATTTACAAGTCGCAGACCTTCCCAACCACCAGCTACGGCGTCGCCCACAATCTGACGCCAGAGCTGCAAGAGGCCATTCAAGACGCGTTTTTCAGCTATGATTGGGAAGGCTCCGCACTGGCTGAAGAGTTCAACCGCAACGGTGAAGACCAGTTCATCCCCATCACGTTCCAAAACGAATGGTCGGTGATCCGCTCGATCGACGAAGCCAATGGCGTCGTTTACGACTGCAACTGATCTCGTTACGGGATAATCGCAAGTGGGCGGCGTCATGCCGCCCATTTCAGCATTTGTGAGGGGCGTTGCATGCTGCATCTTGAGGGTCTGTCGAAGACGTATAAAACCGGCGACGCGGCGCTTCGCGATGTCACGTTGGACGTACCAAAGGGCCAGATCGTTGGGCTGATCGGTCCTTCTGGAGCCGGCAAATCGACGCTCATCCGGTGCATCAACCGGCTTGTCGAGCCAACTTCCGGCAAAATCATGCTGGGCGACGTCGACCTGGTAACGCTCAACAAAACCGCGCTTCGCCATCAGCGCCGACGCATCGGCATGATCTTTCAAGAATATGCACTGGTTGAGCGGCTGACGGTGATGGAAAACGTGCTGTCCGGCCGTCTTGGTTACGTGCCTTTCTGGCGCAGTTTTTTGCGCAAATATCCGCCGGTCGATATTCAAAACGCCTACCGCTTGCTGGATCGGGTGGGCCTGATGCACCAGGCCGACAAGCGCGCCGATGCCCTTTCAGGCGGCCAACGTCAGCGCGTTGGTATTGCGCGCGCGCTCGCCCAGGAGCCAGAGTTGCTGCTGGTCGATGAGCCGACCGCGAGCCTTGACCCGAAAACCTCCCGCCAAATTATGCGGCTTCTCACTGAAATCTGTGAAGAGCGCGGCCTTCCTGCCATCGTCAACATCCATGATGTGCCACTTGCTCAGCAGTTCATGCAGAGGATCATCGGCCTTAATGCCGGGCGCATCGTTTTTGATGGCGCACCTGATGAGCTCAACGAAGATGTGCTGACGACCATTTACGGCGCCGAAGACTGGCATGACATGCGCAAAGGCGATGAAGAACAACGCCAAGCGGAGTCCGACGCCCGCGATCGCATGGCGGCCTTAGCGCGATGAGTGTGCGGCGATGAGCTTGTCGGAGCCGACCACCTATCCGAGCACCTGGCGTCGCCCGCCGCAGATTGTCAAAGATCGGCGCTGGCGCCTCATTCTTCAGGTTGGCATTCTGGCCTACCTTGTCGTTGCCATGGGCTCTGTCGAAGTGGATTGGGCACGCGTGTCCATCGGGCTTGAGCGCGGCCAACGCTTTATCATGGGCTTCCTGCAGCCGGATTTTTCCAGTCGCTGGAATGATATCTATCGCGGTCTGATCGAAAGCCTGACCATGACACTGACCTCCACGGTTGTTGGTGTCCTGATCTCCGTACCCATTGGTATTGGGGCCGCACGCAACCTGGCACCGGCTTGGATCTATTACATTTGTCGCGCGATCATCGCTGTCAGCCGCGCCTTGCAGGAAATCATCATTGCGATTTTCCTGGTGGCCATGTTCGGGTTCGGGCCTTTTGCCGGTTTCTTGACGCTCTCCTTCGCCACCATCGGCTTCATCGCCAAGCTTTTGGCCGATGACATTGAAGAGATTGATGAAACTCAGGCCGAAGCGGTACGCGCCACCGGCGCCTCCTGGTCACAGCTAGTCAACTACGCTGTTCAGCCCCAGGTCATGCCTCGGCTTATTGGGCTGTCTCTGTACCGGCTTGATATCAATTTCCGTGAAAGTGCGGTCATCGGCATTGTTGGCGCAGGTGGCATCGGCGCGACGCTGAACACCGCTATTGATCGCTACGAGTATGACAGTGCGGGCGCGATCCTGCTCATCATCATCGCCATCGTTATGGTTGCCGAGTACGGCTCCAGCTATCTGCGCAAGTTCTTGCAATGAGGCGCTTGTCATGAGGTCTCTGCCATGAGCGAGATAAGCCATTACAACGAGGTTTGGAGCCATCGCACGCCGCGCGGACGTTTGTTCCTTTGGCTTGGCTGGCTGGCGCTCGTCGCTCTCTTCGTTTGGTGCTGGGGCATCATGACGGAAAACACCATCTGGGCATTCGTTTGGGATGCGCCGCGCCAGGCCGCCGACATAGGCAGCCGCATGATGCCGCCACGCCTTTCCTATGTGCCAGAACTACTAGTGCCGCTATGGGATACACTCACCATTGCAACGCTGGGAACGATTGGCGGCGTGATCCTGGCTGTGCCCGTGGCCTTTATGGCGGCGCGCAACACATCGCCCTCGGCGCGATTCCTGCGCCCGATCGCGCTGTTCATCATTGTTGCCTCGCGCTCAATCAACTCGCTGATTTGGGCGCTGTTGTTGGTGGCGATTATCGGCCCCGGCATTCTGGCCGGTATCGTGGCGATTGCCCTGCGCTCCATCGGCTTTATCGGCAAGCTTCTCTATGAGGCGATTGAAGAGACCGACGCGCGGCAGATCGAGGCTGTCCAAGCCACCGGTGCGAGCGGCGCGCAGACGCTGAACTACGCGATTGTTCCGCAGATCATGCCGGCGTTTTGGGGCATCTCGGTATTCCGCTGGGATATCAACATCCGCGAGAGCACGATCTTGGGGCTTGTTGGCGCAGGCGGGATCGGCCTGAAACTTCAGGCCTCGCTCAACGTGCTCGCTTGGCCGCAGGTGACGATGATCTTGGTCTTGATCCTGGCCACGGTCGTCGTCAGCGAATGGGTGTCCGCCAAAGTCCGCCACGCGATCATTTAGACACCAGCGGTCGTTCCGCAGGAACGGAGCAAGAAAAACGTGCGGTTGGGCCGCATATCCAGAGCCAAAAGCGTACAGTTGGGCCACCGGTCCAGAGCCAAGAGCGTGCGGTTGGACCACCGGTCCAGAGCCAAGGGTGCGGCGTCATCCCGAAGGGCTGTCGTCGCTCGTGAAGGGTTTTGGTGAACGAAACGATCCAGAGCAATCGCTCTTGGCATTTGCTCTGCAAACGCCTGCCGAGCCTTTCGTCGTTCCGGTGGGAACAACTTTGGTGCCGCTTACGTGACTCGAACACGTGACCCCATCATTACGAATTGTTTTTCGTAATAATATCAGATTGTTAGATGTGATGTCAGCGGATTGGATGCGCTTGCACAAACCCTTGAGCTGACTCCGCTTTCCCAGAGTGAGAGCTAGCACATCGTGTCACTACGTTGCCACCTCTTTGACCCTGCGACCCTACTAGCGGATTACTAATCCCGATTTGCCCTACTAATCGGCAATCGCTTCTGTCTGCTGGACCTCCCCCTATCAACGGGTTCGAGCATTTTGGGCGGGGACGGGAGCGGGTGGATGTCGGGATGTCCCACATCACCGCGTCCATAGTGATACTTTGAGAGATGAAGTCGAGCGGCTGAACCTAAAATAGGTCGTCAGAAGCATCCTCGCTTACACCCCAAACCCTATCCCGCAGGCGCCAATCCGCAACGCTATCTGGGTGATGCAACGGAGCATCCGGAGGAAGCTGGCTTAAGTGATGGTGTAGATGGTTAGCCACAATGTCTGCGGCCAGAACCAGCGGATGCGACTTCCCGATCACCCGAATATCGCCGAGATACTCAGTATCAATTCGAAATGGAGCGTTCTCGATCGTCGTGCTGATCGTGCCTTCAACTTGCTCGCCGCTTTCTGGATCCCATCCGCGCACCCTTTTCACACCATGGCTGACATTGCGGGTACGCTGGATGACTGCCTCATACCGCTTTGCCACCTCGGCGTCGGTTTCATCGAACAGTAGATCGATCTGCTTCATGTCGCAGGCTTCTGAAGCAAGTTCGGCGAAGCCATCAAGGCGTAAGGAGAGGCTTTGTACAAGATCGTCCTCAATGCGCCAGTCACTCGGTCGGTTTCCACCAACCAATTTGATCTTGGAGCGTCTCCCCTCCCTCGCTTGGGTTCGCATTTTCTCGTTATCCTCGTGCATTAAACGCGATAGTTTGAATCGGCGTGCGCCATATACAATCATAGGTCGTTGATCGAGGATAACCCGAATGAACTCTTCTCTGACTTCGGTTGCCACTGCCGCCCAGTCTTCACTTCCGGGCTTGAAGGCGTCAGTGATGTGAAGCTTGGCGCCAGCAGGAGCCGCGCTCTGGAACTTTTCAAATGCCGGAGTGAATAGTCGTACCGCTTCTTCGTGCATGTCATCGGGAAACACCAACGCTGCCATTAGACCAAATTTGTGGTCGTCGGCGGAGGTTAGGTTTCGGACCATGCCTCGATTCCCCGCTTCGTCGATATAGGCGAAGTGAACTCCAGAATTCACAGACATCGCATCAATCCCTAAAATGGCTCATTATTGTCATCTTCAAAGTCGGGATAAGTTTCTTCAGGCGCGTAGTACTCTGCCGCATCGTAAACGCTGGTACGCTTGAACCGGCCGCCTAGTCCCGCAGCATTCAAGCGAGATAGCCCGTTAATCTTCAGGCCACATGCCACGCATTCGAAGTGCGTTGGCAGATATTCCTGAGTTTCCGTTATCTCATCATCCTTAAGCTTAAGCTGGGGTGCGGAAACGGGGTCGCCGAACAGCAGAGCCATCGATCCGCAGGCGGGGCAATCTACGCGGTGACCACTCCGTCTTACAGCCCAAAGCGCCGCTGCCTCTCTCTCCGTCTTGCGCTCATTTTCTTCTTTTGCCTCCCACACCTTTCGGTGAGCCTCGATATCACCGGCGACGGCCTTTGCACTCTTGTCAGCAGCAGCAGCGATTAGCATTGCCGCAATTTCTGCCTCTTCCTTGCCGAATAGATCGTGGAGGTCATAGCCCATGGTTGCGAGCAAAACGGCACATGCCTCATAGAATTGAGGCTGCCATGTGCTGGTCGGCGCGTCATCGAAAGGAGTTTCGCCGGAATGCAATTCGGCGTTCCGATTCCCAGTGATGCGGGTGCAGGCGCGCGATACCTCCTTGGTGAACAATGTAGGGAAGATCGCTGCCAATCTTTTCAGAACTTCTCCCGTCGCGACCGACGAAGGCGCTCGCGCCTCTAGCGCGGGGTAGCCCAGGGCGTGATACGTCTGAACCCACGCTTGATTGGGATCGGTGAGAAGGACCGGGCTTACGTTGGCAAGGGCCGCACGAGCGAGAAGCTCCAGGGACAGGCTGGCCATCAGACCATGCTGCCAACTGTCTGCGTCCATCTCGATCATCTGCTCTGCACAGCGCTGCGCTTTTGCAAAGAGGGCTTCCGGGTCCCATGCAGCGGGTGTTTTTTCGGGTTCGATTGTCTTCTTCAATGCAGTTGCTCCAAATAGGCACGCTCTAAAATTCTACCCTTGCAACCGGGAGGCACTGGAGATCGAGCATGCAGCATTCGCCAATTGTCGATGACAAGGGTGTCGCCCCGCTCAACCAACGCGATGCTGTATTTTGAAACCGTGCCAAGCGCAGCGCGGAAACTTTCAACGCCATGCTCGCCAGCGCGGGACGCAGGTCTAAAGAATTTGTCGTCCCAACGTATGATGCCGAAGCTTTCACTCGGCTGAAAAATGCGCAGCAGTGGTAGCCTGCCCTTCACCGGTCGACGCGGTTGAACCAAGGCACGCGCAAGTACACCTTCATCGGCTTCGCGCACAATCTCCGCCCCATCGGCGAGGAGAGTGGGCACCTCTTCGAACCCGACGACGCACCTCAACATCATGAAGCGGGGAGGATGCCGCCAATGAGCCATGTCTGTGTGGAAAGGGAAGACGTCTAGCCCATAAATTCCGCTGTAGCTGTTCGGGGCGGCATCGTCCTTTGGGGTTGGCCTCAACCGATGCACAGGCGAGCCTTCCCCAAGCGTGAGGACCTTTCCAAGTTCTGACGCGACTTCCTCGCCACTGGAATTGGCACGATAGGACTTAAGAAGAGCGTATCCCCGTTCTTCTACCTCCTGCCGAATGGTAGCTGTCATAGGTGATTTACGCTCAAGCCCCGTCATAGCTGCGGTCCATCAGTGGCTTGGCTTTGTCCAGCGTAGCGACATCAGTGATGATGATTTCAAGGTCGCCGGTGCCGAAGTGGCCGATGTTGCGCACGTCACGGGTAAAACCCGGCTCAAGTTCGATGGTATCGGGATCGACTTTGACGAAAACTTTAAGATGCCTGATCTGCGGTTTGACCTCGACACAGGCGAAGTTCTTCAGCCGACGGAAGGCGACGTAGTTGTCCAGGGTCTTCAGCTCGACATCATCGCCCAGCGCCAGTAGGTAAGCCTTTGTCGCCTCGTAGAGATCGACAAGCTCTTGGTCAGCGTCTGCGAGATATTGCGTAACGGTCTTTTGGCGAGATCGTGGTCGAGCTGAAGCAGGCTCGCTTTGGGCGTCGCCACTAACAGGAATGTCGCGCGCGGGCCGTTCCGATGCCGAGGTCAGCAGTTCGAACAGCAAGAGTTCGTCGCCAAAGCGGCGATAGCGCACTAGCGCGATGTTGCGGTTCATCTGGTTAACCGCATGGGCGTCGTACTTGGTGAAGTCGCCGGCGATGCAGATCAGCCGTGGCGTCGTCCAATCCACGGCCTTAGCCTCTTCAGCGCCGAAGCGCTCAAGGACAAGCCACTCGAAATCGCGGCGGTGATCCATGAGCCAGTCGAGATAAAACAAGCCTTGGTTGATGACGTTCTCGTTGCTAGCCCGCTTGTACTCGACGATCACCGGCGAACCGTTCTCGTCGATGCCGAGCGAGTCCATGCGCCCGCCATTGCTCGTGGAGAACTCGGAGGCAAGAAACCGCACCCCAAGGAACGATTCCATATTGCGTTCAATGAGGGTCTGCAAGGACTTCTCGAGCGCAACCGCGCTGCCGCGAAGTTCGGTGACTGCGCTCGTCTCGGTCCTGAACAGTTTAATATCGCTCATCAATCACCTTCCCCGGAATGAATACAATCCTACACCATAATTCTCTCAAGGCGATTCTTACGCCGCTCCCAATTGGGAAGCTTCTGCTCAAGCAGCTCAAAGAAGGCGGGGCCGTGATGCGGTTCCTTAATGTGGCAAAGCTCGTGAATTATGACGTAATCGATGCAGTCGACAGGCGCTTCAATCAAACGGGTATTGAGCAACATGTGCGTTCCGTCTTGAGACATGCTGCCCCAACGCTTGGTCAGCTTGCGCACAGTCAACTTTAGCGTATCGCCAATTTCTGGAAAAGCTCTCGACAGCGACGTCAGCCGCTCCAAGAGAATTTGCCGTGCTTGACGTTGAAACCAAGCCTTCAGGAGCCCTTCGGTTTTCTCGGCAGATCGTATGCCGGGATATCTGATCGCGATCCTGTCGCCCTCTATGGCGACTTCCGAACGCAGGGACTCCTCAACCAGCAGCCTTAATTGCCTCCCCAGATAGCGATGGGTCTCGCCTGGAACATATTGGCGCAGCGGGGTAATCGGACGAAACTGCTCAAACTCTCGTCTGGTTCGCAGCACCCAGCGGCCACGCCGTCGCAGCCGCTGCTCAATGGCCTCCAAGTCGGATGACCTGGGAGCAACAGCAAGGATACGCCCATCCGGAAACACTGTGATGCTCAACGTCTTTCGCGAGGAGCGTTTCAGCGCATAGGGCACAACCTGCCCCCCGAGTTCGATCCTGTGTGCGGTGAAATCCCCGGCCATCTAAAACTTCAACTGTCGGCGGCCGATGCCAAGCGCGCTATCGATCATTGTGTCCATCGCGTCGGTTTGCAGGCCATAAAGTCCATGCGCATTCTTGATTTCGTCGTAGAGGAAATCGTCCATGGCGTTGCGAATTTCGTTCAGGGTATCGGGGTCATCTTGCCAGCCG
Source organism: Hyphomicrobiales bacterium (assembly GCA_040219355.1). Taxonomy (GTDB): domain Bacteria; phylum Pseudomonadota; class Alphaproteobacteria; order Rhizobiales; family MH13; genus MH13. The sequence continues at coordinate 328,838 of JAVJSN010000010.1, forward strand.
ATCTTGCGATGCCGACGCATGATCTCGTCGAACGCTACTGCGGTTCTCTCGGCAAAGTCTGACGCTTCGGTCGGCGGCACCACGCTTGCGAACCCGTCAATGAGATTGCGGTAGATTGAGCTACCGGACTCGTTGCCCTTCAGAGCGGCTGGAACATCGTCTGCAGCATTGCGGTTGACCACGCCGTTTCGGATATCCTGCACGCGCTGGAAATAGTCCTGTTCGCTGAGACGACCGGCGCGAAACTCCTCGATAGTGTCCTTGATCATCTTGGAGAAGCGCTCATAGAAGACCCGGTCGTCCTCCATTTTCTCGGTGATGGTCTTGGCTGTTGCACTCGCAATGGCGTCGGCCTTGGCAGCAAGGCTCCCGGTTTCCTCGAGCACGACCTGCCGAAAACCGACATCGTCGAAAATGTTGACCGCTGCGACGATGGGAACGACGCCGTCGGTTGTGATGTGTTTATCGAGAAGCGCCTTGATTTTGGCGTCGAGTTCCTTCGAATTGGCGTCATCGAGCCGATCCGCATAGCGCCGGGCAACCGCGCGCCGCAGATTCTCAAACCGTTTGAGGTCGGCCTTGTAACCATCAATGACGCGCTGATCGGTGGTTTGCGTGAAGGTCTCGGACGAAAACGCGAGTTGCAGCGCTTTCGCGTACTCCCGAAGCCGATCATAGAAATCCTGCCGCCGGAGATCGTCGTCAAGAGAGGATTCAAACGCTTCCTGATCGTGCTGATTGCGGATCGCTTTGAAGAGATCTAGGAGCGCTGCATGCTTGTCAGGCAGCGTGTCGGTTTCCTTGCGGATCGCGTGCAGTGCGTCCGCGACATCGGCCTCGTCATAACCTTCGAACGCAGAATACTGCGTTAGCGCCGCATCAAGCTCGCCAAGGATTCCGGCATAGTCGATGATGTGGCCAAACTCCTTCTTCTCCCCGGTGTCATCTTCGTACAGCCGGTTCACACGGGCGATGGCCTGCAACAGGCCGTGCTCCTTGAGCTTCTTGGTGAGGTAGAGCACCCGGTTGCGCGGCGCGTCGAAGCCGGTGAGAAGCTTGTCGACAACAATGAGGATATCCGGGTCGCCGTCGCCCTTGAAGCGTTCGATGACAAGCTCTTCATAGCGCTCGACAGAGCCGTGGTTGGCTTTGACCTGTTTGACGAATTTGTCGACTTCGTCGCTTGGCTCTTCGTTGACCTGCTCGTGATTGTCACGGTCATCGCCGGGCGAAATCACGGCTTCGCTGGTCACATCACCAAAGGTGTCGAGCAATTTCTTGAGGATCACAGCGGCGCGACGGCTCTGCGCCACCAGCTGACCTTTGTAAGGCGTCGCCTTCCAGTTCCGTGAGAAGTCCTCGGACACATCGGCGGCAATTTCGACAAGATAGGGCTCGGCGCTCAGGACTTCCCGGCCGCGCGAGAATTTCCGTTTGAGCTCGGCAATCTGGTCAGGCGACAGCCCCTTGGTGTGGCGCTCGAACCAACGATCAAGCGCCTTTTCATCGACATCGGTTTCAACCAGCCGCCCTTCATAAAGCAAGGGCACGACAGCCCCGTCCTCGACGGCTTCGTCGATCTTGTAGGCATGGATCAGGCCGCCGAACCGGTCGAAGGTCGAGCGTTCCTTCTTGAGCAAAGGCGTGCCGGTAAAGCCGATATAGCAGGCGTTCGGGAACACCTTACGCATCTGCTTGTGCAGGCTCTCATCGTCCTTGATGGTCTGGCTGCGGTGGCTTTCATCAACGAGCAGGAACACGTCGCGGCTTTGGTCGATGGTTTCGCGGACGCGCAGGCCGGATTTGAACTTGTGAATGAGGGTGGTGACGATCCCCGCCTTTTCCTCGACGAGATCAAGCAGGTGCCGCCCGGTCGTGGCTTGGCGAACATCAAGGCCAGTCGCCTTGAAGGTGTCGCGGATTTGACGGTCGAGGTCGCGCCTGTCGGTCACCAGCACGATGCGCGGATTATCGACCAGACTGGCGATTTCCCTGGCCAGCATGACCATGGTCAGTGATTTGCCCGAGCCTTGCGTGTGCCAGATCACACCGCCCTTGCGGCGCTCGTGATCGTCAAAATGCGACAGGCGCAAGAGGGCGGCTTTCACGCCGAAATACTGCTGATAGCGCGCGATTTTCTTGATGCCGCTGTCGAACAGGGTGTAGGCGCGCATCAGATCGATGACGCGATCTTTTGAGAAGAGTGCAACAAGCGTGGTGTCGAGCGGCGTCGGCAAGCGCCCATCTGCGCCGTCCATCAGCCCTTCATGGCGGCGGCGGTGCGGGGAGAAGTCGGCGAAGATGGCGCTGGCTTCCGCAGGATCGAGCGGTGTGTTGACCAATTCGCCGATGCGGCGTTCGCTGATCTCTTTTTCCCGCCATTTTGACCAGAACTGATTTGGTGTGCCGGGGGTTGCATAGCGCGGATCGGATGGGTTAGCCGCGAGCAGGATTTGCGCCGAGGCGAAGAGACGCGGGATTTCGTCCGCGCCCTGATTGCGGATGCTCTGGCTGATCCCCTGCTCGGCGCCCTCGGCGGATTTCTTGAGTTCGATAATCGCAACCGGAATGCCGTTGACGAAGAGCACGATGTCGGGACGGCGCGTTTCGGCGGAACGCGAGCGCTCGACGGGAAACTCCGCCGTCATGTGGTACAAATTGTTCTGCGGGTCCTGCCAGTCGATATAGGCAAGCTGGCGGCTCTTGGTTTCCCCTTCGATGGTGATGGGGATCCCGGTGCCGAGCTGAAGGAGATTGGTCACCGTCTCATTTGTGACTTGCGCGCCCTTGCTGGTGTCGCTCAGCGCCGCTTGCAGCTTGCCAATAGCTTCCTGCGCGGCAGCGTCAGTGAGCGGCCAAGTCTTGCCGCGCTGCTCGATTTTGTTGATCGCTTGCAGTCGTTCAGCCAGCACGTCTTCCAGCAGGGTCGAGGCCAGCCGCCCGCGCCGTTCCGCCTCGCACTCGGCGCGTGTCTTGTAGCGCCAGCCAAGATTGGCGAGAAGGTGCAGAGTCTGCACCTGCACGCCACCGGCTTCGGAGATCGGGAATTGCGGGCTTTGGCTCATCCCGCCGCCGCCGCGCTTTGCACCTCTGTCCCGACAACTTCGTCAATGTCCTGCCCGCCTGGCAGAAGCCGGTCGATGCTCGGCGGCACCGGCCAATCACCGCTCAGAAGCTTCTGCATCAGGCCGCGCTTTTGCAGGCGGAGTTGATTGCAGAGGTCATGCAGTTGGCCGACTTCGAGATCGGCGCCGCTCAGTATTTTCCCGGTTTCCCTCTGCACATCCAAAGGCGGTATGTTGATCTTGATTTCGCTGAACTGAGGGAATTTCAACATCAGCGTGTCATCAACAAGCCCCTGCGAGTAACGCCAGAACGTGTGAATCATATGGTGGTACTTGAACAACTGGGCCGCGAATTGTGCATCAACGTCAGCATTCGGTCTGACAATTGTGTATGCCGGACTCACAAGACCGCGCAGAGAGGAAAGCGCTGATACACCCTGCCACATCCGCATAGTGTTGTAGCCAATGTCATCCGGCTCAATCAGCTTGTAGTTGGATTTGTCGTCTGCTGAGGTGTCTTTGCGACCAGTTTCATCTCTATCGATGATTCCTTGCCCCGCTGTGACAGCCAACAGCCGCTCTGATCCACCCACCGTGGTACGTTCTTCGAATAGGTCGCCCAAAAGTGCGGTCACCCAACCTTGGGGAGCGTGATCAACGAGACAGAGATCAAGCAGCTTGTGAGCCAACCCATACTTTCGAACCAGTTTTGCTTTAGCCAGCTTCTCGGCGGTCGTGATGGCTCTGTCCCATTCATCGAGAACGGCGGCGATGCGGCGCTGTTCGGGGAGCGGTGGCCAAGCTACCATGAAGTGGTTTTGGAACGTGGTCGGGTTGATGTTCGCCTGACTCACTCCTCGCGTAGAAATCTGCTTGAGCCGCTGCTGGGAGTCTTCCCAGTTCAGATAGTGGTTTACAAATTCAGGTAGCGCATGGGCAGCGTCGAACTGAAATCGGACGAGGTACGATGCGAACACCGCCTCTTCCTCCCGGTCCCACAGGGAAACTTTCCCAACAAGGTCCGGGCTGTTCGTGCGGTTGAGAAGAATATCGCCTTTCCGCAGAAGATATTCAGGCAGTTGGCTTTCATCGACGTGGGTTCGCGCCCACGCGTTAGCGGTTATCTTGCCCGCAGTCATGTCCTTCATGCCGATGATGGGCACATTCCCATTGCGAGCGGAAACGGAGTTCAGACCGTATTGAGACCGCGCAACGTAGGAACCTATCGGCACCTCTTGCCGTTTCGGTGCGTCGCTACACATCCAACCCGAGCTCCCGCAAATAGCCGTCCATCCGCGTGCGGCTCTCGGCCAGTTGCTGCTCAAGATCGACGATTTCGCGCTGCACGGCGGCGATGTCGATTTCTTCCTCCGCCTCGAACGTATCGACATAGCGGGGGATGTTCAGATTGAAGCCGTTCTCAGCGATTTCCGAACGCGGCACCGGGCGGGCATAGCGCTCGACAGGTTGGCGGGCGCGATAGGCGTCAACGATGGCGTTCAGATGCTCGCCGAGCAACTGGTTCTGCTTCTTGCCCGACTCGTAATCCCGGGATGCATCGATGAACATCACATCATCGGCGTCCTCGCGTGCACCACCTTTTTCACGGGCGCGGTCGAAAATGACAATGCAAACCGGAATGCCGGTTGAAGAGAACAATTGCGCGGGCAGACCGACAACGGCATCGATGAGGTTTTCCTCGATCATCGATTGTCGGATGCGTCCCTCTGCACCGCCCCGGAACAAAACGCCATGGGGCGCAATCACCCCGGCGCGACCAGATTTCGGGCGAGCGCTTTCGACCATGTGCGAGACAAAGGCGAAGTCGGCCCGGGAGGCCGGTGGGATGCCGCGGAAATAGCGGTTATAGGGATCGATGCGCGGATCGATCTTGCCGTCCGTATCCTCGTCGCGCTGGTCCTTGCCCTTCTTCTTTTCCTCGCCGCTCCACTTCTTTAGCGAGAAAGGCGGATTGGCGACGACGATATCGAAGCGTTTCAGCGCATCGCCTTCGAGATGTTTCGGGCTGTTGAGCGTATCGCCCCATTCGATCTCGGCGCTGTCGAGCCCATGCAGAAACATGTTCATGCGCGCCAGCGCCCGCGTGCCACTGTTCACCTCCTGGCCGAACAGCTGGAAATTTCGCTTGTCCTGCTCGGTGGTGGCATTGGCTGCGACCTGCTCGGATGCCCGCACCAGAAGCGAAGCGGAGCCGCAAGCGGGATCGTAAATCCGGTTGCCGGGCTTGGGATCGACAAGACGCACCAGAAGCTCGGAAATCTTGCGGGGCGTGAAAAACTCCCCGGCCTTCTTGCCCGCATCCGAGGCGAACTGGGAAATCAGATAGATGTAGGTTTCGCCGATCACGTCCTCATTCACGCGAGATGGACTCATGTTGAGCGCGGGCTTGTTGAAATCCTCAAGCAGGTTTTTCAGTCGCCGGTTCCGGTCCTTGGTTTCCCCGAGATTGTACTCGGAATTGAAATCGATATTGCGGAACACGCCTTCAAGCTTCTGCTTGTTGGCGTCCTCGAATTTCTCCAGAGCGATATTGATGATCTCGCCGATATTGTCGGCATTGCGCTGGCGATGGAGGTCATAAAATGACGTGCCTTCGGGCAGGAAGAACTTCTCGCGTTCCATGCGGCGGCGGATGCGCTCGTCATCATCGCCAAAGCGCGTCTTGTATTCATTGAAATGATCCTGCCAGACGTCAGAAACGTATTTCAGGAACAGCATGGTCAGGATGTAATCTTTATACTGCGCGGCATCGACGACACCCCGGAAGGTGTCGCAAGCGGCCCATGCGGCTGAATTGATATCGTTCTGGCTGATCTTGTCGGTCATTCTAATTTTCCTGTGAAATGGAGGGGCAGGCGAACCCGCCCACTCCTGTTGTTGCGGGGCTTAGCCCTTGACGCTGCGCGGGTCGTTGCCGTGGCTGTCCGACTGAGCGATCTTGCCATCCTGATTGTGGATCTTGAGTTCGCTCTGAGCATTGCGGCTGATCTCGCGGGCGCGATCAACAGCCTGCTGCTTGGTGTCGAAATGGCCCGACGCGCGGCTCGCGCCGCCACGCTTCACATTCCAACCGCCGTCCGAGTCCGGCACGACGTGCGTGGTTCCGCCCTTGCCGGGCGACTTCTTATTGCTCATAATGGTTTCTCCATTTTTCGGAGTGGAATAAGCCAGATGTTCCCGAGCAAGGTTTGTCTGGCGGTGAATTGCCCATGCTGGATTGCCGTCCGGCATGGGCACACCCTCAGCCATGCGGCGGAGGATTTCGTCGGTCCGGCGATTGCGCGCCTCACCAAGTTTTTCGGTCAAATGCGATTGCTTGCGCCGCTCGCTATCGAGCGCGACCATCAGCTCCTGCACGTGGATGGGCGGCACCGGGATTTTCAACTCTCCGAGCGCCCCCAGCCCCAAGCGGGGGATCGTCGCCGTGCTGCGCATCGTTGCGAGCGCGCTTTGGGTGGTCGGCAAATTCAGGAAAAGCGCGAGATAGGCGGGCAGCACATTGTCGCCACTCAAGCGGACAATTGCGAGGTCGAGCACCGCAAAGAGGGGGTAGTCGGCGTGCTCGATAGATGCCGTCCAATTGGTTGCTCCCCTCGTATCGACAAGCACATCGTCCACCTGCAATCGTGCGTCCTCAAAACTGCGAGCGGGCGGAGCCCCGGTCGCCAAATCCTTAGCGTCCAGACACCCGCCGCGAAGGTGACGCCCCTGCACAAAGGGAACGCCCTCGGCATCAGCCTTGAAGGCCGTTCCGTTGCGAATGTCAGCGAGTTCATTCAAGGGCGTGTTTGTCATTTCATAGTTATAGTAATCGATACTATCGGAAAATTCAAGATGCCTTCTTATGGCGCTTGGGCTAACCTGACACCTGAGTTCCATATGTTCGTCCCCACGCGCGTGCGCAGGCGTTGGACGGTGTTTCCCGTACTATGATCAAGTTTCTCTGCATGTCATAACTATCTGATATCACTAGTAATTTCACATTATTGATGCTAGGTGGAGTTGAGGCCAAAAGGAGGTCTCAAATGCCAAATCTACGATTAACGCGTCGGGCTATCGACGCCATTCCCTTCCCCGACAGCGGTCAGGTCTTTTATCGCGACACCTTACTCTCTGGCTTCGGTCTGCGAGTCGGCAAGCAATCCAAGGTCTATTTTGCGGAAGGTCACGTGCAGCGGCAAACCTGCCGTGTCACTATCGGTCGGGCCGATGTGTTCGCGCCCGAGATTGCCCGCAAGAAGGCGCTGACCCTGCTGAGCGAGATGGCCGAAGGGCGTAACCCCAACGCTGAAAAGAAACAGCAGGTGGAAACCAAGGTCACGCTGGCCGGTGCTTTCGACAGCTTCTTCGCCGCACGTCCGCACCTGTCGCCCCATACGGTGTTGAACTACACGCGCACCGTGAAGCTCTATCTCAAGGCGTGGCGCAAGAAGTCGTTCAATTCCATCACCCGGCAGATGGTGCTCAAGCGCCATCAGGACCTGTCGGCGGAGGTGGGCAAGACCACCGCGAACAACGTCATGCGGCATCTGCGGTCGGTCTACAATTTCACCGCCGCGACCCATGACGACTTCCCGCCCAATCCTGTCACCATCCTGACGCAAGCGCGGGCATGGCACCGCGAACAGCGGCGGCAGACCGTGGTGTCGGCGCAAGACCTGCCCAAGTGGTGGCAGGCGGTCATGGCCGAGCCGGACTATTCCCGCGACTTCCTGCTCATGGCCTTGTTCACCGGAATGCGCCGGGGCGAGTTGATGGCTCTGCGTTGGGAGAATGTGGACCTGACCGCGCGGACGCTGCATCTGCCCAAGACGAAGAATGGCGACCCGTTGCACCTGCCTTTGTCCACCTTCCTTGTGGACCTGCTGACGAAGCGCAAGAAACAGGCGGGCGAGTCCCCCTTCGTGTTTCCCGGTCCCGGCAAGCAAGGTCACCTGATGGAAACCAAGAAGTTCTTGCTCCGGGTCAGCGCGGGATCGGGCGTCAGCTTCACCCTTCACGATCTGCGGCGCACCTTCATCACCATCGCCGAGAGTCTCGACGTCCCGTACTACGCGCTCAAGCGGCTCCTGAACCACCGCGCCAACGGTGACGTCACGGGTGGCTATATCGTCGTGAATGCCGAGCGCTTGCGCGGGCCGGTGGAGCAGGTCGCGGCACGGATATTGGAGTTGGCAGATGTCAGGCAGTGACTCCACTTATCACGCCATGATCGGCGATGGATCAAGCGTGCTGGAACACGTCCTTCTGGCGATCATTGAGGCGCACTCCACACCTGAAACAAGCGGCTCTCAGCAGCGACGGTTGGAAACGGCATTAGCTGCGCTCCTGGGATCAGCCTCACCGGCTCAACGGAACATGGAAGCGGCACATGCTTTCATGGCCCGACAACGCCGACACGCTGTCTGCGAGGCGGAAATGCTAGCCTTGTCCGGCCGTGGCGGTACCCCACCCAACATACCAACTATTGCCGAGCTAGCGGAGAATGCCGCTCGGAAAGTCCTGCAATGCAGGGATACGGACCTTCCAGCCGCTGTTGATGAACTTTGTAATTCGTTCCGTGGATTCAAAGCGCGAACCGCGATTGAACCTGACCCCATTTGCGAGGCGCTAAAAGCGCAAGCCGTCGAGCGCATCTGCGATGAACTCGCAGAATGGGATATTGCGACATCGCGCTGCGGTCGTCGCCAGTCCACCGCCGTCTGATATGACGGCGTTGGATTGTATTTCACTCCCGTACCTCTTGCTTGAAACGCCACATCATCTATGGCAAATTTCCAACCGGTGTAGTGACGCGCATCAGCCGGATTTGTCCGGCATGGCGGACAACCCCAGGGTCAGGCAAGTTGCCTGAGATCTGACGGACGATGTCCAAGCGGGAAAGAATTCCCGGCCACGGTCGATAATCGAGAAGTGAGGCTTAAAGGCCCTTCGCGTGAAGCGCGAACCGGTCAGCAAACTCGTTGCCATGAGGCTTCGGGTCCTCTCGACACGTGGAATGGACAAATGAATCGCACAACCATCACAGATGGTGGCGCGGGCCGTTCGCGGCTGCTGACCACCAAACAGCTTCCCGAAGTCACCGGACTTTCAAAGAGCTTTTTCGACAAGGGCCGGATTTACGGATACGGCCCGCAATTCATCCGCATCGCGTCCGGCAATCGAGCCGGGAAAATCCTCTACCGGCTCGAAGATGTCGAACGCTGGCTCGCCTCACAGGTGCAGAATCCGAGGGGTGCGGGCGATGAGTGAGGTGCTTAAGCCCAATACGGACGAGGCATGGGCATTCTCGCAGTTCATTGCCCCGGATGGGCCATATTATCTGGAGCGCATGAACAGCGAGGGGCCGCCAAGCCCGGTCGCCAAGACGTATCCGGCGAGTGATCCCGCTTCATTCAAGAAGTTCGTTGAATCGAATAATGGGCTGGAACTCAGGCGGAACATCTACTTCCTGCCCAACGCCAAGTTTCTTACCGGCAAGCGCCGGAAGGACAACCTCTCGCATGCGCAATTCCTGCACACCGATCTGGATTGTAAGGACTATCCCGGAACGCTCGACGAGCAGCAGAACCGGATCATCGGCCTGCTGCTCGAACGTAAGGAGCGTCCCAAGGGCGTGCCCGAGCCGACCGCAGTCTGGTTCACCGGCGGCGGCTACCAAGCACTCTGGAAGCTTGACCAGCCGGTCGAAATAGCCGTCGCGGAAGACCTGAACTTGCGGCTTCTGCAGGCACTGCAAGGCGGTCCCGGCACGCAAAACGCCGACCGTCTTTTGCGCCTGCCTGGAACCGTCAATTGGCTGAATGCGCAAAAGCGCGAAGCCGGTCGCCAACCCGCACTCTCATTCTGGATGACCAAGCCATGACATATGCAACTTTGAAGACCTATAGCATCGAAGACTTTCAACTCCCGGCACCAAAGGAGAAGACCACTCTGCCAGCCAAGTCGGGCTCGGCAGCAGTCGAACCAACTGAGATTGCGCCGCTGCCGCTGCCGGATGATCTTGGGGAGATCATCCCGTCCGACCTGAAATGGGTAGAGGTGATCGTCACAGGAGACGATCCGCCGGGCAAGGCCTATCCCTCGCGATCCGAACGCATGATTGCATGCGTTTGCTGGATGCTAGCGAACGGGGTGCAGCCGGGGCACGTGCTCTCGATCCTGCTTGATCCGGCCTATGCCATCGGCGCGCATGTGCGCGAGAATCCTAATCCCGTCCGTTATGGCCAGCGACAGATTGTGCGGGCGCTGATGATGATCGACGTAAAGCGGGAAGATTGGCCGGTGCTGAACGACAAGTTTCAACCTGCGAAGGATCACCCGTCGAACATCCGATACGCGCTGGCTCGGCTCGGGATCGAGGTTCACCGCAACCTGTTCACCTTCATGAACGATGTGGAAGGCTTCGGTCTGGACACACGCGACCTGAACGATGTGGCTGATATCCTGAGCAGCCGTTTTCTGCGTGATCTCGACTTCAGGGCAACCAGCGCGGCGATCAAGAGCGAGATCATCGCCATAGGCCATGAGCAGGCCTATCACCCGATTGTGCACTATCTTGACGGACTCGTTTGGGATGGCAATCCGCGCCTTGACAACATGTTGCGCGACTACGCCGGAGCGGATGACACAGATATCAATCGGGAGTTCGGAGCGAAGTTCCTGATCGCCGGTGTGCGGCGGGTGCGCGAACCGGGTGTAAAGTTCGACACGATGCTTGTTTTCGAGGGCAACCAAGGTACGGGCAAATCAAGCTTTGCGGAGATCCTTGCAGTACATAGCGATTGGTTTTGCGGAAGCTTGAGCCTTAAGAGCGACGACAAAACCAAGGCGGAGTTGCTGGCCGGAGCATGGATCGTCGAGGTTCAGGAAATGGACGGTATTCGCAAGGCGTCCACACATGAACTGAAGCGCTTCCTATCGACGCGGCGGGACAAATATCGCCGCGCATACGGACGAGATGCCCGGACCTATCCGCGTCAATGTGTGATCGTAGGAAGTACTAACGATCAGAAATACCTCTTTGACCAGACTGGCAACCGACGCTTCTGGCCGGTTCGTGCCGGGATCGTCCAACTCGACAAGCTGCGCGAGGATGTAGATCAGCTATGGGCAGAGGCGGTCGTGCGCGAGGCAGCGGGCGAATCCATCGTCTTGTCCGAGCATCTGTGGGAAGCAGCGGCAGAACTGACCGACGTACGGATGATCGAGGATGCCTTCGCGACGGTCCTAGGCGACTGGTTCGCAGATAAGACCGGGCGCGTCTCAATGGATAGCGTGAAGCTCCTTCTCGGCTTCGAGGGTGGTCGCCTGTCGCCGATCGAGGTGCAGCGGATCAAGGCGGAAATGGATCGCTTGGGATGGGAAGAAAAAACCAACCGGCTGCATGATCTGTCGCAGCGGGAAAAGACCCAGCGGCGGGGATTTGCGAGGGGCACGCCTGACGAGCGCAAAACGGAATGGCTGGCGAGGCGAGTCGAAAACGGGGTCGTGACCCTGTTTCGGATCGACGATTCCGCCTCGGATGAAAATTCACCGTTTTGAGCCGGCCTTGCCCCGACCGGCTCGTAACCCGTAACCCCAACACAAGCCCTGCAACCTTTTGCGCCGCGCCCCATAGCGGGGGGAGTGCACTACTCCCCCTGCCGTTCTCGGAGCTTTCGGGCCTTAAGTTACAGTTACAAGTTACAGGGGTGACAGCCGATGCCGTCCACTGCGCTTTGGGGTGGCCTGTCGGATGCCGCATGGGGTGCTCAGAACCGCCTCAGACGTCCGAGCAGGGGCAGTATGCAGGCTTATAGCCAATACCCACCGCCGCGCGCTCGTGCGGCCCTCTGAGGCCTTGCGGGGTGGGGTTATGTGTGGCCTGTTTGGTTTTGCGGCGCGTGAGCGTTGCGGTTTGGCCGGTTCCGTACCGCTACGGTTTAATCTGACTGGTCGGTCAGGAGGTCTGCCGTGGTCGTGCCGAGTGCTTCGGCGAATTTCGCCACCACAGTGATCGTCGGATTCCTCACCTGCCGCTCGATTCCCGACACATAGGTGCGGTCGATCTGCGCACGGTCGGCAAGATCTTCTTGGGACAAGTCCAAGAGCTTCCGGGCTGCCTTAATGTTCCGGGCCAGTATCGCGCGCACGTTCTCCATGTGCGCCATTGGTCCGCAATGAAGACGATAAGCCCACGGACGATGAGTCTCATTTTGCTTTCGATTTGCGTTTGTTGACTATAGGCTACATCGCGTTTCATTAGGGGTGGCGCGATGTGGGATATCCTTCTTCAAGCAGTTTCCTGGCTCTTGCTGATCTTCTTCGGCGGTCAAGGGCTCATCTTCATCGGGCTCATGCTGTGGATGGCCTGGACTGACGCGATAAAGCCGAGGCTCATTCCCGCCGACGACATCGACCGCGTGGCTGACGACATTATCGCCAGCTATCCCGACCCGGAGCACGAGGCTTTCGCCCGCCACGAGCGCGCGTGGTATCGCAGCGACGGAGCGGAGCAGACCTATTGGTATCGGGTCCGGAAGGCTGTCAGGCGGCGACTAAAGCGGGTCTAGCGATCATCTATGGCGTCGGGGACGAACCGCCTTCTGCGCCTTGCTAGCTATAGCCACCCTGCTAGTATTGCGTGTGCGATGCGGGGGAACAAGATGGGCAAACGCAAGTCTTTTGAGGACATATTGAATGCAGAGTTCCGGTGGCCGAAGCAGGGCGACAAGCCTTTCGTCGCGGCAGAAGATCAATTTGAAAATGCCAATATCGTCGGCGACGGATTCACCCGTTTCGTCTTGATGATGGAGGGGTACAAACAAGCTGCTGATCTTATGATCGCAGCTTCAGCCGACGATCGCCCGATGCGAGACGTACTCGTCTTCCCGATCATATTTAACTACCGTCAGTTCTTGGAGCTTGCCTTGAAATATCAGATAGCCACCTTCGGTCCGGCAGTCTGCATCGAACCAGTTTGGAACACGCACTTCCTCGATAGGCTTTGGGGACAGTTCCTGGAGATGCTTGAGCGATACGGCACCGAAGACCCGGATGAGGCTGACCCGGTCGTTGGCGAAATTATCCTTGAATTTGCCAAGATCGACCCGGATTCCTGTTCTTACCGCTATCCGGTTGATCGGCGAGGCAATCCGATCTCGGTAGCATATAGCGATCTACACCTGCCGACCTTGGCTGACGTCATGAGTGCAGTCGCAGGATATTTCTCCGGCTGCGACGGTTATCTGAATGATCGTTTAAAGGCTACGGCGTAGCGTAGCGCAGTTCACTGTCACGCTTGCTCAGCTTGCCATCGCATAATTTGCTCCTTGAAAGGCTGAAGCCGTAGATATGACCGTCTGGATAGATCAAGCTCGTAGTTAAGGCTTTTCCGAATTTCAGCATGAATGTGAATGGAGTTTCGCGCTTCGTAGAACTCAACTAATTCGTCCTTAAGCCACTCTTCTACTATCCCTATCTCGCAGGCGCATTCTGCCTTTCGGTCAAATCTAACTTTTGTGTCATCGGTTTTGCCGACGCCGATATAGGTAGGTACTATATCCTTTCCATCATGGCTCAGGTGCTTATTTAGTGCCGCTTGGCTTTCAGCTGGAATTGAAACTAGCTTCTTCATCGGAAACTCTGTCAGGGCGATCACGCGTGCGTCTGAACGAAGTGTGGAGAAAAGCAGGTGGTGGAGCACGGCCTCATAGATGGACGCGTAGGAAAGCACCTGTAGACGGATTTGTGCCCGCAGAAGCCAACCACCGGCTTCAAGCCCCTCAAGCAACTTGTAAATGTAGCGAGTAGAAAGAAACTCGTCGCTCAAACGCGAAGCTAGTTCGCGGTCGTCGATGAAATCGAAGTAAATGGCATGCCATTCTTCGCTAGCGATATGCTTTCGAACATATTCATCAACCGAGTCGCTGATCTTCTTATCAAAGGCCAAAGCTACCCCCATCCATAAAATGTTAAATGGAAACGTAGCGTAACATTCAGGCAAAGCGAAGTGGCAACGGGAGCCTTAAGGTTGATGGCTGAAGCGTGGTGCCGCTTACGTGACTCGAACACGTGACCCCATCATTACGAATGATGTGCTCTACCAACTGAGCTAAAGCGGCTTACCAAGCGCAGGGTGACCTACTATCGCCCTACTATTTTCTTCACTTCACTGCCAACCCACTGGCTTCGAACCTCATTCTCTAGCGGACCCGCTAATTACGAATGATGTGCTCTACCAACTGAGCTAAAGCGGCGTTGCGGGGGGCCTGGAAAAGCCCTTGCGCGAATGGAGCGGACGGGTAGCCCAATCACCCGGTTTTGGCAAGACGCGTTGGGCGCAAGAGCGACGCGACAATGGCCATTAAAACAGACGGAACCGTCGCCGTTCGCCTGGTGTCTCGTCATCGCTATCATCCGGCGCGCCAGGATCATCGGGCGCGTGACCGCCTGGCAGGCCGTTGTATCCAGCTTTCTCGTCAGCTTCTGGATCATCGGCAGCATCCTGCAGCGGCGTCACGGTCGAGTTTTTGCTCGCCGAATCACCAACCTTTGCCGCCTCATCGGCCTTCTTAGGAGAGTCACGGCCCTCCGCTTCCTCGCTCTTGGACTGCGTCTCAGGCGGACCGTCATCATTGGCGATGACAGGGGAACCGTCAGCTTTTGCCGATGGTTCAGGTTCCGTCTCTACCTTGGCCTTGGTGGCAGGTTCCTCGACCACCACCGGTTCGCTGGGGGCTACCTCAACCACCGCATCCTTTGCCTCGGCAGGCGTTACCGCGCCAGATTTTGGTTCGTCTTCGCTTGACGCATCAATGATCAGCGCGGCGTCCTCAACCTCTTCTTTGGCCTGCTCGTCCAACGCCTCAGCCGCACCGCCAGCGCCGACAGCCGCAGCGACACCCGGCAGACGCGCCGGCAGCATCACCTGGCCATCATTGTTCATCGCATCCTCGGGAATGGCCACGGGGTCATGCCCAGAGAAGCGCTCCACCGGCACCTTCCATTGAAAAGCATCGACGCGACCTGAAAGCGGCGAGACCGGCTCCCAGGTTGAAGAAATATAGCCATCGGCAACCCAGGCAGGGTCACGCTTGGCGCGCAAGGCGCGCGCCATCCAGCCGCGCACGGCTGCTGTGTCTCCGCCTTGTTTTTCTTCAATTTCAGCCATCAGCAGGCACACGCGTTGTGTTGCCTCTGGTCCGGTATGTTGATCAAGCGTTTTGCGCGCTTCGTCCAGCTGACCAGCCTCCATCAATGCACGCGCCAACGCCAACTCACCTTCGAGTCGATGGGCACACAGCTGCACCAATTTGCGAGCTCGTTTCACGCGGTCCGCCACCGCATCGCCAGGGCGCACATAAAGATAAACCTCGGCCAGCTCCGGGTGCTGTGACTTGCGCCACGTCGCCTCAATCACTTTGCTTGCTTGTGTCATCTTGCCCGCACGGATCAGCAAACGACCAGCAGCGGCGCTCGCCGGCACAAGGTCCGGCGCCAACTTGTGTGCCTCCTGCGCCAACGGACGCGCTGCCTCTGGCTCGCCCTCTTCGCGATCAATCGCTTCAGCGGTCAAAAGAACAGCGCGCAAACGGTTGCGTTCGGTTTTGGTGACAATGCGGGCCTGGAGGTTACGCTCCAGCGCGGCGCGTGCGGCTGGCCAATCACCGCGTTGCACCTGATCTTCAAACTGTGCTTGCCCCGCCCAAGGAAGTGCCGGAGCCAGGGCCGCAGCCTGGCTGGCATAATGGCGGGCAGCTTCTTCATCGTCGGCGCCAACCGCGTCAACATAGAGCCCACGCAGTCCCAAAAGCTGCGTTTTGGGATCATCCAACATCTGCCGATAGGCAAGCCGTTTGGCCTCTGTGTCACCGGTCAGATCAGCGCTCGACGCGCTTAAAACACGCGTCAGAGGCGCATTGGGGGCCAGTTTCTTCGCTTGGGTCGCATAGCGCTGCGCGGCGCGGCTATCGCCCGAGCCAGCAGCAATCAGGCCGCTGGAAAGCGCTTCATAACCCTTGTCACGGCGGCGAGCAGAAAAGTAACCGCCCATGATCTGGGGCGAGCGAAGGATCACCTTCAGAACCCACCACACAGCCATGATCACGACGAGCAGCACCAGCAGACCAACCATCGCCAGCATCGCCGACAATTCGATCTGGTAGCCCATCCAGTCGATGGCGACCGTGCCTGGTCGATCAGCAAGCCAAGCAAAGCCAAACGCAAACGCAAGAACCAGAGCGAGAAAGAGGATAACGCGTAGCACGGGATATATCTCCTAACTTACTGGCTGTTGCTGTCTGAAGAATTGGTCGGCGAGAGATCCGTCGCCGATGTCGCATCCCCAGGTTCTTGCAAGGCACGCACCAGCGCCTGACGGCTGTTGGCAATGGCTTCATCCAGCGCAACACGGGCGTGCAACGCTCCAACCAAGCCACCACTGGCTTGTTGCAGGCCGGCTGGTAGGCGCGTTGCGAGCGTGACCGCATCGTCAAAACGCTCGTCGACAATCAGCCGTCCAAGCGCATCGAGTTGATCGAGCGGATTATTGCCACTGCTAAGAACCGCAGACCCTTCAGGCGCGCGGATGGTCACCATCTGGCGGGCGCGATCTTCCAAAGCACCCAGCAGGCCGCCGCCTTCGCTCGCAGGAGCCGCAGCGCGCATGGCGTCGTAAGCGCCCTCATAGGCACGCAGCAGCGATTGTGTATCCAATGCGCCAGACACCTGACCACCAGCAACTGGGGCAAGCGCATCGCTTGTCGCATCATCATGGGATGCTGCGAGCTGTGCCGCGGACAGGGCATCGGAGACATCGTCTCCATTGTCTCGTGCGGCAACCAATGCATCCAGCGCCACCCCCAACCGAGCGAGCTGGTCTGGCGCCTGCGACACCGGTGCCTCTGCCAACGCGGTGATATCAGATGCCATGGCGCCCAAACGCACATCCACCGTATCGCGCACGCTCGCAAGGCTGGCGGACAGCGCCGCGATCTCATCTCCAACAGACGTAAGCTGGGCGCTGCTTTCGGCGATCAAATCGTCCAACGCATCAAGGCGGGTGCCAACTTCAGGCGCTACCGCACCCTGCTGCGAGGCTAGCTCGGAAAGTTGAGCTTGCACGCGATCCAAATCAGATTGAACGGCCTCAAGCGCACCACCTAACGCATCAACCGATGCCGCCAAAGCTGGATCAGCCGTCACAACCGCCTGTGATCCATTGTCCTGGGCTGCAGAAAGAGCAACGATAGTCGATTGCAACTGATCCTCGACCGCGTCCAAACGACCATCAATTGGCGCCAGAGATTCATCCAGAACCGCCTGGAAATCCACTGAAGCTGGCGCGTTTCCATCGCCAACAGGTGTTTGCAAAACGTTATCCAGATCGGTCCGCAAAGCCAGAATGTCGCTTTCCAGCGGCGCCAAAACAGCCGGATCGAAAGCCTGTTCTCCCGTCTGCGATGCCAAATCTTGCGCCTCAACCGCTCCCAAGCGTGTTTCAAGAGCAGCAAGAGCCGCCGCCTGGCTATCCACGCGACCATCGGACAAGCTGAAAAGGCCCATGACCGAAGCCAGGAACATCAGGATCAGCGCCAGAAGGGCGCCGATCAACCCAGCGGCAAACAGATAAAACGGGCTCGGTTCGCTGCCACCAGACGTGACGCTGGGCGGAACAACAGGCGTTTCGGCATCTTCCGGCGCTGATACCTGTGCGGGCCTATCGCCAGCAGGCGCGCCGACCTTTTCTTCTGATGCTTTTGCAGGTTTGGCAGTTGGTCCAGCTGACAATCCGGCGGCTTGCGCAGTTGCCTCGTCTAAGCCACTGGAACGCCCCAAAACGTTGGCAGATGGCGCAGTGTTTGAAGGTGGCGCTGTAGCAGCTTTGTCGGCTTCCACATCAATGATCAATGGCTTGGATGTCGTGCGCTTGCGAGCGCCAGACCCAGTAGACCGCCCACCGGACGATGAGCGTTTGCGCGTTGACCCCGATTTTGCCCCTGAACCTGTTGCCACTCTTCACTCCGCCATTTGTCCATCACCGTTATGCGCACTGCTATAGCACGCGCCGGCGGTGCCTTGATTGATCTTATACGCCCTGCTCACCCTCGTCTCACTTATTGCGATAGCCAATGGACGCAGGAAGTCCTTCCATCGCACCCAACTCATGCTCTGATGAACAGGGTGTTAAAATGTGCGCCGCCGACATGTTGCAAATATGACGAGCGCAAAAACCTTTACGCCAAAAGCTGCAAAAGCGTCTCTTGTGTTGGTGCATCGGCAATGCGGACGATAGCTTCAGGAGGCGCCTCGACCGCAACATCTTGCGACAGACACAGCCATTGCATTGCGTTCATCTTGGCCTGCAAACTGGCATCCTCGATTGCCGCATCGCGTATCGCTTGGCTCAACAGGTGCGCCCCACGATATGAGTAAACCAGCGCAAAGGCTGGTGGTTCCACCGAAAAGTGCCGCAACGCCTCTGCAGAAAACCCCCCCAATGCTTTGGCCTGATAAACAGGAATAACCCGCATGGCTGGGAAGGTCGCCTCAAGTGTTTGTTTGCGATCAGCACCCGCCAGATAAGTGAGCGGTTCGAGGCGGCTCTTGAGCCCTTCGATCAGCCCTGCAACATCGCGAGCAGCAGGTAAGATTAGGTTGGCTCCCAGCTTGGTCAGCCGTTCAGCCGCCCGGCTGCCAACAACGACCCAGCGCTGCCTACCAATCCAAGGACCGATCCCAGCACCCTCCAACACCTCAATGGCCCGAGCACTTGTGGCAACCATTATGCCATCGACATTCCCGCCGAACGCTTCAACCTCCCGAACGCCATCGTCCAAAGCTTCCGTTTGCGTAAGAGGAAAGACGAGCGGCTGAAACCCGCGTGCTTTAACCAGCTTAGCCGTGGCATCGGCCTGCGGCTGCGCTCGTGTGATAAGCACCCGCGTCATCGCGAAACTTAGACCCAGTGTGGCAGAAAGCCAGGCCCAGCTTTGGCTTTCAACGCCGCCCCGGCCTCGGCGCCCAGCGTCACCCCGTCAGAGCGTTTGCCCTTAACGTGCGTCGCATGGTGCCGTGTACCATCTTCGGTGAGAACCAAGCCTGAAAGCATAATATCATCGCCATGCACGGTTGCGTGCCCCGCAATCGGTGTTTTGCAGGACCCATCCAGCGCTTTCAAAAAAGCCCTTTCGCATGCCACAGCATCTCCGGTTTCTGCATGGTGGATCGCAGCGAGCAGGTCGAGCACACGCGTATCGTCACTGCGCGTCTCAATGCCAATTGCGCCCTGCGCCAACGCCGGGGGGAAATCACCTGGCGGCAAGATACTCATATGATCCGGCTCAAGTTCAAGCCTCGACAAGCCAGCCAGCGCCAAAAGCGTGGCATCCACCACGCCATCAGTCAGCTTTTGCAAACGGGTCTGTACATTGCCACGGATCGATTCCGTTTTCAGATCCGGCCGCAAGCGCTTCACAAGAGCCGCCCGCCGCAAACTTGCCGTGCCGACCACAGATCCTGCAGGCAGCGTTTCCAAGGTCGCTCCTTCACGTGAAATGAAAACATCGCGCGGGTCTTCACGTGGCAAGAACACCTCAAGCGCCAAGCCAGCGGGCAGATCGGTTGGCATGTCTTTGGAGGAATGCACGGCGATATCGATGCGGCCATCAGATAGCGCCGCCTCAATCTCTTCTGTAAACAGGCCTTTGCCGCCAATCTCCGCCAGAGGCTGGTCAAGTATCTCATCACCCTTTGTTGAAAAAATCTCCACCACGATATCGTCGGGCGCGCACCCATGTGCCTCGACCAAGCGCGCACGGGTTTCTGAGGCTTGGGCCAGCGCCAAAGCGCTGCCGCGGGTTCCGATGGTCAGTAGAGGCAAAAAACGGGCTCCAAACGAAAGGCTGTCAAAAGAGGCGTGCGATGCTATGGGCAGGCGCAAGGTTAAACCAAGTCTGCCCACACCACGTCGCCAACACCAAGCCTGCAATAGACGAACCGGCGGACACCCGCCAGACCGATCAACTGCCTATGCGAACCTCGACAAAGACCCTTCATGCGCGCTCTCGGTATTGAAACCAGCTGTGATGAGACGGCCGTGGCGATTGTGCGCCGTGAACCCGATGGCCGTGCCGTCATCGAAGCGGAGACCGTGCTCAGCCAGATTGCCGATCACGCCCCCTTTGGCGGCGTCGTGCCAGAGATCGCCGCCCGTGCTCATGTCGATCATCTCGACAGGCTGATCACCACCACGCTGGAAGAAGCCGATCTGACGCCCAAAGACCTCGATTGCATCGCTGCCACAGCCGGGCCGGGCCTGATAGGCGGCGTGCTGGTTGGTCTGGTGACCGGTCGGGCGATGGCCAGCGCTATTGGCGTTCCGTTTATCGCGGTCAATCATTTAGAAGGTCATGCACTTTCCCCGCGTTTGGGTGAGACCGTCGCCTTCCCCTATCTGCTGTTTCTGGTGTCCGGTGGGCACACTCAGATCCTCTGCGTGGAAGGTGTTGGAGACTATGACCGTTGGGGCACAACGCTGGATGATGCCCTCGGTGAGGCATTTGATAAGACGGCAAAGTTATTGCAGCTTGGCTTTCCAGGTGGTCCAGCCGTGGAGCGCATGGCCAAAGCTGGCAATCCTGACCGCTTTGCTTTGCCTGTGCCGCTGAAGGGCAAGGAGGGCTGCGACTTCTCTTTCGCAGGATTGAAGACGGCGGTCCGATTGGCCGCCGAGAAGGCCGCACCTCTGGACGATCAAGCCGTCGCGGATCTATGCGCCAGTTTTCAACGTTCCGTTGGCGAAATAATCAAAGATCGCCTGTCATCGGCGCTATCGCGCTTTTCTGATCGCCATGCGCGCCCACCAGTGCTTGTGGCTGCCGGCGGCGTTGCCGCCAACGCCCACGTTCGCGCCATTTTGACCGATCTGATCACCGAGCGCCAAGGGCGCTTGGCAATCCCTCCCGCACACCACTGCACTGACAACGCTGCCATGATCGCCTGGGCTGCTCTTGAACGAGAAACGAGTGGTTTGCCGCGGTTCGAACCAACCGCTCGGCCCCGCTGGCCGCTGGACGCGCAGGCTGCTCCCAAGCTTGGATCAGGCAAGAAGGGCGCGCGTGCATGAGCGGTGCAAGCCATATCGAGCCGGTGAACTATACAGTGGTCGGCGCTGGCGCGTGGGGCACAGCGCTCGCCATTATGTTGGGACGATCAGGCCACGCCGTATCTTTAATCGCCCGATCAGACGAAAAAGCTGATGCCATACAGTCGCTTAGAGAAAACCAAGATGCGTTGCCGTCAATCCGTTTGCCAGAGAGTCTTCAGGCGCATTCTCTAAAACGGGACTCTGGATGGCAGGAATCCATATCGCGGTCACCTCACGCCGTAATCGTTTTGGCAATGCCAGCTCAAGCAACGCGGCAGGCGGTGCGTGATCTAGCGCCACACCTGCGTTTAAGCCATAACGTGATCATCACCGCCAAAGGGCTGGAACGTAGCTCGCAGAAGCGACTCACCGACGTGGTTCACGAGGAAGCACCTGGCTCGCCAGTCGCTGTGTTATCCGGTCCATCCTTTGCGCATGACGTTGCGCGTGGCCTGCCAACGGCTGTCACCCTGGCTGCAACGACTTTGGAGACCGCCGACCACCTTTGCGCGCTGATGCAAGGGCCAAACTTTCGGCCCTATGCCAGCGATGACCTGATTGGTGTGCAGCTCGGCGGCGCTTTGAAAAACGTCCTCGCGATTGCCGCTGGCGTGGTCGACGGCAAGGGCCTTGGCGAGAGCGCGAAGGCTGCGCTTATCACACGAGGCTTCGCAGAACTTAGCCGTCTTTCTATTTCCCAAGGGGCACGGCCAGAAACCTTGGTGGGTTTGTCCGGTTTGGGCGATCTGATTCTGACCTGCTCCACGGCGGGGTCGCGCAATTTTCGTTTCGGCTACGAATTGGGTCAAGGTAGTGATGTGACTAAGCTTTTATCATCGGGACAGCCACTCGCCGAAGGTGCCAAGACCGCCGCTGCCGCTTTGGCGTTGGGCCAGGCCGCTGGCATCGACATGCCAATCACTCAAACGGTTGCCCGCGTGGTGGAGAATGATATGTCGGTTGAGGATGCCATCGATGCTTTGATGACCCGCCCATTGAAACGAGAATGACCCCTTTTTGTGGGTCACAGTGAGCGGACGGGACGCGGACCAATGGCGAACGGGATGCAGACTAACCTCGATTTAAGCAGACTGGATGCGGAATTCATGCGGACGGTCTGCTTGCTTTAGCAGACGAACACCAGACGATTTCACTTTTGAAAGACAGCAGCCATGCTTTTCGCCATCATCTGTACCGACAAACCAAACCATCTTCAGGTGCGGTTGGACAACCGTCCAGCGCATGTTGAGCACCTTCAAAGTCTTGGCGCCAATCTGAAAGGCGCAGGTCCGTTTCTGGGCGCTGACGAAAAACCCAATGGATCGTTGGTCATCATCGATGTGAACGACATGCCCGCCGCGCAGGCCTTCGCCGAGGCTGACCCCTATGCCAAGGCTGGCTTGTTTGAGAGTGTTGAAATTCGACCCTGGGCTTGGCTGCTCAACAATCCCGAAAACGCCGAAGGAGCCAAGTGATGCGCTACTGGCTGTTCAAGTCCGAACCTTTCAAATGGTCCTGGGAGCAACAGAAGGCCAAAGGCGAGGCTGGCGAAGAGTGGGACGGCATCCGTAATTACCAAGCCCGCAACTTCATGCGCGAGATGAAACTCGGCGATCGCGCTTTTTTCTACCACTCCAATGAAGGTCTTGAGATCGTTGGCATCGCTGAGGTATGCGCGGAAATCCACCCCGACAGCACAACCAATGACGAACGCTGGGAATGCGTTGACATCCGCGCCTTGGTGGACATGCCCAACCCGGTGAGCTTGAAGCAGGTGAAGGCCACGGAAAGCTTGGCCGACATGAGCCTGGTCACCTCCATGCGGCTTTCAGTCCAGCCGGTGAAGGACGAGGAATGGAAGATTGTGTGCGGGATGGGCGGGATCGATCCAGAGACGCTGAAGCCGGTTTAATTGATGATGCTGCGTCTTGGATTCACAAACCCAATACTGCGCAAACGTTCGTTTCAACCAATCACCCTGGAAATCGCATCGCGCAACGCCACATCGCGCGGATCGGGATCGACACCGGTACCGATCCGGTTTGTGACATAGCCGTAGCCAAGACCAATTTCCGGATCGGCGTATCCCAGTGATCCACCTGCCCCAGGTGTGCCGAACGCGCCGGAATGCCCGAAGGTGAAGCCGTCAAAGGGCTTCATGAAGCCAAGCGAATACTGCGCATCGTCGCGAAGCACCTCATCGAAATGCCCTCTGCTGGGCGGCACGGCTGGCGCCGTAAGAGCAGCCAGCGTTGCCGACGACAGGCCAAGCTCGGCTCCTCCATTGGCAAACACACCGTAGGCTTTGGCGATGGCGCGCGCTGTACCGACCCCACCACCGGATGGCACTTCCAGGTCGCGGGCATAGATCCGATCCTTGTCCAAAACCACGCCGGATCCTGGATTCACGATGCAAGCGCGAAATCCATGCGACCATGGGTTGAGCATGGTTAGGATCATCGCCAGCGGATAGCCCAGGATCGATGTGACAAAACCGGCCATGGAAAGCGGTGCGAGCCGCGCGTTTGGGACATCGTCAGGCAGGCCGATAAAGAAGTCCAAATCCAGCGGTTCGGCAATCTCTTCGCGAAAAAACTGCCCGACGCGACGGCGCGCTGGATCAATTTGGCGCAGCAACTCGCTTTCGTAAAAGCCCAGGGACATAAAATGATAAGCGTTACGCGCACCCGGTGGCCAGGCCGGTATCTCGCTTTCCAGGATAGCTGCAAGCCGATCTGGATCAGCGATCACATCCCGATCCACCTTTTGGTGGAAAGCGTGCAGTCCGCCCTGATGCGATAGCAACTGCCGAACTGTGATCTCAGCTTTGCCATTCTGGGCAAACGCTGGCCAATAGTCGGCCACAGGGGCCTCATAGTCTAGCCATCCCCGAGAATGGGCCAGCGCCAACGTCATTGCCGACATGCCTTTGGTCAACGAAAACACGATAACCATCGTATCGCGCTCCCACGGAGCGCCAGTGCCCCCGTCGCGGATACCGCCCCACAGATCGACAGTTTTTTCTCCCTTTACATACACACAGCATGCGGCGCCAAGCTCGTTTCGTTTTGAGAAGTTTTCCTGAAAGGCCGCTCTGACGGGTTCAAAATCAGGCGTGGTATGGCCGTGAACAACTGTTGGTTGGATGGTGCGCATCACCAACTCTCCCTGATGTCGCGATGGCTATCCTATCGCAGGCCGACAACAGGTTCAGATTGACGTCGGACAATTGTCTGCCTGGCACCACGTGTTTTCGGCAATAGGGCCGACTGACAGATGGCAAATGGCGTTCGCGGCGCTGCGCCAGCACGCAAAAAAAAAGCCCCGCGCAGGGCGCGGGGCTCCAAAATCTACATCTAATTAATGCTTTAAGACAGCCGCTGCTAGGCCGCCGTCGCTTCCGCATTGATGCCATCTTTGCCGGTCGCAAGATCGGTCATCGTGCGGTCGCCGTCATAGGCGGTATCGAGCATCTGGCCAAGCACCGCACCATCACCGTCCAAGCCCAAGCGGTTGGCGTAGGCACGCAGCGTGCCGTAGGCAGCGATCGCATAATGCGCCATGCGCTGGTACTGCGCGATAATCATGGCATCGCGCGCATCGGGGTTGCCAAACTCATCTTTGATGGCGTGTTCGCGCGCTTCTTTCACGAGCCCTTCCATTCCTCCGCAATGATGGCCATTGGGGTCCAAATCATGTTCGGCGCACAGGCTCTTCAGCTTGTCCATACCATCGGTGATGCCGTTGGCACCGGCGATCAGCGCTTCGCTCAAACCTTTGTCCTGCGCGGCGCGGCCAAGCTCAGTGGTTGCGGCCAGCGCCTGCTTGCAGGCTGAATGGGCGTCTTGAAGCTGAAGATGATAAACGTCGTTGAGGGTTTTCATGGGATTCTCCCCTGGTTTGCATGTGATGAATGTCATCTCAACGAATGGCCCGCCGGGAGGTTCCATACCGTTTTTGCGCTGATGGCGAAAAGACGCGGGTTTCGCTCAACAGTTGACGCGCCTGCCAACGCATCGCTAGGCCTGATAGCAACGGCGTTCGCGCCACACACGATTCGAAAGAGGACTGCCTGATGATGGACACAGATCGCGACGACGATAACGCGAAACCACAGGCTATTGGGCGCAGACTGGAGGACGCATTAAGCGAGTCGCGCTACGTGCTGATCACCGGTGAAATCAACGACAAAGTTGCGCGCGATGCCACCAGCCGATTGCTAGCGCTTGCCCAGATCAGCGATGATCCAATCAACATCATCATCTCCTCGCCCGGCGGTCATGTGGAATCCGGTGACATGATCCACGACATCATCCGCTTTATCAAACCTGAGGTGCGCGCGATTGGCTCAGGCTGGGTGGCCTCAGCCGGTGCCCTAATTTATGTCGGCGTTCCGGTCGAGAAGCGCTACTGCCTGCCCAACACGCGCTTTTTGCTGCACGAGCCGCGCGGCGGCGTCGGCGGGCAGGCCTCAGACGTGGAAATCCAGGCCAACGAGATCCGCAAGATGCGCGAGCGGTTTTACGGCATTTTCGCCGACGCCACCGGCCAGACCTTGGAGCGGGTCCAGCAGGATATGGAACGCGATTTCTGGCTCAACACCGAGGAAGCCAAAGAGTATGGCCTGCTCGGCAAGGTCATCTCCTCGGTCGACGAACTGGGCTAACATCAAAGGGCCAGCTGTGCCTGACCAACAACACTGACAGGCTTTGTCAGGGTTGTTGGTCAATGATGAGTGTTGGCGCTTGACCCTCACCGGGGCTAGGCGCAAAGCCAGCCGGCCATGACCGACCTCGCGCCCACATTCGACGCAAAAACGCCCCCGCCTGCCGGTCCAATCTCGTCCAAAAGGGCGCTGGTGTTCATTCTGATCACGGTCGCGGTGGATGTGATCGGGCTTGGCATCATTATTCCGGTGTTGCCGGAGCTGATCCGCGAAATATCGGTGTCCAATGGCGGGTCATCGGTGATGGGCGATGCGGCCATTATCGGCGGTTGGCTGATGTTTGCCTATGCGCTGATGCAGTTCATTTTCGCGCCGATCCTGGGCAATCTGTCCGATCGCTTCGGTCGTCGCCCCATTTTGCTTTGGGGCCTGTTTTGGCTCGGTATTGATTACATCATCATGGCCTTGGCGCCGACAATTGTGTGGCTCTTTATCGGGCGTATTTTGGCCGGCATGGCAGGCGCGAGCTACGTAACTGCGTTCTCTTATATTGCTGACGTGTCGTCGAAAGAGAAGCGCGCGGCCAATTTCGGCCTGATCGGTATGGCGTTCGGCATTGGGTTCGTTATCGGCCCGGCGATTGGCGGGCTTTTGGGCGCGCTCGATCCCCGCTTTCCGTTCTGGGTTGCGGCGGGCCTGTGTTTTGCCAATTTGGTGTTTGGCTATTTCGTGCTTCCCGAGAGCCTTTCCAAATCCAAGCGCCGAAAATTCGAGATCAAACGCGCCAATCCGGTCGGCGCCCTGAAACAGTTTATCGGCATTAAACCAGTGTTGATGCTGATCATCGCGGGCACACTGTTTGAGTTCGCCAGCCACGTCTACCCGATCATATGGGCCTATTTCACGCCGGTTCAGTATGGCTGGTCGACGGCCGATGTCGGGCTTTCGCTCGCGGTCTTTGGCCTAATGATCGGCATCGGCGAGGGGTTCGTGCTGCGCGTGGTTCTGGCGCGTTATGGTGAGCATCGGGTGATCATAGGCTCGACGATCCTGGCGGTCGCCTGCTTTACCGCCTTCGCGGTGGTGAGCAATGGCACGCTCGCCTATGTGGTGATGATCATCTCGGCTTTTTCGGGCTTTGCCAGCTCAGGCATTCAGGGCTTGGCGTCCAACCATGTCGGCGAGGACGTGCAGGGCGAACTCAACGGTGCTGTGATGAGCGCGACGTCCATCGTGCACATCATCGCCCCGCCCGTGATGACGGGGCTGTTCGCCTGGTTCACACTGGAAAACGGCCCGATTTACCTGCCCGGCGCACCTTTTATCCTAGCGGCAATCGTGGCCGCGATGATTTTCTGGCCCTATCTCAAAGCCCGGCAACTGGGGATCACCGACAGCGCAGGGCTCGGTAAGTGACGATCAGCTGCTTTTTTCGGTGTCGACCTCCGAGAGGCCGGTCATGACCACCTCCTGCCAGGCTTGCTTGTCTGCCTCTTTGAGCTTCTCGAGCGCGGCTTTGGCCTCTTCGCGCAGCCGACCTTTGTGCTCGGCTTTCAATGCCTCGACCTCGTCATAGATTTCCTCGATCGCGGGCAGCGCTCGCCCAGTTTCCTCAGAAAGCTCACGCAGCGCTTCGATGATCTTGCCAAGCTGCTTGCCGAAGCTGGCAACTTCGGTCTCGATCTTGAATTCAATCTCGCGGTTGCCCTTGATTTCGGGCGAAAACAGACGCGGCGAAATGGCCTGGGTCACGTCGCCTGAGAACGGCGCACGAAATATCGGCGCCCAAACATCAAGTGGATTGATCATAGCAAAGTCCTTTCGATACCAGTCGCGAGGCTATGCTTGATCACAGCACGCCAATACTTAATCACTCAAGTCGATTTACCGGGCAGTGCTGCCGCAAAATCACTCACCATTGGCAGGCTGACTTTCGTCAAAGAGACAGCAGGCCAATCATCCAAACTCCGTGACACGCCTAAGCGCAGGAGGTCAGGGCCCAACCCGATCTTCGATGGTTCGGCCTCTAGCTCAGAAGACACGGAGAACTCTGATGATCCGCCTGCTTGTTCTTGCCCTGATGTTGGCCTTCACAATGCCTGCCGCCGCACAAAAGGGTCCAACCGCCCCGGTTCAAACTCCCGATGCCAATCAACAGGCCGACAACCTGCGCTGGCTCCAGCGCTACGCCAACGACCGGCGCCAGTACCTTGTTGATGCCGAGACTGCCCTTGATGATCCGGTTTGGATGATGGCCGACGGGATAGTCTCCATTGTCGATCGCGATGCGACCTTTCAGTCGATCAAGTTCGCCTACCTGATGTGGGCGATGTCCGGCGATCAGAGGATCATCCAAGACAGCATTCCCAGCTGGATGCGCAGCGAGGTCCCGCCCGAGCAAGTGATCTGGGACCTGATGAGCGGCGACACCTACATCATAGATGGAATGATCGCCATGGCCTTGTCGAACCGGTCGTCAGCGGTGCGAAGCCAGGTGATGGGCAGCCTCGACAACAACATCGCGGCGATCGAAAGGCGGCTATCGACGGCGACCCAAGGCGGTCAATCCGGCCTTCCGGGCGGCGATCACACAATTGATGGCTGGGGCGCCACCGCAGTGGGTGCAGAGGTTGATGGTCGTGTTCTCCGTTTTACACCACCCAGCGACGGCCGCATCGACTATTACCAGGCGCCGCCGCGGTTTCACGGCGATTGGCAGGGCGCGCGCTATCTGGTGTTCGAGAAAGAAAGTTCAGGTGGCGATTACAGCGGGCCGCGGGACTATCCCGGTGGTCATGGCGACGTTGAACTCTACAACGGCGACATGCTGGCCTATATCGACATCGAGGAGCATCACGACCAGGGCTGGCGGACCTTCAGGATCCCGCTTCGCGAGGGAGCGGGATGGCAGGTCTCAGGCGGTGCGCGGCAGCTTTCCGATGTGCTGCGCAATGTAACCCGATTCAGAATCCGCGCAGAATATGGTGCTGGCGATGATTCCTCGGCCATCACCAACATCCGTTTGGAATGAGCTAAGCCCCATTCAACACCCACCCGATCGCCACCACCTGTGGCACGGTGAGCAGGGGGAGTAGCAGCGCGGCTTTCAGGCGGCCCGTCACCTCTTTGAGCACCAATATCTCGGTGTAATCGGTCGCCGCACCAGCCATCAAAAACGTAAAGGCATTGCCGGGGGCCTGGGCGCGGGTCATCAGGTCGGCGGCAATAGGCACGGATCCTTCCGAGCACACCTCAATGATCGTGGCGGCGACAAGCGTCGTCAGCAGCCCGAGGAACGTCGCGCCGAACCAGGTGGCGAAAATCTCCGTTGGCACCGTGACCTGGATGAGCGCAGCCAGCACAACGCCGAAGAACAGCCAGCGCAGCACCATGCGGCTGGCCGTCACCGAACGCCGGGCGACATCTTTCACGAAAGCAAAGTCATAGCGCGTGGCTTTGATCCCGGTCTTCGCCTCGCGCCAGACATGGAAGTTCTCCGGCAAATCAATGCGGTTGGCATTGGGTTTCACTTTGCCGGCCCGCTCCAGCGCCTCGACGATAAGGCCCGTCGCAAACGCGATCACCAGTGAGGCGAGAATGAAAACCACCATCCAACCCCAACCCATCATGAGACCGATAATGATGGTCAGCGACAGCGAGTTCCAGGGCGACGCTATGAGGAAGGCAAACACTTGGCCGAGCGAGGCGCCGCGCTCGTAAAGCTTGGCTCCGACCATCAGGACACCATGGTTGCAGAGATCGAGGAAGAACCCGGCAAGCACCGCACGGCCCAAGCTCTTGGCACCTTGATCGCGGCCAATCACGCCAATTACAAACTCGCGCGGCACCCGGTCGATGAGGCCAACGGCCACCATGCCGATCAAAATCCCCCACCACATGATGTTCATCATATCGCGGATCGCGTGGGTGAAATGGCCAAGACCCCAAAGATCGGTGTGATCCAAGAAGAACGAGGCGCCATAAGCGATCAAGATCGCGATGCCAGACCCCCAGAGCAGCCAGTCTCGCTTGCTTTTGGCTGGACGAGGCTGATCGCTCGCTACTTTGCCGCCACCACCACAACAGCTAATGGTTTTCTCAATTATGGGTGCTGGCGCAACAGTTTCAGCGCCACCACAACAGGCGGACGCCTTTTCAAGCGCAGAAGATGCGGTGTCAGATCGTTCCATGACCCCTCGATAGGGCTTCCAGTTGCTGGAAGGTCAAGAGCTTCTGTGAGCAAATCGAGGAATGCCGGGCTGATACGATCAGGGAATTCTGGGCTAGGGGCAGAAGTGACCGCTTGGCGTCAGCATTCGTCGTCAGGGCTTTGACCATCAGGCCCCTGAAAAGGGTCTGGCGCATCAACGGTCAGCCAGCCCATCAATTCAAGTCGAAGACGCCGATCAGGCGAGCCGCCAACGATCTCCGCAAGCAACGCCCTGAGATTGCGGTCAGCACCGGCCAGCACGGCATAGATTGCGTGTTCGCGCAGCAACGTATCGGCTTTTTCGTCCTTGATCAGCGGCAGCAAAAGCTTCTCACCCTGCGCCCGATCAATCTCGACAAGCGCATAAGCAAGGCTGATCTGGATGCCAAGAACGCCCTCCTGCATCAAAGCGGGCGCAAGCTTGAAAAGGTCTTGGCAGTGCAAACGCCCAAGCAGAAAAACGCCCCGCGCCCGGCGTTCCAAATCCAGATTGGAGGACGGTGCAACCAGCTCCAGCAAGGTCTCGCAACCGTCGGCACCATAGAATGCCGCTTCGGCGATCACGCCTTCGTCGCTCTCCGGCGCGTCCAACAACGCGGCTATTCCATCGCCGGATGGTCTAAAAGGCTGAGCTTTACCATCATTCTTTGGCAGGTCTGGGGTCATAACCGCTTCTCCTTGTCCGCAACCGATTATGGCCGTGCCGGTGGCGCAACCGCGCCAGAAAGAAAGGCCGCCCTCGAACGGCAAACCGCAATTTGCGGCAAGTGGAAATCCACCGATGACAAGCGCGTGCCAGAGCCAAGCATCACATTGTCATTGAACGCGACATGTCCCAGACCAAGCACATGGCCGAGCTCATGGGCCAAGGTGATCAAGCTTAGGCGCCAACGATTGGTCGGATCGGTCGAACGGGTCCGCATGTCGGAAACAACCGCAAGCGGGATGATATCAGGCCTCACCGGGAAGGATCGCCGCGCATAACCCCACGACCCATCAATCTCTCGCACCAAGAACAGATTGATCGCACCCGGCCGCCGCAAGGGGTAGATAATAGCATCGCGCAAGCGCGAATCCGCAGGCAGCATGCGCGCCAAACCTGAGGATGTTTGCGCGTCGATGCGCTCGACAAGCTCAAAGCGAATGCCGCTCGATGCCCAAAGGTCGTTGACGGTGGTCCCGTCACTGGCATCGACAGTTGGATCAGCGACAAACATCGCATCAATCTCCTGCCAACTGCGCCACGTGCCCACACCGCGATCAATGCCCGGTGGACCGTCGGCTTCAAGTGTGCCGCGAACAACAAATCCAGGACCGCGATCGTGGCGCGGAAACGGGTTATCATCATCAGGAAATCCCGGCTCAATTGAGAAACCCTGATAGCGTTGTTGGCCGAACAACCGATGAGCGATGATCGGTACAGTATAGAGCGGGCGTGGCGTATCCATCAAATCCTCCTCACGGCGCCCGCATCGGATTGGCAACGCTCAAGAATGTGGGCGTTGTGATGATCGCGAAGCGGCTGCTTTCGATGCGGTCGAGAGGATAGAGTTCATCCCATAGATTGTCGTCGAAGCGGATCACGGAAATGGGTGCCTCATCAGGGTCGATCGCGATCACGCCCCAACGTTCAACGCCGTCGGGCGTGGTTCTAGCGACACTGCTCGGCGATTGAAAAAGAGCGCCAAAATCATTCCCACCAGCACTTGTACCGCCGCCAAAATCCGCCGATGCCCGCACGACAATCGGATTGACGTAGTGTCCACCAATACGCTCCGGCGCAACGAACCGATTGCGTTCAATAACCGGGATACCGCTGAACGACGGATTGTACTCAATCTCCAGCAGGCGATGTGCGGCCCAAGGCCTAATGTCATTGTCAATCACACGCACGCCGCCGGTGACCTGAAATAAAAACCCGTGGGACAGGGTGTTGCCGATGATCTCAACATCTCCAAAAGCGAAGATGTTGATGGCTTCGACTGTGTTGCCTGGTCCAACGACCGCGCCCTCGCGCGACACCCATAGGTTCGTGAACACGCTGAAGGTGATGTCGCCGATCTGCGAGGCTTCAAGCCGTGCGTGACGGCGCACCTCGCAACTGCCAGCGCCGCGCACGGTAATGTCGCGCACAAGCAGGCCGCCAGGGTCGCCATCAAACGTAGGCCCTGCGGTCTCGAAGGTGCAGCGGGTCACCATGCCGGTGCAACCTCGTAGCGATACCCCGAAGTTGCGGCCGCGCCCATCGCGAAAGGTGCTTGAAAGAAGAACCAGATCGATGCTCGTCGCAAACAGGTTCAACATCCAGCTAAGATCGTAGCGCCCGCGTTCATCTGGCGGAGCACTCATGGTGCGGTCAAAATCGACGATGATATCTTCGACCGTGCTGCGATCGTTTTGCACCAGCACACCCATCATACCGCGACAAGTGTACGACGGCGCAGGACGTGCGCGCACTGTCACGCCACGCATGGCCCGGCCAACATACACCGCTTCGCCGCCCCAATAGGTGATCGGCGTCGGGTCCGCTGTCGTGCGCGTCTCGCCGGTGAACTCAATGATGCTGCGTTCGCTGCCAGCACCGACCAGATCGTAACTTGGCGGCACGATGATCGGAAAACCTTCAACCGGAGGGGCATAGGTGCCAGCGGCAGCAAAGATCGTCCCTAGGAAACTGCCAGGCGGCAGACCAGAGGCAAGCTCTTCCTGCGCCGCGCGCTCGGCCGCACGCGCCAGACTGCGATAGGGTGACGCCACCTGCCCACGGAAGGCGGCATCATCATCCGTGCCTGTTGCCGGATCGACATAGATATCCATATCACGACCCTCGCGATCGGACAGCGGCCTCCGGAAGGCCACGTATGGCCTGAAGACCTGGCAAACCCCACACTCTGCGCGAACCCAAGAGGCCAGACCTTTGGGGCAAAAATGGGGGAGGAGTTATGCGGCACCATCTGACGGCGGTTTGCGCCGCGCTGGCTGGCCTGGTTTTGTCCGCAGCCGGACCGGCCATGGCCGAGAACTGTGTGCACTGGTCGGAAGACCTTCCGGCAACAGGCATCGTCGTTGAATATGTTACCGACATCACCGGCGAAGACCTTACCAATTCCCGCGGCGTGCAGCTGACCGATTTTCGCGCAATCCTGCAGCAGGACCGATTCAACCATCATGTGCGCGGCGTACTCGATGGGTCATTTCTGGACAATGGCTCGTTTCGGCCGTTCCAGGGCGAGGCCTATTTTTCAACCCGCGAACGCCGCCAACAAATCTCGCAAGGTGATTTTTCCCTGGTCTGCCGCGATCAACTCGACGATCTGGCCGAACAGATTGTGCGCGGTCGATTGCAGGGCTTCCTCTTCGTGCGGGCCTATCGCGGCAAGGGCGAGGGGCTGCGCCTTTACATCGCTCTGGTTGGGTGAACCATCCACCAGATCCACGTCGAAGCAGGAGCAGCCTTAGACCATGGTCGTGCTTTGACCGGAATCAACGCCAGAAAACCGCTTATCGCGTCTTTCCACCCAACCAAAGGGCAACGCAGCCTGCCTTGCTGCACTGCGGTACTTGGCAGTAGAAACAATCCATTGAGTGCGGCAAAGCCTCCACAAAGAGAGGTAGCCGAAGCAAACACATCATCAGCGGGTCAACCACGATGCATCTGGCCCGTCTGAGAGGAAACGCACAAAGGGAACACAAGGTATGAGTGAAGTTTATCCAGTGCCGGATGCCGTCGCGTCGGCAGCTCTGATCGACAACGCCAAATATTTGGAAATGTACCAAGCCTCGGTCGACGACCCAGAGGCATTCTGGGGAGAGCACGGTAAGCGGCTCGACTGGATCAAACCCTACACCAAGGTGAAAAACACCAGCTACGACCCACACAATGTCTCGATCAAATGGTTCGAGGACGGCACGCTCAACGTTGCAGCCAACTGTGTGGATCGCCACATCGCAACGCGCGGTGACCAGGTGGCGATCATTTGGGAAGGCGATGACCCGAACGAACATCTTGAGATCACATACAAAGAGCTCGGCCAGCATGTGAACAAAATGGCCGGCGTTCTGAAAAACGCCGGCGTCAAAAAAGGCGACCGCGTCACCCTTTATCTGCCGATGATCCCCGAAGCGGCCTATGCGATGCTCGCCTGTGCCCGCTTGGGCGCCGTGCATTCCATCGTTTTCGGTGGTTTTTCACCGGACTCCTTAGCCCAGCGCATCGAAGGCTGTTCCTCCAAAGTTGTTGTCACCGCTGATGAAGGCCTGCGCGGCGGCCGCAAAGTACCGCTGAAGGCCAATGTCGACAAAGCCGCTGAAAACGCACCTGTCGATGCCATCATTGTGGTCAAACGCACCGGCGGCGACGTGGCCATGCAAGATGGCCGCGATATCTGGTACCACGAGGCCGTTGCCGACGCGCCAGACTATGTCGAGCCAGAAGAGATGAACGCTGAAGACCCGCTGTTCATCCTCTACACCTCCGGCTCCACCGGCCAGCCCAAAGGCGTGCTGCACACCACCGGTGGCTACCTCACCTATGCTGCGATGACGCATCAATATGTCTTCGACTACCAGGACGGCGACGTCTACTGGTGCACCGCAGATGTGGGCTGGGTCACCGGCCACAGCTATATCGTCTACGGTCCGCTCGCCAACGGCGCGACCACGTTGATGTTCGAAGGCGTGCCGACCTACCCGTCACCATCACGTTTCTGGGATGTGGTCGACAAACACAAGGTCAGCATTTTCTATACCGCCCCGACCGCCATCCGCTCGCTGATGGGCGCTGGCGAGGAGCATGTGAAGAAAACCAGCCGCTCCACCTTGCGGATTCTCGGCTCTGTTGGTGAGCCAATCAATCCAGAAGCCTGGACCTGGTATTACAATGTGGTCGGCGACGCGCGCTGCCCGATCGTGGATACCTGGTGGCAGACCGAAACCGGCGGCATTTTGATCACGCCGCTTCCGGGCGCAACGGCTCTGAAACCGGGTTCAGCCACACGGCCTTTCTTCGGCGTGCAACCCGCGCTCGTGGATGCCGAAGGGCAGATCTTGGATGGTGCGACTGAGGGCAACCTTGTGATCACCGATTCATGGCCGGGCCAGATGCGCACGGTCTATGGCGACCATGAGCGCTTCGTGCAGACCTATTTCTCCACCTACAAAGGCATGTACTTCACCGGTGATGGCTGTCGCCGCGATGAGGACGGCTACTACTGGATCACCGGCCGCGTCGATGATGTCATCAACGTGTCCGGTCACCGCATGGGCACCGCCGAGGTGGAATCAGCGCTTGTGGCGCATCCAAAGGTCTCAGAAGCCGCCGTCGTCGGTTATCCGCACGACCTTAAAGGCCAGGGCATCTATGTCTATGTCACGCTGATGGAGGGCCAAGAGCCATCCGATGATCTGCGCAAAGAGCTGGTGAAATGGGTGCGTCAGGAGATCGGCCCGATTGCCTCACCGGATTTGATTCAGTTCGCGCCGGGCCTGCCGAAAACCCGGTCGGGCAAGATCATGCGCCGTATTTTGCGCAAGATCGCAGAGGACTCCTTCGACAATCTGGGTGATACCTCAACCCTCGCCGACCCAGGCGTTGTCACCGATCTGATCGATAACCGGCAGAACAAATCCTAGCCCAGCGTTCAGAACTGAATTTTCAAAAGGCGGGCCGAGTACCCGCCTTTTTTGTTTTCTATCTATTGCAGGCGTCGTTCCAACGCCCCATCGGATAGCTTGAAGGTATCTCTTACTGTTCGAGCACGTTGACAATATCGGTAACGAGCGCGCCAAAAACGCCCCAACCGCGTTAGGTTGGAAGACTTGCAAAAAAGAACCGGAACAAAGATGCGGTGGCTATTCGAACAGCTATTTACGGGTTGGCTACAAGGTCGATTGAAGCGTTTGCCGTTCGCCCTTCTGAGTGCCGGTTTGGTCGCAGTTGCCTTACTTGCCCAGCAGGGCCTGATTATCGTTTTGACGAGTCCTCCAGACCTTATACCAGGCGCCCCTGCACCATCACGTTTGGATTGGATCATTCAAAACCCGCTGGTAGTCACGTACTGGATCATCGGCTTGATCACCGCAGCTGCGCTTTTTCTCACCACCATAAAGCGGGTTCGCGACATGGGTCTCCCGGTTCTTTTGGCCTTGGCTTTTATGGTCGCCCTCTTGCTGACCGAACAAGTCAACGGCATCGTCGGCACGGTGGCCGACGTACTTAATTTCCTGGTGCTTGCTGGACTTCTTTTCATACCAAGCGATTGGTTTAGGCGAGCTAAGGCCGATTGACAGATCACATTTGCGCCATACCTTCATGGGTCTGTTGGCAGCGCTGCCAATCATGATCAGCAGGGGGCACCGCTCATGCATCCCATGACCAACGCTGCACTGACCGGCCTGTTCACGCAGTGGAACAAGGGCCGACTGAAACCCCTGCCCTTTGCCCTCTTGTTCGCAGTGGCGATGACGGCGACCTATCTCTTCAGCTTCGTCTTTCTTGCCACCATCGGCAGCGCTGCCGCGTTGGAATCAAGCTACGCATCAAGCGCCGGGCGCACCTACGACGCCCTGCCCTGGGACAGCGCCGGCCTATGGTTATCGGTTACGTTACTCGGCATGTCGGCAGCGGCATGCGGCAATGTCATGGCCAAGCGCATTCGCGACATGGGCCTGCCCGGCGGATTGGCCACCTGCATGCTGGGGATCATGATGCTGGTGTTTATTGGCGGCGGCTCGACCCTTCAGTGGGCCACCAACTTGTTTGTCTTTTCGGTGTTTGTTGCGCTGCTCACAATCCCGACCGATAGGCTCGAGGCCGGATCAGGCCTGCCCAAACCACGCGACGGCAACGGTCAACGTTAGCGCCTACGCGACGCTCTCGCGCACCCATTTCGCATAGCCTTCGCTGGCCGCGTCGGCCGGCAGCACCAGAAACTCTGGTTCGTCATAGGGGTGATTGGTGCGGATGTACTCTTCCAGATCGCGGGCGCGCTGCATGGTGGTTTTGGCGGTGAGCAGGTGCTCGGCCTCCTCTTCCACCGAGCCGTCCCACATATAGGTGGATGAGATCCGCACCTGCTGAACACAGGCAGCCAGGCGCTTCTCGACGATCTCTTTGGCAACCTGTCGCGCTTGCTTGGCGTCAGCATAGGTCACCTGCACACACACCAAGCGGTCCGGTGACTCATCTTGCATCAGTTCCATCGTATTTTCTCCCTTGCCAACGCGTTGATTCGGCACCAGTCTCTTGTTGTTTTTAACAACCGAAAGGAGGTGACTGATGTCGAGCGATTTTTATGGCCAGGTTAGAACTGGTGGTGAAGCGAACGTGTCAGAGCAGCCTCTGAGCGCGCGCTAAACCATTACATTGGCGGCACGCCCGGTTGGGTTTGCCGTCAAGACAGGTTCGATCCTGGACAAAAAACGCGGGGGGCTGGCCACATTGGTCAGCCCCTTTCTTTTTGCCGGCCCAAAGGTCTTTAAGGTCAACAAGGCAGGGCTGAAGCGCGCCTAAGCCTCGTCCTTGAGCAACGCTTTGCGAGCCGCGGCCCTATGCTCATCAGTGATATGGGCGCGCATCAGTGCCAGGACGCCCATGATCACAGCGGCATCATCGGTGAAACCAAGGCCGAGAATAAAGTCCGGGATGCCATCAAGCGGCAACACGAAGTAAGCCAACGCACCGAGCAGCGTGCCGCGCACACGCATGGGTGTTTCACGATCCAGCGCACAAAAATATGCCGCCACAAGCTCATCCATGAAAGGGATGCTGCCTGCCGCTTTCCGGGCTGTCATCCAAAAATCGCGGCGCACACGCGCTTCATCCTGATCAAACTGCGTGCGTTCATCTTCGCCAAGTACATCGCCATCGAGGCCAGGCGAGGTCTCGCTTGGCTGTTCGTCAGCAGTGTCGGCGGTGGTTTCGGCGCTCATTGGGTTTTCCTGTTCAAACCAAGATGCGCCCTATGTGGGTATGCAAGCGGCATGACGCAACGCTCGGACACAGGCATCAAAGGCTTTGGCAAGCGCGATGTCCTTGTCCGTCAACCCGCCAGCATCATGGGTGGTAAGCGCCACCTCGACCGTTTTGTAGACATTCGACCATTCAGGATGGTGATCGGCCTTCTCTGCTTCCAGCGCACATTTGGTCATAAAGCCAAAGGCTTCGACGAAATTTTTGAATGTGTAGCGCTTGGCAATGGCTTTGCCATCGTTGACCAGAGCCCAACCCTCAAGCGTGGTGAGGGCGGCGTTACGGTCTGCTTCAGACAAGATAGGCATGACAGTTTCCTTTAGGCGACAAGGGGATAGTCTTCTTCCACCACATAGGGTCCACCACCCACGGAGTCCCGCGAGGAATACAAAACGAAACGCTCCACCTCAAAGGAGAGGTTCATGATACCGCCACGCAGAGAAAGCCAGTGCGCCACGGCGCCGGGTTGCAGGCCGCGACAGCGCGCCAGCGTGATGTGCGGAATAAACGTGCGGCGCTCCGCCTTCAGGCCAAGGCGCTGCGCCATGCGTTCCTGCTCGCCTTGCAGATCAGCGAGTGCCTGCGTCGGGGCGATACGCACGAAAACCGAATGCGGTTTGTTGCCACCAAACGAGCCCAGCCCGTCAAGCTTTAAGGTTATTGGACCATGGCGAACCCGATCCAGCGCACTGACCACCTCGCGGGCGATGGTATGGTCAACATCACCGATAAAACGCAACGTTATGTGAAAATCGTCTCGGTCGATCCAACGTGCCCCGTGAAGTCCGCCTTGCAACAGGGCTAGCTGGTCCCCAACATTGCGCGGCAACTCCAAACCAGTGAACAAGCGTGGCATTGTCCCTCTCTCCATGTGGCGCGCGGTTAGACGAATCAACGCGCGACATCAGCCTGTAATCTGTTTGTTAATCTGGCACGACACTGCCCCTATCGATTTGGGGATAGGCAGGTGCTCTGGCAAGATGCGGCCACAAGCGTTGATGCGCCTGGGGGATTTTTCCGCCCACCTGTTGACTTAAACAACCACTTGAGCCGCATCGCTAAGGGAACAAAACCAAAACAAGTGTTTGACGTAACGTCAAGAAACAAATCACAAACGTTAAAGTCAGCGCGGTACGATCCAGACCAAGGTTAGCTGGCGAAGTGGCCCGCGTGACACAAAACCATCGCCTGGTTTGCGCCTTCGCGCGGTGAAATCAACGCAACGTGGCTGTCCCATTTTGGGCCAATTTGATGCAAGCATCCGCATCGATGGTCATAACGGTGCTGCAACAATATCGAAGACAAAAAGGCCCCGGTTGAAGGACTGGTTTACGGTATCGGTCGGACTTGAAGCGCCTTTGTTTACTTGTCGGTAAGGCTTGCAAGCCACCAGAACAAAATCGGCAGTTATACCGCCCGGCGGAATGATCATGAGTCCAAGAGGAGTCCAAGTGTGAATCAAAATGCGAACAAAGCCGCAACGGCTTCCAAAATCGCGATTCGTTCCAAACAGATGATTCTCTTGCCGATGCACAAATCTTCGTGCGATTCGCATCGACATTCACGGTCATCCAATGTCGGTGGGCATCATGTCCAAACCATGCCAATTGCGCTTAAGGCAGCTCCCCGATAGGAGAACGGTCTGTCTTTCACTGCAAACAGCAGACACGCGTGCCGCCAACCCTCAAAACTCTCTACCGTCGAGTCTTTCCATCTCGCCTTCACGAACGCACGGCCTATTTTGAACCGCCACTGGTTGGTTGGCAGCGCCGTTTACACGCATGGTTTGACATGCTGGCGATGGATCACGGATTTATCCGCTACTTTTACACCAACTTCCACAAGGTGGATGATCAGCTCTACCGCTCCTCGCAGCCATTGCCCCATCAGGTTCGCAAATGGCGTTCCATGGGCGTGAAAACCATCATAAATTTGCGCGGTGGCATGCAATATGGCTCCTACCCGCTGGAAGTGGAGGCTGCGCAGCAAGCCGGCATTGCCTTTGAAGGTTTGCAACTGCGCTCGCGGGCGCTGCCCGATGTGGCGCAACTGGAAAAATTGGAAACCTTACTGAAATCCATCGCCTATCCGGCGGTGATTCACTGCAAAGCGGGCGCGGATCGAGCAAGCCTTGGCAGTGCGCTCTATTTTCTGATCCTACACAATGACCATGAACGCGCTCTTGACCAGATGACGCTGAAATATGGCCACATCAAAGGCTCAAAAACCGGCGTTTTGGACGCGATGGTTGAGACTTATGTGCGTGACGGCGTGCCAAAAGGCCAGACGTTCATGCAGTGGGTGCGCGACGGCTATGACCCAGAGGCGATTGCGGCAGCCTTCACGCCAAAATTTCTCAGCTCATTCTTCGGCGACACCGTATTGCACCGGGAATAAAAAAGGCGCAGTCGCCCGCGCCTTGCATCACCGCTCAATCAGGCGATGCCTAACAGTAGGGTGCACCGCGCCCGTAACCGGCTGAATCGGTGATGTTGCCATTATCGGAGTCGGTCAGGTTGGTGTAAGCGCCGCCATTGCCGCGCGGGCAGCTGCCTGTATCGGTCCAACTGCCATTGTCCACATCAGCAGCGGCAGCCTGTGTTGGCAGGAGCGTCGCGCCAACCGTCCCAGCTGCCACGATGCCCAAAAAGGCACGACGGCCAAGATGGCGCTTGGTCGTGATGTCGTTGTCGTTCAGCTTTTTCGCTGGCGTTTTGGTCGGATTGCTCATTCAAAGACTTCCTAAAATGCAACTTTGTGGTGAGAAAACCACGCTATACACGTGCGCTTGCCCGCGGCGCCTAGTGCCACAAAAAAAGCCGCAGCGTCAATGGACGCTGCGGTTCGTTGTCTTGTTGGTAAACCTCAAGGAAGCGACCGTCGATCCGGCAGCCTCAGCAGTACGGCGCGCCGCGTCCGTTGTTCGCCCAATCGCTTGGGTCAGAGTCGGTTAGCCCTGAGCCATGCCGACCGCCGCCAGCCGGGTCAGAGCCAGCTCCAAGATCATTGTCCGTCGCACCCTGCTGAATGGGTCCGCGTGGACAACCACCCGCATCTTGCCAAGGTCGGCCATCAGCATCGGCTGCAGCAGCCTGTGTCGGCGCAAGAACAGCACCGGCCGAACCAGCGGCCATGATGCCCAGGAAAGCCCTACGACCGACCCCGCGTTTGGTCGTGATATCCGACTCTGAAAGCGTGTCGGTTTTTTTCTTTGTTGTGTCAGCCATTATCCGGCTCCCCCGATGTGTCCGTTCTATGTGCGCCCGACGCCGACCCTAGTCCCTTCACCTCCAGATCGTCAATGCAAGCCAGTGGGCCCTAACGTTTGCATCGCTTTGACCAAAGCGCTAGGTCTGCGGACCGGACACACAAGAACAAAAAAGATCGGGGACTGCGATGGAACACGCAACGCTGGATTTCGACTGGTCGATTGCACCACTCACACGCAAAGCGTTTTTTGACGACAGCTTTGAGAAAAAGCATGTGGTCGTGCATCGCAGCGATCCCACCTACTACAGCCAGCTTGTCTCCGTCGACGACATTGATCGTGTGGTGACAACCATGGGCCTGAGCGCCCCCGAGGTGAATGTGGTGCAAGCCAATGCCAGCATTACGCCGGCCGATTTCGCCTATGAATCTGGCTTTATCGATGCCGTGCGGGTCAACCAATTGTTTGCCGATGGCGCGACGATCATCCTGTCCAGTCTCCAGGAGCGCCTGCCGACACTCGCTCGGTTCTGTCGGGCTCTGGAAAACGTTTTTTCCTCGCGCATCCAAACCAACATCTATCTAACACCTGCCCACAGCCAAGGCTTTCCCTCCCACTATGACAGCCACGATGTGTTGGTTTTACAGGTGGAAGGCACCAAGGAGTGGCGCATTTACGACCACCCGGTCGAACTGCCATTGGGAAGCCAGGCTTTCAATCGGGAAGAAACGCCGGTGGGTGAAGAAACCGACCGGTTCGTGCTGGAACCCGGCGACATGTGCTATGTGCCGCGCGGCCTCACTCACGATGCGGTCGCAACCGATCAGACCTCGTTGCACATCACCACGGGCCTGTTGACCCGAACATGGGCCGATCTGATGACCGAAGCGGTGGTGGCCGCAGCGCATAAAGATCCAGCATTCCGCGCGTCTCTGCCTCCAGGCCATGCGCGGGGAGATTTTGATATGGGCGCCATGGAAGCGACCTTCGCAGATCTCCTGCAACGCCTTCAAAGCGAGGCGCACCTGCAGGAGCTGGTCAACGACATTCGGGCTGAGTTTATCAGCAATCGCGTACCGCGCGTGCCTGGCCAGATGCGTCAACTCGCCCGTTTGGCCGAGTTGACGCCGGATTCAGAGGTGGGCGCACAGCCTGAGTTGATTTTCCAACTTCAGGACCGCACCGACCGCGAAGGCACGCAGAAGGTGCAAATAAGCTGTCAGGGTGCCGAGATTTTCCTGCCCGCTCACACCAAAGCGGCAGTGGACATGTGCTTGACCAAACCGCGCTTTAAGGTTCGCGATTTGCCCGGTACTTTGGATGGGGATGGCAAGCTTGTGCTGGTCAAGCGCCTGATCCGCGAGGGCTTGATGGTCAGCCACCCGGAGGGTTGAGAGCTTAGTCCGGCATGCCCACCAAGCCATCGCGGCCAACGCTCACATGCTGCGGCGAGCCATTTGAGGCGGGTTGCAGCCGGATCGGGATCGCTTTGAACGACGGCGTGCGACTCGCCTCGTCGCGATGATTGAGCGCAATCAGCGGCTGGGTTTCTGGGTAATAGGAGGCACAGCAACCCTTTGGCAGATCATAGGCGACGATGGTCAGCGCGTAGACGGTACGCGCCTCGTCCATCGCATTGACCAGATCAACCCTATCGCCCTCGGCAAAGCCTAGGCGTTTGATGTCCTTGGCATTCATGAACAGAATATCACGCCGTCCAAAAATGCCGCGATACCGGTCATCAAGACCATAAATCGTGGTGTTGTACTGGTCGTGACTGCGCACCGTGGTGAGTTTGAGCACTTCGGGATCGTCGAGCACCACATCCTCTTCAAGACCAGGAAACGGCAAAAACTGTGCCTTGCCCGATGGCGTGTTCCAGACCCGCGAGGCCGCTGGATTCGGCAACAAGAACCCGCCGGGATCCTGAATGCGGCGGTTGAAGTCTTCAAAGATCGGAAAGACAGCCTCGATCTTCTCCCTGATCAGGCTGTAGTCGGCGACCATCGCATCCCAGTCGACCAGATCATCGCCGACGGTCGCCTTGGCAATACCCGCGACGATGGCGGGCTCAGATTTCAGATGCGGTGAGGCTGGCTCCAGAAACCCTTTGGAAGCGTGCACCATGGACATGGAATCCTCCACGGTCACGCTTTGCTCGCCGCCCACCTGAACGTCCTTTTCGGTCCGCCCGAGGCAAGGTAGCAGGAAGCTTTCGGCGCCCTCGTCTTGCCCGATCAGCAAATGCGAGCGGTTGAGCTTGGTGGTGATATGCACCGCCAGATCGAGCTTGCGGAAGCCCTCAATACAGTCTCGTGGGCTGGGTGAGGCAATCGCCAGATTTCCACCCAGGCAAATCGCGGCCTTGGCGCGCCC
Source organism: Hyphomicrobiales bacterium (assembly GCA_040219355.1). GTDB lineage: Bacteria > Pseudomonadota > Alphaproteobacteria > Rhizobiales > MH13 > MH13. The sequence goes on from JAVJSN010000010.1 coordinate 372,483, forward strand.
ATCGACCATCGCTTCGATGCTATCAACCACCGAATGGCCGTGCTCGCGCGGCGGCTTGAAACCGAACACTTGTTCCATACTGTCAAGCAAGTCTTCTGGCGGTTTTTCATTGATCCCCACCGTGCGGTCGCCCTGCACGTTGGAATGGCCGCGCAGCGGGCATATGCCAGCGCCCGGCCTACCCATATTGCCCTCCAAAAGCAGCAAGTTGGCGATCTGCTGCACATTTTTCGAGCCAGAGCGATGCTGGGTAACGCCCATGCCATAGCAAATGATCGTCGCCTTGGCCTTGGCGTAGATCGCGGCCACCTCTTCCATCGCTTCGCGGGTGAGACCGGAGGCTGTTTCAATCTCCTCCCAAGGCGCGGCCTGGGCATCGGCGGCCAGCGCCTCGAACCCTTCGGTGTGATCCTCGATAAAGGCGTGGTCTAGCGCGTCCTCACCAGCCTCATCCAAGGCAATCAGGGCCTTGATTATGCCTTTGATCGCCGCGGCGTCTCCGCCGATTTTCACCTGATAGAAGGTCTGCGCCAGATCGGTCGATTGACCTGTCGCCATCTCCGAAATGTGCTGAGGTGATTGGAATTTTTCCAATCCCCGTTCCTTCATCGGGTTGAACACCAGGATCGTCGCGCCGCGCTTCACCGCATCACGCAGCGTGCCCAACATGCGCGGATGGTTGGTGCCTGGATTGTGTCCGATGGAAAGAATGAGGTCGGTGTGTTCGAAATCCTCAAGGCTCACCGTGCCTTTGCCAACGCCGATGGACTGCGGCAGACCGACGGATGTCGGCTCATGGCAGAGATTGGAACAATCGGGGAAATTGTTCGTCCCGAACATCCGAACGAACAGCTGGTAAAGAAACGCCGCTTCATTGGACGTGCGCCCAGACGCATAGAACTCAGCCATGTTGGGGTCGGGCAGGGTGGCCAGTCGCGCACCAATGGCAGCGAAAGCCTCGCCCCAAGCCACCGGCAGATACCGGTCACTCGCCCGGTCGTAGCGCATCGGATGGGTCACCCGGCCCTGCGCCTCCAGCCAATGATCAGATTTTGCCCAAAGCTGCGATACGGTGTGGGCGGCGAAAAACTCCGGGCCAACCCGCTTCGCCGTCGCTTCCCAGACCACCGCCTTGGCGCCGTTCTCGCAGAATTCGAAACTTGACGTGTGCTTGGGGTCCGGCCAGGCGCATCCAGGGCAATCAAACCCGTCTGGTTGGTTGGTTTTAAGCAGCGTTGCCGCGCCTTCGGCGATCCGTTGCTCTTTCTTCAGGGATTTGGCCACTGAGCGTAGTGCGCCCCAGCCGCCAGCGGGACCATCATAAGGTCGAACGCCTTCTGGTGGCCGACCGCCCCGGTTGTCTTTCTCGCTCATACCGCGATCTCCTGAGCCAGAGCCTGGCGCGTTTCAAACCGAAAACATCCATCTTTGCGGGCAAGTGCGATCACCGTAAGGCCTGCTTCCTCAGCCACGCGCAGCGCCAACGCCGTGGGCGCGGAAATCGCAACCAGCGTGGAAAAACCCGCGCGCACCGCTTTCTGGACCATTTCATAGGAACAGCGGCTGGTAACAAGGCAAAATCCATCTGCGATATCAAGACTTTCGGGGGAACGAATCAGCGCGCCGATCAACTTGTCGAGCGCATTGTGGCGACCAACATCTTCGCGCAGATGCATGATGTCTCCGTGGCGAGAACAAAGGGCTGCTGCATGCACACCGCGCCGTGCCGCATTGCCGGATTTCTGATCATCAAGCGTCGCCAGCGCGGCCTGAATGGCGCTAAAACAGATCTGCGGACCGGAAGGCGCGGGGTTTAGTGCTCGGCGCGCCTCATCCAGGGTGCGCACACCGCAAATTCCGCATCCCGTACGCCCAGGGATGGACCGCTCACCACCACGCAGCAGGGCCGCATAGTCAGCGCCGTGAAGTTGCACATCAGCCACCATCCCGCCTTCTTGCGACACCACCGTCAGGGCTTTGATAGCTTCACCCTTCTCGATGATCGCTTCGGTCAGCGAAAAGCCGACGACGAAGTCATCAAGATCGTCAGGGGTGACCATCATCGTCGCATAAGCGGTGCCATTGAAGCGCAGCTCAAGCGGCACTTCCTCAGGCACATCGAGCACCATGCGCTGGCCACCACCTACGCCATCTCGAACAGCTTCAACCTTGCAGCCTACGCTCACAACATCTCCTTTTGCGCGCCCTTGAAAGCCATAATCTGGCGCTTCGCGTCAAACTGCGCCATCGCGCGCTGCCTGTCCATGACGAGCGACAAGCCAGTTGACGTCACCGCAACTTTCGGCCATTTTCGATCAAAATGACATCGATGTCACAATCGACGCCAAACGACTGATACAAGGCAAAACGCGCGTCGAGAACACCGTCTGGGAGGACGATTTGGCAACCATCTACGATGTGGCAAAAGAAGCTGGCGTTTCGCCCAAGACCGTGAGCCGTGTCATCAATGGTGATGCGCCGGTGGGCAAAAAAACGCGCTTCAAGGTGGAACAGGCCATTGCAACGCTGGGCTATGTACCCTCGCTTGCTGCCCGCACCATGCGCTCCAACAGATCCGGGCTTATCGGCCTGATCACCGGGGCGATTTCACTGGCGCCCGATAGCGCCGAGTTTGGCGGTCTTCCCGATCTGATTATCGTGCAGCGCATTCAGCGTGTGCTGGAAGACAATGGCATGTCGCTTCTCATCTCCGACACTGGCGGCAAGCAGGAACGGGTCGCTGATCTGATGCGCACGTTCACCGAACACCGCGTGGAAGGCATGCTGTTTGTTGGCGACTATCACAAGCAAGTCACACTTCCGCCCGCGCCCGTAGGCACCAAGATGGTGCTGGCCAACTGCTACGATGATGCTGGTACGCCATGCGTTTTGCCGCACGACCAATTGGGTCAAAAAATGCTGGTCGAGGCGCTGATTGCCAAGGGTCACCAGCGGATCGCCTATCTTTCGCTGTCTAATGACATCGATGCCACCCGGTTGCGCACGGAAGGGTATCGTGAAGCGCTGGAAGGCGCCGGTCTCGTCTTTGATCCAGCATTGGTGATCCCGGCAGACACCCGCATGAACGATCCACAGGCCGAAGCACAGCTGCTTTGGGACGCCATCGAACGCGTCATGACCAACCCCAACCCGCCAACCGCCATTTGCTTCGGCAATGATCGCATTGCCCTGCGTGCCTATGGCATTCTGCGCTCGCGCGGGCTTCAGGTGCCACAGGACATCTCCGTGGCTGGTTTCGACAATCACCGGCTGATCGCCGAAACGCTCTACCCGCAGCTCACCACCGTTGAGCTGCCGTACGCGGCCATGGGCGTGCGCGCCGCGCACATGCTGCTCTCGCTGATCAGAGGCGATGACATTGCTCAACACCGCGAACTTGTCAGCGGACCAGTGTGTTGGCGCGACAGTGTGCTGCCACGCCCGGCCACCGTCACCAACATCACCGACATTTCATCTCGAGGGAGACAGATCACATGACGACCATCAAACGTTTGACGACCAACGGCATAGCCCTTGCCGCACTGCTAGCTGCATCGACCAACCTAGCGCAGGCGCAAACCGAACTCACGCTCTGGTACCATGGCGCTGGCAATGAGGTTGAAGAGACGATCATCAACCGCATCGTTTCGGATTTCAACGCCAGCCAGGGCGACTGGGACGTGGTTTTGGAAGCTTTCCCGCAAGGCTCCTACAACGATTCCGTCGTTGCCGCCGCGTTGGCTGGCAATCTTCCTGACATCCTCGATGTCGATGGACCTGTGATGCCGAACTGGGCCTGGTCGGGATACATGCAGCCGCTCGCCATCGATGAAAGCCTAATCGAAAACTTCCTGCCCGGCACCAAAGGGATTTGGGACGGACAGCTTTATTCGATTGGCCTCTGGGACGCCGCCGTCGCGCTGTATGCCCGCCAGTCGACGCTTGACGCTCTCGGTCTCAGAACCCCTACGCTCGACAATCCATGGACCGGCGAGGAATTCATGGCCGCGCTGGAGGCCGCCAAGGCGTCCGGCGACTATGAGTACGCGCTGGATTTGGGCATGGCCTGGACCGGGGAATGGTATCCCTATGCGTTCTCGCCCTTCCTCCAATCCTTTGGGGGCGACCTTGTCGACCGCTCGACCTATCAAACCGCTGATGGCGCACTCAACAGCGACGAAGCGATAGCCTTTGGCGAATGGTGGCAGTCACTTTTCGACAATGACCTTGTGCCCGGCACCAGCCAAGATCCAGCCGACCGCGACACAGGGTTCATCAATGGCAGCTATGCCTTCGCCTGGAACGGCAACTGGGCGGCCGTCGCCCACCTGGAAGCCGTGGACGATCTTGTGTTCTTGCCAGCGCCGGACTTCGGCAACGGCTCGGTTATCGGCGCGGCATCCTGGCAATTCGGCGTGTCCGCCACGTCCGAGCATCCCGAAGGCGCCGCTGCCTTCATCGAATTTGCCATCCAGGACGAGTATTTGGCCGCCTTCTCCGATGGCATCGGCCTCATTCCCTCCACGCCCTCGGCCGCCGCGATGACCGAGACCTATCGCGAAGGCGGACCGCTCAACGTGTTCTTCGGCCTGTCTGAAGCTCAAGCACTGGTGCGCCCGGTCACACCTGGGTACGTGGTCGCCGCTTCTATCTTTGAAAAGGCACTGGCCGACATCGCCAACGGTGCTGATGTCGCCGACACGCTGGATGCCGCCGTCGATGAGATCGACCGCGATATCGAGCGCAACTCCGGCTACGGCCACTAGAGGCTCTCAAGCAGGCGGCAGGCGCCAGGCTTTGGCTCGGCGCCTGTGCCCACCTCGCTCGTATAGGACAATGAGGGCGCTATGGCTTCCAAGCTGACACAGTCCAATAAAGCCGGCTGGGCGTTCGCCCTGCCTGGCTTCGCCCTGATTGCCGCCTTTATCATCCTGCCCTTCTTTTTCGCCTTCGGCCTGTCGCTGACCAACCAACGGCTGATCTCGCCCAATCCCACGGCCTATGTCGGTTTGGACAATTATCGCAATCTGCTCGGCCTTGCGATCATCACGCTGGAACCCGAACGCGATGAGGCCGGCCAGGTGATACGCGACGCGGATGGGGCCGTTCAATTTCCGCGTGTGCGCACCATCACGCGCTCGGACGAGTTTCCCCAATATCGCGGCATGCGCGAATGGTTCCGCTGGCAGTCGGGAGAGGATGCGCGAATCGTCATTGCCTCAGATGTCGTGTTCATGAAGGCGCTGACCAACACGCTGCTTTTCGTGATGATCGTCGCCCCTGCCCAGGGCGGGCTTGCCCTATGCCTGGCGCTTCTGATCAATCAGCGGCTGCGCGGCATCAACGTTTTTCGCACCATCTACTTCATGCCGGTGGTCGTCTCCATTGTCGTCGTCTCGCTGCTTTGGCGCTTCATTTATGACGGCAGCGACGGGCTTCTGAACAACATGCTTTCCGGCCTGACTTTCGGCTTGTTCCAACCCGTTGATTGGCTTGGCAATCCCGATACGGCCCTCGGATCCATCATGGCCATGTCCATTTGGCAGGGCGTCGGCTTTCACATGGTGATCTGGCTGTCCGGCCTGCAGACTATTTCGCCGACGCTTTATGAGGCTGCGGAGATCGAGGGCGCCAGCAAGTGGCAGACCTTCCGCTATGTCACCTGGCCGGGCCTGCGCAACACCGCCGTCTTGGTGCTGATCGTGATCACCATGCAGGGGTTCGCGCTGTTTGCGCAGATCGATGTGATGACCAATGGCGGACCGGTCGATTCCACCCAGACCATCGTCTTCCAGGCGGTCGAACGCGGCTATGGCCGCCAGGATATCTCCGGTGGTTCGACCATCTCCGTCATCCTGTTCCTGCTCGTGCTGACCATATCCTTCATCCAGCGCTGGCTCACCAGGGAGCGCACCTAGATGGCCGCCCTCAAACCCGACAATCACGGTCTGCGCCTTGCCGTGCGCTATGCGGTGCTGGTGCTGATCGCCGCGATTTTCATCTTTCCGCTGGTCTTCATGGTGATGTCGAGCCTGAAGCCGGATTTCCAGCTGCTTTCGGATACGTCCAGCCTGCGAGCCTTCCTGCCGGTTGGCGACATAAGCCTGAACAACTACACCGCCGCTTTCGCGCGGGCGCCTGTGGGGCTGTTCGTCTTCAACTCCGTACTGGTGACGGGACTAACGGTGCTGTTGTCGCTGTTCGTGTGTTCGCTGGCGGCCTTTTCGTTCGTGTTCATGAACTGGAGGGGCCGCGATGTGGTGCTCACCATCATCATCGCCACCTTCATCATTCCCTTTGAAACCATCGCCATTCCGCTGCTTCTCATCGTTTCGCAGCTGCCCTGGATCGGACTGGACGGTTTCCAAATCGGCTGGCTGAACTCCTATCAGGTCCAGATCATCCCCTGGATCGCGGACGGGCTGACAGTGTTCCTGTTCGTGCAGTTCTTCCGCGATCTGCCCAAAGACCTGATTGAGGCAAGCCGGGTGGAAGGCGCCAGCTGGTGGCAAATCTATCGCAAAGTGGTGCTGCCACTTTCCGGCCCGGTGATTGCCACGGCCGCGATCCTGAAATTTCTGGTCATGTACAACCAGTATCTCTGGCCGTTGATCGTCGTGCAGCAGGAAGCCTATCGCCCAGTCATGGTGGGCCTTGGCTACTTCTTTCAGCTCAACCCGGCCTGGGGTGAGATCATGGCCTATCTCACGCTTATCACCGTGCCGGTTCTTGCGTTCTACCTTGTTTTGCAACGCGCCTTCATCGCCTCGATCGCATCGACCGGCGTCAAAGGCTAACGGATTATCGTCATGACACTGAGCCTTCCCGACAAATGGATCTGGGACAGCTGGTACGCCCATGATGGGCAGCGCTGGCATGTCTTTTTTCTCCAGGCCGACAAATCCGTTGGCGATCCCGAGCTGCGCCACTTCAATGTGAGCCAAGGCCACGCCGTCAGCGACGATCTGATCAATTGGGAACACAAAGGCACCTGCCTGACGCCCACCGATCACGCCGCCTGGGACGATTACACAACCTGGACCGGGAGTGTCGTGCAGGACGATCAAGGCCTGTGGCACCTGTTCTACACCGGCTCGACCCATGAAGAAGAGGGCATGTATCAGCGCATTGGCCACGCCACCTCCTCCGATTTGCACACTTGGCAGAGGGTCGGCGACGGACTCTGCCTTGATCTGCAAGGGCCGAACGCCGAGCACTACGAGACTGACTGGGTCAAAGGCTATTGGCACGACCGGGCGATGCGCGACCCATGGGTGATGCGCGATCCCGATGGCGATGGCTGGATGATGTATTTCACCGCACGCGTTCCAGGCCTTGATGAAGCCAATGCCGCTGGCGCGATTGGCTTTGCCACCTCTCCAGACCTTGCCACATGGACCCTTCAACCGCCTGTGTTTGTCGGCGGGTATGGCCAGTTGGAGGTGCCTCAAGTCTTTGAGCATCACGGCAATTGGTACTGCCTGTTCTGCACCCATGCCGATCATTTCTCAGCCGAGCGAGCCAACCAGACGCCTGGCGGGCCGGTCTCCGGCAGCCATTACCTTGTCGGCAAAAGCCCACGCGGACCCTGGCGCATTGCGCCTGGGTTCATGGATGGTGCCCTACCGGCGCGGCGCTATGCAGCCCGCATCCTCGATACCGACGATGGATTGGTGATCATGGGCTTCGCCGATGGCGGGCGCGAGCATTTCAAAGGCTATGTGATGAACCCCGAACCGGTGGGTACCGACGGCGATGGCCACCTGTTCGTGCGCTACCAAGATCAGGCAGCGGAATAGAGGGAGAACCGGCAATGGCATCGTTGAAACTCACCAATGTGCGCAAGAGCTATGGCCGTATCGAGGTCATCAAGGGCGTCGACATCGAGATCGACGATGGCGAGTTCGTCGTCTTTGTCGGCCCGTCCGGCTGCGGAAAATCAACCTTACTGCGCATGATCGCCGGCCTGGAGGACATCACCTCAGGCAGGCTTGAAATCGATGGCGAGGTGGTCAACGACTTTGAACCCAAACGGCGCGGCATTGCGATGGTGTTTCAGAGCTACGCGATCTTTCCGCACATGACGGTGCGCGAGAATGTCGCCTTCGGCCTGACGATCAACAGAGCGAGCAAGCAGGAAAAGGATGCCAAGGTGGCTGAAGCCGCCCGCATCCTGCAGATGGAACATCTGCTTGATCGCCGCCCCAGCCAGCTCTCCGGCGGACAGCGCCAACGCGTGGCCATAGGGCGGGCGATCGTGCGCGATCCAAAAGTGTTTCTGTTCGACGAGCCGCTATCAAACCTTGATGCAGCCCTACGCATGGATATGCGCATGGAGATCGGCAAGCTGCACCAGGACCTCAAAGCCTCGATGATCTACGTGACCCACGATCAAGTGGAAGCGATGACGCTTGCCGATAAGATCGTCGTGCTCAAAGACGGCAAGGTGATGCAGATCGGCGCCCCGATGGACCTTTATCATGAACCGGCAAACCTGTTTGTTGCCGGCTTTCTCGGTGCCCCCTCGATGAACTTCCTGACCGTCACGGTCGAGGCCGTATCAGGCGATCAAATCACTGTCCGCAACCCGTCGCTTGATCCGGTCACTGTGCCCTCACGCGGACGATCGTTCGCCGTTGGCGACAGTGCAATTTTGGGCGTCCGCCCGCAATATCTCGCGCCGACAGACCAGCAAGACGCCATGCTGCACGGCACAGTCATGCTGACGGAGCGCTTAGGCAGCGAAACGGTTGTCGATGTGAAGCTCGACGATGGCAGCAAGCTAATCGCGGCCCTTGGTGAGGATAGGATCTACACAACCGGTGAGCGGCTCGATTTCACCTTCCCGCCTGATATGGCTCTCCTCTTTCCGCAGGATGAAGACGACAAGGATGCAGTGAAAACACTGGAGGCGGAAAAGGCGGCATAGGCTTGCATCGTTGCTCGACGCATTAAAACCAAATTATTTCAATTAGTTAGATAGATATGATTAGATTCTGATCATTTAACGTCATCGTAACCATCACACTCGGATAACTACGTATCTGACGAAATCCGTCTTGGGTAGGAGCGAACGAATGGCGAAACGGATGGCAAGTGCATGGGCAATTGCCCTTGGTTTAATGGGGGCAGCGCAAGCGAGCGGCATGGCGACAACCAATGACGCGAACACGCCGCCCGATCCGCAGCGATTGATCAATGCAGCTTTCATCGCCGAAACACGCGAATGGCTGGCCAATCCAATCGTTGGCATGATGGTGGAAGCACAATCTGAGCGCCATGCATCCCTCACACAGGCTGATATTGATGCGCTGGATCAACAGTGGCGCGCCGAGCGTGAGGTTGATAACCAGCCGCTGATTTCAGCCACGCTTTCCACACCGCTATCCAGCTACCTCACCCGCATTCAAGCCAGTGCTTTGGGGCTCTATACAGAAATGTTTATCGTCGATGCCAAAGGGTTGAATGTCGGCCAAAGCGCCATCACTGGCGACTACTGGCAGGGCGACGAAGCCAAATATGAAAACACCTTCCTGGTTGGCGTCGACGCGGTCTTTATTGATGAAGCCGAATGGGACGAGGATTGGCAGATCTGGCGCGCACAGCTCAACCTCAGCATTCCCAACGAAGACGGTACGCAGGCCATCGGCGCCGCGACCATCGAAGTCAATCTCACAGAGCTGGCGCGCCGCCAGCGCGCTCAAAGCTGAGCTGAACAGGAAAGATACATCACATGCTAAACAGTCTTTCTGTTTCTAAAAAAGGCGCCATTGCATTTCTAGGCTTGGCACTCGTCGCAACGCTTTGCGGCCTCGTCGCATTCACAAGCGTTTCACAAGGCAGCGCAACATCTGAAGCGTTGTCGCAATCCAATATCTACGAAAAAGAGGTGGAAAGACTGCGGATTGATATCCTCGATCAGGTCTTGGCAGCCCGTTCCTTCGCACTCACGGGTAATCCCCAGATGGTGCAAGTCAGCAACCAGCTCACACCCGTGATTGAAGAGCAGTTGAGCGCCCTGGAAGCTCAAGCGGCGGCCATTGAACCCTCCTTTGCCACGTATGTAAGCGATATCAGAAACGGCTGGCAGAGTTGGCTTGGCCAGCACACCCACGTTCAGCTCCGCCTGATGCAGAGTCCACTAACCTTCGATCAAGCCCGCGCGATGGAAGTGACAGGCCAAGGCGATGCGCTTTTGCAAAACGTTTTCACCGCATTCGATGGTTTTGAAGCGGAAGCTGCGGCACGATCAGCACAGCTTCTGCAAAACAAGGACGCGGCTCTTTCGCGCGCTGAACTTGTCTCGATCGGCGGCGCCGCACTGGTCACGATTTTGGCCATTCTGTTCGGCTTTTTGAACCACAAGCTCATCTCCGCCCCGCTAAACCGGCTGGCGATTACCACCAATGAGTTGGCTGCCGGTGACACCGATCAGGTTATCGACATGGGCAAGCGCAACGATGAGATCGGGGCGTTGGCGAAGGCACTCGACGTATTCCGCGTCAACATTCAGCGCACCGCTGCCCTTGAAGAAGATACCGCGACGCAACGCGAGCACGCTGAAGCCGAGCGCAAAGCAATGCTCGAGGACATGGCTTCGCGGTTTGAGTCCACCGTGTTAACTGTCACCGAGTCGATGATCGACGAGTTCGACCGCCTCAACCAGGCAGCAATCGAAATGTCCAGCCTGGCTGAGTCGACCGCCCAGCGCTCGCAAAGTGTCGCGGATGCTTCAGCCCACGCCACTGGCAACGTCAATACAGTGGCCAGCGCCACCGAAGAGCTGACAGCGTCGATCGCCGAACTCAATCAACAGGTTCACGGCGTATCATCGGCCGCTGGCGATGCAGCTGGCGGGGTCGATCGCTCCAACCAGTCGGTCGCGCGCTTGCAGGATGTTGTGGCCCGTATCGGTGACGTGACCAAGCTGATCACCGACATTGCCGAGCAAACCAACCTCTTGGCGCTCAACGCAACCATTGAGGCTGCGCGTGCTGGTGAAGCTGGCAAAGGCTTCGCGGTTGTTGCATCCGAGGTGAAGGCCTTGGCTGAACAAACCGGCAAGGCGACCGAGGAAATCGACGCTCAAATCTCCGAAATGCGTTTGGCCGCCGATGACTCCATCAAAGCGACAGCCTCCGTTGCTGACATGGTCAAAGACATCGCCGAACGTACCTCCGCCATGGCTGCGGCCACCGAGGAACAAAACGCTGCAACGGCCGAGATTGCGCGCAACGTGAACGAGGCGGCCGATGGTACCTCAACGGTAACGAACGCTATGAGCGAAATGAGCGAGGCAGCTGCCAACACCGGCCAGATGAGCACGACCATGAGCACCTCCATCCAAGATCTTCACGAGCGCTCGCGCAGCATGCGTGAAGCAATGGGTGAGTTTCTCTCAAAGGTGCGCGCCGCGGCCTAACTAGGATCCGGCAAACCAAACGAACGCAAGACGCCTTTGCGCGACGCCTTGTTGATGGTGGGATCCAACATTCCAGCATCAGCGGGCGTCGCCTCCGTTCGCCTGGCAGGAAAAGAGCCAATATTGGTGGTTCGCCAGGTCCGCATCGGCTCAACCGGCCGATCGAACCTCTAAACGAACTGCCGGCAACAGAACTTTGGGCGAGCTTTGGCGCCTCAGCGATCGCAGATTTAGGAATGAGCGCCTTGCAGCCAGACGTATCGCCCGTCTGATGACCGCTTAAGCTGCCGTAAGCGCTTTGTCCTCAATCGACCCGCGCGGTTGAGGGCGCAGGGTCTCTGCCACCTCTCTGGAGAATGTCGTTGGACCATCCGCTTTGGATCGCTTGGCGAAATACATCGCGGCATCGGCTTGGTTGAGAAGCGTCTCCCAATCGATGTTCGCTTGCCCAACGGCCACACCGATGGATAAGCGCAACAATGTCTCATGATTGGCAAATCGGATCGGTTGGTTGCAGGTCTGGCGAATTCGGTCGGCCACCACGTCTGCCGCGGCCTGAGCATCCTCATCCACCACAAGGCAAATGAACTCGTCACCGCCCAGGCGTACAACATAATCGCTGGCCCGCACGGCACCTTGAAGGCGTTGCGCCGTGACTTTCAGTGCGCGATCGCCATCTTTGTGCCCGTGCGTGTCGTTGAGCAGTTTGAAATCATTGAGGTCGAGGTAAAGCACTGCCACGTGCCCAGCGGAAATCGCCGAGCGGATCGGCGACTTGGAAAGCACGCCGTCCAGACCGGAACGATTGAGCAGACCCGTCAGTTGGTCCGTTGTGGCCACCTGGTGGGCGCGTTCCAACATTTTGGCCTGTTCATAAAAATATCGCGCTGCCGACAGGCAAATCGCAAAGATGCCTGCACACACCAGCAAAATGAACGGCAAAACATCGGTGCGAAGCATAGTGCCAAGGTCGTAAGGCGTCCAAACGAGTTGGGCGATCGGCGTACCGTCAGGACCCTCAAGCGCAAGCGATGGTGGGCCTACCTTTTCACCGGTATCGCGGATCGCGTAACCGCTGCCTTGAGTCATGCGCTCAATCACCTGCAGTTCTTCATCATTGAATTGCACAATCCCGACCAAGACCGGCAACGCTGCGGCGATTGCAGGATCGACATTATCCGGTGTGATCCACGCAGTTGAAACAGCGCCATACACACCGTTGATCTGTCCGACGCCAGAGACCGACATGTAGGCGGATGGATCATGCGCGGCCAAACCGGTTAGGAAAGGCTGCAAGCCAGAAACATCGAACTGCGACCGCGCAATAGCCTGCCCTGTGGCGTCATAGATATGCAAAACGTCATGATCGCTGGATAGAATAACAAGCTGATCGAACAGCTCGCTTTCTATCGCGCCGGAACCCAAATGCTCATAGATTGCCTGTTCATCGCCTGCCTCGACAATTTCGTAAGCGAGCGTCCAAAAAGCGTAATCGTTGGTCGCGGCGCGCACCTGGTCGACGGTCTCTGTGACCATCAGTTCGACCAGGTCATGGGTTGATTCACGCTCGATTTCATTGATCCGGCCCGTCAGCCAAAACAGCGACCACAGGATCATGCCGACGGCGACGAAGCCGAGCACTGAGAGTTTTATAAATATCCGGCGATTGCCCCGCGCAATATCCATTTCGGCCTCCTCAGATCGAAGGGACACTTGTATCGGGACACAATTAAAGAAGCGCGAAATGTGGCCACGACAATCGGCCAGATTGCCCTGAAGGTGAAGGCCGCGTTAAGAGCATTGCGCAATCACAGGATTGCACCAAGCACGGGCAGACAATACGCCTGCAGCGATCAACGTATCGAAACTTTAAAAGAATGGAGCGGGCGATGAGATTTGAACTCACGACCCTCACGTTGGCAACGTGATGCTCTACCACTGAGCTACGCCCGCATCGCTCCTACACAAACGATCCATCACGCAAGTGATGTGCCTGTGCGAGGCGCTTCTATGCATCAACCAAATCGCTTTTGCAACCATGTTTGTGAGCGCAAAGAACAGCCTAAGAGCTGTTGCCCAATCCTGGGTTGTGAGCGTGCGTTGTGATGGCTAGAAAACCAAGCTGCTTTGTTTCAAGAGGCCATCATGTCCGCTGCCCATCACACCCGCGAAAGCCTCACCAACCAACTTTCTGCCTGGGGACTGATCACCAAAACAGTGGACCATGAGCCACTGTTCACCGTGGAACAGTCAACCAACGTGCACCGCGAAGTTGAAGGCGCCCACACCAAAAATCTGTTCTTGAAAGACAAAAAGGGTGCGCTGTTTTTGGTCACCGCTGAGCACGCAACGCGGGTGAACCTGAAAAACCTGCACAAAAAGCTTGGCTGCGGCAGGCTTTCTTTTGCCAATGCCGATCTGATGCAACACCATCTGGGCGTAACGCCAGGTTCTGTGACGGCGTTGGCCATCATCAATGATGTCGATCACACCGTGGCGTTCGTTTTGGATGAAAACCTCATGCGAGCCGAGATCATCAATGCCCATCCGCTAGAGAACACAGCAACCACATCCATCGCCCGCGACGACCTGCTTACCTTTGCAGAAAAAACCGGCCACCCCGTCCATATCGTCGACCTGGAAGGCGATCTGGTCGACAGCGCCCAAACCGCCTTGTAGAACGCGGGCGAAAGCCCATCTCAAACGGTAACGCTCGTGCGTGCACCTGCATAAAAAGTTACGCGTAAGGACACTCTCATGCTGATCGGAACTGGCTCCACGCCTCAATCCACCGCGCCTGCTGCAGCAGGCGGTGACATCATTGACATCACAACCGCAGACTTCATGGCTCAGGTGATTGAAGAGTCTAAAACCCGGCCGGTGGTGGTGGACTTCTGGGCACCTTGGTGCGGACCCTGCAAACAGCTCACGCCCACATTGGAAAACGCCGTCGCGAAAGCTGGTGGCAAAGTTCGCCTTGCCAAGATGAACATCGATGAGCATCCCGAAGTGGCCGGTCAAATGGGTGTGCAGTCCATACCGGCTGTTTTTGCCTTTGTGGATGGTCGCCCCGCCGACGGTTTCCAAGGCGCGCAACCTGAAGCGCAGGTGAAGGCCTTCATCGAAAAGCTCATCGGCCCTCAAGGCCCTAGCCAGGCCGAAGAGATGCTGGCGGCAGCCGATGCAGCACTGAGCGCAGGTGATCTGCAAACCGCTGCCAACATGTACGCGCAGATTTTGCAAGTTGAGCCAGAGAATGTCGGCGCAATGGCCGGCATGCTCAAGGTCTACGTCGCTGCCGGTGAACTGGAAACCGCGCGCCAAGCCCTCGCAAGCTTGACCGACGAGATGAAAGCTGATCCAGCCATTCAAGCCGCTGAAGCGGCGCTTCACCTGGCCGAAAAAGCCGCCAGCCTTGGCGATGCTGAAGAACTAACCGCCCGCCTGGAAGCAAACCCTGACGATCATCAGGCCCGTTTCGATTTGGCGCTGGTTCATAACGCCAAAAACCATCGATCTGCCGCCGCAACTGCCCTTGTCGAGATCATTCAGCGCGATAGGTCATGGGAAGATGATGGCGCGCGCAAAGAACTGTTGCGCTTGTTCGAAGCCTGGGGTCCGACCGATCCGGCCAGCATTGAAGGTCGCAAGAAACTTTCCCGGGTTCTTTTCTCCTAAGACCTGCCGCACGCGCGCCAAAAAATTGGCAACACGTTGTAGGAAGGCATCAAAGGTTCGTATGGCACCCTCGCATAGCTCTTTGGCGCAACGCATTCCCGCCATCATCCCGGTGTTTCCGCTATCGTCGGCGCTCTTGCTTCCGCGCGGGCAGATGCCGCTTAACATTTTTGAGCCGCGCTATTTGGCTATGGTGGATTATGCCTTGGGCCACGAACGTCTGATTGGCATGGTGCAGCCGAAGTTTGAGCGTGATGGCTCACCGGTGATGGGACTTGATCCGGACACGCCACCGCTCTGCGAAATTGGTTGCCTAGGCCGGATATCGGCCTTTCAAGAAACCGATGATGGCCGCTATCTGCTGACACTGACTGGCGTCTGCCGCTTCAAAATTGAAGAGGAAGAAACGGCCATCACGCCATTCCGCATGTGCCGCGTGACCACCGATCAGTACATCCAGGACTTTGAGCAGGGCGCAGGCGAAAAACTTGTCGATCGTGACACGCTGCTCACCACCTTCAAGGCCTATCTGGAAGCCAATGATCTGGAAGCCGATTGGTCGGGCGTCGAAAAAGCTTCCAATGAAGCGCTGGTCAATGCGCTGTGCATGATGAGCCCCTACGGACCGCCTGAAAAACAGGCGCTGCTCGAGGCTGATGATTTGCGCGAACGCGCCGATACGTTGATCGCCATCACTGAGTTGTCGCTGGCGCGCGAAAATGACGGCGACCGTTCAAGCTTGCAGTAGAGAGTTTATCGATGGCCGAAACCACAAAACGCCTGACGATCGATCGCAAACTGCTTGATATGCTTGTCTGCCCAGTCACCAAATCGGTGCTCCATTACGACCATGACAAGCAGGAATTGATTTCCTACGCCGCCAAAGTCGCTTACCCGATCCGCGATTCCATCCCGATCATGCTGATCGAGGAAGCACGGGAGTTGGATGAGGCGGAGTTGGCGAAGATCAGGGGTAAGTGACCACCCTTGGTGGTCATCCCGGACGCAAAAAGCGATCCGGGATCTGAAACCAACACGTCATGGCCGGGCTTGACCTGGGCATACAGCTTTTTACGTTTCATGCTGCACGATGCTTGGGCTTCGCGAAGGTTCATAGCTGGATCCTCGGATCAAGTCCGGGGATGACCACCATAAATCGTCATTCCTGTGCTTGTCACAGGAATCTATTCCTCAAAAAATGCACAGACACACAATGGAATGGACCCCCGCCACAAGGGCGAGGGTGACGGTTTGTGAGTGTGGCGCGCTCCCGCCTAAATCGCCTCACCTGACATCAATCGTGGTCGGTCTTTGGCAATGCCGGCGGCTTCATCGATGAAATAGCGCTTGAGCTTCGGCAAACGGTCCACAACACCAAGCCCAAACGAGCGCGCCATACGCACGGGTGTCATATCGTTGGAAAACAGACGGTTCAAAATGTCGGTCACCACACCCATCTGCGCGGTGTCGAACCGTCGCCAACGCTGATAACGCTCCAAAACATCCGCCGAGCCAATATCGAGGCCGAGACGGGCAGCGTCCACCACCGCCTCCGCCAATGCGGCCGTATCACGGAAGCCCAAGTTCAAACCTTGACCGGCAATTGGATGAATGCCGTGGGCTGAATCACCAGCCAGCGCCAAACGTGGCGCAATGAAAGACCGAGCGAGCTTCAACCCCAGCGGATAGGCAACACGTCGGCTTTCAAGTTTCAACTTGCCAAACTGCGCGCCAAACCGGCGCTCAAGCTCCAACATGAACGTAAACTCATCGCCCGCCACCAACGCATCGGCGGTCGCAGTTTTCTCCGTCCACACGATTGACGAACGCTTGCCAGGCAAGGGCAGCGTTGCGAATGGGCCGGCAGGCAGAAAGTGTTCATAGGCTATGCCTTCATGGTCACGCTCATGGCTGACCGTGCAGACAATGCCCGACTGACCATACATCCAACCGACCGTGTCGATATCGGCAAGATCCCGCAGACGTGAGCGCACGCCATCGCAGGCAACAAGAAGTCGAGATGAGACCTGCCGTCCGTCGCCCAACGTAATGTCCACATGGCCAGCGCGGGCATGAAAATCGTCAACCGTCTGCGGCGCTTCAATGACCACACCCTCTTCCTGGCAGCGGGCGCGTAGGCTTTTCGTCATTGCGCCGTTGGGCACCATGTGGGCGAAAGGTTCGCCGTCCTTTGTCTCGCCATCAAAGGTTAAAAACACAGGACGCACCGGATCGCGTGTCTCGCTGTCGGTGATGATCATTTGGTTGATCGGCTGAGCCTCCTCCGCCAAGCCCTGCCAGGCTCCCAACGTGGTCATCATTGTGCGCGCCGCGCTGGCAATAGCGGACGCCCGCCCATCCTTATCGGCCTGTGCCGGTTCACGCAGATCCACCACCGCAACGCTTAGGTCATTGGCGCCAACCTTGATGGCCAAGGCCAGCGACAAGCCGACATAACCGCCGCCTGCAATCAGCACGTCAACGGTTTCAGGAACTTTGCAATGTTGGGCGCGCGTCATTTGGGAAACCATGATCTTGTTGTGGTGGCGCTAGCATGATCCAACGGGGACAAAAGACAAGCACGCACACTGTCTCACCTAGCCAATGGCTGGCGACAGAAAAGGATTGTTGCGATGACAGCCAACAAGGGACATGCGTCCAAAGGCCTAGCCTCCATGCAGGCGCTGATGCGTGTGCTCGATCTGGAACCGTTGGAACACAATCTCTTTCGCGGCATCTCTCCGGATGCAGGCTGGCAACGCGTCTTTGGAGGCCAAGTGATTGGCCAAGCCCTGATGGCCGCCTGCAAGACCGTCGACACCGATCGCCACCCGCATTCGCTGCACGGCTACTTTATGCGTCCCGGCGACCCAGCGATCCCCATCATCTACGAGGTGGATAGAATCCGTGATGGGCGCTCCTTCACCACACGGCGCATTGTGGCCATCCAACATGGCAAGGCGATCTTCTCCATGTCTTGCTCGTTTCATATCGCCGAAGAGGATGTGTTTGAGCATCACAGCGCCATGCCAAGGGTCCCGCCACCAGAAGATTTGGCGGACGAATCCGATATGAAGGCAACCTTCATGCAAGTCGCGCCGGAACCGATCCGCAAATACTGGGAACGTGAACGACCATTGGAGCTACGACCGACCAGCTTTGAGCACTATACGTCGGAACAACCGCAACCAGCTGAACAGCATGTTTGGCTGCGATCCACCGCACCGGTACCCGCACCCTTCACTGACGACCCGAGGGTTCATGCCGCGATCCTCGCCTATGCTTCCGATATGACATTGTTGGACACGGCTCTCTTCCCCCATGGGCTGTCAATATTCTCGCGTGCCATACAGGCCGCCAGCCTTGACCATGCCATGTGGTTCCACCGGCCTTTCCGCATCGAAGACTGGCTGCTCTACTCCCAAGATGCCCCATCCTCTCATGGCGCCAGGGGTTTTGCGCGCGGCGCGATTTACAACCGTGCCGGTGATTTGGTCGCCTCCACGGCGCAAGAAGGCCTGATTCGCCGGAATAAGCCCAAGGCTTAGGCATTTCTACCATGCTGACACGGCCTTCAACGTTAGTGCCCAATAGTTAGGCAAAATGGTGCACTGCAAACTGCACAATAAAAAGGCATGTCTTACCGATTCTTAAGACTCTTCGTCCGTCGCGTTGTAGGTCATCGATCCAAGAATCATTTTCTCTATAGAATTCAGTGTTTTATGAGAAAAAACTGAATCTGGCACGAAACTTGGATGAATTGTGGCGTTCGCAAGGCAGCGGCGTATCAGCCCAGCCCTTGTGGCCCGGATCGTCCCCCCATGGTGTCATCCGGTTTTAGCTTGCGGACGGCGGGTGCTCATCACAGCAGCGCACATCGTTCGTGCAAGGCCAACGTGAAGAAGAATAGGACGACACGCGTATGAAAATCGTCATGGCCATTATTAAGCCGTTCAAGCTCGACGAAGTTCGCGACGCTCTCACCGCCATTGGCGTGCAGGGGCTGACCGTTACCGAAGTCAAAGGCTATGGCCGGCAAAAAGGCCACACAGAAATCTATCGCGGCACAGAATATGCCGTTTCTTTCCTGCCCAAGCTGAAGATCGAAGTCGCCGTTTCGAGTGACCTCATCGACAAGGTGGTCGAAGCCATCTCCTCGGCTGCCAAAACCGGCCAGATCGGCGATGGCAAGATCTTCGTCTATGGCCTCGACCAAGCAATCCGTATCCGCACCGGCGAGTCCGACGCGGCAGCGCTGTAAGTCTCTCCCCAAGCAAAGGGTATTTCTATGTCCAAGCGTTATCTTCAGGTCGGGATGGCAGCCTCCGCTGCACTTCTCGCCCTTGCAGCGCCTGCCCTGGCGCAAGACGCCACCGAAGTGATGGCCTCCTCTGAGGTGCCTGAATATTCGGTGTTCGTCTTCAACACGACACTGTTTCTCATTGGCGGCTTCCTTGTCATGTGGATGGCCGCTGGCTTCTCCATGCTTGAAGCTGGCCTGGTGCGTTCCAAAAACGTTTCCATGCAGTGCACCAAGAACATCGGCCTTTTCTCCATCGCCGCTGTTGCCTACTACCTGATCGGCTACAACCTGATGTATCCGCTGGGTTCCTGGTCAATCGGCACCGATGAAACCGGCGGTTACCTCGGCGCGTTCGCCTTGGCAGCGCTGGAAGCTGTTGGTGTATCGGCAGCTGAAGCCGATGACATCGGCTATGCGTCCACCGGTTCGGACTTCTTCTTTCAGCTGATGTTCTGCGCCACCACGGCCTCGATCGTTTCCGGTACGCTGGCTGAGCGCATCAAACTGTGGCCGTTCCTGATCTTCGTGTTGGTTCTCACCGCGCTAATCTACCCAATCCAGGCGTCCTGGAAATGGGGCGGCGGCTTCCTGGACAGCCAGTTTGGCTTCCTTGATTTTGCCGGTTCAACGGTTGTTCACTCGGTTGGTGGCTGGGCCGCTTTGACTGGAGCGATCATCTTGGGTGCCCGCAAAGGCAAGTTCGGCGCAGGTGGCGAGATCCACCCAATGCCTGGCTCGTCCATGCCTCTGGCAACGCTTGGTACGTTCATCCTGTGGCTCGGTTGGTTCGGCTTCAATGGCGGTTCGCAGCTTGCTCTGGGTTCAGTTGGCGATGCCGCTGATGTGTCTCGCATCTTCTCCAACACCAACACAGCTGCTGCCGGTGGTGCGATCGCCGCGCTAATCCTGACCCAGATCCTCTACAAAAAGGTCGATCTGACGATGGTTCTTAACGGTGCACTGGCTGGTCTGGTGTCGATCACCGCTGAGCCGCTGACCCCAGGTCTTGGCGCAGCAACCTTGATCGGTGCTGTTGGTGGTGTGATCGTCGTGATCACCGTGCCGCTGCTCGACAAGATGAAAATCGACGACGTTGTCGGTGCCATCCCGGTTCACCTCTTTGCAGGTATCTGGGGGACGTTGGCTGTGTTGCTCACCAACTCCGATGCAACGCTCGTTGGCCAGGTTGTGCCAATCATCATCGTCGGTGCCTTCGTGGTCGTCACCTCGTCGGTTGTCTGGTTCATCCTCAAGGCCACCATGGGCATCCGGGTGTCCGAGGAAGACGAGATGCTCGGCCTCGACAAAGCCGAGATCGGTGTCGAAGCCTACCCAGAGTTCGGTGCTGGCAAGGCCTAAACCTTACCGACTACTTCATAAGGCGGCCTTTGGGCCGCAGGAACTGGGCCCGGAGTTCACTCTCCGGGCCCTTTTTGTTGGCTATAGGCAAAAAGCGCATGTCAGCAGGTGGCAACTGACGGTGCTTGTCAGGGGGTCTGCGCTAAGGACCGCGTTCCATTTCCTCACAAACGTTAGAACGCCCAAAAGCACACATGACCAAACACATCATTGAAACGGTGACCTTCAAACTCAACGCAACGGTGACCGCAGAGCAATTCATCAAAGCTGCGCAAGCCGCCAACGCCTTCATCGCGAGCCAGGATGGGTTCGTGGCAAGGCGCTTATCACACACCCCAGAGGGCGAGTGGATAGAACATATCGAATGGGAAACGATGGAAGCGGCACAAAACGCCGCCCAAATGCTGGGCAAGGTTGAAGCAAACGGGCCGTTTCTGGCAGCCATCGATGGGCCAAGCGTTGTCATGCGGCACAGCACATTGGCCGTTTCGGTCGCCTGAAAGGAGCGCCCGTGGCCAAAGCCGCCATACTGATTGACCTGGCGCACGCCCACCTGAGCCAACACCTGCCCGGCGTTGTGCCGATTGAGGCCTGGGGTGAAACGTCCTATTTTTACAATCCAGGCGCCGCGCTGAAACGCGGCACCTATTTTGCCACCATCAAGCAAAAGGATGGGGCCAACGACAAAGCATCCCACCTGGATCGTGCTGGAGTCTGGCGGCTCAACATCGGGGTTAAAAAGGCGACGTTTATCGCACTGTTCGGCACCCCGCCTGCCCGCCCTGAAAAGGGCGGTATCATCGAAGGGCCGTGGGATTTTACCGTGCTCGACCAGCTCATGCCGCACCCGGTGTACGGATGGATGGGCTGGGTGGCGGTTCTTTGCCCAAGCCAATCCATTTGGCAAACCTGCATACCCCTCATCGCCGATGCCCACGCGCGCGCCGCTGCAAACTTTGCCAAACGCACCGCCTAACAATGCTGCCTCGGCCCAGCATCTGTTCCCGCCACCGGCTGGTAACCTTAAGCGAGGCTTAACCCTCCCGTGGCACAACAAGAGCCATGTATTGCGTAGCACCAACCCTTTGTGCGCTGTGGGTTAGGGTCAAGGCGAGTACCTTCTGTGGGGCGCGCCAGCCATGATCACCCATCAAGAAATCGCACGTTTTGTTTATGAAACCGGCTCGCCGTTCAAACGGCTTGAAGCTCTGCTTGCACCCGTGCGCCCAAATCCAAATTTGACGCCCATCACCATGACGGTGGGCGAGCCACGCCATGACCCACCATCAGGCGTGCTGCAGGCCCTGAGCGCTGCCCAAGCTGGCTTTGCCAAATACCCCGCCAGCAACGGTACGCCTGACCATAGGCGTGCAATCGCTGATTGGTTGATCCGCCGCTACGACTTGCCACGCGATCGCCTTGATACAGACGCGCACATATTACCACTTAACGGCTCTCGCGAAGGGCTGGTATTGGCCGCACGCACCGCCCGTGACATGCGCCATGATGTTGAACGGCCTGTGATCATCATGCAGAACCCGTTCTATCAGGCCTATGCGGCCGGTGCGCTCATGGCCGACTGCGATGTGGTTCTGCTCGACGAAACCGACACGCGCGGGCAGGGTATTTCAGATGAGGTCTGGCAACGCACAGTGGCTGCTTACATTGCCTCGCCGACCAACCCACAGGGCCAGATACTCTCCCACAGCGATTGGCACGCCTGGATTGAGCTTGCGCGTTTGCACGGCTTCTACCTGTTTGCTGATGAATGTTACTCGGAGATCTACCGCCGCGACGCACCACCAGGTGTACTGGAAGTTGCTGCCCGCAGCGCTGGCGGCTTTCGCCATGTCGTCAGCTTCAATTCACTGTCCAAGCGCTCCAACTTGCCAGGACTTCGCACCGGGTTCACGGCAGGCGATGAGGCTTTCATGGCAGCCTTCATGCGGTTGCGCACCATGGGCGGACCGCAAGTGCCTATCCCCTTGCAAGCTGCTGCCTCTTTGGCCTGGGGTGATGAGAACCATGTCATGGCGAGCCGCGCGCTTTACGCCAAAAAATGGGCTTTGGTTGAGAATGCTCTGAACGGGCATCTCAGTGAACCCACTCCTGATGCCGGTTTCTTTCTTTGGCTGAAGCTGCCGGCAGGCCTCAGCGATGTGGAAGCGGCCTTAGAGCTTTGGGAAAATCAAGCGCTGCGAACGATCCCTGGGTCCTATCTCGCCTATCCGACAACACCCACCACCTGCCAAGACCGTCTACGGCTGGCGCTGGTTGATGATGAACCCACAACAGCGCAGGCGCTCACCCGCCTTGCCACCTTGTTTGCGTAAGAACGGAAACCACCATGCCGACCAGACCTATGCGGGCCACACGGACTTTTGATACGCCCCTGCTCGATACGAGCCTGATCAAGGCTATGATGCGCCGCCAGGCCGCGACGCTGTCTGGCTTGGCACTGATTGCCGTGGCAGCCTTGGCGGTGCTTGCGCTGGCCACATGGTCGGTGGCCGATCCAAGCCTCAGCCACGCAACATCGGCGCCCGTCACCAACATGCTTGGTAGCCCAGGGGCAATCTTTGCAGATTTGATCATGCAGGTGCTTGGCTTAGGCACAGTCTTCCTGCTGGTTCCCGTCGTGATTTGGGGCTGGCATCTGATGACCTATGGCGGTCTGGAAGCCAAACCGAGGCGCATTGCCTATGCCCTGGGCTTTTCTGCCGCTTGCTGCGCGCTGCTTGCGTTGCTGCCTCTTTCGGGCGCCTGGCCCTTGCCTATCGGTCTGGGCGGATTGATCGGAGACGCACTCATTGCCCTGCCCCATGGTTTGATACCGGTGCCGTTTGTTCCAAGTTTGTTGGTTGCAGCACTGGCAATTCCAGCAGCCATTTTCACGTTCCAACGCACCGCAGCGACTCCGGTTCTACCAACCCCACCATCGCCTGCCGATATGCGTATCGAACCACGCCGCGTACACCGCGCCGACGGTGTGGAGGAGGACTATTGGGATGATGAAGACGAGGACTTCCCGGACGAAGACGGCCCCAATCGGGTTCAGCTTGCGATCGGCCATGCCACCCATCTTGGCTACTCAGGTCTCGCTGCGTTCAAACGTCTGCTGCCAGGCAGCCGCCGTGCCTACCCGCCAGTTCGCCCAGATCTGGGTACGTTGAACGCGCGATTGCGGGCCTCAGAAGAACCAGAATTTGCGCATGACGAGCCAATATATGCAGAAACCGCTTGGGATCAGCCGCAATTGCAACCCATCGCGCCTGAACCCCAGATGGCGTATGCCCCGCAACCAATTGAGCCAGCGCCGACCCAGCAGGACGATTGGGCGCAGTTTGAACCGGCACCACCGCATGAGGCCGCCATTCCAGTCGATATGCTGCCGATTGATAGTGAAAACCCAGCCGCGTGGGCTGATCAACCGCACCGAGCAGAACCCGTTTACGCGCCACAGCCCGCACCCACACGCGGACCTGCTGCTCGATCAAACGCGCGCGTCGCCGACATCGCCAAACCCAAGCCAGGCAAACGCGCAGCCCGCGAAGCCCAGCCCTCGCTGATCAACGACGGGGATAGCTTTGAACTGCCCGCTTTGCATTTGCTGACCAATGCGCCATCCACGGGTCAAAAGGCTCTGTCTCCGCAGGCCTTAGAACGCAACGCAGGTTTGCTGGAAGGGGTGCTCGAAGATTTCCGTGTCACCGGCGAAGTGATCAACGTCTGCCCGGGACCGGTGGTCACGCTCTATGAGTTTGAGCCTGCACCAGGCGTGAAGTCAGCCCGCGTCATCGGCTTGGCCGATGATATCGCGCGCTCTATGAGCGCCATTTCAGCTCGTGTTGCCGTGATCCCAGGGCGTAACGCCATCGGTATCGAGTTGCCCAACAACACTCGTGAAACGGTTTATCTGTCGGAAATTCTCGCCTCGCAGAACTTTGAAAAGGCTAAGGGCAATCTGCCGCTCGCCATGGGCAAAACGATTGGCGGCGAACCGGTGATTGCCGATCTGGCGCGGATGCCCCACTTGCTGGTCGCTGGCACCACCGGTTCAGGTAAATCGGTGGCGATCAACACCATGATCCTGTCGATCCTCTATCGCTGGACGCCGGAGGAATGCCGCCTGATCCTGATCGATCCAAAGATGTTGGAACTGTCGGTCTATGATGGCATTCCACATCTTCTGACACCTGTTGTGACCGACCCCGGCAAGGCCGTGGTCGCGTTGAAATGGGCCGTCAAGGAGATGGAAGACCGCTACCGCAAAATGTCTAAGCTCGGTGTGCGCAACATCGACGGCTTCAACGCCCGCGTGAAAGAGGCGGAGAAAAAAGGCGAAATCATCAGCCGCACGGTTCAAACCGGCTTTGATGAGAACACCGGCGAAGCGGTCTATGAGCGCGAGGAGCTTTCCTACGAGCCAATGCCGATGCTGGTCATCGTGGTCGATGAAATGGCCGACCTAATGATGGTCGCGGGCAAAGAAATTGAAGGGGCTATCCAGCGGCTGGCGCAGATGGCCCGCGCTGCCGGCATCCACATCATTATGGCCACCCAGCGACCCTCGGTCGATGTGATCACCGGCACGATCAAAGCCAATTTCCCGACCCGCTGCTCCTTCCAGGTCACCTCGAAGATCGATTCGCGCACCATTCTTGGCGAACAGGGCGGCGAACAACTGCTTGGCCAAGGTGACATGCTCTTTATGGCCGGTGGAGGACGCATCCAGCGCGTCCATGGACCGTTCGTGTCCGACGAAGAGGTCGAGCTGGTTGTCGATCACCTCAAAACACAGGGCGCCCCTGAATATTTGCACACCATCACAGAAGAGATCGATGAAGAAGACGATCCCAACGCCGATCCAACGGAAAAATCGATCTCGCGATTGGAAAAGTCTGACGATCCCTACGAACAGGCGATTGCTGTCGTGATGCGCGACAAGAAAGCGTCCACCAGCTACATTCAGCGTCGATTGGGCATTGGTTACAACCGCGCCGCCTCACTGATCGAACGGATGGAAAAAGAGGGCCTGATCGGGCCTGCCAACCATGCTGGAAAACGCGAAGTGTTGATGCAGCTGGGTGATGACGATGAACGCTTTGGTGACTGATGCGTAGGGCGATATCGGCGATTAACGCCGTGCTCAGCTGCGGTTAAGGTTGGCCTTGCCACACTCCGGTCGCAGTGATTCGCTTGTTCTGCGGCATCATCACTGATGGACCACCTTTAAGGATATGCCCGTGCCCGCCTTTTTGCCCCGCTTTACATCCAGGCTTGCCGTTCTTGCGACAACGGCTGCGCTGACATTCGGCACTTTGGCTGTGATGCCAGCAAGTGCCGTGAACACCTTTCCCGGCGCTTTGACCGAAGAAGATATTGGTGAGGTGGAGCGCCTTTCCGGCCACATCAATTCTCTGGAGACCATGCAAGGCCGGTTCATTCAGGTTGGCCCGACCGGCGAACGCACCGAAGGCTATTTCGTGCTGCATCGTCCAGGTCGCCTGCTGTTCCGCTACCTGCCGCCCTCCCGCCTGGAAATTGTTTCCGACGGTACCGGTCTTGTTGTTCGCGACGCTTCGGTTGGGACACACGATCTCTACCCGATCTCACAGACACCCTTGCGGTTCCTGCTTGAAGAGCGTGTTGACTTGGTCGGCGACGGCAATGTGCTTGATGTGTCCCAGTCTGAGGGCTCAATCACCGTTATGATGCAGGATGAAACACCCATTGGGCGCGGACGTATTGCCATCACGGCAACGCAAGAACCGTTGGAAATTCAGCAATGGACTGTCACCGACCCACAAGGGTTTGAGACCACAGTCGCTCTGTTCGAGGTGGAATATGGTCGCCCGACAGACCCCAACTGGTTCTACATCGACCACTTCAATCGTGGTGAGTAGCGTAAATTAGAGGGGGATGGGCCGACGGCATTGCTTGCTCGGCCCTACGCGTCGGCTTATGCCTTCGCCATGACCCAAACATCCTTTCGCCTTGCCACATGGAACATCAACTCGGTGCGTCTGCGCATCGAGCAGGTGGTCCGTTTCCTTGATGAACATCAGCCTGATGTGTTGTGCCTTCAGGAAACAAAATGTCGCGAAGAAGAGTTCCCGGCCAAAGCGATCCGCGCAGCGGGTTACGAGTACATGGCTATCCATGGGCAGAAAGCCTATCACGGCTCAGCCATCGTCTCGCGGCTGCCGCTCAACGATGTCGATCGCATTGACTTCTGCGCGATGGGGGATGCCCGTCACGTTGCTGCAACAGTGGACCTGCCCGGTTCTTTAGGCAGCGCGGATAAGGTGCGGGTGCATTCGCTTTACGTGCCAGCTGGCGGCGATGAACCGGACGCTATCGTCAATCCAAAATTTGATCACAAATTACGGTTTGTCGCTGAGATGGGCGACAAATTGCAGGCAGATGCGTCTCAGCCCACGCTGATTGCTGGTGATCTGAACATCGCGCCATACGAAGAAGATGTGTGGTCGCACAAGCAGCTTCTTAAAGTGGTCTCACACACGCCGGTGGAAACAGAACTGTTTGAAGCCACGCGCGATGCGCTGGGCTACACGGACACCATGCGCAAACATGTTGCGATGGAAGAAAAACTCTACACCTGGTGGAGCTATCGCGCCAAGGACTGGGCAGCCTCCAACCGAGGACGGCGCCTGGATCATGTGTGGACATGCCCAAAGTGGGCTGACAGGTCGACGGGCATCGCAGTCTACAGTGATGCACGCAGCTGGACGAAAGCCTCCGACCACGCGCCGGTTATCGTCGATTATGCATGATCTGAACGGCTAAAGCGGCCGGCGACCGCTGACCACCACAGCGGCGCGTCCTGTAAGATTGCGCAGCTCGTCGGCCATTTCTGCACGTAGCTGAGCGGCCAGATCGGGAAACTCCGACAGCATACGCACGAACAGCGACCGACGGATCAGCAACACTTCCACCCGTGATACTGCGATTGCCGTGTGACGGCGCTTGGTCGGCGCCAAGAGAGCGCGCTGCCCAAGCAGAGTGCCCACCTTGAACCTCTCGCCCTCATCCTCGTGGCTGCCATCGGTCAGGCGTATCTGACCGGAGAGGATAACGAATCCACCTTCGGTCGGGTCGCCTACACGAAAGAGCGTTGTATCTTCATCATGGTGTTGATTCTCACCGCCAAAGGCGAGCAGACGCAAATGTTCGTCGCCAAACCGTTCAAAGAACGGGACGCGCCGCAAAACGGCTATGTCGGAGGCGAGGCTCATATGGCATCCCAAACAATCGCGGGCGTCCGGCTAGCATGGATCACGAGACCAGCTTATAGCCACCCGCTTCGGTCACCAGAAGATCAGCGCGGCTAGGATCGCTTTCGATCTTCTGCCGCAGGCGATAAATATGGGTTTCCAGCGTGTGCGTTGTCACAGCAGCGTTGTAACCCCAGACTTCAGAAAGCAGCACGTCGCGCGCCACGGGCTTACCGCCGGCACGGTGCAGAAACTTCAAGATCGATGTTTCTTTCTCCGTCAGACGCACTTTCTTGCCTTCACCATCCTGCAAAAGCTTGGCAGCAGGTTTGAAGGTATAGCGTCCTAGCTGAAATACAGCATCCTCACTCTGCTCAAACTGGCGCAGCTGGGCGCGAATGCGTGCCAGAAGCACGGCAAAGCGGAACGGCTTGGTGACATAGTCATTTGCACCAGCTTCCAAGCCCAAAATCGTATCAGAATCGGTATCATGCCCGGTGAGCATGATCACCGGCGCCTTGAAATCGTTCTTGCGCAGCAAGCGTACAGCTTCACGTCCATCAAGATCGGGCAAGCCGACATCCATGATGACGAGATCGATATCGTTGGCACGGGCATAGGTGATGCCT
This sequence comes from Hyphomicrobiales bacterium, assembly GCA_040219355.1. Classification (GTDB taxonomy): domain Bacteria; phylum Pseudomonadota; class Alphaproteobacteria; order Rhizobiales; family MH13; genus MH13. The sequence goes on from JAVJSN010000010.1 coordinate 401,112, forward strand.
GCCTGTGCACTGTCACAATGATGCGTGGCAAACTCGTCATAGAGTGCAAACTGCTCCTGAAGAGCACCGGCAAGCTCGGTATCATCGTCCACGATGAGCAACATACGTCGGCTCATAACCCTACCTTTAGTTTGGCTGACATCCAAAAGATGTGCGTCAGACCCCCACACGTGCTTTACGGCATGGCCCCGCTTGCGCGCAAGCACACCAGACCGCACACTCGCGTGTATGCTAAACAGGCCAAGGTATAGAAAAGGTTGGGCAAAGCAGCTTTGCAATGCCGCCGCACAAAAGCCCAAACGCCGCGCTGTCGTGCTGCGCATGCCGCAAAGCCCGGCCACGCGGCATCTTGGCCGTTTTTTGTTGGACGGCAAATCTTACGCCTGCGCCCTAGGAAAGGCAGGCATTACTGGGTCCAAGCGCGAGGGCGATGGTGCCACACCCCGTGGAACGCTTGTCGTTCTGGACGGGTGCTTTCGCCCGGAAAGGGTGAAAAAGCCTTTCGGTTGCGAATCGTTCTGGCGGCGAATCAGACCTGAAGACGGGTGGTGCGACGCAGCGTTTACGCCGACCTACAACAGCGCGGTGGTCCTACCTCACGCTCAGTCTCATGAAGTGATGACACGAGACGATCATCTTTATGATCGTCTGATCATTCTTGATTGGAACATCTCGCTTAAAGCGCAGGGGCGCGGCTCAGCGATTTTTCTGCATCAAGCGCGCATCACCAATGGCCAACTGCTGGGCACAGAGGGGTGTGTGGCGTTGGAGGCGAAAACATTCGCAAAGCTTGCGTCACGGCTTGCGACGTTGAACGCGATTGTCGTGCAATAATCAGGTGCCGCGTGCGCCGAAGATCGCACTGCCCACCCGCACATGCGTAGCTCCTTGAGCGATAGCGCTCTCATAATCGCCGCTCATACCCATGGAGCGTATGGGCAAATCGCTGGCATCGGCGAGCTCAGCCAATGAGGCAAAATGCGTCGTGGGATCCTCCTCAACCGGGGGGATACACATGAGCCCTTGCACCTTTAAACCGTGGACCTCGCGACAGCGTGTCACAAAATCGACTGTGTCCTGCGGCGCAATGCCAGCCTTTTGCGGCTCAAGACCAGTGTTCACTTGGACCAAGCAGGGCAACATACGACCTTGCCTCACCATCTCCTTGGCCAACGCACCCGCGATCTTGTCGCGATCAATGCTTTCGATCACATCAAAGGTGGCAACGGCGTCCTTGGCTTTGTTGGATTGCAACGGCCCGATAAGGTGTAGTTCTATTGGGTCGTCAGAGCATTCAGCCCAACGCTCGCGAAGCGGCGGCCACTTGCCCATCGCTTCCTGAACACGATTTTCGCCGAAAACACGTTGCCCTGCCTCGATCACCGGCCAAATGGCATCGCCATCGTAGGTCTTGGACACAGCAACCAAGGTTACATCGCCATGTGGACGCGATGCCGTCTGCGCTGCCCTGTTTATCGCCGCGCAAACCTCTGTCCATCGTGTAACCGCATTGCTCATGCACGCTCTCCTCGTGTTGCCTGCATGGTTGACCATATCCGTGCTTTCTGGTGAAGGTCCGCGCAATGATTTATCAGCCAAGCCGGGGCTTTAACCCGCATCGCGATCTCCCTTTCTTGAAATAACGATTGATTTGATGACCGCTTCAAAACGCCAAGACGCGCCTGAACGCTACAACCCGCAAGCTGTTGAGCCGCACTGGCAGGCCAAATGGAACGACGCGGCGGTGTTTGAGACGCAAAACGATGATCCGCGTCCAAAATACTATGTGCTGGAAATGTTCCCCTATCCGTCAGGCCGCATTCATATCGGCCACGTGCGCAACTACACGATGGGCGATGTGGTGGCGCGCTACAAACGCGCTCGCGGGTTCAATGTGCTGCACCCGATGGGGTGGGATGCTTTTGGCATGCCGGCTGAAAACGCGGCGATGCAACACAAGGTGCATCCGCGCGACTGGACCTACCAAAATATCGATGCAATGCGCAGCCAACTGAAGGTGATGGGCTTATCACTTGACTGGACACGCGAATTCGCGACCTGCGATGTCAACTATTACCACCGCCAGCAAATCCTGTTCACTGATTTTCTAAAGGCTGGCCTGGTCAGCCGCAAAACCAGCCGGGTGAACTGGGATCCGGTGGACCACACCGTTCTGGCCAACGAGCAGGTGATCGACGGGCGTGGCTGGCGATCCGGAGCATTGGTCGAACAGCGTGAGCTGGCGCAGTGGGTGTTCAAGATCACCGACTTCGCGCAAGACCTGCTTGATGGGTTGGATGAGCTGGACAATTGGCCCGATAAAGTGCGCACCATGCAGCGCAACTGGATTGGCAAATCGCGCGGCCTGCATATGGGTTTTGCGCTAACTGCGCCAATCCATGGTTTTGAAAACATTGAGGTTTTTACCACACGCCCTGACACATTGGCAGGCGCAAGCTTCATCGCCATCGCACCGGAGCATCCACTTGCCCAAGCATTGGCGCGTGACGACAAAGAACTGGCGGCCTTTAATGCCGATGTGCGCCGTGCGGGAACATCTGAGGAAGCACTGGAGAAGGCCGAGAAGCGCGGCTTTGACACAGGTCTCACCGTGCAGCATCCAATCTACGCCGACCAGACTCTCCCGGTTTGGGTCGCCAATTTCATTTTGATGGATTACGGCACCGGCGCGGTGTTTGGCTGCCCTGCCCACGATCAGCGCGACCTTGACTTTGCGCGCAAATATGAGCTCTCGGTCACCGACACCTATTTCGCACTGAATGACGATACGCCGGTGGACAATGAAGCGTTTGTGCCGCCGAAGTCCCAAAAGGTGCAGTATGTGAACCAACCCGCCGGTGTAGAGGTCGCTACCGGCGATGAGGGTGTGGAGGCAACCATTGCCTGGGCGGAAAACCAAGGGCTTGGTAAAGGCCAAGAACAATTCCGCCTGCGCGATTGGGGCGTGTCTCGCCAACGCTATTGGGGCTGCCCAATCCCGGTCATTCACTGCGAGGATTGCGGCGCAGTGCCGGTTCCCGTCGATGATTTGCCGGTTAAGCTTCCCGATGATGTATCGTTCGACAAGCCCGGCAATCCCCTGGATCATCACCCGACATGGAAGCACACGACCTGTCCAACCTGCGGGAAGGATGCAGTGCGCGAAACCGACACGATGGACACCTTTGTCGATTCATCCTGGTATTTTGCGCGTTTTACAGACAGCACCGCCGAAAACCCGACCGTGCCGGGCACAGCCGAGGCTTGGTTGCCGGTCGATCAATATATTGGCGGCATTGAGCACGCCATTCTGCACCTGCTCTATTCGCGCTTTTTTGCCCGGGCGATGAAGGCCACCGGCCACATGGACGTGCGCGAGCCGTTCAAGGGCCTTTTCACCCAAGGCATGGTGGTGCACGAGACGTATAAAGGCGCTGACGGCTGGATTGAGCCGGCAAAGGTTCTGATTGAAGGCGAAGATGACCGCCGCGTCGCCAGACATATCGACACCGGCGAAGTGCTTGAAATCGGTTCGATTGAAAAGATGTCGAAGTCGAAAAAAAATGTCGTCGACACCGACGAGATTATTGCCAGTTACGGCGCCGACACTGCGCGTTGGTTTATGCTTTCAGATTCTCCACCGGAACGCGATGTGATCTGGTCCGATGCAGGTGTGGAAGGTGCCCACCGCCACATTCAGCGCGTGTGGCGTTTGGTCAACGATGTGGTGGCCGCAACACCGGATGATTTCAGCAGCGCCAAACCCAATTCGTTTTCTAAAGATGCGCTCGACCTACGCAAGGTGATGCATCGCATGCTGGCCGCTGTGGCGGATGATGTGGAAAAACTGGCCTTCAACCGCTCCGTTGCCCGCATTTACGATGCGACCAACGCCATCAGTAAGGCCTTCGCCAAAAAGAGCCAGGATGCGGACATGCTCTGGACGCTGCGCGAAGCCGTGTCCCTGCTGGTGGAAGCGATGCAGCCGATGACGCCGCATCTTTGCGAAGCGTGTTGGGCTGCGCTTGGCAACCAGGACATGCTGGCGACCAAACCGTGGAGTGAGGTTGACAGAACCCTCCTTGACGATGACACAGTGATGCTGCCCATTCAGGTGAACGGCAAAAAACGCGGCGATATCAGCGTCGCCAAAGATGCCGACAAGTCTGAGGTTGAAGCCGCTGTGATGGCTGATCCCACGGTGCAGAAGCTTTTGGATGGACAAACACCCAAACGGGTGATCGTTGTCCCGCAGAGGATTGTAAACATCGTTGTCTGACCCACGTTTTCCATCTCGTCGCTCTTTGTCACGTCGCGCAGTGCTTAGTGCACTCAGCGTCGGTGCACTCGCCCTAGGTGGGTGCCAAGTGAGCCCACTCTACGGTGATCAATCCCAGGCAACCGGCGGTCGGTCTGCGACCGCATCGGCTCTGAGCAGCATCTCGATTGATGCGCCGGCAGATCGCACCACGCAGCTTGTACGCAATGAGTTGTTTTTTGGCCTGGATAGCGGTTCGAGTGCCGCTCAGTACCGTTTGGCTCTGCGCGCTTCAACTGGAACGCGTACGCTTGGCGTCGGCCCAACAGGTGCCGCCTTTGCACGCACGGTCCGTGTGACGGCGAGCTATCAGCTTTTCCCTCTAGGCGCCGATAGGCCGATTGCAGAAAACACCGTCATTTCAACAGCGTCTTACAATTCAGTTGACCAACGGTTTGCCAACCAACGTGCCGCCATTGATGCTGAAGCACGGGCAGCACGCGATGTTGCACGCGTGATCGAAGCACAACTGGCAGCGGCTTTCGCCACCGACCTTTAATGGCTGAAGTCAAAGGCCAAGCAATCGAACGCTTCCTAGAGAAGCCCTCCCCGGACCTTCCCATTATTCTAATTCATGGGCCCGATCGCGGTCGGGTTTCCATGCGAGCCAAACAGCTCGTACAGTCATTGTCAGGCACCGATCCCGATCCGATGAGCCTTGTCGATCTCGATGCCCATGTGCTGAGCGATGATCCGGCGCGGTTGGCTGAAGAAGCAGATAGTGTGGCCATGTTTGGCGGGCACAAAACGGTGGTTGCCCGGATTGACGATCCAAAAATTTTGCTGAAGCCCGTTGACGCACTTTTGGCAGATCCACCCTCCGATTCCACGGTTATCATTGTGGCCGGAGACCTGAAAAAATCGCATCCGTTACGCAGCCGAATCGAAAGATCTGATCGCGGTGCGGCGATCGCGTGTTACTCTGCAGATCGACGCGATGTCGCTGCGCTGCTGAGCAGCCTGGTGAGTGATCATGGATTGACCATCAGTCGTGAGGCACAGGATGATGTGCTGGCAATGTTGGGCGCCGACCATGCCATGTCACAGGCTGAGATCGAAAAGCTCTGTCTTTTTGCGCGCCATGATGGCGCAATCACAGCCGATCATGTGCATGCAATTCTTGTCGATGGGTCGGCGCACGCCATGAGTGATGTAAGCGACGCAGCCTTTGCAGGTCGCAGAGAAGCGGCCCTTGAGGCTCTTGCACGCGCCCTCGCCGAAGGAATGGAGCCCTCAGTGATCACGCAGATGCTGCTCCGACACGGGCAGACGTTGGAAAGGTTGCGAATCGACGTTGAACGAGGAACATCTCCGGACCGCGCTGTCGCGTCGGCGCGCCCGCCTATTTTCTTCAAACGCAGAGCGGTCATGGAACAAGCGCTTCGTCGATGGACCTTGCCGAGCTTGCGCACCTGCGTGTCGTACCTAGATGAAGAACTTGTCGTGACACGCCTCGATCAATCACTCAAAGCAACACGATTGGAGCGACAGGTTCTACGTGTGGCCTCTGAGGCGGCCCGCCGCACGCGCTAACCTGTTGATTTTCTGATTAAACAGTACCTATTCGGCGCAACAAATCATCGAGCTGTTCAAGCGTTTTATACGCAATACTCAGCGTGCCGGAACCATTGGCTTTCGCTTTTAGACGCACATCAAGACCAAGGTGCTCTGATAATTTGGCTTCAATCGCGCGGGTATCAGCATCTGCCAGCCCGGTTCGCTCATCCGGTGAACTGGCATGAGGAAGAGCGCCGTCCGAAAGCGGCCTATCCTGGACAAGCCGCTCAACATCGCGCACCGACAAACCATCATCAATGATCTTACGTGCTAAGTCTGCGGCGTCATCTCGGCCAACAAGCTGACGAGCATGACCGGCCGAAAGCGCACCAGAAGAGACAAACAGCTGCACGCCTTCTGGCAAGCGAAGCAGACGCAGCGTGTTGGCAATGTGGCTGCGGCTCTTGCCAATGACCCTAGCCAAATCTTGCTGGGTATACGCAAAACTATCGATAAGGCTTTGATATCCCTCAGCTTCTTCCATAGGATTGAGATCGGAACGCTGAACGTTTTCGATAATTGCGATCTCAAGCGATTCTTTGTCGTCTACCTCGCGGACGACGACTGGTACCATATCTAGGCCGGCGCGTTGTGCTGCCCGCCAACGGCGCTCACCAGCGATAAGTTCAAAAACGCCTTCTTCAAGAGGCCGCACCAGGAGAGGCTGAACGATGCCTTTCTCGCGAATAGACTGGGTGAGATTCTCCAGCGCGTCTTCAGCAAACGTACCGCGTGGATTGCGTGGATTGGGCGTGATTTGCTCAATGGGCAATCGCCGACCACCACGCGATTGATCGACTGCGACGCTTTCAGGCACCGCATCCCCCATCAAAGCAGCCAGCCCTCGACCCAACCTACGCTTTGAGGCATCTTCTGCCATATCAGCTTCCTTCAAGCTACGCGGCCACGGCGCGTAAGGCGCGTTCACGCTCGATGATCTCTTGCGCAAGCTTGATGTAAGCCTGGCTTCCCGCGCACTTAAAATCGTACAATATAGCTGGTCGACCGTAGCTCGGAGCCTCGGACAACCGCACATTGCGCGGGATCATCGTTGAGTAAACCTTTTCTCCCATAACCTCGCGCACATCTTCCACAACCTGACTGGAAAGATTGTTGCGGGCATCGAACATAGTGAGTGCGATACCGTGAATGATAAGTTCAGGGTTCAGTGCACCGCGAACCTGCTCTACGGTGCGAAGCAATTGAGAGAGACCTTCCAAGGCAAAGAACTCGCATTGCAGCGGCACCAAAACAGCATGCGAGGCAGCCATAGCATTGACAGTGAGCAAACTAAGCGAAGGCGGACAGTCGATGAGAATGTAAGACAGGCGCTTGTTGTTGGGCAGTTCCATCTGCTTGGATTGGTAGGAATGAAGCGCTGATCTCAAGCGCATGGCACGCTGTGGGTCGGATGCAATTTCCATCTCTAAGCTTGAAAGATCAACCGTCGAGGGCACGATGGAAAGATTGGGTACCGCCGTTGGCATGACAGCATCGGCAAGTCCGGCTTCGCCAGCCATCACCTCATAGCTTGTGACGGTCCGATCCTGTGGGCCGATACCCAGCCCGGTCGACGCATTGCCCTGCGAATCAAGGTCCAATATCGCAACCTGCTCACCAATGGCCGCAAGCGCAGTGCCCAAATTGATGGCTGTTGTCGTCTTGCCAACACCACCTTTTTGGTTGGCCACAGTGATAACACGTGGATGCGGGTGAATGGGCGGAATGGGGGGCGTGTGCATCATGGTGCAAGCCTTAGTCTCTGCGCACCCGCCCACTGATCTGGAGGATGCGGCTGTTTGGATCAACGACACTGACATGCTCTACCACGTCATACGCGTCGGCGGCAGTCCATTCCTCCAGCTCGCGAGCATACTCCCCACCTTTATGGAAAAATGCTGTCGCACCTTTCTCCATCCAAGGTTTGGCGAGGTCCACTAACTTTTCAAGCGGTGCCAAAGCGCGGGCGGTGATGATATCAGCGCGAACCTCACCATCATGCTGCACCGCTTCGATGCGTTTGTTCACCACGGTGACGGGTACGCCTGTTTCACGTGAAACTGCTCTTAGAAACGAAGCTTTTCGGCCATTGGCTTCCACCAACGTGACAGTAAGGGGTGGAGATTTTACGGTGTGAACAGTAGAACCCTCGACTTCCTCTAGGGGGTCACCGCCTCCTAGAGCAATGATCATACCGGGCAAACCCGCGCCCGATCCCAAATCAACCACCTGGATCCTTTGGCGATCAAAATCGGCGCACCATCGATATATCAACGGGATCAGCTGCAAACCATCAGCCACGTGACGTATCCAAACGTCAATAAGCGTATCTCTGGAAACAAGATTCTTGGCTTCCTGCCAAGCGCGCAAGAGCTCCACATACCGTACAATATTTTCTTGGGAAGTTTTACTGAGCTCAACGCTGACGATGCGTTGAGCCGTTTCGAGTCCGAATCGATCATTCATAGCGATTGCGTCGACGATAGACCAAGACAACTAGGCAGCACGTTTGCGAAGGTGAACCAGGAGCAATGCCAATGCGCTCGGGGTCATACCCTCCAGCCGACGCGCCTCTGCAAGCGTTGCGGGCCCCGTTTCTTTCAGTCTCTGCTTCAGCTCATTCGACAAACCAGACAAAGCGTCAAAATCGATATCCGATGGGATCGCCAACGCACTCTCTTTGTTCAACGTCACAACTTCCGCATCTTGCCGATCGACATAAACAGCATAATGAGCATCAACGGCAACTTGCTGTAAGACATCTATAGCGTGCGTGTTGAGCGTGGGCCAAACGCGCAGCACATCTTCCAGTGAAGTCGTAGGAAAACCAAGGACATCAAACGCTGATCGCACACGGCCATCTTGTTTAACGCTCAACCCGTATCGTGCGAGCTCATGTGGAGAGGCTGCCACCGCCTCAAAATCAGCGCGCGCCTTTGAAAGAGCTGCGGTCTTCGCTTCATAGGCATCGCGGCGCTCATCACTGATCAAGCCAAGATCGATACCTTTTTGCGTGAGCCGTTGGTCGGCATTGTCAGCGCGAAGACGCAATCTGTATTCGGCACGCGATGTGAACATCCGATAAGGCTCTGTCACGCCTCGCGATGTCAAATCATCAATCATCACGCCCATATAGCTTGTTTCACGTCCGAATCGAACCGGATCATTGCCGCCGACCTTTCGTGCAGCATTCAACCCGGCAATAAGCCCTTGGGCGGCCGCCTCCTCATAACCTGTTGTTCCGTTGATTTGCCCGGCCATAAACAAGCCAGGTAAAGCGCGGCACTCAAGCGTTGCATCCAAGGCGCGTGGGTCGATGTGATCATACTCAATCGCATAGCCGGGTTGTTCAATAGCAGCCGATTCCAATCCGGGAATGGTCGCGAGTAGCTCCCTTTGAACTTCTTCTGGCAAGCTGGTCGAAATGCCGTTGGGATACACCGTGTTGACGTCGAGCCCTTCCGGTTCCAAAAAAATTTGATGGCTATCGCGATCCTTAAAGCGAACGACCTTGTCTTCGATCGAGGGACAATAACGCGGCCCGCGGCTATCAATCCGACCAGAATACATCGCTGACCGATGAATGTTACGCTCAATAACCGTGTGTGTATCTCGTGTTGTGCGCGTAATGTAGCAAGAAAGCTGCGGTGTCGTGATTGCATCAGTCAGCGCTGAAAACGGCACCGGAACATCATCGCCCGGCTGTTCTTCCAAACGATCCCACGCAATGGTTCGCCCATCCAGGCGAGGTGGCGTGCCCGTTTTTAACCGTCCCATGGGAAGCGCCATCGCACGCATTCGATCAGCCAATTTCTGCGCCGGCGCCTCACCATGCCGACCAGCCGGCCAAGTTTTGTCACCAAGATGTATGAGGCCGCCCAAAAAAGTGCCCGTGGTGAGAACAATGGCACCGGCACCCACGACCTGGCTATCGGCCAAGATCACACCATCTACCCGGCCATCCCCGGCCAAGCGAAGATCAGCAACTTCACCTTCAATGATATGGAGGCAATCATAAGCGCAGAGAGCCTTCTGAATGGCTGCGCGATAAAGCTTACGATCAGCCTGCGCCCGCGGTCCTTGAACAGCCGGACCTTTGCGACGGTTAAGCAAGCGAAATTGGATTCCCGCAGCATCGGCCGCACGCCCCATCAGGCCATCAAGCGCGTCGACCTCTCGAACGAGATGCCCCTTGCCAAGACCGCCTATGGCCGGATTGCAGCTCATGACGCCTATCGCGTCCGCTTTAAGCGTAACCAACGCCGTTTGAGCGCCCAAACGCGCCGATGCAGCCGCAGCTTCACAGCCAGCATGGCCCCCTCCGACGACGATGACGTCGAAGTTCGTGGTCATTGGGTGAGAGAACAAAGTCATAAAAACGTAAAGGACCTCGACGCTTATCGTTGGTCACGCGTCGTGACTCAGAAATGGGTGCAATTCAAGTCATACCGGCACGATGATCCCACAGAGATCCGGAACCTCCACTGCTACCTTGAACGCATAAACCTCTGAGTTTCACGTGAAACGTGTGGAATGGCACCGCCGCAATTATTTTCCAATACAGAATCTGGAAAACACCCGATCAAGCACCTGCTCCGCATCAACATCGCCGGATATCGAACCGAGCGCACGCTGTGCCAATCGCAATTCTTCGGCCGCATGATCAAGCGACCGGGAACCTTCCTTCAAACGATCAAGTGCGCCTTCCAAACGAGAACACGCAGATTGCACTGAGAGACGACGACGAGCATCCAAGACGAGGCGTCCTCTTGCCGTCCCGATCTCGTCATCCAAACCATGGCGGCCACGCAACATATCGGAAATCCTCTTCTTCAGAGCATCCAAGCCCGCGCCTGTTTTACCCGATACACAAAGATCAACTTCCTGATTTGCCGCGCCATCAGCCCCGTCCATATCGGATTTGGACCGGACCCGAATCGTTTTTTGGGGAACGACTTGCACGGCGGGCCCTTCGCCTTGATCGCCACCAAGCAGCCACACGACACAATCAGCCCCATCGATAGCCAAACGCGCCTTCTCAATACCCATCATTTCAACAGCGTCGCGCGACATCGTTTCAGGGCGAATTCCCGCCGTGTCCGACAAAATCACCGGCAGACCATCCAAATCAACTGGCACATCGATCAGGTCCCGCGTGGTTCCAGCAATGGGCGAAACAAGCACCGCATCACGCTGCAGAAGCGCATTCAGCAATGTTGATTTGCCACTGTTCGGCGCCCCTGCCAGGACAACACGAAACCCTTCTCGCAATCGTTCAGCAACTGACGAGGAAAGCTCGTCCTGCATTTCTTGGCGAAGGCCTTGCAATTGTTCCGGTAGCGAATCTACCACCGACCCTGGAACATCATCTTCGTCCGAGAAATCAAGATCTGCCTCAATCATCGCGCGCGCATCGGCAATTACGTTTTTCCAAACGTCAAGCTTCCGACCGGCTGCCCCATCCAACTGATCCAAAGCTTGATCAAGCTGCAAAGCCGTCGATGCGTGAATGAGATCGCCAACCGCCTCAACCTGCGTCAGGTCAAGTTTACCATTCAAAAAGGCTTGGCGCGTGAAGTCCCCTGCCTCGGCAGGCACTATCCCGTCAAGCGACCACAAAGCCTGCAACAATGCCTGAACAACTGCACGACCACCATGTGCATGGAACTCTGCAACGTCCTCGCCGGTAAAACTATTTGGTTCTGGAAAAAAAAGAACCAGTCCCCTGTCTAGGGTTCTCCCGGTGGCTGGGTCTTTGAAAGTTCTCAGCGTCGCAAAGCGGGGCTGCGTAACACCGCCGGCGATCCTTTCGATTGCGAATCGAACATTTGGTCCAGATACGCGAACCACCGCAACACCGCTTGGCACCAACCCCGAGGACAGAGCTGCAACGGTATCTGTCATCGTTTCCTATCCGAATCGATTCACGTGAAACATTTCAGTCAAAGCAACTGCCCTACGTGTTCATCGTGTCGAAGAAATCCGAATTGGTTTTCGTTGCCTTCAGTTTGTCCAACAAGAACTCCACGGCATCCACAGTTCCCATCGACGACAGGATCCGACGCAGAACGAACATCTTCGCCAGATCGCCTTTCGGTACCAAAAGTTCTTCCTTTCGGGTGCCAGACTTCAGAATGTCGATCGCAGGGAAGACGCGCTTATCAGACACCTTACGATCCAGAACGATCTCGCAGTTACCCGTACCCTTGAATTCCTCAAAGATAACTTCATCCATGCGGCTGCCCGTATCAACCAATGCCGTGGAAATGATCGTCAGTGAGCCGCCTTCTTCAATATTGCGTGCAGCACCAAAAAAGCGTTTTGGTCGCTGCAACGCATTGGCATCCACGCCGCCCGTTAACACCTTGCCTGAGGATGGAACCACCGTGTTGTACGCACGGCCGAGTCGCGTGATGTTATCGAGCAAAATGACAACATCGCGGCCATGCTCGACCAAGCGTTTGGCCTTCTCAATCACCATCTCGGCAACCTGAACGTGGCGCTGCGCTGGTTCGTCAAACGTCGATGAAACAACCTCACCGCGCACAGAGCGCGACATATCTGTGACCTCTTCTGGACGTTCATCGATCAGAAGAACCAGCAAAAAACATTCAGGATGGTTGGTGGTAATCGAATGCGCAATGTTTTGCATCAGCGTCGTTTTACCGGTGCGTGGCGGCGCAACAATCAGCGCCCGCTGGCCCTTACCAATCGGCGCGACCAAATCAATCACGCGAGCTGAGCGATCTTTCAAAGTCGGATCGTCCACTTCCATCTTAAACCGCTCATCTGGGTAAAGCGGTGTCAGATTATCAAAATGAACTTTGTGGCGAGCTTTTTCCGGCTCTTCAAAGTTGATGGTGATCAGCTTCACCAAGGCAAAATAACGCTCACCGTCTTTGGGACTGCGAATAATACCTTCCACCGTATCCCCGGTGCGCAGAGAAAACTTTCGAATCTGCGTTGGTGACACATAGATATCATCGGGGCCTGGCAAATAATTGGCCTCCGGAGAGCGCAAAAAGCCAAAGCCATCTTGCAGCACTTCCAACACGCCCTCGCCAACGATCTCCACATCGCGCTCAGCGTATCGCTTGAGAATCGCAAACATGAGTTCTTGCGTGCGCAACGCGCTCGCGCCTTCCACCTCGAGCTCCTCGGCCAAGACAAGAATATCGGTAGGGGATTTTGTTTTAAGGGACTGAAGCCGGATTTCTTCCATGGAAATACTGTTTTGCCTGTGGAGGATCTGCTGGTCTGACTGAAGCAGAAGAACGGAAAAGAAGATCAGAACTGATCGAAGAAAAGTAGGGACCGCCAGAACGCGAGGTGGTTAGAAACCTGCTTGAGCGCTCCCTCGTATCAAGGATGATTCGACGCACCAGGAAAGAGTGTTGCACTCATGGTGCGCTGCAGCGCCCGCCTACAACGCCGCATGTAAGACAGGTTTGTGGCTTTGACAAGACACGATACTCGTAACGCCCATCGAACATGACAGAAAACCGTCTTTAGAATGGCTGCACAACAACCAGAACAACAATACCAATCATAACAAGCGTCGGCACCTCATTCATGAATCGCCAGTACCGGCTCGATCTTTGATTGGTGTCGCCAGCAAACCGACGAACCGACGCAGCCAGGTGGCCGTGCACGGCAAAGAGAACAATGATCAACGCCAATTTGGCATGCAACCATCCTCCTTCAAAACCATGGACAACAAAAGCGATCCAAAACCCGGTGATGGCCGACACGATCATTGCAGGCGTCATGATTGCCTTCAGCAACCGCCGCTCCATAACTTTGAAAGTCTCCGACTGAACCGAGCCAATCTGCGCATCCACGTGGTACACGAAAAGTCGCGGCAAATAGAGCAATCCAGCCATCCACGCGATAACCGCGATGACATGCAACGCCTTCATCCAGAGATAGGCGCCTGCCGGCAACAGATACGTCAGAACGGCAACAACTGCTCCCAAGATCACCAAAGCCAGTGCATGCCCACCATACTGTTTCAAAGCAGAGGGCTCTTGCAGTGATGCCATTATGATCGTCCAGCACGAACACGCTCGATGAAGCGGTGCACCTGATCAACTTGTCCGTCAGGCGTAATGCCATGTCCCAAATTGGCAACATGTGGCACGCCCGCCGCTCCGCTCAACATTTGGTCCACCGCCTGATCAAGAGCATCGGTGCCAGCGGTCATCAAAAGCGGATCGATGTTGCCCTGCGTGACCATGCTTCTTGGCAACTGCTTGCGCGCCGCAGAAACACCAATCGTCCAATCAAGACCGACAGCGTTGATACCCGTCGTTTCACTGAACATGCCAAGTTCATGCATCGCACCTTTGGCAAAACCGATGATGGGCGTGTCGGGATGCTGCGCCCGCAAACCGCCAACAATCTGTGCAATGGGCTTGACGCTGTATCGATCAAACCCAGCAGGACTTAGCGATCCAGCCCAACTGTCAAAAATCTGAACCGCATCAGCTCCAGCCGAGATCTGCCGTTCAAGATAGCGCACTGAAGCCTCAGCAAGACACGACAGCAGCTTATCAAAAATCTCTGGTTCCTTCAGTGCAAACTTACGGGCAGCGGCTTGGTCAGGGCTCCCGCGACCACCCACCATGTAGGTCGCCACCGTCCAGGGCGCACCACAGAAACCAAGCAAGGTGACCTCATCAGGCAAGCTTGCGCGCAACAGACGGACCGTTTCTATCACCGGATCAAGATGCGCATCAAACTGCTCCGGTTCAGCTTCAAAGCGATCAACCAACGCTTTGATCTCAGAGACGCTAAGCGGCGGTAGAACCGGCCCAACACCCTCTTCAAACCGTACATCCTGGCCCAGCGCATGCGGCACAACCAAAATATCAGAAAACAGGATCGATCCATCAAAGCCAAACCGACGAATCGGCTGCAACGTCACCTCGCAGGCAAGATCAGGATTGTAGCAGAGATCGAGAAACGTCCCCGCTTCAGCCCGCGTTGCCCGGTATTCTGGTAAATAACGACCAGCTTGCCGCATCATCCAAATCGGCATTCGTGGGCCTACTTCACCCTTCAACACATTCAACAAAAGCCGATTGCTCACGCTTGACCATCCTTCACACGCCCTTCCGGGCTCAAATTCACCGACCTCTGCCAGTGGGAAACATCGGAAGGAAAAAAGAGAGTCTCTTAAAGAGCCTTTTTCCTTCTTATTCTTAGGCGTGGAAAAGACTCATAAGCCTTCCCACAATTGATCTGCATAACCTTATCCCGACCCTTTGCCATCAGGAACGCCACGAAGAGTGTTCAGAGAATTTTGCGCCGCACGTTCACCATTTATAAACCTTAACAAACTGTTAACGCGGGCCTCAAACTCTGCTTGCGCATCGCTCGACAGACCACCAATTGGCTGTTTCCTTTTTCATCCACATGTCATCAACAGCTTGATCCCTGCCTAGCCACCTTGGACAGTTTTTGCAAAACCGCCCATAAGGCCGGGGAACTCTTGCTTACCCAGCGCGACTCGCCCCATTTGTCCACACAAGCTCGCGCCAAAGGACACAGCCCGTTGACAACCGCTGCCACGCGCTTCTTCCACCTACATCTTGTGTCTGACTCCACCGGAGAGACCTTGTCGACCGTCGCGCGTGCTGTCGCCTCGCGCTACCCAAGTTCCCGGGCGATCGAGCACAGCTACGTCATGGTCCGCGATCAAGCGCAGATTGAGCGCATCGCCGCTGCCATCGAACAAGCGCCAGGCATTGTGCTCTACACCATCGTTGACCCGGACCTTGCCGCCCGTTTGGCTGAAAGATGCCGCGACCATGGCGTCCCGGCGATCTCCGTTCTCGACCCAGTGATCAATGTCTTTCAATCGTATCTCGGTGACTCCGCAGCGCTGACAATCGGTGCACAGCATGTTCTGGATGCCGACTATTTTCAGCGCATAGAGGCTCTGAATTTTACGCTTGCCCATGATGATGGCATGTTGCCGCCCGATCTAGATCAGGCCGACATCGTGATCATCGGCATATCGCGTACCTCAAAGACGCCGACAAGCATCTATCTGGCGCACCGAGGCTACCGCACCGCCAACTACCCGCTGGTGCCAGGCGCGCCAATTCCCAAAGTGCTCACCAAACCGACCAAGGCCTTTGTGGTTGGATTGATTGCCAGCACGGACAGGATCGTTCAAATCAGGCTCAATCGCGTGCTCACCGATTACAATGAAAGTGCCGACACCGACTACACCGACAAAGCGCTGGTTGCTGCGGAGATTGCAGAGTCGCGTCGGCTTTGTGCGCGTCAAGGCTGGCCCACTATCGACGTGACCCGCCGATCCATTGAAGAAACCGCCGCCGCAATTCTTTCGCTTTATCGTCAGCATCGTGAGGCGCAGGATGCAGCCCAGCACGATGCAGCGAATACACAAGACGCCCAAGCGGATGCACGCTGATGGCAGGCAATGCGTCCCCCGGTCTTATTCTCGCATCTGGCTCGTCCATTCGACATTCATTGCTTAAAGGGGCCGGACTGTCCTTTTCCGTCCAAACCGCTGACATTGATGAGCGTGCCCTGGAAGACAAGCTGGGCAATCTTCCTCCTGACGCCTTAGCCACGGAACTGGCCATTGCCAAAGCCCAAGCCATCAGCGCGATTGTTTCGCAGGCGAATCCAGGTGTGTTCGTGATCGGTGCCGATCAGGTACTCGAGCATGATGGTGTTTTGTTGCACAAGGCAGCAAATCGCGCAGAAGCTGATGATAAACTTGCTCGCTTGCAGGCGAGCACCCACCATCTGATCGCCGCCGCTGCACTGGTCCGTGACGGCCACACACTTTGGAGCACGTCAGAACGTGCCAGTCTCACCATGCGCCCGCTCTCTGAAGCAGAGCAATCTGCCTATCTGGATCGTGCTGGCAATGCTGCCACCCAAAGCGTCGGTGCCTATCGGTTGGAAGAGCTTGGTGCCGCTCTGTTTGAGCGCATTGAGGGCGACTATTTCACGATATTGGGTCTGCCACTCCTTCCTCTTCTGTCCGCTTTAAGAGCCCACGGTATCGACCCGCTTTTGGAGACCGCCGCCACATGACACGTCACGCAGCCGTTCTTGGCTGGCCAATCAACCATTCTCGTTCGCCACTTATCCACGGCACCTGGATCGCAGAGCATGGCCTGGATGCAACCTACACGGCCATCGCTGTTGATCCGGATGGTGCGCCGGGCTGGTTTGAAACCTTTGCTGACCACGGACTGGTCGGCGCCAACGTTACCATTCCGCACAAAGAAACTGCATTGGCTGCCTGCGACCATGTTGCTGACCATGCCGCTCGGCTGGGTGCGGTCAACACGCTGTGGCTGGATGGCGGCAAGCTCCACGGAACAAGTACCGACGGTGAGGGGTTTATGGCAAACCTTGCCGACCAGGCGCCCAATTGGTCGACACACCCCAATGCAAGCACAGCCTTGGTGCTCGGCGCAGGCGGTGCCGCCCGCGCCATCATTGATGCGCTGCTCGGGGCAGGCGTTGACCGCATCATCGTCCTCAACCGATCAGAGGATCGCGCTCAGGCCCTTACAGCCCATTTCGCACGCCATTTTGGTGATCGGCGGATCGCTTTTGGCGGCTTCTCAAGCTTTGAGGATCATGCGGGCAAATCTGGCCTGCTGATCAACACCACAGCTCTTGGCATGCAAGGTCAGCCCGCACTTGATGTTCCCATCGACCGCTTGGCCGACGGCGCAACGGTGGCGGACATCGTCTACACACCGCTGGACACGCCTCTGCTCACCGCCGCGCGTGAACGCAATCACCCAACCGTTGATGGATTGGGCATGCTGCTTCATCAGGCTGTCCCAGGGTTTGAACGCTGGTTTGGTGTGCGCCCAACCGTCACGGACGCGCTCAGACAGCTTGTGCTTGATGATATACAAGCAAAAACAAAAGCTTAGCATGATCAAACTCGGTCTTACCGGTTCCATCGCAACCGGAAAATCCACCACCGCAAAACTTTTTGCCGAAGAGGGTATCCCGGTCCACGATGCCGATGGGGCCGTGCACCTGATCTATCAGAACGAAGGAGTGGCCCTTGTTGGCGGCCTTGTTCCTTCTGCAATCCGAGAAGGGATCGTTGACCGTTCGGCATTGAAGGCAGCGCTCTCCGCTGATCCAACGCTCTTCCCGAAACTGGAAGCGATCGTTCATCCCCTTGTTCATGCCCGTGAGGAGGCGGCTTTCCAGAAGGCGCAAGCCGAACATCACACTATCATGGTGTTTGATATCCCTCTGCTCTTCGAAACCGGCGGGGATGTTCGCATGGACAAGGTCGTTGTCGTTCACTGTAAGCCGGAGATACAGCTTGCCCGCCTGCTTGCCCGTCCCGGCATGGATGAGGCCACAGCACGCATGCTGATGGCGCGCCAGATGCCACAGGAGCAAAAAGTCGAGCGTGCCGACTACGTCATCTCCACTGATCATGGTGTTGACGCCGCGCGTGCCGATGTGAAGCGGATCCTTACTGAATTGCGTGCATAACGCTGGCAAGGTCGATTCCATCCTTCGCTCAACTGGTGCATGATTCCCTGAAAGAAGGGGTCATGCATGCGCGAAATCATCTTCGATGTTGAAACCACCGGCCTACGCGCCAAAAACGGCGACCGCATCTGTGAAATCGCGGGCGTGGAATTGGTGGACTATGTACCCACTGGCGTTGAGTTCCATGAGTATGTGAACCCGACGATCCCTATGCCTGCCAAAGCTGAAGAGATTCACGGCCTGTCTGATGCGTTTCTTGCCGACAAGCCACTTTTCGATGCGGTTGCCCAGAAATGGGTCGATTTCATCGGCGATGCACGCCTTGTCGCCCACAATGCCATGTTCGATTTCGGCTTCGTCAATGCCGAGCTGGAGCGGTGCGACCTGGCCGCCATGTCGTTCGAGCGGATGGTGGACACGGTCGCGATTGCGCGGCGAAAATTTCCCGGGTCTGATAATTCTCTCGATGCACTCTGCAAACGCTTCGGGATTGATCTGTCAGCGCGCGAAAAACACAATGCGTTGCTTGATACCCAGCTTCTGGCCGATGTTTACGTCGAACTGATCGGCGCACGGCAAAAAGCCATGAGCTTCGGCGACATCAGCCGCCAGCGACGCACGCAAGCAACGACGATTGAACCACGACCATCACCTTTGCCCGTCCGGCTGAGCGAGGCCGAAAAAGCGGCGCACGCTGCCTTTGTTGCAACGCTCGGGAAAGATCCGGTTTGGAACCGCTATCCTCATTTGGTGGATCAAAGGGCTGAGCAAACATAAAAAAACAGCGCCCCAATAAGAGCGCTGTTTTCCAAATTATCTCAGATTGAGTTCGCCTAACTGGCGGTGGCGGCGGCTTGAGCAGCCTGCGCTTGCGCAGCACGCTGACGATAAAGCGCCAAGAAATCCACCGGATCAAGCATCAGCGGCGGGAAGCCCGCCTGGCGTGTGGCATTGGCAAGAATTTCGCGCGCAAACGGGAAAAGAAGGCGAGGGCCTTCAATCATCAGCGCAACCTGCATCTGTTCTTGCGTCATGTTTTCCGCGCGGAACAGGCCAGCATAGGCAAGTTCAACCGCAAACAGCATGTCTTTGCCGGTGCCGGCTTTGGCGTCGAGCTTCAGCACAACCTCGTTGGTGCCTTCAGCTTTGGCGTTCACGCCCACCGAAACATTGATATCGATTTTAGGCTGTTTGCCAGCGCGCATGGACTCAGGCGAGTTCGGGTTCTCGACGGACAAATCCTTGATGTATTGTCCAAGAGCCTGAAAGCGCGGCGCGGCACCAGCTGGTATTGCTGCAGCTGCAGCCGCAGCAGCGGCGGCACCACCGCCATTGGTTGTGCTCGTGTCAGCTTTGGTCGCTGTGGCAGCGTCGTCAGCTTTTGCTTCGTCAGCTGCCGTCGTCTCAGATGCCTTCTTGCTTGCCATGGGGCTTATTATTCCTTGAGTTTAGGGAGGTCTTCAGAGGCGCGTATGAGTTCATGCGCGCAAAACGTGGGCGGTGGCTACCATTTTGGCCGCTGGGCGGCAAGCGATGTGCGGCGAATAGGGCCCAGCAAAAGACACTTAGCCTTAAGCGCCCCAGGGATTACGCTCTTTCTGCGAGCGATTGGGTGAACCATCATTGGGTTCAGCATCCGCATCAATCACCACGCTATCGCGTGCAGGATTATGGCTTTGGTTGGGCGATTGCCATTGGCCGCCCCGGTGCACATTGGGCATGCGACCAGCCATTTGACGGCCATAGCGTGGCCAAACCAGCATCTGAATGGGCTTGATAAGGAGGGCAATGCCGATGAGGTCGGTCAGAAATCCGGGTACAATCAGCAATACTCCGCCCAAAAAACCCAAAACCAGTCCACCAAGCTCCTGGCCAACCGTTTCGCCCTCTTGGGCGCGCTGTTGCATGCGCTGCACGCTGGCAAGGCCAATGGTGCGGATAATGAAGGCACCGGCGACAATGCCAAGCACGATGAGCGCAAATACACCCAAAAGGCCAACGGCTTCCGCCATTGCGACGAAACCAGCAACCTCTAGAAAGATGAATAATAAAAAGATCAGAGCAAAAGGCATGATGGCCAACATGGGGCCATGATAAGGTGGTTACAAGCACCAATCAGGGTAACTATGCGCACAGATGCGACGATGGGAGCGTTGTAGAACACGCTATCGTGCTTGCTTACACCCCTGGATGCTGCTTGAAACGCACCTACATATGAGTTCCAATTAAACCAACCCAACAAGAAGGTTCGGCCCGCGCAACAACATGCGCTTTTCCCAAGGGCCGAAACGTGGACGCCGGTGGATATTTATACCCTCTTCTTTCTGGCCATTGCAGTGGTCATCTTCTTCCGTTTGCGCTCTGTCTTGGGCAAGCGCACCGGGGAAGAGCGTCCGCCGTTTGATCCGTACACAGCCCGAGAAGAGGCTGAGACCGGTGGCGACAAGGTTGTGACGCTGCCCACAGCGCGTGCGCGGCAGGCTGCTGACCCCGACGATCAAATCGGCGGTGTGGTCAAACCTGGCTCTGCTGTTGAAGGTGCGTTGAAGACGCTGCTTTCCGCAGACCCCAACTTCCATGCCCGCGAATTCGTTGACGGCGCTCGCTTGGCCTACGAGATGATTGTGACCGCGTTTGCCTCAGGTGACAAAGCCACATTGCAGCCCTTGCTCGATGAAGAAGTCTATCAAGGTTTCGTTCAGGCCATTGATGAGCGCAATGAAGCAGGTGAAAACGTTGACTTCACCTTCATCGGTTTGGACAAGTCCGACATCGTCGAGGCGGAGCTTGCCGATAAGATCGCACAAATCACCATGCGCTTCAAAAGCCAGCTTATTTCCGTGACCAAGGATTCCGATGGCCGTGTGATTGATGGCGATCCAACCGAAGTGACCGAGATGACGGACATCTGGACCTTCGCGCGCGATGTCAGCACCGGCGATCCCAACTGGAAGCTCGTCGCGACCGAAGCGACCTAAGCGCCGGTCATTTATGGGATGTGCGGCCCAAAACCATGCCAAGACATCTGCCAACAGAGACATCTGCCAACAGATTTGCTTGCATGGTCGTTGGGCTTGTCTTGGC
The DNA here is from genome assembly GCA_040219355.1 of Hyphomicrobiales bacterium. Classification (GTDB taxonomy): domain Bacteria; phylum Pseudomonadota; class Alphaproteobacteria; order Rhizobiales; family MH13; genus MH13. Next base: position 422,593 of record JAVJSN010000010.1, read on the forward strand.
CCTCACCAACTCGCCGATAGCCACACCTGCAATGGCCGATAGCTTTCCTGCGCATCTCACACCCCTTGCCTATGACGATATTGAAGGCTGGGTCGATGACGACCACGCCGCGGCTCTCACCGCTTTTCGGCGCACCTGTGAGCGTGCAACCGAGCGAACCCCGCGCGCGCGATCGAGCGGCGTAGATGGAGCCGCTCTTGCAACTGTTTGCGCATCGCTACCAGACAGCTCAGCAAGCGAAGCGCGCGCTTTCTTCGAAACCTATTTCACGCCGCATCGTGTTGAAGCCCAAGGGTTGCTGACCGGCTATTTTGAACCGCAGGTCAGCGCATCCTTTGAGCGCACAGGGGCTTTTCAATATCCGCTTTACGCCCGACCCACAGATTTGGTGGAGCTGGGCAGTTCGCCGGAAAGCCTTGGCATTGACGATGATGTGACGTGGGGACGGTCGACAGACAGTGGTTTTGAAGCCTTCCCTGACCGCGCCGCTATTATGAATGGCGCGTTGGACGGGCAGAACTTGGAGCTGGTCTATCTGCAGGACCCTGTCGATGTGTTTTTCATTCATATCCAAGGGTCTGCCCGACTGGCGATGACAGATGGATCGGTTCAGCGGATTAATTTTGCCGGCAAATCGGGTCATCATTACACCCCCATCGGACGCACGTTGGTGGAACGGGGCGAACTTGCGCTGGAAGACGTCACGATGGACAGTCTGCGCGCCTGGTTGTTGGCCGCAAACCCAGAAGATCGCGATGCCGTTCTGGCAACGAATCGATCTTTTATCTTCTTCGCCATGGCCGAAGACTCTGGCCCGTCAGCTGGCCCGATTGCGGCCGCAGGTGTACCTTTGACGCCCGGACGAAGCCTGGCTGTTGATCGGCACTTGCACACATTTGGAACGCCTGTTTTTGTCCAATCACCCAATCCGCTGCCAGGCGATGCAGAACCACTTAGCCGACTCATGATCGCTCAAGACACCGGGTCGGCCATCGTTGGGCCGGCGCGTGGCGACATCTTTATCGGATCGGGTGACGAGGCAGGACGCATCGCCGGAGCCGTCAATCAACCCGTACGCTATACGATCCTCATCCCCAACGGCGGGGACGGCTCATGAGCAAGAAAAAGCTGGGCACGAACGTTCGGCAAAGCGACGGCGAAACCGGCCTTTGGGATCGGGTGAAACGCACCGTTGATCCTCTAGATGCCAAGCAGCGCGCACTCTACTCGCAGGCGCTCTCTGACTATCTGGAAAGCGGACACGCCACCCTGTCTGCCCACCCACATCCTGCGCACCCACATAAGGGTGCGATGAAGCATCATGTGCCACGCCATCCGCAGGCGAAGACGAAGAGCACACCGCCGCCGGCGCGATCACATACCTCCAGCGGCAGGCAGCCTCCCTTGATCGATTTGGATCGAAAAACGCGCACCCGGATCGCGCGCGGTCGCACGCCCATCGACGCGCGGTTGGACCTTCATGGTCTTCGTCAACACGAGGCCCACGATGTGTTGCGTTCTTTCATCTGGCGCGCCCATGCCAATGGGCATCGCACAGTATTGGTGATCACGGGGAAGGGCGCGCGCGTTCGCGATCCACATCCAGACGCACCGCCATGGGCGGTTGGATCGGGCATTTTGCGCAAAGCTGTGCCAAGTTGGCTAGCCGCGCCGGACCTGCGCGCCGCGGTCCTGGGCGTGGAGCCGGCCCATGCAAGCCATGGCGGGGAGGGCGCACTTTATGTGCGCTTGCGCGCCAAGAAGGCCAAGCCCTAGGGTCGGTCCAAAGGTTTTAGGAACATGAAAGCCGCAACCCTCACCCCACTTGGCGAGAAACTGCGCCAGCTTCGCGAAGCGCGCGGTGTCACCCAGGCCGAAATGGCCGATGCGCTTGACGTTTCCAGCGCCTATCTGTCGGCGCTTGAGCACGGTAAGCGTGGGCTGCCCAACTGGGCCTTTGTTCAGCGCATAGTCGGGTACTTCAACCTTATCTGGGATGATGCCGATGAGTTGGAAACACTGGCATTTCTCTCCCATCCTCGGGTTGTAGTAGACACGGTTTATCTCAGCGCCAATGCAACGCGCCTGGCCAATCTTTTTGCCCAACGCATTGGTCACCTATCGGCAAATGACTGTGTCTATCTGGAGAATGTCATCGAGATGCTGATTGAAGGCGCAGCACCGGCGCTGGAGCCTGCCAAGCGCAAACGCGCGGGGCAGGGTGATGGATCGAAATCCGGCTAACATCGCCCTATCTGTCATCCCGGCAGCGCAAAGCGCTATTCGGGATGACGCAAAGGTACCTGCCAACTACAAGATAAACTTCGACAAGTCGGTGTTTTTCGCCAGCTCGCCGATGTGTTCCTGCACGTGATCGGCATCGATGACGATCTCTTCGCCCGCCCGATCCGGCGCGGTGAAGGAAATCTCATCCAAAATTCGCTCCATCACGGTCTGTAGCCGACGAGCGCCAATGTTCTCCACCGAATTGTTGAGATCGACCGCCACATCAGCAATTGCATCGATGGCATCGTCGGTGAAGCTGATCGTCACATCTTCGGTTCCCATCAGCGCGATATACTGTTTGATGAGGCTCGCCTCCGTGTCGCGCAGAATTTGGCGGAAATCCTCGCGCGTCAGGGCTTTCAGCTCAACCCGGATGGGAAGGCGACCCTGAAGTTCTGGCAGCAGGTCAGACGGTTTGGCGACGTGAAACGCTCCCGACGCAATGAACAAAATATGATCGCTTTTCACCGGACCGTATTTTGTTGAAACCGTTGTCCCTTCCACCAACGGCAGAAGGTCGCGCTGCACACCCTCGCGAGAGACATCACCGCCACGCCCAGCGCTTGATGCGATCTTGTCGATCTCATCCAGGAAAACAATGCCGTGGTTTTCCGTCAGCGCGATGGCTTCCTGCGTGATCTCCTCATCATCGAGCAGCTTGTCCGATTCTTCGGCCAGCAAAAGGTCATGGCTGTCGACCACGGTGACGCGCCGTTTTTTTGTCTTCTGCCCGCCAAACGCTTTGCCAAGCATATCGGACATGTTGATCATGCCCATGTTTGCGCCCGGCATACCGGGGATCTCAAACATCGGCGCACCGCCCGTGTCACGCACGTCGATTTCGATTTCCTTGTCATTCAGATCGCCTTCACGCAGCTTCTTGCGGAAGCTATCGCGGGTGGCAGGAGAGGCATTCTCGCCGACAAGAGCATCCAACACCCGATCTTCGGCGGCAATGTGAGCCTTGGCTTCCACCTTTTTGCGGCGCGTTTCCCGCACCAGGCCAATCGCAGCTTCCACCAGATCGCGCACGATCTGCTCCACATCGCGTCCGACATAGCCCACTTCGGTGAATTTGGTCGCTTCGATCTTAATAAACGGCGCGTTGGCGAGCTTTGCCAGGCGCCGCGAAATCTCAGTTTTACCGACGCCCGTTGGTCCAATCATTAGGATGTTTTTCGGCATCACCTCTTCGCGCAGGCCTTCATCAAGCTGTTGACGGCGCCAGCGGTTGCGCAAAGCGATGGCCACAGCGCGCTTTGCGTCGTGCTGGCCGATGATGAAGCGATCAAGTTCAGAGACGATCTCGCGAGGCGAGAAGGTTGCAGCAAGGTTGCTCATAAAGTCGTTTGTCCTTCAGGCGGGAACATCTCCATCAGCACCGTGATGGATCCATCCGCGTTGGTGTATTGGTCGAAGCGGGAAAAGCCCGCCTTTTCGTAAGCGCGCACGGCGCGTGAGTTTTTAGCATCGGGATCGATGATGAGGCGCGATGCTCCGTCGGCAAAAAGTTTTTGGCAGAACTGCCGCACCACTTCAGTCCCAAGACCTTTACCCAGCAGATCGGGTCGTCCGATGGTGATATCAACCCCCAGCGTGCCATCAGGCTGCTCAGCAACCCATGGTTCGTCCTCGATGGCCTTGGCCGGTTGGGCCTCGCAGGACCAAGACTGGATGTAGGCGAACGGTCCATCGTCACCATGAACGATGTAGCCTCTGGATTCGCCGGTTTTTTCTCCGTCAAAGATCAAGCGAATTTCGTGATCGGGATCGCCCCACCAAGCCTGCGAGGCTGGGGTCGACAACCAACCACGCAGCATCGTTGCATCCTCCGGCGTTACGGACGCGAATCGAAACTCCATCTGTTAGCCACCCAGCGCGTCCGGGCCTGCGGGATTGGGCAGGCGCGCTGACAAACTCTCTGGCAAAACGCTCAAGAAGGCCTTGCGCATAGGCTGCCAGCCAAGGGCAAGCCCAACAACGAAAAGGCCTAGAACCAGAGCTGTGATGGCAAATTGTGTGTCTGGTGCAACGCCTGATTGGCTGATCGTGTAGGCAATGGCGCCTGCCAGATAAAGCAGCGCCGAAACGATAAAAGCACGTCGGTCGATGAGAAGGGCGAGCAATCCAAGCACGAAGACCACCGCAAACATGCGCAGCGCCTCACCTGTCGAGCTGATATCAAGCGATGTCGCGCCGCCGGTCAACGCAAACACAATCAGCGGTGCTGCTAGAAGATGCAGCCAAAACGCATTCTCCGATTGGCGTTGCATGCGCCTTGGGTCGCGCAGCTCATAGCTGATGGCGACCACAAAGATGATCAGACCGACGGCAAATGTCGCAACTTGGAACGATAGACCCGGCGAATCGAACCAGGTTGGGTCGATCAGGCGAAGAATCGTGCTCGACAGCCCACCTGCGACGAGAAGGAGCGCAGCAGGCAGACGAAAGCGAACATAAAAAAGCAGTGCACCCAGCGCCCCCAAAATCGGTGCGAGAAGATCGATGCTCAATCCAGTGCCAGAACTTAGGCCAGCCATTTCGCTAAGACTTAGCAGTGTTGCGGCAAAGGCAGCGCTAAAGGCCAAAGCTGTCACCAGGCTTGCCAACGGCATGCGAAGGTGCCCAGTGACCCATTCGGCAACGATCCAGGCAATGATAGCCAGTATCAGGCCGAACAGAGCATCCGTCCAACCAGCTTGCAGATCAAACCGCATTCCCAGGATTTGACCGGCAACGCTGGTTAGTCCGATGGCGAGGATGACAATACCGATCGCCAAAAACACGTCGCGGAAGCCACGAAACAGGGCGAAAGGTTCATCTCCGGTTGAAACAGTGGAGAAGCGCTCCGGACCCGAATCCAAGGGGAGCTTGCGCAACGCCAATGCTTGATCGGGAGTGATGATCCCCGCCGCAACACCGGCATTAATACGGTCGTGCATCTGAGGGATGGGAGGCGGAGTGGCCATCACCGTAATCCTAAGCTTCGTCGATGCTTTCCAAAACGACATTGTGGTTGGTGTAGACGCAAATATCGCCAGCGATCTTCAGCGCCCGCCTGGCGACCTCTTCGGCGTCATGGTCGCTATCAGCCAGCGCACGGGCTGCTGCCAGGGCGTAATTGCCGCCAGAACCGATGGACATGATGCCATCTTCAGGCTCCAGCACATCGCCTGTCCCGGTCAAGATCAGGCTTTCATCCTTGTCGGCGACAATCATCATCGCTTCCAGGCGACGCAAATAGCGATCCGTGCGCCAATCTTTGGCCAGTTCCACCGACGCGCGTTTGAGCTGGCCAGGATATTGTTCAAGCTTGGCTTCCAGTCGCTCAAAGAGAGTAAAGGCATCAGCAGTTGCACCGGCAAAACCGCCGATCACATCGCCGCTGGCAAGGCGCCGCACCTTGCGGGCATTGCCTTTGATGATGGTCTGACCAAGGGAAACTTGACCATCTCCGGCCACAACAACCTTGCCGCCTTTGCGTACGGTAACGATGGTGGTCGCGTGCATGGATGGCAGCGCGCTTTCAGGTGAATGCATGAGAATATCTTCGCTCTAAGAGTTGTCTTTTACCGCATGTAAGGGTCCGCGTGCGGATTGCAAAGCAACAGGTGTGTCTTCACCCGTTCACCAGCTGGTGGTTCGGTGCTTGGATCACAGCGCACAGCCTGTTAGAGGGAAGCATCTTTTGCCAAGAGAACAGTTCGATCATGCCTCGCACAGCCACGCTTGAGCGCACCACCAACGAGACCTCCGTCAAAGTGACGGTGAACCTTGATGGCACGGGCGTATCGCAGATTACGCTCAATGGAGCGGGGTTTTTTGCCCATATGCTCGATCAATTGGCCAAGCATTCCCTGGTCGACATCACCATTGAGGCAACGGGCGATGTCCACATTGATGATCACCATTTGGTGGAAGATGTTGGCATCACCCTTGGCCAAGCCTTGAAAGAAGCGCTGGGCGACAAACGTGGCATCCGCCGCTATGCGTCTGCCGATTTGCCGATGGACGAGGCCCTATCGCGCGCCGCTGTCGATGTTTCGGGCAGACCTTTCCTGGTATGGCGGGCGGAGTTTACCGCTCTGAAAATAGGCACATTCGACACCGAGCTGGTGCGTGAGTTTTTCCAGGCGCTCGCCATGAACGCTGGGATTACGTTGCACGTGGAAAGTGTCTACGGCGCTAACAGCCATCATATTGCCGAAAGCATCTTCAAGGCTGTCGCTCGCGCACTGCGCGATGCGCTGGCCATCGATCCGCGCGTAGCTGGTGACCTGCCGACTACCAAAGGAGCGCTCTAGATGCGGACCTATTCTGTCTTTGCACCGCCTCAGATGTCGGGCACGTTGGAAGAGGATGCCCAAAGTTTGGTGTTTGTGCGCCATGGCTGGTCATTGGCCGCGTTGTTCGTTCCGCTTATCTGGATGCTTGTGCGGCGCCTCTGGTGGGTGCTGCTTGCCTATCTGGTGCTGGTTATTGGCATTCAGGTGCTTGGCCTTGCGGTGTCTGAGCTGGTTACGACCGGCCTTTCAGTTGCTGTCGCCATTGTTGTTTTTGTCGAAGCTGGGCAGTTGCGTTTGGAAAGCATGGCGGCAAAGGGATACCGCGAAATCGCGGTGTTGGAAGCACGCAACCGAAATGAGGCAGAGCGTGTTTTCTTCACGCAATGGGTCGCTGATCGTGGTGCGGTTCAGCCTGTAGCGCCTTCACGCCCATCGGGTGGGTCCTTGCATCGACCTTCCAGCGCGACACCACCTGCCCTTCCCGGATTTTCTAACTAACGAACTGTTTCATGAGCGAATCGATTGCCATCATCGACTATGGCTCGGGCAACTTGCGCTCGGCCAGCAAAGCGTTTGAGCGCGTGGTCCGCGAACAGGGCTTGTCGGCGACCGTGTATGTTACCGAAGACCCAGACTTGGTGCGCACTGCAGATCGCGTGGTGTTGCCAGGTGTCGGTGCGTTCGCCGACTGTGCCGCAGGTCTTTCTGCCGTCCCTGGGATGCGTGATGCATTGTTTGACGCGGTTACACAGCGCGGGGCGCCATTCCTGGGAATATGTGTCGGCATGCAACTGATGGCGTCCCGCGGCTTAGAGCATGGCGTAACGCCAGGATTTGATTGGATTTCCGGTGACGTCGTCGCCATTGAGCCCAGCGACCCCAGCCTCAAAATTCCGCATATGGGTTGGAACGTGCTGGAAACGGTCAGCGATCACCCGATCCTGGACGGTATCGCAACTGGTGAGAACGGGTTGCACGCCTATTTCGTGCACTCCTATCATCTGCAAGCGACCAATGAGGCCGATGTCATCGCCCGCGCTGATTACGGTGGGCCGGTGACCGCTATTGTTGGCCGCGACAATCTTATCGGCACGCAATTCCACCCGGAAAAAAGCCAGACACTTGGATTGGCTCTTATTGCCAATTTTTTGAGGTGGAACCCGTGATTTTATTTCCTGCCATCGACCTCAAGGACGGTGTCTGCGTTCGCCTGAAAAAAGGTGAGATGGATCAGGCCACCGTCTACAACACCGATCCGCGCGCGCAGGCCGCTGACTTCGAAGCGATGGGCTTCTCTTACCTCCATGTGGTTGATCTCAACGGTGCTTTTGCCGGGTCGAGCCAGAATGCCGACGCAGTCGATCAGATATTAAGCCGAATAACTATGCCGGTACAGCTTGGTGGTGGCATACGCGACCATGCCGCCATCGATGCCTGGCTGGATAAGGGTATCGCCCGTGTGATCCTTGGTACCATTGCGGTGCGCGAACCAGACTTGGTGCGCGAAGCTGCCCGTCGCCACCCAGGCAAAATCGTTGTCGGGATTGATGCCCGCGGCGGAAAAGTGGCGGTTGAAGGCTGGGCGGAAACTTCTGATATGCTGGCGGTTGATCTCGCCAAAGCTTTCGAAGACGCAGGCGTTGCTGCGATTGTTTACACCGATATCGACCGCGATGGTGTTCTGACAGGCATCAATTGGGAATCCACCATTGATCTTGCCAAGGAGGTCTCCGTTCCAGTGATCGCGTCTGGAGGCCTCGCTTCGTTGGATGACATCATGCGGATGACGCAGCCCGATGCATCGATCCTGGAAGGTGCTATTTCTGGCCGCGCGCTTTATGATGGGCGCATTGATCCGGCTGAAGCGCTTAAAATCTTGAAGGTCGTGTGATGGGTTTTCGACGAGGTTCCAAAGAACGGTTGAGCGAAGCCGAGGCCAAACGTTGGGCTTGGCGTTGGTCAATCGGTTTGGTGCTGATCATCGGTCTGTTTCCGCTGGTGGGCGCTTTTGTCGGCGAATTGATCGCGCTTGCCATGGGCTGCACGGTGAATATGCCCAATGTGAGCGGCTGCACGCGGTCCAGTACGTTTCTGGAAAGCTTTTCCACTTCGCTGATGGGCATGATCAATTGGGCCATCCTGACCGTACCTTTGGCCGTCGTCACGCTGGTCGGGCTTGCGATAACCTATACGATCATGAAGAAGCGCGGCGCCTAGGGCCGCTCGCACGCAAAGGACGCCTCGATGAAGACTTGGAACGTTTATCTCTCCGGAGAGATTCACACCGACTGGCGTGAAGAAATTGAGAGCGCGACCACTGCCGCTGGTTTGCCCGTGCGTTTTTCCGCTCCGATCACCAACCATGAGGCCAGCGATGACTGCGGTGTGGAAATTCTCGGCGCCGAACCCGACAAATACTGGCACGATCACAAGGGCGCTATGATCAATGGCATCCGCACCCGCACACTGATCGGTGATGCAGACATTGTCGTGGTGCGCTTTGGCGAAAAATATCGTCAGTGGAACGCCGCGTTTGACGCCGGTATCGCGTCCGCGCTTGGCAAGCCAATGATTGTTTTGCAGCGCCCCGAACATGACCACGCCTTGAAAGAGGTAGACGCAGCCGCTTTGGCTGTGGCCCGTGAACCTCGCCAAGTGGCTGAGATTCTTGCCTACGTTATCAACGGCGCTCTGCCAGGTGCTGCCGCCGCACAAGCAGCTGAGTAGTGTCTGATGTCGCTTAAACCTCGCAGTTTCCCGTGTCTTGATATCAAAGACGGGCGCACGCCCCGCCCACAGGCGCACAGCGACGAGGACGGGCAACACACAAACGACGCGGAGACATCATGAGCCTCAAACCCCGCGTCATCCCATGCCTCGACGTCAAAGACGGTCGCGTCGTCAAAGGCGTGAACTTTGTCGATTTGGTCGATGCCGGTGATCCTGTGGAGGCCGCACAGGCCTATGATGCTGCCGGTGCCGACGAACTTTGCTTTCTCGACATCACGGCAAGCCACGAAGATCGTGGCATCCTGTTGGATGTCGTGCGGCAAACCGCTGAGCACTGCTTCATGCCGGTGACGGTCGGCGGTGGCGTGCGCACATTGGAAGACATCCGCGCACTGTTAAAAGCAGGCGCCGACAAGGTCTCCATCATGACGGCAGCGGTGCATGATCGCGATTTCGTCCGCCGGGCGGCTGAAAAATTCGGCTCGCAGTGCATCGTTGTGGCCATTGATGCGAAGCAATCGACACGCCAAGAGGGACCAAATGCCGGGTCCACCTGGTTTGAAGTGTTCACCCATGGTGGCCGTAAGCCGACCGGTATCGACGCTGTGGAGTACGCCAAAGAGGTGGTCGCATTGGGCGCGGGCGAAATCTTGCTCACGTCCATGGACCGCGATGGCACCAAGATTGGCTTTGATTTGCCGCTCACCCGTGCCATCGCCGATGCTGTCACTGTGCCGGTGATCGCCTCAGGCGGGGTTGGTACGCTTGATCATTTCGTCGACGGGGTGCGCGATGGTCATGCCACTGCGGTTCTGGCTGCTTCGGTCTTTCATTTCGGAACCTATTCGATCGGCGAAGTCAAAAAGCATATGATGGAAGCTGGCATACCGATGAGACCGGCATGAGCACGTTTTCCTTGTCTGACTTGGAAGCAATCCTCGCTGAGCGCGCGAGCGCGTCATCTGATGAGAGCTACACGGCCTCATTGTTGGCCGCCGGCATGTCCAAAGCGGCCCGCAAGCTGGGCGAAGAGGCGGTCGAAACCATCGTCGCTGCTCTGGAAGGCGACAAGGACGAGCTGACCAAAGAGGCCGCCGACGTACTCTATCACCTACTCGTCGTCTTGCGCATTGCCGATATTCCGCTAGACAACGTGCTCGCCGAGCTTGCCCGCCGTACGGGACAGTCCGGTCTGGCGGAGAAAGCAGCCCGCGGCGCATAGTGCGCGCTCGTGCGGCACAGCCGCGCAAAAAAAGGCGGTCGCCATGGATCAGATGAACCGTTCCGATCTCTCTCCCTATCGCAGTTTCACCCGCGACGAGTGGGCCGCTTTGCGTGAAGGTGAGCCGATGGTGCTGGGCGCGGAGGAGGTCAACCGTCTGCGCTCCCTTAATGACCGACTATCGATCGAAGAAGTCGAGGCAATCTATTTGCCGCTCTCGCGTCTGCTCGCAATGTACGTTGCCGCGACGCAGCAGCTTTTCAAAGCGACCAAACGGTTTTTGGGATCCAACGGGAACAAGGTGCCTTTTGTGATTGGTGTTGCTGGCTCTGTGGCGGTGGGTAAATCAACCACAAGCCGTGTCCTCCAGGCACTGCTCAGTCGCTGGCCTAACACACCAAAGGTTGATCTCATCACGACGGACGGATTTCTCCTGCCCAATGCAGTGCTGGAATCCGAAGGTCTGATGAACCGCAAGGGCTTCCCAGAAAGCTATGATGTGAAGGCATTGCTTGGTTTCTTGAGCGCCGTCAAAGCTGGCCATGAACATGTTGAAGCACCGGTCTATTCGCATCTCACCTACGATGTGAAAGCTGGAGAAACAGTTTCAGTGGATCGACCCGATATTTTGATTGTTGAGGGTCTCAACGTGCTTCAGGCCCGCCAACCTTCACCATCCGAAGCAGATCGCGCGGTGCCGTTCGTCTCTGATTTCTTTGACTTCTCTGTGTATATCGACGCGGCTGAAGATACATTGCGCACCTGGTATATTCGCCGTTTCATGCGGTTGCGTGAGACCGCCTTTGCCGATCCACAAAGCTATTTCCACCGGTATTCGAAACTGAAAGACGATGAGGCTGTCGCCACCGCGACGCACATCTGGAACGGCATCAATCTACCGAACCTACGCGACAATGTTCGCCCGACTCGTGCCCGCGCTGACCTCATCCTCACCAAAGGCGAGGATCACATGATCGAGCGCGTGGATTTGCGGAAGGTTTAGCGGTTGTGCCGAAGGCACAGAGCAGACTTTGTAACGCGCGCTGAAGCGGTCGGGCCATAGGCCCAGAGCGAAGCGCTTGAAAAAACCTCCCGAAACTGTCCGCTAGGAGGCTATTGGCGTCTAAGATTTTCGACAAAAGGGCGCCGGAGACAGTGTCTCGGCGCCCTTTCTTAGTCTCTCAATGAACCGACGGCTTAGTCGTCGTCGCTTTCAGTGATTTCTTCGCCAGTTTCCTGGTCGACCATCTTCATGCCGAGGCGCACTTTGCCGCGGTCATCAAAGCCCAGAAGCTTAACCCAAACCTTGTCGCCTTCTTTGACAACGTCGGTGGTCTGCTTCACGCGGTCGGCAGCGAGCTGCGAAATGTGCACCAGACCGTCCTTGGGGCCGAAGAAGTTGACGAACGCACCAAAGTCCACAGTCTTCACAACCGTACCCTGGTAGATTTGGCCTTCTTCAGGATCATCCGTGATCGACTTGATCCACTTGATCGCCGCTTCAATCGACTTGCCATCCGATGAGGCCACTTTCACGGTGCCATCATCTTCGATGTTGATCTTCGCACCGGTCTTTTCGACGATCTCACGGATCACCTTACCACCGGCGCCGATCACATCACGGATCTTGTCGGTTGGGATGGAAAGCTGCTCGATCCGCGGCGCAAACTCGCCAAGTTCCGAACGCGCTTCACCAAGTGCACGGCTCATCTCGCCCAGAATGTGCAAACGGCCGCCTTTGGCCTGATCCAGAGCGATCTGCATGATCTCTTCGGTGATGCCATCGATCTTGATGTCCATCTGCAGCGAGGTGATGCCGTTGGCCGTACCGGCCACCTTGAAGTCCATATCGCCAAGGTGATCTTCATCGCCGAGAATATCGGAGAGAACAGCGAACTCATCGCCTTCTTTGATCAGGCCCATGGCGATACCGGCAACCGGAGCTTTCAGCGGAACGCCCGCATCCATCAGCGCCAGCGAGGTACCGCAAACGGTGGCCATAGAGGAAGAACCATTGGACTCGGTGATTTCCGACACAACGCGCAGCGTGTACGGGAACTCCGTCTTGGCTGGCAGCATCGGGTGGATCGCGCGCCATGCAAGCTTGCCGTGACCGATCTCACGACGACCTGGAGACCCCACACGGCCCGCTTCACCAACCGAGAACGGTGGGAAGTTATAGTGCAGCATGAAGTTGCCGAAGTTCAGGCCATCCAGACCATCAATCATCTGCTCATCATCGCCGGTGCCAAGCGTGGCAACCACAATCGCTTGCGTTTCACCACGGGTGAACAGGGCTGAACCGTGCGTGCGTGGCAGGATACCCACTTCGCTTTCGATCTGACGAACCGTAACGAGATCACGGCCATCGATGCGGCTCTTGGTCTTCAGGATGTTGCCGCGAACGGTTGCTGCTTCAACCTTCTTGAACACGGTTTTGACCTGCGTTTCGGTCCAGGCTGGGCTATCTGCACCTTCTGGGAAGAACGTGTCCATAACCTTTTTGCGTGCCTCGCCGATGGCATCCTGACGTTCCATCTTGGTGGTGATGGCGTAGGCCGCGGCCAGATCGTCAGACACCATGCCGCTAACCGCGCCATAGAGTTCAGAGAGATCTTCAGGCTGGAAGTCGCGTGGCTCTTTAGCGCATTTTTCGGCCAGCTGAATGATGGCGTCGATCACAGGCTGGAAGCCCTTGTGGCCGAACATCACCGCTTCCAGCATGGTGGCTTCGTCAAGTTCTTTGGCTTCTGATTCCACCATCAGCACTGCGTCATTGGTACCGGCAACAACCAGATCAAGCTCGGTGTCTTCCATCTGATCGTTGGTTGGGTTCAACACGAACTCACCATTCAGGCGGCCAACACGTGCACCACCGATTGGCCCCATGAAAGGGACGCCCGAAAGCGTCAGAGCAGCAGAGGCTGCCACCATGGCCAGCATATCTGGATCGTTTTCCATGTCGTAGGACATGCAGGTACAAATCACCTGGGTCTCGTGCTTGTAACCTTCCACAAAGAGCGGACGGATTGGACGGTCGATCAGGCGAGAGACCAGCGTCTCTTTTTCGGTCGGACGACCTTCGCGCTTGAAGAAACCGCCTGGAATGCGGCCCGCAGCGTAATATTTTTCCTGATAGTTCACCGTCAACGGGAAGAAATCGAGGCCCGGCTTGGGTGAGTGCGCGGACACAACGGTCGCGATCACAGTGGTTTCGCCATACGTGGCGATAACCGCGCCATCTGCCTGACGAGCAACCTTACCCGATTCCAGTGTCAGTTCGCGGCCGCCCCAGTCGAGGCTAATTTTATGATGATTGAACATTCATCGTTCCTTGTAACGGGCCGCTACCCTTATGGCGCGTACCCCGGTCAATACAGCCCAATCCCCCATGGATCGGGTCCGTAAACCGGCAGACAAGAAGCGAAGGCCATCCTGGTGAACAGTGGCGACCCGCCCGTGGGAGAAGCTCGCCAACGACGAGAGGCTCCAGCGCAGGTGGGTCACGTGATCTACCGTCTGTGCCAATCTGTTGGCTCAAGAACCATCAGCAAGACGACGGAGCCCTGAACCATTCAGGGATCGGCAATCCTGCCAGTGACCAACGCGAGACAAAAGCTTGGCGGTTTAGGGGGCCTTCGCCGTTCGTACACCGGCAAATGCCAAGGGCACGCCGGATAGCCGGCGTGTCCTTGAAAAGCGTATGTTAGCGACGGATGCCAAGGCGCTCGATCAGCGAGCGGTAGCGGGCTTCGTCACCCTTTTTAATGTAGTCAAGAAGCTTGCGGCGCAGGCTGACCATTTTGAGAAGGCCACGGCGGGAGTGGTTGTCCTTTTTGTGGTCTTTGAAATGGCCGGTCAGATTGTTGATCCGCTCGGTGAGAATAGCGACCTGAACCTCAGGAGAGCCTGTATCGCCAGGCTTGTTGCCATACTCTTCCATCAGCGCAGCTTTGCGCTCAGTCGTAATCGACATCGGGTGTCTCCTAATATCTAGAGGAAAGCGGTTATGCCAAAGGCACAGAGCCACTCAGGAATGGCCTGCCCGGGATGTCGTCCAGTGCAGGTCAGAATTACGGTTGTTCCGAAGGAACAGAGCCAGAGTTTATCAATGGTTGTTCCGAAGGAACAGAGTCACACCATGTTCAGGGAACGATTGATCCCTTCAATACGGCGTTGCGATGGCAAACAGCCAACGGTGCCGGGGCTATAGAGGGTTTTGGAGGGATTGGAAAGGGGTAGCAGTGCCCAAGGCGTGCAAGAGAAAACGGGCGCAAGGCGTGTCGTGATCCTTAAACGTCATTTGTGAAATGCGCCGACGCCAGTTTCTCCGCAAGCCAGGCGATGGCGGGATCGGCGCTGCGGGCTTTTGCCCAGACCAGATACGAGGTGATGCTAGGCACATCGAAGAGCAAGGGCGCTGTGGCAAGCGACAGGTTGGCCCGCGCGAACGCACCTGTGGAAGCGGGCAGCACGCTGATAAACGGTGTGCCGCAGACCAGACGCGCCGCGTCGGAAATCAACGGAACCCGGATCCGCACCTCCCGGCTGCGGCCGAGCTTGGCCAGATGCCGATCAACCACACTTGGACCGGACCCGGCAGGCGAGGCCAGCACGAACACGGCCGCACAAAAGCTATCCATATCATGCGGAGCGGTGCATTTCGCAGGGTCGTAAACGATCACATAGGGTTCGCTCAAAATCGCGCGCCGCTCAAAGCTTGGGCCAAGCTTGGCGTTGACCTGAAAAGCGAAATCGAAGCTCAGCCTTTGGTAATCCTGGTCCAGCGACGCCGCTGGCTGCAACAGCTGAAAACTGGTCGCCGGGCCATAGCGCAAGGCAATGTCGCGCACGAGCGGACCGAAGGCCGTTAGGTGATAGTCCGAACAGCGGATTAGGAACTGGCGCTGTGTCATGCCCGGCTCAAATTTGGCGCGCCTGGATAAAAGGGCATCGCCACATTGCCGCCATTCGGTAAGGCCCGCCAGAAGATCGCTAGCAAAAGGTGATGGCGCGAGCGCACTGCCGTCGCGCACCAGCAGAGGATCATCGTAATAGGCGCGCAGGTCAGCTAGGGCCTTGCTGACCGAGGGCTGCGTGCGGTTGAGCCGCCGCGCGGCGCCTGACACGCTGCCGCATTCCAGAAGGTCAATCAGAATGAGAAGCTTGTTGAGAGAAATGGGCGGCAAGGGCATAAAGAAATAGCATACTTATTATAGAAAAGATAAATTTTTCCTATTCTGTATCGCATGCGATATCAAGTCATCCCCCCTCTTGAACAGGATGACGCCACGATGACCGGACACATAAAACAGTTGGTTCTTGCAGCCCTTTTGACCGCTTCAGCCATGATTGTTTCGACCACGCTTGTTGCGGCCAATGAATTTCAGCTGGAAGAGACCATTGTGCTCGGCGAGCCCTCGGCGAGGGTTGAGGCGCTGGTTTCTGTCAACGGCATACTGCGCATCGTCAACGCGTTCATGAGCGCAGATACAAGCGGCCAGATGGCGCCGATTACGGCGCTTGCCGAAAGTGTCTATGCCAGCAATGCCGATGTTTTCCGCAGTCAGGAGTTCATGACAGAACAGGATGCCGGGGGTACGGCTTTCCTCAAAGCGCTCGGCTTCATCCACGATGTTTTGGGCGCTGGAACAGAGTATCTCGCCCCTTTGCAGGTCTGCGCGATCTATGCATTCCAACCCGACGATGGAGCAGCAGGCGATGTCGATCTGGCGATGAGCACCGCCGCCGTGGTGCCCCAATTCGGTCTCGTGCTCAACACGGTGCTGGTCAAGACCAGCCTGATCGGCGGTGTGCGCCAGATTACGGCGCATGACTATCTGACGGCTCCAGCTGCCGGCGAGGACTGCGATGGTCCTGCGGCCGCCAACTTTGGCGCCCAGTGGTCAGCTCGCGTCCAATAGGTCCAAATTTACCCACGGCGCGGTATGCTAGGCGTCACACGCGCCTGTTTTCATCGGTTTCTTAAGGAAGTCTGCGCTAGATTAAAGGCCCCTGGATCGTTGGAAGACTGTCATGCAAAATACCGTCCTTGCCGTCTCCCCCGCTGCTGAGCCTTCCGACGACCGTCGCCAGGATCGCCGTCGCCGTACATTCGCCAGCGGGACGGTCATCCTCGACAATCGCATGTCCACCTTTGACGTCCTGGTGCGCAACCGGTCCGACAAAGGTTTCCTGCTCAAAACCGAGAACACGGCGTTGATTCCCAATGAGTTTTCGCTGCGCCTTTTAGGCGAACGGAGCGAGTTTCGCTGCGCAGTGGTGAGGCGTTCTCAAGACACGCTTGGCATCAAGGTGATTGGGCTCTCCGGCGGTGAAAAGACCACGCCAAAAACGGACGCAAAGCCGGATCCGCAGGCGGAGCTTCGGGCCAGGTTGGCTGCGCGGTTTCCGCACCTCACCAAGGCCTAGGCCGTCAGCCGTCAGCCGGCACGATCACGCGTTTCGGCAAAAACTTGCCATAGTCCATCACGCCTAGGGCGATCAGCTCGTCACCGTCCATGGCGTAAGCTTCTTCGCCATTGGCGGGTGCCGTTGGTCCACGCACAAGCAAGCTCATGCCGCGGCGCAGTTTGGCAGCATCGCCTGAAACCACCTGAATTTCGTGCAGCTCGCCGAGCGCATCAGCCATCGGAGTGAGAAACTGGTCACACTCTTCGGGACCTTCGACAGCCTCCAACTGGTCCAGCGTCACCGTCATCTGCTCATCAAACGGGCCGACTTGCGTGCGCCGCAGGCTCGTCACATGGCCGCGGGTGCCCAGCGCACGTCCCAAATCACGGGCAATCGCGCGCACATAGGTGCCTTTGCCGCAATGGGCTTCAAACAGCGCGCGGTCATTATCCGGTGATCCAAGATAGGCAAGATCGTGAATGGTGATCTGGCTGGGTTCCAGCTCCACCACCTCACCATCACGGGCCAGATCGTAAGCCCGCTCGCCATCGATTTTCTTGGCCGAAAAAGCCGGTGGAACCTGATCAATCGTGCCGACAAACTGCGGCAGAACCGAGAGAATAGCCTCCTCATCTGGGCGTTTGTCGCTGGTGGCGACCGGTTCGCCTTCGGTATCGTCGGTCGACGTTTCAACGCCCCAGCGAACGGTAAATAGATACCGCTTCTCGCCATCCATCACATAGGGAACGGTTTTCGTCGCTTCCCCTAACGCAAGCGGAAGAACGCCCGATGCCAGCGGATCAAGTGTGCCAGCATGACCGGCCTTTTGGGCATCGAACAACCGCCGCACGCGCGAAACCGCATGTGTCGAGGTCACACCGACGGGTTTATCAAGGATAATCCAGCCAGAAACCTTCCGACCCTTCTTCCGTCTGCCCATCAGTCGTTGTCTTCTTTCCCTCGGACGGCGTCCGTGTCGCGCGCGACTTCAGGTGAACGCAAAATCTCGTCGATCTTGCCGTAGGTGTCGAATGAGGTATCCGGCTTGAAGCGCAAGGTCGGCGTGAAACGCAAATTGAGCTGACGTCCTATCTGCATGCGCATATCGCGCGCGCCACCAGCGAGCTTCTTGGTCAGCTCTTTGGGATCGCCTGGCCCAATGGGCGTCACGAAGCATGTGGCAATCTTAAGGTCGGGCGACATGCGCACCTCGGAGACAGAAACCAGCGTGCCGGCGAGATCAAGCCCGTGCACGTCACCGCGTGTAAGCACATCCGACAGCGCGTGCCGGACCAGCTCACCAACCCGCAATTGCCGTTGAGAGGGAGCGTTCATCGAATAACCTTCGTGAAACCGTGCCTTTGTGGGCGGCGCGCTTTAGGTCGAAACCTAGAGCGTGCGCGCCACCTCTTCCACGCGGAAGCACTCGATCACATCGCCTTGGCGTATGTCTTCGTAGTTCTCGAACGCCATACCGCACTCTTGGCCTGTCGTGACCTCGGCCACTTCATCTTTGAAGCGCTTGAGCGTTTTCAGTTTGCCCTGGTGGATCACCACGCTGTCGCGGATCAAACGCACGCCCGAGCCACGTTCCACCTTGCCCTCGGTAATCGTACAACCGGCCACCTTGCCGACCTTGGTGATGTTGAACACTTCCAAGATTTCAGCATTGCCAAGCATCGTTTCGCGACGTTCGGGCGAAAGAAGCCCTTCCATCGCCGCTTTGATGTCATCCACCAGATCGTAGATGATATTGTAGTAGCGGATCTCGATGCCTTCAGCCTGTGCGGTATCACGGGCTTGCTTGTTGGCACGCACGTTAAACGCAATGATTGGCGCTTCGGATGCTGCGGCCAGTGCAATGTCACTCTCCGTGACACCGCCAGGCGCGGCGTGAATAACGCGGGCTGCAACCTCTTCATTACCAATCTTTTCAACTGCTTGCACGATGGCTTCAACCGAGCCCTGCACATCGCCTTTGACCAGAATTGGGAACTCGCGCAGGTTGGATTCCTGCAGGCGTGTCATCATCTGCTCAAGCGAACCACGCGCCGTACCAAGACGGGCGGCAGTTGTCTCGCGCAGCTGACGTTGGCGATAGTCGGTGATTTCGCGGGCCCGGGCTTCAGTTTCAACCACGGCAAACGGATCGCCTGCCGATGGAGTATCCTGGAAGCCAAGCACCTCAACCGGCGCCGATGGGCCAGCTTCATCCACTTGCTGTCCGTGATCGTCGATCAGTGCCCGAACGCGCGCCCAGGCACCACCAGCGACCAAAATGTCGCCTTTCCTCAGCGTGCCACGCTGCACCAAAACGGTGGCAACAGGACCGCGACCTTTATCAAGCTGCGCTTCAATCACCACGCCTTCGGCGGCCCGATCGGGGTTCGCCTTAAGCTCCATGATCTCCGCTTGCAGCAAGATCGCATCAAGCAGACTGTCCAGCCCTTGGCCGGTGGTAGCGGACACTTCAACGTCCTGCACTTCACCACCCATGCCCTCCACCTGAACTTCGTAGCGAAGCAGATCGGTTCGCACGCGGTTCGGGTCAGCCTCTGGCTTATCCATTTTATTGATCGCCACGATCATCGGCACATCGCCAGCGCGTGTGTGATTGATTGCCTCAATCGTCGTCGGCATCACACTGTCGTCCGCTGCAACCACAAGGATCACAATATCAGTGGCTTTAGCACCCCGTGCGCGCATAGCGGTGAACGCTTCATGGCCCGGCGTATCGATGAACGAAATCTGCTGGCCGTTCTTTTCAACCTGATAGGCGCCGATATGCTGGGTAATCCCGCCTGCTTCGCCCTGCACAACGTTGGCGTTTCGGATAGCGTCAAGCAGTGAGGTTTTACCGTGATCGACATGGCCCATGATGGTCACAACCGGTGGGCGCGGTGATGCACCCTCATCATCATCGGTCGTTTCGGTGGAGAAGAGGCCCTCTTCCACATCAGCTTCCGAGACGCGTTTGACCGTATGTCCAAGTTCTTCGGCGATCAGCTGGGCGGTATCGGCATCAATGATGTCGTTCACTGTCAGCATCTGGCCTTGGGTCATCAGAACTTTGATCACGTCCACCGCGCGCTCGGCCATTCGGTTGGCTAGCTCTTGAATGGTGATCGCGTCTGGAATGGTGACTTCACGCAGAACCTTCTCGCGCGGGCCGGTTTGCTGCTGGCCACGACGGGCTTTCTCTTGGCGGCGACGCATCGCGGCCATGGAGCGACCACGCGGGTTGCCATCATCATTGAGTGCACGGTTGATGGTCAGCTTAGAACGACGTCGCTCATCTGTGCGCGGCGTTGGTTTTGCTGGTGTGGGTGTTTCTGGTCGTTTGTTACGTGTGTCGCCACCGCGTCCACCACGTGCTGGAGCATCATCGTCGATCACGCCGCGCTTGGGTGAAACCTCTTCCACCGGGTCTTCAGCAACAACTGGCTTTTCTTTGACCTTCGGCTTACGGGCCTCAGCTTCCGCCGCCATCTTGGCTTCTTCAGCCAACCGAGCAGCTTCTTTTTCGGCTTCCTTCTTTAGGCGCTCTTCTTCTGCAGCCCGGCGTTTTGCCTCTTCGGCGGCAGCCTTGGCTTCTTCCACTTCACGCTTCTGTGCCATTTTCAACGCATTCAGCCGAGCTTCCTGCTCGGCATTCGTCGCGCTGCGAGCTGCTTCTGCCTTGGTGCCCGATGTGCCAGATCCTGCGCTAGGCTTGATCACCCGGCGTTTGGTCTGGGTGACAACCTTTGGCGTTGGCTTAACAGTCTCAGCATTGGTCTCGGCTGGGGCCGGACTATCGCCAGGCATCACGATGCGACGCTTACGCTTCTCAACCACGACCGAATTGGATCGGCCATGGGAAAAGCTCTGCCGCACCGTCCCAGAGGAAGGTTTCAATGACAGAGTGCGCTTTCCAGTTCCGGAATCGCTGGTGCCTTTTTCGTCGGTTGTGTCTTGATCACTCATACTGCCGTCTTGTCTCCTAGCACCGGTTCTTTTGCCCGTTGCGTTGATCCATCAATGTTGCCGCCTGGCGTGTCGTCGCCATAGCAATAGGCTTCAAGCCGCCGAAAGGGGGCGAGAAACCGCGCAGCACCCGGACCGTCTAGAAGGGCCGCATGTATCACATGTTCCAGCCCCAATGCCAAACCCATTTCGCCGTGTGGTAAAACGCTTAAGACCGGCACGCCCACATGGCCTGCGAGCCGGTTCAATTTCTTCACGCCATCGGCGCCAGCGTCGGTGGCGTGCAACAGCGCCAGCACCTTGCCGTTCTTGAGCGCGCTTTCCACTTTCGAAAAGCCGTTGGCAACGAGCCCCGCTTTGCGCGCCAATGCCAACGCGCCGCGCGTTTGCTGGCGCAAAACATGCTCAGTTCGCTCAACAATATCATCAAGCCCGCCAAGCGGCACGTCGGTTTTCAGCGCCCGGCCAAAAGCCTTCCGCCTTACCGCCTCGGCAAGCACGTCACGGCGAGCCGAAACCCAAGCACCTCGGCCTGGTAGCACAGCTTTTACATCGGGAACCAGTACCCCATCGGGGTCTAGCACATAGCGGATCAGATCAGTGTCATCGGCGCGCTGACGCGTGACGATGCACATGCGCTCGCGCGCAGCCTCGTCTGTCTTGGTCGCCTTGGCGTTTGCCATACTGTGATCTGAACCTTTGTGCTCATTACCGAAAGAGGCCCGCTTACGCGGGCGCTCCTTCTTCTTCTTGGGCCTCTTCGCCCACTTCTTCGTCTTCGGCGTTTTGCGCCATCAACTCTTCGGCCGTAATCCAGCCCGCTGCGACACGTGCCTGCATGATCATCGACTCAGCATCGGTTTTCGAAACATCGAAATCCGATAGCGCGCCAGGGAAGCGAACCGTTTCGCCATCTTTGCGTTCGCTCCATCCCACCAGATCGTCAGTCGCGCAGCCGGCAAAGTCTTCGATGGTTTTGACCTCATCCTTGCCCAGCGCGACCAACATCGGCGTTGTCAGGCCATCAATCTGGCGAAGTGTATCTTCAACGCCCAATTCACGGCGTTCAGCATCCGCTTTGGCTTCCAGCTCTTCGAGATACTCACGTGCACGGGCTTGAAGCTCGTCAGCGGTTTCATCGTCGAAACCTTCAATGGTCGCGATCTCGTCACGCTCCACATAGGCGATCTCTTCCATCGTCGCAAAACCTTCCGACGCAAGAAGTTGACCCACCACTTCATCAACATTGAGGGCGCTAACGAACAATTCTGAACGTTCAGCAAATTCTTTCTGCCGACGGCCGGACTCTTCGTCCTCCGTCATAATATCGATATCCCAGCCGGTCAGCTGCGAGGCCAAGCGCACATTTTGCCCGCGACGCCCAATTGCCAGTGACAGTTGGTCTTCCGGCACCACAACTTCAATACGGCGCGTGTCCTCATCCAGCACAACCTTGGCAACTTCTGCTGGTTGCAATGCGTTCACAAGGAACGTTGCCTCATCTGGCGACCAAGGAATGATGTCGATGCGCTCGCCCTGCAGCTCCTGCACCACAGCCTGCACGCGGCTACCGCGCATACCGACGCAGGCGCCAACTGGATCGATGGACGAATCGTTGGAAATCACACCAATTTTTGCGCGTGAACCGGGGTCGCGAGCGACACTCTTGATTTCGATAACGCCGTCGTAAATTTCCGGCACTTCCATGGTGAAGAGTTTGACCATGAAAGCAGGGTGTGTGCGCGAGAGGAAAATCTGCGGTCCACGCTGCTCACGGCGCACATCCAGAACATAGGCGCGCACGCGGTCGCCATATTTGAAAATTTCACGCGGAATCAGCTCGTCACGGCGCAACATCGCTTCGCCGCGTCCCAGATCAACAATGACGTTTCCATATTCAACGCGCTTAACCGTACCATTGACGATTTCACCAATGCGGTCTTTGAACTCTTCGAACTGGCGATCGCGCTCAGCTTCGCGCACCTTTTGGACGATCACCTGTTTGGCCGATTGTGCAGCAATGCGACCGAAATCAAGCGGCGGCAAAATCTCAGAGATCACTGAGCCAACTTCAGCATCCGGCAATGTGTGCTTGGCATCAGCTACCGTCATCTGTGCGTCTGGATTTTCCACCTCTTCAACCACATGAATGAGGCGCTGAAGCTTCAACTCACCGGTTTTTGGATTGATCGTGGCACGTATATCGGTTTCCGACCCGTAACGCGCACGGGCGGCTTTGGCCATTGCCTCTTCCATCGCCGAAATGACGATCTCACGATCAATCGACTTTTCCCGCGCAACCGCATCAGCGATTTGCAACAGTTCCAGTCGGTTTGCACTGACGGCCATGGGCGTTCTCCTTAGATCACCGGGGCGCCTGTCTTAGGCGCGATCTCCAGCGTTGTTTTCTGTATTGCTGTCATTGTCATTGGTGTCGGCCGCAGCGTCTTGCGCCTTTTGTGCAGCCTCAATCAAAGCATCGGTCATCACCAGCCGGGCATCTTCCATTGCATCGTAAGGCAGGGCGACAGTAAGCGCTCCGCCCGTTGCATCGATGGTCAACTCCACCGTCTCATCGAGGGCGGCCTGAATGACACCACGGTAACGCCTGCGCCCTTCGCCGGTGCCCGTGTCGATGGGCCGCGAAAGCTCAATTTTGGCTTCATGGCCGACTGCGCGAATGAAATCGATGGGGCGCACAAGAGATCGGTCAACACCGGGAGAGGAAACCTCAAGATGGTAGGCCGTCTTCACCGGATCATCCACATCGAGCACCGGCGAGATGTCTTTGCTCACGGCTTCACAGTCTTCAATGGTGAAGGTGCCGTCGGGGCGTTCAGCCATAATCTGAACTGTGCAGCCATTTTGTCCGGAAATCTTCACCCGCACCAGGCGATAACCCAAACCTTCAATGGCGGGTTCGACGATGGCAGCAACGCGCGCAGCAAGACCTGTTTCGCGCACCACACGGGTGGTGTGCGCATCGCTGCTGCTGTCGATATCAGTCGCTGTCATTGTGTTCCAGTTGAGATTGCTTGCGCCAAACGAAAAGGGCGGGCCCGTGAAGGACCCACCCTAATCAGATGTCTGACGATGAAGGTGTTGGAGACAAGATAGGCGAAAAGGGCGTCGTGTGCAAGGGCTTTGTGTTATTGAGGCAACACTTTGGCAAAAAATGAGAAGTAGGCCGGTGTGCGCCCTTCGCGAATAGCTTTGGCTTCATAGCGGGTTTGGATCCAATCCGCCCACGGTTCGGCCATATCACGGCCGTCGATTTCAAATCCGCGATGCGCCTGCGTCGCTCTAAGCGTGGTGGCCTTGTAGACATCAATATCGCTGGCAACGCGCAACTCTGCGCCAGGCTTCATTTTTGGGTGCAGCAGATCCAGCGTGTCCCGCCCCATGAACCGGCGCTTCTCATGCTTCAATTTTGGCCATGGGTCGGGGTAGAGCAGGTAGACGATGTCTAGACTGTCATCAGGCAACCAATCGATGACGTCTCGGGCATCGCCTTCGTGGACCCGAAGCCGGTTGCGGCCCTCATGATCTTCGGCATCGTCCAGCAACCGGGCCATACCGTTGACAAAAGGCTCGCAGCCAAGAAAGCCAGTATCACTCTGCCGCGAAAGCTGGTGCAGCAGATGTTCACCGCTACCAAACCCTATCTCCAGTGCCAATCTGCTGACCGGTACGTCGAAAAGGTTGCACGCGCCGCCACACGGCACAGAAAGATCGAGCGCATGGCGCGCAAGGCCTGCCTCGTAGGCTTTCGCCCGCGCATCGCGCAACGTCTTGCCCTTACGTCGCCCATACAAGAGCCCACGCGCGCGATCCTTCTGGCTGTCGTTGTTAGCCTGCAACGGCCGCCTTCAGCTCATCAACAAGGTCGAGTTTTTCCCAAGAGAAACCGCCGTCATTGTCGGCGTTGCGGCCAAAATGGCCATAGGCCGACGTGCGCGCATAGATCGGTTTGTTGAGATCAAGATGTGCACGAATGCCGCGAGGCGAAAGGTCCATAACTTGGCCAAGGGCCGCCTCCAGCTTGGCTTCATCGACATTGGCCGTGCCACCTGTATCGATGTAGATCGACAGAGGTTGCGCCACCCCGATGGCATAGGAGAGCTGAATTTGCGCCCATTCAGCAAGGTCTGCCGCCACGACGTTTTTAGCAAGATACCGCGCCGCATAGGCAGCTGACCGGTCCACCTTGGTGGGGTCTTTGCCTGAGAACGCGCCACCACCGTGGGAAGCCGCACCACCATAGGTATCGACAATGATCTTGCGACCGGTCAGTCCGCAGTCACCATCTGGACCGCCAATAACAAACGCGCCTGTTGGGTTCACATGCCAAACTGTGTCATCGGTGACCCAACCATCAGGCAAAACTTCGCGCACATAAGGCTCAACAACTGCTCGAACATCAGCAGAGGTCATGGACGCATCCATGTGCTGGGTGGAGACGACAATCGATGTCGCTCGCACTGGTTTGCCGTTTTCATACGCCAAGGTGACCTGACTTTTGGAATCCGGACCAAGCACTGCGGCGTCTCCAGATTTGCGCGCCTTGGCCAGCCGCTCCAGAATTTTGTGCGCGTAGTAGATAGGCGCTGGCATCAGGTCAGGTGTTTCACGGCAGGCATAGCCAAACATGATACCCTGGTCGCCTGCACCTTCATCTTTGTTGCCGGCCGCGTCCACGCCCTGAGCAATGTGAGCTGACTGGCCGTGCAACAGAACTTCCACTTTGGCCATGTTCCAGTGGAACCCATCTTGCTCATAACCAATGTCTTTGATGGCTGCGCGAGCAACCTCTTCAACCAGCTCACGGCCAATGGAGGCAGGACCGCGGGTTTCACCGGCGATCACCACGCGATTGGTGGTTGTCAGCGTCTCAGCGGCCACGCGTACCTGCCAGGGATCCATCCCCTCATCCTGGGCTGTGCGGAAATAAAGGTCCACGATCTCATCAGAGATGCGGTCACATACTTTGTCCGGATGACCTTCGGAAACCGATTCGCTGGTGAACAGATAGGAGGAGCGCGCCATACACAAAACATCCCAATAGGAGAAAAGGGGTAAGGCGCAACGATATCTGCGCCGATGGTTTAACAAACGGCGTTCGATAAAACAAACGCTCGTTCGTCAAAACGGATCGGCGGTGTCATGCCACTGCGACTGACCAAAATCAAGAGATAGTGAAGACCCAGAGGAGGCGGGTCGTCGATTGCTGCGGTACGATCAGCCGTTAGAAGCGGGTTTTTGCGCTGGAATGATGGTGCCGTCATCCTGCCCGGCGATGGACTTGACCAAGTCGACAATGCGCCGTCGCACGGCAGGATCTTTCACACGAAGAAAGGCGCGAGTGAGCTCGACGCCATCAGACGACGTCAGCAACTCGGAGACATAGCTCATACCGGACTCGGCAAACCCCATCGCAGGCTCTTCGCCTGGCAAGTCATCATAAAAATAGGGGATCGGAACTTTCAGTTCTGTCGCAATATCGCGTAGGCGCCCAGCACCAATGCGGTTGGTGCCTTTTTCGTACTTCTGGATTTGTTGGAAGGATACGCCAAGAGCATCGCCAAGTTTTTCTTGGCTTATGGAGAGCATCATACGACGCATACGTAAACGCGTGCCAACGTGCACATCAACGGGGTTAGGCGCTCGTTTATTTGCCATAGGGTGGATTTCTACCTTACACCAGCACGCCCTAACGGAAAGTGCGGGGCCTTTCTTCAACAATTTACGTTCATTACGACTGCGTCGAGTACTCCTATAGGTGTATAAAGCAAGTTGCTTTGACTCAAGCCAAAACCGGTTTTTGCTTTCTTTGGTAGTAGAAACAAAGGCTTAAAACCAAAGCGAGTATGCCTAAAAAAGGTGCATCGCCAAAATGAACATAGTGTGACGGTGACAATGCTTGCGGCAAAGGCGCGTCAATGATGCCCTGCTGGTCAATCCCCAGCTCAGCGATGACTTGACCGTAAGGGTCAATCACGGCGCTTATGCCTGTGTTGGCGGCGCGGACCAGCGGTAATCCTGTTTCCACAGCACGCAGGCGAGCTTGGAAAAAGTGCTGGCGGGGCCCGGCGCTTGTGCCAAACCAGGCATCATTGGTGACGTTGAGCAAATAGTCTGGCGTGTGCGTGCGCGCGCCGGCGCGGACAAACCCTGGAAAAATTGCCTCATAACACACCAATGCAAGAGCAACCGGTCCACTCGACCCGCTCAGAACACCCGGTCCGACGCCGGGTTCAAATCCAGCTGGGGCTGATACCAAAGGTCGCAAGCCGAGGCGATCAATCAGATCGTCAAAAGGCAACACCTCTCCAAACGGCACCAGCCGTGCTTTATCATAGGCATCAATGATCTCGCCGCGATCATTGAACGCATAAACAGAATTGTAGAAGGCGCGATCTTGCGCCCCACGCGGTTCGGCGCGAACTGCCCCTGCGAGCATTTGCGCGCCAAGCGGTAAAGCCGATCCGATGGCTCTCAAAACATCAGGGCGTTGCGTCAACAAAAACGGAAAAGCTGATTCGGGCCACACCACATGGCTGACGCCCAGAACGCCCAGGCGATCGGCGCCGGTGTGCCGAGTTGTCAGTTCAAGCAGTGTTGCGACATGGGCTTCGCGCAGATCTGGGTCCCACTTGTCCACTTGCGCAATATTCGGCTGAACGATCCGCATCGTAACGCCATCGACCATGGTTGCGTCGGCACTGGCCAGACGAAGCACGCCAAACCCTGCCCAGAGCCCAAAAACCAGAAGACAGCCAAGCGCCGCAATTCGTGATCCGCGACCAGTAACCTCACGCGGCCAGAGCGCCGCTGGTATCATGGCAACCAAAAGGACCAGAAAACTCGCGGCAAGCGGACCCAGAACGGATAGGCCTTGTAAGAGGGCATCATGGAGCCCAAGCGCGCTGTGAAATCCATTCCACGGAAAACCAGTCAATACCACGCCGCGCAGCGCTTCGAACGCTGCAAGTAGGCTAGCAAGCATGCCGACACGCACAAACCCGGTGCTCCAAAATCGAGCTGCCAGGGCGCAAGGCAGTGCGATGAACAGCGCTAGCCCGCCCGGAATCAGCGTCAATGCAAACGGAATCAGCCATGCATGAGCGCTGGCATTGACCAGCAACGCCTCAGCGATCCAGTAGAGCCCGGCCAAAAAATAGCCAAAGCCGAACCACCAACCGACGGCAAAGGAAGGGCCAAGGGCCGCAAAGAAACGCTTTCGTTTTCTTGACGGTATGGGGTCCGCATCGGCTCCGTCCAGAAGCAGCACCAACACGGGTAAGGTGATCAGGAGAATCGGTGCCAAAAAAATCGGCGGCATGGCCAGAACGCTGGCGATGCCAGCCACAAAAGCAGCACCCCAGCGACGCCAGCCATGCAAGAGTACAAGGCTGTCAGCTAGGGCAAGTAAGCCGCGTGTCATACTAGTTTGCTAGGTCCCGGTGGCCTGGTTCAATGGTGCGTCCTGCGCATCTGGTGAAGGCTTTTCGTCCTCATTGGCGGCACCGGTGCGAACGGAGCGGCGAGGCGTTCGGGGATCACCGCGCCGCAAACCTGCCGGATAGACCTTCAACCGTTTGATGCGACGCGGGTCAGCGTCAGTGACCTCGATATCAAGTCCCTCAACCGCATCAATTAATTCGCCGCGAACAGGGATTCGGCCAAGCGCGGTAAACACCAAACCACCAAGCGTGTCGATCTCATCAGCATCGTCTTCGTCGATCTCAAACAGGTCACCAAACACCTGTTGAATATCCTCGATGGGCACTCGTGCATCGGCGACATAACCGCCATCACCCGTGGCATCAAAGTGCGGCGCGACTTCATCGTCATGCTCGTCTTCAATATCACCAACGACCGTTTCGATAAGGTCTTCCAAACTGATAAGTCCGTCCGTCCCGCCATACTCATCGATGACAAGCGCCATCTGCACGCGGTTGGCCTGCATCTGTGCCATCAAATCGGTGGCCGACATGGACGCCGGCACAAACAACAGCGGTCGAATGATGTCAGCGCTTTGCAAATTGGTATCAAGATCAATCTTGCGCAGGTCAAAGCCAGCGGCTTCGGCCGTTTGGGCAGCGGCCCCACTGCCCTGTTTCACGGCTGCTTTCCGCGCCTGGGCGCGTTTGCGCGGTGAGGTGTCTTCGTGGCGCGCGCGATCGATGAGGTAGGAAACAACATCCTTAATGTGCACCATGCCGACAGGGTGATCCAGCGAGCCGTCGAAGACCGGCATGCGCGAATGGCCAGAGCTGCGTAGTTTTTCCAGTACCAAGCCAAGCGAGGTTGTTTGGTCAATGGCAAAGATATCGGCCCGCGGTACCATCACGTCTTCGGTGCGGGTTTCACGCAGCCTCAAGATGTTGCGGAGCATCGAGCGTTCTTCGGGCGAGAAGTCATGGCCTAGGCCTTGTTCTTCGGCCAAAGCGTCTTCCAAATCTGTTCGCAAATCGGTGCCGTTTGTCGACGGTTTGAGCCATCCAAACAAACGATTCACCCAAGCGGTGTCCGATGGACCTGCGTTAGCAGCCTGAGATTGCGGATCGGAGGGGGCCGTCAAAGGACGGCCCGTACTGGAGGGCTCTAAGCTCGAAGCGTCGTCGTTCATTAGCGTGCAGCTGATTTTGGCAGCTGCGATCCTTGTTACACGTTCGTCTGTGCATCGCCCCGATAGGGATCAGCGATGCCAAGCGATGCTAGAATGCGCGTTTCAAGCGCTTCCATTGCCTCTGCCTGCAAGTCTTGTTCGTGATCATAGCCCAGAAGATGCAAAAAACCATGAACAATCAGATGGCTCATATGGTGATGAAAGCTGATTTGGCCAGCTTCCGCCTCCGTGTTCACCGTTTGCGCGGCAAAAACAAGGTCGCCGAGCAAAAACGGGCGCTTGCCGTCAAGCTTTGCAAGACTATCCGGTTCAAGTGCTGGAAAGGAGAGGACGTTGGTCGGTTTATTCTGGCCGCGATGTGCTTGGTTGATGGCTTGCATGGCCGCATCATCGGTCAACACCACACTGATTTCACCGAAACGAAGATTGAAATCGGTGGCTGACACCGTGGCCTTGATCGTGACGTCAAACCATGCGGCAAGGGTCTCCTCATCGGGCCAATTGCCCGCTTCAACCACCAAATCAACCGATGGGTTCACGGGTCTCCGCCCAACAGAGGCGCCTGGCGTTCGGCGGCTGCGCGCACTCGACGGCGAGCTGCCTCGTCATAGGCGGTCACGATTTTGCTGACCAAGGGGTGGCGCACAACATCTTCGGCACGGAATTTCAAATGCACGATATCGTCAATGTCACGCAACATGCGATAGGCTTCGGCCAGACCCGACACTTGGCCGGGCGGCAGATCCACTTGGCTGGGATCGCCGGTCACGATCATCTTTGATCCTTCGCCAAGGCGCGTCAGAAACATTTTCATCTGCATACTGGTCGTGTTCTGCGCCTCATCCAGGATCACCACCGCATTGGCCAGCGTGCGCCCGCGCATAAAGGCAAGTGGTGCAATCTCGATGATCTGATTTTGCAGGCCCTTTTCCACCTTGTCGGCGGGCATCATATCGTAGAGCGCGTCGTAAAGTGGTCGCAGATAAGGGTCGATTTTCTCTTTCATATCACCAGGCAAAAAGCCAAGTCGCTCACCTGCCTCAACGGCTGGACGGGAGAGGATCATACGCTCCACATCTCCGCGCTCAAGCAGAGCAGCAGCATAGGCAACCGCCAGATAAGTTTTGCCAGTGCCAGCCGGTCCAGTGCCGAACACGAGCTGCGCTCGGTCGAGCGCGCGGATGTAGGCATCTTGTGCGGGATTGCGCGCGGTGATCGTTTTCTTGCGCGTGCCAATGGTCGCCAGTGCCAGTTTGCCGCCGCGCGGTTCGATATCGGGAAGATTCAATTGCGTTGAAGCCGTTTCGGCCATCCGCACGGCACCATCCACATCGCCGGGGTGTAAGGTGTGGCCCTGCTCCAAGCGTTGGTAAAGACTGTCAAGCACTTGGCGTGCCAGGGCGCAGGCGTCCGGCGTTCCCTTGATCGACACTTTGTTGCCGCGCGCGGCTGCGTCCACGCCGAGCTTGTGCTCAATAATCGCAAGGTTTTGGTCAAATTGACCGTAAAGATCTCCCACCAACCTGTTGTCATCGAACTCCACCACAATGTGCGCCAAATCCGACGCGTGACCTTCCACGGAGGGTTGGGTCTCGGTGATATCGTTCAAGAGGCGGCCTCCAGGAGCGGCAATGCGGTTGAAGTTTGATCTGATTCGGTAAGGTCTGCGAACAGACTATTTGTGCCAGTGTGCGTAATTGTGACCGTTTGCAGGGTTCGCAACATCGATTCTGGTGCTTGCACATGCACCGGCTGCAACCAGGGTGAGCGACCGACCAACTGGCCGGGGTTGCGGCCTGTTTTCTCAAACAGAACCGGGAAGCTGAGACCAACACGGCTTTGTTGAAACGCCTGTTGCTGCGACGTGATTAACGCTTGGAGAGCATGCAATCGCTGCGTCATCACATCTTCGGGGACATGATCGTCCATCAACGCGCCAGGTGTGCCTGGGCGCGGCGAATATTTGAACGAGTACGCAGCTGCGTACTCAACATCGCGGATCAACTGCAGTGTGTCTTCAAAATCTTCGTCGGTCTCACCGGGAAAGCCGACAATGAAATCGCCCGACAAGGCAAGGTCTGGCTGTACCGCGCGGATACGCTCGATCAAACGGCGGTAGGCATCGGCGGTGTGGCGCCGGTTCATCGCCTTCAGAATTCGATCTGAGCCTGATTGCACTGGCAGATGCAGATAGGGCATGACCTGCGGTAGATCGCGGTGCGCGTTGATCAGATCATCATCCATATCGCGTGGATGGCTGGTTGTGTAACGAAGCCGCCACAGGCCATCGATGTCTGTCAGCGCGTAGAGCAGCTTTGCCAAAGACCAAGCCTCACCGTCCGGGCCTTGCCCATGATAGGCATTCACGTTCTGGCCAAGCAGGGTGATTTCGTGCACGCCCGCATCCACCATTGCGCGAGCTTCGGCCAAAATTTTCGCCACATCGCGTGAAACTTCGGCGCCACGCGTGTAGGGCACCACACAGAAGGTGCAGAATTTATCGCACCCCTCTTGCACGGTCAGAAACGCCGTTGGTCCACGGCTGGCCAGCACCTTTTTAGGCGTCATGCCGATGGCGTCAAACTTGTCCTCATCAGGAAATTCGGTAACCACGACGCGCTCGCCTTGGCTGGCGCGCGCTACCATATCGGGCAGCTCCTGATAGCTCTGCGGCCCGACAACAAGATTCACCACATCAGCGCGCCGGGCGATCTCCTCACCCTCAGCCTGCGCCACGCACCCGGCCACGCCAATCATCGTGTCCTTGCCCATAGCTGCCCGTTCGCCTTTCACTTTGCGCAGGCGTCCAAGCTCTGAATAGACTTTTTCAGCCGCCTTTTCGCGGATGTGGCAGGTGTTGAGCAAGATGAGATCGGCATCGTTCTGATCGTGTGTTGCCTCATAGCCAGCCGGCGCAAGCGCATCTGCCATGCGATCAGAATCATAAACGTTCATCTGGCAGCCATAGGTCTTGATGAAGACCTTTTTGGTGGCTTGGGGTGTTTTCACGGTCATGCGTGTTTAGCGGCCTTCAGCGGTGGATCGGCGGTGTTTAACGAAAAAACACTGGTCCGCCTAGGGTTCAGCTCCAAGGATCCAACTCTAACTGTCGCGGCCGCGCAATTTGATTGCAAGCGTTTGCCGCACAGCATCTTCCATGGCTTTGGCGGCTCGCTTGCGCCCACCAATCTCAGCAACATTCATTGGTTTTCCGAGCACCATGACGACATCCAACGGACCTCCATGGATGATGTCGAGCAAGCTCGGCAACAGATCCAGATCGCCATACCAGCCCAGCGTTGCCCGCTGCCCGCGTGAAATGGGCAAACCGTCACGGCGCAGATAGGCCATGGTGAAGGGCTGCACCATCACATCTTTGGCCTCTTCGACCAGAGCACCAAACAGGGCGGGACGAAAAGGCAGCACCTGCCCGCCATCGCTTGTCGTGCCTTCAGCAAACAGCACCAGACGGTCCCCATCAGCAAGTGCTTCACGCATGGCGTCGGTCATCTTGCCGGTATCGGTTCTGCGCGTGCGACTGACGAAAAGCGTGTTCTGTAGGCGCGCCAGAGTGCCAAAGACCGGCCAATCAGCCACGTCATCCTTGGAGATGAAGCGAAACCGACCGCGCGCGCCAATCATCACGATGTCAAGCCAGGAGACGTGGTTGCCAGCCAGCACAACCGGTCCTTTGGACAAACGTTCTCCTTCAAATCGCACACGAACGCCCATGCACCAGAGCGCGATGGCGTGAAAGGCGATGGGCAAGCGCGAAGAAACAGCCTTCAATCGCAGCAAATTGGCCAGCCATTGCAATGGCGCCAGCACGATCAGCGCAAGGACCAACGGGGTCATTTTGACCGCCGCTCTGACGATATCCCACGTGCGTGGTCGTTCGCCCGGATGCAGATCAGCCATCATGATGGATCTCGTTTCAGTGGGCGGCCAAACAATTCCAACCGATGGTCGACAAGTTTGAAGCCTAGTCGTTCAGCGATTTTTTCTTGAAGGGCTTCGATTTCAGGATCGGAAAACTCAATCACGTTACCGGTCGTCACGTCGATGAGATGGTCGTGATGTTCGTCCGGTGTTTGTTCGTACCGGGCGCGGCCATCACCAAAATCAAGGCGGGCGACAATGCCCGACTCCTCAAACAGTTTCACGGTGCGATAAACGGTCGACATGGAGATATTCGCATCAATGGTCGAGGCGCGCGCATACAGCTCTTCCACATCGGGATGATCATCGGCATCGTCGATGACCCGTGCAATCACGCGGCGTTGATCAGTCATGCGCATGCCCCGCTGGGCGCACAAATCTTCCAGCGGCACATCAGGATGGCGGGCGTTTTGCGGCATCAGAACTCCAACAAACCGGTGCCCGGCTGGCTACCCGTATTCGCGGCGCATGACAAGCGCGCGACCTTTTGAACCATCCGCCAAAGTCGCATAGGCTGGTCGCTCGCCAACCTGGGCAAACCCTCGACGCCGGTAAAGCGTGATGGCGCTGGTATTGCCATCTGCAACCTCCAAAAACACCGCACGCACGCCTTTTTGCCGCAAGGCCATCAGTGCATCGTCCAGCAGCCGGGTTCCATAGCCACGACCTCTGCAATGCCGTGCGACGGCGAACGTCAAAACCTCGCCCTCATCGCTTGCTTGGCGTACCATCACGAAACCTTCCACCGGGCCGCGGCCAAACCAACTTATTGGGCGGATCATGCGGGTTGTGACGGCCGGATCATCAATGAGGCTTGAAATATCCTGAGCGTTCCAACCGATGGGGAAGGCGGCATCATGCAAGTCAGCAAGGGCTTCGGCATCCAACGCGCTTGCATCTTCGACAATACGCATCCGGCTGACACTGGCGCGAAGCGGATCAACGGCCCAGTGGTACCAATCATCGAATGTAGAAAACTGTGACGAGGGCTGCGACATGGACCTGACGTTACACCGCGCCTGCGTCCAATCCAAGACGTAGGCCAGCGGGTTTGGAGGCAATGGCGTCCGCAGGTTTGAGATAGAGCGGTTTGGGCACCTGCGTCACATCGCCCGCGGCTGAGAGCTCAGCCAAAGCCGCCGTGGATGGCACCTGTACCGTACTGCCAAGCGTGATGCGCTTGCCCGTTGAACGGACCAATGCGGCAATAATCGTCGTTGCTGGGCCAACAAGACGCACGCCGTTGGTAACCGATGCGGCAAAAACCAAATCAGCCATCACAGCGGCGGGCTCCAGAGCACCACCATCAGCATTGAATCGCTGGCCATAGACCAGCCCATTTCGAGCATCCATGGCAACGCAGCGCACGGCCTCTGCGCCACTGTCCAAGCGATCTGAGCGCGCCAATGCCTCCAGCGACCCAATCCCGACCACGGGAATGTTGAGCGTTGCTGAGAACCCACGGGCCGCGGCCAAACCAACGCGCATGCCAGTGAAGGACCCTGGTCCAACGGTCACGCCGATGCGATCAAGTTCATCATAGGTGATCGACGCGTCGGCCAGGACCTGCTCAACCATCGGGATCAATGCTTCGCCATGTCCTCGCAGCATCGTGACCGATTGCTCGCTGATGATCCGGAACCCATCTGAGACCACCGCCTGACAGGCGGGGCCAGCCGTATCGATGCTCAGCACAAAGTTTGTCAGTTTGGGGCGTATGGCAGGTATCGTGCTCATGCCTTCTTCCTAGGCACCCAAAGCCAAGGCGGGCAGTCGGGGAAACCTCTAACCGCGCGTGTATGGCGCGAAGCCTTCCTCGCAACCAGTTCTGGCAGGCAAACAAATAGCTGGTAAATCACCAGGTGCATTCGCGCTAGCTTGCGCGCACTTCCTCAACACCTGGCACGAAGTGCCGCAGAAGGTTCTCAATGCCGTTTTTCAGCGTTGCTGTTGAAGATGGACACCCAGCACAGGCGCCGCGCATGTTGAGGTAGACCACGCCGTCCTGGAAGCCTTTGAAGGTGATGTCGCCGCCGTCTTGCGCAACGGCAGGGCGTACGCGTGTTTCCAGCAGTTCTTTGATGGTATCGACCATTGCGCGGTCATCCTCAGCAAAGAATTCTGAACCGTCGCTATCGTCCGCTTCCGCAGCATCTTCAACGAGGATGGGCATGCCGGTGACGAAATGCTCCATGATCCCGCCAAGGATCGCTGGTTTGATATGTGACCAGTCTTCCACGTCAGCGGTGACGGTTATGAAATCCTGGCCGAAGAAAACGCCTGTTACGCCGGGAATGGCGAACAAACGCTGCGCAAGCGGTGACTTTTCAGCTCCAGTAGATGAGCGAAAATCAAGCGTGCCTTCTTCCAGCACCGTTTTGCCGGGCAGAAACTTTAACGTCGCTGGGTTTGGCGTCGACTCGATCTGAATGAACATGAAAACCTCCAAACGCGATGGTGCTGCCCTTCATATGGGGGCGATCCACCGCATAGTCACACCTCAGCCGCGCAGCTTCTTCAAACCGTGCGCGGCCAATGCGTTGTTTGCACCACGTTATGGCGCAATTGCGGTAGTTTGGAAAGGTTCTAAAATGAAAATTGGGCGGTTGCTTTGAGGTATGACCACCAGACCTAGGCCTCTGCCGTCAGTTCACCGGATCGCAGCTGCTCTTCCTCAATGCTTTCAAACAAAGCACGGAAGTTGCCTTCACCGAAGCCCTCATCGCCCTTGCGCTGAATGAACTCGAAGAAGATTGGACCGATGACGGTCTTAGAAAAGATCTGCAGCAGGATCTTGGTCATCCGGTCGCCATTGGCATCATCGAACACGCCTTCGCCATCGATCAGGATGCCATGCTTCTTCATACGTTCAATCGGCTCGCTGTGGCCGTTCACCCGCGCCTGCGACTTCTCATAATAGGTGTCCGGCGGTCCGGGCATGAAGCGCAGGCCGTTTTCGGCCAACCTGTCGGTCCCATCATAAATGTTTTCGGTGCCCACAGCGATGTGCTGAATGCCTTCGCCCTTGTACTTGTGCAGGTAGGTTTCAATCTGGCTCTTGTCATCGGTGGATTCGTTCAGCGGAATGCGGATCTTGCCGCAGGCCGACGTGATGGCGCGGCTGACAAGCCCGGTCATCTTGCCTTCAATGTCGAAGAAGTGGATTTGCGTGAAGCCGAACAGTTCGCGGTAGAAATCCCACCAGGTATCCATGTTGCCGCGATAGACATTGTGGGTGAGGTGATCGAGGTAATAGAAGCCTAGGCCTTCGGGTGTCGGGTTGGGCTCGCCGAGCCACTCGAACTCTGCGTCATAGGCCGATCCCTTCTCGCCATACTGGTCGATGAAATACAAGATCGACCCGCCAATGCCGACAACCGCAGGCACATCCAACGTGCGGTCGTCCTCCAGATAGGCTGTCGCGCCCTTGGCCACCGCATGATCGAACGCGTGCTGTGCATCAACCACACGCCAGGCCATCGATGGCGCGCAAGGCCCGTGCTCTTCGACAAAACGCATCGCATGGCTGCCTGGCTCAGCATTCACCACATAATTGATGTCGCCCTGACGCCAGATCGTAATCGCTTTTGTTTTATGACGCGCGACAGGCGTGTAGCCCATCTGCTCGAACAGCGCTTCAAGCTTTTCCGGTTCGCTATGGGCGAACTCTACAAACTCAAAACCATCGGTGCCTGCCGGATTGGCGGGTGTGATCTGCGCAGCCGGCGCGTCATGTGGAAACGGTCCCAAAGCGGTTCTCCCTTTTTGATAAACGGTATCACACGATGGGTGCACAGTTCTTGCAAAGTGATCACAGGGCTGAGAAAGTACGCGTGATTTACGCACAAATGTGGTTTCACATGCACGAGTTATGCAATTGAATGACATTGATCGGAAAATACTTGCAGCCTTGCAGGACGACGCAAGGCTGACCAACAACGAGCTTGCCGACAGTGTCGGTTTGTCGGCATCGCAGTGTTCGCGGCGGCGTGCCCAGTTGGAAGAAGACGGACTGATAACCGGCTACCACGCCAAGTTGGATCGCGAAAAAATCGGATTCGGACTGACCAGCATCATTTCGGTGACGTTGGCGGCCCACAATGAGGACAACTCAAAGCGAATCCGAGAACTGTTCGCTGCTTTGCCAGAAGTGCTGGAGGCCCATGCCATGACAGGTGACATGGATTACTATGTGAAAATCGTCACAAGAGACCTGAAGTCCCTGTCATCTTTCATCAATGACAAGCTTCTTGCTCATCCAGCAGTGCAGCAGGTGAAAACAGCCATCTCTCTGCAAACCCTTAAAGAGACCGAAAGCGTGCCTGTGTGGCCGGCCGACGACTGACAACGGGTCGGCAAGCTGGCTAAAGCCAGCCGCTTTCCAGGCCTTTGGCCCAATCATCACGACCAAACGCACGCGCTTGAGCAGCCGCTGCAATGTGATCGTAGGGCACCGAGCGAAACGTAACTTCCCAGCCACTGTCGGTTTTTTGCAAAATGGCGTAGCTGGCATTGGGTGTTCCGGTCTGCATCACATGAGGCACCGGCAGGACATCTTCGTAAGCCGGGCAGCCCACCGAACCTGGATTCACCAGAAGCGTGCCATTGGATAGATGTGCGATGCCCGGAATATGCGTATGGCCGCAAAGAATGAGACTTGTGTCGGATGCGGCCTCACTCAATTCAGCGTCCAGCTCTGCCAGGCTTGCCTGCCGGATCATGCCGCTCGGTTCGACACGTTCCATCCAATAGCGCTCGTCGGTGCCTGGTGTCGCGTGACAAGCAAAAACACCGTCATAGGGCCAAAGGCTGAACGGCAATGTCCGCATCCAGTCCAGATGTTGGGCGGCGAGCGCTTGATGGGTTACAGCGTCGGTTTGCCCCATATCTGCGGGGTTCTGCTCAACAAGATAGCGGTCATGGTTTCCGCGTACGGTCGGCCAGCCAAGCGGAACGAGCCGTTCAGCCACAGTGTATGGATCAAGCGGTCCAGAAAGCACATCGCCCAAATTGATCACTTGCGTGATCGCCTGCCGATCCAAGTCAGCAAGAACTGCCTCGAGCGCCAGGGCGTTTCCGTGGATGTCGGCAACTGCTGCAAAGCGCATCACTGGCCCTCATCAAGTGTGAATTCAATTTCCAGATCGTCCAGCTTCGCAGCCAGAAAGGCCCGCGCGTCTTGAATGCCAGCATTGTAGAGCGAAGGTCCAAGCTGATTGAGCATAAACGTCAGCAGCTCCTCAGCGCGAAAGGCACTCAAAGTTTCATCAAATTCATGGGCAAAATAGGCCTGAAGTCCCGTCACCAGTTCGGCGCGGCGTTCTGGCGACAGGTCAAGCTTGGTCATCAGGTTCCCCAATTGTCATCCCGGACTCCGAGGGCGATCCGGGACCTGGTAGTGACGCGAGGTGGCAAATCCTGGGTCAAGCCCGCAACGACATCTGGTTTAGGCAATCGCTTCGATCGTGGCATCGTCCATGTCACCGGGCACAATCGTCACAGGGACTGGAAACCCTCCGCCACGCGCGGCAATGGCGCTCACCAAAGGGCCTGGCCCTTCTTTGCTAAGCCCGGCACCAAGAACCAGGATGGCGATATCCTCGTCATCATGGATCAGCTGGGTAATTTCTTCCAGCGCGGTTCCTTCGCGCACCAGCCGTTCTGGCGTCAGCGACAGGCCTCGCGCGCGCAGCAGGCCGACGTAGCGATCCACGGTTGCGTCGGCTTCGGCCTGTGCCTCAGCACGCATAATTTCTTCCACACCGAGCCAGTGCTGAAACTCAGAGGGTGGAACAACGTAAAGCATGGACAGTCCGCCACCGGTGCGTTCAGCGCGCCGTGCAGCGTAGACGACCGCCCGCTCGCATTCGGGCGTGTCATCAAGGATGACCAGAAATTTGCGCTTGTGGCCCTCATCAAAGGCGCGGCGTGCTTTCAGCATGAGAGTCTCCTGCCATCGTACAAGCGGTCGGTTTTAGCCCAAAGCGCATACACACAAACAAACAACCTAGCAGCGGTCTGGCGCAGACCGGAGCGCGTGCACGAGGATCAAGATGTCAATCACTTCAGCTAAGCGCAAGGTCTGTCTTCATCGCACCAGCCCCAGTACATCATACACCTCGTCCAGGACCGGAACGGCGATCTCGAGCGCACGCCGCGGTTGGTTTTTTTGCCGCGGGCAAAAGACCAGAGCCAGGAGCAGATGCGTGCGCGCAAGTGTCATCGCACCAGCCCCAGCACATCATACACCTCGTCCAGGACCGGAACGGCGATCTCGCGCGCACGACTCGCACCATCACGCAAGATATCGTCCAGCGCTGACTGATCGTTCTCGATCCTCACCATCTCATCGCGAATAGGCCCAAGCTTTTCAACGGCCAGATCAGCAAGTGCAGGCTTGAACACACCGAAACCCTGACCACCAAACTCACCAAGAACGCTGGCTTTGCTCATCCCGGCCAGAGCACCATAGATGCCGACAAGATTGTCCGCTTCTGGTCGCTCTTCCAAGCCATCCACCGTTTCGGGCAGGGGCTCTGGATCGGACTTTGCCTTCTTGATCTTCTTGGCAATCGCATCGCGATCGTCCGATAGATTGATCCGCGACAGGTCCGAAGGATCGGATTTTGACATTTTCTTGGTGCCATCACGCAAGCTCATCACGCGTGTCGCATCGCCCAGGATCATCGGCTCGGTGAGGGGAAAAACCTCTTTGCCCCAGTCATTGTTGAATTTCTGCGCGATATCGCGAGTCAGCTCCAAATGCTGTTTCTGATCGTCCCCGACAGGCACGCCTGTGGCTTTGTACAGCAGAATATCGGCAGCCATCAGCGTGGGATAAGCATAGAGGCCGACGCTCGCCTTCTCACGATCCTTGCCGGCTTTTTCCTTGAACTGTGTCATGCGGTTCAGCCAACCCAGCCGCGCCACGCAGTTGAAAACCCAAGCAAGCTGGGTGTGCTCCGGTACTTGGCTTTGATTGAAAAGCGCTGATTTCACCGGATCGAGACCTGACGCAATGAAGGCCGCTGCCACATGGCGTGTCGCTTGCGCCAACGCTTGAGGATCCTGCCACACCGTGATCGCGTGTAGATCGACCATGCAATACATGCACGTATGGGTTTCTTGCAGCGGCACGAAATTGCGGATCGCGCCAAGATAATTGCCCAGTGTTAGCTGACCGGAGGGTTGCACGCCGGAAAAGATGCGCGGCGCGAATTGAACGCCTGAAGCGTCACTCATGGGTGTTGGCCTTCGATGGAATGAAATCGGCCCGCCTTATCGCGGGTCTTTGATGGCTAATCAAGATGTGCTGCGATCAGCGGAGGATTTGCGCATCATCATGCGTTTCATGTCACCAAGCTTCGCCGCGCCGGCAAGATGTGCCAGCCCAAAAAACGTAACCACGCCTGCCAAAACCAAAACTCCCAGTGCGGCCACGCGTATCCAAAGTGAGGTTGTCATGGCAAGTTGCGCGTCAAGCACGCTTGCCAGCCCCATCAACACCGCACCCATGGCAACCGCGCAGCCAAACAAGATGGCCACCTTGATCGCTAGCGTACGCTCAACATGCCAATAACCGCGCTTGGCGATAAAAACATAAAGCACCACCGCATTCACCCATCCAGCAAGGCTGGTGGCAAGCGCAATCCCGACATGACCGATGAACGGGAAAAGCGCCAGGGAGCAGGCGACATTAACCGCCACCGATAGCCCGCCAACCAACATTGGCGTTTTGGTGTCCTCGCGGGCAAAAAAGGCTGGTGAGAAGACCTTGATCAGCACAAAGCTTGGCAAACCGATGGCAAAGGCTTGCAGAGCGGCTGCTGTGCCAAGGCGCGCTTCTTCGCCAAAAGCGCCGCGCTCAAAAAGGACAGAAACGAGCGGACCGGGAATAGCAGCCAGCGCTACCGCAGCGGGCAGCGTGAGCAGCATGGCGAATTCCAACGACCGCGCGCTCGCCACTTTCACGCCGGCTTCATCGCCGGCCTTCAAGCGCCGTGACAGCTCCGGGAGCAGCACCACGCCGATGGCAATGCCGACAACACCCAGTGGCAATTGGTAGAGCCTGTCGGCATAGTAGAGCAACGACACTGCGCCCGCTTGAAGCGAGGCGATCATGGTGCCGACGACGATGTTGATTTGCGTGATTCCCCCGGCAATCACTCCTGGCACACCAAGCGAAACCAATCGCTTCATGCGGCCAGACCAGCGAGGTCGCACAAGCTTCAAAAGAAAGCCTGCACGGCGTAGATCACCGATCACCATTGCCAGTTGTGCAAACCCACCGATCACAACGCCGATGGCAAGCCACATGCCGGCCTCGGCCTCACCTGCCAGTCCAGCAGTGAGCAGTGCCCACAACACGCCGATCAGCACGACATTGAGCAGCGTCGGCGCAAAGGCTGCCGCCGCAAAGCGGCCCAAACCGTTGAGCACACCAGAAATCAGCGCCAGAATGGAAACCAGCGTCAGATACGGGAAGGTGATCCGTGTTAATAACACGGTGAGATCGAACTTGTCAGAGTCTCCGATAAAACCTGGCGCAAGCACCAGCATCAGGAGCGGCATGGCGATCATCGCCACCGCTGTGACCAGTGCCAGAACAGTGAGCAAGCCCGCCATGGCTTCCTGTGCGAAGGCTTTGGCTTGGTCCCTTCCCTCGCCCTCCAGCGTGCGTGCAAACAGCGGCACGAATGCCGAGTTGAAAGCCCCTTCGGCAAAAAGGCGGCGAAACAGGTTGGGGAACCGGAACGCCACCACAAACGCGTCAGCCACAGGCCCCGTGCCAAGGGCTGCGGCCATCAATATATCGCGCACAAATCCGAGAACGCGGCTCGTCAGCGTTGCGCCGCCAACCGTTGCAAAGTTGCGCAACAAGCTCATCGTTTAGATGCGTGCTTTGGATTTGGAGCGCCGGGCAGGGCGCGGCGCGGGCGTGGAAGGTGCCGGTTCGGTGGGTTCAGGGACGGCGGTGTTACCGCGACCACGGCGCGCAAGAGCAGCTGGACGTGGCTTGGCCGGTGTTCCGCCCAGCACCTCTTCCAGTTTCTTCTTGATCGCATTCAACTTGGCGCGACCGGTGACCTTCAAACCGACCAAATCGGTCACATAGAAAACATCCACCGCACGTTCCCCAAAGGTCGCCACGTGGGCTGAGTGGGTGTCGAGCGATAAGTCCGACAGCGCGCGGGCCAGATCGTGCAACAGGCCGGGTCGGTCCCGCCCTGCGGCTTCAATCACGGTGAAACGCTCTGACCCCTGATTGTCGATCATCACTTCAGGCGGCACCTTGAAGGCTTTGACGCGGCCTTTTGCCTTGCCCTTCTCGGCCATCATCGGCGGCAAATGAACATCGCCTGTCATCGCGCTTTCCAGCGTGGCGGCAATGCGGTCAGCTCGCCGACGTTCATCGGCCTCTTGTTCGAATTCTTGACGGATCAGGATGGTGTCGAGCGCTTTTCCCGTGGCTGTCGTATGAATTTGCGCCCCAACAATGTCGGCCTTGGCAGCCACACAGGCCGCGGCGATGGTTGAAAGAAGCCGCGGATGATCAGGCGTGTAGAGTACGATTTCTGTTACGCCCTCAAACGTGTGCACAGCCGACAAAGACGCGAATGATTTGCCAGTCTCGTCGGCTGCTTTGATTAAGTGGGCGTGGGCAATCTTGCGATCCAAATCGGTGCGCAGCCAATAGGGCGCGTAGTGCATTGCGGCATACGCCTTGCGCTCATCCTCACTCCAATCGGGCAACGCTTCAAACAGTATGGCCTGAGCACCAGCGACCCTCTGTTCGCGTGCGCCCTCTGAATGCCCACCGGTCAGAATGATCTCTGTTTCGTAGTAGAGCGTGCGCAGCAGTTGGCCCTTCCAGCCATTCCACACCCCTGGGCCTACGGCACGAATGTCGCAGACGGTCAATATCAGCAGCAGCTTCAACCGTTCCAGCGTCTGCACGCGTGCGGCAAAAGTCTCAATTGTCGTGGGGTCAGAAAGATCACGCGATTGCGCGGTCATCGACATCACCAAATGATCTTCAATGAGCCAGGCCACCAATGCCGTTTCGCTCGGTGACATGCCAAAACGTGGGCACAAGCGACGGGCGATCTTTGCACCTTCGGTGGAATGATCATGTGGGCGCCCTTTGGCGATATCGTGCAGAAAAAGCGCCACATAAAGCGCACGACGGTTTTGAATGGTGGGCAGAAGAACGACCGACAGCGGGTGTTCTTCTTTCAGGTGACCGCTTTCGATCTGCGCCATAACGCCAACCGTGCGTAGCAGGTGCTCATCCACCGTGTAGTGGTGGTACATGTTGAATTGCATCATCGCCACGACCTTGCCGAAATCAGGCACGAACCGGCCCAAAAATCCGGTTTCATTCATGCGTCGCAGTGTTGCTTCGGGGCGATTTTTTGAACAGAGGATCTCCAGAAAAATCGCGTTGGCATCGGCATTGGTTTTCAGCGTGGGCGTCACCAGCTTCAGCGACAGCGTTACAAGGCGCGTGGCGTCCGGGTGCAGCGCCAGCCCATATTTGTCGGCCAGTTGGAAGAATCGCAGCAGGTTCACTGGATCTTCAGAAAACACCGAGTCTCGCGCAACATTGAGGCGGGATGTATCGACCACAAAATCGCTGTTGGCTGGCAGCGTCTTGATATTGCGACGGCGCAGCGGACCAAGCATCCGATCGAGAATCGGTTTTGGCTTGGCCTCGTTTTCTTCCAGGCGTGCGCACAGAATGCGCGTGAGATCGCCGACATCTTTGGCAACCAGGAAATAGTGCTTCATGAACCGTTCGACCGGCTGCATGCCAGGGTGATCGGTGTAGCCGAGCCGCTGCGCGATATCGCCTTGCAGATCAAAAGACAGACGATCGTCGGGTCGGCGCATCATGAAATGGATATGACAGCGGGCCGCCCACAAAAAATCGCTGCCTTTTACAAAGGCGTTGTATTCGCGTCGGGTGAACACGCCTTTGGTGACGAGTTCTGCCTCGGTATCGACCTGATAGACATATTTGCCGATCCAAAACAGCGTGTTGAGGTCGCGTAGACCGCCTTTGCTTTCCTTCACATTGGGTTCGACCACGTAGCGCGAGGAGCCTTGCTTCGCGTGGCGGCTGTCGCGCTCACCAAGCTTGGCGGCCACGAATTCAGCAGCCGAACCTTTGACTACGTGATCCTGAAACGCGGTAAGAAACGTTTCGAAAAGCGGCTGATCGCCAAGGATAAATCGGGTTTCCAAAAGTGCGGTACGGATTGTCATATCCGTTTTGGCAAGCTTCACGCATTCATCGACCGTGCGTGTGGCAT
This sequence comes from Hyphomicrobiales bacterium, assembly GCA_040219355.1. Classification (GTDB taxonomy): domain Bacteria; phylum Pseudomonadota; class Alphaproteobacteria; order Rhizobiales; family MH13; genus MH13. Next base: position 467,383 of record JAVJSN010000010.1, read on the forward strand.
GACCGACCTTAAAGCCACAATCCCATAGGAAATAGAGCAGGCTTTCTACCACTTGCTCGCCCCATGGCGTCTGCTTGGCTGGGCGCAAGAACAGAAGGTCGATATCCGATTGGGGTCCAAGCGTGCCACGCCCATAACCGCCAACCGCACATATCGTGATGCGCTCGCCTTGCGACGGGTTCACCAGCGGATATCGGTACTCGGTGACCACGCGGTAGAGCGTTTGGATCAATGTGTCCTCGGCCAGCGACAAGCGCTGCGCACAGGCAAGCCCACCTCGATCCGCAAGAAGCAGTGCTTCAGCGGTTTTCAAAATGTGAACAACCGAAGCCTTTACGATGGGGATCAGAGCTGTGTGCGCATCGTCATAGGAGCCAACAGCTTCAATGGTGTCCCGCATCTGCACATAAAGAGCTTCACCGTCCAGAAGCGGCGGCGCGTCATCGCGCTGTACGAGTTTGGGCATTTTGGCGGGGCGTTGGGACACGAGATGGGGGCTTCTCTAGGGTTTCATTTTGAGTCGATTGGCCAGATCATAGACGAAATCGAGGGCTTGGCGCGGAGTCATTTGGTCCGGGTCATGCCCGTCAAAAAGCGCTGTAAGTTTGGCATGGCAGGCGGCTTCGATCTGCTCAGGAGTGGGCGCGGCGCTGGCAGCAACGGGTTTGGCGGAGGAAAAGAGCGGAAGTCCTTCAAACAGGCCCTGATCGCCGGAAGCTTTATCGCCGGTGTCTTGGCGTGTCTCAAGATGATCAAGAACGGATCGAGCGCGCGCAACGACAGAGGCTGGCAGACCAGCAAGTTTTGCCACTTGAAGCCCGTATGAGCGATCAGCTGCTCCGGGCACCACTTCATGCAGAAAGATCACATCACCTTCCCACTCTTTGACTTTAAGAGTGCGATTATCGACGCGGTCCAGACGTTCCGACAGCACGGTGAGCTCGTGATAGTGGGTGGCAAACAGCGCGCGGCAAGTGTTGTGGGTGTGCAAATGCTCAACGCAGGCCCAGGCGATGGACAATCCGTCATAGGTGGCTGTGCCACGTCCAATTTCATCCAGGATGACCAGTGAGCGAGAACTCGCTTGATGCAAGATGGCCGCCGTCTCCACCATCTCAACCATGAAAGTGGAGCGCCCGCGCGCCAGATCATCTGCCGCGCCGACGCGGCTAAACAGTGCATCGACAATGCCGATGGAGGCAGATGAGGCCGGCACATACGCCCCAGCCTGGGCGAGGATGGCGATGAGTGCGTTTTGCCGCAGGAAGGTTGATTTGCCGCCCATATTGGGCCCGGTGACCAGGTGAACCGCACCGGCATCCTCACCCTTACTCCCCAAGTGGCAATCATTGGCAACGAAGTGCTCTTTGCCATCGCGCTTCATGACTTTCTCAACCACCGGATGACGTCCAGCTTCTATCTGGAAGCTCAGATCATCGCTCATCTGCGGGCGCACATGGTTTTCACGCACTGCGCTCTCGGCAAGCCCAGCGGACACATCCAGCGCCGAGAGCGCATCGGCAACGTTCTGGATGGCATGGCGCGTGTCTTTCACCGCCTCGCACAGTGCCTCAAAGCGCGCCACTTCCAGCGCCACAGCACGCGCACCGGCATTGGCGATCTTGGCTTCTAGCTCGGCCAACTCCTTGGTGGAGAAGCGCATGGCATTTGCCATGGTTTGACGATGGAAGAACGTATCTGCCTGCTCTTGCAGCGGACCGGCCTGCAGCGCGGGCACCTCTATGAAATAGCCAAGCACACCATTGTGCTTGATTTTCAGCGATTTGGCCCGCGTTTGGGCGCTATAGGTGGATTGCAACCCGGCAATCACTTTGCGGGCATCGTCGCGAAGGCTGCGCGCGGCATCCAGATCAGCGTCAATACCTTGCGCGACAAATCCACCATCACGGACAAGCAGCGGCGGGCTGTTTGAAAGTTCGTCCACCAAACGCTTCGCCAGATCGACGGGGCGAGAAGCTAGAGAGGTTCTCGCTTGGGCAATCAAATAGGGCAAATCATCGCCAAGTAGGCTTTCGACCATGCCAGCCCGATCAAGCGCCGCACCCATGGCGACCAGGTCACGCGGCCCCGCCCTGCCAAGCATCACGCGCGACAAAGCCCGCGATATGTCCGGCGCACCGGCAAGTGCGGCACGGACATCTCGTCGCGATGAAGGCGCGTCGACGAACCAACCGACGGCGTCATGGCGCTCAGCGATGGCGTTAAGATCTGTCAGCGGTGCAGAAATTTGATCTGCAAGGCGCCGTGTTCCGGCTGACGTCACGCAGGCATCCACCGCACTAAGAAGCGTCGTCGCGTTCTCTCCAGAGCGTGCACGCACCAGGTCAAGGCTTGCCCGGGTGGCTTCATCGATGGCCATCGTGCTGCCCGAGCGCTCGCGCTGCGGCGGCTGAAGGCTAGCAAAGGCCTGTTTTTGCGTGCGCTCCACATAGCCGATAAGCGCAGATGCTGCGCGCAGCTCACACCGCGATAGCTCTCCGAATGAATCGGTCGAGGCGACACCAAAAGCCCGCGCCACCTTCTCGCTGGCTTGTCCCCCGTGAAACACCGCGCCTGGTTGCGGCGAAAGGGCTCCGCCCAAACGACCAAGTGCCTCGTGGATCAATCCGTCGGGATCGATTGTATCGGGATAAAGTGTTTCGGCAGGCGCCAAACGGGCAAGCTCGGCCTCCACGCGGACCGTAGCCACTTCGCCAAGGCGAAATGCGCCGGTGGAAAGATCGAGCCAGGCCAGGCCAACGCGCTGACCATCTGCATCGGGTGCCAGCGCCACCAACCAATTGGAGGCGCGTGCTGGCAAAAGCGTGTCTTCGGTTAATGTACCAGGCGTGACCAGCCGGACCACATCGCGTTTGACGACCGCCTTTGACCCGCGCTTCTTGGCCTCTGACGGGTCTTCGATTTGCTCGCAGACGGCCACTTTGTTGCCAGCGGCAATCAGCCGTTGCAGATAATCATCGGCAGCATGCACTGGAACCCCGGCCATCGGGATGTCTTGGCCTTGGTGCTTTCCACGCTTGGTGAGCGCAATGCCAAGCACCTGGGCAGCAACGGCAGCGTCATCAAAGAACAACTCATAAAAGTCGCCCATACGGAAAAACAGCAGGCTGTCGGCATTGGCAGCCTTGATTTCCAGATATTGCGCCATGACAGGCGTTGCCCCGGTCGTGTCCGGCAAGGTGGCAGCGCTAGCATTGGTGTTGGCAGGAGGGGTGGCGGCGTCCATGGGCCTTTTCTAGCAAACAGACGCGCAAACGCCAGAACTAGGTGATCGTAAAGCGGTGCATAGCCCATTGGGCGAAAGCTTCCGATTTTTTGTTGCACCGCACTTCCTCTTCTTGCCAACCGCCCCTAAGGTCCGCCCCCACAAAACAATAAGAAACAAGATTTTAGGCAGGAAAACGCGCTGATGGCCAAAGACCCGATCAAAGATCCGCACAAGTCTCGAAGCACTTTTGGCAGCAAACGACCGGCCATCACCGATCAAGATGCACTTGATTTCCACTCCCAAGGCCGTCCGGGTAAGTTGGAAGTTGTCCCTACCAAGCCGATGGCGACGCAGCGCGATCTTTCACTGGCTTATTCACCTGGCGTGGCTGTGCCCGTGGAGGCGATCGCTGCAAACCCCGATGCTGCCTTTGATTACACCGCCCGCGGCAACATGGTGGCCGTTATTTCCAACGGCACGGCGATCCTTGGCCTTGGCAATCTAGGCGCGCTGGCATCAAAGCCGGTGATGGAGGGAAAAGCGGTGCTCTTCAAGCGTTTCGCTGATGTGGATTCCATCGATCTAGAAATTGATACCGAAGATACCGAAGAGTTCATCAATGCAGTGAAATATCTGGGGCCGTCGTTCGGGGGTATCAACCTGGAGGACATCAAAGCGCCGGACTGCTTCATCATCGAAAGTCGTCTGCGCGAAGAGATGGATATTCCGGTCTTCCACGATGATCAGCATGGCACGGCGATCATCGCGATGGCCGGCTTGATCAACGCGCTGGACCTCACGGACCGCGACATCAAAGACACAAAGCTTGTCTGCAATGGCGCAGGTTCAGCGGCCATTGCCTGCATTGAGCTGATCAAAGCCTACGGCATGCCAGCTGAGAACATCACGCTCTGCGACACCAAGGGCGTGATCTATCAAGGCCGTGAAGCTGGCATGAACCAGTGGAAGGCTGCCCACGCTACCGCCACCAAAGACCGCACCTTGGAAGAGGCGGTCAAAGGCGCTGATGTCTTCTTTGGCCTGTCGGTCAAAGGCGCGTTAACGCAGGACATGGTGATGAGCATGGCCGACAACCCGATCATCTTTGCCATGGCCAATCCCGATCCGGAGATCACACCCGAACAGGTCGCAGAGGTGCGCGACGATGCCATCGTCGCCACAGGCCGGTCTGATTATCCCAACCAGGTCAACAACGTCCTGGGCTTCCCCTATATCTTCCGTGGTGCGCTGGATGTGCGAGCGACCACGATCAACGACGATATGAAAATCGCGGCCGCGAATGCGCTGGCCGCCTTGGCGCGCGAAGACGTGCCCGATGAGGTTGCATCCGCGTATCAGGGTGCCCGCCCCCGCTTCGGGCCGAACTACATCATCCCTGTACCGTTCGATCCACGTCTCATCTCTGCCATTCCCGCTGCTGTTGCCAAGGCTGCCGTCGACAGCGGCGTTGCCCGCCGCCCGATTGTCGACGACAGCCAGTACCGCGCCCAGCTTTCTGCCCGCCGTGACCCTGTCGCGGGCGTCCTCAATCGCATCTATGAGCGTGTGAAGCGCCTGCAGAAACGCGTGGTTTTTGCTGAGGGCGAAGAAGAACAGGTGATGCGCGCGGCCGTGTCCTTCACAAGCCAGGGCTTGGGCCAGGCGATTCTTGTCGGTCGCGAGGATGAGATCAAGCGGGTGGCCGAAGAAGCCGGCATTGATATTGGCGGCTTGACCATCGCCAACGCGCGCGTCTCGCGCCGCCAAGAAGACTATGCCGAATTCCTCTACCAGCGGCTCCAGCGCAAGGGCTTTCTCTACCGTGACTGCCAACGCATGGTGAACACCGACCGTAACTATTTCGGCGCGGCCATGGTGGCGATGGGCGAAGCGGACTCCATGATCACCGGCACCACCCGGAATTATTCGGTGGCGCTGCAAGCGGTACGGCGGGTCGTCGACGCCAAGCCCGGCCACCGGGTTATAGGTGCCTCGCTGTGCCTGTGCCGGGGGCGCACGGTTTTGATCGCTGATACCGCCGTGCATGACATGCCGACATCTGAGGAACTCGCCGACATCGCCGAGGAAGCGGCAGGCGTTGCGCGCCGCCTGGGCTATGAGCCGCGCGTTGCGATGCTCGCCTACTCCACCTTCGGTCACCCGCCTGGAGAGCGGTCCGAACGGGTTCAGGAAGCCGTTCGGATTCTTGACAAGCGCCGCGTCGATTTTGAGTATGATGGCGAGATGAACGCCGACGTGGCGCTTAACATGGATGTGATGGAGCAGTATCCGTTTTGCCGCCTCACCGCGCCTGCCAACGTGCTGGTGATGCCCGCCTTCCACTCCGCGTCGATCGCGACCAAGATGCTCGAAGAGCTTGGAGGGTCGACGGTTATCGGCCCCCTGCTGGTCGGTCTCGACAAACCGATCCAGATCGCGCGTCTTGGTGCCCGCGACACCGAGATCGTGAACATGGCGGTGCTATCGGCCTACAATGTGAGTGTCTAAAGCGACCAAGCGTTCGGGCCATGGGCCAGGAGCGGCCCGGAAGGAAAAGGCCGGACAAAGCGGTTGTGTCGGCGGCATAGAGCGCTGAGTTAGAAGAGTTCGGCTCAGCCTAATGCTCAGTAGGTCCACCGCTGAGACGAAGTGCGGCGGTCCGCAATGGCGCTGGAATGGCTTTCCACACGGCCTTCATCGCTGGGCGCAAGGTGCTGAGATAAATCCCGCGATAGAGTCGCGCCTTGGGCGTAAAGGCCACGACATGGTCGGCGACATCACAAATGGTGTTGGTCCAACTTGTCTTGTACTGATCAAGCGGCGCCATCAGGTCATAGGTAGGCCAACCGGATTCAAAACCAAATCGGATGGTCGATTCGATCTGCACCATGCCGGGACTTAACGCGCCGTGTTCAGGAGAATAGGCCGTCAAGAACACTGCTTTGCCCTGTGGGCCGACCAAACCGATGGCGATTGCCACGGGTTTTTCGTTCAGCGTTTGAACAAATGCCGTGAACGGGTTGTGTTTGCCTGCCCGGCCAATCGCATCGCGCAAGGTCGCCAAGGCTCGCTCATCCATGAACGTTCGGCTGGTCAGTCCATTGTCGGCAAGCCAGGCTTTCTTCCAGCTTAGCGCGAGATCATAAATCCCCAAGACATCCGGTCCGGCAGGCATGACCTTAAAGCCAAGGTCGCCGGCTTTGGCGAGTTCCTTACGCCGGCGCCGCAAGCGTTTGCGCGACTTGGGTGAGAAGGTCGCAAAATAATCATCAGCCGTCTCGAAGTCCGTCAGATCAGCGGTTGCCGCCTGACGGGCAACCCCGGCTTGGGTGGCTGCGTTCAACGGCAAAACGTCATGAATGGCAGCGTCAGCACGTACCGCGCGCAGAAGCAGACCGTCCACGCCCAGGTTGGAAATGGCATCCTTGAGAGCTTTGCCCAACGCGACATGGTCGCAGGATGGATCAAGCAGCATGTCGCCATACTGAACCAGAGGTTCGCCGATCCATTCGGCCAAAACCACCGGGCTGCCAAGAGGCACGGCTAAGGGCAGCAATCCAACAAGCTCACCACCTTGGTAGAGCGCGATAACCTGTGCTTCATGGGTTGGGTCTTTGCCGAACACGTAGGCATCCAGCCACGGCATGCAAAGATCGAAAGCTTGGAAAACCGTGTTCGTTTGGCTGATCGCCTCAAGACGATGCCAAGCGTCCTGCAGGTCGAGGATTTCATCGCGCTTGGAAAGGCAATCGACCCGTAGTCCGCCAGCCGCTTTTGGAACACTGAGCGATGAGGTTCTCGCCATTTCACCGCCATCGACATTTTGCGACAGGGCGACATCGTTGGAACGGTCGCAAAGGGGATCAACATCATGACGCATGGGGTGGTCCTATCGACACGGCTGGGCAGATACGCACCGCCACCGTGACAGACTGGACTTAAAGCCCCTGCAAGAGGGATGGTCAAAAGCGGGTTAACGGCAGTAGGTGCTGGACCGGCGTGCATTGTCGAAATGGATATGGTCCAGATGGTGCCCATCGGATCCTGGACCAAGAACGGTATTGAACGGACCGCAGGCAGCTTGCCGGATGGCGCGTTGGAACCGTGCAGCAGGCTCCTCAGCGTCCTGCGACCGCGGTTGAACCGACCAAGTCTGACCGTCTTCCAGTGCCAAAGCCCTGATATCAATGGCGCGCCCAAACCCATGCTCGCTCATCCGTGCGCCCGCCACATTGTTGCGACCACGGCAGGCATAGGAGGCGGCGACAAAAATGCGTTCAGGGTTCGACCCAAACGCCGTTCTGGCTTCACGCGCCATCGTTCCTGACCAAAAGTTGGTGAAAACCAGCGCCGTTGGGCAGGCCAGGAGTGCACCAGGCTGCAAGTCAACGCCGTTGATCGACGACAGCATCACCGCGTCATCGATGCCGCACTGCCCCGCGCCTTCATGCCGTCCACGTACCTCGAACACTGCCCCTGCAGCCTGCAGATCGCCGAGGCAGGATTGGTCGCCCACCTCAGACGTTGCGATCATTGTTGGTTCGCGTTCAGGTCGCGCTGTTGGGTTGGGCGGCCGAATCACGACACTGGCGTCGGTTTGTTCTCTTGGTTCGGCAGCGCTGGTGCTGACGTCAACATTGGGCCGAGGCGTCGGGTTAGGCGGCAGCACGACGTCGCTATTGTCCTGCGCGCCAATTGGTGCGGCCCAGAAAATCAGCACAAGCAAAGCGGAGAACAGTCGCACAGGTCACGGCCTTTGACGAAAAAGATGCGGGCCAGTGAAGCAGCTTCGTGGTCAAAAGGTGGCGCGAAAAGAACGGCCGCACGTTAGCAAGCGCCCAACGGCGGAGGAATTCTTCGACTTTGGTGAAGAACCCGTTCAATTCGGGATGCCAGCGTTGTCCACAGCGCGATATGGCGCCGGGACACGCCAAGAAGGGTGGATCATCCCCCGAAGAAGTCTTTGACCTTGGTGAAGAACCCGCTCAATTCGGGATGATTATGCTCACCGCCTTCAGCCTCGAACTCTTCCAGAAGTTCGCGCTGACGTTTGGTTAGCTTCTGCGGTGTTTCCACTGACACCTGTACATACATGTCGCCAAAATCGCGCTGCCGCAGGATTGGCATGCCTTTGGTTTTCAGTCGGAATTGCTTGCCGGTTTGCGTGCCTTCCGGCACTTTTACCCGCGTGCGCCCGCCATCAAGGGTTGGAACTTCGAATGAGCCGCCCAGTGCGGCAGTGACCACCGAAATCGGTGCACGGCAGAAAAGATCGGCGCCATCACGCTGGAACAGGTCGTGTGGTTTGATCGAAACAAAGATGTAGAGATCACCTGAGGGTGCGCCGCGCATACCCGCTTCGCCCTCACCGGCGACGCGAATGCGATTGCCATCATCGATACCCGCTGGAATGTTCACCGACAGGGTGCGCTCTTGCGTGACGCGGCCAGCGCCGGAGCAGGTGTCACACGGATCTTTGATCACCTCGCCACGCCCACCGCATGTTGGGCAGGTGCGCTCCATGGCGAAAAAGCCTTGGCTCATCCGCACTTTGCCCATCCCACCACAGGTGGAGCAGGTCGACGGGCTGGTGCCCGGCTTGGCACCGGAGCCCGAACATGTGTCACATGCTACAGATGTTGGCAGAACCAGGTCGACGGTCTTGCCTTCAAAAGCCTCTTCCAGCGAGATTTCCAAATTGTAGCGCATGTCGGAGCCACGCGCCGCACCGCCAGAAGAACGACGGCGTCCGCCGCCCATGAACTCGCCAAATATTTCTTCGAAGATGTCGCCCATGCCAGCGCCACCTGCACCGGCTCGACCGAAGCCGCCGCCACCCATCCCACCTTGTTCAAAGGCTTGGTGGCCGAAGCGATCATAAGCGGCGCGCTTCTGCTCATCGCGCAGCACTTCATACGCCTCATTGACGGCCTTGAAGCTTTGCTCAGCCTGGGCGTCATCGGGGTTGCGATCTGGATGGTATTGCATCGCCTTCTTGCGGAAAGCGCTTTTCAACGTTTTTTCATCAGCATCACGTGAAACGCCGAGAAGCTCATAAAAATCGGGCTTGGCCATTTATCGCGGACTTCTTTGGGATGCGAACTGCGTTGCAAGGGGCGATTGTGCGTCTGCACTCACCTTATTTGGCAAGGGCAAGCGCGATGGTGGTGTGCGTTGGCAGCTTGGCCGCGCCCTGTCAACCAAAGCGCGTTGCTGATCACTGATAGCCCAAGAGCATTCGATCAGTTGGTCATGCCGACGCATCGCAGCATGTAGGGAGCTTGCCAGTGATTTGCCAGGGTCCGGTATGCCTTGATGTGGTGTTCTTTTGTCTTCTTCGCTAGAGAACCGCTGGCGTCAGGCGGCGCGATTGCAAAAGAGTGAGATAGCGAATGCCTATTCTTTCGAGCCTTTTACGGAAATTCGTGCGCAAGGGCACGCTGCAAGTAACCCATGCCAATGGCGAACACATCACCTATGGCGGCAATGAGCCTGGTCCTGAGGTCGCTTTGCGCTTTCACGATGCAAAGGCCGAGCGTGCGATTTTCTTCAATCCAGAGCTGGCTGCCGCAGAAGCCTATATGGATGGCCAACTCACTTTCGAAGACGGCTCTGACATCCACCAGTTTCTGAAACTGTTTTCCGTCAATCGTGCGCCACTGGCTCAACATCGTGTTCAAGGGCTTTTGCGTCGTGGTTGGAAGGCGATGCGCCGCCGCCAGCAGGCTAATTCTGTGTCCAACGCCAAGCAGCAGGCCCGCAGCCACTACGATCTTTCAACACAGATGTACCGGCTCTTTCTCGATGAGGGCATGAACTATTCATGCGCCCTCTACACCGATGAGCATGAGAGCCTGGAACAGGCGCAGATCAACAAACTCATCCACATTGTAGCCAAGCTAAAACTTGAGCCAGGCATGCGGGTGCTGGAAATCGGTGGTGGCTGGGGTTCTTTGGCGATCATGCTGGCGCGTGCCGGCGCGCAGGTGACCTCGCTCAATGTTTCGCCTGAGCAGGTGAAGATCGCGCGTGAGCGTGTCAACGAGGCCGAGCTGGACGATAAGGTCGAGTTTGTCATCGAGGACTATCGCGAGCACCAAGGCACGTACGACCGGATTGTTTCGGTCGGAATGATGGAACATGTCGGCGTCTTCAATTTTGATGACTATTTCAACGTGGTGCGCGACCGGTTGACCGATAATGGCTTTGCCATGATCCACTCCATCGGCCGCATGACACAGCCGGGCACCACCGGCCCGTTTTTCCGCAAATACATCTTCCCAGGCGGCTATGTCCCCGCCCTCTCGGAGACGTTTGAGTCGCTGGAGCGCTGTGGATTGTGGGTCTGCGACATGGAAGTTTTGCGGCTACATTACGCGTACACCTTGCGCGATTGGCGCCAGCGCTTTCAGGAAAATCGCGAACAGGCCAAGGTGCTGTACGACGAACGCTTTTGCCGCATGTGGGAGTTTTATCTGTCGGCCGCAGAGCTTGGGTTTGTCGACGGATCGAACATGGTTTTTCAGCTTCTTTTGTCGAAAGAACGCGATGCTGTGCCGCTTATCCGCGACTACATCACGACCGATGGAAAGAAGTTGAAGAAAAAGCTGGGCTGACGGTCAGCCTGGCTTGGCCAACATGAGCCACGTCACGATCACCAATGGAACCGTGCTCATTAGCCCCCACACCAGCCAGCGCTTGGACAGTGCGCGGTACTCCTCGCCGACATCGGACGCTGAGAACGCTTTCGCCAACCGCGCCTGATTCACCTGGATCGGAACAATAAGCAAAAGCCAAATCATTCCCGCCAGGATGAACAGGACCTGGCTCCAAAGCAGCCACCCTTGGCTGAGGTCAAAGTCGGCGGATATCGCCATGTAATAGCCGCTCCCCATGATTAGAACCACGCCCCAGAACGTCATAGACCAGTCGGTGTAGGTCACCAGCTTTTGAGCAAATCCTAGAACTTCCGGCCTCCCATCGCGATCAGCAAAAAATTTCCAGATGGCCGTCACGGTGATGTTCCCCATCAGCATGGCAACGCCGGTCACGTGCAGGAATTTCGCAACATCGTAGAGCATGGATCATGCATAACATCGCCCACGGTCTTGGGAAGAGCGACCAAAAGGCAACATGCGGTTTATGCGTGTTGCGGCGATGCCAGCTTTGGTTTGGGCGCAGAGGATCTACCGTTCGAACACCGTGTCAGATCGCCCGTGATGGGTGACGTGGTAACCTGCGCTGATGATCAGCGCAGCAAGCTCAGCATCTCTGTCGTGCTTGGTTTCAGCCAAAATCATACGCGGCAGAAGATGGGCCGGAGCCTCTCGCAAAAACGGTCCCAGCGCCGGTATCTCATGGCCTTCGATATCGATTTTCAAAAAGTCTATGCGCGGCAGGGCAGCATCGTCGACAATCGCTGAGAGAGTGCGCGCTGGAACGCTGAGGAGCTTCTTACCTTTTGATCCAGTTCGCGCGTCTGTAACTTTTACCGACCCCAGATTCCATTGGCCAACATCCAATGATACCATGCCTGGTGTGTCACTTACGGCGCTTGCCTCTAACCGTGCTGACCTTTCTAACCTGCAAAATCGTAAGTTCTCCACGAGGCGGCCTTGCGTTTTGGGGTTCGCTTCAACGCAAGTAAGGTTCGCTCGCTTGCCCGTCTGCCGCGCCAGTGCTGCGCAAAGCACCGAGTAAGTGCCCGTGTTGGCACCGACATCGACGACAATGAACTGATCATCCGGGCTCGAAACAGCACATCGGGCTATAGCCTGTTCTTCGGGAAGATCGCACAGGGCAGCACGTGAAAAGCATTTTGTGTCGGCGTGGTTCTCACGTGGATAGAGCCGCAGGCGAAAACCCGGAAACGGTTCAAGGTCCACGGCGCCAGGTCGGCCAAGCAGGGATAATCGCCATATCGGCCAAGTTATGACCGAGCCCAAACGGGGGTAACGCCGCGGATAAAGCTTGGTGCCGAGTGAGCGCAACACCTCACGCCATGGCGGTAACGCATACTGTCCAAAGGGGACGTGGCGTGTCTCAGAAATCGGACCCCACATTGGGCGGGTTGGAACATCATGCGAATCGTCAACAGAAAGATCAGCCATAGTTGAGACGCTATGCCCGGCGGTCTTTGCGGTTTCATGACAACAAAAGGGCCTCTTCGTGCAAAGAAAAAGCCCGATGCGCGAGCACCGGGCTTGGTAAGTGTCAGCGTGAGACGCAGCGCTTTGGAAAGCGAGGTTTATGAAGCCTTTTTCTGGTCTTCGTCGTCGACATCCTCAAAGTCGGCATCGACAACATCATCATCCTGAACGGCCTCAGCGCTGTCATCCATGTCCATCTCTGTCTCGCCGTCAGCATCGCTGTCGGCATACATGGCTTCACCCAGCTTCATAGAAGCTGTGGCAAGCGCCTGAGCTTTCTCCTCGATGACCGATTTGTCGTCGCCTTCAAGAGCGGTTTTCAACTCCGCAATCGCGCCTTCGATGGCTGCCTTATCTTCATCGCCAACCTTGTCGCCGTAATCGGCCAAGGCTTTCTCAGAAGAATGCACCAAAGCTTCACCTTGGTTCTTGGCTTCCACCACTTCACGACGCTTCTTGTCTTCGTCGGCGTGGCTTTCGGCATCCTTGACCATCTGTTCGATGTCCTCATCGGACAGACCGCCAGAAGCTTGAATGCGGATCTGCTGCTCTTTGTTGGTGCCTTTATCCTTCGCCGAGACGTTCACGATGCCGTTTGCGTCGATATCGAAGGTCACCTCGATTTGCGGCATGCCCCGCGGAGCTGGTGGAATGCCCACCAAATCGAACTGGCCAAGGATCTTGTTGTCTGCGGCCATTTCACGCTCACCCTGGAAGACGCGGATGGTCACAGCCGACTGATTGTCATCAGCAGTTGAGAACACTTGGCTCTTCTTGGTCGGGATCGTGGTGTTGCGGTCGATCAGGCGGGTGAACACGCCACCCAACGTTTCGATGCCCAGCGACAGCGGGGTCACGTCAAGCAACAGAACGTCTTTGACGTCGCCCTGCAACACGCCTGCCTGAACGGCAGCACCGATGGCAACCACCTCATCAGGGTTCACACCCTTGTTGGGTTCTTTGCCGAAGAACTCCTTAACCGTTTCCTGGACTTTCGGCATGCGGGTCATGCCGCCGACCAGAACAACCTCATCAATGTCACCGGCTTTCAGGCCAGCGTCTTTGAGGGCGGCTTTCATCGGCTCAACCGTGCGCTTGATGAGATCATCCACGAGGCTCTCAAACTTGGCGCGGGTCAGCTTCATGGTCAGGTGTTTGGGGCCGGACGCATCAGCGGTGATGAAAGGCAGGTTGATTTCAGTCTGCGTCGAGGATGACAGCTCAATCTTAGCCTTCTCAGCGGCTTCTTTCAGGCGCTGCAGGGCCAGTTTATCACCCTTAAGGTCGATACCCTGTTCTTTTTTGAACTCGTCGGCCAAGTAGCCCACCAGACGCATGTCAAAGTCTTCACCGCCCAGGAACGTGTCCCCATTGGTGGACTTTACCTCAAACACGCCATCGCCGATTTCCAGCACCGACACATCGAATGTGCCGCCACCAAGGTCATAAACCGCAATGGTCTGGCCATCGTTCTTGTCCAAACCGTAAGCCAGGGCGGCTGCGGTTGGCTCGTTAATGATGCGCAAAACTTCAAGGCCGGCGATCTTACCAGCATCTTTGGTTGCTTGGCGCTGGGCGTCATTGAAATAGGCAGGAACCGTAATCACGGCCTGTTCGACTTTCTCACCCAGGAACGCTTCGGCGGTTTCCTTCATTTTCTGCAAGATGAAGGCTGAAATTTGCGAAGGAGAATAATCGGTGTCTTCAACCTTCACCCAGGCGTCGCCGCCGGGTGCTTCGATGATGGCAAATGGCACCATCGCCTTGTCTTTTTTCACCGCTGGATCATCAAACCGGCGCCCAATCAGACGTTTGACGGCGAACAGTGTGCCTTCAGGGTTGGTGACAGCCTGGCGCTTGGCAGGCTGTCCCACCAGGCGCTCGCCACCATCGGCAAAGGCAACCATAGAGGGCGTTGTGCGCGCGCCTTCGGCGTTTTCAATCACTTTGGGTGTTGAGCCGTCCATGACGGCTACGCAGGAATTGGTGGTTCCCAAATCAATACCAATGACTTTCGCCATGGACGATACCTCATTCAGTTATCGGCAGATCGCCCGGACCCGATTCGTATCGGCGTTCCGGCGAAGCGCGCGCTTATAGCAAATTGAAAGCCGCGCCGCGATCCCCTTGGGGGGGTTGGAAAACAATATTCGTCAGACAACCCACAGATGGGGCGTCCCGATGGCGGCTATATAAGAACCACATTTGCGCCCTGCAAGGCGCTGGGAACAGTTGAATCCAATCAGGTGCCTGTCGCTATCGAGAAACGCGGCAGGGTGAGAGACCACCAAGCGCTATTCAATCACCGACAGAATGGCCTCCAGCGGCTTTTTGATTTTTGCCACAGCAGGCACCGTTGCACCCTCGGCTGGATGGCCTACCGCGATGATCATGATGGGCTTCTCATTGTCCGGTCGGCCCAGAAGGTCGTTCAAAAATTTCATTGGGTTGGGTGTATGGGTCAGCGATACCAGCCCAGCGTGGTGCAGCGCTGCCAGCAAAAAGCCGGTGGCAATGCCAGTGCTTTCCGGCACGTAGTAGTGCTTGAAGCGCGTACCATCTTCATACTCGCCCCAACGCTGCGCGAACACGATGATCAGCCAGGGCGCTTCTTCCAGATGCGGTTTGCTTGCGCCCGTCCCGATTGGCTCCAAAGCTTTGAGCCATTCATCGCCGGCTGCTCCATCGTAAAAACGCCGCTCTTCTTCTTCGGCGGCAGCGCGCACCTTTTTCTTGGTGGCCGTGTCGGAAATCGCCACGAAATGCCAGGGTTGATGATTGGCCCCTGATGGTGCCGTACCAGCGGTACGGATGCACTGCTCAATAACCTCACGCGACACGGGCCGGAGAGCGTAGTCTCGGACCGAGTGGCGCTTCTTCATGCGGTCAAGAAATGCCTTTGCCTCGACAAGCATCTGAGCGTCGCTGAGATCGGAGCGATCCGGCAGATCGAGTGGTTGATAGGTGACGTTCTTACGCATGAAACAGATTGACTTTAGGCTTTAGTTGGCGCGGCGCGAGGCATCCTCGCCATAATAGCTGATGTAGCGCTTGGAGATTTTTTCCACTGGAAGAAGGATCAGCACGTCGGTGGTCCCAAACTGATGATCGACCACAGCGCCATCACCGATCATCCCGCCCAAGCGCAAATAGCCCTTAATCAGAGGCGGTAGGGAGCGAAGCGCCTGTTTCTGGTCAATCTGATCTTTAGCGATCCGATCCATCGGCGCGTGGCGTTCATCCACCGCGCGCACGCTCCAACTTGGATCAGCACCAGCAAAATGATGCAGGAACGAAAGCGGCAGGGCGAGCGCATCAGGGTCTATGCCATCGAGGCTCGCACAGCCGAAAAGAACATCAATCTTGCGCTGCACCACATAGCTCCAAATGCCATGCCAAAGTAGCTCGACCGTGCGCTTTGTGCGATAGGGCTTCAGGACACACGAGCGACCAAGTTCCAGAAACTTCAGATCAGGCCGTGCGGTTACCAGCTCATCGATCTGGTACTCACTGGCCGTGTAAAAACCGCCATTGGCCTGCGCAACATCTTGGGTGAGCAGGCGATAAGTGCCCACAATGGCCGGACCCCCGGTACGCGGATCAGCAGGAGCGTCATGGTCAAGCACCAGCAGATGGTCGCAAATAGCATCGTAGCGATCAAAATCACGGCGAAGCACTTTATGCATCAAAGAAGGTTTGGCCGACATTTCCTGGTAAAAAACATTGTACCGCAGACGCTGGGCACGGTGAATGTCACGTTGGTGTGTTGCAAGTCGGACCTCCAGGGACCCGATGGCACCAAGAATTGTTGACTGATTTGGCGATGGACCAGCGTTTTCAGGCAGATAGAGCGGTGTCCCTAGCAAAGGTGCAGCGTTGGTGCCGCGCGTGAATGGGAAAACCTGTTCCATCACCCGCCGCGCCGCACCCGGTACGGCAGCCAAACGTCCCGCACGCTGATGATCAACATCAGCCCAACTCTTGTCGGACACGTCATGGTCAGCCATTCAACCCTCTTCCCACCTGTGCATCGCCAGCGCGCCAGGAACATACATATGTATGTCGGCGCCAGCTTGCCATGAGCGTCGAACACAGTTTGACGACGCTTGCATGACAGGCGTTGTGACCCACCTGCAAACCTGCATGGACAGCTTATCACGCGCATTGTCAGATGACATGTCGCCAGTCTGCTCGCAAGGCTGGCGAAGAGAGTTCAGGTCACCACAGGACCGGTAACCAGCGCTTGGAGCGCGTCAGGCGCCAGCGGCTTATGGGCAAATCCATCAAATCCAGCAGCTTTCACCTGATCTGTCAGAGCCGGATCGGTGTTGCCGGAGTAGGCAATGAGCCGTCCTTTAAACCCGGCATCACGAAGTTGTCTTGCTGCTGCAAAGCCATCGAGAACCGGCATTGAAAGATCAAGCAGCACCAAATCAAAAGGCGTGCGCGCATCGTCCGTTCCGCCTGCCAGCGCAATGGCCCGCGCACCATCGCCAACAACGGTTACGTCGTGCCCTTCGCGTTCCAAGGCAGCCTCAGCAAGGCGCGCGTTCACGGGATTGTCCTCGGCGATAAGGATGCGTTTTCCCGGACTGGGCTGCTTTGCGCGCTCAGTGTCAGCTGGATCAGCCAGGAAGTGCGCGTCCACAGTGTCATCGAAGCGATGGGTTAGCATCGCAACCAAAGACGACTGACGTAACGGACGGATGAGATAGCCCGAAAATCCTGCATCGCGCAGATCATCCAGTAGATGACGGTTGTCGGGGCGCAGCAAAATCACGGGGCGCAGACCAACCTGCGGCAGACAGAGGCGCGACCAAAGCATAGCGTGGTCGAAGCCCGCATCGACAAGAACATGATCAATGTTCTCTGGAGCACCATTGAGCTCGTCAGCTGTGCCCAGAAGGCGCGTTTGCGCACCCAACAGTTGAAGCGAGGATGCGAGAGCCTCAGCTTCCGGTGAGTTTGCAATGGCTGGATCGAGCACCAGGAGAACGCGCTGCCCATGCAAAGGCTTGCTATCGTTATCAGAGCCAGTCTCCACCAGGCCGGCCGGCAGCGGGATCACCAAACGCATGTGCGTGCCCTGCGTGGGTACGGACGTGACCAGCTCAAGTGAACCTCCAAGCGCCTGTGCCAACCCGCGCGACAGCGGTAGTCCGAGGCCAGTGCCTTCGGTTGCAGATACTTGTGCCGTTTTCGTTCGACCAAAAGGCTGAAACACCAAGGCGTGGTCGCGCGGAGCAATGCCATGCCCGGTGTCATGCACATCAAAAACCAGCTCGGTCTTGGTTGTTGGAGCGCCGGTCGGCGAATAAGGCGCCAAACCACTTGCCTCCACCGGAGTGCGCAAGCCGACCGATAGCTGCACGCCGCCAACATCGGTGAATTTTATGGCATTGGAGAGAAGGTTGGTGAGGACCTGACGAACGCGCCCGGCATCCAGCTCAAGCAGTGGCCGGTCTTGTTGCCACGCGCGGAGCATCGGGTCGATCACACTGCCAACAGCCAAACCTTTTGCATGCGCCCGCGGTGCGGCAAGCTCGATCGACTGATTGACCAGATGGGTCACGTCGGTGGGCGCAATAGTGGGTTCAATTGCTCCATTTTGAAGCGCCGTCAGATCAAGCAGGTCGTTGACCAGAGTCAGCAACACCTCGCCGCTGCTCGAAATACCATCAAGATAGTTGCGCTGCGTGCTGTCGAGCTGCGTTTCACCGAGAAGGTAGGACATGCCAATGATGCCGTTGAGCGGGTTGCGCATCTCATGGCTCACCGCCCCGATCAGCTTGAACGCTGATCCGTCCTCCTCGCGTGACGGGGAGGCACTGGCGGCTGGGAACGTGCTTGTCGTCGCTCGCTTAGGTGATGTGCGCGCGTTTTCCGAGCGCAAGTCTCCGGAAAAGTCTGGGACGAACAAGCCGTGAGAGGGTTTGGTGCTTTGCATGGCGGCAATAATAGCGCTTGGCCGTTAACAACCGCTCACCGCCATGATCAGAAAAGCTTAGGCCGCCATCAGCGTTGCCGCATCCATGCCGCGATAAGTCAACGCCTCAGCAAGATGTGCGCGTTCCACGCCGTCTGACCCTGCAAGATCGGCGATGGTGCGGGCCACGCGCAACACACGGAAATAGCCGCGTGCCGACAGATTCGCCGTATCTGCAACCTGCGACAGCAACGCCAGCGCGCCCTGGTCAAGGGCGACATGCTTCTCGATAGCGCCTTGCTCCGCCCGCGCATTGAGCAAAGCTGCTGGTCCATCAGAACTGGCCATCGCAGCATAGCGGGCGTTCTGACGCTCACGCGCCTGCACCACGCGTTCGGCCACATCGGCGCTGGTTTCTCTTGGGGCAGGATCAGAAAGGTCACGTGCGGTCACTGCCGGAACATCGATCCGAAGATCGATCCGATCCATCAGCGGACCGGAAACCCGGCCCTGATAATCGGCAGCACACCGTGGTCCGCGACGGCAAACATGGCCTGGTTCGCCTGCATGACCGCACCGGCATGGATTCATTGCTGCCACCAATTGGAAAGCGGCCGGGTAGGTCACATGGTGATTGGCGCGCGCGATATGGCACTGCCCAGTTTCCAGAGGTTGGCGCAAACTGTCGAGCACCTGCGGGGAAAACTCCGGCAGCTCGTCCAAAAACAAAACGCCATTGTGTGCCAGGGAAATTTCACCGGGCTTGGCGCGCATGCCTCCACCAACCAGGGCTGCCATGGAGGCTGAATGATGCGGTGCGCGAAACGGTCGTTTGTCCGACAGCGCCCCTGCTTCAAGCTCACCGGCAAGCGAACAGACCACCGAAAGATCAAGCATTTCGCGAGGAGAAAGCGGCGGCAACAAAGAGGGTAAACGCGCTGCCAGCATGCTTTTGCCCGACCCGGGCGGCCCAACCATCAAAAGGTTATGGCCACCGGCTGCCGCGATTTCCAACGCCCGCTTGGCGCTCTCTTGCCCGCGCACATCCACCAGGTCGGGCAGCCCCGGCCCATGTGCCAATTCAACACCAGGTCGCGGTGGTGTCAGCATTTGGCGGCCGGCAAAATGATTTGTCAGTTCAAGCAGCGATCCTGGCGCGAGCACATTCAGTGTGTCGCCAGCCCAGGCAGCCTCTGGCCCGCACTCTTTAGGGCATATCATGTTTTCGTCGCGCCCAACCGCCATCATGGCAGCAGGCAGAACGCCGGAGACCGGCGCCAGCTGACCATCAAGCGATAGTTCGCCCAGCACCACGTGACCGGCCAAACTGTCATTAGAAATCGCCCCCATTGCTGCCATAACACCCAGCGCGATGGGCAAATCGAAATGACTGCCCTCTTTGGGCAGATCGGCAGGGGCAAGGTTCACAGTGATGCGCTTGGCAGGCATCGCCATGCCGCAGGCAACCAGAGCAGAGCGCACACGCTCGCGGCTTTCAGCCACCGCCTTATCGGGCAAACCCACAATGGAAAATCCAACCAGACCAGGTGTGATATGCACCTGAACGTCCACAGGTCGCGCGTCTACACCTTGAAAAGCGACCGTCGTGACACGCGACACCATAATAAGACCTCTCTTCCACCAGAGAGATGCAAGCATATTCTCAGTCTAAAATCCAGAACAAAAAAAGAACAATAAGTTAAGGCGTTTATGTAACCATCGCCCAACATCCAACCCGAAGAACACAACGCCTATTCCAGCTAGTAGTAATGCAATACCGGTAAGGACGCTCAGAAAACGACGGTGAGGCCAAACTGGGCGATAGGCTGAAGGGTATCGCTGTCAAACGCGATCCCCGATCCGTTGGATTGGCAAAAGTCAAGCGCAGGCAGCCCGAAAGCCGCAGCAAACCCAACAAGAACGACCATGAGGGAACCAGCCAATCAAGCGAAAGGGAAGCACAAGCCAACCCAAGATGCCTCGGCGCCGTGAGGCAACGATTGGTGGTTTCAATGGCGTCTTGCGAGGAAGGTCTGGAGGGTTGGTCATCCTCCTACCGTCTTCCTTCTAACGCAGCTTTGCTTCAATCGCATCCCACATCGCTGCTGCCGCATTGCCACCGCCCAGCTTTTCCAAAGCCCGAATGCCGGTTGGTGAGGTCACATTGATCTCGGTGATATACGGGCCGATCACATCAATGCCGACAAACAATAGGCCAAGTTCGCGCAATGTCGGGCCAATCGCGGCACAGATTTCACGGTCGCGCTCGGTCAGCGCCGAGGCTTCCGCCCGTCCGCCAACCACCATATTCGAGCGCACATCGCCTTCCGCTGGTACACGGTTGATCAGGCCAAACGGCTCGCCTTCCACCAAAAGAATGCGCTTATCGCCCTTGGCAATCTCAGGCAGAAAAGCCTGCGCCACCCAGGGTTCAGGATAAAGATCACGGAAGAGCCCGACCAACGAACCAAGATTTTGATCCGTCTCGCGTAGGCGAAACACGCCCTTGCCGCCATGGCCATAGAGCGGTTTGAGCACGATGTCTTTCTGCGCAGTGCGAAAGGCCTCAATCGCCGACACATCCTCGGTGACAAGGGTTGGTGGCATGAGGTTGGCGAATTGCATCACCAATATCTTTTCCGGCGCATTGCGCACCGCTGCCGGATCGTTAACCACCAGGGCCTTGTCACCAATCATTTCCAGCATATGCGTGGAAGTAATGTAGCGCATATCGAAGGGCGGATCCTGGCGCAGCAAGATGACATCAAAGGTAGAGAGATCCAGCCGCTGTGCTTCACCGAGGGTCACATGGTCACCTACAACATCGCGGACCTCCGCCGATTGAACAGAGGCGGTCACCACACCGCTCTCCAACGCCATGGATTGAGGTGTGTAGACTGACAGCGAGAATCCGCGCGCCTGGGCTTCCAGCATCATGGCGAACGTCGAGTCGCCTGCAATCTGGATGGATTGGATGGGGTCCATCTGGACGGCGACGTTCAAAGTCATGGAATGTCTCGATCAGCTAAAAGCCGCCATCCTCGGCGGCGGGAAAGGCGTTGGGGATATGGAGCGGATCGTGGCCAGGTGCAACCACGATGACATCACAGCGCACGCTCTTGGTGGCCAACCGCACCCCATCGCTGTCATGGGTGGAAAGCCAGGCGCGCAAGCCCGAGCGGATGCGCGCTTGTTGCCGGATGCTCACTGCTTCGACCCCATCAGTCAGGCTGGCACGCGCCTTGACTTCAACAAAAACAAGGGTTTCGGCGTCTTCAACCACCAGATCAATCTCCCCGCCGGACATGCGCGCCCTTCGGTCGATCTCTTCCAGTCCAAGCGAACGCAAGAAGCGTGCAGCCGTGTTCTCCGCCTCCAACCCCAACTGATAAGCTTGTTTTCGGTCACCCATCTTTGGATAGCTCAAGCGCGCGTTGGTAAAGGTCGCGGCGCGAAAGCCCGTAGGCCTCTGCCACCAGACCAGCGGCATCTTTCACCCGCTCCGTTTTCAATGCAGCGCGCAAGGCCGCATCCACATCCTCTTGCGTTGTGGTCTTCTGTTCGGCTGGAGCAAGGACAATAACGATCTCGCCGCGCGGCTCTTCGGACTCGCTGTAGTGCTTGCTCAGCTCAGCCAAGGTGCCTGATTGCACCGTCTCAAAACGCTTGGTGATCTCTCGGCATACGCTGGCTTGGCGTTCTGCGCCCAATCCATCGGCCAAAGCTTCCAGAGTTTCCGTCAGGCGTGAGGGCGCCTCATACAAGCACACAGTACCTGGCAGCTGAGCCAGATCCGCAATCGCATCTGCGCGGGCCTTGGACCTGCTTGGCAAAAACCCAGCAAAGGTGAACTGATCAGTTGGATGTCCGGCAATGGAAAGCGCGGCCACAACCGCGCTCGGCCCAGGAATGCTGACAACGTTGTGCCCAGCCTCGCGCACCGCCTTCACAAGCTTATACCCTGGGTCAGCGATCAACGGTGTTCCTGCATCGGAAATCAGCGCTACCGCACCGCCATCAGCCAGCTTCTGCAGCACAATTGGGCGCGCCTGCGGACCATTGTGGTCATGGTAAGCCATCAAGCGGCTGCTAATACCATACCGATCCAGCAGCACCCGAGAATTGCGCGTGTCTTCACAGGCGATCACGTCGGCAGCTGCAAGCGTTTGCAAGGCACGCAGC
Source organism: Hyphomicrobiales bacterium (assembly GCA_040219355.1). Taxonomy (GTDB): domain Bacteria; phylum Pseudomonadota; class Alphaproteobacteria; order Rhizobiales; family MH13; genus MH13. Next base: position 489,869 of record JAVJSN010000010.1, read on the forward strand.
GTGATATCGGCAAGGTTTCCGATGGGTGTGGCAACAACATAAAGACCGGGCGCCAAGGCGCTGGCATGAAAGCTTTGGCCATCAATCGTAAAATGCTGATTGAACTGGCGATCCGGCAAGCTTTTGTTAATCATCTTTTTAGCCCTCGCCCGTCATCATGATGGTCTAACGTTGTTTTATGGCCAATGCCCACGCGCTGGCTGTTTTTTTGCCGCGTTTCCAGCTAAAGACCAGATGGGATGGGCAAACACCATATGTGCGGATGCGTAAGCTGAGGAGGATCGCGATCATGAAAGCGATCATGGGGACGAAGACAATGCCAGGCAAAGCGCCTGACAACAGCAAAGGTTTGGGCCGTCGTAAGGTGGTGCAAGGCTTGGGCGTCGGCGGTCTGTTGGGCCTGTCAGCTTGTGGCCCGCAAGGTTTTACCACGATCGGTGGCCCGTCACTCACGGTCAACACACCCAGCATTCAGCCCCAGGGCGAGACGCTTGGCAACGGCGCGGCGCGTGTTGCGCTGCTTTTGCCGATTTCAGCGACGGGCAACGCCGGTCAAGCCGGACCAAGTTTCCGCAATGCTGCCGATTTGGCGGTGGCGGCGCTTGGTGGCTCCGACATCACCGTGATCATCAAGGATACGCGCGGCACACCTGAAGGAGCAGCTGCTGCGGCCAGCCAAGCGCTCTCTGAGGGCGCGCAAATGATCTTGGGCCCGATCTTTGCTGCCGAAGTACGTTCCGTGGCTGCCATCACGCGGCCCGTTGGCGTACCCGTTATCGCCTTTTCCTCTGACGCCAGTGTTGGTGGACAGGGCGTGTATCTGCTCTCGTTCCTACCGTCGTCCGATGCACGGCGGATCATCACCTATGCAGGACAGCAAAACCGTACGACGCTCGGCGCACTGTTGCCCAACAACGCCTATGGCCAGATCATGGAAGCGGAAATGCGCCAAGCGGCGGCGACCGCTGGTCTGCAGGTTGCCACTGTTCAGCGCTATGATCTGACCACCATCGCCATTCAAGCCGCGGCCAGTGAGCTTGCCACCCAGCGTTCACAGTTCAATGCACTGTTCGTTCCGGAGGCTGGTGACGTGATGGTGTCCATCGCGCAAGGCCTAGCAGCTGGCGGTTTGACACCACAGAACACACTCTTCCTTGGCTCAGGCCAGTGGGAAGACGCCCGTGTGCAGAACGCAACCGAGTTACGTGACTCTGTCTATCCCGCGCCACCGCGCGCCCAATACCAGGATTATGTGAGCCGGTATCGCGCCCGTTATGGCGGCGAACCCGTTCGTATTTCCTCGCTTGGCTACGATGCGGTGACGCTTGCTGCCGCTCTGGCGCGTGCGGGCAATGGCCGCATTGACCCGCAGATGCTTGCGGCATCATCCGGCTTCTCCGGCATTGATGGGATCTTCCGGTTCCTCTCGAACGGCGTCTCGCAGCGTGGTTTGGCGGTTTACCGTGTGACCGGCTCGGGGACTGAAGTGGCATCCGCAGCGCCGCGTTCGTTCCAAGGCATTTTTTAGCGCTTCAAGTCAGGCTGCCAGGTCAGCGACCACCGCGTCCAGCAGAAACGAGCCTTCGCGCGTTGCGCGCAGGCTTGCGCCATCATCATCCGTTTCGATGAAGCCTTGCTCCACCATCAGCGCCACCTGCTTGTCGGCAAACGTGCGCCCTGACAGAGCCTCATAACGTGCGCGAGAAATCCCCTCGCGCAAACGCAAGCCCATCACCAGATACTCATCGCCCATTTCTTCCAGAGTCAGTGGATCGTCAGCGACAAGTCCGTGGCCTTGCGCCTCGACGCGTTCCAACCATTTTTCCGGATAGCGTTCCGTTGACGTAGCAAAACGCTGTGCGTAAGGGCTGTCTCGGTTGATCAATCGACCATGGGCGCCGGGGCCCACGCCAACATATTCGCCATAGCGCCAATACACCAAATTGTGCAGACACACCGCATTGTGCGCAGCGTGATTGGATATCTCATAGGCCGAAAGCCCGCGTTCTGATGTCATCGCCTGTGTCGCCAGGAACATGTCTGAGGCGATTTCGGGATCTGGCACGTGTAGGCGCCCAGCCTTGTGCAGAATCTCAAATTGCGTGCCCGGTTCGATGGTCAGTTGGTACAGCGAAAGGTGATCAGCTGCGAAATCGAGGGCTTCGCCAAGCTCATCTTGCCACTGCGCAACGCTCTGGCCGGGTCTGGCGTAGATGAGATCGAAAGAGATGCGCTCGAACGCATCACGGGCAATGTCCACCGCGCGCAGAGCATCCGCCACCGAGTGGGTGCGTCCTAGCGCCTGAAGATCGGTGTCGTTCATCGCCTGGACGCCAAGCGAAACCCGGTTGATGCCTGCTTTGCGAAAACCCTTAAATCGATCCGCCTCAACGCTTGTCGGGTTGGCTTCCAGCGTGATTTCTGCATCTGGCGCCATGTCCCAATGGCTGCCGATGGCATCCAGGATTGCGCCGACTGTTGCTGGATCCATCAGGCTTGGTGTGCCGCCACCGAAAAAGATGCTGGACACCCTTCTTCCCGGCGTGCGCGCCGCCATACTGGCGAGTTCAGCCTCAAACGCCCTCACAAAACGCGGCTGATCAATGGGTGCCTTGCGCACATGGGAATTGAAATCGCAGTAGGGGCATTTGGATGCACAAAACGGCCAATGCACATAGATGCCGAATCCGGCCTCTATGTCAGAGATTACTGGCGCAAACGCGTGATCCAAAATCAGGCTGGTCCTGCCGACACGATGGCATTGAACAATTTTTCAAAGGCCCGAGCGCGGTGAGACAGCCCCGTCTTCTCACCTGGAAACCAACCATGCTTGGTATCGGCATCCATTTCACCAAAGGTTATGTCATAGCCGTCTGGCTGGAAAATCGGGTCGTAACCAAAGCCTTGCTCGCCGCGTGGTGGCCAGACAAGCGTGCCCTCCACTTCGCCGCGAAAGGTCTCTTCCGATCCATCGGTGCGAATAAGACCGAGCACAGCAACGAATTTGGCGCGACGGGCTTCGGGCGTGGTCGCCCCCGCGCCTTGAAGCTTCTCTTCCACAGTGCGCATAGCCATCATGAAGTCTTTGTCTGGCCCGGCCCAGCGCGCTGTGTAGATGCCCGGATCGCCATTTAAAGCCTCCACGCAGAGGCCGGAATCATCCGACAGGCTGGCGAGTTTGGTAGCATCATGGCCGGCGCGAGCCTTAAGCAGCGCGTTGGCTTCAAAGGTCGTGCCGGTTTCTTCGGGATCCCCCAGCTCAAGGTCTGCCGACGAGGTCACAGGCAATCCAACAGGTTCGAGCAAAGCTCGAAGTTCGTCGATTTTGCCGCGATTGTGGCTTGCGATCAGCAATCGGTCGCCAAATCCCTTCAGCTGCATCTTAGGCACCTACCGCCTGATTTTGCAGGTCAAGCAGCTCGCCAATGCCCTTTTTGGCAAGTTTCATCATCGAAGCCAGCTCATCTTCACTGAATGGCGCGCCTTCTGCCGTGCCTTGGATTTCCACCATGCCGCCAGAGCCAGTCAGCACGAAGTTTGCATCGGTTTCAGCAGCAGAGTCTTCCAGATAGTCCAGATCCAGCACTGGCTCGCCCTTGTAGATGCCACAAGAGATCGCAGCGACCTTGTCCTTGAGGGCAGGGCTTTTGAGCATGGACCGGCCTTCCATCCATTTCAGCGCATCATAGAGCGCGACCCAAGCACCTGTGATCGACGCGGTACGGGTGCCACCATCGGCCTGGATGACATCGCAATCGACGGTAATCATCACCTCGCCGATGGCTTTCAAATCCACCACGGCGCGCAGTGATCGGGCGATCAGGCGTTGAATTTCCAGCGTGCGACCAGACTGTTTGCCTTGGGTGACCTCACGGCGCATACGCTCATGGGTGGAGCGTGGTAGCATAGCATATTCTGCCGTCACCCAGCCCGAACCCTTGCCGCGCATCCAGCCGGGTACCCGGTCTTCAACGCTGGCAGCGCACAAAACCTTGGTGTTGCCGAAGGAAACCAGGCATGACCCCTCCGCATGGCGGGCAAAGCCACGTTCCAGTGTTACCGGGCGTAATTGGTCATTGGCGCGATTGGATGGGCGCATAGGGGCAGCTTTCTTATAACGAGGAATTTGGCCCTGGTTACGCTGGCACTCCGCTGCATGCAAGAGAAGGCTTGAGACAACAGAGCGAACACATATGGGGCTGGAATCTCTTCTCAACTGTTTTAGATACAGAGGATGAAGTCACCCGCGCCACGCCTTGACGATCTGGATGCCCGCTCGCGCGATATTTTTCGCCGGGTGGTCGATCACTATTTAACCCAGGGTGAGCCACTTGGTTCACGCAGCCTGGCGCGCGATCTCACCCAATCCAATGCGATGCCAACGCTCTCACCTGCCACGATCCGCAACGTGATGAGCGATCTGGAAGCACTGGGGCTGGTTTTTGCGCCTCATGTTTCGGCTGGGCGCCTGCCAACCGAGCTGGGTCTACGGTTTTTCGTCGACGCCTTTATGGAGGTAGGCGCCATTCCGCCTGAAGCGCGCGCCGCGCTTGACGATAATCTAGGACCAAAGCGAAAAAAGGGATCGGTAGAAGATGCTCTTACCGAAACCTCCTCGTTGTTGTCAGGCTTGACATCGGGCGCCGGTCTGGTGCTCGCATCCAAGAGTGACACGCGCCTGAAGCACATTGAGTTTATCCGCCTGGAGCAAACCAAAGGCTTGGTGGTTCTGGTTGGCGAGGACGGCAATGTTGAAAACCGCTTGATTGACCTGCCTGAAGGGTTGCCAGCCTCGGCGCTGACCGAAGCGGCCAATTTTCTCAATGCCCATCTTCGGGGCAAGACATTGGGCGAGGCGCAAAAAGCACTGATTGAGCGCGAGCAAGCCGTTGCCGCCGAACTTGACCGCCTCACCCGTCAGGTCGTTGATGCTGGCATTGCCAGTTGGGCTGGCGCTGAAGAAGGTAAACCGCGCCAGCTTATTGTGCGTGGGCGCGCCAACCTGCTTGAGAATGTTTCGGCGGTTGAAGATCTTGAGCGCATTCGTCTGCTGTTTGAGGATTTAGATTCAAAAAAGGAATTGGCTCGTCTGCTCTCAGCCACCGAAACCGCCGAGGGCGTGCGCATTTTTATCGGCTCGGAAAACAAGCTATTCTCGCTTTCCGGATCCTCGATGATCGTTGCGCCATACCATGACGATGCGGGCTTGATCGTCGGTGCTGTTGGCGTTATCGGCCCAACGCGCCTCAACTATCAGCGTATCGTGCCAGTGGTGGATTACACCGCCAGCTTGGTCAGCAGGCTTGTTTCTCCAGGCCGATAGCCTTGATTTTTGGCCAAAACGCCCTGATATGCGCAACACGAATTAGTCCCCCCACATTCTGAATGAGGTTTGACCATGTCCGGTGCTGGCAAAAGTGCTGAAGAAATGGCTGCAGAAGACGCAGCGGCCGCCATGGAACGTGAAATGCTTGCCGAGGAAGAGGCTGAAGCTGACGGCACTGCCGAAACCGAAGGTGAGACAGCAAGTGCTTGGGAAAATCCACCTGAAGGCGCTGATGAGCCCAATTACGAGGCTGTGATCGGCGCTCTGCAGGACGAGCTGGAGCAAGCGCGGGATCAACGCATTCGTGCTGCCGCCGAGATGGAGAACTTACGGCGAAGGACCGCTCGCGAAGTAATGGACGCAAAAAAGTTTGCCGTCTCATCTTTTGCGCGCGACCTTTTGTCGGTATCCGACAACATGACCCGTGCTCTTACGGTTGTCACCGACGAGGAGAAGGCAGCTGCCGGCGAGGTTTGGAAGAACCTGCTTGAAGGCGTGGAGATGACAGAGCGCGAACTCTTGTCGGTGCTCGACAGGAATGGCGTGAAGAAAATCAACCCGGAGGGTGAGCGCTTCGATCCCAATCAGCATCAGGCAATGTTTGAGGTTCCAGACCCCAGCCAACCGTCCGGCATGGTGGTGCAGGTGGTTGCGCCTGGTTTCATGATTGGCGAACGCGTGCTGCGTCCGGCTATGGTGGGCGTCACCAAAGGTGGCCCGAAGCCAGCCAAGCAAGATGATGCACAACCAGAAGAAGTGAAGGCAGCCAACGATACAGCGGATGCCCAGCCCGGTGAAAGCATCGATAAGTCGGCCTAGGGTTCCGATCCCCATCTGGACTCCGGTGCAGCCGAAAGTCATGATCACCCTCTAATGCGTTTCGGGGGAAACGCGCTTTCGGGGAGACAAGATCATGACACCTCATGGCCATTTTCACTGGAATGAGCTGCAAACACGCGACTTGGCATCAGCGAAGAAACTCTATGCCGATGCGCTCGGATGGACGTTTGAAGACGTACCAATGCCCGATGGCACGACCTACATCGTTTGCAACGCTGGCGGTGAGCCGGTTGGCGGTATGTTCGACATTTCCAAAAGCGACAGTTTCGAGGGCATGCCAACGCAATGGATGTCCTATGTAGCGGTGGATGATGTCGATGTGGCACTGGAGAAAGCCAAGTCCGTTGGAGCGGTGATCATGGGCGAGCCATTTGACGTGCAGGGCGTTGGCCGAATCGCCATGGTGCAGCAGCCTGATGGCGCGATGGTCGGCTGGATGACGCCGTCCTACGAACCGATGGAAAACTAAGGGCCGGACCCTAAGGCCGCACGCGCCTCAGCGTCAGATTAATCCGCCCCGGTGCGTCGAGCAGGGTCGATGTGCCGGGATAGATGCGCGTGACGCCGTGAAAGGCGAGTCGACTTTCCCCTCCAAGCACCAATAGATCGCCTGATGTCAGTCGGATGCTTTGCGTATTACCACCACGCTGCGGGCCACCCAGTTTAAACAGCGCATCATCGCCCAGCGAGAGCGAAACCACTGGTGCGTCAAAGGTTTCTTCATCGCGATCTTGGTGCAGCCCCATTTTGGCCTCTGGGCCATACCAGTTGATGAGGCACGCCTCGGGATCTGGAGCGTTGGGCGCCACAACCCGCCAAAGCTGCTTTAGAGCCTCTGGAATAGCCGGCCATGGCTCGCCGGTGACCGGGTGATGGGGCTGATAGCGATAGCCAGACTTATCCGCCACCCAACCAAGTGGCCCACAGTTGGACATGCGCACTGATAGCGCTTTACCGGTGCGCGGCATAACCGGCTGAAACAGAGGTGCGGCTGCCAAAACCGCGCGTAGGGCTTTGACCAGCGCCACTTGATCGGCCTGATCAAGCGCGTGTGGATACAACACGCACCCCGATTGGCTGGTCGGCAATGCCTTCAAGGCGGCGGCAGGGTCAAGCATGCACACTCCAAGCGACATTGGTCACAATTATCGAACATTATGTTTGGCACAAAGGGGCCTCTCAATCCGCACGAACTTGCCTACTTTTGCAGTCATCCTTTCAAAGCACCACATCTTCCCCCGGAGAAAAACCATGACGATCACCAAAGTTCTTGCAGGTCTTGCCCTATCAACCGCCCTTATCGGATCGGCCTCGGCTGCCGACCTCAACATCGGTTCAGGCACCTACCAGCTGGACCCAACGCACGGCTCTTTGTTCTGGTCGGTGAACCATTTCGGTCTGTCCGAATACACCGCCCGCATCAACAGCTTCGATGCCACAATCGAACTTGATGCCAACGATATCACCCAGTCTTCGATGACGGCCACCATAGATATGGCGAGCGTCGATACCGATTTCCCCAATCCGGATGCGCACGATTTCAACGCCGAACTGCGCGGTGAAAACTGGCTGAACACCGACGCTTTCCCGCAGGCTACCTTTGTCTCCACCGCCATCACCCAGACCGGCGACAACACCGCCGAGATCGAAGGCGAGTTGACATTTCTTGGCATCACGCTGCCCGTCACCCTCGACACCACGCTGATCGGCACCATGGGCAAGCACCCCTTCGCTGACGGCGCAGCCTTCGGCATTCAGGCTGTCGGCACGTTCGATCGCACCGAGTTTGGCTTCTCAACCTTTGCGCCCAACGTTGGGGCCGACGTGACGATCGAGATCAACGCTGAGTTCATCGGCGACGCATCGACCGCCAATCCCTCCTAAACACTCCCTCGCGCCGGGCCATGAATCATGACGACCCTCCCTGTCGATAGCCTCGATACGTCTTCGGCCCGGCGTTACACCACTGTGGCGATTGTCCTGCATTGGGCGATCGCCGCGGCGATCCTGTTCCAGCTTGTCGGCGGTAAGTGGATGGTATCATCCGGCGCAGCGGCAACCGGTTCTGTTTTCACGGTTTTTCAGATTCACAAGACCGTCGGCCTGACGATCCTGGCGCTGACCTTGGCCCGCATCATTTGGCGGCTTGCCAATCCGGCGCCCGCGCTGCCAGAAGGTATGAACCGCTTTGAGCGTTTCGCCGCAAGCATCACGCATCTCGGGTTCTATGGCTTCTTGATTGTCGTGCCGCTTTCGGGTTGGGCCATGGCATCGGTCTCCCCGACCGGCGTGCCCACCTTCTTCCTGCTCCTGGACAGCCTTCCCTTTGGGCATTTGCCGCTGCTGGGCGATGCGGGGCTTACTGAGCGCCACAGTGCAGAAGGGTTTCTGAAGGGCGTGCATTACTATCTGGCGCTGGCGATGGGCTTGCTGATTGTGCTGCATATTGCAGCGGCGCTGAAGCACCAGTTTGTTTCCAAGGATAATCTGATTGCGCGCATGATCATTTCTGCGCAAACGGCGCCCAACTCCATCGCCAAGGCAAGTGTTGGGGGCGTTGCAGCAGCGGCAGCGCTAATGTTCCTGGTCGGTGGGATCGCCTGGGGTATCAACCAATCAGCGAGCTATCAAGCCAGGCCCACCGCACCAAGCAATGCTGCAGTATCAGATGGTGCGTGGGTCATCGATCATGCGGCATCCACCTTCGGTTTTACCATCACCTACACCGGCAACGCAGTCGAAGGCACGATTGGTAGCTGGACGGGCGATGTGATCTTCGATCCAGGCGAATTGGACAGTGCCAGCGCCACGATAACCATTGATATGGCCAGCATCACGCTTGGCGATGCGACCCTGCAGGCCCAAGCCGCTGGTGGTGATGGCTTTGATCTGGCCAACCACAGCATGGCAACTTATAGAGCGGACCGTTTTGCGCGCTCGGACGACGGTAGCTTTGTCGCCGATGGAACCCTCACCCTACGCGGCGTTGCGGTGGCTGTACCGCTCACCTTCACGTTTGATGAGGTCGATGGCGTTGCGACTGTGTTCGGACGCGCAACCCTCAACCGTCTTGATTTTGGTATTGGCGCTGTAGGTGCGGCGAACGAGTCGTGGATCCTTTACGGCGTTGATGTTGCCTTTGAGCTGATCGCCACGCAGCCTTAAGAGCGACGGTGCACGCTGTTGAACAAGATCTCGCGGCCGCGTTGCCAAAAAGCAATGCTTTGGCGTTGCAGCCAACGTTCAATGCTGTCATCTCCCTGTCACTCTGACGCGTAGGAAGTGGCGCATTGCTTCCCGGCTCAGCAAAGGATGCCTGCTTCGTGACATCTCCCCGACATTCCAAGCATGGGTGTTCGCCCTCGGGGCATAGCCGCCAATCCTTCCTCTCCAAAGTGATGGATGAAGGACGGTTTTTGCGCCAATGGGCAGGCAATCCCATGTCTGTGGGTGCAATCTCGCCTTCCGGCCCTCAACTTGCCAAGGCCATGGCGGGATATTTGAACCGCGAGGACACAGGCCCCGTTGTTGAGCTTGGTCCAGGCACCGGTGTTGTGACACACGCGATTCTCGAGCGCGGTATCGCCCCGAGCAACCTCACATCAATTGAATATTGTAGTAATTTCGCCAGCCTTTTGCGCACCCGGTTTCCTGGCGTTAATGTGGTGCAGGGCGATGCCTATGATCTGGCGGCCAGCCTGGGCAATCATCCGCCGCTGGCTGGTATCGTCTCCAGCCTTCCGCTTTTCTCCAGCCCACCGGAAAAACGACGCGCGTTGATTGTAAGCGCCCTTGACCGGTTGGCGCCAGGCGCGCCATTTATCCAGTTCTCCTATGCCTTCGTTCCGCCCGTTCGCGCTGAGAGTGGCGTGTTTTCTGTCGCAAAAAGTGGCTGGATTTGGAACAATGTGCCTCCGGCGCGCGTATGGATCTATCGCCGGGCCCCCTCCAACAAAGCGTCTCCTTAAAAATCCAAAGGCCTCAAATGTCCCCCGTCAAACTGCTCGTTTTTTCAGGGTCGACCCGCCAAGGGTCGTACAACACCAAGTTGGCCACAGCCGTTGCGGCGATTGCGCGCGATCTTGGGGCTGAAGTAACGCTAGTCTCGCTTGGCGATTACGCAGCACCATTGTTTGATCCGGATTGGGAGAAGGCAAACGGGGTTCCTCGGACAATTACTGAATTAGGGGCGCTTATGCATAAGGCAGATGCGACGTTCATTGCCTCTCCTGAATACAATTCTGGGATCACGCCCTTGCTCAAAAACACCATCGACTGGGTGAGCCGCTTGAAACCCCACCCCTTCAAGGAGACGGTGTTCTCCCTCGGCGGCGCGTCGCCAGGCACGCTTGGCGGCATTCGCGGCCTTTTTGCATTGCGCACGACGCTGGTTGGTCTCAACGCGATCGTGATGCCCGAGCAATTGACCGTCGGTGGCGCCGCTTCGGCTTTCACCGAGGAAGGCGGCTTTGCCAATGAGCGCTCTGCTGGTTTTGCAAACGCACAACTTGAGCGATTGATCGATGTTGCCGGAAAGTTACGCGCCTGATGGACAATCTTATCCCCAGCGATCGTTTGGCCAAAGATCGACTGGCCTTGGCCTTGGACGTTACCGGACGAGATGCCGCCATGCGCATGCTCGACAACGTGGGCGAGGAGGTTGGCATCATCAAAATCGGTCATCGCCTGGCTTATTCCGGTGGATTTGGCTTAATCGAAGAATTTGCTCACGCTGGAAAAAAGGTCTTTGCCGATCTCAAGCTGCTCGATATTGATCAGACGGTCGCTGAGGGCGCGCGTAGCGTAGCGGCCACAGGCGCCGCCTATTTGACGGTACACGCCTACCCCAAGGCCATGCGGGCCGCCGTCGAGGCGATCGGGCCAAGCCCATCACTGACATTGCTGGGCGTTACGGTTCTCACTTCGATGGATGATCAGGATTTGCAGGAGGCCGGTTACGCCGTGCCTGGCGAGCAATTGGTGATGGCGCGGGCGTTGCAAGCTCAGCAAGCAGGTATGCCAGGTTTGATCTGTTCAGCGCTTGAAGCATCCTCCCTTCGTGCCACGCTCGGCCCCAACATGCTGCTTGTCACACCAGGAATTCGCTTTGCCGACGGCGATGCTGGCGACCAAAAGCGGGTTGTAACGCCGCAAAAGGCGATTGCCGATGGCGCCGATATCCTGGTGATGGGCCGCCCGATCACGGCCTCTGACGATCCCAAAGCCGCCGCGCGTCGCGCTGTTGAGGAGATTGAGGCTGGGCTTGCCGAGCGACGATAGCATCAGATCTATAACCGCTGATGATTTTTCAACGCTTGCTGCTCTCGGTCTTGATCAGCCTGTTGCCATGCGTGCGATGGCGCAGGACATGGGCTGGGTGCTTGCCGATGGTGAAACGGTTCTGGGCGCTGCAACCGCCTATCTCGCGGATGGTACGGTGTTTCTCGACCGCGTGCTTGGCGACGAGTCCACCCAACTCACCCTGATTGAGCACGCCTTATCTTATGCCCGCTGCAGCTACGCCCCGGCGCTGACGGTTTTGGCGGGCAAGAACTCCGCAGCTTTGCACGACCGCGGTTTTGTTGGCATCGACCCGGATGGTCTGCCACCAAACCTGCGCGCCGCCGCTGGCGGCAACAAAGTGCTGATGAGACGGCTCTAACCAGACACCTGCGGTTGCACCAATGCCCAGCGCTGGGCTAGATGCGGGCAATGCAGAGGAGGCAAACAGGTGGCAGACGTGCGGATCGCGGTGGTCGGAGCATCAGGCCGGATGGGCAAGGCGTTGATCGCGGCTATTCTTGAGACCGACGGCGCCACCCTTAGCGGTGCCATCGAGCGCGAAGGTGCCGAAGCCCTTGGCCAGGACGCAGGCAGCCTGGTTGGCCGAAGCCCTGTTGGTATTTCTTTGAGTGATGATCCTCTGCCGATATTTGCCGCAAGTGATGCTGTGCTTGATTTCACCGCGCCAGAAGCGACGCTCCATTATGCTGAACTGGCAGCCCAAGCCCGTATCGTGCATGTCATAGGCACCACCGGCATGGGTGTTGAAGATGAAGCCAAACTTGATGCTGCTGGCCGCCACGCCGCCATCATCAAATCAGGCAATATGAGCCTTGGGGTTAATTTGTTAGCCGTCTTGGTAGAACAAGCTGCCAAAGCGCTCAGCACAGATTTCGACATCGAAGTGCTTGAAATGCATCATAAAGCCAAAGTTGATGCTCCCTCTGGTACAGCTTTGCTGCTTGGCGATGCTGCAGCCAGAGGACGCGGATTGAACCTTGATGATGTTGGCGTGTTTACTCGCCATGGCATCACCGGTCCGCGCCCTGAAGGCGCCATCGGCTTTGCTGCCATGCGCGGTGGCTCTGTTGTCGGTGATCATTCTGTGCTTTTGGCTGGCCCTGCAGAACGCATCACGCTTTCGCACCACGCTGAAGATCGCAGCCTTTTTGCCCGCGGTGCCGTGAAAGCGGCGCTTTGGGGGTATGGAAAAAAACCAGGCCGTTACACCATGCGCGATGTGCTTGGCCTGCCTCAATCATCATAAGTTACCCGGCAAAGGAAACGCCTTATGGAACGCCTTCTTGTCCTCGTCCGTCACGGGCAAAGTGAATGGAACCTGAAAAATCTCTTCACCGGTTGGAAGAATCCCGATCTGACCGAACAGGGTGTCAAAGAGGCCCGCACCGCAGGGCAGACGCTCAAAGAGATGAACCTTGAGTTCGATGAAGCGTTTACGTCTGATCTTTTGCGCGCCCAGAGAACGCTGGATTTGATGCAAGAAGAAATGGGCACCGATCTGCCGATCACGCGCGATCAGGCACTCAACGAGCGTGATTATGGTGACATCACCGGCATGAACAAGGACGAGGCACGCAAGCAATTCGGCGAGGAGCAGGTGCACATTTGGCGCCGATCCTACGATGTGCCGCCACCGGGTGGCGAAAGTCTCAAAATGACAGCTGAACGCGTACTGCCTTACTTTGACAAGGAAATTCTGCCGCGCGTCTTGTCTGGCAAGCGCATCTTAGTCTCTGCGCACGGCAACTCACTGCGCGCCTTGATCATGCAGCTTGAAGGGTTGACGCCGGAAGAAATCCTCAAGCGTGAACTCGGCACCGGTACCCCGATAATTTATCGTCTGGATGAAGGCGGCGGCATCGTCGAGAAAATCGATCTGGCTGATTAGCCTTCGAACGAACTGCCATCCCGAACGGCGACGCCGACGCGGGATGGCACTTTGAGCGATCAGATTCCGTCCTCAGGTCAGGATGACAATTCTGCGCTACCCAAAAAGTTGCGGCTCTTTCTCTGGCCCACCCACTTTACCGATACTGGCGGCTTCCCAGCCAAGCATCGCGCGTTTGCGCGTGAGACCCCAATGGTAGCCGGTTAGCGCGCCGGTAGAGCCGACGGCCCGATGGCAGGGCACCACAAATGAAATTGGATTCTTGCCCACAGCTGCTCCGACGGCGCGCGATGCCTTGTGTCGCCCTATCGAATCGGCGAGTTTTCCATAGGTCGTGATGCCACCAAGCGGGATCGACAGAAGTGTCTCCCAGACCTGTACCTCAAAGTCTGTCCCGATGAGCGTAATACGCAGCGGGGTATCTGCCTGCCAGTGCGCTGGATCGAAAATGCGCCGCGCGGTCAATGCTGTTTTTTCGGGCGCGCTCACATAGTGAGCATTAGGCCAGCGACCCGCCATATCTTCAAAGGTTTCAGTCTCTTGGCCGGTATCGGCAAAGGCAAGCCCGACCAATCCATGCTCAGTTTCCATCACCAAAGCCGTGCCGAAGGGCGACGGATGGAACCCATAATCAATCTGCAACCCCGTTCCTTTGGCTCGATACGCACCCGGTGGCATGGCATGATGGGTCACAAAAAGGTCGTGCAGGCGCCCCGGACCAGAGAGACCCGTGTCCAGCGCAGCGTCCAAAACTGGCTCGCCATGCTCCAAAAGCATCTTGGCTTTGTCCAATGTAACCGCCTGCAGGAAAGCTTTGGGCGTGAGCCCTGCAAACGCGCGAAATTTGCGCGTTAGGATCGCCGGATGTTCACCAACCGCACGGGCGATGGTGTCGATGTCCGGCTGATCAAGATAGCGCTCGGATATGTAAGCAATCGCCGCACGCACGCCGTCGTAGGCGTCGCACCGATCCTCATAGGGAACTGGCGTTGCGAGCTGAGCATTTAGCGGTGTTGTATCTGTCTGTAGCATCATGGCGTCACTCTTACCCAAACCAACGAGCGGCGACACCCGAAACCGAACCGGGATTGTGGAGGCTGGCTCGGGACCTTATGCAGTCACGCCGCGTTTCAGCTTCGCCAAGACCTCACCCAGTGCATTGGCGAAGCTTTCCTTGTCATCCGGGTTCATGAACGCGCCCACAGGCACCTGTTTGCCCTTGCTCTCAAGCTTGATTGCAAGCACGCGCTCTTCTTCCTCGTCATAAGCGGTTTTCAAGCGCGTCCAAACGGGTTGCAGTTCATCAACCGACACCTGGCCCCACGGGCTGACCCGTTTGATGGTTAGCGCATCAGGGGTGACCGTAACCTCTTCATAGGCCTGTCCAGAGCGGTAGGAGAGATAGAAGGCCAGAAGGATGATCACAACATCAAAAACAAGAAACGCCACGATTGGCCAGGCGCCGATGGCCAAAAACATGAGGCCCGTGGAGAGTGTCAGCCCGCCGATCAGAAACATGAGCAAGACAAATCCGTTTCGCGGCAGCGAGCGATGCGGCGTCAAACGCGCAGCAAAAAGCGGCGGATCGTTTTTCAGGTTCGTGATCGGGTTGTTGTCGCTCATAGCTCTCTATAGGACTGAAACCGGCGATTGGATGACGGGTCAATCGCCACAAAGCAACGCTGCAGTTGAGTTTTCATGACCTCAAAATCTTCCATCTCACCACCCAATTCTGCCCCTAGGAAACGCGCTGGCCGTTCACGCCTGAAGCGCGAAGAGATCGAGCAGCTGTTTGCCGCCTTTCATGCCATTGAGCCAGAGCCCAAGGGCGAACTGGAACATGTGAACGCCTATACACTTCTGGTGGCGGTTGTGCTGTCGGCGCAAGCCACCGATGCAGGCGTCAACAAAGCAACGCGAGGCCTCTTTGCCAACGCCGATACGCCCGAAAAGATGCTGGCGCTGGGCGAAGATGCCGTGCGCGAGCACGTCAAAACAATCGGTCTTTACAAAGGCAAGGCGAAAAATGTGATGGCCTTATCGCAACGTCTTCTCGATGAGCACCCCGAACTTGCATCGGGTGATGTGCCGGAGGACCGCGCCTACTTGGAAAGCCTGCCTGGCGTTGGCCGAAAAACCGCCAATGTCGTGATGAACATGGCGTTTGGCCATCATACCAATGCCGTTGATACCCATGTGTTTCGTGTATCGAACCGCATAGGTTTGGCGCCCGGCAAGACGGTGGAGGCGGTTGAGGCCGTTCTGGATCGCGTGGTGCCCCAGCAGTACGGCCTGCATGCGCACCATTGGCTCATCCTGCATGGCCGCTATCTCTGCAAAGCCCGCACGCCCGAATGCTGGCGCTGCCCAGTGATCAACATTTGCAAGTTCAAGGACAAGGTGCCCAACCCAGCCGATATGCCGAAGAAGAAGGCAAGGCCGACCAAAGCGGCCTAGTGCGAGGCTCCCGGTATCGGCGTAAGCGTGGTCAGCACCGCTGTCGTTGCGAGGATTGCGGCAAAAACAACGGCCTCCCAACCAATAGAGCGGCGCAGTTTCGCGCCGCCTTCAATGTTGCCCGTCTGCATGGCGGGCACAATCGAGCGCCGGTTTCTCAGCGCCAGGCAAAGCAATCCCAGTACGATGAGAAGTTTGCCCAAAAGCGTCCAACCATAGGTGCTTGTTGCTAAAGCCGTGACTGGATCAACGCGCAAGAGCGTGAAAAGCGCGCCGGCGCCGATCAGCGCTGGAACGACAATCATCGCGTGGTTGCCGAATCGATGGGCAAGATCCGCCGCGTCTTCCTGTGCACAGAGATTTGTCGCTCGATAGAGCGGCCAAAGCGCGCCGATCCAAAAGCTTATACCCAGAGTGTGGGTGGTGATAATGGCGGATAGGGCCAGCCTCGGCTCTGCGGTTGCATGTCCAGAAAGCGCAAACGATACCGCCACCAGCAGCGCGCCGACCACAGCGCTGGGCACACGAAGAGATCGGACAATCAAAGCCACCAAAACCAATGCCAATCCGGCAAGGCGGGTAGCGGCAGCGTGGCCAAGCGGTCCATCGCCAACAAGGGTCAGCGCGAACGGATCAACCATCCCGGCCAACCCATCATCCAAAAGGTAGCCAGCCTGCACCACCAGAAACGCCAGTGTCGCTATCGCCCCAGCCCCAGCGCCTACGAATCCGGCGCGGCGAACTTCAGCGACAATGGTGGGAGAAGGTTTAAGTGAAACAACAAAAAGCACTGATCCTGCCGCGACCAAACTGCCACCATAGGCCAGGGCTTTGGTGAGCACGGCGAAAAAGCCCCAAAAATCAGGCTCCATAGACGGCGCCTAGTTTTCGCTCACGGTGAAGGAGAAGCTGCCGTTCACGGCGTGGCCATCGGCGCTCATCGCCCGCCAATCCACGGTATAAAGCCCTGGCCCGAAGTCAGGAGTTTCAAGGGTCGCCATATCGCTCGCATCACGCGGAGCTGAAAGACGGGCGCTTTGCGCTTCGCCATCATGGCTATGGGTGAGTTCAACCCGCGTCAGCGTTGCCGGTTCGTCAAATTGGATCATCACTTCGCTCGGCGCCGTGTCCAGCTGTGCGCCGTCTTCGGGCATCGTGCCCTCTTTGGAAGAGTGGGCGAATGCGTTGCCTAGGGCAAGAACGCTGGCCAGCAACAGGCCACATGCGAGACGAACCATCGTCTATCCTTTTGGTTTCAACCTAAAGATCGGCCGTCCACCAGTCGGCGTCAAGCGGGCTGCGCGCGTTCTGCCCTTGAGATGTATTTATGCAGATGCACCATCAAAGCGGTAGCAAACAACGGGGTCAGCAGGTTGACGATGGGGATAGCAACAAGACCAGCGATCACCAACCCGGCCAAAAACACGCGCCCCCCATGGCGACGACGTAGCGCTTTCACCTCCGATTTGGGCCGGAAACGCAGCGCTGCCAGCTCAAAATATTCCCGACCGAGCAAATAACCATTGGCAATCAAGAAGATGATCGCGTTGATACCCGGCACCAGCAAAAGCATCAGCGCGCCAAGGTTCACCAGGATCACCACAAGCGTGAAACCAATGGCTTCTTTCAACGCCATCACCATCGGTAAAGGACGCCCTGCTGGTTCGCCTGGATAGTGTGTGGCTTCAACCACTTCGGCGATGTCATCAAGAAAAAGGCTGGCCACCAGAGCCGTGACGGGGACAACCAGGAAAACCGCGCCAACAAGCAGGGCAACGCCAGAGATGACCTGAACCAGATTATCCAGCCATCCACGCTCCAGCGTCACAAATGTATCGATCAGCCATCCCAAGCCAAACCAGGCTGCGATCAGCGCCAAAATGGTCAGACCAAGCGACTTGAACAGAACGCCACGGAAGGGCGGCGAGAGGACATCGCTGGCAGCTTGGCGCACAAGAGCAAACATCGCAGACAGATTTTCCCGTCGTTTTGGACAAAAGCATCGCTCAGATAGGCAGTTGATGGGGCCTTCACAATGGTCCAAGAGGGTCTTCGAATCATTTCATCCCTTGATCAGCCTGTCTTGAAAGCCATCCATGACCGACACGCCCCTCGCTTCACCACGGTATGACGTGGTTGCCATCGGCAATGCGATTTTCGACATCCTTGCCCATGTCGAAGATGATTTCCTTGTGCGCGAGAAGCTTGCCAAAGGCTCCATGCGCTTGGTTGACGTCACAGAGTCTGCGCGGCTTTACAATCGGATTGGTCAAGCGACCCGCATGTCGGGAGGATCAGCGGGCAACACGGCTGCCGCCGTCGCATCGTATGGCGGCAAAGCCGCTTATATTGGCAAAGTGTCTGATGATGATAATGGCCGCGCCTATGCGCATGATATGCGCGGTATAGGCGTGTTTTTTGACGTTCATCCACTGCCACGCACACAGGATGTTCGCACCGCCACCTCCATCATCCTGGTCACGCCAGATGGTGAGCGCACGATGAACACCTCATTGGCCGCCTGCCAGGAGTTGTCCGTCGATGACATCGATATAGACCTCATCCGTGACTCTGCCATCACCTATTTGGAAGGCTATTTGTGGGATCCGGCCAAGGCCAAAGAGGCCTTCCGACTGGCCGCCCGAGTGGCCAAGGACGCTGATCGCAAGGTTGCACTGACGCTATCCGATGCATTTTGCGTTGATCGCTATCGCGGCGAGTTTCTTGATCTCATGCGCACCGGCAGGGTCGATACGCTGTTCGCCAATGAGCACGAACTGCGCTCGCTGTACGAGACGTCTGATCTTAACAGCGCGCTTGATGCGCTGGCCAACGACGCGCAACTGGGGATTGTGACATTGGGGGAAAGCGGGTCGATCACTGTATCAGGCAAGGAGCGCATCGAGGTTGGTACGCCAAAAGTGGATGATATCGTTGACCTCACAGGTGCAGGTGATGTGTTTGCTGGCGGCTACCTTTTTGGTCTGGCCAACCAGATGCCCTTGGCCACCTGCGCTGAACTTGGCCATCTGGCGGCAGCCGACGTCATCGCACAGATGGGTCCTCGCCCCCAGACATCTCTGAAGCAGCTGGCCTTTGACGCCGGGATTTTGATGGAGGGGTAGGGTTGTTCAGATGACCACATTCGTGTGGTCCGGGTGAGAGGTACCCAGATCAGCCCCGCTCATCCTTAGGGCTTCCCATCACAAAATAGCTGGTGATCGACGCCACCTGTTCCACCGTGCCAAGCACTTCGGTGTGGAAATATTTGTAGGCGGCAAGGTCGGCCACTTCGACGTGAAGCAGGTATTCAATGGTGCCCGAAACATTGTGGCACTCGCGAACCTCACGCGCCGTTTTCATTGCACGCTCAAAAGCGTCCTGATCGGCTTTCAGATGTCGTGATAGGCCAACAGCCACGTACACTTTCAAGCCTCCTCCGAGCTTGCTGCGATCCAGTACGGCGCGATAGCCTTTGATAACGCCGGATTCTTCCAGCGCTTGCACACGCCGTAGACAGGCCGATTGCGACAAACCAACTTTGTCGGCGAGCGCCGTGTTGGACAGTCGGCCATCCAGCTCTAAAGAACGCAAAATTTTACGGTCTGTCTCGTCAATCATAAGAAAATCTTGCTTAATCGTGATTCAGTGAACAACAAAAACAAGGTTCTTGCGAGAAAAAGTCAATAGCCTTGCTCATCATGATTGATCTTGTCCTGACCCTTGTTGCTTTCGCCTTCCTGTCCGCCGGCACGCCAGGTCCTAACAATGTCATGCTGATGGCATCGGGCATGAACTATGGCTTCCGTCGTTCGCTTGGCCACATCACTGGTGTTGCGCTCGGCTTTCCGCTGATGATTGTCGCGGTCGGGCTTGGCCTGACTCAGCTCTTTGCCTGGGTGCCATGGCTTGAAATGACGCTAAAATATGTCTGCGCGGCCTATCTCATCTATCTTTCGTACAAAATTGCCACCGCTAAGCCAAAGATCGCTGCGGGCGGTGTGCTTGAAGTGTCCGGCGATCCGCTCACCTTTGTTCAAGCTGCGGCCTTTCAGTGGGTGAACCCGAAAGCTTGGGTGATGGCCACCACCGCGCTCACCGTGTATGCACTGCCGCTTTCAAGCACGGGCAATGCCTTCGCCGTGGCGGCCGCTTTTGCCTTTGCCGGTACATTCACGGCCAGCAGTTGGACGGCGCTCGGTGATCGGCTTCGCCTATTCTTTTCCGATCCGGTGCGCTTGCGCATTTTTAATGCGGTGGCCGCCGTTCTGCTTCTGGCAACACTGATCCCGGTGTTCTGGCCCAGTGTTCTTTAACGGTTTCGCGCTTGATCTCTTTGCAGCAGTTCTCGGCAGAGCTCCACTGATGGAAACAGAACCGCGTCCTCATTGAAAAGAAAAGCGAAGTCACGATAAAATATTTATTAGAAAGAAAGGGATAGAACTTTCAAACATGAAAAGATAAGAATCATTCCATGCAATGGGATGACCTTAAAGCCTTTTTGACGGTTGCTCGAATGGGTGGCCTGACGGGTGCTGCGCATGAGCTGAAATCCAGTCCGGCAACGCTCGGGCGCCACATGGATAGGTTGGAGCAAAGCCTTGGCCAGCGGCTCTTTATGCGCGCCGCAAAGGGATATGCGCTGACAACGGCTGGGGAGGAGCTACGCGCCCACGCTGAGGCGATGGAACATGCAGCGCTGGGCGTTGAGCGTTGGCGTGTGGCCCACAGCAGCAGTCCGACGGTGCGGATTTCTGCTGGCTCATGGATGAGCCTGTTTTTTGCGCGCAATATTGCGGCACTCTGCGACACCACGGACACATTCCGCCTCGATTTTGTAAGCGCTGAAGCCCGGCTGGATATAGCCCGGCGCCAGGCCGATATCGGCTTACGCAATGCCCGCCCGGTTGAGGCCGGCCTTGCTGGAAAGGCGCTTGGCGAGATTGCCTTTGCTGCCTATCGCGCGCGCCAAAGTACCGTGAACGTTTGGATACAAAGTTCGGCCATCACCCCATCGGCGCGCTGGGTGGAAAGCCATCACGCCGATGAGATCGCAATGGAGGCGAACAGTCCACGTCTGGTCATGGATTTATGCCAATCAGGCGCTGGTTTGGCGGTCCTACCGTGTTTTATCGGCGACACGAACCCTGTGTTGGAACGTGCATCTGCGCCGATAGAGGCGCTGACCCATCGCCAATGGTTGGTGCTTCACCACGAAACCCGTCATCAGCCGCACATCCGCCGCGTTGTTCGCAGGCTCGAAGCCTTGTTGCAGAAAAATCGCGAGCTGTTTGGCTGGGGCAAGATCAACCCCTGACGGCGCACCCAAAGCAAGGGTTTACCAGCGCTGGTGAACATGTGGTGCAATGCGCTCTTGGTAGAGCGCCCGCACGCTCTCCATTGTTGCTGCACTGAGCGGTACCAGGCTGCTGGCGCCAGCATTGGCTGTTGCTTGGTCCGGCCTGCGTGCCCCCGGAATCACAACCGAAACCGCATCCTCCATCAGGATCCATTTCAGCGCGAACTGGGCCATGCTTGCACCTCCAGGAACAAGCGAACGAAGGCTTTCTACCGCATCCAACGCCACATCGAAGGGAACACCGGCAAAGGTCTCGCCAACGTCAAACGCCTCACCATGGCGATTGAACGCGCGGTGATCATCCTCGGCGAAGTGTGTATCGGCAGAAATTTTGCCGGTTAACATACCGCTGGCCAATGGGACGCGTACGATCACCGCGACGTCGTGTTTCTTCGCTTCGGCAAAGAACAGGTCTGCCGGTCGTTGGCGAAACATATTGTAGATGATCTGGACGGATGCGACGCCGGGATAGGCCATCGCTTTCAGCCCTTCTTCGACCTTCTCAACCGAAACCCCATACTGTTTCAGCTTGCCCGCTTGCACCAAGTCATCCAAGCCCGCGAACAGCTCCGGTTGATAGTAGACCTCGGTGGGCGGGCAATGCAGTTGCACCAAGTCCAGGCAATCCACCCCAAGATTGGTGAGACTGCGATCCACAAAGGCCTCAATGGCTTCTTTGGTGTAAGCTGATGCCACATGTGGGTCGAGGCGCCGCCCGGCTTTGGTGGCTACAATGGGTCGTGGTCCTGAGCGTTCGGCAAGCACGTCGCGGATTAAGCGTTCTGATCGGCCATCACCATAGACATCGGCGGTATCGATAAAGGTCATACCGGCGTCGAGCGCGGCATGCAGCGCGGCCTTGGCCTCGCTGTCATCGACATCGCCCCAAGAGCCGCCAATTGCCCAGGCCCCGAAGCCAATTTCCGATACCGGCCAACCGGTTTTGCCAAAGGTGCGCGTGTTGATCGTCATGCGTCAGAGTCCTTCTCGATCTAGGGAACTTCGTAAAATGGCCGAAATGGCGCGGCCACTTCAAGCGCTGCGATGCCGACGATGTAGGCAAGCGCCAAGAGCCCAGAGTGCCCAAGATCAACGCCATGTCATGACCGGGTCGATGGTCGTGCGGAAGACCTAGTTGTCCAAATTATCGACCGTCAGCGCGTTGTCCTGAATGAACGCGCGGCGCGGATCGACATCGTCACCCATCAGGTCTGAGAAGATGCCGTCGGCCTCGTCGGCCTCCTTGATTTTGACCTGCAAGAGCGTGCGCACATTTGGATCGAGCGTCGTTTCCCAAAGCTGGTCTGGGTTCATTTCGCCCAGCCCTTTGTAGCGTTGTAGCGACACGCCTTTACGGCCCATCTCCATCAAGGCAGCGACCAGAGCGCGGGGCCCGCGGATTTGCAGTTCGGCATCCTTGCGTTTTAGCACTGCCGCCTTGCCGTAAATCTCTTGAAGATGCGTGGCAAAACCATCAAGGCGCAGGGCATCGGCTGAATCGAGCAGGGCAGTATCGATGGTCACAACGTCCGTCACGCCACGCAATGTGCGAGTAAACCGCAGATCACCGGTTTCAAGGCGCTTGCCTTCCCAGCCTTTTTCGAATTCATCGGCCAAGATATCGATGCGCCGCGCCACATAGGCAGCCGCCTCTTCGGCCTGGTCAACTTTGGAAAGCAGGGCAGCGTTCAGCGCGCCAGCAATGGCCGCTTGCTCGACCACATCGCGATTGTAGCGATGGTGCAATCCGTTCAGCACCGAGTTGATCCGGCGTGCCTCACTCACGGTGGCCAGAAGGTCTTGGCCAGACAGAACTTCCCCTGACGAAAGCGTCAAGCTAGCGCCATCCAATCCTCCGTCCAGCAAGTAATCCTGCAACGCGTCCTCATCTTTTAGATACTGCTCAGAGTTACCGCGCTTCATCTTGTAAAGTGGCGGCTGCGCGATATAGAGATGACCGCGTTCGATCAGTTCACGCATTTGCCGGAAGAAGAAGGTGAGCAGCAGCGTGCGGATGTGTGAGCCATCCACATCAGCATCGGTCATGATGATGATCTTGTGGTAGCGCAGCTTATCAGGATTGAATTCTTCAGCCCCAATACCCGTGCCCAATGCGGTGATCAGCGTGCCGATCTCATTCGAAGAGAGCATCTTGTCGAAGCGCGCGCGTTCCACGTTCAAGATCTTACCGCGTAGCGGCAACACAGCCTGCGTTTCGCGAACGCGGCCTTGCTTGGCCGATCCACCAGCGGAGTCACCCTCAACCAGGAAGAGTTCAGACTTGGCTGGATCGCGTTCCTGACAATCGGCAAGTTTACCGGGCAGGGAAGCAACGTCCAGCGCACCTTTGCGCCGGGTCAGGTCGCGTGCTTTGCGCGCTGCTTCGCGCGCGGCAGCAGCCTCAATGACCTTCGAGACAATGCTTTTCGCATGCGCCGGGTTTTCCTCAAACCAGATCGAAAGCGCAGAGTTCAGCACATTCTCCACCACCGGGCGCACCTCGGAGGAGACCAATTTGTCTTTGGTCTGTGAGGAGAACTTAGGGTCCGGCACTTTCACCGAAAGCACGGCGGTAAGCCCTTCGCGGCAATCATCACCCGTTGGGTTCACCCTTTCTTTCTTGGTGAGGCCCGAGGAGTCCGCATAGCCGGTCACCTGACGCGTTAAGGCTGCGCGGAAGCCAGCCAAATGGGTGCCACCATCGCGCTGTGGGATGTTGTTGGTGAAGCAGAGCACGTTCTCGTGGTAGCTGTCGTTCCACCACATGGCGACTTCCACGGTGATGCCGTCTTTCTCCGCCGTCACGAAAATCGGCGTTTCGAGCACCGGCTTCTTCTTCCGGTCGAGGAAGGCAACGAACTCTTTCAGCCCGCCCACATATTCCAGCGTCACCACCTTATCGTCGACGCCGCGTTTGTCAGACAGCGTGATCCTGACGCCGGAGTTGAGGAAGGCCAGTTCCCGCAGACGGTGTTCAAGCGTGTCGAAGGAGTATTCGATGTTGGTGAAGGTTTCCGGGGATGCCGTAAACGTAACTTCGGTGCCGGTCTTGCCATCGGACGGGCCGACAACTTGCAGCGGCGCCTCCGACACGCCGTGGGCAAACGCCACCGTATGCTCTTTGCCGGCCCGCCAGATGCGAAGTTCCAGGCGTGTCGACAACGCGTTGACCACAGAAACACCAACGCCATGCAGGCCGCCGGAAACCTTGTAAGAGTTCTGATCGAACTTACCGCCTGCATGCAGTTGGGTCATGATCACTTCGGCGGCTGAAATGCCCTCTTCGGTGTGAATATCGGTCGGAATACCGCGCCCATCATCAAACACCGTCACAGAGCCGTCAGCGTTCAACGTTACTGTGACCTCCGTGGCGTGGCCAGCGAGCGCCTCATCAATGGCGTTGTCAACAACCTCATAGACCATATGATGCAGACCGGAACCATCGTCGGTGTCGCCGATATACATGCCAGGGCGTTTGCGCACCGCGTCCAAGCCCTTGAGAACCTTGATGGAATCAGCGCCATAGTCGCCGCCATTGTCCAGGTCGGGGGCGTCAGTTGAGGTCGGTTCACCAGAGGGCGTATCGGTCAAGGTGAAATCCTTCGGTCGTGGTCGATGAGGCGTATCGGAAAAAGGGCGCTAAACCCGGAGAATCACTTTGGTTTTTATACCACCAAAGGCACTGGAAAAGCGAACGGCTGAGCGGTGTTCGTTCACAGCTTGATATGGTGATGATTAGCTGGAAATCCAATCTCTAGCGTGGCTTCCAGCCCACTTGCCCGTCGCAAGGCACCCGGTGATCAGATAGCCCCCCGTTGGGGCCTCCCAGTCAAGCATTTCCCCCGCGCAGAATACACCCGGCAGGTCACGCAGCATAAGACCATCATCCACGGCATCCCAGGCAACGCCTCCCGCCACAGAGATGGCTTCGTCAATGGGGCGTGGACCTTGATGGATCACGGGCAAGGTCTTGATAAGGCTCGCTAACGCACTTGGATCGGTTGGTAATGGTCGGCCAAACTCCATCAACAAGGCACGCTTCACAGGGGAAAGCTTTAGTGCTTTGCGCAGAAAATTGGCGATGGAATCGCCGCCACGTGGTTTGGAGAGTCGTTCGATGGCCTGATCCATCCGTGTGCCGGGCAAAAGATCGAGCGTCAGCGGCGCTCCTTCCCGCACCGCACGAGAGACGGCGTAAATGCCACCGCCCTCCAACCCATTAGCTGAAACAACGCACTCCCCAAACAGGTGAATGTCGCCCGCCTTGAAAATTGTTCCCTTCACCGGCGCGCCAAAGTGCTTGGCCATCGGTTCAGACCAGTCTACGCAAAGGCCCATATTGGCTGGTTTGAAGGGCTCAATGGCGACGCCTTTCTCCGCTAGCGGGTTTGTCCAGGCTCCATCGGAGCCCAGCCGCGACCAACTTGCCCCGCCAAGAGCAAGGACTGTGGCATCAGCCGCGATGGTTTGTGGGCCATCGGGCGTTTCAAACCGCAAATCTTGAAGGTGCTCGCGCGCTCCATTGCTGTTGGAACGATCGCTTGGCTCAAAGCTCATCCACCGCCAGCCAGTACGAATCTCAACGCCCTTTTCGACCAGCCTTGCGAGCCAAGCCCGCAGCATCGGAGAAGCTTTCATCGCCTTTGGGAACACGCGGCCCGATGAGCCAGTGAACACCTCTTGCTCAAGATCCTTGGCGAACCGCTTCACCGCACTGGGGCCCATACCGGCCAGCATCGGCTGCATTTGCGGTGCGGCCTCGTAAAACCCTCGCAAAAAAGCGGCGTCGGGCTCGTCTTTGGTGAGGTTAAGGCCAGACTTGCCAGCCATCAGAAACTTACGCCCGACCGAGGGTTTCGCTTCGCAGATTATGACCTTTACGTCAGCGTTAGATAAAACATCGGCAGCCATCAATCCGGCAGGACCCGAGCCGACGATGACGACACTCTTTTGATCAGTTGCCATCGGGATCACGCATCAACGGTGCAATGTGGTCGCTCGCAAGGCCAAGTCCAGCTTGCTCCACGCCATTAGCGGCACGCAGGCGCACGTCATCGGGCTTGTTCTGCGACAGTTTCCAGGTGCCATCAATATGCGTCACATCCATCATGATTGGCACGATCTGGCGCTGCATCTTGGCGTAGATGTCTTGGTTCATTTTGTCGCTCGTCCACGGCGTTTTGGGCCGCAGCTGTTCCTCTTGATGCGCCGACAGGTTCCACAAAATATCGTGAAGCGCCTCATCAGGTAGACGTCGCAATGTTCCACGCAGATGCACGGCAATATAGTTCCAGGTCGGCACTTGGTCATCCACCTCGTACCAGTCGGGCGACACGTAGGCATCACCACCCGTTATCGCGATGACGGCCGGCAGATTGTTCACCAGAGCGCGCACGATGGGGTTGGAGCGCACCAGGTGCAGTTCAACGTATGCGCCATCTTCGCTTAGCAAAAACGGAATATGGCTGATCAGCGGCCCGTCAGCGGCATTAATTGCCAGCGAGCCAAAGGCGCGCGACCGCGCAAACGCAATGTTGCGTGCACTATCCGGCTTTCGAAAGGCGCGATTGGGATGCATGGCAAATCTTCTGGTTGGGTTTTAGAGACTCTGAACGAAACGACGCGCTTCGTCTGCGAGCTCCAGACAGGCTTCATCTTGATCGCACGGAATGGCGATCCACTCACGCATAGTGCGCTTTTTGGATCCGGCGCCCATGGTCATGCGCTCGCCAACCCCGTCGCTTTCAAGCCCATCGATACGCTCTTTGGGCAGTTTCATCACAATCCTGTCGCCAGTGGCGAACGCAAACCCCTTGCCGGCCACGCGCAGGGCATCGGCGTGCAACATTTTGCCAACATCCACGCCAGGCTTGTCACCCTGGTGGTGAACCAGCCTATCGAACAGCGCTTTGGCCGTCTGCGAAACTCCCATAGACTGTGCCTTCTATTGCCCTGGCGAGGCAGACGATCCAGCCAGAATACCGCCATCAATGGTCAGCTCAGTGCCTGTCATAAAGGTTGCTTCATCTGAGGCAAGCAGCACGCAGAGCGCGGCCACCTCCTCCGGGCGGCCAAAGCGATGCAGCGGCGTGCCTTGCGCCACCTTTTTCTTTTTCTCTTCGGCTTCCTCGCCCTTGCCGATCATCGTATCCCAAATGTCCGTCCATACGGCCGCCGGATGGACGGAGTTGCAGCGGATCTGAAGGCCTTCCTGCGCACAGTGCAGCGCCACCGTCTTGGTGTGATTGCGAATGGCGGCCTTTGATGAGGCATAAGCAGCAGCGCCTGGAACGCCGACAATGCCTGAGCGCGAGGACATGTTGATGATAGAGCCCTTGCCGCCATTGGCGCGCATGGCACGGATCGCGTAACGACATCCAAGAAACGTGCCATCAAGGTTCACCGCGTGCACCCGGCGCCAATCGACCAAATGGGTGTGCTCGGGATCGTGTTTTTCATCGCCGCGTTCATGACCGGTGATCCCGGCATTGTTCACCAGAACGTCGATGGTGGGATAGCGCTCTTCCAGCGCCCGCCAATCTTCCTCGTCAGCCACGTCGAGATGGAAATAGTCAGCACCGATTTCGCTGGCGAAAGCCTTGCCCACCTCATCATTGACGTCGGTGACAACCACCGTGCCGTTTTCAGCAGCATAAGCGCGCGCGATAGCCGCGCCGATGCCTTTGGCGGCGCCGGTGACGATGCAGGTTTTGTCGGCCAGTCGGTTCATGGGAGTCCTTACTTGGTTAGGAAGTGATGGGCGAATGCCTGTTTGTCCCAGCCTGCTTTTTCTGCGGCGGCGTCATAGACGCTTTGCAGAAAGGCCAGAATGGGCTCCTGTGGGTCCTCGGCGACAGCTGCCGCCTCACGCATGGCGTCATAGGTGAGGACAGCGAGCGCACCGTTACGGTCGACCCACTGTGCTGATGTTGGCTGAAGGGTCGCTTTGTTCAATCCGTCAGGTTCCGGATAGGCATAGCCGTAGAATGCGGCGTGCGGGAAGGTGTCGTCTCCGGGCCAAAAACCGACCGAAATAACCTCGTGGGAATAGGCTTCTTTGTCCGATGCTGTTCCGCCTTCCAGCGGTGCGGCTTTGCCCGAAAAGCGTGTGGTGACGAGATCGAACGAATGCCAGTAGAGCTGGACTGGCGTTTGCTTGCCCACAAAGCGCGAACGAAACGTCTCAAACGCTGAGGCAATGGAACATAAAGCACGCCAAAACTGCGTGACCGCCTTCCCATCATAGACCCGTTCGGCATGATCGTCTGGAAAGGGCGTTGATGATTTGTTTTCATAGGGCTTGGCGACGATCCTTATCTCGATTCCAAGCGTCGTTAGGGCCTCAAAGAGGGCGTGATAGAACCCTGCCACCGTCTTGCCGAGCACGGAAAGCGCTTTGTTGCCGCCATCATTGGTCGTGACCTGCACCACATGATCGACCATGTCGTAATTGATCTGAAAGGAACGTCCCCGGTAGGGTATCCGGCCCGTGGTCAGCCCGCGCGTGTCGGGGTAAAGCGTCACGTGCCACCAATGGTTCAGCTTGGGATGCGCTTTCATCCGCACCTTGCCGATGATCTGCAAAAACAGGTGAAGCGTGTCGCGTGTCTCGACCCAATCCCCATAGGGCAGTGGCGGAAAGAGGTCGTCAGCGCGCATCGGTCAGTCCTTCTGTGGGATATTATCGGTGATGGCGTAATAGTCGCCCTTGTCTGCGACAAAGATTTGTTTCTCCAGGGTTAAACCAGTCGGCGCGTCGAGCGAGCCAAGCGAAAAGGACGTTTTGCCTTCGCCATCAAGAACCCAAAACAGATAAGACCCGCAGGCTGAACAGAAGCCGCGCTTGGCTGTGTTCGAGGATCGATACCAGGAGAGCGTATCGCCGGAGATGGCGAGGTCTTCATCTTTGCACTGACCGGAGGCCCATTGATACCCTGATTGGCGGCGGCACTGGCTGCAATGGCAAACCGTGTAGCTCTCCGATGGTCCTCGCACCTGGTAACGAACCGAACCGCAAAGGCATTGGCCTTGCAGGGTTGAACCCTTCCAAGTTCCACCCTGCCAAGTTCCGCCCTGGGAGGCTTGGCTCATCGCGTGGCAACCAGCCCAGCGGCTCCGGCCAGGCCAACGGCGCAGGCTTTGTTGATCCGGCTCATGCCAAATGTACCGAGCAGCGCCCCCCGTGCCCGGTCAAACACCAACGCATAGATCATCATCACCGCTGGCAGGCAGACGGCAATCACCAAGCCGATCTCAACAAATCCCAGGGTGCTGAGCGTGGCCAGGTCCACCACAGTTGGCAGAATGGCCAGGAAAAACACCATGGTTTTGGGGTTGGATAGCGTCAGTGCCAATCCGGCCAAAAGCATCGACCCATTGGTGTCAGCCGATAGCTTTGGTGCCATGGCGTTCGGATCGGCAGGGGCCGTCCAAAGTCTGTAGGCAAGGTAGAGTAGATAGGCGACGCCGGCATATTTGATGACAAGAAACACCTCTTGCATCGTCTGCGCGATGACTGCGAGGCCGGCAGCGGCAAGCGTGAACCAGATAAGGTCGCCGATGGCACACCCGGCGATAAACCCCGCAATACCCTGTTTGCCGCGCGCCAAAACACGTGCGGTCAGCGCCAGAACGGCAGGTCCCGGGGATGCGACGGCAGCGATGTAGATGCCGGCGAAGATGGCGAGTGCGGTGAGGGTCATGATGCCAATCCTATCGAAAGTAAGCGTCCAGACAATCAAAATCGGAAGCGATACCGCTCCAAAGCCTGCGCCGAGCGATTTGGCTCGGCACAGCCTTTAAGGGATCCTAAGTGGCCTTGTCAGTGCGCCTGTCGGCAGGCTCAAACCAACCCAGATGTCGAAAGATCAGCCAGTCCGAAAACAACACGACGATCAACGAAGCGCCATGCACTTCTACCCGCTCCATCGGCACGTCCTGACGCGAGCGAATGAAGTAAACGCCATCTGCTGCGCGCGGAGGTCGCACTTCTATCGGTCCTTCGACACCCTGGGCTGCTGCCACAGCGAGCGCAGCTTCAACGCCAATGGGCACGCCTTCATTGGCAGAGGAACGGATGGGTGATCCGCCAAACGCGCGAGAAGGGGACTGTTGATTGGTGAGGCTTTGGACCAGCGAAAGCCCCCCACCCCAGACATCGGTCCAGGGCAGGCCGGAGATCAGGATTGGTGTGATGAGGATAGCCGCAAAGATGCCGATGGTGCGGTGAACATCACGCCATAGGGCTCGGCCTTTTTGCGAAAAATCTGGCCACAGCGCCCGCGTCAGTGAGCGATTGCCACGGGGCCACCACATATAGACGCCGGTGATCAGAAGGACGACGGTCCAATGGGCAGCGAGCTCAACCACTTTTGTGCCGGTCGAACCGAGCAGCAACTCGCCGTGAAAACTGCGCACCATCTGCATGAGCGTGGAATCGCGCTCCTCTGTGGCCAGAATGGTTGGTCCATAAGGGCTCACCCAAACATAGGATCGCACCCGGTCAGCATCTTGCACCTCAAAGACGGTAGTGCGGGTTTCATCGGCAGGCAAAAGAAAGGATCGAATGCGCCCACCCTCAAAGTGAGCTTCAACGAGGGCGCTTTGCACGTCAAAGCTTGCTGCCTGCCCGGCAGGGGTCACATTGAGGCGATCGTCGTAGATTATCTCTTCGATGTGGCGATCAAAAAGATAAATCCCGCCGGTCAACGAGAGCATCGCCATGAATGGCAGGACAAACAGAGCGGCAAAGAAGTGCGATTTCCAAACGGCGCGATAGAGGCCGCTGGCGCGCGGCGAGGCAGACGCGGATGCGCCCGAAACAGTGATATCGGTCATGAGTCACCTGACAACGGGTCCGCAGCGCACAGCCAAGTCTGGAGGCGCTCGGACGAAAGCAAGAAAGGTGGAAATTCAGGTTGTCAGGTGAGGGGGCGCACGCTGACCAAGACTTGTCAGGAAGGAAAGATCATTGGGGCGGTCCGCATGCGCGATTGGCCGGAACGCAGTTGAGCGTTTTTCAACTAGCCAAGTTGGCTGTGGCAGGGATGGCGCGATGAAAAGCACGAATCCAGCACAACCTGGGCAGTCGCGGCTCGGACCTGAACCCTCGCCCTGGGCATTGATGCACAACCACATGAGCGAGCCATCGACAAAGCGTGCGCTGCGCAGCCACTGGCCATCCTCATTCTGTGTGGTTGAGATTTCATCTTCCAGGGCAACGCCAAACGCGCCGTGCGCTGAGCTCTGAGCCGGCGTTGAGGTTAGCAAACCCAAGGTGAAGAGCAGGCACACGGCCAGCCGAATATCAAAGAGGCGCAGCACTTGGAACATAAGATAGGCAAGCCAGGTTTGCTGAAGTGATGCCAATCCTACGGCCATTGCACCTCACGTAAATGACCACGGTGTCGCAGTCCCGTCTTGCACTTCAAAATGGTCAGCGCCTTCGGGTAGGCGCTCAAACAGGGCTTTGTCCGTGCCGGTCATAAAGGTCTGCCCACCAAGGTCGGCGCATAGGGCAAAAAGAGCAGCGCGGCGGCTTTCATCCAAATGCGCTGCAATCTCATCAAGCAGCAAAATGGCAGCGCGCCCGGTTTCGCGCTTCACCAGGCGGGCCTGGGCAAGGATCAGCCCGATCAACAGCGCTTTCTGTTCTCCAGTGGACGCAAGCTTGGCCTCAACATCCTTTGGCCCGTGCCGCACCAGAAGGTCCACCCTGTGTGGTCCTTCCAGGGTTCGCCCAGCGGCGCGATCACGATTGCGCCCCTGTGCCAGCCGTGTGCGATAGGCTTGCTCGTCTGCAACTTCGAAACCCGCCAGATCAAGCACGGCATGGGGAAATGCAGACACCGCATCACGCGCCTCGTTGACTGCTTCACGTAACAGATCAAGCACAGCCTGACGCGCTGACTGCATGGCAGCGCCGCTTTGCGCCATTTCCAACTCCACCGCCTCAAACCACACCGGATCAGTCACGCCCTCATCCAGCAGTTTGTTGCGCGAGCGCATGGCGGTTTCAAACCGTGTTGCCGCGCGCCCATGGGTTGGATGCAAAGCCAGCACCATGCGATCAAAGAAGCGCCGTCGATCGCTGGTGCCGCCGGTGAAAAGTCCATCCATGGCCGGTGTCAGCCAAAGACAGATAAGATGTTCTAACAGCGCATCGGACGATTTGACGGGCACCTTATCAATGCGGACCTCACGCCCGCTGGCGTCCGGTGCGGTGATCCCTGTTCCGATTGTGATGGGATCATCACCCTCATCATAATCCATCGGCACCAGCTCAGCCGAAACAGCAAACCCACCAGCGCTGCCAGCTGACTGCATGTCAGCCAGTTTGGCCCGGCGTAAACCTCGGCCAGGCGAGAGCAGGCTGATTGCTTCCAGAATGTTGGTTTTGCCGGCGCCATTGGGCCCAGTAAAAGCAACCAGTTGGCCCTCAAAGCGTAGATCGGTGCGTGCGTGATTGCGGAAGCTGGTCAGCGTGAGCCGCGTGATGCGCGGCCCGGCCGCCATGATGGCCCTACACCCGCATGGGCATCAGAACATAAAGCGTGTCTGACCCATCAGCGTCCTGCACCAAGGTCGGCGCTCCAGCATCGGCAAGCATGAAACGGGCATTGTCGGTTTCGAGCTGACCGGCAATGTCCATCAAATAGCGGGCATTAAAGCCAATCTCCAAAGGATCGCCGGCATAATCGACCATCAGTTCCTCGGTTGCTGAACCGGAATCTGGATTGGTGACCGTAAGGGTCAGCTTGCCATCACCCATGGCGAGCTTCACAGCCCGACCGCGCTCTGAAGCAACGGTTGAAACACGATCGACTGCCGCTGAGAAGGCCGGCCGATCGACGTCCAGCGCTTTGTCGTTGGCCTGCGGGATGACGCGCGCATAATCCGGGAACGTGCCGTCAATCAACTTGGAGGTCAGAACCACCGCATCGATGGTCACACGGATTTTCGTCTCAGAAAGCTCCACCGAGGCTTCGCCATCATGGCCTTCCAGAAGTTTCAGTAACTCGCCAACCGTTTTGCGCGGCACGATGATACCTGGCATGCCATCAGAGCCCGATGGTGCATCGGTTTCGGTTTTGGCCAAGCGGTGCCCATCGGTTGCCACCGCGCGCAGCTTCAAGCTGCCATCCACGTCGATGGAGTGCAGGAAAATGCCATTGAGATAATAGCGGGTCTCCTCGGTGGAGATCGCAAATTGCGTGCGCTCGATAAGGCGGCGCAAATCACCCGATGCGATCTGAAACACATGGGTGAACTGACCGGCTGTGAGATCGGGAAAATCGGATTTCGGCAGGGCTTGCAGCTCAAAGCGCGCTCGCCCTGCCTGCACCAGAAGCGTGGTTTCTCCACGCATATCCACTTCCACCTGCGCGCCATCAGGCAGTTTGCGCACAATGTCATAAAGCATGTGCGCTGGCACGGTTGTTGCGCCAGCTTGCTCAACCATCGCCGGAAGGCTTTCAGAGGCCTCCAGATCAAGGTCGGTGGCTTTCAAGCGCAGCGCGCCATCGGCTGCGTCCAAAAGGACATTGGCAAGGATGGGGATCGTGTTGCGGCGTTCCACCACGCGGTGGACACGTGCAAGCGCGCGTAAAAACGGAGTGCGATCAAGTGAGAATTTCATAGCCCGGACCCATCATACCAACGATACCAACATGTGTATCTGGCAGGGGCAACAAAGGCTCATCTCACCAGACACCAAAGCCCTCGCTGCCCGGGCGGATACAGTGCTGCATCCATCCCAAATCAAGCGAAGGGCCATGACCTATATGGGAGCGCTTGAGGGCACTTTGCAACCCAAACGCGGTGTTGGCGTCATCAGCACGCCCACTCTTGCACAGATGGTGGCTGCGCAAGGGTTGGTTGAAGCGCACACAGTGCACGTAAGGCAATAATGGGTCGATGCTAAGCCTTAGCTTTGCGAGAGAATCGCGCTTTTCAAAGCTTCGACCACCTTTTGCAGGCCAGAATCGGTCTGCAGTTCTTTTTCTATTTTGCGCACCGCGTGCAGCACGGTGGTGTGGTCTCGCCCGCCAAACCGGCGCCCAATGTCGGGCAGCGAGCGCACGGTCATCACCTTGGCAAGATACATCGCGATCTGACGCGGCCCGACGATCTGCTTGGTGCGGCGGTGGGAGAGAAGGTCGGTCTTGGTCAGACCAAACTGCAATGCGGTGGCGCGCTGAATGTCTTCGATCTTCACCCTTGGTGTTTCAGCGTTGGAAAGCAGAAAGCCGATGCAGGAGGCAACGCTTTGCTCGGTTACCGGTGCGTTGTTAAGCCCGATTTCAGCAATAATTCGGTTAAACGCGCCTTCAAGGTCTCGGCCATTGGTGGTCACAAGATCGGCGACCTTATCAAGCACCGCATCGGCAACATCGGCCTGGCCACCTTCGGCCTGATAGGCTGTGCGGCGACGTTCCAGCAGCGCCCGGCGCACCGCGCGGTCCATCGAGGCAATTTCCACCACAAGGCCGGAGGAAAGGCGCGACTGCATGCGCACATCAATGCTGTCGAGTGCAGCAGGGGCACGATCAGCGGCCACCACAAGGGTTTTGCCAGCATCGATCAACGTGTTGATCACATGGCAGAACTCGCCCTGGATCACCGGGCCTGACAGGAACTGAATGTCGTCCACAACAAGCACATCAATCGCGGCCAAAGCCTCTTTGTAGTCAACCGCTGAACGCGACTTCAGCGAGATAACAAAGTCACGCATGAATTGTTCGGCGGTCAGATAAAGCGTGCGTTTGCCACAGCCATGCAGCTCAGCGGCCACTGCTTGGCAGAGATGTGTTTTGCCAAGACCGACGCCGCCGCGAACAAACAACACCTTGCAACCGAGCACCGAGCCTTCGCGTGCCAACTCGCGCGCTGCACGGAAAGCAAACTGGTTGCTTTCTCCCACCGCAAACGAGGCAAACGTGTAGCGCGTGTCGAGCGGCGTGCCATTGGCGCCTTGACCGCTTGTTTCGTGCGTATTGCCAACGTTGACAGCGCGCGTGGTCGACGAGAATTCCGAACGGATGGACGCCTTACCGCCAAAGGCGACATCATTGGGAATGGTCTTGGCAAACTGCGCGCCAGTTTGTCCGCCATCGGAGACCTTGCCAGCATGATTGGAGCTGGCTGCCCCGTCTTGGGCGCCTTGCGCGTCCGTTGATGCGCCATACTTGGCAATCCGCCGAGCGCCATTGGTGCGAACATGAATGGTGTAGCGCTCCACCGCTTCATCCTCGATGGTCCAAAGCTCCAAAAGACGCGTGCCAAAATTATGTTCAATCCAATGTTTTAGAAACCGCGTTGCCACCGACAGTTCCACATGCCCGTTTTCAGCCGTCTCAAACATCGCGCTGGAAAACCAAGATGAGTAAACATCTTCACCCAACTCGGCCCGCAAACGAGCCTGCACACGCTGCCAACGACGCTTGCCGCGCTCATCCATGTCACGCGCAGCAGACGGGTCGGGCAAGGCGGCCATGGATTGGATTTCCTTTTGATGAGATTGAGTTTGGGGAGGTACGCCGGCAGCAGGCGATGTCAGTGAGGTGGCGGGCGTATTAACGGCCGTAGAGTGGGAGGAAGTCAGGGTCATCGAGAAACAGGGTCCAGCGCAAAAAAGGTCGTGAAGCATGGTCGCAGGCGAAGTAGACGCGCTGCGTTCATAGAAAATAAAGACTGATCAGTTTGGTAAAGCGCGGTGATCATGTCATCGCGTAAGGTCAGGGTCGGCTGGCTATCGTGCCGCGAGCATACGACCTTCTGGCCGGCCACAGCATGTTCCATTTGCGCGATCGCAATCAGGAGGCACGCCGCAAGTGTCGTTCAAAACGCGCTGATTGACAGCATCGTGATGCGTGGCCGGACTGTGGAAAACAGTGTGCGCGGCGATGGCACTTCGGCATGAAATTGCAATGGTATTGAGAACAACTCTATCTATGCATGCCATCATCAAGGTCCCTCCATCGGCCGCCGCGGCCCTATTGTTCAAGGCTTGCCTGCCCTGCCAACCGATGGAACGTCTCAAAGCATACTGACCCATTGGCCGCCTACCCTGCCTCACGCACACACCGGCCAGACAAAACTGCCAGCCAGTATTTTAGGTTCGAGCAAAACAACCGTAACCAGCGTTCAGCGATCACCCCTCATGGTGCTCGCCGTTTGGTCAGCGTGTCTCAGCCCTTGTCGCCACCGTGCCCCTACGAATGACGACCAACCTATCGACAGATCCCGCCATGATCGCCTGGTCAAAAAAATGGCCTAGTAAAAAACCGGCCAATTTTCTCCCAACTCTGTCTCACGCATTCCTTCCGAAGGGTTGCATGGTCCGTTTCATCCAAAACAGTGGTGCCAACATGTTGATTGGCAAATTTGGACGAGACCAAAACAAAGGCCTTCTTCTATGAAACCACTGCGCGTGGCAGGTAATCATTTGCCTATCCACAGATATATTCAAGCCAATAAAGTATTGATCTCCAAAATAATGTTTGAAGAGCAGCAGATCATCGCTTTGTTCTGCGGATAGTCTTCGGCGAGTGCCGTCGATGAAGCTTTTCTAGACTCTGCTTAGGCCCAAGCGCAAGGCTCAAAAAATGACTCTTTTCGCTTGACTCATGCGACGGCTGACGTTCCACAGCGCGCGCCAGCGGGCCCCTGTTTGCAAGCGCTTTGACTCTACGCCGTTTTTTTCTGACAGAGCATTTTCCAGTCAGTTTTCCACGATAGTCAATAGCGGCCCATTTTTTCAAAAATGAAGCTGAATCAGCCCCATGTTACACTTTTGTGAAGAAAAACACAAAAAGGTCTATGACTCAAAATATTGAAAATAAAAAGAAAAGTAAGTAAGTTAGAGATAAAGTCGATGATTTGTCGGCATGGAGGCCTGTTCAGCCGGCTCCCGAATGGAGCCGCATCAGACTGGCTTCCCCTGCTGGAAGGCCGATACCGCAATCGTGCTTTCGCACCATAACATTGTTTGATCGCAAAACAAAAAAGGGGTCGCTTTTGTTTAGCGACCCCTTATGCATGTTATGCGTGCGTATGTGCAGCAATGCGCCTTGACGTAGCGGCTTGTTAGGCGTCCGAAGACCCAAGTGCTTTTACTTGTTTGGCAAGGCGCGAAACTTTACGTGACGCTGCGTTCTTATGGACAATGCCGCGATTGGCAGCGCGCATAATTAGCGGCTGCGCATCTTTCAAAGCGGCTTCTGCGGCAGCCTGGTCACCGGCAGCGATAGCTTCATCGACGCGGCGAATATGGGTGCGCATGGCGCTTTTACGGTCACGATTGATCGCAGTTTTGCGCGCGATCTTGCGCACCGCCTTTTTGGCGGAAACGGTGTTGGCCATACTGTCCTCGTGTTTGGCACGGTGTTGCGCTGAAAATCCCGGCTGGCTCTTGCTGTCCATTGCGGGGGACGTCGCCGATTGTGGCGCACGTCCAGCGATCCCAGGGCGGATATGCCAAGGGATGCGGGCAGGTACGGCTTTGGGCGATGGAAGTCAAGAGATCAGCGGTCGTTCCGCAGGAACGGAGCCTTTGAAAAACAGCGGTCGTTCCATTCTTGATTTCTCTGGGCCTGCGGCCCAACCGCATTGAGT
Organism: Hyphomicrobiales bacterium; assembly: GCA_040219355.1. GTDB lineage: Bacteria > Pseudomonadota > Alphaproteobacteria > Rhizobiales > MH13 > MH13. Next base: position 527,657 of record JAVJSN010000010.1, read on the forward strand.
CCCAGAGCAAACGAGTATGGCTTAAGCAGCGCTAGCGTTGTTTGACCTGCGGTTGTTCCGAAGGAACAGAGCAAGAGAAGAGCATTTAAGCAGCGCTAGCGCTGCTTAAACTGAGCTGAGCGTTTTTCGATGAAAGCCTTCATGCCTTCCTTTTGGTCCTCGGTGGCAAAGAGGCTCTGGAAGGCGCGGCGCTCAAAGCGCAAACCTTCCGACAAAGGCACCTCAAAGGCGCGGTTCACCGCTTCCTTGGCCATCATGGTGGCTGCGTGGGACATCTCACCGATCTTCTCTGCCGCCGCAAGCGCCGTATCGAGCAGATCATCCACCGGCACGACACGAGCCACCAGGCCTGCGCTTTCGGCTTCCTCTGCTTCCATCATGCGCCCGGTCAACACCAGATCCATGGCTTTGGCTTTGCCAACGGCATGGACGAGGCGTTGCGTACCACCGATGCCGGGAATAATGCCAAGCGTGATCTCCGGTTGGCCAAATTTGGCGGTCTCAGCAGCAATGATGATGTCGCACATCATGGCCAACTCGCAGCCGCCGCCCAGCGCATAACCAGCCACAGCCGCGATGATCGGTTTGCGGGCCTGCGCGATCGCTTCGTAGCTTGCCGCGTAATCCTCCACAAAGCTTTGCGGAAAGGAGAGTCCGGCCATTTCTTTGATGTCGGCCCCAGCCGCAAAGGCGCGCTCTGTGCCGGTGATCACGCTGGCGCCGATGCGAGGGTCCTTGTCTGCTTCGGCCAACGCTGTTGCTATCTCGCTCATCATTTGCGCGTTCAATGCGTTGAGAGCATCTGTGCGGTTGAGCGTGATCAGGAGCACATGGTCGCGTTTGTCGACGAGGATGGTCTCATAGGCCATGGAAAGATCCTTGCAAGATGATGTGGCTGGATGCGTTAGCGCTGGCAGGTTGGGCAATAGAACGTTGAGCGCCCCGATTGAACAAGACGTTTGACGGTGCCTTGACAGTTGAGCGTCGGGCACGCGGCATGCTCGCGGTCATAGACTGAGAAGCTGTGTTGGAAATAGCCCAAAGAGCCATCTGTTTGTTTGTGATCGCGCAAACTCGATCCTCCTGCTTCAATCGCTTCGCCAATGACGTCACGAATGACCTGCGTCAGGGTTTTAAGCCTTTGTGTCGGTAAACCCTTTTTGGTGACCAGCGTTCCCGCTAGCCGTTTGGGCGAAAGATGGGCGCGAGACAGCGCCTCGCAGACATAGATGTTGCCGAGCCCTGCGATGTTCTTTTGGTCAAGCAGCGCGGCTTTGAGCGGCGCGCGCTTGCCCGCAAAGCGGCCTGCCAGATGCTCTGGCGTCAGTGCATTGCCGAGGGGCTCAGGACCAAGCTCTGCCAGAAAAGGGTGCTCATAGAGCTTTGCGGTGGGCGCGGCGAGCACAAAGCCAAAGCGCCGCGGATCATTGTAGATCACCTCTGCCGGACTGGCGGCGCCGCCCTCAACATGCAGCACCAGATGGTCGTGGGCGCCAAGTGTTGAGCGCTCATGGTAGAATTGGCCGGGGATAAGGGGAGCGGGATCACTTAGCGGTCGTTCCCCTTGGGAACGGAGCGTGTGATCAAAAAGAGAATGCACCCTATAACTCCCCGACATACCAAGATGCGCGATCAGCGTGGTGCCTTTGTCTAACTCGATGAGCAGATATTTCGCACGCCGTGTCAGGGCTGTAATCTGCGCCCCTTCCAGCAGGTCTTTCAATCCATCGGGAAACGGGAACCGCAGGTCGGGCCGCCGCACATCAGCTGACACGATCCTGGCACCCTCCAGCGCCGGAGCAAGGCCACGCCTGACGGTTTCAACTTCTGGCAGTTCGGGCATGTCTCACCAAGCGATCATAAGAGGATTCATCATGCGGCAATTGAGCCATCTCTTGGCATAGCGCTTGCCAACACCGTTGGGTATGAAGTGTTTGGATACTGTCTTGCATCTGCCGTTCCAAGGGAACGGAGCGAAAAGATCATAGAACAACAAGGACACATGCCGTGAGCGATATAGGCTCAAGCTTCGGTCGCCGCCACGTTGAGGTGGATGAAAAACAGCCACTGGTGGATGACGTCTTCCACAAGGTTGCCGGTCGCTATGACCTGATGAACGATCTGATGTCGGGCTTTCTGCACCGGGCTTGGAAAGATGCAATGGTCGCCCGCGTTCGTCCCCGTAAGTCAGGATCACCGTGGCGCGGTATAGATGTGGCTGGGGGTACCGGTGACATAGCATTCCGCCTGGTTGAAGCGTCTCGCAAACATGCGCAGATTGACGTGGTCGATATCAACACCTCTATGCTGGATGTCGGTCGAGAGCGGGCGCAAAAGCGCGGCTTGGCTGACAATGTCACCTTCATTGAAGGCAATGCTGAGGAACTCGCCCAACAGTCCGGCGCTTATGATGCCTACACAATCGCCTTTGGCATTCGCAACGTACCGCGCATCGACAAAGCCCTGTCAGAGGCCTATCGGGTGCTGAAGCCGGGTGGCAATTTTGCTTGTCTGGAGTTCAGCAAGGTCGATGTGCCAGGGCTTGACGCTGTCTACGATGCGTTTTCTTTCAACGTCATCCCAAAGCTGGGCGGCTTGGTTTCTGGCGATGAAGCCAGCTACCAGTATCTGGTGGAGTCGATTCGTCAGTTTCCAGGCAAGGTGCGCTTTGCCAAAATGATCGAAGACGCAGGGTTCGCTCGTGTCGACGCCACGCCCTATTCGGGTGGCATCGCCGTCCTGCACACAGGCGTGAAGCTCTAGCGCATGATTGGCACAATCTCCGCCCTCCTTCGCCTCGCCCGCGCTGGCTTTGTCATGGCGCGCGAAGGTGTTTTTTCCGGTATGGAGATCGAGCTCACACCGCCGCCTGCGCACTTGCCATTGCGCGTTGCCAATATGCTTGCGCGCCGCAAACAGGCGGCAACCCGCGCCGACCGTATTTCCACCGCGCTCGCCCGCCTTGGGCCGTCTTACATCAAGCTTGGCCAGTTTTTGGCAACCCGGCCTGACCTTGTTGGTATGGCCGTCGCGCGCGATCTTGAAACGCTGCAAGACCGCTTGCCATCCATCCCGCTCGACAAAGCCAAGGTACGCATTGAAGATGCGCTGGGCAGTCCATGCGATGAAATCTTCGAAAACATTGAGCCCGCGCTCGCAGCAGCGTCCATCGCGCAGGTTCACAAAGCCACCATGCGCGATCCAGAAACCGGGCAGATCAAGCCCGTAGCGGTCAAAGTGCTGCGTGAGGGCGTGCAGGCGCGTTTTGCTCGTGATCTTTCCACCTTCTACATCGCCGCCAAACTGTTGGAACGCACCACGCCTGCCTTGCGTCGCCTTCGCCCTGTTGCAGTCGTCGACACGCTTGCTGCGTCTGTTCGCTTAGAAATGGATTTGCGCCTTGAAGCGGCGGCTCTGGCCGAAATGGCTGAAAACACCAAGGATGATGACGGCTTCCGAGTTCCGTCGGTCGATTGGGATCATTCAAGCGCTCAGGTGATGACGATTGAGTGGATCGACGGTCGCAAGCTCTCTGATGTCGCGGGCATTCGCGCCGATGGTCATGACCTTAAAAAGCTGGGCGCGCTGGTCATGCAGTCGTTCCTGCGCCACGCGATGCGTGACGGTTTTTTCCATGCCGATATGCATCCCGGCAATCTGTTCGTGGAGCCTGATGGCACGCTGGTCGCCGTTGATCTTGGCATTACCGGACGCCTTGGTCGGGCCGAGCGCAGGTTTTTGGCAGAAATTCTCTTTGGTTTCATTACCCGCAACTATCGCCGAACCGCCGAGGTGCATTTTGAGGCGGGCTATGTGCCGGCCCACCACGATGTGGACAGTTTTGCCCAGGCGCTTCGGGCGATTGGCGAGCCGATCCATGGCCGAAACGCCTCCCAGATATCGATGGGTCGTTTGCTGACGCAGCTGTTCGAGGTCACTGACCTGTTTGACATGCGCACCCAGCCACAGCTCATTTTGCTGCAAAAAACCATGGTGGTGGTCGAGGGAGTCGCTCGCACGCTCGATCCGAATTTGGATATTTGGAAGACGTCCGACCCGGTGGTGTCCGCGTGGATTCGCTCAAACCTTTCCCCCGTGCGCCAGGCTGAAGAAGCGGCCAAGTCTCTGGCGACGCTGGCACGACTGGCAGCCGACGCACCCGACGTTCTACAGCGGTTTGAACGTGTGCTCAAAGCGCTCGATCCTGCCGATCCAACAACGGTCGCCACAAACGCAACGACCAAATTCGACATGTGGCCGGTGCTCTTTGGCCTTGGCATCATCGCTTTTGCTGTGGTTGCTATTCTGGACTGAAGCCGTTCTCGTTTCTCTGCCGTCATCCTCGCCCCGGATTGGGTCTACGGCAGACTATTGGTGTGGGAATCCAATCCAAAAGCGCTTCTGGCAATTCAAATGATCCCAAATACCTGCCTTGGAATGGGTCCTTATGACACGCACAGGGATGACGACCGCGTGAGATGTAGCTAAATGTGCCCACCCGGTTGTTCCACAGGAACAGAGCGAAAAAGAGTGCCATGTTGATTGATCAGACCCTATCCGGCCGCACCGTCCTGCTCATCATCACCGGCGGTATTGCCGCTTACAAAACACCGGACCTTGTGCGCCGGATGCGGGAGCGCGGCGCTCGTGTTCGCGTGATCATGACCAAAGGCGCTGCCAGTTTCATCACGCCGATGACACTGGGTGCGGTTTCCGGCGAGCCGGTTTTCACCGAGCTTTGGGATCGCGATGCAGAGCAGGATATCGGCCATATCCGCCTGGCGCGTGAGGCTGATCTGGTGGTTGTTGCGCCTGCCACCGCCGACTTCATGGCCAAGATGGCGAACGGACTGGCCGACGATCTGGCAAGCACGGTGCTGCTTGCAACCTCAGCGGGGGTTTTGATAGCGCCGGCTATGAACCCAAAAATGTGGGATCACCCGGCCACGCGAAGAAATGCTGAAACCCTTCAAGGCGATGGCATTGTCTTTATTGGTCCGGAAGCCGGTGAAATGGCTGAAACTGGCGAAAGCGGTGTTGGTCGGATGGCAGAACCGATGGATATCGCCATGGCCGTAGAAGCGCACTTTGGTCCAGATCGCACCCAAGGTCCGTTGGCAGGCAAGCATATCGTCATCACCGCCGGTCCGACCCATGAGCCGATCGATCCGGTGCGCTATATCGCCAACCGATCGTCCGGCAAGCAGGGCTACGCTTTGGCCAAAGCGGCCTATGAGGCTGGCGCGCGGGTGACGCTGGTGTCTGGTCCTACGAAGTTGGATGCGCCTCAAGGCGTCGAACGCGTGGATGTGCAAACAGCAGATGAGATGCTCACCGCCACGCAAGCTGCTTTGCCCGCTGACATCGGCATTTTTGCTGCTGCCGTCGCCGACTGGCGCGTCGCGGACCCCAGCGAAGGAAAAATGAAGAAGGATGGGTCAGGCACGCCTGCACTGAAACTCGTCGAAAACCCTGACATCTTGAAAACAATTGCGATGGGCGCCAACCGGCCCCGCTTGGTGATGGGTTTTGCCGCTGAAACCGCCGATATGGAAAAACACGGCGCGGACAAGTTGGTGCGCAAGAATGCCAATTATATCGTTGCCAACAATGTTGCTCCGCCAAAGGGCCAGGCTTTGGGCGGTGTGATGGGTGGGGATGCCAACACGGTGACACTTCTCACTCGGTCAGGATCAGAGCCATGGCCGACCATGAGCAAACAGGATGTGGCCAAAAAGTTGGTGGCGCGCTTGGCCCTCGATCTTTCCGGCGTCGGTCATGCCTAACGTTCTCATCCAGCGCTTGCCGCATGCAGGCGATCTGCCGCTTCCGGCTTATGAAACGTCGCTTGCCGCCGGAGCTGACCTACGGGCAGCCGTTGCGGTCGATCATCGTATCGCGCCGGGCGCACACGCCCTCATCCCGACGGGCCTCCAAATGGCCCTGCCTGCTGGATACGAAGCGCAGGTGCGCCCGCGTTCAGGGTTAGCCGCCAAGCACGCCGTGACCGTCCTCAACACACCCGGCACAATTGACGCCGACTATCGCGGTGAAATTCACGTCATTCTCATCAACCATGGTGCGCGACCGTTCACTGTTGAGCGGGGAATGCGCATCGCCCAAATGGTGATAGCGCCGGTTGTGCAAGCGACTTTCGAACCGGCTGAATCCTTGCCAGAGACGGTGCGTGGCGCAGGTGGTTTTGGATCGACCGGCACCGGTTAGACAACGCCAAGCGGCCCAGTTTCGCGAACACGTGCAAAACTATTTTTCCGTTTCGATCTTTTGAAGAATGACCTTCCAGCCCAGCTAATAGCTCTGCATGTCCATCCCTCGTAGCAAAGAATGGGCGACGGTATATTGCGGGCAACAGAATTGAGACCATCTGCGAAGGAACTCGCCATGAGCGTGACCGCACTGAAAACCACTGAAACTGAAACCCAAACACCAGGCCGTGGCCGCATTTTCAACTCCATCACCGACACCATCGGCGATACCCCACTGGTGCGCCTGGACAAGCTTGCCAAGGACAAAGGTGTTGGGGCCAACATTCTGGCCAAGCTGGAGTTCTTCAACCCGATTGCCTCGGTCAAGGATCGCATTGGCGTTGCCATGCTCGATAGCCTTGCAGAGCAGGGCAAACTGAAAGACGACACGGTTCTGGTTGAGCCGACCTCTGGCAACACCGGCATCGCGCTCGCCTTCGCCGCTGCGCAGCGTGGCGTGCGGCTTATTCTGGTGATGCCAGAATCCATGTCCATTGAGCGCCGCAAAATGCTGGCCTTGCTGGGCGCCGAACTGGAGCTTACCGAAGCAGCTAAGGGCATGAAGGGCGCCATCGCCCGCGCTGATGAATTGGCCGCTGAAATTCCCGGTGCAGTCATTCCGCAGCAATTTGAGAATCCAGCCAACCCGCAAATTCACCGTGAAACAACTGCCGAAGAAATCTGGAACGACACCAAGGGTGAGATCGATATTCTCGTTTCTGGCATCGGTACCGGTGGCACCATCACAGGCGTGTCAGAAGTTCTGAAGAGCCGCCTGCCGAGCTTGCATGTGGTGGCGGTGGAGCCGGAAGACTCCCCGGTTCTCTCCGGCGGCAATCCAGGCCCGCACAAGATCCAGGGCATCGGCGCAGGTTTCGTGCCAGGCGTGCTCAACACCAGCGTTTATGATGAGGTTGCCACCGTCTCCAACGATGAAGCGCTGGAAACCGCCCGTCATGTCGCTCGATTGGAAGGTGTTCCGGTGGGTATCTCGTCCGGTGCCGCGCTGGCCGCTGCGATCCGCCAGGGTCAGAAGCCGGAAAATGCCGGCAAGAATATCGTCGTGATTATTCCAAGCTTTGCCGAGCGCTACCTCTCGACAGCTTTGTTCGATGGCCTAGCTTAACTGCCAGCGATCATTGCGGCGGACCTGAAACAGCCCGCGCTCTGGCAACGGAGCGCGGGTTTTTTTTACGCTCAAGACCGGTAAGCCGAAGCGTTGGGGAGCCAATTCGAGCTCCTTTCATGCCGCTCGAAACGTATAAAGGTCTGAAATCGGGTCGCTTTGCAGGTGCGCAGCGACTCTCATGGGGTCCTAACTCAAAGGACACTCCATGTTGCAGACCGTAATCGCTCTCTTGCTGTTCCTATTCCCGCTCGCCTACAGCCCGGGTCCCGGCAATATGTTCTTTGCGGCCAATGGGGCTCGATTCGGTTTCCGCGCCACGATCCCGGCCAATATCGGCTATCATATCGCCACTTGGATCGTCACGGCAGCAATTGGCTTTGGGTTTATCGCAGCGCTGGAAGCGTATCCGCAAATCTTCGTCGCGCTGAAATTGGCCGGGTCGTTGTATGTGCTATGGCTTGCATGGAAACTCTTCAGAGCTGGAGCTTTGAAGGAATCTGCGGCCGCCAAGCCGGCGACATTTAAGGATGGTGTCCTTTTGCTCGTCCTGAACCCGAAAGCCTATGTGATCATCGCGTTGATGTTCATGCAGTTCCTCGACCAGTCAGATTTGGGTTTGCTGGCGGCAGTCCTGCTGATTACCACCGTTTTTACACTGAACAATCTGATCGTATTCGCGCTCTGGGCGCTGATTGGCGACAAGATTGCCGGTTACTTCAGGACACCTGGCAGCGCACAAAAGCTCAATATGATGTTTGGTGGTGTTCTGGCCGCGGTCGCTGTTTGGATGCTGCTATCTTGAGGCGGGTGTGTTGCCAAACAAGGCGTTGCCACAACGGCCTGGTATGCGGTCCACCGGCTGCACCTGATCTTTGCATGTTCAGAGTTTGAACATCTTAATATAAAGACATCTTTATATCTGCATTGCATCCGACCTGGCTTGGTGGTAGGGCATCCGCCAAAGCGGTCGGTCCGAAGGAACGGAGCGACGGCGGCACGTCAAACCATCAGGATTTTCCATGACCGATTACATCGTCAAAGACATCAGCCTCGCCGATTGGGGCCGCACCGAGCTCGACATCGCCGAAACCGAAATGCCGGGCTTGATGGCCTGTCGTGAAGAATTTGCTGAGAGCAAACCACTGAAAGGCGCGCGCATTGCAGGTTCCCTGCACATGACGATCCAGACCGCTGTTCTGATCGAAACGCTGGTCGCACTTGGCGCCGAAGTGCGCTGGGCGTCTTGCAATATTTTCTCCACGCAAGATCACGCCGCCGCCGCCATTGCCGCCGCAGGCATCCCCGTTTTTGCCACCAAAGGCGAAACGCTGGAAGAATATTGGGACTACGCCGACCGCATCCTCGACTGGGGTAATGGTGAAACCGCCAACATGATCCTGGATGATGGCGGCGATGCCACCATGCTGGTGCTGCTTGGCGCAAAAGCTGAGAAGGACCCCTCGGTGCTCGACAATCCGCAGAGCGAGGAAGAAGAGTACTTCTTTGCGCAGATCAAAAAGCGCTTGGCCAAAGAGCCTGGGTTCTACTCCAAGGTCAAAGCCAACATTCAGGGCGTCTCGGAAGAAACCACCACAGGCGTGATGCGCCTCTATCAACTGCAGGAAAAGGGCGAACTCCCTTTCCCTGCGATCAACGTCAACGACAGTGTCACCAAGTCGAAGTTCGACAACAAATATGGCTGCCGTGAGAGCTTGGTGGACGCCATCCGTCGCGGCACCGATGTGATGCTGGCCGGTAAAGTCGCCATTGTTTGCGGTTACGGTGATGTCGGCAAAGGTTCCGCACAGTCGCTTTCTGGCGCTGGCGCCCGTGTGCTGGTGACCGAAGTTGATCCAATCTGCGCCCTTCAGGCCGCCATGGACGGCTTTGAAGTGGTGACCATGGAAGACGCCGCACCCCGCGCTGACGTCGTCGTGACGGCGACCGGCAACAAGGACGTTCTGACCGTTGATCACATGCGCGATCTCAAAGACATGGCGATCGTCTGCAACATCGGCCATTTCGACAATGAGATTCAGGTCGCTGGTCTGAAAAACTTCAAATGGAAGAACGTCAAGCCGCAGGTCGATCTCATCGAGTTCCCCGACCAAAAACGCATGATCCTGTTGTCCGAAGGCCGTCTGGTGAACCTTGGCAACGCCACCGGTCACCCGAGCTTTGTGATGTCGGCATCCTTTGCCAACCAGACGTTGGCCCAGATTGAGCTTTGGACGCGCGGCGACCAGTACGAAAACAAGGTCTATGTGCTGCCCAAACATCTTGATGAAAAGGTGGCCATGTTACACCTGGGCAAGCTCAACGCAGAGCTCACCAAGCTGTCTGATGAACAGGCTGCTTACATTGGTGTGAAACCGGAAGGCCCCTTCAAGGGCGAAGCTTATCGGTACTAAAATGCGCCACTGACGTTAACGTCAGTGCTGGTCTATCCCAAATCCGTCGCCACTTTTATGGCGGCGGATTTTTTGTTTTTGCTTTGTTCACTCCCCACAAGAGTCCACCTGCTTGTACCTTGTCAGTGATTCGACGGCACATGCCGCCGGTCGCAAGGGCGTAGGCAGGTCTAATGGGCGGCCAAAACAGGATGGGCCAGACAGGGATGGGCAAGGCGGGTCAACACTCCGACGCAGTGACTTTGCGGTCGGCAACGCTGCTTGCAACCACGGCTGGCTCCACCGTGCTTTTTACCCAATCTGTTGCTTCCCCAGCTTTCGCCCAGGGCGTGCCTGATCCAAACTTGGTTCCTCATACTCATGGCATTGATAGCCTGATCGACGCACCCATGCTCGCCATTGGTGGCGCTGCGATCACCGGTTTGTCATTGTTCGTCGGCGTTATGCTGATCTCAGCATTCGTTAGTCTTCGTCGCGCACGCCGCAAAGCCAGTGAGAACGAGACCAATCTTGCGCGCCTGCGCGCCCAGTTGGATATGACGCAAGGTTTGGTCGACACATCTGGTGATGGGCTTTTGATGCTCAGCGAAACCGGCGCTAGCACCGTGCTTCACTGTCCGACCGATCAGTCCGCGATGCCAGAGCATCCAGATGACCTGCCAAACTTTGATCGCTGGATTGAAGATGGTGATCTGCCTGAGCTTGATGCAGCTATTGATCAGCTGCGACAAACCGGCAAACGCATCGATTTGGATGTGCGCACCAAGGGTGGCACCCTGATCAATGTACACGGGCGGCCCATCGGTGCCCGTCTCATCGTCCGCTTGCGCGATCTTTCACGGCTTCAACGAGACTTTGCTGATGCGCTGCATCTCTGCGCCAATCTGGAAGCCGAAAGCGATCACTTGAAGCAACTTTTGAACGCTGTCGACTTTCCGGTCTGGACAGCCGATCAAGTGGGGCTGGTGTCGTGGTCAAACGATGCCTTCAAGAAACGCGGTGTGAAATCAGCCGCTGATGGCATCGTTTCTGCGCGCAGCGTCGTGGGTAGCAAGACACAATGGGGCAACGTCGATGGCATTCATGCCGACGGCGCACGCATCGCCGATAGCTTGCCGGCTGATGCTGGCCAAGCCAGCGAAGGCGACCGATTGGTCCATTTGCGCTCAACCACCAAGGCCGGGACGGTCATCACCGCCGGTTACGCGATGCCGCTCAGCGACCAAACCCGCTATGAACAGGCTTTGCAAAACGTGCATGCAATCCAGGGCCGGATGCTGAATGCGCTGAACACAGCGGTTTGCGTGTTCAATGCCGAACGGCACGTGGCGTTCTACAACGCGGCGTTTGCTGAGCTTTTTGGCTTCCAGCGCCGTGTGCTCGACGAGCACCCCCATGAATCGACCGTGCTTACCTACATCAAATCCACGCGGCAGATGCCTGAAAGTGGCAACCATCGCGGATGGCGCGAGCAGTTCACGTCCGCCTACACTGCCAGCGAGCCGATCACCGATGATTGGGAGCTGCATGATGGTCGTTTTCTGCGCGTTATTACTGCGCCCAATGCCGATGGTGGGGCCATCTGGCTGTTTGAAAACGAAACCGAAAAGGTGGAGCTCAAGTCACGCTTCACGGCGCTGACCCAGGTGCGTGCCGCCACACTGGATGCCTTGCGCGAGGGCGTGGCCGTGTTTGGTTCCAACGGGCGGCTTCAATTGGTGAACCCAGCTTTTGGGCAGCTTTGGCAGCTCGCTCCGGACGAAGCCAAAATCGGCGCCCATGTCAAAGATATCACCGGGCCGATCCGCGACCTGGCGCGCGATCGCCGCGTGATCGATCAGCTGGTGGGCCTGGTTGGGTCTCTCGGCCAGCGCCGCGAAGGTATCATCAGCCGCATGAACCTGACCGATGAACGTGTGATTGATCTTGTGGCCACGCCGCTGCCTGGCGGGGCAACCATGCTGACGGCCAACGATGTCACCGCTTCGGTTGGCATCGAGGATACCTTGCGTGAAAGCAACGCCGCGCTGGAAGAAGCCGCGCGCATCAAAACCACATTTATCAAGCATGTGTCCTACGAATTGCGCTCCCCTCTCACGTCGATCATCGGTTTTGCGCAATTGCTCGATGACAAGGAAACTGGCCCGCTAAACGAACGTCAACGCGATTATCTGAACTTTGTGCTTTCCTCCACCCAGTCGCTGGTTGCGTTGGTCGACTCCATTCTTGATTTGGCAACCGTGGATGCGGGGATTCTCACACTATCGCTGGACACGATCTCGCCAATGAAGCTGATCGAGGACGCCGAGCTTGGTCTGAGAGATCGTTTGCTGGACGCTGATATCACCATCGATCACGTGCTTGATCCGAAGGTCGCAACGCTCGTCGTCGATGAAACCCGCATGCGTCAGGTGCTCTACAATCTTCTTTCCAATGCCGTGGCATCCTCGCGACCTGGCAACAAGGTGCGCGTGAAAACGCGTCTGGATGACGGCGGTAAGAATGGCCGCGTTGTCGTCTCTGTGATCGATCAGGGCAGGGGCATGAGCGCGGCCCAAGCCAAAGCAGCGTTCGAGCCTTTTGAAACAGGCCAAAACACTGTGGGCACCGGTGCCGGCCTTGGCCTCACCTTGTCGCGTGCCCTGGTGGAACTGCATGGCGGCACCATGCAGCTTTGGTCTCGCGAGGGTATCGGCACCGTGGTGCGATGCGTGCTGCCGCTGGACCCCGAAGAAATGACGCCGCTTGATCAGGCAGCACAATAGGCACCCAGGACGGGTGGACGGGTAACCTGCTATGATTGGCCCTTTGACGCTTGTTGGCGATGCAGCAACGCAGCAACTGGCACAAGATGTTGCCATGGTCGCGGCGCCTGGGTGGGTGATCCGGCTGCAAGGTGATCTTGGCGCAGGCAAAACCACCTTTGCTCGGACTTTCATCCGCACGTTGGCCAAAGAACCAGCCCTCGAAGTACCTTCGCCGACCTACACACTGGTGCAGCGCTATGATGAGGCCGATCCGCCCGTTCTGCATGCTGATCTTTATCGATTGTCCGACCCGTCAGAGATTGTGGAGCTTGGCCTGGACGATCCCGATGACCCTGCGATCCGCTTGATCGAATGGCCAGAGCAAGCAGGTGAAGGTGCCTTTCCTGGGGCGATCACGCTGGCACTGGGCATGCAGGGTGAAGACGCGCGTCAGGCCACATTGACCGGCCCGCAAGACATTCTAAATCGCATCGCCCGCAGCCTGGACATTCGAGGATTCTTGGCAACGTCCAACCATGCGGGCGCCGATCGTCAACGCTTGATGGGCGATGCTTCCACTCGCCGTTATGAGCGGCTCGTTGATAGGCCCCTGATCCTGATGGATGCGGCACGTCAACCCGATGGTCCGGTGGTGCGCCCGGACACCGGATTTGCAGAGCTAGAAGCCAAGCCTTACAGCCAGTTGGTGCATTTGGCCGAGAGCGTGCACGCCTTTTCGGCGGTCGGTACCGCACTTGGCCAGACAGGTTTTGCCGCCCCTGCCATTCATGCCGCTGATCTTGAAAATGGCCTTTTGCTGATTGAGGATTTGGGTGGCGACACCATTCTCCTTCACGATGGCACGCCCGATCCGCAGCGTTATCAGGCTGCGGTTGAGCTTCTGGCTGTGCTTCATAGGCAAGATTGGCCCGCTGAACTGACCATTGCAGGCGGTGGTACCCATCATCTGCACCGTTACGATACCGGAGTGCTGCTGACCGAGATTTCACTTTGCCCCGATTGGTATGTCGCCCATCGCGGGGTTGAAGCGGCTGATTTCGACAGAACGGGCTTCTTCAAGGCATGGCAGCGAGCCTTAGCCCCGCTAGAGGACGAACCGACCACCCTCACCTTGCGTGACTATCATTCGCCCAACATCATCTGGCGCGCGCAAGAAACGGGGGCATCCCGTCTCGGCCTCATCGATTTTCAGGACGCATTGTTGGGTCCGCCAGCCTACGATGTTGCAGCGCTGGCGCTGGATGCCCGCGTCACCATCCCCCCGGACCTCCAAGACCAGCTATTGGAGGCTTACATCGCTGCTTCAGGCAGCGATGCCGAGTGGGTACGAGCGCGAGTGGCCCTGATGGGCGCACAGCGCAACTCAAAAATTCTCGGTATCTTTGCCCGCCTCAATGCCCGTGACGGCAAGCCTGGTTATCTCAAACACCTGCCGCGCGTGGAAGGGTACATGCGGCAATGTCTGGCCCATCCTGCTTTGGCGCAGCTGAAACCCTTTTATGATCAGCTTCTGCCGGAGGGGGCGTAATGCATCCAGTCATGGTGCTCGCGGCGGGCCTTGGCACCCGCATGCGCCCGATCACCAACACTCTACCCAAACCGTTGGTGCAGGTTGGCGGGCAAACCATGCTTGATCGCGTGCTCGATACCTTTGTTGCCGCTGGCACAACACGGGCGGTGATCAACACACATTATCTGCCAGAGCAAATCGAAGCCCACTGCCAGGCCCGTGAGGGCGCCCCCTCTATCACGCTCTCCCCGGAGATCGACGAACGTCTGGAAACCGGCGGTGGGATCGCCCGCGCGCTCCCTTTGCTGGGCGAGACGTTTTTCTCCACCAACGCCGATAGCTTTTGGGTTGACGATGATGCCGCCATAACCGCGATGCGCGCCGCCTTTGATCCGTCCGCCATGGATATGCTGCTCTTGGTGGCACCGCGCGAGAAGAGCATCGGCCTGGATACTCATCCAGGCGATTTTTCCCGCGATGAGGATGGCAGGCTCGCTCGCCGCGGCGCTGATCCCGTGCCATACAACTACACCGGTACCGCCGTCATGAGCGCGTCGATCTTCACAGATTTGCCGGACGGTCCGTTCTCGCTGAACGTCTTGTTTGATCGCGCCATCGCTACCGGTCGCCTCTATGGTCATGTTCTGGAGGGTCTCTGGCTCACGGTCGGCACGGCGCAGGCCATCACTGACGCTGAAACTGCCCTTAAACAGGCTGGACACACCTGACCCCCTCGCGCCAGATGGCGCTTATGACGTCACGCGTGAATCTCTTCACCATCGGGTCGCACAGGCCGTTCTTGTTGCAGCTTGCGCAAAGCTGGCTGGCGGGTGACTTGGGCGTTGGACCCACCGATGATCCGCTTTCGCGCATTGATGCCACATTCTATTTGCCCACCCGCCGCGCGGCCCGAGCCTTCGCCGATGTGCTGACCGCTGAGCTTGGTGGAACCGCGCTCCTGCCGACCATCCAAACACTCGCCGATGCCGATGAAGATGAGTTTTTGGTTCCCGAAAGTCTGGACCCAGAAGGCTCAGATTCCCAGCAGCTTGCTATCCAACCCGAGGCGCTGGAACCGCCAAACCTTGCCACCATGCCTAGCCTGAAGCGCCGCTTGATCCTTACCCGCCTTGTGGGCGCAGCGGGCGAGGCGATGCGCCGGGCCATGACCGCCTCTCAGGTTTCGCAGCAACCGGTGTTTCCACAGTCCGTGGCTGAGAGCGCGCACTTGGCCAAGGCGCTGGCTGACCTTATCGACCAGGTGGCAACAGAGGAGAGCGATTGGCAGGCGCTGTTTGCGTTGGTGCCCGATGATCACGCCGCCTATTGGCAACTTACGCTCACTCTTCTGACGCTGGTTACCCAGAACTGGCCTGCCATCTTGGCTGAAGAGGGCGTAGTCGACCCGGCCACCCGCCGCCGCCTGCTGCTCGATGCCCGCACTGCCCGTATCTTGGCCGGTGCGTACACTGGTCAGGTGGTCGCCGCGGGGTCCACCGGCTCAATTCCCGCCACCGCACGGCTTCTTGCGGCCATCGCGCGGGCTGAGCATGGTGCGGTGGTGTTGCCTGGGCTTGACCTCAGCCTGTCGGCTGCTGCGGTCGCTACCCTTGGCGAGGAAACTCCGGAAAGCGCTAGCCACCCGCAACACGGCCTGTTCAAGTTGCTCGATACGATGCAGGCCAATCGTGAGGACGTAACAGATCTCAGTGGTGAAATCCCAGCCCGCCAGACGCTGATCTCATCGGCATTTCTGCCCGCCAGAGCAACGGGTGACTGGCCAGATCTTCGCCCACAAGACACCGATGCCTTTGAGAATGTCACGGTACTTGAGGCGGCCAGCGAAGGCGAAGAAAGCCTCGCCATCGCGATGGCCATGAAGGCATCATTGGCCAGCGATGAAACCGTTGCGCTGGTCACGCCAGACCGAAATTTGGCCCGCCGGGTACAGCTTGATTTGGAGCGGTTTGACCTCACAAGCGATGACAGTGCGGGCACACCCTTGCGCGAAACCAGCCCTGCCCGGCTGATGCTGCTGGCCGCCGATGCCTGGCGCACTGGCTTTGCCGCGATCCCGTTGTTGGCGCTGCTCAAACACCCGTTGACGGCTCTCGCCCAAAGCCCAGCGACCACCCGTGCCGACGCACGTCTGCTTGAACGTTTGGCCCTGCGAGGTTTGGCGCTCGCCCCAGGTTTCTCGGCGGTGAAAGAGGTTATCCATCAGCGTGCGTTAGAGCGCGAGGATGACACGATCCGTACGCCCACCGTTCGCGCCAGCCTTGATGCAGGCGATGATGCTCGCGCGCTGACACTCATCGACCAGCTGGAAACCGCGTTCGCCCCGTTGGGCGCGCTGGCTGAGAACAACACGCCGTTCACCGATTACGCTGAGGCCCTGTTTACCGCCTGCGAGGCGCTTGCCCAAACCGATGATGCGGCCGGCCCCAATCCGCTCTATGCGGGGTCTGCTGGAGAAGCTTTGGCCGCGCTGCGCTTGCAACTGCGCGAGGCCGAAACGGTCGGCCTCACCACGCCGATGGTCGAAGCACCAGCGCTGTTAGAAGCCTTGTTGGCTGAAGCCGTTGTGCGCCCGGACAGGCCTGCCGATCCGCGCCTTCACATCTGGGGACCTCTGGAAGCGCGTTTGCAGGCGGTGGATCATGTGATTTTGGGCGGGCTGAACGAGAAAGCTTGGCCGAGCCTGCCATCGGCAAGCCCCTTCTTATCCCGCGCAATGATGGCGGGCATGGCGCTGGAAATTCCTGAGCGCCGCATCGGCCTCTCGGCCCATGATGTGGAACAGGCACTTGGCCAGCCGAAGGTCACGCTGACGCGCGCTAAAAAAGTCGACGGCGCGCCCACTGTGCCATCGCGCTGGCTACAGAGACTGCTGGCCTTTTTGCCGCAAGAAACCGGCAGCCAAATGCATCGCCGCGCAGCGCCTTTGCTGGTCGCGGCAAGCACATGGGAGACCCCGGAAAAAATCGCTCCAAGACCGCGCCCGCAGCCCAAACCGAAAAACCCTCCCAAACACCTTTCAATCACCGAAGTCGAAACGCTGATCCGCGACCCATACACCGTCTATGCGCGCCGTGTGTTGAAGCTGGAGGAAGCGCCTGGGCTTGGTTTGCCGCCAGGATCTGCGGAGCGTGGCACGCTTTTTCATGCCCTCTTTGAAGCAATGGCCCCAACGCTCAATGAGACACCACCGGCAGCGTGGCCTGCTGCCATGCAAGCCGAGGCGGAGCGGCAGCTGCGGGCGCTTGATCCGTTCCCCGATATTCAGGCGCTTTGGGCGCAACGCATCGCACGCGTCATGCCACCCTATCTGGAAGCTGAGCGGGCTTGGTCAAAGGGCCTGAACACGCGTATCCCTGAGCGCGGCGGTGCACTGGAACTGACCATCGCTGGCCATGCTTGCCGCCTGACGGGACGGGCTGACCGTGTCGATCTCTATACAGATGGCACGGCAACGATCCTGGATTTTAAAACCGGCAATCCGCCGAGCCTCGCTCAGGTGAAGACCTTTGCGCCGCAATTGCCGCTCAGCGTGGCCATGCTACGCACCGGCGCCTTCAAACACGTTGATCCGCATCCAGCACGCGCCGCGAGCTATGTGCAGACCGGCGGCAATCGCGATCCTTTCAAGATCACTGCTTTGGACGATCCCGATGAATTGAACGCGCTCGCAAGCGAAGCCCTGGCGCAACTTGAGGCGCTTTGGACAACGTTCCTAATGGGCGCGCCTTTCACGCCGCTGCTACGGCCTGAGCGTGCTCGTGACCAAGGCCCTTTTCATCAACTGGCTCGCGTCAAAGAATGGCGTGCCGCTGACGAAAATATTGGTGAGGGCACATGAGCAGCCAACCACTGGTGCCAGAGGCAACGCAGCTCGCCCAAGCCAAAGCATCCAATCCCCGGGGGTCTGCCTGGGTGGGGGCCAATGCTGGCTCTGGTAAGACGTTCGTGCTCACCCGCCGTGTGCTGCGACTTTTGCTTGATGGTCAGGATCCGGCAAGCTTGCTCTGCCTCACTTTCACCAAGGCGGCCGCCGCCGAGATGGCAAGCCGTGTTTTCAGCGAGCTGGCGCGTTGGACCCGCCTGGATGACAGCGATCTTACCGGGGTTCTTGCTGATCTTCAGGACCGTGCGATGGCCGGTGACATGGCCCAAGTTCTGGCCAATGCCCGCAGCTTGTTTGCCCGCGCACTGGAAACGCCGGGCGGTCTCAAAATTCAAACCATTCATGCTTTCTGCGAGAGCCTGCTGCATCAGTTTCCGCTGGAAGCCGGGGTCGCTGCTTCGTTCATCGTGCTGGATGATCGTGATGCCGATGCGCTGATGCAAGCTGCTCGTGCAGACGTCATTGCGCGCGCAGCACGGGGCCAAGATCCAGCACTCACGCAAGCCTTTGAGGGCATGGCGGCTCGCTTTGCCGACAGCACGGTGAGCGATCATCTCGATGCTGTACTGCGCGCTCGCCACGCTCTTATCCGTGCCTTTGATGCGGCGGGCAAAGAAGGGTTTGAGCAGCGCCTTGACCATCTCATCGCTCTCCATGCGGCCATGCTGGGGCTGGACGATGAAGAAGTGGGCACCGCACGGAGCGCCCTTGCCGACCCGATCAAGTCCTCCCTTGTTTTGCCCAAAGGCAGAGTCGAAGCCATCGCCCAAACCGCTCGTGAAGTCGGCACGGCCAAGGATGCTGAAAAAGCCGATGTGTTGCTGCGCGCCTGGGAAGAACCGGACCCAGAGGTTGCCCGCGCACTATGGGATGAGGCATTTCTCACCAAGCAGGGCAAGCCACGCAAGGTCGAGGGCAGTTACTTTGCCGCCAAGGTGCGCGATCAACTGCTCGATGTCGGCCAATGGCTACAAGTTGAACAGGATCGTGTGCTTGCGTTGCAAACCCACGTCGGCTTTGCTGATCTCATGCGCGTGGCGCTCGCCGTACTGGACCGGTTTGAGACGCTGAAAACGCTGCGCGGCGCACTTGATTTTGGTGATCTGATCGCTCGCACGGCGGCGCTTCTCACCCGGTCAGAGGCACAGGCTTGGGTGCGCTACAAAATCGATCAGCGTATTGATCACATCTTGGTCGATGAAGCGCAGGACACCTCGGCGCAGCAATGGGCGATCATTCGCGCGCTGGCCGATGATTTCTTTGATGGCGAGAGCAGACGGGACGATGGAGTCACGCCCACCTTCTTCGCCGTGGGCGACGACAAGCAGTCGATCTATTCTTTCCAGGGTGCTGATCCGCGCCAGTTCGATGGCACGCGCCGGGCGCTGGAAACCAAGGCAGTGCAGGGTGGTAGCGCTTTTGAGGGGCGGCTTTCATTGCTGCTCTCCTTCCGTTCCACGCGCGATATTCTTTCCGCCGTCGATACGGTTTTTTCCCGCAATGAAGCGCTTCAGGGCATCACGCAAGACACTGGCCTCGTCCACGAACCCTACCGACCAGACCGTGGCCAAGTAGAACTTTGGCCGGTGATCAAGGGCAAGAAAGAACCCGAACCTGAGGACTGGACCGCGCCGATTGATGCGCTGCCCGCGCCGCATTTGCAGCTTGCCGAAGCCATTGCAAGCCGCGTTGAAAGCCTGGTGGCGGGCGGCCAAAACCCAGGCGATATATTGATTTTGCTGCGCACGCGCGGCGCGATGGCCGACGCAATCAACAAGGCGCTGAAAGCCCGCGCCATCGCCGTGGCCGGTACCGACCGCTTGCTTCTCACCGAGCACATCGCTGTGGAAGACATGATGGCGCTCATGCAGGTCGTGCTCCTGCCTGAGGATGATCTTTCGCTGGCCTGCCTGCTGACATCTCCGCTGGTTGGACTGACGGATGAGCAGTTGGAAAGACTGTGCGCCGATCGCCCCGGACTGTTGATCGATGCGCTGAATGCGCCAACCGTGGATCCGGCGATCCACCAAGCCGCGCAGGACGTGCGCCACTGGCGGGCGATGGCTAATTTTGCCTCGCCCTTTACCTTTCTCTCCACCGTGCTTGGTCGCGATGGGGGACGTAAGAAAATGCTTGCCCGTCTTGGAGAAGATGCTCGTGATCCGCTGGATGAATTGCTACGATTGGCGCGCGATGAGGAAACCCGTCCAGGATCCGGCCTTGCCAATCTGGAGGCGTTTCTCGACACGCTGCGGCGTCTGAAGCTGGATATCAAACGCGATATGGAAGCGCGCGCCGACAAGGTACGGATTATGACCGTGCACGGGGCCAAGGGGCTGGAGGCAGGCACGGTGTTTCTGGTCGATACCTGCCGTGTACCGCGCGCGCCTTCCGGCATTGTTGAAACAGTGCAGGAGGAGGGGTCTTTCCAAGTGGCCCAACCGCCGCTGGTGCTGCTCGCTGGTGATACCCATGCACCGGCCTACCAAGAGATTAAGGAGGAAGGAAAAACCCGTCAATTGGAGGAGTATCGACGGCTGCTCTACGTGGCGATGACGCGTGCACGAGACCAGCTGATCGTCACCGGTCACATGACCAGTGAGGCCGATGCACCGCAGGGCAGTTGGTACGATCTGATCGACAAAGCGCTTGGACCCAACGCCCGCGATGTCGGTGATCTGGATGGTTTGGCTGATGGTGAACCGGTGCGCGTTTGGCGCGCCGATCCATGGTCTGATGGTCTTTCGCAAGCGCAGAACGAACAGAAAAAGCAGCCCTCGCAGCCTGATCTTGCCCCGCTGAAAGCGTTGCTTGCCAAACCCACGCCCGCCCCCAAAATTATCACGCCGCTTCGCCCCTCCAAGGCCCATGCCGATATCGTGGTCGATCCGCAAACTTGGCCGCAACAAGCGCGAGCTGAGCGCCATGCAAGAACCGTGGAAAGTCTGGGGGAGGGCGATCAAAGCCAGGCGCTTCTGTTCGGCACATTGGTTCACCGCTTGCTGGAACCGGCGCATTTGCCAAGCTTCGACCAAGCCGAAACGATCGCAAAAGCGCTCGACCCAGAGTTTGATCCAGCCCTACTCGCTAAAGCTTTGGGTCAGGCAGCCGCTGTTCACCAGATGGAAAGTGCGGGCGCGCTTTTCGGCCAGCGTTCGCGCGCCGAAGTTCCTCTGCGTGGGTCGATTGTCGATGCCGATGGCAACACCCGGCAGATCAGCGGGTCGATTGATCGGCTGGTTGTTTTGCCCAACGAGATCTGGGTGATCGACTTCAAAACAAATGCCACCGTGCCAGAATTGGGCGGACTACAGGCGGACGGTCTGCATTATTTGGCGCAGATGTCGCTCTATTCCGCTCTTTTAAGCAGACTGTTTGCGGACCGTCCGCTTCGATGTGGCCTTCTTTGGACGGCTGAACCGCGTTTGGATTGGATCATGCCAAGCGATCTGCGGGTTGCTGAAGAAAGCCTCAATCTATCGATCAGCAAAGCGTGATGGCCGATCTGGTTGACGCACCTCTCCCTCGTTCATACGTTCGGCCCATGAAACCTATCTGATTCCGCAGTCCAAGCTGACGCGGGTCACAACCGGAGAAAGTGCCAATGGCCACCGTTACCGTTACCGATGCGACATTCGAGAGCGAAGTGTTGCAGTCCGATGTTCCTGTTATCGTTGATTTTTGGGCCGAATGGTGCGGTCCTTGTAAGATGATCGCACCGCATCTGGATGCCATCTCTGAGGAAATGGCCGACAAGGTGAAAATCGTCAAAGTCGATGTCGACAACAATCAGCAAACTGCGCAGGCGCTGCGCATTATGTCGATGCCCACACTGGTCGCCTTCAAGGATGGTAAGCCGGTCGCCCAGAAGGTCGGGGCCGGGTCGAAAACCGATCTGTCCAACTGGATTTCCAGCGCCATCTAGCGACACAGCCAGAACTCAGTTCACCCCTTCACGCCGCGCCGGGAAACCCAGCGCGGCGTTTTCTTTTGGCTTGAAACCTATAGCGTTGCGGCGCTGGCATCATATCGTGAGCAGAAAGAACAACGGGATGGGCGCAACCGCCAACAGCAGCGTTGCGAAGAAGGCCGGAAAGCGAAACAGTCCGCTCATTCCCGCGGCAAGGGCTAAGCCACCGCCGCCGCCAACCAGGGAGTTGCCCGGTAGATTGAGCACCAGCATCATCGCCAAATAGCGATGGCGCAGCAGCATCGGCACCCATCGACGTGGTGCTGTTTCCAACAAATAGTCGATGCGGTTTTCGCGATCTCGCGAAGCCAGTTCTTCTGCCAATTGGGTTGCCTTGCTGAAACCCAAATAGCGAAAAAATCGCACGATCCATCGCGATGGCACCAACGCACCGACCAGAAAGGAGATCGTAAGGGCGCTCACCATGGCGCCATAGACCAGGATAGCGACCTTGCCGCCAAAGATGACCATAAGACCGAAGCCAATCTCGGCACCGGGAATAAAGGGCATGGCCGATGTGATGATGAATACCATGAGCGTGATGGCCAGAATTTGGAACATCATGGCTTCGTCCATGGTGCCGATCTGAGTGTCTTCCAACCGCTCCCACTGCGCGCCGATCCACAGGCCAAGGGCGATGAGGCCGGCATAGAGAGCCAGTGCAATCAGCCGGTTTTTATGGCGTCGGCTCAATGGCAAAGCCCAATGCCTGGGACGCGAGAAACGGAAAGGAACGGATTGGGCTGCATGATACGTTACAGATTGCGGGCTTGCGAAGACGGAGCGCGGCGCGCCGTGCGAGCATTGTAAGCCCTCTTTACGGCAGAAAGCATAGGCCTTTAGCACGCCTGTGCGCGAGCGCCCATGCGGTGACGTTCTTTCACATCTGCGCGCAGTCTGCGCGTCGGCCTTTGCGATCGAGGAAAGGTCTGCAGTGCTTCACGTGCAAAAAGTAACGCCTACGATCCTTTGCTCGTCGGCCAGTTGAACGGCGTTCGCGGATCAGTTACACACGATCGGCTTGCACCCGTAGCTCAGCTGGATAGAGCGCTGCCCTCCGAAGGCAGAGGTCACAGGTTCGAATCCTGTCGGGTGCGCCAAAGTTGATTTCGAAGAAATCGACGCCGTAGAAACAGGATCGGGCGCGGCAGGCGAATGATTGGCAATCACGGAGAGCGCTGATTCTAAGTCATTCCGGTTAACTGCGCCACCCTTTCCCACTCCGTACCTTCGGCACGACCGCACCAAAGCCATTAGCCAAGCGATTGGCGGAACAAGCGGCAGACGATTGCAGGGCAAATGCCGAGAGCCGTTCGACCATTTCAGTGTGGGCGGTGCTTCGCATCGCTAAACGTTCTGTCGATCCTTCTCCAAAAACTCGATCAACGACCGGCTTGCGCCGAGAATGTGGGCGCGGGTCAACTCAGACGCCGCCTCGCCGTCGCGGTTGATGGCAGCATTCAGAATGCCCGCATGCTCCTTGCGCGCGCGTTCAATGCCTGCAGTAAGCACAAGCTGCGCGCGTAAATAACGGCTGACATTATCAAGCGCGTTGGAAATGATCTGCAGATGGTAGGGCTTCTTGCAGTCCTTGTAGAGCGTGTAGTGGAACTGCCGGTTCAAATTGCCCCAAAGGTTGCTGTCGGTTACCCGGGCGAACTGATTGGCGTAGTCTTTGGCTTTGGCCAGGGTTTCGTCGCTGATAACGTCGACCGCCTGTCGGATGATCTCGCCCTCAAGCAGGGCACGAAATTCGAACATCTCCGAAATTTCATCGAGCGACAGCGAGCTCACCACTGCGCCCTTGTAGCGTTGATTGGTGATGAGACCCTGTTCTTCCAGTCGCGCTAAGGCCTCGCGCACGGGGATGCGGCTGACGTTGAACATGGTCGCGATCTGATCCTGACGCAGCAGTTCGCCGTCCTTCAGCGTCCCCTCCACGATGGCCTCGCGCAGGGCATCAAAGATTACATCTGCGGCGGACGACGCGGCGCGAAGATCGACGGCTCTCAAGTTCAACGACATGGTTCTTGTTTTCTCGGCTGGTGTCCACTGCCGGGTGCATGAACGTTACGGCGCGCTGGCTTGAATGCCATTCTGTTGCGTGCCCAATTTCTTCACCATAGCATATTGTAGATTGTATCCAATATGCTATCGTCGCTCAGCGCGGACCGCAAGAAGCGGCAAGCGCCAAAGACAAAGGAGTTGAGGGAATGAGAAAATTTGTACTGGCCGCCGCAGGATTTGCGATCACGCTCGCAGCCGCACCAGCGTCCGCGGATACGCTTGATGATGTCATCGATCGCGGCGTGCTGCGCTGCGGTGTTGTGTTGGACTTTCCGCCGATCGGCTTTCGCGATGCCAACAACGAGCCGGCTGGATTCGACGTCGACTACTGCGCAGACCTCGCCGCTGCGCTTGATGTCGAGCACGAGATCATGCCGCTGACCTGGGCGGAGCGTCTGCCGGTCATCGTTACCGGACGCGCCGATGTTGTTTTTGGCGCAACCTCTGACACGCTTGAGCGTGCGCGCACGGTCGGTTTCACCATCCCATATGCGATTTACTACGCCCAGGGCGTTGTCGGGGTCGACAGCGGTATCGAGACCTTTGAAGACATTCGCGGTAAGCGTGTTGCGGCAGCCGTTGGCACAGTGCCTGAACAAGAGTGGCTGGAGATTGCTGCGGAGTGGGGCGAAGAAGACCTTTACCAGGGCTATCAGTCGGAGAACGAAGTGTTCCTGGCCGTTGCGCAAGGGCGCGCTGATATCGGTATCACGACCAACACAGCCGTCCTGCCGATTACCCAGCAGTACGACACCGTGATCCCCGGCCCGCGCATGCCGTGGACGACCGACTACACATCTGTTGTGGCCGAGCGCACGGACGTCAGTTGGCTGAACTATCTCAACCTGTTTGTGACCCATCAGGTCCGTTCGGGTCGCTACCAGGAACTCTGGGGCCAGTATGTCGGTGGTGAAGCACCGGAGCTGCGCATCCCGGGCGTCATGTACTAAGGGTCCTGACCTTAGGCTTCCCGCACTCTTGACGAGGCCTCTCCCACGCCGCTCGCGCGGGGGAGGCCGAGATTGTCTGGCTCGTGTTTGATTACAACTTCCATTGGCGTCCGGTTTTCCGAGACCTGCCTGACCTGATTGCGGCAAGCCTTGTCACGCTTCAGGTGGCTGTGCTCGCCATGGTCCTTGGCGTGATTATCGGGCTGGGCCTCGCTCTCATCCGCATGCACGGACGCGGCCCTTTGCGCTGGTTTGCCACCACCTGGGTGGAACTGGCGCGCAACACGCCGGCGCTGATCCAGCTGTTCTTTTTCGGCTTCGGTCTGGGCGCCTTTGGTATCTTCCTGTCACCCTTCATGATCGTGCTCATGGGCCTGACCTTTAACTGCGCAGGCTACCTTGCAGAGAACTTCCGTGGTGGCTTTCAGGCTATTCCCGATACACAGCTGCGCGCCGCAAGATCCTTGGGTATGACCGCCTGGCAGGCCTACACCCGGATCATCATCCCGCAGGTCCTGCGTATCGTGTACCACCCAATCACGAACCAGATGGTGTGGGCTGTTCTGATGTCCTCGCTCGGCATGCTGGTAGGTTTTCGCGAGCTGTCGGGCGAAACCCAGTTTTTCGCATCGCGAACCTTCCGCATCTTCGAGTACTTTGCGGTCACAGCAGTGCTTTACTACGTGATCGTCAAAATCATCCTGTTGGCATCGCGCCTGCTTGCGATCCGTCTTTTCCGGTATTGAGGCAGAGGGCGCGGATATGGAACCAACTGTTCAGTTCTTCAGCGGGTTTGCCCCCAGTGACATGTGGTTCATGGCGCAGGCCGCATGGCGCACCCTGGTCATCTCCGTTGTCTCAATCTCGCTGGGCACACTTCTTGGCGCGTTGTTCGGCTGGGTGCTTTATGAGGGGAAGTTCTGGGCCACGGCGGGGCTGGCTGCCTTCCTCGACATCTTTCGGTCCGTACCCCTGCTCATCCAGCTTGTGCTGTTCTTCAACCTGGCGCCGATTGTCGGGCTCGACCTGAATGCTTTTGCATCCGGTGTCGTCGTCCTGACGATTTATACAGCCGCGCTGGTTGCCAATGTGGCGCGCGGTGGTCTGGAGGTCGTTGGCACGCCCATGCGACGGGCGGCACGCAGCCTTGGCATGAGCTATTGGCAAGCTCTGCGGTATGTCGTTTTTCCAATCGGTGGCCGCGCCGTTTTTCCCTCATGGATTGGCGTCGCTCTTGGCGTGATGAAAGACAGCGCTCTGGTATCGGTCCTGGGTTACGTCGAGCTCCTGCGGGCCAGCCAGATCCTGATCACGCGCACCCAAGAACCCTTTCTGATTCTTGCTATCGCCGGCGCTTTCTATTTTGCCCTGTCGTTCCCCGTAGCCCGGTACGCAGAAAAGCTTGAGCAAAGGTGGGCCATACGATGATCGAAGTTCGCAACCTGCATAAAAAGTTTGGCCCCCTTCATGTGCTCAAGGGTATCGATCTTACCGTAGAAAACGGTGAAGTGGTCTCGGTTATCGGTGCGTCAGGATCAGGCAAATCGACCCTTCTTTACTGTATCAACCGGCTTGAGCCGATCAACGATGGCTCGGTTTTCGTCGACGGCGTCGATGTTCATGCCAAAGGAACCGACATCAACAAGCTGCGCCAGAAGCTCGGTATGGTTTTTCAGCAATGGAACAGCTTCCCTCACCTCACGGCCCTAGAGAATGTTGCGCTTGCTCCGAAAATCGTTCGTGGTCTGTCCAAGAAGGCGGCGAACGAACTGGCTGCGGAGCAGCTCAATCATGTTGGTCTCGGCGACAAGCTGAAGGCATTCCCCAACTCCCTTTCCGGCGGGCAGCAGCAGCGGTTGGCCATTGCACGCGCCCTGGCGATGGAACCGCGCTACATGCTGTTTGACGAAGCGACATCGGCGCTCGATCCCGAACTGGTCGGTGAAGTGCTCGATACGATGCGCCTTCTTGCCGAAGAGGGCATGACGATGATCTGCGTGACCCATGAGATGGGGTTTGCCCGCGATGTGTCAGATCGTGTTGCCTACTTTCACGATGGCCTGATGGAAGAGATCGGCCCCCCCTCCCAGATCTTCGGAGGCGCCGTTTCCGAAAACACACGCAAGTTCCTGGCAAAGGTTCGCTGAGGCGGTTTTCAATCCGCCTTTGGTTCGTAGTCCAACAAGAAAAACTGGCAGATAGCTCCTCGCTTTCCGCCGCCCAAGAAGGAGACTTCCATGCATCCCTCGCTGTTTTACGGCTGTGTTCCAGCACTGATGACGCCCTGCCATGCCGATCGAACGCCAAACTTTGATGCATTGGTGCGCAAGGGCAAAGACCTTATCTCCAAGGGCATGTCGGGTGTGGTCTATTGCGGCTCCATGGGCGACTGGCCCTTGCTCAGCGATGAGCAGCGCAAGGAAGGCGTGGCGCGCCTCGTCGATGCCGGTGTGCCAACGATGGTTGGTACGGGGGCGATCAATACCGCTGCTGCTGTGGCGATCGCCGCGCATGCCGCTGAGGTGGGTGCAACTGGCCTCATGGTGATCCCGCGGGTTCTCTCGCGCGGCACATCGGCGGCGGCCCAGCGGGCGCATTTTTCAGCTGTTCTGGAAGCTGCAAACGGGCTTCCCTGTGTGATCTACAACAGCCCCTATTATGGCTTTGCGACCCGTGCGGACCTGTTCTTCGACCTGCGTCGGGATTTCCCGAATCTGATTGGGTTCAAGGAGTTCGGTGGCGCCGATGATCTGCGCTATGCGGGCGAGAACATCACATCGCAAGCCGATGATATTCTGCTCATGGTCGGTGTCGATACCGAGGTTTACAATGGCTACATCAACTGCGGGGCGCAGGGTACCGTTACAGGCATTGGCAATGCGTTGCCTGATGAAGTGCTTCACCTGATTTCCTTGTGCAAGGAAGCAGCCGCCGGCGATGCAATTGCGCGGGTCAGGGCACAAGAGCTGAGCGATGCCCTGCACGTGCTCTCAACCTTTGATGAAGGACCGGACCTCGTCCTGTTCTACAAGCATCTGATGGTGCTGAACGGTGAGCAGGAATATGCGCTCCATCTGAACGAAGCAGACCGGCTTTCCGACAGTCAACGCAACTATGTCGAGGCGCAGTACAGGCTTTTCCGTGCCTGGTATGCGCAATGGAACGATGAAGCCCCAGCGCTTGCCAAGTCCGCCTGAGGCTTTGGTTCGGGTCTTGGGAAAATGGGCGACCAGGTGATTTTTGATCAGTGCGTCATTGGCGCGGGCATCATCGGGCTGGCGATTGCCTTCAAGCTGACACAGGCCGGTCAAAAGGTGCTGATCTTAGACCGGGACGGCATGGGCGAGGGCGCAAGTCGCGGCAATGCCGGGGCGTTTGCCTTCGCCGATGTCGAGCCCATGGCCTCGCCAGCAACGCTGCTGAAGTCGCCACGCTGGCTGCTCGACCCGCTGGGTCCGCTTTCTGTGCCGCTCTCCTACGCGCCAAAAATGGCGCCGTGGATGGCGCAGTTTGCGCGCGCTTGTTTGCCGACGGCCCATGCCGCCAGCACCAAGGCGCAGGCCGCGTTGATGGAGCTTTCCAAGGCTGAGACCGAACCGATGTTTGCAGCCGCAGGCCTTTCCAGCCATCTGCGCCATGAAGGTGCGCTCTATCTCTATGCGGGCCAGCGCGCTTTCGATGCCGCAGCCGATGTGTGGCGTGTACGGGCCGAGCATGGCGTCGCGTTTGAGCCGGTGACCGGCGCGCGTCTCGCTGAGCTCCAGCCAGGTCTTGGGTCGCGCTACACCCACGCGATGTTCGTGCCCGACTGGATGACGGTGTCCGATCCGTTTGAGATCACCAAAGCGCTTGGCGAGCAGGCGGTGTCGGAAGGCGCGACATTCCGTCAGGCCAAGGTGAGCCACCTTCAGCCAGGAGAAGACATAACCACCATCACGCTGGAAGGTGGGCAGACGATCACCGCGCGCCAGACGGTCGTGGCCAGCGGTGCTTGGTCCGGCGAATTGGCCGCCCTGCTGGGCGATACAATTCCGCTGGAAGCCGAGCGTGGATACAACACCACGCTGGCCGCCGATGCTTTCGATTTGAAGCGCCAACTTGTCGTGCCCGCCGATGGCTATGTGATCACGCCACTTGCCAACGGCATCCGTGTTGGCGGCGCGGCTGAATTTGCAGGTTTCAAACGCCCGCCGGATTATCGCCGGTCCGCGATGATGCTGAAAAAGTCCGAATCCGTGATGCTGGGCCTGAAGACGGCGGGCGGCAAGCAATGGATGGGCTTTCGGCCCTCCCTGCCCGACACGCTGCCGGTGATCAGTCGATCCACGGCCAGCCCACAGGTGATGTACGCCTTCGGGCATGGCCATCTCGGCCTCACCCAATGCGCGGCAACGGCAGTCCTGGTGCGGGATCTGGCGCTCGGCACCCAATCCTCCATCGACGTCCACCCCTACCGCGCACAAAGGTTCTGCTGATGGCCTCCCACACCTTCTTCTGCGTTGATGGCCACACCTGCGGCAATCCGGTGCGACTGGTCGCCGGTGGCGCGCCGCCTTTGCTGGGTGCAACGATGCTGGAGAAGCGTGCCCACTTTCTGGCCGACTATGACTGGATACGCCGCGGCCTAATGTTTGAGCCGCGCGGTCATGATGTGATGTCTGGATCGATCCTCTATCCGCCAACGCGCGAGGATTGCGACACCGCGATCCTGTTCATCGAAACCTCCGGCTGCCTGCCCATGTGCGGCCACGGCACCATCGGCACGGTGACCATGATGATCGAACGCGGCCTGGTCACGCCCAAGGTGCCGGGCACCGTGCGGCTTGATACCCCGGCCGGTCTGGTGGTGGCCGAATACCGGCAGGAAGGCGACTATGTTGAAGAGGTGAAGCTCACCAACGTTCCAGCCTTCCTGCATTCAGAAGGGCTGAGCGCCACGGTTAAGGGTCTGGGCGAGGTTGTCGTGGATGTAGCCTATGGTGGCAATTTCTACGCCATCGTCGATCCACAGTCCGCCTTCAATGACATCGCCGATGTCAGTGCCGGTGATCTGTTGCGCTGGAGCCCGTTGTTGAGGGCCGCGCTCAACGCAAAATACAGTTTCGAGCATCCCGAACAACCCGCCATCAAGGGGCTCAGCCACATCTTGTGGACCGGCAAACCCACCGGTGAGGCCACAGCGCGCAATGCGGTTTTCTATGGCGACAAGGCCATCGACCGTTCGCCCTGCGGCACCGGAACATCCGCCCGCATGGCGCAGTGGGCCGCCAAGGGCCGCCTAAAGATCGGCGAACCTTTCATCCATGAAAGCATCATCGGCTCGACCTTCACCGGGCGGATCGAGGGCCAAGCGACGGTTGGAACCCACGACGCCATCATCCCGTCGATCGCAGGCTGGGCTCGCATGACTGGCCTCAACACCATTTTTATCAATGACCGCGACCCGTACGCTCACGGGTTCGAAGTGAAATAGGGCAAAATGCCTTTAGGAGTAACGTCATGAAAATCACCGCCATAAAAGCCTATCAGGTGGATTTGCCCCTGAAGGAAGGGCGCTACAGCTGGTCGAACGGCAATTATGTCGATGTGTTCGACAGCACAGTCGTCCAGGTGGAAACTGATGCCGGCATCACCGGCTATGGAGAGTGCTGCCCGCTTGGCTCGGCCTATCTGCCGGCCTACGCGCTGGGAGTTCGCTCCGGTCTGGCGGAAATCGCGCCGCAGGTGATCGGGTTCGATCCGCGTGATCTGGGCGTGCTCAACAGGCACATGGATGCGGTGCTGCGCGGCCACCCTTACATCAAGGCCGCCATTGACGTGGCGTGCTGGGATATTCTGGGCAAGTCGGTGGGCCTGCCGGTGTACCAGCTGCTTGGCGGCAAGGCGCAGGAGGATGTGAAGCTCTACCGCGCGATTTCGCAGATCGAACCAACCGCCATGGCGGCCAATGTCGCCGGCTACCGCGATGAGGGTTACACCAAGTTTCAGCTCAAAGTGGGAGCGGACGCTGACAGTGACATTGAACGCATCCGGCTCTGCGCCAAGGAAATGCGCAAGGGCGACATTCTGGTAGCCGATGCCAACACCGGTTGGACCATGCACGAGGCCGCGCGGGTGGTGAATGCCGTGAGCGATATCGATGTTTATATCGAGCAGCCCTGCCCAACCTATGAGGAATGCTTGGTGACGCGGCGGCGCACCAATCTGCCCTTCGTCCTCGATGAAGTGATCACCGGTGTCGATAGCCTCACCCGTGCGCTTGGCGATGGGGCGATGGATGTCATCAACCTAAAAATCTCCAAGGTGGGTGGCCTGACCAAGGCTCGCCTCATCCGCGACATCTGCATCAATGCCGGCGTGCCGATGACCATTGAGGACACGTGGGGCGGCGACATCGTGACGGCGAGCATTGCCCATCTGGCGCAGTCCACGCCGGAAGAATTTGCGTTCTCGGCGACCGACTTCAACTCCTATGGCACGGTGGATATCGCCGCCGGTGCGCCCAAGCGTGTCAACGGCACCATGAAGGCCTCCGACAAGCCCGGACTGGGCATTGAGCCGCTGATGCACGTGCTCGGCGCGCCGGTTCTGGAAGCCTAGAAATGCGCAGCAGCTCGAGCATTCACATCATCGGCTGCCATGCCGAGGGCGAAGTCGGCGACGTGATTGTCGGCGGCGTAGCGCCACCACCAGGCGACACGATCTGGGAGCAGGCGCGTTGGATTGCCAAGGATGATCGTCTGCGCAACTTCGTGCTCAACGAACCGCGTGGCGGGGTGTTTCGCCATGTGAACCTGCTTGTGCCAGCCAAGGACCCGCGCGCGGTGACGGGCTGGATCATCATGGAGCCGGTGCACACGCCGCCCATGTCTGGCTCCAATTCGCTTTGCGTGGCAACCGTTCTGCTCGATGCTGGTATCGTTCCTATGCAAGAGCCGGAAACGCGCTTCACCATGGAAGCGCCTGGCGGCTTGGTGGATGTTGTGGCGACCTGTTCGCACGGCAAAGCCCAGTCGGTGCGGGTCACCAATCATCCAAGCTTCGCCCAGCACCTGGATCGCCAGATCGAGGTTGAGGGCCTGGGCACGCTGACCGTCGATACCGCCTATGGCGGGGACAGTTTCGCGCTGGTCGATGCCCAGGCGCTCGGCTTCTCGCTCGTTCCCAGCGAGGCCCGCGAGCTGTCGGAAACCGGCATGAAGATCACCAAGGCCGCCAATGAGCAGATCGGGTTTGCCCATCCGACCAATCCGGACTGGTCGCACATCTCTTTTTGTCAGTTCACCTTGCCGGTCACCGAAGTGGACGGCGTGAAGACAGGGCGCAACGCTGTGGCCATTGAGCCGGGCAAGATTGACCGCTCGCCGACCGGCACCGGCTGTTCAGCCCGCATGGCCGTTTTGCACGCGCGCGGGGAGCTGGCGGTGGGCGAAACCTTTGTTGGCGTTTCCATCATCGACAGCCAGTTCAACTGTCGGGTAGAACAAACCACCGATCTTGCCGGAACCTCTGCGATCATTCCATCCATCAGTGGCCGCGCCTGGATCACCGAAACAAAGCAGTTGATGCTCGACCCATCCGACCCCTGGCCGCAGGGTTACCGTGTTGGCGACACATGGCCGATGGCCTAACCGACCGAGCATTCGATCACATCGCAGAGAAAGAAATAGACCATGCTGAAAGACAACATGCTTCACGGCAAACACCTTGTCGCAGGCACCTGGACCGGTGCGACCGAAACGTTTGAGAACATGCCGGTGTCGGGCGATGCGGATGTGTTTGCGATTGGCACGGCAGCGTTGGTTGGTCGGGCGGTTGAGGCGGCTGAGGAGGCTTTTGCTTCCTTCAGCGCGACAAGCCGCGATAGGCGGGCGGCGTTCCTGCGTTCCATTGCCGATGAGATCGATGCACGTGGCGATGCAATCACCGCGATGGGGGTGAAGGAGACCGGTCTGCCGGAGATGCGGCTGAATGGCGAGCGTGGTCGCACGGTCGGTCAGCTGAAGCTGTTTGCCGAGCATATTGAGGCAGGCGATTATCTTGATCGCCGCCATGATGAAGCCCTGCCTGATCGTGCGCCTCTGCCACGGCCGGATCTGCGCCTGATGCAGGTGCCCACTGGCCCGGTGGCAGTATTTGGCGCATCCAACTTCCCGCTGGCTTTCTCGGTCGCCGGTGGCGATACCGCGTCTGCGCTGGCGGCTGGTTGTCCCGTGGTGGTGAAGGGCCATTCTGCTCATCCCGGTGTCAGCGAGATCGTTGCCCAAGCCATTGAGGCTGCCATCAAGGCCCGTGACATGCACCCCGGTGTGTTCTCTCTGATCCAGGGCGGCAACCGCTCGGTGGGAGAGGCGCTGGTCCAGCATCCATTGATCCGTGCCGTCGGTTTCACCGGCTCGCTGGGTGGCGGGCGTGCGCTGTTCAATCTCTGCGCCGCACGCCCTGATCCGATCCCGTTCTTTGGTGAGCTTGGCTCGGTCAACCCAATGTTTGTGCTGCCCCAGGCTATCGCCAGCCGCACCGAGCAGATCGCGAGCGGTTGGGCAGGATCACTGACCATGGGGGCGGGGCAGTTCTGCACCAATCCAGGCATCGCGATTGTGCTTGATGGTCCAGATGCTGATGCTTTCACACGAGCCACGCAAACAGCACTCTCAGAGGTCTCCAGCCAGACCATGCTGACCACCGGCATGGCAAAGGCGTTTGCGTCTGGCAAAGACAGTATCGCCAGCCAGAAAGGCGTGAAGGAAGTGCTGGCCATGGGCTGCGCTGAACGTCAGGCCTCACCGTTCCTTTATGAGGTCTCAGGGGACGATTGGTTGTCCAACCATGCCTTGGGTGAAGAAGTGTTTGGCCCTCTGGGTCTCATCGTGCGGGTTGAAGACACGGAGCAGATGCTTGCCGTTGCCAGAAGCCTGCAAGGTCAGCTGACCGCCACGCTGCACATGGACGATCAGGACACAGAGCTTGGCCAAGCCCTCATGCCGATCCTCACCCGCAAGGCAGGGCGCATTTTGGCCAATGGGTTCCCCACAGGCGTGGAGGTCTCCGACACGATGGTCCATGGCGGCCCTTATCCAGCCTCCACCAACTTCGGCGCGACCTCCGTCGGCACCATGGCGATCCGCAGATGGCTGAGACCCGTTTGTTACCAAGCAATTCCAAACCAGTTGCTGCCAGACGATCTGAGGTGAGGGCGAAGGAGCCATCCCATGAACATCGGTGAAGCGGCGGCGCGCACGCAGCTGCCGCCCAAAACGATCCGCTATTATGAAGAGATTGGCCTGGTGCGTCCGGGCCGGGCTGAGAACGGCTATCGCGACTACGCCGAAGAAGATGTGCATCGTCTCGCCTTTCTTCAGCGTGCTCGTGGCCTTGGCTTCAGCATAGAGGAATGCCGGCAGCTTCTGTCGCTCTATGACGACACCCACCGTGCCAGTTGCGATGTCAAACAGCTGACCCTCGAAAAAATTGCCGAGATCGACACAAAGCTTGCCGAGATGAAAGCGCTGCGTGCCACCCTGGCAACGCTCGCCGAATCCTGTGCTGGCGACGATCGACCGGATTGCCCAATCCTCAATGACATGGCTGGCGATTCCGCGGACTGACCTTGGCAGCCGGCGTCCGGTCGAGCGGCTACAAATTCAGCCATTTCGCTCCAAGTCACTGATACCGTTAACGATTTGCAAACGAAAAAAAACTTGCGATCTGGCAGAAATCGGGTAAAAGACCGCCCAGCCCTAGGTCGCACGTGCCTGTGGGCGCCCACGGTCCAGACGTCGGATCGGCTCGAAACTTCGAAGTCGATCGGGCCAGCCTCATAAGGCTGGCGGGAGGCGGATCAGACCGACGGTACATCGATGTGCCCAGGTACATCGAGGCGAGAAGGTTGGATGTCTCGCCGGGCGCCTTGAAGCAACGACGGTGAGGGCCCTTTGCCTGCGCTGGTGTCCAAAACCAGCCTCAAAGTGGCACACCCTTGTTGCCAGACGTGCGGCGGGACTCCCCACCAATCCATGGCAGCGTCTAACCGCGCCGGTCGAGCCTTCTTCGCTCAGCCGGTTTCCGGTCGGTTCTGCTGATTCCTATCGCGGCGCGTCCACGGCCCGCGGTGCGAAGCGGCAGCTCCGACTCCAAACCGACTTTGGATGAAGCAAGCCATGACCACTGCCCGCATCGCCGATTACATCAAATCGCGACGTTTCGACGGACCCTGCCTGATCGTCGACACCGACATTGTTCGCGACAATTACAACGCCTATGCGCGTTCGCTTCCCGACACGCGTATCTTCTATGCCGTCAAGGCCAATCCCGCGCCACAGATCCTAGCGCTTCTGGCCGAACTCGGCTCGTCCTTCGACTGCGCCTCGGTGCAGGAGATCGAAATGGCGATGGCCGCCGGGGCATCACCCGACCGCATCTCCTTCGGCAACACCATCAAGAAGGAACGTGACATTCAACGCGCCTTCGAACTTGGCGTTCGCCTGTTCGCCGTCGATGCCGAGGCGGAAGTCGAGAAGGTGGCGCGCGCCGCCCCCGGCGCCCGTGTCTTCTGTCGCATCCTGTGCGATGGCGAGGGCGCGGAATGGCCGCTTTCTCGCAAGTTTGGATGCGCCGTGGTGATGGCGCCCGAAGTGCTCGGCCTTGCCCAGTCGCTCGGCCTTAAGCCTTGGGGCGTTTCCTTCCATGTTGGTTCGCAGCAGACCAATCTCGACGCCTGGGACAAGGCGCTCGCTGAAGCGGCCTGGGTTTTCCATGAAATGGCACGCCGCGGCGTGCAGCTTGGCATGGTCAACCTTGGCGGCGGTTTTCCGACCCGCTATCTGCGCGATGTACCGGCCGCTGACGCTTATGGCGAGGCGATCCATGCCGCGCTGATGAAGCATTTCGGCAACCGCATCCCCCAAACCATTATCGAGCCTGGGCGTGGTATGGTGGGCTCTGCCGGGACGATCCGCTCCGAAGTCGTGCTCGTTTCTCGCAAGGAAGCCACCGACCAGGTACGCTGGGTTTATCTCGACATTGGCAAGTTCGGCGGCCTTGCCGAAACGATGGAGGAAGCCATCCGCTATCCAGTGCGCACGCCGCGCGATGGTGATGCAATGGAGCCGTGCATTCTTGCCGGTCCGACCTGCGATTCTGCCGATGTCCTTTATGAGAAGAACCCCTATCCGCTTCCGCTGTCGTTGACCGTGGGTGATGAGATCCTCATCGAGGGCACGGGCGCTTACACGACCACCTATTCGGCGGTCGCGTTCAACGGCTTCCCGCCGCTTGAGTCGGTCATCTTGTAATGGAAAGGCCTCTTGGTGCCAGTCCATCGGCGCCCTGTGTCACCATTCGTGCCGAACACTCGGCCGACACCGGCGCGCGCGAAATGCTGCTTGATCAGAGCATGGGGCCGATCCGTTTCCGGCGGTCGTCGGAGCGGTTGCGCGAGGGCCGGTGCCCGGCCTTGGCGCTGGTCGCGATTGAAAACGAAATGCTGATCGGCACGGTCAGGCTTTGGCATGCCAAGGCCCGCGGCCTGCCCGATGCGCTCATGCTCGGCCCGTTGGCCGTCAACGAAAGCGCCCGGGGGAACGGCATTGGCGGAGCGCTCATGGTGGCTGCCATTGCGCAGGCCCGCCTGTACGGTCACTCCGCTATCGTCCTGGTGGGTGACGAGCCGTGGTACGGCCGGTTCGGATTTCGCGCCCGCCATGCCCACCGCTTGGCCATGCCCGGTCCATTCGAACGCCACCGCTTGCTCGGCCTGCCTTTGACCGAGCAGGCCCTTGAACGCGCCCATGGCGTCCTGCGTCCGGCCGGCGCCTTCCATCTGCAATCTTCGGCCGCCGCGCGCGCGGCCTGATCCTGTTTCACACCAACAAGGAGAGGCCCGGTTTGCCTGGGGCCACCGATCCACCATGACCGATGCTTCCTATCCCAATCATGGCACCATCACCGGTCCGGTCGTGATGATCGGCTTTGGATCCATCGGACGCGGGACTTTGCCGCTGATCGAGCGTCATTTCACCTTCGATCCCAAGCGACTGGTGGTAATCGACCCGGAGGACAAGGATCGCGCCCTGGTTGAAGGGCGTGGCTACACGTTTCTGCAGGCCGAGGT
Organism: Hyphomicrobiales bacterium; assembly: GCA_040219355.1. GTDB lineage: Bacteria > Pseudomonadota > Alphaproteobacteria > Rhizobiales > MH13 > MH13. The sequence goes on from JAVJSN010000010.1 coordinate 564,744, forward strand.
GACGCGCAAGAACTATCGCACCCTGCTTTCCCCCCATCTCACCGAGGGCGATGGCCAGGGGTTTTGCGTCAACCTGTCGGTCGACACCTCCTCGCTCGATCTGATGAAACTGTGCCGTGAGCTCGGCGTGCTCTATATCGACACCGTCGTTGAACCGTGGCCGGGCTTTTACTTCGATGAAAGCGCCGGGTCGGCCTCGCGCACCAACTATGCGCTGCGCGAGACGGTCCGCCGCGAGAAGCAGGCCAATCCCGGCGGCACGACCGCTGTCTCCTGCTGCGGTGCCAATCCGGGCATGGTGTCCTGGTTCGTTAAGCAGGGCCTGCTCGATGTCGCCGTTGCGCTGGGCGCCGACATCGATGAGCCGTCGGCGGACGACCGTGACGGCTGGGCCAGGCTGATGCGGCGCGTCGGTATCAAGGGCATCCACATCGCTGAACGCGACACGCAACGATCAAGTCAGCCCAAACCAACGGGTGTGTTCGTCAACACCTGGTCGGTGGAAGGCTTCATATCCGAGGGGTTCCAGCCCGCCGAGTTGGGTTGGGGGACCGCGGAAACCTGGATGCCGGCCAATGCCAAGACTCATGCCGAGGGCTGCCAGGCGTCCATCTATCTGGAACAGCCGGGGGCGGCGACGCGCGTGCGCACCTGGTGCCCGACCCCAGGTCCGCAATACGGATTTCTGGTCACCCACAACGAATCGATTTCCATTGCCGATTACTTCACCGTTCGCGACGCCGATGACGGCGTGGTTTACCGCCCGACCTGCCACTATGCCTATCATCCGGCCAACAACGCGGTCCTCTCCTTGCATGAGATGTTCGGCAATGGCGGGACGGCCCAGTCGGAGCAAGTCGTCATGGATGAGACCGAAATCATAGACGGCATCGACGAGTTGGGTGTGCTGCTCTACGGCCATGGCAAGAATGCCTATTGGTATGGCTCGCAGCTTTCCATCGAGGAGACGCGCGCGCTGGCGCCATACCAAAACGCCACCGGCCTGCAGGTTACCTCGGCGGTCCTGGCCGGCATGGCCTGGGCGCTTGCCAATCCGCAGGCAGGGATCGTGGAAACCGACGAGATGGACTTCCGCTTCTGCCTTGAGGTCCAGATGCCATATTTGGGTCCAGTGAAAGGCTATTTCACCGACTGGACTCCGTTGAAGGACCGTCTGTCCTTTTTCGCCGAGGAGCTCGACCGCGCCAACCCCTGGTCCTTCCGCAACGTTCTGGTGACGGTGTAACCGGCCCTGGGCGAACGACTGTTCCACACCGCCGCCACACAACTGGGCAGGCCAATATATTAGAGCATCGCCTGAGAACTGCCTGCAGACCTTCGCGGCGGTTACGTCACCGAGGGTGGATCATCCACCACAACGGGATTCAACGCGGCATGGAGCAGGTGATCGAGGGTTTGTAGCTCCGATGTGTTCCATAGAGAAGCACTATATCAAGTAAAAAAACACAAAATATTAAGGTTAATAATGTCATTTCGCCCATAGAGACGTTTGAAAGTCGAACGTAAAGCTTGGGGCGATTTCATGAAGAAGATTATCTCTACAACCATTGGTTTTATTGCGGGCCCGTTGCTAGCAACAAATGTCTGTGCAGCCGATCATGGCACAATAGGCTATGACGTCGTGCCGGATGTGATTTCCTACGAAGACAGCCTCTGGACCGGGTTTTACGCTGGTGTTCACGGTGGATTTGGGCTGCTCGATACGCAAGGCTCGGATGGCATTGATGGCGAAAACTATCGTACACCCATTGGCGGCGCCCACGCTGGTTTCAATTATCAGGTCGGCAGTTTCGTATTCGGGCTGGAAGCCGATGTATCTGCAATCAACATTGACGAAGATTTGGATAGCCCTTTTGCCGACGTGAAGGCCGATTGGATCGGATCTGCTCGGGCGCGGGTTGGCTACGCCTTTGACCAAGTGATGTTTTACGCAACAGGTGGTGGGGCTCTTGCTCATGCTGAATCGATTTCAAACACCAGCGGCGTCAGCGACGACAACATCCATAAAGGTTACGTCGTGGGCGCTGGCGTTGAGGTGTTTGTTTCGCACGATTGGGTAATCGGCGCGGAATATCTGCGTTATGAGCTGGACGAGGAAGCATATCAATTTGCCACCACCAGGGTGCGGTCTCAAGGCAATTTCGATGCCTTCCGGCTGCGTGTGTCCTACGCGTTCTAGCACTGCTGTCGGGGGTGCCTTGCCGTAGCGTGTTCCGTTACGGCACGGGCGCCTTTGGCCGCCTGAACGGTCCATCAAGGTGAATAAGTCTTTATCGCAGGCTCTTGCTGTGCCGTTCGCGCAGCTTTGCGTAGGGGGCTTACGCGATGCATCGATCATGTCTTCCGCTGGCAGTTGCTTGTTCTGTCTGTCTTTCAACACCGTTGCTTGCCGCCGACACGGTCTCTTATCAGCAGGCCGCGCCTCAACAAGTGGCGCCACAGCCGCGCGTTGTTTATGACGAGCCACCGCGCTGGACCGGTTTTTACGCCGGTGTCCATGCGGGCCTTGGCTTCGTCGACAGCTGGGACAATGTCGATGGTCTTCTGGAGGATAAACAGAGCTTCCTAGGCGGTGTCCACGCAGGCGGATCGTTGCAAATGGGCAGTGTTGTGCTCGGCGTGGAAGGCGATGCGTCACTGACCAATTTCACCCGCCCGCGGGTCGCTGCAACATCGCTGGAAATCTCCATGCCCTGGTCGGCGTCCGTGCGTGGCCGGGTCGGTTACGCGTTTGGCCATCTGCTGATCTACGGAACCGGCGGCCTGGCGGTCGCGGGTGTGGAAACAGCATCGGCAACCGCAAGCTCAACCGACACGCGCTATGGCCATGTGCTTGGTGCAGGCGTCGAATGGGGCCTTACCCGCCACTTGGCGTTGGGCGGCGAGTTTTTGCGCTACGATTTTTCCAAGGAAGATCTCACTTTGGGGGCGGCGTTCCAAAGCGAGCACAGCCAGGATGTGGTGCGTGCCAGACTGTCCTTTCGCTACTAACTGGTTAGCGCGCCAACGCTTGTTTCAAGGTATGCCAGCTGGCCTTGGGCGTGCGGGCAAGCGTCTCAAAGTCCACATGCACCAGACCGAAGCGCTTCTCATAACCAAGCGCCCATTCGTAATTGTCGAGCAGCGACCAGATTGTATAGCCGCGCACGTCAATGCCCTCATTGAGCGCTTGTTTCACCCGCTCAAGATGCTCTGAGACGTATCGGATACGCTGCTCGTCCTGAACTGCGCCGTCCTTCAAAACGTCATACGAGGCGAGCCCGTTCTCGGTCACATAGATCGGGAGGTCGGTGTAGCTTGCGGTATGCCGCAGGAAGTGCAGCAGGCCATCAGGATAGATTTCCCAATCCATCGCGGTTTTTTCCAGCGGTCCTTCACGCTCCGCCAGGAACGGGAATTGGTCTGAACCATCGGGGCCAATCAGTTTGCGCGTGTAGTAGTTGATGCCAACCCAGTCGAGTGGCTGGGCAATTGTCTCAAAATCGTCCTGCCAGCCTTCCGGCATATGCGGGCCAAGATGAGCCAGCACATCCTCAGGATAGGCTTTGCGGAAAATGCCGCCCAGGAACCAGCGATTGTAGATGCCATCATAAAGCTGGGCGAGTTCCCGTGACCGCTCGGTATCATCGGCAGGCTCCGCGTACTCATGGTTCATCACCGCGCCGAGCCCGCTCATGCCAAGAGCGCCCATCGCCTGGGTGGCCTTGCCGTGGGCAAGCAGCACGTGATGCATCGCCCGCGCCGCGGCGCGAATGTCGCGCATACCCGGCGCATGATGCCCCATAAAATGCGACAGCCAGGCGACGCACCACGGCTCGTTGATCGGCGCCGTTCGATGCATGCGGTCGCCGATGCGCCCCATGATGCATGTGGCAAAATCAGCGAAGCGGTCGGTGATATCGCGGTTGCGCCAGCCGCCGAGATCGGCGAGCGGTGATGGCAGTTCCCAATGATAGAGCGTTGCCATCGGCTTGATGCCGCGTTCCAGCATGCCATCGACCAAACGGTCGTAGAAATCCAAGCCCTCAGCGTTGGGCGTCACGCCATCGGGCATAATCCGCGCCCAGCTGGTTGAAAAACGATACGCATCAAGATTGGCCCCTGCGACCAGATCAAGATCGTCTTCCCAGCGATGATAATGATCACACGCGACAGCACCGTTTTCGCCACGCACCACATTGCCGGGCGTTGTCGCGAATGTGTCCCAATGCGTTTGCCCTGCACCGCCAAAGCTGTGCCCCTCGATTTGATAGGCAGAGGTGGCGGACGCAAAAAGAAATCCGTCGGGAAAATCAGCGCGACGATGGGCGAACGTCATGGGCAACCTCAAATGATCAGGTGAAAGAAGCTGTGCCGCCCATAGAGCGCGATGGATTGAAACGCAAACAAAACCCAGCGTCTACCGGACGCTTGCCATTGATGCTGCTTCGCAAAACCACCTGTTTTCTTCCACGCAGAGTAGATAGCGCCCCTTTTGTTTCATCCAATTGGCTTGACAGAATGCAGAAGGAGCGGTTGTGTGACGATATCCGTAGCGGAAGCGCTTTCAGTAATCCTCTGCGGGACGAATTTTTAGCCGGTCATCAGAACCGGCGCAAAGGGAGAAACCAATGAAAAAACTGCTTTTGGCAGGCGTAGCCCTATCGGTTTTCGGCACGACCGCTGCGACGTCTCAAGACCTGACATTTGCGCCGGGCTCCGGCGACTTTAACTGGGCGAGCTATGAAGAGTTCGCCGAATCCGCTGATTTTTCCGGCGAGCAAATCACTGTGTTTGGCCCTTGGCTTGGGCCTGACCAAGCAGTCGTTGAAAGCGTGCTGGCTTACTTTGCCGAAGCAACCGGTGCTGATGTGCGTTATGTCGGTTCAGACAGCTTTGAGCAGCAGATTATGGTCGATGCTGAAGCTGGCTCGGCGCCAAACGTGGCTGTGTTCCCACAGCCTGGCCTTGCCTCTGACATGGCCTCGCGCGGCTTCTTGACACCGCTGGAAGATGGCACCGGCGATTGGATCCGCGAAAACTATGCCGCTGGTCAGTCCTGGGTGGATCTTGGAACCTATGCGGACAACAATGGCGACGACAATCTTTATGGCTTCTTCTACAAAGTCGATGTGAAGTCGCTGGTTTGGTACTCGCCGGAAAACTTTGAAGATGCCGGCTACGAAGTTCCCGAATCGATGGAAGAGCTCAAAGCGCTGACCGATCAGATCGTTGCCGATGGCGAAACGCCATGGTGTATCGGCCTGGGTTCAGGCGGTGCGACTGGCTGGCCAGCAACGGACTGGGTGGAAGACATGCTTCTGCGCACCCAGGCACCGGACGTCTACGACCAGTGGGTCACCAATGAGATCCCATTCGATGATGAGCGCATCGTTGCCGCCATCGAAGAGTTCGGCTACTTCGCCCGCAACGATGACTATGTTGCAGGTGGTGCTGGCGCAGTTGCCTCCACGGACTTCCGCGATAGCCCGCAGGGTCTCTTCGACTCGCCGCCACAGTGCTACATGCACCGTCAGGCATCCTTCATCCCCGCGTTCTTCCCAGAAGGAACCGAAGTGGGCGCAGATGCGGACTTCTTCTACTTCCCCGCTTACGAAGAAGCAGATCTTGGCGCACCAGTGCTTGGCGCCGGTACGCTTTGGGCGATCACAAACGACTCGCCTGCCGCGCACGGTTTGATCGACTTCCTTCAAACCGAAATCGCACACGAAGTGTGGATGGCGCAGGGCGGTTTCCTCACACCGCACACCGGCGTGAACTCTGATGTGTTCGTCGACCCAACAGTGGCGAAGATGAACGACATTCTGCTTTCGGCAACCACATTCCGCTTCGACGGATCTGACCTGATGCCAGGCGGCGTCGGTGCTGGTTCGTTCTGGACTGGAATGGTTGATTATGCCGGTGGCGATGATGCAGCTGCAGTGGCTGCTGAAATTCAGGCATCTTGGGAAGCGCTGCAGTAAGACAGCGCGACTAAGTTCAAAAGCTCTAGGACTGCCCGGCGGCAAGCAATCCGCCGTTGGGCAGCCCCCATAAAAACCAATAATCATCGGGAGGGGGAGCCATGAATCCGGCTGTACAGGGTCTGATCACGATCATCGTAGGGGTGGGTGGTTGTGTCGCCTATTTCTATTTCTCCAACCAATTTCTGGACAAAGTCATCTTCCCATCCACTGGGAAGAACGCTGGGCGCAATATTTCGCGCGCCAATATGGTCCGGCCTTGGTTGTTTTTGTTTCCCGCGATGTTCGCGCTGGGCTTGTACCTCGCCTACCCCGTTGTCGAGACGCTGCGGCTATCACTGACAGATCGCGATGCCGGCGGCGCCTTTGTTGGCCTTGCCAACTACAACCAGATGTTCAGCGAGCCGAAATTCTGGGAAGCGCTGACCAACAATTTCCTTTGGCTGCTGGTCGTACCGGCGTTCTCCACCGCCTTTGGCCTGCTGGCCGCGCAGCTTACCGACCGCTTGGCTTGGGGCAACATCGCCAAATCCCTGATTTTTATGCCGATGGCGATTTCCTTCGTTGGCGCGGCGGTGATCTTCCGCCTGATTTATGTGGCGCGGCCTGACGATCAGGCGCAGATCGGTGTACTCAACGCCGTCTGGCTACAGTTCGACGGCGGCTCAGGCAGCTTCATTATGTTGAAGCTTCTCCCGGGTCTGATCTTGTTGTGCTTTGCGCTGTTGTGCGCCTACGTGGCGTATGTGGTTGTGAAACCCTACTTCGAGGGCGGAAAAACCGGCGGCCTCTTCATGCAGCTATTTCGCCTCATTTTCCTCGTTGGCGGCCTGTTCCTGGCGTTCACGTCGCTACGCTCGGTGCTCAACCTGTTCGGCGCCGAATTGCCTTACGGTGAGCCGCAACAATGGCTGACCATTCCGTTCTTCAACAACTTCTTTCTGATGATCGTTTTGGTCTGGATCCAAACCGGGTTTGCCATGGTCATTTTGTCGGCGGCGTTGCGCGGCATTCCTGAAGAAACCATTGAGGCTGCTATCGTTGATGGCGCCAATCCGTTTGAGGTCTTCTTCAAGATCAAGGTACCGCAGATCATGGGCACCATTGTGGTGGTCTGGACGACTATCACGCTGGTCGTTTTGAAGGTCTTCGACATCGTGTTCGCGATGACCAATGGTCAGTGGGAAACGCAGGTGTTGGCCAACTACATGTTCGACAAGCTGTTTCGCGCCAATGATTGGGGCGTCGGTTCAGCCAGTGCGATCATCATCATGCTCCTGGTCAGCCCGATCCTGATCTGGAACGTTTACACCGCTCGCAAGGAGATGCGCTAATGGCTGCTATCGCCGGGACCAAGTCGAGCCTCACGTGGGCAGTGCAACTGTCGACGATTGCGCTGGTGCTTTTATGGGTGTTCCCAACCCTCGGATTGTTGGTTTCCTCTTTCCGCACGGTCGATCAAATCAACTCATCGGGCTGGTGGGCTTCGCTCACCGCCGCAGAGCAAAATGTCGTCTTTCGCTCCGCTGACCCCGGTGAAAACCGTGTCGCCGAAGGCGCTGATGGTGCAACATTTGTGGTTTCTGGCAACGTGTTTGGAGAAGAAGCATCCGACACAACGATCAGTGTGTGGGGCACCTCCTCCCGTGCCATCGATACCTATCAGGCCGGTGAAACTGCCGATTTGGGTGACGGTGAAACGATCACCTTGCAGGCCAATGGCGACTATGAATGGCGCGGCAATGACGAGCAGCTGTCGGGCCGCGGACAACGCATGTTTGCGACCATCACCGCGCCGCCGGACTTTACGTTGGATAATTACGAGCAGGTTCTTCTGTCGGGCGACAGCACCGACGGGATGACCAAGGCGTTTTTCAACACCCTCACCGTCACCATTCCAGCCACCATTATTCCCATCGTGGTGGCCGCCTTTGCCGCCTACGCGCTGGCTTGGATGGATTTCCCGGGGCGCGCCTTGCTCATTGCGATGGTCGTGGCCTTGCTGGTGGTTCCATTGCAATTGGCGCTCATCCCGCTCCTACGACTGCACTTGGGCATCGGCATTGGAAAGGGGTATCTGGGCGTTTGGCTTGCCCATACCGGCTTCGGCCTGCCGCTCGCGATCTACCTGTTACGCAATTATATGGTGGGCTTGCCGAAGGACATCATCGAAAACGCCAAGGTTGATGGCGCGACAGACTTCCAGATCTTCACCAAGATCATTCTGCCGCTCTCCTTCCCGGCGCTTGCCAGCTTTGCGATCTTCCAATTCCTTTGGACGTGGAATGATTTGTTGGTCGCCAAAGTGTTCCTCATTGATGCGACGGGCGAAACCACGGTCATGACCAACCAGATTGTGGAGCTGTTGGGCACGCGAGGTGGCAATTGGGAGATTCTCGCCACCGCCGCTTTCGTCAGTATCGCTGTGCCGTTGGTGGTGTTCTTTGCGATGCAAAAATATCTCGTACGCGGGCTTCTCGCCGGTTCGGTCAAATAGACCGCCGGCGGCAAGTGCCTACGCGCAGAAACAACAAAAGATAAGAAAGTTTAGGGGGAGAGTACCATGGCATCGCTGCTCTTAAAGGATGTCGCCAAGTCTTACGGGAAGGTCGAGGTTCTTAAAAACATCGACCTCGACATAAAGACCGGTGAACTCATCGTGTTCGTGGGCCCATCAGGCTGTGGCAAGTCCACGCTGATGCGCATGATCGCTGGCTTGGAAAGCATCACCGGTGGTGAGTTCCAGATCGATGGTGAGCGCATGAACGAGGTGCCGCCGTCCAAGCGCGGTATCGCAATGGTGTTCCAGTCTTACGCGCTCTACCCGCATATGACCGTCTACGACAACATGTCGTTCGCGCTGAAGATTGCGAAGATGCCGAAGGACGAGATCGATCAACGGGTTCAGAAGGCTGCCAATATTCTGCAGCTTGGCGAGTATCTGGAGCGTTTGCCAAAAGCGCTTTCTGGTGGTCAGCGCCAACGCGTGGCCATTGGCCGTTCGATTGTCCGCGACCCGAAGGTCTATCTTTTCGATGAGCCGCTTTCGAACCTTGATGCCGCTCTGCGTGTCGACACCCGCATCGAGATTGCGCAACTCAAAGAAGATATGCCCAACTCCACCATGATCTATGTGACGCACGATCAGGTGGAAGCGATGACGCTGGCGACTCGCATCGTGGTGCTCAACAACATCACCCACACGATCGGCCAGGTTGGCACGCCGCTTGAGCTTTATGAGAAGCCGCGTAACACCTTTGTGGCGCAGTTCATCGGCTCACCGAAAATGAACTTGCTCAGCGCCAAAATAGTTAGCGGTGGTCCAAGCACCACGATCAAGCTCGACCACGGCGAACAGGTGACGTTGCCGATTGACTCAGGCGACGCATCGCCCGGCGATACCGTGTCCTTTGGTATCCGCCCGGAGGATTTTGTCGTCGCGCAGGAGGGTGATCCGGTCATTTATTCAGGCGAAGCGCTTTTCTCTGAGAAGCTTGGTGAGGTCACCGTTGTGTACCTCAAGCCTGCCGCACCGGGTGAACCATCCATCATCGCCAAGATTCCAGGCATCGCGCACGTCAAAAAGGGCGATGCGCTGAACCTGACCGGCGTGATTGACAAGATGCATCTGTTCAACGCGGCAGGCGACAGCTTCCTCTACCAGTAAGCACGAGTTGATCGCACCAAAGGCTCGGCCCACCATTCTGGCCGAGCCGACACAACGCCTGTCACGCCAGGCTCTGATACATTGTGTGACCACACCAAACTTGCGCTGAGCGGCTAGTGGCCCTAATCGGAGCGGGATGAGTTCTTCGGCTCCCAACACACGCCTGTCGGTCGCATCCGATGATGGCCAGAAAGTGCTGCAACGGCTGCTTCTGGACACGGGGCGTCGCTATATTGGTCGCTATGCGCTGGCCTTCTTCTTCATGGCGGTGGCCGCAGCGGCGACAGCGCTGACCGCTTATATGATGCGTGACCTCATCAACGAGGTCTTTATCAATCGCTCGCGCGAATGGTTGATCTACATCGGCACGGCGGTGGTGCTGATCTACATCGCCAAGGGCGCGTCGATGTACTTCCAGATGGTTATCATGGCGCGGGTCGGCAATTCCATTGTCGCCGATGTGCAAAACCGTATGTTCAAGCGCTTGCTGGAGGAAGATGTCGGCTTCGTTCAGGGCCAGCCATCGGCGGAGATCGCCGCCGTTTTTGCCAACAATGCCAACGCCGCGCGCCAGGTACTGAACCTCATTGTCACCGGAGCTGGGCGTGATGTGCTTTCGCTGATTGCTCTTTTGATCGTGATGCTCATCCAAGACCCTGTGATGTCGCTATCGATGATCTTGGGCCTGCCTGTGATGGCCTTCCTGATCGAAAAGATGATGGGTCGTGTGCGCCGCATCGCCAAGCGCCAGGTCTCGCTGACCGCAGAGATCGGCAATTATGTGCGCGAGACAGCGCAGGGATTTCGCATCGTCAAAGCTTTCCGGATGGAAGAAGAGCTTGGCGGGCGCATCGGCGATACCATCGATGATCTGCGCAAGACAGCCGACAAGATCGCGATCTACCAGGCTCGTCCGGTGCCCTTGGTGGAGACAATCGGCGGCATCGCCGTAGCCGTCGTCATCTTCTACGGCGGTTACCGCGTGATCGAGCAGGGTCAGTCGCCCGGCGAGTTCTTTTCGTTCGTGACTGCGTTGCTGCTTGCGTACGAGCCAGCCCGCAAGCTGGCCAACCTACGCGTTCCGCTGGAAGCAGGCCTTGTCGGCGTACGCATGATGTATGGCTTCCTTGATCGCCCACCTTCAAAGCGCGAGGCGGGAAGCGGCGAGGCTTTCGCATTCGACAAGGGCGAGATCACCTTTGAGGATGTGCGTTTTGGCTATCACCCTGGCGGCGATGCCGTCTTGCAGGGCCTGACGTTCACCGCACCTGCTGGCAAGACAACTGCCCTGGTTGGTGCCTCCGGCGCCGGCAAATCGACCGTCATGGCGATGGTGTTGCGTTTCTGGGACCCGGACGGCGGTACGATCACCATCGATGGCCAGGATCTAAAAACGCTTTCCTCGTCGTCGCTGCGTGCGTCCATGGCCTATGTCGGTCAGGATGCTTACCTTTTCGACGGCACAGTGGCCGACAACATCCGTGCCGGACTGCCGGACATGGACCAATCTGCCATCGAAGAAGCCGCCCGGCGGGCTGAGGCCCACACTTTCATCACAGCCTTGCCGCAAGGCTACGAGACACCTGTAGGGGAACTCGGCTCCTTGCTGTCTGGAGGCCAGCGCCAACGTATCGCAATCGCTCGCGCGTTCTTGCGCGATGCGCCGATCCTGTTGCTCGACGAGCCGACATCGGCGCTCGATGCGCACTCCGAAGATGCGATTCAGGCGACGCTGGCCCGCCTTTCGCAAGGTCGCACGACGCTGGTGATTGCCCATCGGCTTTCCACTGTGCGTGGCGCTGACCAGATTATCGCGATGGAACAAGGCCGCGCCGTCGAGCAGGGCACCCATGACGAACTCATCGCCCATGGTGGTCATTACGCAGCACTGCACGATCTTCAGTTCGGCACCAGCCGACTGACCGCCTAGGCTATCTCCGCAGCCCACATTAAGAGTAGCTGGCGAAAAACGCGTCCAGCGGATCGAGCGAGATGCCCATGCCGTCCAGTTTGCCGCCAAAGCCGTGCCCGCCGATCGGACTGATCGGACCGAAGCCGCCAGTGGCAAAGCTGCCCGGGGAGGTGCCGAGATTGAACACACATAGGATGCGCTCGCCTTCGTAATCGCGGGTGAAGGCCAGCACGTCGCCTTGCGTATCATGAAATTGCATCGAACCGCGTTGCAAAGCCATCTGTTCGCGGCGCCAGCCCAGGAACCTGCGCACATGGCGCAGCGGCATCCGATCATCGGCTTCCTGCACCGACACAGCCCGCGCGACATGCTCCGGTGGCACTGGCAGCCAAGGCGTGCCTTCGGTAAAACCGCCATTGGATGCAGCTGGGTTCCACGGCATCGGCGTACGACACCCGTCGCGACCTTTAAACTCCGGCCAGAACCGGATGCCGTAGGGGTCTTGGAGTTTTTCGAACGGCACAATGGCTTCGGTTAGACCAAGCTCTTCGCCCTGATAGATGCACGGTGTTCCTTTCAGCGACGTCAGCAGCGCGATCAGCAGCGGCGCGGCGCGATCTTGCTCGTGGCCAAGTTGCCAGCGGCTCAGCACCCGTTCCACATCATGGTTGGAGAACGCCCAACTTGGCCAGCTGTTGCGGTTGCTGTCCATCCGCTGGGCAACCTGACGGACAAAACCGGCAGAGAACTGGCGGTCCAGGAAATCGAAGGAATAAGCCATGTGCAGGCGTTTGCCCTGCTCGGTGTAATCGGCCAACGTGTCGTACATGTCGAGCACGGCGCCCACCTCGCCGACCGTCGTCGTCGCCGGATACTCATCCAGCAGCTTGCGCATCTTTTCTAAGAAAACCAGATTGTCCGGTCGAGTGATGTTGTAGATCGGCTGCTGCAAACCATAGGGGTTCTGCTCAGGGATTCCGTTGACCTTCATCCCCTCCTCGACCGGCGGATTGTCGCGAAGTTCCGCGTCATGAAAGTACATGTTCACGGTATCAAGACGGAAACCATCCACACCGCGTTCCAGCCAGAAGCGGGCGGCATCGAGCACCGCCTCCTGGACAATGGGATTGTGGAAGTTGAGGTCCGGCTGGCTGGTAAGGAAATTGTGCAGATAGTACTGGCGCCGCCGTGAATCCCACTCCCACGCAGATCCGCCAAATATGGATAGCCAGTTGTTGGGCGGCGTGCCATCGGCTTTCGCATCGGCCCAGACATACCAATCGGCCTTGGCATTGTTGCGATCCACCCGGCTTTCGCGGAACCAGGGATGGCGGTCGGATGTATGCGAAATCACAAGATCGATGAGCACGCGGATGTCGCGCTCATGCGCCGCATCGAGCAGCGCATCGAAGTCTTCAAGCGAGCCAAACATCGGGTCGACATTTTTGTAGTCGGCAACGTCGTAGCCATAATCGTCCATCGGAGAGACGAAGAACGGTGAGATCCAAATCGCATCGACATTGAGGCTCTTGATGTAGTCGAGCCGCGAGGTGATGCCGGACAGATCACCGACGCCATCAGCGTTCACATCCAGGTAGGAGCGCGGGTAAATTTGGTAGATGACACCACCACGCCACCAATCAGGATCACCGCCAAGTTGGCGACGAGTATGGACGCTGGATGAGATAGGCGAAACGAACATCGATGATTCCAATTCGAAGGTATCAGTTGGGCTTGGCAGATGCGCGTTATGACCCGCCAGCGCCGAAAACCTGCGTCAAGCCGAACCACCTGTCAAAGGGTTTCCGGTAGCGCTTCCGAAAAAACTGCGCACAGCATCCCTGGTCGCGCGCAAAGCCGTGAATGATTCAATTTGGAAGCACCGCGGTTACGCCTTGCCAACCCTCTTACACATTAGCGTCATCTTAACGCTGCCTGTCAGGTAAAACCCGGCAGAAACCATGTCAGAGTGCAGGTCAATCAGTCTCCCGGGACAGGGCACCCATGGCCAACCTAGAAAGCGTTTCCGTGCGGCACACCGCCGCCAACGACACCGTGCCTGATGGCCGTTCAGTGTATACCGCGCCGCTTAACCTTCCGCTCGTGCTCGACTTGCATGACACGAGCTTGCACTCTGAACTCTTGATGGAGCTGGTCGAGCGTGAGACCAGCCGGGGCCGCCGGGTGGTGCTGGCAACATCATCCGATGATCTGACGGCGCGCCGCCTGATGAAGCGATTTGCCTTTTTGGGCGAAGTGTTGGCTTCTAACGAGACGCGCAACCTGAAAGGTGACGCCAAGGCGCAGCACCTGGCAAAGCTTTTTCCGCAGGGCTTTATCTATGGCGGTGATAGCCAAGCCGATAGGGCTGTGTGGCAGAAGGCGCAAAGCGCGGTGGGTGTGAACCTGCAACCCAAAACCGCTAAGTCACTGGCGCGTCTTGGCAAGCCGATGTTGCTTCTTAATGATACCAGACAATCGCCAGGCGTGCTCACAAAAGCGGGGCAGCTGAGGCGCAGGACCGACACCGTCCTCACCTTCATCCGATTGCTTCTGGCAGGCTTGGCGCAGCAGGCCAAAATCAAGAGTCGTTGACACGCCCTAAGGGCGCGTCCGGACGTCCAGTGCAAGAGCGTGCCCAAAGCAAGATGAATTGCGTAGGCGCAGCACATCAGTTAGGGCGAGACCATGTCTACATCTGTGGTCGGTTCGGCCCTCTTTCCTGTCATGTTGGTGATTGCGCTTGCCTTTTTCGTTCGGCGCATCGGACTCGTGTCTGATGTCCATGTCGCGGGGGTGGAGCGGGTTACCTATGTGGTGTTTTTCCCAACACTGCTGTTCTCAAATCTGTCGACGGCAAGCTTTGATGATCCCGCCGTCTGGACATTGGCTTTGCTGCTTGCTGGCACCCATCTGACCGTCGGTATCATCACATGGTTTTTTTACACCCGCTCAAGCCTGGATGGGCCATCAGCAACCAGCGCTTTTCAGGGCGCCAACCGTTTCAACAGCTACATTGTGCTGGCACTGGCGTTTGCGGTTTATGGCGCGACCGGTGTGCAGCAAATCACCGTTCCAATGGCGCTGATGATCATAACCATCAACATACTGTGCGTCTCGATCCTCGCCCGCTACGGCGCACCTGAGGATGGTGTTGCAGCCCCCTCGCTTGTCCGCGCTTTGGCTACAAATCCATTGATCCTTGCGTGTGCGGCTGGCCTTGCGATCAATCCGCTAGGCATCGACTGGCCAGGCCCGGTCGACACCGCCTTTGGCTGGTTTGGGACGGCGGCCATCGCTCTGGGTCTGTTTGCAGTCGGCGCTGGCCTGCGCCCGATTTCCGGCAAGGGATCGCTGTTTGCGATTGCCTCCTCCAGCATCATCAAGCTGGCGGTTTTGCCTGCGCTCTTTTTGCTGGTCGCCTACCTGGTTGGACTGCCGCGTGATATGGCGGCGCTTGGGCTCATCGCAACCATCGTGCCTGGCGCCACATCGTCCTACATCTTGGCCCGTCAACTGGGCGGTAACGCACCGTTGATGGCGCAGAGCGTGACCGTAGGCACCGTGCTTTCGGCGGCGACGGTCACACTCTGGTTCATCCTTTGGCCGAACCTCTTCTAGGTCGCCAGGCTAAGCGGCTTTATCGAGACCACGCTTCTCAAGGAGAGCATCCACGGTTGGCATGCGGCCACGGAATGCTGTGTAGAGTTTCGCAGGGTCGGTGGCCCCACCAGCTGAATAGATGTGCGTTTTAAGTTTCGCGGCCACGTCGCTGTCGAACGGCGAACCGGCTTCCTTAAAAGCGGCAAACGCATCGGCATCCATCACCTCTGACCAGAGGTAGCTGTAATAGCCAGAGGCATAGCTACCACCGGAAAAAATGTGCTGAAAGTGCGGTGAACGGTGCCGCATCGTAATCGCACTCGGGATGCCGATCCGCTCCAAGGTTTGCGCTTCAGCGGCCAACAAATCACTCGTTCCGTCGGTGGTGCCGTCATGCAGATCGAGGTCCACCATGGCGGAGGCGACATATTCCACGGTCGCGAAGCCTTGATCGTATTTGGAAGCCGCCGTTAGACGCTCGATCAAATCATCGGGGATTACCGCGCCGGTCTGCGCGTGGCGGGCATGGGTGCGCAGAATGTCAGGCACCATCAGCCAGTGTTCGTAGAGCTGCGAGGGAAGTTCAACAAAGTCACGGGCCACCGATGTGCCGGCCACAGAAGGGTAGGTCACATCCGACAACATGCCGTGCAATGCATGGCCGAACTCATGGAACAGTGTGCGCACATCATCCAATGTTAGCAGAGCCGTCTCACCCTCTGGCGGTTTGGCAAAGTTCATCACATTGACGATGATCGGGCGTACATCCTCGCCCAGTTTGCGCTGACCTCGAAAGGCGCTCATCCAGGCGCCAGAGCGCTTGGACATGCGCCCATAATAGTCACCCAAAAACACCGCCACGTGCTCGCCCGATGGGCCAAGAACTTCATAGGCGCGAACGTCAGGGTGGTAGACCGGAATGTCGCCACGTTGCTTGAAGGACAGGCCAAACAACCTGCCCGCTGTGGCAAAAGCCGCGTCGATCATCGCATCCAACGTGAAATAGGGTTTTACCTCATCGTCTGAGATGGCGAATTCTGATTGGCGACGCTTCTCGCTGTAGTGACGCCAATCCCAGGCTTCCAGCTTGATGTTGGCGCCTTCGCTGGCAGCCAGTGCTTCCAGTTTTGCTTGATCGGCCAGCGCCATTTCACGTGCTGGCGCCCAAACGTTATCGAGCAGTTTGCGCACCGCCGACGGATCCTTGGCCATCTCGTTTTCAAGCTTGTAATGCGCGTAGGTCTGATAGCCGAGCAGCTTTGCTCGTTCATGGCGCAGGGCAAGCATTTCTTCTGCAACGGCGCGGTTGTCGGTGTCTCCGCCCCGCTCTCCGCGCGAGGTCCATTGGCCAAAGGCAGCTTCACGCAGATCGCGGCGCGTGGATTGAATGAGGAAGGGCTCGATGAGCGAGCGCGATAGCGTGATCACCCAACCTTGCTTGTTGCGCTCCTTGGCAGCCTCTGCCGCGGCAGCGACAAGCGAAGGGGCAAGGCCTGCCAGATCGGACTCATCTGTCAGGTGCAATGCTTCGACCTGTTCGTCGGCCAACACGTTCTGCGAGAACTGAGTGGCGAGCACGGCAAGGCGCTGCCCAATCTCCTTGATCCGCTCTCGGGCCGCACCCTCAAGCAAGGCCCCTGCGCGCACAAAACCCTTGCGGGTGAGATCAAGAACACGCGCCTGTTCGGCCGTCAGGTCCAGCGTGTCTTTGATTGCCCACAACGCTTCAATGCGTGCAAAAAGCCCTTCGTGTAAGCTGATCGCTTGGCTGTGCTTGGCCATTTTCGGCGCCAGGTCGCGTTCCAAAGCCTGCAAGGCATCGTTCGTGTCTGAGCCTGCCAGGTTATAGAAGACCGAGGCGGTTTTTGTCAGCAAAGCGCCAGCCAGTTCCAGCGCGTCGACGGTGTTTTCATACGTCACCGGATCGGAGTTGGACGCGATCGCATCCACCTCAGCCAGATGCTCGTCAAAAGCCT
Organism: Hyphomicrobiales bacterium; assembly: GCA_040219355.1. Taxonomy (GTDB): domain Bacteria; phylum Pseudomonadota; class Alphaproteobacteria; order Rhizobiales; family MH13; genus MH13. The sequence goes on from JAVJSN010000010.1 coordinate 581,886, forward strand.
GATCAAGCGCTGGGCTGATATGGTCCGGTGTGATGTCACCAAAAGGGGGAACCTCAAACGGAGTATCCCACGTTTGAAGGAACGGATTGCTGGTCATGAAGGCCTCATGGCGATGTATGCTTTCTGCGATGTGGGAAGGTCAGGCGGTGAACACAAGCACCAAGACCAAGGGCTACTCGGCCGCTTTTTCAACTATTCCAATTGCCTCGGGGATGAGGCGCAGCAAATCATCGGTGGGCACTGCACCTGAAATCAAAAAATGTTGATCGAGCAGCAAGGTCGGCACGCCGCTCACACCCTGTCCTGCCAGCCCATCGGCGAGATTGTTGGTAGCTGAGCGCAACTCCGTGTCGCCAAGCGCTGCCATTGCGACCTCGCTTGGCAGACCAGCATCTTCGGCGAGGCGCACCAAAATGCTCTCCTCGCCAATGTCCTGGCCGTCAACGAAATAGGCTTTGAACAACAAATCGGCCAAAACGACGGAGGCATCGCCGGCATCGCTTTTCAAACTGGAGGCCATGGCCATCAGCATGTGGGCTTTAACAGTATTAGGCGTGCGCTCCATTTTGTCATGATGGATGGCAATGCCGCTTTCCTCAGCCGCTTGACGCACCTGCGCATCCAACTCGTTGGAATGCTCAAGCGAGCCAAACTTCTGTTCACGATAGGCAGAGCGAGCCATGCCCTCTTCCGGCATGGTCGGGTTGAGTTTGAAGGGCAGGTAGCGCAACTGAGGTCGGTCTTCGATGGGCATCTGATCAAGCGCTGCATCCAGCCGCGCCTTGCCGATGAAACACCAGGGACAAACAAAATCAGAAACAATCGACAGTGTGTGCGAGGGGGATGTCACGAGAATCTCCTAGGGCATCTTTTCATCGGACACTAACGAGGCTGCCCACAAAAGCCCACCCACGCTGATAGAGCAGCCAGCAAAGCCTTGCACTTCAGTATGCGAGGTTTAGAAGAGCTGCCATCCGGGCGAGCGTTTGGCTTAGGGAGGCTCATCTTTGATTACCATTGCTGGCGAGGCGCTTTACGATGTTTTCCCAAAAATGGGAGCTGCAAAGGACTCGCAGATCGGCCTGGAGGCCGTGACGGGCGGCTCGCCATTCAACGTTGCCTGCGGACTTGGACGCCTTGGTTTTGCGCCACTTTTCTTTGGTGGAATTGCCGAAGGTCAGTTGGGTGACCGCCAGGCCCAGATATTGGCCGATGCGGGTGTGCGCCCCGACGCAATTGTGCGCAAACCCAATCTCGTGCCCTTGATGCTCATTGCGCTGGCTGAAGATGGGCAGCCGACCTACAGCTATTATGGCCAGTCGACAGCTGATGTGGACATCACGCTGGACGACCTTTCAGCTTTGCCGCAAATGCCCGACCTTTTGCATCTGGGCTCTTACAGCCTGGCTATGCCACCCTTGGCAGACACGCTTGCAAGCCTGGTCGACACGCTTCCGCAAACCAGCCTTCTGACGCTTGATCCCAACGTTCGCCCGATGGTTGAGCCGCGTGTCGATGTGTGGAGGGCCCGTTTGGAGCCGCTGTATCGTCGCGCCGACATCATCAAGCTTTCCGATGAGGATATTGCTTTCTTGGCCCCTGGTGTCGATCCGCGCACCTATGCGCGCGATTTGACCGCGCTCAGCGGGGCGCCGGTTTTTCTAACGCTAGGGCATGAAGGTGTGACAGTGTTTTTGGGCGATGCGTCTGAGAGCATCCGCGCGCCCAAAGTTAATGTGGTCGATACGGTTGGCGCGGGGGACTCGTTTCAAACAACGTTGATCGCTTGGGCTTCGCGAGAGGAAACGGCTGCGGCCCTACGCAACCGAGATCTATCGCTGCCGGCACTGGTCGAAGTAGCTGAGGCTGCGGTTGCGGTTGCAGCGCGTATCTGTGCGCAACAAGGGCCGGTCATTCCCAATGCGGACGCGCTGGAAGCGGCGATCTCAACCCGTTTGTTTGAGCGCTTCGCTTACAATCGGTAGTTTGTTGGCGTTTTCAGCCAGGCTAAATTCCAACTGTTCAGCGCATCGCAAAGCTTCTTCGGCAGTTTCAGGGCGCATATAAGCAAAGCCCTGCACCACGTCGCAGCCATAGGCGCGCAGCAGGGCGATCTCGCCCTCTTCCTCAGCACCTTCACCAATGACGCTCATGCCAAGGCCGCGGCCCAGCGCGATAATGCCTTGCAGCAGCCGCGCTTTCTCAGGCGCTTGATGGACGCCGGCGACAAAACAACGGTCAATCTTTAGCTCGTCAAACGGCAGCTCATTCAGGTATCCAAGCGAAGAGTACCCGGTTCCAAAATCATCGACCGCCAGGCGAATACCGACAGCTTTGAAGCGCGCCAAGGCCTTGCGCACGCGGCCCTCGCCATGATCGGCAAAGACGCTTTCCGTGAGTTCCAAACACAGCAACCGCGGTGGAAACCCGGTTTCTTCGATGATCGCGATCACATCATCTTCGAAGTCCGACTGCCAGATCTGAGCGGCAGACACGTTCACCGATATCATCCGCTCGGGCTCGCCGGCATCCAGCCAAGCTTTTCCGGTTTCGCAGGCATCGCGCAAAACCCATAGGCCAATGTCACAGATCAGGCTCGAGCTCTCGGCAACTGGAATGAACTCAGCAGGTGAAATGTAGCCGCGCGTGGGATGTTTCCAACGCACCAGGGTTTCAAATCCAGCCACCTTGCCAGTCTTCAGGTGTACCTGTCCTTGAAAACGTGTCTCAAGATCATTGTTCTCAATGGCCAGGCGCAGATCGCGGGCAAGGTTGAGGCGAGCTTGAACCGAGTGGCTCATATCGGGCGTGAAGAAGAGCGCTTTTCCACGCCCTTCATCTTTGGCCATGTAAAGCGCCAAATCAGCATTGCGCAGCGCTCGCTCGGCATCTCCGCCATCTTGAGGGATTAAAGCGATCCCGAGGCTGGTGCCAGTGAGCACTTCACCGCGTTCCAGCTTCAGCACACCCGTCAACCGTGTGATGATCGAGTTTGCAAAGCGTTCCAGACATTCAACGCTGGCATAATCTCTGATAATGACGGCAAATTCATCGCCACCCAGACGCGCCACAAATCCCCGCTCATCAACATGCTCTTTGACGATGCGCGCGACCGTGCGCAGCAGTTCGTCACCGGCCGCATGACCAAGCGTGTCATTGACCTCTTTGAAATGGTCCAGATCCAACAACAACAATGCTGCCGATCCGCCGGACGTTTGCACGCCATACATCACATCGCGCAGTTCGCGAGAGAAAAGTGCGCGATTGGCGAGGCCCGTCAGTGGGTCAAAGAAAGCAAGGTTACGCAGTTGCTTTTCTGAGTGCTTTCGCTCGGTGATGTCCTGCAAGGTGCCGAACAGGCCGGTGATGTTACCCTGATCGTCGAACATTGGCTTCGACATCATCGTGTAATAGCCAAATGTTCCATCGCCACGCCGGGCCTGTACATCAATGCTTGATGAGGGTTTGCCTTCCAAGGCGGCGGCATGTTCGGCGCGGATCGCCTCGCAATCCTCATTCGCGCAAAGCGATAAGATCGCCTCGGGCGTCGGCACGAAGTGTTCCGGGTTGAGGCCCAAAATGGTGTAAAGGTGGCGAGACCAGGTAACCTTCTTGGTGGCAAGGTCATACTGCCAATCACCAATGCCGCCCATCTCTTGGGCCTCGCTTAAGGTAGCGCTGCGCTTTTCAAGCTCCTTCTGCGCGCGTTTAAGATCGCTGACGTCCTGGGCCACACCCATCAATTGGGGGCCATGACTGGCGGTGGCATCTTTCAGACGCATCATGATGCGGAAGTAGTGCGCGCCGCGACGACCGGGCAGAAAATAGCGAATATCCAAGGGCTCAACGGCTTCACCGGCGGCAGCTTGGCGCAGGCAATTGTTGAACCTTATGCGGTCAGCGCGGTGAATGCGTGCGAGCAACTCTCGCCAAGACGGCATTTGAAAGGCATTGCCTTCAGAGGATTCTAAATCTCTGAGCTGAGTTTCTGCTGTTTCCTCTGCCTCTGACTGAAAGCCCAAAAGCGCTACCAGGCCGTCTGACCATCGCGTCGATTTGCGGTTGAGATCGGTTACCCAGTGACCAAGTTTTGCTATTGACTGGGCAGTCTTCAGAGCGAGTTGGTTTTCACGATTTTCGTATTCAGCTTCCAACTTCTCAGTGATGTTGCGGGCAATCCCGCGGTAGCCAAGAAAGGTGCCATCGACAGCAAATCGCGGTTTACCCGCTATTTGCAGGCTGTAGACCGTTTCGTCATTGTCTTCGGCGTGCATTCGATAGACCAATTCATCGAACGGGCGATGGGCTTCAAGGTCTTCAAAATGGGCATCAATAATGTAACGGTCTTCCTCAACAAGACGCAAATCGCGGCGAGTCTTGCCGACATACTTGGCTTGCAGGTGACGGCTGGCAGGGTCGGTGCTTTGGGTAAAATCAACGAACCGATGCTCTTCGTCGGTCTCCCAACACCAGTCGCTGGCGGAAGTGGCAAAATCACGGAAACGCTCTTCACTCTCACGCAATTGTTCGCGTGCGGCGTGTTCGGCAGAAATATCCTGGACCAGACCAAACAGGCTGATGATCCGCCCAGCCTCGTCGCGCATCGGGCTGCCTGAAATGCGCACCTGCAGGCGCTGGCCATCGCCGCGGGTTATGCCGCCCTCGACAACATAACTCGTGCCATCCTGCCAGCAGGTTTCCACCGCCTTTTCCGTCTTGGCGCGCAAGTCGGCATCATAGTGCTGGCGAAGCTCTTCCAAGTCCACCAGCCCGTCACGACCGATGGCAACTCCGATCATCGTCGCCAATTCCGGGGCGATGCGGAACCGGCCATCCTTGCGCCCAGAGTTGATCCAGGAGCCAAGCCGCCCAAGCTCGAAACTTGCCTTCAACAGGTGCGTTGTCGAGCGCAGCTGCTCATTGGTCTGGGTTGCGCCCGTTGCGTTGATGATAATCAGGAAGGGCGTTGTAAATCCGTGAACAATATCGAGGATAAGGCTGAGGACATCGCCAGTTTTATCTTCGATTTCAACAGATCGTGTAGCAATCAGGGTGCCAACTCGTGGTGTATCCCCAGAGCGCACGACCGACGCTACAAAGCCTTCTATCGGCGAGATGTCGAGCTCACCGAGATACCGGTCGATCGGTTCTCGGGTTGCAAGCGCATAGTCGCTCTTGGTGTCCTCAGCACGCAATGGAACCACACACACAGCCACGTTATCACGGTGCGCATGGATGGCATCAAGAGCCTTGTAGAGCGGCTTGACCATGGTCAGCATGTGAGGGCCGCTGTCCAAAGCAACGGGATAGACAACGCGTTGCCAACTGTTCACCAATGAGCCTGGTGCGGCTTCCATAACGGTGCAAAGCGCGACGCCGCTCTCTTTGGTGGCCTGAAAACTTCGTTCGATGTGGTTGCGCGTGATGGTGTCGAAATCGGCTGTGGACTTACCGGACATGTCAAAGCCGGCGTCATTGGCCAAGCGCGCACCGAAATGTCGATATTGGTAACTGCCATCATCGCGTTCAAATGCGATTGTCACATAATCGGCTTGATCGCCAAGCGCGTCTAGAAACGCATCAAGTGTAGGTGCGGTGCCATTGGCGTACGCGTCGATAGTCGCACTGATGCGTGCCAGCTCCGGAAAACGGAGATGGTCTCGTGGCCCCAATTGCCGCACCAGCGAGATAGGCGTATCCGTCAAGCGTCCTCCATCAGCCTCTTACCTTTTCCACAGAAGTGTTAGAGACTGATGAACGGCGGGCGAAAAACGGTTGATTTCATGGGTTTACGCCACGTCACTAACAATCGGACGGTTTTCGCGTCGATGATTAGTTATGCGCAATCCTCTTGCGTCTCTGGCTTGCTCTAGCGCGGGCGCCGTGCGAACACGCCGTTGCTGTCGTCATGCAATGAGCTTTGACCGCTTTATGACTGAAAACCTGCCTCTTTCTAGATCGCTGGAACCGCATGTTGACCGCATGCGCGCAACTCATTTGCGCAATCTTCTAAGCAACGAACCGGACCGTTTTGCACGGTTCAGTCGTGTCCAATGCGGTCTTTTGCTCGATTGGTCGAAGGAGAAGCTTGACCAAGGCGCGTGGCAGAGCCTTCTTGAGCTCGCCGTCGAGAAGGGCGTGGAAGACGCGCGTGATTCCATGCTGCGCGGTGATAGGGTCAACACAACAGAAGACCGGGCGGTGCTGCACACAGCGCTGCGTGGCGGCGCGTGGGCTCCACCACATATCCAAGAGGAAATTGCCGCTGAGAAAGCCCGTTTTTTGGGATTTGCTGAGCATGTTCGCTCCGGCGCTATTGCAGCCAATGATGGCGCACCCTTTGAGCACGTCGTTAACATAGGTATTGGTGGCTCTGACCTCGGTCCGGCCATGGCGGTACGTGCTTTGGCACCGTTTTGCGATGGGCCGACGATACATTTTCTGTCCAATGTCGATGGCGCACATGCTGCAGATGTGTTGGCGAAACTTGATCCCAAACGCACCCTTGTGCTGGTCGCGTCAAAAACCTTTACAACCCTTGAAACGCTCACCAATGCACAGACGGCGCGCGCTTGGTTGGCCGAAACCCTGGGTGATGATCAAGTCGGCCAGCATTTGGCAGCACTTTCTACCAATGCTGCGGCCACAGCAAAGTTCGGCATCCAAGAAGACCGCGTTTTCGGTTTTTGGGATTATGTCGGTGGGCGTTACTCGCTTTGGTCAGCGATTGGCCTGCCCTTGGCTCTGGCGATTGGTGCGGATCGTTTCAATGCGTTCCTAGCCGGTGCGCACGCAATGGACGTGCATTTCGCGAACGCTCCACTTGCCGACAACCTGCCGGCTATTCTCGCGCTGATCGGCGTTTGGCGGCGCAATGCCCTGGGTTTGGTCGGCCACGCTGTTATTCCGTACGAAGAGCGTCTGGCGCGTTTCCCGGCCTATTTGCAGCAGATGGATATGGAGTCCAACGGGAAGCGCGTGACGACAGATGGAAGCCAGGCAATCGACGCCACCGGCATGTTGGTTTTTGGCGAACCGGGAACCAACGCACAACACTCCTTCTTCCAACTGTTTCATCAAGGCCACGATGTTATCGCGCTGGACGTCTTGATTGGAAGACGCGTGGTCGGTGAAGCGGTCAACGGGCGCGCTAGCATCCATCACACCCATCTGATGGCCAACGCCTTGGCACAGACCCGCGCGCTTGCTCTTGGTCGAACGCTAGAAGAAACGCGAGCCGAAATGGCCCGTGATGGCATCGCTGTCGACGAGATCGAACGCCTCGCGCCACATCGCACGTTCCCTGGCGACCGGCCGTCAACGACACTTGTTTATGATCAACTTGATCCTGAAACATTGGGCAAACTGATTGCGCTTTACGAGCACAAAGTCTTTGTCGAAAGCGTGCTGTGGGGCATCAACGCCTTTGACCAATGGGGTGTGGAACTGGGCAAGCAACTGGCCAAGCAAATCACGCCGGCACTTGCCGATCCGCGTCTGGCAGCGGCTTTTGATCCCTCAACACGTGGTTTGATCGAAGCGCTTCTGCAGAAGGATGACTGACCCCTTGAGTCAAGAGACGCCAAACGCCTACCGAGCTGCCATCATCGATGGCAAAGCGCTTGCCAAAAGCGTCACCGATGCAGTTGCTGAGGTAGCGGCTCGGTTTGCCATCAGCCAAGGACGGCAGCCGGGCCTTGCCGTTGTGTTGATCGGCGAAGATCCAGCCAGCCAGGTTTACGTGCGCTCAAAAGGCAAGATGGCTGCAAAGTGTGGATTTCATTCCGTTACGATCCGAAAAGCGGCCAACCTGTCGCAAGCTGATCTTCTTGCAGTCGTTGAGCAACTTAACAGCGATGACACGATTGACGGTATCTTGGTACAGCTTCCCCTGCCAGGGCATATCAATGCCGATGTCGTGCTCAATGCCATTGACCCCGCCAAAGATGTCGACGGGTTCCACCCGATCAACGCCGGCAAGCTTGCGTCCGGCGATGTCGATAGCCCGCTCATCCCCTGCACACCGGCGGGAATCATGCACATGATCCGAACGGCGCACGGCAAGGACCTGTCAGGCTTAAATGCGGTGGTTCTTGGACGCTCCACAATTGTTGGTCGCCCGATCAGCCACCTCCTGTTGGCGGCCAACGCCACGGTCACCGTAGCGCACAGTCGCACCAAGAATATCGAGGCGTTGGCAGGGTCAGCTGATATCTTGGTTGCAGCCATTGGACGCCCTCAAATGGTTAGCCGGTCGTGGATCAAGCCGGGGGCAACCGTGATCGATGTCGGTATCAACCGGATTGAAGATCAAAACCTTGGCAACAGCCAACTTGTGGGCGATGTAAATTTTGACGAAGCGATAGGCATTGCCGGTGCTGTGACACCTGTACCTGGAGGCGTAGGCCCCATGACCATCGCGATGTTGATGGCCAATACGCTCAAAGCCGCTGAAGCGCGCGTCAAGCGCTAAGCCACACTCTTATCTTTGGGTCGCTTGCTATCGTCCAACACCGAGGACAGGCGTCGACGCGCCATATCGGCCAGATAGAGAGGCAGATCACTGGTCGGCACGGCCTGCCCGAGCAGAGGACCTTGAAGGGCAGCAAAGCCCAAATTTGCCAAACGGGCTGCGTGCCGTGGGGACGTCACATTCCTTGCAAGGATGTCGATCTCGAGCACCGAGAGCATGGCCACCATGCCACGCACAAGCCGGTCTTCGCCATCCGGGTCAGCCAGCGGATCGGTCAGGGCCTGATCAAAGCAAACAGCATGCACACCAAGGCGTTCCAAGTTGGCCAGAGAAGAAGCATGCGAGCCGAAATTGTCCACCGCAACGCGGTATCCGTGTTGGCCAAGCGTCAAAAAGGTTTTTTCAATGGCGGTCGCCGACCTGGCAATCAAAGCTGCTTCATCCACCGCAAACGTAAGCTTGCTTGGTTCCACACCGTGGAGCATGCGTAGCTGTTCAACCGAAGTGACAAAAGGGTCAAGCTTCATGTGATCGGCGCTGGAACTGATCCAAAGCTGCCCGGTTTCGGCGCCACGCGCATGCGCATCTCCGATGGCCGCCACCGCAGTTTCCAATCCTAGCGTACATACCTTGGTCACTTGGCCGGATTTCTGCGCCAAGTCTTTGAGCGTTTGGCCATCGTAAACAGCGCCTTCAAAGGCCCATGATGGTTCGACCGAAAATCCAAGCGGCTCTCCATCATGTGCCCTGGCGATGGGTAACAAAGCGAACGTCATTTCACCGTGATCGGCGCCAAGAGCTTTGCCCAACTTTGCAGTCTGCTGAAATTGCGCCGCATCAGCACTTGCAAACCAATACCATTGGCCACGGCCCTGTTCTTTGGCGCGATACTGAGCCAAATCGGCGTATTTCATCAGATTGCGACCGTTGAGTTCTAGGCGGTCGAACGCGACCAGGCCAAGCGAGATGCCTGCGGTGACTTTGCCAGCTGTCGTCATGATCGGTTCACGAAGCCGTTCAAAATAGTCGATCACCGCGTCTTCATATCCTGTTCGGCCGTCCCGGTCGGTGAGAACAAATATGAATTCATCCCCGCCTAAGCGCGCCGCAAAATCATCAGGCCTAAGGATGGTGGTGAGCCGCCGGGCCATTTCAACCAAGACCTCATCGCCCACATCATGGCCATAAGCATCGTTGATTGGTTTGAAGTGGTCGATGTCGAACAAAGCCACACAGGCGCCGATCCGAGCGCCGGCGGCGAATTCTTCCAAAGTGGCATCAAGGCGAAGATTGAAGCTGCGACGGTTAAGAAGGCCTGTCAGTTGATCGGTTTCAGCGTACCGGCGCAGCTCAGCCTCGGCGCGTTTCAGGTTGGTAATGTCACTGCGCACACCGACCGTCGTTCCGCGCTCCGAAACGTGCTCACGGACCTGCAGCCAGGTGCCGTCACTGAGTTTTTGCGTCAAATGTTCGGGTGGATTGCGATGATCTTCCAGCCGCTGTTTTAGCCAAGCCTCCTGGCTTTCAACGTCTTTGCCAGCCGCACTGTATTGGCCGCGTGCCAGGCCGAACCGTAGGATGCTTTCAAACGTTGCGCTGGGGGTTATCGCCTCAGCAGACGCGGCGTAGGTGTTAAGATAGGCCGAGTTACAAACAATCAGACGATCCCTGTGATCGTAAGCTGCAACCGCGTCTGGAAGTGTTTCAAGCACATCGCGCAGAAGTTGTTCAGCTGAATGGCGCTGCGTGACCTCGTCTCGTAGAATATCTTCTTCAAGCTTACGTTTGGTGATGTCTTGAAAAGCGCCCAGAATGCGAACAGCGCAGCCGTCTTCGAAAATTGCGTGGCCAACCGCGCGTACCCACGCCGTGCGCTTGCTGCGCGTCAGGAGCGGAAGTTCAAGATCCCAGCTTTGTCCCTGACTGATTGCGGCTTCCACCGCATTGGTGATGGCGGCGCGCGCTTCAGGCGCATAAAATTCGATGGCTGTTGCTAGTTTGGGCTCGTAGTCGAGAGGCACCTCATGAATGCGTTTGGTCTCGTCTGACCAATGAAGTTCACCGGTCTGTACGTCCAGTGACCATCCGCCGACCTGCGCAAGTTCGGAGATATCGAGCAAAAACTGCTCGTTATGCTGCACATAGGCCTCAGCTTCTTTGCGCTTGGTGATGTTTTTGCGCACGCTGAGGTGACCGGTCACGACATTCTGCTCGTCGTAGAGAGGTACGACAATATTGTCGAACCAAAGCAACTCGCCGCTTTTTGTTTTGTTACGAACCTCACCGACCCAGCTTTTTCCGGCGTTGACTGTCGCCCATAAGCCTTGAAAAAAGTCTGCCTTTGTCCACTCGCTGTTGAGCAAAGAATAGCTTTGCCCGATCAGTTCATCGAGCTCGTATCCCATGATCTGGCAGAACTTATCATTGGCGTATTGAATGATGCCCTTGGTATCGCTCACCGATACAATGGAGTGAAAATCCAAGGCGCGCCGATGGGCGTCGGCCAACGCCTCAGGCGACATAATAGCAGAAAGACTTTGACCGGTAGGGCTCATGGAGCAGTTGGGACCACATCAACTTTAAGATGTACAAAACGTAGCCTAAGCTGGTTCCGAAAGCGTTAAGTATGGCGGCGTGTTTTGAGCAATTGTGCAGTTGATTAGGCAGCTATGCCTTGGCGCTGATAGTCCTTCACATCAACGAACTGGACGCTAGGGAACCGGTCGCCTTCATAGGTCAAGTCAAACTCCGAGGCGGCCAAAAACACCATGGCGCCATCAAGGTCGGTGGCCAAGGATCCACGATGGCGTGTCTCAAATTTTGACATTTCGGCTTTATCTTCACACACGACCCAACGAGCCAGGGAGAAGCGCGCGTTCTCAAAATCGACCGGAAGCTTGTACTCGGCCATCAGCCGATCTTTGAGGACATCGAGCTGCAAGGCGCCAACGACACCCACCAGAGCAGGTGACCCATCGATAGGCGTGAACACCTGGGTCACGCCCTCTTCCGCCAGCTGTTGCAGCGCTTCTTTCAGCTTCTTTGCTTTCATGGGGTCGGCCAGACGCACACGGCGCAATATCTCAGGTGCAAAACTGGGCACACCACGAAACGCCAGCACTTCGCCTTCGGTGAGCGTATCGCCAATGCGCAGCGTGCCATGATTGGGAATACCCACCACATCACCGGCATAGGCCTCTTCGGCGAGCGCCCGATCCTGAGCGAAGAAGAACTGTGGCGTGTGCAGGCCGATCATCTTGCCGGTGCGTGCGAGCCGCGCCTTCATACCCCGCGAAAGCTTGCCGGAACACACCCGCATGAACGCGATGCGGTCACGGTGATTGGGGTCCATATTGGCTTGGATCTTAAACACAAACCCGGTCATCGCTGGTTCGCTGGGCACGACCTCTCGGACATCTGCCTCCAGACCTTGGGGCGGCGGTGCAATATCGCCCAGCGTGTCGATCAGGTCCTTGACACCAAACTCGCGCAGCGCCGAACCAAACAGCACCGGCGATAGGTGGCCTTCATTGAAAGCATCGGCATCAAAGGGTTTGGACGCCTCTTGCGCCAGCATCAGATCCTCAACGCCAGCTTCGCGATCATGTTCATTGAATAGCTCAGCGACCCTGGGGTCTTCAGGCCCATTGACCTTCTCAAGTGCGCCCGCCGGATTATCGATCCGGCGGATGGCGCTTTGGCGCATATCGTAGAGGCCAGCGAAGTTCTTGCCCTGCCCGATCGGCCAATTGAAGGGCGTAAGGTCCAGCGCCAGCGTGTTCTCGATGTCTTCCAGCAGCTCAAACGGATGCAGGCTTTCCCGGTCCATCTTGTTGATAAACGTGATGATCGGGATGTCTCGCAGACGGCAGACTTCGAACAGTTTGCGCGTACGCGCCTCGATACCCTTGGCCGCGTCGATCACCATGATCGCGCTATCGACGGCAGAAAGCGTGCGATACGTATCTTCAGAAAAATCCTCATGACCTGGCGTATCAAGCAGATTGTAGATGTTGCCCTGATAGCGAAACGTCATCACCGACGTCATAACCGAGATGCCGCGTTGCTTCTCAATATCCATCCAGTCTGAGCGCGTGCGCCTGCGATCACCCTTGGCCTTCACTTCACCGGCAAGCTGAATGGCGCCGCCGAAGAACAGCATCTTTTCCGTCAACGTGGTTTTACCGGCGTCCGGGTGGGAGATGATCGCAAAGGTGCGCCGTTGGTTGATCTCATCGGCATATGGGGAGGCGGTTTTGGTCATGGGGCTCGTTTAGCGCAAATGGGATTGGGCGCAAGCTACAGTGCGACACGGCGCCCGATTTTGCCTGACTCCACCACAGCCTCAATAATCTTCAGAACATCGCGGACCTGTTCGCCCGTTACCGGAGGCGCTGCGCCATTCTGAATGGCCTCGCGTATCAGGCGGTAAAACGTATGGTGCTCACCGTTCAACAGCGGCACACGCTCCACAGTCTTCACCCCGTCCGGATAGGTGGTCAATGTGCCATAGTTTTCTGACGCTTCGACACCGAATCCGGGGTCATCGGCTTGCAGGCCGCTTTTGAGCTGCGCTTCCTGTCCATCCATGAAGTCTTTGCGCCAGCCGGCCTTAGTGCCTTGCACGACAAAACGCGGTGCATGCTCAGGCGAGAACATATCCGCCTCGGCAATCGCACGAACGCCCTGGTAACCCAATCGTGCGTGTAGCCGGTCGGGCACCCCGCTTTGGGGCCGCCGCGTCAGCACCTCGCCTTCCACCCAATCGGGCATGCCGAACAGCTGGACGAGCTGGTCCAGCAGGTGCGTGCCGAGGTCGAAGTGAATGCCAACAGCGTTCAATGGCTCGTTATGCCAACTCGTTGGCGGCTCAGGTTTGAAAAACGAGAACGAGGAATGCACGTGGTGCACATCGCCCAAAACCCCACGCGCCATCAGGTCTTTGAGCGTGAGAAAGTCACTGTCCCAACGCCGGTTTTGAAAGCAACTGACCAGTTTTCCAGCGCTGCGCGACGCCTCGATGATCCGATCAGCCTCGGCAACTGAACCAGCAAAGGGTTTGTCCACCACCACATTGTGCCCGGCCTGCAATGCCTCAATGGCCAGCGCCCCATGCGTGGGCGAAGGCGTGGTGATGATCACCAGGTCCAGAGAGTTGTCGGCAAACAAGTCCTGTGCAGTCGGATAGGCCGTTGCGCTGGGGTGGTCTCGCGCGATCTCTTGGGCGCGGCTTGAGGCGATCGCTGCCAATTCTATGCCAGCTGCCTGCAAAAGCGGCGCGTGAAAAATACGCCCGCCAGCGCCATAGCCAACAAGGCCTGCTCGAAATGCCATACCGTTGGTCCTAAGCGTGTGAGAGATCGGACGGGTCTAGCCCAATAATCGCTGGATCAGCAGCGCCCAGCACACCATCGTCGCGACCTTCATAATCAAATTGGGTCAGCACATGGCGGATAATTTCCAACCGACCGCGCCGCTTGTCGTTCATGCGCACGATGGTCCACGGGGCAACTTCCGTTGAGGTGCGCGCCAGCATCGCATCGCGCGCTTGGGTGTAGTCATCCCATTTGGTCAGCGCTTTCAGATCAATCGGCGAAAGCTTCCAGACTTTCAGCGGATCGTGACGGCGATCATGAAAGCGCTTGATCTGCGTTGTACGTCCAATGTTCAGCCAAAATTTCACAAACACCATGCCATCGCGTACCAGAGCTTTCTCAAACGCAGGCGCTTCGGACAAAAACTGTTCATGCTCGTCTGGTGTGCAGAAACCCATCACCGGTTCCACGCCCGCCCGATTGTACCAGGACCGGTCGAACAGCGTCATGTTGCCTTCAGTTGGCAGGTGCGAGACATAACGCTGAAAATACCATTGGCCTTGTTCGGTTTCGGTGGGTTTGGCCAACGCAGCAACATGGGCGTGCCGCGGGTTAAGATAGCGGCGGAAATTGAAGATCGATCCGCCCTTGCCAGCGGCATCGCGCCCTTCAAACACGGTCACCAACCGCCGCCCATTTTCACGCATGTGGCGCTGAAGCTTTACCAGCTCGATTTGCAAATCTTCCAAGCGGGTTTCATATTTCGAGCGCTTTAGCTTCTTGGCATACGGATAACCGCCATCTTGCATTTGGTAGGCATCCAGAGCGTCTGGAAACTTAGGGTCGTCAAGATCAAAAGCGGCAAGCGCTGCGTCTACTTCGCTGGGATAGGACATAAAAAACGTTCCGGACAAGGCGGCCATGGAATGGCATGCAGAAGGGTCGAATGGTCAAAGTGCCTGGGCGCAAGACCGATGACAAGCGCGCGGTACCAGAAACGCCGCATTTGCGTCACGCGCCTGTCACCGACTAGAAGCTAGGTAGGTTCATTCACAGCCATATCCGATGATTCGCCTACCCTTTAAGGCGAACAACACGACGGGGTCGCGTGGAAGCATGGTCAGCGAGACTGACAACACAACAGGGCAAGCGTCCGACGACGCTCATCGATCCGGCTCGCTTGATCTGCCCATCAGTTTGGTGGAGCGCTATATGGCGCAGATGCGCCGCGTCCGATGGATGGTCGTGGCGGTGGCGGTCGTGGTCTGCGTGCTTTTGGTGTCTGGCCGTATTGATCTTGCCGAGGCAGTTTTCACTTTTCTTTTTTTGGCGATTACCGCTCTTGTTACCGGCACTGTCGCCGTGCGGCGTTCGCCTCTGATTGGTGCCGCCAAAACCCCGCGAAATGCGATCCGTCCGAGCTACGAACAGCTGATCCGGGCCTGGCCGCAGCCCGTGATTTTGGTGGATCAGCGCATGATCATCCGTACCATTAACCAGGCCACCTCGGATTTGATGGACATTCGCAAAGCTGGGGATCCGCTGTCTTTCCGCCTGCGCGAGCCCGATGTACTGGCCGCCGTTCAAGCAGCGCTTGACGAAGGCCGCGAGAGCACGCGCACGATCCTGGAAAAAGTACCCTCAGATAGGGTTTTGCGCCTTCACATTGGCCCGTTCTCTTATACCGGCTCATCCGACATGCCTTACCCCGGTGGACGGCGTGAGGCTGGTCCAGCGCGGTTTGTTTTGATCGTTATTGAAGACGATACGGTTGCCTATCGATCCGAGCGCGTGCGTTCAGACTTTGTGGCCAATGCCAGCCACGAGCTGCGCACGCCGCTGGCCTCCATCACCGGCTGCATCGAAACGCTGCAGGGGCCAGCGCGCAACGATCCCGCTGCGCACGAACGTTTCTTGACCATGATGAGCCAGCAGGCTGACCGGATGAGGGGGCTCATTGATGATCTCCTTTCGCTCAACCGCATTGAGATGCGTGGCCATCGCACTCCCACCGAATGCGTCAATTTGGAGTCCACCGTGCGTGAGGCCATCGATCTTGCACGGCCAGCCGCCGAGGCTGCCAATGTTGCGTTCCATCTGGAACCCTCGCAATCGCCGGCCACCGTGCGCGGCGATGCCAGCGAGCTTCGCCAGATCGTAACCAACCTTTTGCAGAACGCGATCAAGTACGCGGCCACTGGCCAGCGGGTCGACATAGCCTTGCGCGATGCCGTCGAAGGCGGGGTGCGCATGGTCGAGTTGCAGGTGCGTGATTATGGCCCTGGCATCGCCCAGGAGCATTTGCCCAGGCTAACCGAGCGCTTCTATCGCGCCCATGAGGACAGCAACCCAGCGGCCACCGGTACAGGCCTTGGTCTGGCCATCGTCAAGCACAGCGTGGCACGCCACCGTGGGCGCTTGATTGTTGAGAGCACGGTGGGCGAAGGCGCCACCTTCAGCATTCGGCTGCCCTATATGACTGATGCCACCTCCAAAACGGTGGATGCGGAGAAAGACTTTCAAAATCAGTCGGTTAAACTGTCACACGACTGATACATCTCTGTCATAGAACGCTCATGCCGAAGGGCTACGGTCCGCTCGCATTCAAGCTTTGCACCCCGGTCGCACGGCGCGATTTCCTCATTTGGTGGGTCACTCCGATCCCCACGCGCTGCTCCGACCATCTGCATCAATCAGGGAGATTGACTCGTGAAAATTGCAACCCTCACCAGTGTTGCTGCACTTGCCATGGCTGGCGCCATGGTTGCCGCACCAGCCCATGCTCGTGACCAGATTCAAGTTGTTGGATCATCCACCGTGTTCCCGTTCACCACGGCTGTGGCTGAGCGCTTTGGCCAGCAGACCGATTTCGCCACACCCGTTGTTGAATCAACCGGTACCGGTGGCGGCATGCGCCTGTTCTGTTCCGGTGTTGGCGCTGACACGCCTGACTTCACCAACGCATCGCGCGGCATGAAAGCCTCTGAGCTTGAAGATTGCACGGCAAACGGCGTAACTCCGGTGGAAATGCGCGTTGGTTTTGACGGCATCGTGATCGCTGACTCCATTGACGGCCCAACCCTCGACCTCACCCGCGCTCAGCTGTTCTTGGCCCTGGCCAAACAGATCCCCGGCGACGATGGCGAACTGATGGACAACCCAAATGTTGCTTGGTCCGATATCGATCCAGGCCTGCCAACAGCCGACATTGAAGTGCTTGGCCCACCACCAACCTCCGGTACGCGCGATGCTTTCCTTGAGCTGGTTATGGAGCCTGGGTGTGAAGAAGCCGGTTTTGAAGGCGACACGTGCGAAGCGATCTTTGAAGAGCTGCGCGAAGATGGGGCCTATGTTGATGCAGGTGAAAACGACAACTTGATCGTTCAGCGCTTGCAGGCCAACCCGGATGCCGTTGGTATCTTCGGATACTCCTTCTTGGCCGAAAATGGTGACGTCGTGAAAGGCGCACGCGTTGATGGTGTTGATCCGACTTTCGACAACATTGCATCGGGCGAATACCCCGTGTCTCGCTCGCTTTATGTTTACGTGAAGGCCGAGCATGTTGGCGTGATCGCCGGTATGGAAGAGTTCATCGCTGAGTACACCTCCGAAGCCGCTTGGGGCGATGATGGCTATTTGGCTGAGCGTGGCTTGATCCCACTTCCTGCTGAAGCGCGCGCTGAAGCAGCTGCTGAAGTGCAGTCGCTGACACCGTTCACCGCCATGTAATCCACTTCGGTGGACAAGCAGCGCGCATCATCGCATGCGCGCTGCTATCTCTTTTGCTTTTCGAGGTTTTGCCTCGGTTTGCACGTCTTCCGTCAATCGCACTTATGGGCATTGTAAGCCCCCGCGCTTGGCCAATCGGGGTGGTGTGTTTTCGTGTTTTGGTTGCTTCTCTTAGCGTTGATGGTCCTGTTTGTCGGGTCTCTTTACATCGGCGCAAAACGCTCCCGACAGGTCGCAGGTGCCAGCACCAGCGTTCTGCATTCGCGGCCCAGCTACCACGGGGGCTACCTTGCCATCATGTCCACCGTTCCCGCACTTGGCGTGTTGATCCTGTGGTCCATCGCCCAAGGCCCGATCATGGACTCGCTGGTCGTTGGCCAGTTTTCCGAACAAGTTTCCGCCCTTTCCTTGCCCGAGCGCGAGGCGTTTCTGCGCGATGCGCGCGCGTTGGCCTTTGGCGGCATTGTCGGCTTCACTGACGACCTGAAAGAAGCCGCTGCAGATGTTTATGCCAGCATCCACTCCATCTCACTGATTGCGATGGTTGTGGTGATGGCATCCCTTGCCTTCCTTGGGTTCCGCGCCGGTTATCGCAACATCGAGCCGCAGCGCCGTACCCGCCACTTTGTTGAACGTGCGGTTATGATCCTGCTGATCGCCTGTTCGGTCGTGGCGATCTTCACCACCGTCGGCATCGTGCTCTCGCTCATCTTTGAGAGCATCCGTTTTTTCACGATGATCCCGATCCACAATTTTCTGTTCGGCTTGCACTGGTCGCCGCAATCCGCCTTTGCCGGTGCCGGCGAGGTTGTGGATGCAAACCCCGCAGTCTTCGGCGCGATACCGCTTATCGTGGGCACACTGTTCATCACCTTCATCGCTATGTTGGTGGCAGGTCCTGTTGGCCTTTTTGCTGCGATCTACCTTTCCGATTATGCCTCTAAGCCGGTACGCGCCATTGCCAAGCCGGTGTTGGAAATTCTCGCCGGTGTCCCAACCGTCGTTTATGGGTTCTTCGCCGCCCTGACGGTTGCGCCGTTCATCCGCGATACCGGACAAGGCTTCGGATTGGACGTGTCCTCAGAATCGGCCCTGGCAGCCGGTGTGGTGATGGGCATCATGATAATCCCTTTTGTGTCTTCGCTTTCCGATGATGTGATAACCGCCGTGCCGCAAAGTCTCCGCGATGGGTCGCTGGCGCTTGGTTCCACCAAATCAGAGACCATCCGCCGCGTTGTGCTGCCGGCGGCTCTGCCTGGCATCGTCTCGGCAATGATCCTGGCCATTTCGCGTGCCATTGGCGAAACCATGATCGTTGTGATGGCTGCGGGTTTGGCCGCCAATCTCACCATCAATCCGCTCGAAGCGGTGACAACGGTGACCGTCCAAATCGTGACGCTGCTGGTCGGCGACCAAGAGTTCGACAGCGCCAAGACGTTGGCCGCCTTTGCTTTGGGCCTGCTGCTCTTCTGCGTCACGCTCACCCTCAACTTCATCGCCCTGCGCGTCGTCCAAAGATACCGTGAACAGTATGACTGATATTGCCTCTGCCTCCTCCGGTGGTTCGGCCGATCCGGACCTGCATACGTCCGACGCGGCCCGCCGCCGGTTGAAAGCGCGCTACGCATCTGAATTTCGGTTCAAGATGTATGGCATCGCCGCAGTGCTCACTGCCGGGTTCTTTTTGGTTTTGCTTCTCTCGACGATTGTCGGACAGGCGCTTCCAGCCTTCGTGTCCCACCAAGTGACCATCCCGGTGGACCTAAGCCAAGAGACGCTTGATCCTGACAATCAGGGTGAAAGCGTTCTGCGCCGCGCCAACTATGACGCCGTGGTGCGCGATGGCATCCGCAGCCTTTATCCGTTTGCTGAAAGCCGGGATGACCGTCGTACGGTTTCCGGTCTCATTTCATCCGGTTCTGCTGTTCGTGTGCGTGATGCGGTGCTTGCCGATCCCAATGGCACGATCGGGCAAACAAGCTTCACTGTACCGCTCGACGACACCGCTGATCTCTATTTCAAGGACCAAGTGTCTGACGAGCGCCGCGTGGTGCCGACCGGCACGGCAACGCCAACCGGAACACAGGGCACCATTCAGGTTCTCTCCACGGCCAACGATTTTCGTGGATTGTTGGCCGATGTGAAAGACTTTTTGGCGCAAGATGCTGAAGGTGTGGAGCGTGAGTTGGCGGGCAAAGAACGTTCGTTGGAACGTGCCATTTTGGACTTGGCATCCTATCAAACGCGCCTGCCGGACGTTGCTGAAAGTCGCCGCAACTTCTTCGAAGATCAGATCAACATTCTTGAGCGCGGCATTGTCTCGCTTAACCGCGACATAGAAAATCTCACCGCAGAGCTGGCCGACCTGCAGGCGCGTTCGCAGACCGCTGGGGCAGAAGAGGCGCTTTCAACGGCACTTCCGTCCGTCCTCGTGGAAATCAATGGCGGTGTTGTCAAAGCCTCGCGCATCAGCGCAACGGGCATTGAGGGCGAGGTTATCATTCCGCTGCAAAGCACCGCCGCCGCGGTTGGCGAGGCGTGGTCGATCCGCGAAATCGTGCTGCCGGAACGCAACCGCAAGCTCGATGACCGCTCCATAGTCTATTTGGACCTTTTGGCCGAACAGGACCGGGTGGAGCGCACGTTTAACACAGTGTTCTTCACCTCTGGCGCAAGCCGCGAAGCAGAGTTGGCGGGTATTTGGGGTGCTGTTGTCGGCTCGTTCTTCACGATGATCGTCACGCTGTCGCTGGCCTTCCCATTGGGCGTGGCCGCAGCGATCTACCTGGAAGAATTTGCGCCGAAAAACCGCTTTACGCAGATCATCGAGGTCAACATCAACAACCTTGCCGCCGTGCCCTCGATCGTGTTCGGTTTGCTGGGTTTGGCGGTCTTCCTCAACGTGTTCGGCATGCCGCGCTCCGCCCCCATTGTCGGCGGCATGGTACTCGCCTTGATGACGTTGCCGACCATTATCATCGCCTCCCGCGCTGCCCTTCGGGCTGTTCCCCCATCCATCCGTGAGGGCGCACTGGGCGTTGGTGCATCCAAGCTGCAAACGGTGCTGCACCATGTGCTGCCACTGGCTATGCCTGGCATCCTAACTGGTACCATCATTGGTATGGCGCAGGCCTTGGGCGAAACGGCACCGTTGTTGATGATCGGCATGGTTGCCTTCATCGTCGATGTGCCGTCCACGCCGTTGGACCCATCCACGGTAATGCCAGTGCAAATCTTCATGTGGGCGGATTTTCCCGAAGTGCTGTTCCGACAGAAAACCTCAGCAGCAATTTTAGTGCTGTTGGCCTTCCTTATCACCATGAACGCTCTTGCTGTGATCTTGCGCAAGCGCTTTGAGCGGCGCTGGTAAGCGCGCCTCGTATCGAGTACACGGCACCCCAAGGAGACATCGCCATGTCGACCACACAAACTGTTCAAGACACCAGTGCTGCGCCAGCCGCGCCGGTTGCTCCACCCAATGGCGATGTCCTGCCAGGAGGAACCACCATCACTGATGCTCCACCAAAATCGGTCAAAATGAAGGGCGTTGATGTCAACGTTTTCTATGGCGACAAACAGGCTCTTTTCGATATCAACCTGGATGTCGGCGAGCGTCAGGTCACCTCGCTGATCGGGCCCTCCGGCTGCGGCAAGTCAACCTTTCTGCGGTGTTTGAACCGCATGAATGATACCATCGACATCGCGCGGATGGATGGCACGATCACCATTGGCGATCAGGACATTTATGATCCCTCGATCGATGTGGTTGAGTTGCGCGCACGCGTTGGCATGGTGTTTCAAAAGCCCAACCCGTTTCCCAAATCAATCTTTGAAAACGTGGCCTATGGCCCACGCATTCATGGCCTAGCCGACAACAAGAACGATCTAGAAGAGATCGTGGTGACGAGCCTGCAAAAGGCCGGCCTTTTTGAAGAGGTCAAAGACCGTTTGGAAGCTCCTGGCACCGGTCTTTCCGGTGGTCAGCAACAGCGCCTTTGCATCGCCCGCGCCATTGCGACCTCGCCAGAGGTTCTGTTGATGGATGAGCCGTGCTCAGCGCTCGACCCGATTGCGACTGCCAAGGTGGAAGAACTGATCGACGAGCTGCGCGAGAATTACACCATCGTCATCGTCACCCACTCCATGCAGCAAGCTGCACGCGTTTCGCAGCGCACAGCGTTCTTCCATTTGGGCGTTTTGGTTGAGGTTGGCGCGACCGATCAGATTTTCACCAATCCGCGCGATAGCCGTACCCGCGATTATATCACAGGGCGTTTTGGTTGATCGGAGCCGGCACACTATCTGTGGTAGGATTTACCGCACTTTTTGTTGGCTCTGAAGGAGCTTTTGAATGACCAAACATATTGTCACCGCCTTTGACACCGATTTGCGCGATCTCTTGCTGGAGCTTGCGCAGATGGCCGGTTGGGCCGAACGCTCTGTGGAACTTGCCGTTGATGCTTTGATGACCGGTGCGCGGGATGAAGCTGAACGCGTGATCGCCGATGATGATCGCGTCGATGAGGCCGACCGCAAGATCGAGAGCGATGCGGTTCTGCTTATCGCGCGACGTCAACCAATGGGCGATGATTTGCGCGTGATCGTTTCATCCATGCGTGTCAGCCAGGACTTGGAACGCGTTGGAGACCTGGCCAAGAACATCGCCAAACGTGCATTGATCATCGATGGCACCATTCAGCAGCGGACCTTGGCGCATGGGGTCGATAACCTTTCGCGCTTGGTGCTCGGCCAGCTGAAACGCTCGATTGAGGCGTTTGTGGAACGTGACACCACCAAAGCTGAAGACGTGTGGCGCCACGATGCCGAGGTGGACGCACTCTACACCTCACTGTTCCGCGAACTTTTAACCTACATGATGGAGGATCCACGCAATATTTCCTCCTGCACGCATTTGCTCTTCTGCGCCAAAAATTTGGAGCGTATCGGCGACCACGCCACCAACATTGCAGAACGTGCGATCTATACGCGCACCGGTGAAATGATGACCACCAATCGTCCAAAACAGGATGAGCTTAGCACCACCTTGTCCAAACCAAATCGGCCCAATTGAGTAACGCTGGAGGCAATTCGTGCAACCAAGCATCCTGATCGTTGAGGATGAAGCGCCGCTTGTGGAGCTTCTGAAATACAACATCGAGGCCCTTGGCTATGATGTTGATGTGGCCATGCGCGGTGACGATGCAGAAACACGTTTGCAAGAACGCAGCTTCGATCTCATTTTGCTCGATTGGATGTTGCCTGGTTTGTCTGGCATTGAGTTGTGCCGCCGTATTCGCTCTCGGGCGCAAACCAGTTCGACCCCGATCATCATGCTGACCGCGCGCGGAGAAGAGGGCGAGCGTGTGCGCGGTCTCACGACTGGCGCTGATGACTATGTCGTCAAACCCTTTTCCATTCCCGAACTGGCAGCCCGCATCAAAGCGCTTCTGCGTCGCAGCAGCCCGGAGCTGATCACCAATGCTCTGATGGTTGGTGATATTGAGCTGGATCGCGAGACCCATCGGGTTCGCCGGCAGGATCGCGAGATCCATCTGGGACCGACCGAGTTCCGGTTGCTGGAATTTTTGATGCGCACACCTGGCCGTGTTTATTCACGCGAGCAGTTGCTCAACGGCGTGTGGGGGCATGATGTCTATGTCGATGACCGCACGGTTGATGTGCACATTGGCCGTTTGCGAAAAGCGATCAACAGGGGCCGTGCCCGAGATCCCATTCGCACAGTGCGCGGCGCGGGCTACGCGTTTGATGACCGTTTTCAGGAAAGCACAACGCGCCAAACGGGATGAGGCTCAAGCGCCCGCACAGGTCAAAGATGTGGCGCGGCGCAGGCTACGCGTTTGATGACCGTTTTCAGGACAGCACAACGCGCCAAACGGCGTGAGGCTAAACGCAAAACACGCCAATCTGCTTGAAAGCCAAGCAAGGCGGCGCGTTTCAAAGTGCGTTTCGGCGTAGCGTGTGCGCTTAGCGGTTCCGTCGGCGTTCGTTGGGCGCCTGGAAGGCGACGCCGCAGTGATATTCGCAATAGGGCTGTGCATCGAGCGCCGAGCGGCCGCAGAAATGGAAATCATCGTTCATCGGATCGCCCACTGGCCAACGGCAAGTGTCTTCCTTGAGTTCCTGGATGGAGAGTTTCGGGCTTTCTCCCACCAACACCAAGTCCACTTGGCCGCGCGCAACCGGCGCTTGTTCCAACGTGGCGACAGCCATCTCGTCAGACTTCAGGGCTGTCGCGCCGACAGACATACCGCCGCCGCCAACACGAGAGGCTGTCGTGCTGCGCCGTGGCCGTGACGCGCCCGATGAGGGTGCACGTGGCTTGCGAGCGCGCGGTGTGGCAGTGGCCGTTGGCTTGCCTCGGCCAGAAAGGCCAAGCCGGTGCACCTTGCCGATCACGGCATTGCGGGTGACATCGCCCAATGCCGCTGCGATCTGGCTTGCGCTCGATCCGCCCAACCACATTGTCTTCAACACGTCTACCCGCTCATCAGTCCATGCCATTGCTTGCTTCCTCCGCACATGCAGCGCCACCCAAATTTGGATTTGCGCCAACCCGCCCCATTACCAATGTCTGCGTTCACCGATGACGCATAAGCAGGCAAAAGGAAGCCGCGCACACACCAGGGTCTTCTATCCCCGGCAAGCGTAGCCCAGTTGTTTGCCAAATCTTCGGTGAACAGCCACCACATCTCGTGGCCCTCGCCATTAGAGCTACACCAGTGGTTGAATCGGTGACAAGAGTCGTTGGTTAAAAAAAAGTGAACAAGATCGGGTCTTTCCGGGGAAAACATCCGGTTTCTTGAGTCGTTAGAAGGACTTAGAATTTGACAGCAGAGCGAAAAAAAATGTTAGACAAAAGGTGTTCGGCCCGCACAGGGCCGTTTCTTTTTTGGGCCGACGTTGGACCTGCCGTTGGGTTAGGTGAAATTCAACGCTCCGCGCTCACCTGTTAGTAACAAAACGGCATAATCACGCACCGTTGGTGCGCAGTCCGTATTTAATGGCCCGCAAAGGGGGCATGTATCCATGGCGCAGTCTCTGCCTGATCAGCAAACACCATCCACCACCGATCCGGATAACAATCCCTTGTTCGGCACCTACAACCGCACACCACAAACTTTTGTGCGCGGGCAAGGCGTTTGGCTGTTTGATCAGGATGGTCGACGTTACATGGATTTCGTCTCCGGCATTGCGGTCAACGCACTGGGTCATGCGCATCCCCATTTGGTGGAGGCGATCAAAAGCCAGGCGGAGAAGCTCTGGCACACGTCGAACCTATTCCAGATTGATGGCGGCAAACGTCTCGCTCAGCGGCTTTGCGATGAGACGTTCGCTGAAAAAGTGTTCTTCACCAATTCCGGCGCTGAAGCATTGGAATGCGCGATCAAGACAGCGCGGCGCTACCACTACAATCAGGGTCAGCCTGAGCGGGTGAACATCATCACCTTCCAGGGTGCCTTTCATGGTCGCACGCTGGCAACCATCGCTGCTGGCGGCAACCCAGCCTATTTGGAAGGCTTCGGTCCAGCGGCGCCGGGTTTTGAAAACTTGGCTTTCGGCGATCATGATGCGCTCAACGCGGCGATTGCGCGCGAGGATTGCGCAGCGGTTCTGATCGAGCCGATCCAGGGCGAGGGCGGTGTCCGTTCGGTCCCTGATCAGTGCCTGCGTGGCCTGCGTGATGCCTGTGACAAGCATGGCGTGCTTCTGATCCTGGACGAGGTGCAAACCGGTGTTGGTCGGTCCGGTCACCTGTTTGTTCATCAGCGCGTCGGGTTTGAGCCGGACATCATGGCAGTCGCCAAAGGTATCGGCGGTGGCTTCCCCCTCGGTGCATGCCTTGCGACCGCGTCGGTTGCTGCTGGCATGGTGCCGGGCACCCATGGCACCACCTATGGCGGCAATCCGATGGCGATGGCCGCTGGTAACGCAGTTTTGGATGTGGTGTTGGAAGAGGGTTTCCTGGAAACCGTTCAGGCCCGCGCCCGAGATCTCACCCAAAGTCTGGGTGCGCTGATCGACCTTTACCCTGACATCTTCACAGCTGTGCGTGGTCAGGGCCTGCTGATGGGCTTGAAGTGCGCGGTCCCTGTTGCTGATGTTGTGGCAACGGCCCGTGAAAAGGGCCTGCTTCTGGTGGGTGCCGGTGACAATGTGGTTCGTCTTTTGCCGCCATTGATCGTCACGCGAGACGATATCGCCTTTGCCATGGACGCGCTGGAAGAAGCCGCGCGCCAGCTCGACGATCAGCGCCAGTCCTGACGGCGGCGTGCAAACCTCCCTATTCTCTATTTCCAGCAACCGAGCTGAAACCAATGACCCGTCATTTTCTTGATATTGATGCCCTTTCCACCGGCACCTTTGAAGCCATTCTTGCCGATGGTCACGCTCGCAAACGTGCGCAGAAAGCTGGCACCACCGACAAGCCGCTGGATGGCAAGGTGCTGGCGTTGGTGTTCGAGCAGCCATCCTTGCGTACGCGCGTCTCGTTCGATGTCGGGATGCGCCAGCTTGGCGGCGAGACGTTGATGGTCACGGGCGCCGAGATCGAACTAGGCCAGCGCGAAAGCGTGCACGATACGGCCAAGGTGCTCTCGCGCATGGTCGATGCGATCATG
Source organism: Hyphomicrobiales bacterium (assembly GCA_040219355.1). Classification (GTDB taxonomy): domain Bacteria; phylum Pseudomonadota; class Alphaproteobacteria; order Rhizobiales; family MH13; genus MH13. The sequence continues at coordinate 608,042 of JAVJSN010000010.1, forward strand.
ATCCGCACCCTTGACCATGATCTATTGGCCGGCCTTGCTGAACATGCCACGGTTCCAGTGATCAACGGCCTGACCAAGGTCTCGCACCCGTGCCAGGTGATGGCCGACATTATGACATATCAGGAGCATCGCGGATCGTTGGCTGGCAAACGCGTCATGTGGTCCGGCGATACCAACAATGTGCTGGCAAGCTGGATCCACGCTGCCACCCATATCGACATGACCATCGTGGTCGCAACGCCTCCGGAAATGGCACTGGATGCGGATGTTGTGGCCAAAGCCCATGCCGCCGGTGCCAAGCTGGAAGTAACGACCGATGCGGAAGCTGCCGCCGATGGCGCTGATCTGATCATTACCGACACGTGGGTTTCCATGGGCGATGATCAGGCGCAGCGACGCCACAACTTGCTCGGCCCTTACCAAGTGAACGACCGGCTGATGGCCCAAGCCAACCCCGATGCCTTGTTCATGCACTGCTTGCCAGCCCACCGCGAGGAGGAGGTCACTGCAAGCGTTATCGATGGTCCGCAGTCGGTGGTGTTTGACGAGGCTGAAAACCGCCTTCACGCCCAAAAAGGCGTGCTCGCCTGGTGCTTCGGTCTGGTGGAATAGCAGTTCTCCTGCGGCTCTGACCCCATGGGTTGGATTCCCGCACAAGATACTTATGTATAGCGCCGACAGCGCGCAGCCGTTCTGCTGTGCCTCCCCCTTATGATACGAGACATCCCATGACACCGAACCCACCTTCATCCGGCGGGAACGATCCTGTCCGGCTTTCCACAGCACCTTCGGGCGCAACCTCGCGTGCACCTGCCAGCTTCCATGCCGGTGATGACGATCACGTCATGCCGTTTGCGGTGGAAGAGCTGGATGTTCGTGGCCGCGTCATTCGCCTTGGCGGCGCCATTGATGATCTGCTTGATCGTCATGATTACCCACAGCCTGTTGCTCGCTTGCTTGCCGAGATGGTGTCGCTGACCCTGCTTCTGGGCACGGCCCTGAAATTCGATGGCCGCTTCATCGTGCAGGCGCAGGGCAACGGCCCTGTATCCCTTCTGGTGGTCGATTTCCAAACGCCCGATGCTGTGCGTGCCATGGCACGGTTTGACGACGCACGTCTGGAAGAAGCCGTTGCTGCTGGTCAAACCGAGCCTGCAGAACTACTGGGCGAAGGGCATCTCGCGCTGACGGTTGATCAAGGCACGCACATGAACCGCTATCAGGGCGTCGTGGCCATGCAAGGCAATAGCCTTGAGGAAATGGCGCAGGCTTACTTTCTGCAATCAGAGCAGATTCCAACACTTGTGCGCCTTGCTGTGGCGCAGAGCGTGGATCGCGGAGATGCGGGCAAGGCCAAATGGCGTGCTGGCGGTTTTCTCGCCCAGTATCTGCCACGCGACACGAGCCAGCTTCCAGTGCACGATTTGCATCCCGGTGATGATCCAAGTGGCGAAACTGGCACCGATAGTTCGGTCGATCAACCCGATCTTTGGCGCGAAGCTGAAGCTCTGATTGGCACCATCGAAGCAGCAGAATTGGTTGATCCGCAGGTCGGATCCGATCAGCTGCTTTTCCGGCTGTTTCATGAGCGTGGCGTGCGTGTTTTTGAGGGCATGCCGGTGCGTGAGAGCTGCACCTGCTCGACTGAGCGCGTCCAAACCACGGTCAAAACCTTCGGGGACAATCCCGATGAGGGTATGATCAAGGGTGGAGCGATTGAGGTGACGTGCGAGTTTTGCTCCAAGCAATATCGCTTTGATCCGACCACATATGAAGCGCTCTAGCGAGACGGACGACGAGGTCGGCCAAACCCAACAGTTTGTCCGACCTCGGTTTGTTTGCGGCAAGATGACCAATCTTTAACTGAAGCTTTGACAGCATCTGTGGCAGGGTTAGATGCGTAGATGGGAAACCCCCTTTTCGCGCGATGAGCTCAAATCTATGCTGAACCCGGATCCCAATCCGAACCACGATAGCGATACTGATCTCGTTACGTTGGACGAGGCGCCGCCAACGCATCACCCCTCGCCCTGGTGGGTCGTCGGCAAAACGCTCATATCGGCGGTGCTGGCCATCGCCATCATCGCCGGTGCGGTTACCGCGATGCAACGCCTGATCGATAGCAGGCCGACGGTGCCACAGCGCCCAGCGGTTGAGCGCCAGGTCCCGGTCCTCACCCAGACGGCGCGTGTTGCCACCCACAGCCCCACCATACAGGTGTTTGGCGAAGTGGTCGCCGGCCGGTTGGTGGATTTGCGGGCCTTGGTTGCCGGCGAAATCACCGGCGTTCACCCGAACCTTGAAGCTGGTCGTCGCATCGATGAAGGCGCTCCGCTGGTTGAGATTGATCGATTCGCCTATGAAGGCGCTGTCGTGGAGGCAGAGGCCAATCTGGCCGAAGCGCGTGCTCGCGCCGCTGAATCCGAGGCCCGCTCTGCGTTGGAGCGTGATCAGCTTACCAGCGCTGTGGAACAAGTTGACCTCGCCGAACGCGATTTGGAACGTGCGCGCCAGTTGGCTGAGCGCGGCTCGCTGACAGAGCGTGACGTGGAGGCCCGACAGCTAACGCTCTCTCAGCGTCAACAGGCAGTTGATCAGCGTGAGGCCAATCTTCTCATCGAAGTGGCCCGGCTCGACCAACAACGCGCCCAGATTGCGCGGCTGGAATGGCGCCTTTCGCAGGCAGAGCGCGATCTGGAACGCACCATCTTGCGTGCACCCTTTTCTGGGGTCATTCGCTCTGAGAGCGTCGAGATCGGCCGCCTGGTCTCGGTCAACGATGCCGTCGCGACCATCTACGATGACACAGCGCTCAATGTCCGCTTCACCCTGTCCGACAGCCAGTTTGGCCGTCTGGCAGGCGAGGCCGAACCACTGATTGGTCGCCCGATAACGGTCACCTGGTCAACAGGTGGGCAGGATGTGCAATTGGCCGGAACCATTGACCGGCTGGATGCCGATATTTCTGCGGCGTCTGGCGGCGTGACGCTGTTTGGCCAGTTGGGTCAGGAGCAATCGACGACCAACCTGCGCCCCGGCGCGTTTGTTTCCGTCTCGCTTGCTGACCAGGCCTTTGAAAACACAGTGCGCATCCCTGAAACCGCGCTCTACAACACCGACCACATATTTATCGTTGTTGATGATCGTTTGCAGCGCCGCGACGTTGAGTTGGTCGCTTGGGACGACGCATCTGCGTTGGTCCGCCCGGCGGCGCAGGCAGCACTGGATGGTGCCGAAGTCGTGATCTCCCGGCTGACCGACGCGGGCGACGGCGTTGCTGTGCGCCGCGTTCAGCCAGCCCCTTAGGAGCGCCGTGATGAGCAAGCAGCCACTGTCTCGCCTGCGTCAGACCCGCATCGACGCTGCTAGCCGCTTGAATGAGGGACCGAGCGGTGCGCGTGGCATGATCAGGCTTTTTGTGCGCCACCCCAATGCGGCCAATCTGGTGATGGCATTGATGGTGCTGTTCGGCATCTATGGTCTGGCCAATCTCAACACCCAGTTCTTCCCCGACATCGAAACCAAAAACATCACAGTCTCCATCAGTTGGTCAGGCGCCAGCGCGGAGGACGTGGAGAGCAACATCCTCACCGTTGCGGAACCAGAGCTTCGTTTCATCGATGGGGTAGATGAGATCGTGTCCTACGCTCGCGAAGGATCTGGATCGGTGCGACTCGATTTCACCGACGACACGGACATGATTGAGGCACGCGCGGATGTGGAGCAGGCTGTCGCCGGCCTTACCTCGCTGCCCGATGGCGCCGAGACACCCATCATAACCACCAGCAATTTTGCCGACCGTGTGGGTCGGATTGCGATTTCTGGCCCGTTCTCTGAAGACGCGCTGAAGAGCTATGCCAGGGACCTACGTGACCGGCTGATCGACAATGATATCGATTTGGTCAGTTTCTCAGGCATGCGCGACACCGAGTATGAGGTGACGATTGATCCCTCCACATTGCGCCGTCTCGATTTGAGCATCGGTGATGTGGCGAGCCGCATCGCTGAAAACAGCCGTGATCTGCCTTCGGGCAATTTGGATGGCGACTTGGAGCGCCAGATCCGTACGCTCAGCCAAGCCGACAGCATTGAGTCCCTTGGGCACGTTGTAGTGCGCGGTGAAGCGTCCGGCGAGCGCATCGAGTTGCGCGACATCGCCGACATCCGCCAGACCTACGACAGCAGCCAGAGCCAAGGCTTTGTGCAGGGCGAACGGGCCATCCGCATGGATGTCTCGCGCTCAGCTTCGCAAGATGTTCTGGCTGTTGCCGATGCGATGCTGGCGACGGTTGAGCAGGCCCGCCTTGAGTACCCTCAGTCACTGAACTTAGCGATCTATGATCTGCGTTCCACGGCGGTCGAGCAACGTATCCAATTGCTGGTCACCAATGGTTTGTCAGGCTTGTTGGTGGTTATCACAATCTTGTTCGTGTTCCTCAACATGCGCATCGCGTTTTGGGTGGCCGTCGGCATACCGACCGCCGTCATGGCAACGCTTGGCCTGATGTTTGTGTTTGGTGAGTCGATCAACATGATCTCTTTGTTTGCGCTGATCATGACGCTGGGGATCATTGTCGATGATGCCATTGTGGTGGGTGAACACACCGCAACACGGCTCGATATGGGCGATGGGCCTTATGAAGCCGCCGAGAACGGCGCAACCCGCATGATGATGCCGGTCATTGCAGCCATGCTCACCACCACCGCTGCCTTCGGTCCGATCTTGCTGGTGGGTTCCACCATCGGTCAGATCATGGGTGTGTTGCCTGTGGTTGTTGTGGCAGTTTTGATTGCCAGTCTGGTGGAAGTGTTTTTCGTCCTTCCTGGCCATTTGGCCCATTCGTTGGGCGCCACGCCGCGTCGTGGCACCAACTGGACCCGTGTCATTCTCACTGCTGTGCTGTTGGCTGCGCCCATGGTTCTGGTGCTTTACCAAGCGCCGCTTGCTGGCGCTGTCGGCTTGGGCGATATCGCAGGCGTCATCAATGCCCATCCGCTTGCCCAATCCCCGGCGTTGGCGGTTGCGATTGCTGTGGCTGCGTTTATCCTGGCTGGGCTCATCGAACTGCTGAGGTTGCGCGGCGAGCGCCGTCGCGAACAATCAGGGTCATTCAAAGGGGCCAATCACAAGAGCTGGTTCCGGCGCGGGTTTGACACTGGCTTTGGCTGGGTGCGCGACAATCCCTTCCGCATCATTGTTAAGACGGCGGTTGCTTGGCGCTACGTGACGCTTGCTATCTGTGTGTCGGCGCTCATCATCATCGTTGGCGTCATTCGCGGCAACCATGTGGGCTTTGTATTCTTCCCGTCACCGGAGGCGGAAAACATCACGGCCTCGATTACGTTCACGCCCGGCGTGTCGGAAGCCGCAGCGCTGGAAACGTTGGCGCGCATCGACGAGGCCCTGCGCGCCACCGATGAGCAACTGACTGCCAACCTTGAAAATGAAGATACGCTGGTTCTGTCCTCCTACTCGGTCTACGGCCAGTCCGGTCGCAACCGTGGCGATAATTTCGCCCGTATCGATGTTGAACTCACCTCCTCGGAGACCCGTTCGGTGCGCACGCCAGAGGTCGTCCGTGCGTGGCGTCGCGCGGTTCCTGATCTTCCTGGCGTTGAGCGTTTCTCAATTTTTGAGCAGCGCGGCGGTCCTCCCGGACGTGACTTGGACATACGCTTGCTCGGTGACAATGCCGCAACGCTTAAAGCTGCCGCTGCTGATTTGCAGGACGCGCTGACCCAATTCCCTGGCGTCTCCGGTGTCGATGATGATCTGCCCTATGGCAAGCCAGAGATCATCATGACCCTGACCGAGCGCGGGGAGGCCCTAGGGTTCACGCTCGATGGTGTCGGCGCACAAATTCGCGATGCCGTTGGCGGGAGAACCGCACGAAATCTACCGTTTCCTGACGAAGAAATCGCCATCGTCGTTCGCCAAAATCTTGGAGAGGGCGGCACCGGAACGCTGCGTGCGCTTGAGCTGCGCTCGCCCGCTGGCATCTATGTGCCGGTCACTGAGGTGGTGAACTTGGAAGACCGCCAGGGCTTTTCGGTGATTCAGCGCCGCGACGGTCAAACCACTGTTTCTGTAACTGCAGATGTTGATTTTGAAGTCACCACCAACAGCGAGATCGAAGCCGCGTTGCGCACCGGTGACCTTCAACGTGTCGCTGACACCTATGGCGTGGATTTTTCCTTCTCAGGCCGGGCCGAAGAGCGCCAAGAAGCGTTTGCCGATCTTGGTCTCGGCGGCATGCTGGCGCTCGGTATCATGTACATTATTTTGGCTTGGGTTTTTGCCAGCTATTGGCGCCCCATCGCCGTGATGATGATCATCCCGTTTGGTATTGTCGGCGCAATATTGGGCCATTGGGTGATGGGCTTCCAGCTCACGATCCTATCGATGATCGGGCTTCTGGGCTTGGCCGGCATTCTGGTCAACAACTCCATCATCCTGGTGTCCAGGTTTGACGATCGGCTGAAAGAGGGCATGGCGGTTGCCGAGGCAGCGGTTCAGGCTACGCAGGATCGCTTCCGCGCGATCCTGCTTACCTCGCTTACGACGGTGGGCGGCTTGTCGCCGTTGCTGTTTGAAACATCGCTACAGGCGCAGTTCCTGCTGCCGATGGCGATCACCATTACCTTTGGCCTGGGCACCGCAACGCTGTTCGTCATGGTGCTGGTACCGTCCTTGCTAAAGGTCGGTGATGATATTGGCATCGTCCTGCGCACCTTTTTCGGGCGCAGATTGGCTGATGATGGCCAGAGCGGCAGCCGGGCGGTGATCCCGGCCGAATAGACAACCTCTGTTCGGTCACAAAAGGGCCAACCTCAAACAAACGGTGGTTCACCGTTGCCAGAAACGAGGCAGGATCAAAACCAACACGGTAAAAAGCTCCAAGCGGCCAATCAACATCGCCAATGCCATCAGCCATTTGGCAAGGTCGGGCAAGGAGGAGAAGTTGCCAGCTGGCCCGATGACATCGCCCAAGCCTGGGCCAACATTGGCAAGGGTTGTGGCGGCGCCTGAAAACGCGGTCATCGGATCCAGGTCCATGGCCATGAGCGCGACAGCCAAGACGCCGATGAGCAAAAAATAAAGAAAAATGAAGCTCATCACGGCGGAGACGACCGAGCCATCCACGGGCCGTCCATTGTAGCGCATGACAAACACACCGTGCGGATAGGCAAGGCGTCGCACATGCTGCGTTACGGTTTTCAGCGCCACCTGCACACGGAAGATTTTCATGCCACACGCGGTTGAGCCAGCACATCCACCGATCAGTGTGAGCACCAGAAACACCACCACGGGCATCGCGCCCCATTGGCCGTAATTCTCTGAAGCATAGCCCGTGCCGGTCATGATGGAGACCACGTTGAAGGTGGCAACCCGCAAATCGGCGATCACCCCGCGTTCGGCGGTCAGCGGGTCGAGCGCCAGCGCAACAATCAGCGAGAAAGCGATCAACAGAATCAGGAACACATGGACCTGGCTGTCGCGCAGCAACCCCATGGGGCGGCCCTGAATCGCTTGCACGTAGAGCAGGAAGGGCAGGGATCCCAGGATCATGAAGATGATGCCGATCAGTTCCACCGCACCGGATTGAAAATATCCGATAGAGGCATCACGGGTAGAGTAGCCCCCCGTTGCGACTGTCGTCATGGCGTGATTGACGGCATCAAAAAACGTCATGCCCGCTGCCGTATAGGCCATGGCGCAAAGCAGCGTAAAAACCGAGAAAACAGCGATCAGCGAGCCAGAAATTTGCGTTGCGCGAGGTAGAATTTTGTCAGGCGTATCAAAGGCTTCGGTTTTAAACAGCTGCATACCACCAACGCGCAGCATCGGCAGGATCGAGACCGCCATCACAACCACACCGAGCCCGCCGAGCCATTGCAGCATGGAACGCCATACCAAGACGCCGGGCGGTTGATTGTCCAAACCTGTGACCACCGTGGCACCCGTCGTGGTGATACCGCTCATCGCCTCAAAGAACGCATCTGTGTAGGTGCTGGTGGCACCAGACCAGAGCAGCGGCAGCGCAGCAAAGGCTGGCAGTACCGTCCAGGCGCCAACGGTCATCAAAACCGCTTGCCGAGAGGAGAGGATGGCCGGCCTACCCCGCCCGGTTTGCGCCAAGCCAAGTCCGACAAGCGTTGTCACCAACGAGCTAGCGGCAAACACCACCCAGTCGTTGTTGGATTGCGCCAGATCGACCAGCGCGGGGATCATCATCGCAACGCCAAGCGTTGCCAGCAATGCGCCGATGATCAGAAAGATCGGTCCGGGATTGAACATGGAGAGCTGAGGCGGCCTAGTTCAGCGTGCGCTCAAAAAACGGTGCATCAAGCGAAAAGGCTGGAATGTCGACATTGAAGCGCGTTCCTTCCAGCGTTTCCACGCCATAATGGCCCACCATAACACCGGTGGGCGTATCCAATGGGCAGCCGGAGGTGTAGCGGAAACTCTCGCCAGGGTGAAGGATTGGCTCTTCCCCAACAACCCCATCACCTCTGATCTCCTGCACCCGCCCCAGGCCGTCGGTGATGTGCCAATAGCGCGTGCGCACCTGAACAACAGAGCGACCCAGGTTGGCGATCTCCACGCCGTAAGCGAAGAAAAAACGGCCTGCATCCACGTCGGATTCATCCGGAAGAAACTGCGGTTCTACCGTCACCTGGATGTTTTTTGTCACCGCTTGGTACATATTAGACTTTGCTCGGCCCTTGCTGGTTCGCCAACGCCAGTCTCCCATATGGCGCAGGGCGTGTCACGCATGTTCACAAGCCGCTGAGCTGGGCGGCCCTAAGCTTGCGTGCGGCGCGCCAAGCCCCTAGGCGGTAGCCAACGTGACCACCGAAAGCCCGTTGCAATGCTTGATGGCCAAATGCGCATGCTAATCGATCCGCCGCTTAATGCGCTCGGGCGCATCATCGCGCGCGCTGGGCTGACGGCCGATCACATCACACTCATTGGCCTGGTTCTGGGTTTGGCAGCAGGTGTTGCCATCGCCATGCAGGCTTATTGGGTGGGTCTTGGTCTGGTGCTGGCAAGCCGTCTGGCAGATGGGTTGGATGGCGCCGTGGCCCGTGCCACTCACAAAACCGATCGTGGCGGCTATCTTGATATTGTCTGTGACTATGCGTTCTACGCCGCTGTACCGCTTGGCTTTGCAATCGCTGATCCGACCAGCAATGCGGTGGCAGCCTGTGCGCTGTTGTTTAGTTTTTATATCAATGGCGGGTCGTTTTTGGGCTTTGCCATTTTGGCCGAAAAACATGGGATGAGCACGGACCGCCGCGGGTCCAAGTCGCTCTACTTCACTGGCGGCTTGGCAGAAGGCACGGAAACCATCGCAGTGTTTGTCATTGCGTGCATGATGCCGGCATGGTTTCCAGCCCTTGCCTACATCTTCACGGTCATCGTGATGCTCACGGCCATCGCTCGCATCATCATGGCCTGGCAGACGTTCAAGCCTTAATTCAAGGCACCAGAGATATCATCCCAAAGATCATCCACATGCTCCAGCCCAACCGACAGCCGCAACAGGTTCTGGTGGATACCAAGCTCCTGGCGGTCGGCTTCTTCCAGCCGCTGATGAGTCGTCGTTGAAGGGTGGGTGATCAGGCTTTTTGCATCGCCCAAATTGTTGGAGATTTTGATGATTTCCAGGCGGTTGAGAAACGCAAAGGCGTCGGCTTTGCCGCCGTCCACTTCAAACGCGATCAATGTGCCTCCGCGCGTCATTTGTCGTGACGCGACGGCGTAATCGGGGTGATCGTCGCGGTGCGGGAAAAGCACTCGCGCGACTTGAGGGTGCGTACCCAGTCGGTCTGCCAGCGCTGCTGCCGTATCAGCCTGTTGGTTCACACGCAGCGCAAAGGTTTCTAGGCTTTTCAGGATCACCCAAGCATTGAACGGCGAGAGGCTTGGTCCGGTCTGGCGCAGATAAGTGTGCAGGTGGTCGTTGATCCACGCCTCATCGGCCAGTACCGCCCCGGCCAGGCAGCGGCCTTGGCCATCCATGTGCTTGGTCGCCGAATATATCACGACATCGGCGCCAAACTGCATCGGGCGTTGGTAAAGCGGCGTGGCAAACACATTGTCCACGTAAAGCTTCGCGCCACCTTCATGGGCGATGTCCGCCACCGCCTGCAGGTCGATCACTTCCAGCGTTGGGTTGGAGGGTGTTTCAAGAAAAAACACCTTGGTGTTGGGCCGTCGCGCCGCTTTCCATGCGTCCAGGTCACGTCCATCGATCAGCGTTGTTTCAATGCCAAAGCGCGGCAGCAGATCCTCCACCACATAGCGGCAGGAGCCAAACAGCGCGCGGGCGGCCACCACGTGATCGCCCGCCGAAAGCGAGCAGAGCATGGCCGCCGTCACCGCCGCCATGCCCGACGCGGTCACCCGGCAGGCTTCAGCGCCTTCCAAAAGGCAGAGCCGGTCCTCCAGCATCTTGATGGTCGGATTGGAAAAGCGCGAATAGATGAAGCCTGGTTCATCACCTTGAAAGCGCGCCTCGGCCTGCTCTGCGCTGTCATAAACAAAACTTTGAGTGAGAAACAGCGCTTCGGATGTCTCGCCAAAACCTGAACGCATCGTGCCACCATGAACAAGATTTGTTTCAGGGCGCAAAGTGCGCGGTGGCTGTGCAGCGTCGGTCATCGCAGTATCCCAAAAGTGGCTGAGAGACCGAGTACCATAGCTGTATCGTTCGTCAAGACGAACGTTTGTCCGTTTTAACGAACAATGGGCCGAATCCAGCTGTGCATGGCTGCACGCCGGACATGGACTCATGACGAGCTTTGCGAAAACAGTCAGGCACGATGAGCACAGCCCTTCCTTCTTTCGGTCCCAATGATGGTATCCTGCCCGACCATGACATCTTGGCGATGGTTGAGGCTGGAACAATCCGTCATGCGACGCCATTGGATGAAGACCAGGTGCAGCCTGCCAGCTTAGACCTGCGCCTCGGTCAAACGGCCTACCGCATCAAGGCAAGTTTTCTTCCGGGCGCCAACCGCACCGTGGCGCAGCGGCTCGACGAGATCGCCCTGCATCAGATGCCGTTGGAAAATGGCGCGGTGCTGGAAACTGGCTGCATTTACTTGGTCGAGTTGAACGAGGTCCTGGCGCTGCCGCCGGAGGTCAGCGCAGCGACGAACCCGAAAAGCTCCACCGGCAGGCTGGATATCTTTACCCGCGTCATCACCGATGGTGGTGCGGTGTTTGATCAGATTCCTGCTGGCTATGCCGGCAGGCTCTATCTGGAGATTGCGCCGCAGAGCTTCCCGATCTTGGTGAAGCCTGGATCGCGCCTTTCTCAGATCAGGTTTCGCTGCGGCAACACGCTGTTGTCCGACAAGGAGTTGAAGAGCCTCGATCAGCGTTTGGGTTTGGTCTCTGGTGCACAGGCGCAATTCCAGAACGGGCTGGCCGTGTCCATCGACCTCAAAGGCGGCGAGGATGGGCTCATTGGCTATCGCGCCAAGCGCCCTGGGGGGCTGGTCAAGGTCGATGAAAAAGCAGCACTCGATCGCGAGGCGTATTGGGAACCACTTTATGCCGATGCCTCGCAGTCACTGATCTTCGATCCGGCGGCATTTTACATTCTGGTGAGCCAGGAGGCTGTACATGTGCCTGCCGATTTTGCCGCAGAAATGGTGCCGTTCGACCCGTTGGTCGGTGAGTTCCGTGTGCACTATGCAGGCTTTTTTGATCCGGGCTTCGGAGCGCCGGAAGCCGGTGGTGTCGGCGCGCGAGCGGTGCTGGAAGTGCGGTCTCGCGAGGTGCCATTTCTGGTTGAACATGGCCAGATGATCGGGCGGCTGGTCTTTGAGACGATGCGAGAGCGACCCACAACGCTTTACGGCGCTGGCGGTGTCTCCAACTATCAGGCGCAAGGCCTGAAGCTTTCCAAGCATTTCAGGTGACAGGTATTGTCATGCCGAACAGCCTTCGGCTTCCGGGATGACGCGGAGACAGCCCTAGCCCTTCTTCATCTCTGCTACCTCAGTACGCAGCGCCCGTATCTCGCTCAAAATCACCTTCTGCTCTTCGCCTAGGTCAGCGCGTTCCTGCTCGGCGGTCGCTTCGTGCTCGGCTTGCATGGCAGAAACGATGATACCAATGAACAGGTTCAGCACGGTGAACGTGGTGCACAGAATGAAGGGAATGAAGAACGCCCAGGCATACGGGTGAACCTCCATCACCGGGCGCACAATGCCCATCGACCAGCTTTCCAGCGTCATGATTTGAAACAGTGAATAGGCCGAGGCAGGCAGTGTGCCAAACCATTGCACCAACTCATCGCAGCGCCCGGCCACCGTTTCGCAAGCGCCTTCGCCTGTGCCGTAAAGCTTGGTGGCGACCACGGAGAAAACATAAAAAATCAGCGTCAAAAGCACCGTGATTGAGCCCATGCCGGGCAGGGCGGCGATCAATCCACCCACCACGCGGCGCAGCGATGGCACCATGGAAACCAACCGCAGCACACGCAAAATGCGCAGCGCGCGCAGCACCGACAAGGCGCCTGTTGTTGGCATCAGCGCAATACTGACGATGACGAAATCAAAGATGCGCCAGGGGTCATGGAAAAACTTGGTGCGGTAGACGTAAAATCGCAGCGCTAACTCCACCACAAACACCCAAAGCACCAACTCGTCGACGAACAGCAGAATTGGCCCGAACTGCGCCATAACAGTGTCGGACGTCTCTAGGCCAAGCGTGATTGCGTTGAGAATAATGAGGGCCGTGATCGCCAGCTCAAAGCGACGGCTGGTGATGAAGGCTTCAACCTGATCGCGCATGCTGGGTCCTTGTGCGAATCTTTTGGGGCGAACGAGGGTTCAAACAGTCTTATGGTCACCGGACCTGCTGGCTTCAAGGTGCGCATGTGATTGGGGATCAGGGCGTAGCAACGATGCCCGGTAAAGCAATCGTGACCGTCGCAAGCTTGATCCTTCTCTCGTCTGCTTGCAAAGGAGCAGTATGGAGCTGATTTTTGCTTACGCCGCTGGCCTGCTCACGCTGATCAACCCGTGCGTTCTGCCGGTGTTGCCGATTGTTCTGGTGGGCGCGCTGAACGCAAGCCGCTTCGGTCCGCTTGCTCTTGCCGCAGGCATGAGCCTGTCGTTTGTGCTCTTCGGGGTCACTGTCACAGCCTTCGGCAGTGCGGTGGGTCTGACATCAGAGTCGCTCGCGCAGATCGGCGCCGTCCTCATGATGGTCTTTGGTGCGGTGTTGATGGTGCCAGCATTTTCAAGACGCTTTGAGCTTGTTGCAGCAGGCCCTGCCGCTGGAGCAGGCAGCCGCTTGGCGCAAACCGATCCAGCGGACCTGCGCGGTCAGTTTCTTGGCGGTGCGCTGCTCGGCATGGTCTGGTCGCCGTGCATCGGACCGACATTGGGGGGTGCGATCGCGCTGGCCTCACAAGGCCAAAATCTGGGCTATGTGACGCTCATCATGATGTTCTTTGCGCTCGGAGTTTCAACGTTGATTTTGGCGCTCGGCTATGGCGCGCGCGAATCCATTCGTGCCCGCGCCGAAAGCCTACGCGGGCTCGCCGATCGTTCCAAACCTATCATCGGCTTCACGTTCATTGCCGTCGGACTGATGCTTTTTCTCGGCCTGCATCACTACATCGAAGGCTGGGCGTTGGATGTGATGCCGATTTGGCTGCAAGACCTTTCTGTTGCGCTCTAACCCTCGGAGACATTGCCATGATCAAACCGATGAACCGTCGCCTCTTTCTATCGTCCGCGCTCGTATTGGCCGCAGCACCCTTGCTGATGCCGACATTGGCCAGAGCCTCAGACTTTATCGAGTATACGCCTGGCATAATTGACGCCGCACTGGCCGAGGGCCAGACAGTGTTCGTTGACTATTCGGCCACCTGGTGCGGAACCTGCCGTCGCCAAGAGCGCGTGGTCAACAATTTGCGCGCGACCAATCCAGCCTATGATCAGGCGATGACATTTGTGCGTGTGGACTGGGACACCTACCGCAGCCACGCGGTGGCAGTGCGCCGTTCCATTCCGCGCCGGTCAACCCTCTTGGTGCTGAAAGGCAATCAGGAGCTTGGGCGCATCGTGGCTGGTACGTCGGCGACCGAAATCAGGCTGTTAATGGACAAGGGACTATAGCGCAGCGTCTTTAACAGAGTGACTCGGCGGGCTTGCTGGATGCTGCAAGCTCTGCCACACAGGCGATCAGCAAGCGGGTGTAGCTCAATGGTAGAGCAGCAGCTTCCCAAGCTGACGACGAGGGTTCGATTCCCTTCACCCGCTCCATAGCCAATCGCAAAGCGATTGGCGGAACACGCGGCAGGCGTTTGCACAGCAAATGCCGAGAGCGCTCGTAACAAAGATTTCCACCCGGTTTCACAGCAGTGCACTTGCTCTGTGCCTTCGGCCCAACCGCACGAGAACCAATCGCAAAGCGATTGGCGGAACACGCGGCAGGCGTTTGCGCAGCAAATGCCGAGAGCGCTCGTAACAAAGATGTC
>JAVJSN010000011.1:0-46297 GCA_040219355.1 Hyphomicrobiales bacterium
AGACGCAGGGCAAAATCTAACGCTGGCACCAGACCCTGAAGAACCGAATCTTGCTGGAAAACTACTTCCTCCCCGGTGATCTCAAGGGCCAGCGTCGAACGCTTCGTTGAGCATTACAACCACCATCGATACCACGAGAGCATCAGCAATCTCAGGCCAGCTGACGTCTACTTCGGACACGGCGAAACCATTCTACTCCAACGCTAAAGGATCAAACGAACCACGCTCAAACAGCGGCGTTTGCAATACCGCAATCAAGCCGCCTAATATCAACACATCGATGAGCGGTTTTCTCCGCCAAATCACGGGCCCAATTGTTCCAAAAACCCCGACGACGGACAGTTAGGGGAAGTGGATGACCTGGCGCTTCAGACTACTTTTGACCGTGCAAGTGTTCTCGCCCTGGCAACGCGTTATGAAGGGTACGACATAGTGCTGAGCGAGGCCATGTTGCACGGCTTGCCCGTGGTTTCCTGCCCGGTTGGCGCTGTGTCCGGCACTGTCGCACTGCCGCGCATCTCGTGCCGCCCGGATGATCCGGAGGCTTTTGCCGCTGCATTGCGTGCCCATTTGGGTAACCCAGATGTGATGGCACAATCTGCCCAGGCTTCCAGCGCAGGCGGCATCCGTGCCCAATTGGCAAGATACAGCCTCGCACTTTGCCAGAGTCATTTTACAGGTCGCATCATGAGCTGTTTCGTGTTTCAACCTTCAAATATTGCAATGAACGGGAACCTAAATGTTTGCTGTTGAAGTCCGCGATCACGTGATGATTGCACACTCCTTGCCCTCACCGGTTTTTGGCCCGGCCCAAGGCATGCACGGCGCCACCTTTGTAGTCGATGCCGCCTTTTACACAGAAGATCTCGATAAAAACGGATTGGTCGTGGATATCGGGCTTGCCACGCAGGCGCTAGCCGATGTTTTGGCGCCACTGCGATACGCCAATCTGGATGAGGCTCCTCAGCTCAAAGGCAAGATTACGACAACAGAGTTTCTATGCCACCATATCTGGCTCCGATTGAAAGAGGCTACCACTGCAACAGATCTGGGCGATGGTGGTCGTGTAAAGCGTATTCGTGTCCAGTTGCACGAAAGCCATGTTGCACGTGGGTGGTATGAGGCAGACATCTGAAACCAGTTTTGAGCCGGATTGGCTCGCATTGCGCGAGCCGGCGGACCATGCGGCGCGGGATGAAGGCTTATTGGCGCAAGCCGCTGGCCTGGTATCAAAGGGTTCAACGGTGCTGGACTTAGGCAGCGGAACCGGCTCAACTGCGCGCGCCTTTGCCAGGGCGGGCTTTGATGGATTTGCCTGGCGGTTTTTGGACAATGATCCAGCGTTGTTGCAAAATGCCAGCACGCGCCACCCAGACGCTGTCTGTGTGGTTCAAGACCTGTCGTATCCTGAGGATATCCAGTTCGAAGGTGTAAGCTTCGTGACAGCTTCGGCGCTTCTTGATGTCATGACAGGGGCATGGATGGATGCCTTATTGGCGCAAGTTGCCAAAGCCAATATCCCGATTTATGCCGCACTCAATTATAATGGTGACATGCACTGGACACCTGCAGATACGCGTGATGCGCAGATCACCATGGCCTTCAATACGCACCAGCGCAGCGACAAGGGTTTAGGCCCTGCGCTTGGTCCTGATGCAACGGCTACCTTTGCAAGGCTTTGCGAAGCCTATGGCTATCGCTTTCACACGGCGCAAAGCCCATGGCTTCTGCGCCCAGAAGACGCTGCTCTGCAGACTGCCCTCCTATCCGGCATCGCCGAAGCGGCACACGAGGCCTACGCTGTGGATGCACCCCAATGGGCCCAGGCCCGACACGCGGTCGTTGCTCAAACCCTGGCGTTCATCGGACATACCGATATTCTGGCAATACCGACGTGATGCGACCTAATCAGAGCACTTAGATGCAATATGTTGATGTCACATCTCGGGCTTGGGACAGGATTCTCGCCGTTCGCGAAGGCCGTGGATGTTTATGCCGCAACGATTGGAGCAGCGGCGAGGAACAGGCGTTGGCGCTCTACGGTCCTTTGGCGCAGCCTCTGACTGAGAAGCAGGTGATCGCACAGATCGGGCAGTCCCTTGATGGTCGCATTGCCACCGTTTCCGGAGATTCAAGGGATATTTCGGGCAAAGATGGGCTGGCGCATTTGCACCGTTTACGCTCGCTTTGTGATGCTGTTGTAATTGGTGTGCAGACGGCTTTGCACGACAATCCACGGCTCACTGTTCGTCTCACGCCAGGCAAGAGCCCTGTGCGCGTGGTGATAGACCCGAACGGACGCATGCCCAACGACATGGCGTTGATCAAAGATCAAAGCGCGCGGTGCATCGTAATTCAGTCGGTCGATGTAGCCCGCCCGCCAGGCGTTGAGGTGATTAAACTCCCGCGATCAGACTGCATTTCACCAACCGAGATCTTAGCTGCGTTGCACGAACGTGGATTGCATCGTATTTTGATGGAGGGAGGCACGGCAACAATCGCGAAGTTCCTTGAAGCCGGAGTGCTGACCCGCCTACACATTGCCATCGCACCGTTGCTGATTGGTGCCGGTCCGCAGGGACTGACGACATCACCCGTTCCAAGCCTGGCTGATGCACTACGTCCTAAGACAGAGGTTTATCATTTGGGCTCAGACGTCGTCTTTGATTGCATTCTCGACCGAGAGCATAGCCTAACGAGCCTTCACCCGCTCCCCTGCCGCACCATGGAGCACGAGCAGGAATGGGTGGGCTTGGCGCGATGACGATCTCACTAGCTCAGCATCTTGCACCCACCATCGCCGAGCGTCTGGGTCGCTGTAGAAGTGACCTCTGCCTCGGTCTACCCGTGTTGGTGAAAAAGGATGATCAGCTTGCCTTGGTTCTTGCTGTTGAGACGCTAACCAACAGTCGGCTGCACCAGTTGAGTAAGCTCATAGGCGAGCCAGAACTGGTGCTTACGGCCAATCGCGCACGCATTGTGTTGGCGACCCAAGCCTCAATACCCCAACTGAATGAGCCGGTGCGCATCCAGCCGCCAACTGGGGCAACGGCCGATTGGTTCCGGCATCTGGCTGACACCAATTTTGATAAGGCCGGGGCAACAGGCGCATTGGATGTGCTGCGAGACGGCGAGATGGCGCTGCACTATCTTGCGTTGACACTTGTAAAAGCGGCCGAGCTGTTGCCGGCCGCAGTTTTGTTCCCCATCGATAAAGCAACCGCACGATCCATTGACTTCGATGTGCCGCAAATCGATTGGGCCGAAGCGCGCGATCATTTATCTGCGTTTCCTTATCTGTCTGCTGTCGCAAAAGCGCGCCTACCCATCGAGGCGCATGAGGCTGGAGAATTGCATGTGTTCCGCGATCCCAACGGGATCACGGAACACTACGCAATGGAGATCGGTTGCCCAGATCGCACCGCTCCCGTCCTTTGCCGCGTGCACTCGGCCTGTTTTACCGGCGACGTGCTCGGCAGCCTTAAATGTGACTGTGGCTCGCAATTGCACATGGCTCTGGCCTTAATGGGCGAGGCAGGGGCGGGAATACTGCTCTATCTCAACCAAGAGGGGCGCAGCATCGGGCTTGCGAACAAGATGCGTGTGTACAACTTGCAGGCAAAAGGGTTGGACACGGTGGAAGCCAACCATCAACTCGGCTTTTCAGATGATGAGCGGGATTTCCGTATCGCTGTCGTCATGCTGCGCGCATTAGGCGTTGATACCATCCGTCTTCTTACGAACAATCCTAAAAAGGTTGATACCCTGCAACGTCATGGCCTGCATGTGGCGGAGCGTCTTCCTTTGCGCATAGTCGAGAACCCGCACAACCAGTCCTATTTGTCGACCAAGGCCAAGAAATCGGGGCATGCATTGTGATGGCGGCCCAGACTGCCCGTGCCTTGTGGATCACACAGGCTGAAATGGCTGAAATAAAGGATTGTGCGCTTTGCGAGGAGGTCGGAAATCTGCAGATTTCCACGCTCTATTCTGGTATCAGCCGCGGCACAGAGCGTTTGGTATTTGAAGGCAAGGTTCCTGCCAGCGAGCACAAGACCATGCGTGCTCCGTTCCAGGGAGGTGATTTCACCTTCCCCGTGAAATACGGATACTCCGCTGTCGGCCTCATTGAAGCGGGTGAACGGGCTGGCGAAACGGTCTTTGCGCTCTATCCGCACCAAACGCGGTTCTCAATTCCGGCTGAAGCGGTGGTCTCGGTACCTGCGGCAGTTCCCGCCGAGCGCGCGGTTTTGGCGGCGAACATGGAGACCGCGCTGAACATTGTATGGGACGCAGCTGTGCACCCCGGAGATAAAGTGGTGGTTGTGGGTGCGGGCGTGGTAGGCTCTTTGACTGCCTATTTGTGTGCGCAGATGCCCGGAACCGAGGTTCACCTTGTCGACCTTGACCCAAGCAAAGCTGATTTGGCGGCGTGTCTGGGTTGTAACTTTGCCCTGTCAGCGGATGTGCCGGGTGAGGCGGATGTTGTCATCCATTCCTCTGCATCATCTGCCGGGTTGACCACCGCAATCGCTTGCGCTGGAACAGAGGCAACCATTGCGGAGGCTAGTTGGTTCGGCACAGACCCGACGATCGTAAAACTGGGGGCTCAGTTCCATCAGAAGCGCTTGCGTATTGTTGGCACGCAAGTTGGCCGCATCCCGGCGCACATGGCCGCCCGCTGGACCTATCACAGGCGCCTATGCAAGGCGCTGGACCTGCTCGCCGATCCCGTGCTGGATGTTTTGATCTCAGGCGAAAGCATGTTTGAGAACTTGAGCGATGACTATCCCAAGATCCTGATGAGCCCGGATACGCTGTGCCACCGAATCCGTTACACCACATGATGCCACTTGCTGGGTTTGGAGCTTTGCTGCCCTCAAGCGCATCTGCCGAACTGCGCGCGATGACCGAAGCGGCCTGGCGTGCAGGCCAGTTGCTGGAACAAGCATTTGCGCGGCGCGATGGGCTTAAGCTCACCGATAAGACGGCTGGCGATTTCGTCTCAGAGGCCGCCTTTAGCGGTCGTTTATTGATAACCTTCCAGAACCGCTGCAAACATGGTCGTTACAGAAAACAACGCCGCACTCAAGCGCGATAGTCAAGAGGTTGGGAAAAATGTTGGTTGTTTCTGAAAGCGGAAAATTTAATGAAAAACTTCAATATCTTATAGAAAAAGGTGGCGGACAGAGAGTCCGAAGCTATCAATCTGTTGAACACGTAAATTATTGATTGCGCTATATTTTGCAATACGTGGCGTCAAATTTTGTGCAGCAAAACGTGCAGCAGATGAGGGACGAAGCCTAAACCTGTAGAAGCGTCAGCTTACAAAAGTTGGGCTGGGATTCTCCTGGACCAAATTCATCGAAAACGTCTGATCACGATGCCCGTTACACCCGCACAATCAGCAGCTGACAAGTGCGGAGCATTGCGTGCTACGCTCACAGCAACGGCGTTTCCTTCCCATGCCTCCCGTTCGTTTCTCGACTGATGAAGTTTGCTTGGCAGCAAAGCGGACTTGAGGCGGCAATCCGCTTTCGGCCCAAAGCTGCCTTTCATCGGCGTTTGTATTTCACAGTGCGAAATTCCAAAACCGGATAGTGATGCGTTCGATAGATGTTCGTCTGTCAAACGACCGGAGTACAGACAAAGCGTTCAAACCTATTATCGACATCGAAGTCGCAAAGGGCAGGAAGCAGTCATTCGTCGCAAGAGCCGACACATGGCAGCTCTCCAGTCGAACCAACCAAGATGTCACTGCCAACGAAGTTCAAAGTTGCCGGAAAAACCCGCCTGTTTCGCATACTCACGGGCCACCTTTTGCCGTGGCTAGGACAGTTGAATTTGTTCTCATCAATAGTCGCGTTCAGTCGGTAACTGCGCCAAAGCACTAGACAAGAAAGACGCCGCCATAGAGCGCCAACATCGCCATCGCCTCAAGACGGCTCAAGCGGAACCCGGTTCGCAGGAAGAGGATCGTCACGAGTGACGCACCGACCATGATCGGAAGCCAGAAGGTCTGAAAAACGGCAACAACGGGAATCACGCCGACCATTGAGGCGCCGGCGACTACAACCGAACTGTTGAAGACATTGCTGCCCAGGACGCCGCCTAGCAGCGTGTCCACCTGTTTGCGAAAGGCGGCAGCAAGACAGGTCGCGATTTCCGGCAATGACGTGCCAATGGCGACAACAGTCAGACCGATAATGGCCTCTGAGACGCCAAGCGTTGCCGCCATGTGTGCTGCGCCACCGATAAACATGTGCGAACCGACAGGAAGCGCGATTAATGCTGCGACCGTGAGACCAATCGTCTGAAGCATTCCTGTCTTGCTGAAGACGAGTTCCGCCTCCTCGGTCAAGCTGCGCCAACGCAGGCCGAGGTAGGCCAGCATCCCGAGAAAAAGCAGGCATGCATCCAGGCGGGAGAGCGTTCCGTCAAAGGCCGCAAGCCAAAGACCAAGGGCTCCGATCACTATCGCTGTGCCATCGAAATGCAGTATGTGCCGATCGACAATGATGGGCGTAACCAAGGCAGCTAAAGCCAGGACGAGTAAAAGATTGGCGAGGTTGCTGCCAATCACATTGCCTAAAGCGATATCCGGGCTTCCGGCCAGCATCGCATTGATGGCCACCACCAGTTCCGGTGCCGAGGTTCCGAACCCCACGACGATGAGGGCAACCATCACATGCGGAACCCGCAAGCCAAGCGCCAAACCGGATACGCTATCGACCAGCCAGTTGCCGCCGAGATAGAGGAGAGCACCGCCGCCAGCGATGAGCAAGATGTTGACCAGCATCAGTCTGGTGCTTCGAACTCAAGCGTGTCGGGTCTGTAGTTAAAGAGCTCCAGGCGGGCTGGCTTACCGGTTCCATTGGCCAGACGCATGGCGGTCAGACTGGCGGGTCCGACTGGAATGATGTTGGCCGGTTGCAGCCCTAAAAAACGTTGGAGAATGGCCCGGATAACCCCACCGTGACAGACTACCAGAAGGTTCTCGCACGGGTTGGCTTCTTCGGCTTGGATCACGTCGCACACGCGTGTGGAAAACGCATCCCAGCTTTCACCGCCAGGCGGCGTTTTTGTGCCCGCTCGCCAGCCCAAATACCCCTCTGGGTCGCTGACCTGTATGTCCTCAATCGAGCGACCCGTCCAATCACCAACGTCGATCTCTCGCAAACGGTCCGAAAAGCGCGGATTGTCCGCACCAATGCGCATTGCCGTCTCGCGAACACGTTCAAGGTCAGAGGATATGGCACGACAGGGCTTTGCCGCTTCGATCACCGGGCGCAGTGTATCCGCCTGATGGCGACCATACTCCGAGAGGCCAATATCGGCCTGCCCCTGGAGGCGGTGCGATGCGTTCCACTCGGACTGCCCGTGGCGGACAAGAAGCAACCGCATCAATGAAGCCTCTCGCCGTCCTGGCCGAACCAGCAGGCGGGTTCGGGCGGCAGTTCCATATGCACTGTTTCACCGATCTGCGCTTTGGGCGCATCATCGACAATGGCCGTCAGCCGCAGACCATCGCGCAATGCCGTGACCATGGTGCGCCCGGCGATGGCGCTCATTTCGACCAACTCCATCGGCAGGCTCGTGGCGCTTTCCTCGCTGCGCACAAGCAACGCCTCAGCGCGGAACATGGCCAGCGTCTCGGGAGAACCCTTCGGTGGTTCAAAGGGCATGTACTTGGGACCAACCTTGTAGCCAGTGCCGTTCTTAGCCACTGGAATCATGTTGTTCGGCGGAGTCCCAACAAAGGTGGCCACGAAGGATGTTGCGGGGTTTTCCAGAAGATCATTGGGCGTGCCGAACTGCTGCAATCGGCCATGGTTCATCACCGCCACATGGGTGGCCATGGTCATCGCTTCGATTTGGTCGTGCGTCACGTACACGGTGGTCGCCCCCGTCGCCCGGTGCAGACGCATCAGCTCGGTGCGCATCTCAACACGTAGCTTGGCATCAAGGTTTGAGAGCGGTTCATCGAAGAGAAGCACGCCCGGCTTGGGCGCGATGGTGCGCGCAATAGCAACACGTTGTTGCTGACCACCGGAAATCTCGTTCGGATAGCGCTCAGCAAGCTGATGAATGTCGAGAAGCTCAAGCACCTCATCGACCCGCGCGGTGCGCTCAGCCTTGTTCATGGATCCAATCTTGAGCGGCCATTCCACATTGCCGCGCACCGACATATGCGGCCATAAGGCATAAGACTGGAACACCAGACCGGAGTTGCGTTTGGCCGGATCGACTGTCCAGTTCTTGTCGCCATCGGAGACCACCTGACCAGCGAAGACCATTTGGCCCGCGCTCGGGTGCTCAAGCCCTGCAAGCATGCGCAGCAAAGTGGTCTTCCCGCAGCCCGATGGGCCAAGTAGCACCAAGAATGAGCCGTCCGGCACAGTGATCGAAACGTCCTTGACCGCTTCAACCTCGCCAAATCGCTTCGTGATGTTTTTGATCTCAAGCATGAGTTTGCTCTTCTAGTTCTTCAGCCAGGGCTGGGATTTGGTTTGCAAGGCGTTGGCGATCAGCGTTGCGGCGATCGAGATCAGCAGGATGATCACCGTGATCGCATTGGCAAATTGCGCAAAGCCTTCAGACGCGTAGCGATAGGCGACAACCGACAGAACGGGCATGGTCGGCGTGAACAGAAGCACGACCAGCGATAGGTCGCGGATGATCTTCACAAACACCAGAATGCCGCCGGCGGCCAGGCCGCGTACGGCAAGCGGCACGGTGATGGACGCCAACCGCCGGAAGAAGCTCGCGCCTGTGATACGCGCGCTTTCTTCCAATTCGCCACCAACCTGCTGGATGACCGCGCGTCCCGTCTGCACGGAGAACGGAAGCAGATAGGCCGTGCCGGCAATCACCAGCAACGCAAAGGTTCCATAGAGTGCAGGGAACGGGCCGATGGGCGCACCGAGATAAGCGATATAGGCGGCACCGAATGCGATACCAGGCACGAGCAGCGGCAAGAAGCTGATCTGCGTGATCGCCGCCGACATCAAACCTTCGCGGTAGCGCGCCACCGTGTAGGAAGTCAGCAAGCCAACGCACATGCCGGTCACCGCCACGGCACAGCCAAGCGCCAAAGTGACAAGCAGGGCGCGAACGATATCGTTGTTGTGGATGATGCCTGGAATGCCCTGGGCAAAGTCGGGGCTCGACTCGCCGATCCAGTAGTGCAGCGTCCAATTGGCAAAGAGGTCCGCTGAGGACGGTGCAAAGCTCGATGCGATCAGCACGATCACGGGCACAACGGTCGCTGCCATCAGGATGGTGAAAGCAACCGCAAACAACGGCCAGCGACTGGCACGAAGATCGAACCGTTTGGCCCGTCCGCCCTTGCCGGTGATCGTCGCGTAAGAGCGGCGGCCGGACACGATGCGGTTGCCTGCCCACAGGAAGGCACCGGAAATCAGCACCAAGAGAATGCCGATCACATAGCCGCGGCTCACTTGCCCCACCTCGATCATGCCGAACAGGCGGGTGGAAAGCGTCTGCATGCGCACCGGCAGACCGAGCAGCGCGGGCGTCGCGAAATTCGACACCGCTCCAGCAAAACAGAGCGAACCTGCCGCGACCAGTGCCGGTGTGGTGACAGGCAGGATGATGCCCATCAAGATCTTGCCGCCTTTGGCGCCGGCGATCTGTGCGGCTTCCACAAGGTCGGAGTTCACGGTGGCCAGCGACGCGGCGATAATGGTGAAGGCAAGCGAAAAGTAGTGCAGCGTGAGCACGATTAACGTTGGCACCATTCCCCAGGAAAGCCAGTTGGGAATGTCCAGCCCCAAGCCCTGTAGCCAGCCAACCTGACCGCCGACGCGATCGTTGCGGAACAGGCTGCCCCACGCGAGCGCCGCCGCAAAAGAGGGGATCATGAAAGGGAGCGTCGCCATCACGCCGATGGTCTTGCGGAACGGCACATTGGTCATCACGACCAACCACGCCAAGAACCCACCGATCAGCACGCAGAAGCTTGAGACAATCACACCAATGATCAGCGTGTTCGTAAGCGGCTTGTAGAAAAGGTTTTCCGATAGGCGACCGGTCAGAACGTCTGACCAGGCCGTTATCGTCTCTGGCTGGAGCGTGAACAGGACCGTGCGCAGCAAGGGCAACACGATGAGCGCGATCAGAATGGCCAGGACCGTGACTTTGAGCACGGTGCCTTGCCGAAAATAGACGCGTCGTCCCAGTCCGCTCATGGCAGCATCGGCCATAGCAGGTCTCTTCTTCTTAAGTTTGGTAGGGAAACCGTAGCATGGACCGGCCGGAGCGTGTGCCCCGACCGGCGGTCTTGCCAGGGAGGCTTACTGTAGGGTCAACACCAGGTCGCCAACATCAGCGCGGATGGTCGCCGTTTCGGCTGGCTGGATGCGCCAAGCGTTGAAATCATCCAGCGGCACGGCATCGGGATGCGGAGGGATGTCGGTGCGGGTCACATAGTCGCCCGCCACATAGAAGGGCGCGAGACCCGGGCCGCCGGTTTCGCTCTCATCGCCCATCAGGAAATCGATGACCAAGCGCGCTGCCGCGGGGTTGTTGGGCTCAGCGGCCAAGGCAACGATGGCTGGGAAGATAATGCCCGGCGCCGGCACAACATCATTGGCCACCTGAAGGGCCCAGCCTTCATCTTCATTGTCGCGGCGGTCCGAATAGCTGGTGAAGCCAACCGGCGGATTGTCCTGGCCCAGGCGACCGACCGCAGCGTTTACATCATCGGTGGACGACACAAGGATCAGATCGTTGGCAAACAGATCGGCGATGAATTTCTCGCCTGCGTTCGCCATGCCATCCAGATCAATCGACTGCCCAAACAGCTCCTCATAGGTTGCGGCCATCGCATCGGACTGCAGAACGATCTCGGTCATCAGGTCGAGATAGTCACCGCGTTGCAGCGGATCGACCATCACCACGCGACCGGTCCATTCGTCCGTCGTCAGCTCCCAAAGGTTGGAAACCGGCGCGCCGTCTGGATTGGCTTCCTCATTGTACATCAGCACCTTTGTGGATAGGCGCTGCGCTAGCAGAGGCGACTGGAATTCTGCCGGTACACGGTCAGCGACGCGCGGCGGCACGTAGGGTCCGATGATGCCTGTCTCCAAAAGTTCCGTCAGCACCACCGGCGTGTCAGAAATGTAGATGACGTCGGCATTGGTCACACCGGCCTGCGCTTCGGCCCGAAGACGAGCGATCTGTTCGGTCGATGAGATGTCGAAGCCCTGCAGGTCAATGCCAGGATAAGCTTCTTCAAAAGCGGCTTCTACCCGGCCGATGCGGCTGGTGAAAGAATAGACCGTGACAGTGCCTTCTTCCTGCGCCAAGGGCAGCAATTCTTCTGCCGACATCGTGTCGAGATGACCATCAGCCATCGCGGCAGAAGACAATAGGATACCGAGCGCGCCGAAGCACGTTGCTTGTAAAACTCGCATGTTTTCCTCCGATAGGTTTTTTGTTTGGTTAGTCAAACCGCTCGATCAGCTGTCCCAGCTTCTCGAGTTTCTGCAAGGATTCCTCTTTCGCAGTTAGACCCGCCGCGATGACAACAGCATTACAAATGGCCATCGGAACGGTGAGTGTTTGAAAGGCATCAGGGTGCCCGGACCGCGGGGCGGCCAGGTTGTAATCGGGTCGGGGGGAGAGCGTGGTTCCGGTGATGCCAGAAATCACAATATTGGTAGCACCGGCTTCGCGCGCGGTTTCGATCAAGGGGGCGTAGCCCTTGGGGGCGCGACGAAACACGAAGGTCAGAACGACGTCGCCTTCAGTCAAGCCAACGGCCTGCTCAGCGAGGCTGCGGGAGTCAGCATTGAGCTTGTGCACATCCTTGCCAAACCGGCGAAACCGTTTGAGCATCAAGAGCGCCAAGATCTCAGCGTTGCCGTGGCCGTAGACGAAGATTCGGCGCGCCGCCATTAACTGCTCAGCAATGGTGTTGATCTGCTCCGCTGAAACAAAACCTTCCATTCGACCTAGAGCCTGCATTTCTTCTAGAACCAGGCTTCCCAGGATCGTGTCAGAACTGTTCTCTTCGATTGTTTTTTCAAACCGCGTGGCCGTTTCGCGCGTGGCGATGAATTCCTCACGCAAAGCCTCGCGAAACGCCGCGTAACTCGGATAGCCGAGCTTGCGGGCCAGACGTGACGCGGTTGCCTCATGAACGCCGGTCGCCTTTGCAAGATCACTTGCAGTGCCAAGCGCCGCGCTGGTTGGGCTGTCCATGACCGCCTTCACCAACCGCCGCTCGTTGGGCGTCAGGCTTTGTGTACTGTTGGTGATGCTCGTTATAACCGACATTGTTGCCTGCTCATTGTTACCCAACGGGTTCTTGCAATGCTTTTTGCACAAGGGTTCTTATTTTGCAAGTTTTTTTGCAGGATCGCCAATTGTCTCCTCAAACCAATTCAGTCTTGAGCTCGACGTAGACGTTCAGGGAGAACGTTTGGAACGTCTGCGAAGGGCCGAGAGCAGTACGTAGCTGCTGCCAGATTAATGTCTAAAATGGGCTCGAAGTTGCCAATGCGGCGCTGTGCGCTTTGAGTTAGGATCTGCTGCTTGAACGTCCCGAGTGATAGGCGTGGAGGGAAAGGTACGGAGGAACCGCTATGTCCGCTTCAAACTAGCCCATGGTCATCCCATCAAAGAAAGCATGTAACCATGGCCAGATAATTGGCCAGAAACGATCGCTGCTTCCCAAACACGTGTGGGCAATTCGTGTCCGACTTGAGTTAGCGGGAGCCACACGCGACCTTGCCCTGTTCAAAATGGCGCTCGATAGCAAGCTCAGAAGCTGCGATCTCTTCCGCACGAAGGCGGCTGACGTCTATGCCGCCGGTACGGTCAAAAAGCGTGCATTGATCCTACAAAGCAAGACCAGCACCCCGGTCCGCTATGAGATCACCGATGGAACACGCAAATCGCTGGCTGATTGGACCGCCCATTCACTTATGTCTGGCCACGAGTTTCTTTGGCCGGGCCGTTTTCATAACCGACCACACATCTCAACCCGGCAGTATGCACGAATGCTGAGGAGTTGGGTTCAATCAATCGGTCAAGAGCCGAGCGCATATGGAACGCATTCCATGCGACGAACTAAGGTTGCCCAGATTTATCGGAAGACCGGCAACCTGCGAGCGGTCCAGCTACCTCTGGGCTACACCAAGATGGATTCCAGCTAGTATCTTGGCGTCGATCTCGAGGACGCGCTGTCGATCTCAGAAGGCGTTGAAATTTCGGTTTATGAACATTTTTTAGGCCGGTGGAGACATCGGCCCATAGCAGTCGTCCACCTATACGGCTTCAAATACCAACTCTCAGCTCGCGAAGACCAATAGAACCTGTGGCAATTGATCGCGCTCGAAGGGGTTACGCAGCACCGTCAATTTGGATCGAAATTCATTAAAGGCCCAACGCGCTTAGTTCAGGATGATCATCGGGGCGGCGACCCAGCGGCCAGTGGAATTTGCGCTCAGCTTCAGTGACCGCGATATCGTTGATCGAAGCATGGCGTACCGCCATATAGCCGTGCTCATCGAACTCCCAGTTCTCATTTCCATAAGAGCGGAACCAGTTGCCGTCGTCATCGTGCCACTCATAGGCAAAGCGCACCGCAATGCGATTGCCTGTGAACGCCCAAAGCTCCTTGATCAGGCGGTATTCAATTTCCCTCGCCCATTTGGTGGCTAGAAAACACTCAACAGCGCCTCGGCCCTTGATAAACTCTGAGCGGTTTCGCCAGCGCGTATCAAAGGTGTAGGCCTGCGCAACCTTGACTGGATCACGAGTGTTCCAACCATCTTCAGCCGCACGAATTTTTGCCCGCGCGGTTTGCTCATCAAAAGGCGGAAAGGGCGGGCGGCTCAAAGCGCCTACCTACCAGGCATTGTAACTTAGGTACTTGCCCGACATTTCAATCTTAACTCGGTCACCCTTGGGATTGGGCACCTTGGTGATCTCCATTTCAAAGTCGATCGCCGACATGATGCCATCACCAAACTTCTCATGGATCAGTGCTTTGATCGTTGGGCCATATACGCCAACAATCTCATACAGGCGATAGACGCACGGATCGGTGGGAACGGCCTGTTTCCAAATTTTTGTCGGCGACTCTGCAAGTACAGACGCAGCCTCTTGCGGCAGACCCATTGTGGCAACCATAGCTTCCGCTTTGTCGGCCGGCATCGCGTTCATGCCCATGGCAGCGGAATGGGTCCAGACCGCTGACATACCAATCTGCTCAGCGATGCCTTCCCAAGTCAGGCCAGCTGTTTTCTTAGCTGAAAGGATCATGGCCGTAACATCTTCTTTGGTCATCATCGCTTCGCTCATGGGGTCGTCTCCTCAAGTGTGTAGTCTTTGAAAGTGGTAAAAACTGCAGATCAGACAGCTATTCTTTGCGGTTCGCCCGCATCGCCATTGTAAGCTGTCAGGTCGATATGCACTGTTTGTGGCGCATTGATTGTCGCATCGGTTCTGCCAGCCAGCGCCTTGGAGCGCTCGCCCAGGAACTGCACCAGATGGTTGCGGATCGCATAATAATTGGGGTGACTGACGATCTCGGTACGGGTGCGCGGGCGCGGTATGGTGATGTCCACGGACTCAGCCACCCGCGCGTAGGGACCGTTGGTCATGAGCAATATCCGGTCGGCAAGCAGGATAGCCTCATCGATGTCATGGGTGATCATGAATACGGTTTGGCCGGTGCCCGCCCACACTTTTAGAAGCTCATCCTGGATCGTGCCGCGGGTCAGCGCATCCAGCGCGCCGAAGGGTTCATCAAGTAACAGAAGCTTTGGCGCAATGGAAAAAGCTCGCGCGATGGAGACCCGCTGCCGCATACCGCCAGAAAGCTGACTTGGCTTACGGTTTAAAACCTCCTTGGAAAGGCCCACCATTTCCAAATGCTTGATGGAATGCTCTATAACCTTTTCTTTTGTCCAATCCGGATAGCGGGCAGCAACAGCGAAAGTGACATTTTTCAACGTCGATAGCCAAGGCAGCAATGAGTAATTTTGAAACACCACACCGCGCTCGAGGCTTGGCCCGGAAACCTCTGTACCATCCATGATCACCCCGCCCGAGCTTGGCTCTGCAAGGCCCGCTAGGATGTTCATGATTGTGGATTTGCCGCAGCCGGAATGGCCCAGAATGACAACAAATTCGCCCTTTTCCACCCCAAAGCTTGCATTCTCAAAGACAGTCAGTTCGCCTCCATCTCCATCGGGAAATTTTTGGGTCATCTGCTCAATGCTCAGGAAAGGGCTCGCCATTTTTCCGCTCCTACTCGTTATACGCAACGATGCGCTGTAACTGGCCAAACAGGGCGTCGAGCATCATGCCGACAACGCCAATCATGATGATGGAAAAGATCACAGAGGTGAGATCGAGATTGTTCCACTCGTTCCACACATAGTAGCCGATGCCAGTGCCACCTACGAGCATTTCAGCGGCCACAATCACCAGCCAGGCGATGCCGATAGAAATGCGCATGCCGGTTACGATGGTGGGTGCAGCAGCAGGCAAAATAACCATAAATGCGGTCC
This sequence comes from Hyphomicrobiales bacterium, assembly GCA_040219355.1. GTDB lineage: Bacteria > Pseudomonadota > Alphaproteobacteria > Rhizobiales > MH13 > MH13. The sequence goes on from JAVJSN010000011.1 coordinate 15,549, forward strand.
TGAGAGACCCCAGCTCATGGGTTTTGGCTACATTCACCCAGTCTTCGCGCACGCTGGCCACGCCAAAGGCTGTGTTGAGCAACATCGGCCATATCGAACAGATGAAAATGACGAAGATTGCGCTGCGCTCACTGTCCTGAATGATGAACAGTGCTAGCGGCATCCAGGCCAGAGGTGAGATTGGCCGCAAGACCTGGATAAAAGGGTTGAGTGCCTTGTAGGCGAGCGGCGACATGCCAATAAGAAAGCCCAGAGGGATAGCGATCAGCGCCGCTAGGAGATAGCCTGAAAGTACCCGGTAAACAGAGTAGCCTAGCTGAATACCAATGCCCTTATCGTTGGGCCCAGCATCGTAAAATGGATTGGAAAGCTCTGCCCATGCTTTTTCCAACACTTGGCTTGGTGGCGGAACACCAGCACGTGGCACGCCGCCCCCGGTTAACCGCTCATATTCAGTCAGCTCACCAACGGCTTCTTGAGCCGGAATAGCCGCTTCCCACACCAAAAGGCCAATCAGCAGCAGGACGATCGATAAGATCGCCCCACGCTTGTTAAGGGACAGACTGTCCATTGCGCTTAGCTCCGACCGATTTCGAAGCTTTGCACATAGGCTTCAGGCTCGGCGGGATCGAACGTTTTGCCCATGATGGTGTGTGAGCGGTAATTCTCCGCTGGCGCATCATAACCTAGTTCCGTCATGATGCGACGGGCATCAGAAGCTAGGTACACTTGCTCAGCAACACCGGCATAATCCACATCGCCTTCGATATAACCCCAGCGCTTCATCTGGGTGAGGATCCAAACACCCATGGACTGCCAGGGGAAAGGATCGAAATCGATCCTGTCAGGCACACGCTGCACCTCACCCAGTCCATCGGCAAAGGTTCCGGTTAGTACTTGTTGGATCACCTCGACCGGCTGGTTGAGATAATTAGTTGGCGCAATAGCCTCGGAAATCTCAATGCGATTATCAGCGCTGGAGGCGTACTGAGTAGCGTCGATAATCGCTTTGAGCAACGCACCATAGGTGTTCGGCAGCTCGGTCGCGAAAGACAGCGGTGCAGCGAATGCACAGCATGGGTGGCCTTCCCAAATATCCTTGGTCAGTATGTGGATGAAGCCAATGTTCTCCCACACCGCACGCTGGTTGAACGGATCAGGCGAGAGATATCCATCAAGGTTCCCGGCACGTAGATTGGCGACCATCTCCGGTGGGGGCACAACACGGATCTGGATATCTACATCTGGGTCCAGGCCAAACTCAGCCACGTAGTAGCGCAGCAGGAAGTTGTGCATGGAGTATTCAAAAGGCACGCCGAAGGTGAAGCCTTTCCATTGGTTGGGATCACGCTTGTCCAAGTGCTCATTGGACAGAACAATGGCTTGGCCGTTGATATTTTCCACCGCAGGCATAATGTACGGCTCAGCAACCGAGCCGGCACCCAGCGTCATCGCCAAAGGCATAGGTGTGAGCATGTGGCTGGCGTCGTATTCGCCAGAAAGCGACTTGTCGCGCGCCACGGCCCAACCAGCGGTTTTGATTACTTCAGCGTTCAAGCCATAGCGCTCGTAAAAGCCAAGTGGCTGCGCCATGATAATCGGCGTCGCACAGGTGATGGGCACGAAACCAATGCTCAGATCTGTTTTTTCTGGCGGTCCGAGGTTTTCCAGCAGTGCCGCCTTGGCCTGCTCCATAGGGAACACAGACGACAAGGCGGCTGCAGCGGTTGCGCCACCCACAAGACCCATAAAAGAGCGGCGGCTGATATCGTTTTGGCCGAAGACAGAGCGCACGATGGCGTTTTCCACCGCCTTCTCCATCATCGTCTCAGACGACATAGATGCCGGGCTGTGAGCATGCTCGAGGGTCGTATCACCAGATTTGCAGCTTGTGCATCCGCAGCTTGCACCATGGCGCAGGTCGGTTTTAACTGAGAAGGCATCATCCAAACTCTTGACCGTCATCGCTATCTCTTTCGGTTGGTTGTTCCGTATGCGTTGGGATCAACTTTATCGAAGAGGCATGCTGCGAGATGGCCAAAATCGAAAATAGTGAAAAAGGTCTAAATCTCTGAATATAAATATTTATTTTGTTCTTGCCGCATATAAAAACTCACGATTTTTCGTAAATTACGAAATATCGTTGATCATCGAGCTTCGTTGAACCAAGATCGGGTTAGGAGAGTTTGATGCTCAAAAGCCAACCAAAATCCATCACCAAGAGCGATGCAGACGCGCAAACCATAGCCGAAGCAAACGTGTTGCCCTGCCTGATTATCGATGTGGAACAAGGGCAGATTACCGGTACCAATAGAAAGGCAGAAAAGCTGCTGGGACGCACGCTGCTCCGAGGCCTGCTTGTGACAAAGCTTTTCCCAACCCAGATGGCAGACCTAATTGTATTTACCGGGGCAGTTGAGCACTATGGCGAGAGCTGGACGCGCGCATTGCGGCCAATGTCTGGCAACGGCAAGGCGATCGATGTTGAGTTGCACGGTAGGGCTATTGGCGGCAATGGGGCACGGTTATTGGCGCTGCAAATGGTTGATATTGAGGCCTACGAACAACGTGCCAAAGCAGTAATGACGAATCAGATCCACGCACGCGGCCTGACAGAATGGGATCGCGTGCGGGACTTTTTCCGCGAGATGGAAAACAAAAACCGTCTCATTTTGGATGCTGCTGGCGAGGGCATTTACGGCATCAATCTTGAAGGTAAAACGACGTTTGTGAACAATGCCGCCCAAGAAATGCTTGGGTGGACTGCTGATGACCTGTTGGGCGAAGACATACACGCCATGATCCACCATCATCATGTTGACGGCTCATCCTATCACTCTCGGGAATGCCCAATCTATCATTCGTTCCGCAATGAGCATGTTGCACGCGTGGAAGATGAGGTGTTTTGGCACAAGGACGGCCACCCCATTCAGGTCGAATACGTCTCCACGCCGATTTACGATCAGCAAGTGCTGGCCGGGGCCGTTGTCATTTTCCGCGATATCACAGATAGACGCGAAAATGAGAAGAAACTACGCAGTGCGATGGACGAAATCGACGCGCTGAAGACCAAGTTGGAACAGGAAAACGAGTATCTGCAGGAGGAGATTCGCTCGGTGCGTTCGCACTACGATCTTGTAGGTTCATCTCCTGCTATTTTACGCACCGTAGCGCAGGTCGATCTTGTCGCGGATACTCAAAGCAATGTGCTAATCACTGGCGAGAGTGGAACCGGTAAGGCGCTTGTCGCATCTGCTATTCACAAAGCCTCTAGCCGTGCCAAGCGACCGATGATCCGGGTCAATTGCGCGGCCATCCCAAGCGGCGCCTTTGAAAGCGAACTGTTCGGTCATGTACGCGGGGCGTTTCAAGGCGCTCTGCATGACCGCACCGGCAAGCTGGAATTGGCCAATGGCGGTACATTGTTTCTTGATCAGGTTGCAGAAATTCCCAGCGAGCTGCAGGGTAAGATTTTGCGGACCTTGCAAGACAAGACGCTTGAGCGAATGGGTGAAAACCGTACTCATAAGATCAATGTTCGCGTAATCGCCTCATCATCCACCAACCTTGCGCAAGCACTAAAAAACGGCAGCTTCCGCGAAGACCTATATTTTCATCTCAATGTATTTCCCATTGAGTGCCAACCCCTGCGCAATCGCAGCGAGGATATTCCCTCCCTTACGCGTCACTTTTTGAAGGTCGCCTGCGAGCGGCTGAACTTGCCCTTGCCAACGCTGACAAAAGCTAATGTGCAACAGCTCCAGGCCTATCACTGGCCTGGCAATGTACGAGAGTTGCAGAATGTCATTGAGCGCGGTGCCATCCTCGCACGCGGCGAAAAGTTGGTTCTTGATCTTCCCCAGACGGTTGCCAAACCACTTGCCCTGTCGAAAGCAGCCAGTCGCCTCGGGCAATTACTGTCTGGCGACGTTTTGACCGAAGACAAGCTGGACGCCCTACATCGCCAAGCCATTATCGACTGCCTAAAACGCGCTGATGGGCGTATATCGGGCGAGAAGGGCGCCGCGGCCATCATGGGCATCCGGCCAACCACCTTTTCCTCGCGCGTACAGAAGTTCAAAATTCAAAAGAGCGATTGGGACGCGGGAACCGAAACTTGGGTTTAATGGCGGATTGCCAAGCGATCATGTTGTGATCGCCAATCGAAATGCTTTGCTAACCGGCGGCTGCTTAATGGGCACGGCCACCAGTTATCGGCACAGCAATAATGTCCGCTTCCCGCCCCAAGGAAACCTTCTCCGGGATGCGACCAACGTCCGCTTTGGAGATAAGCGGAAGCGGCTTTTTTCCCCGTCGATGTCGGCTTTCGACGCTCTCAAATGATACCGTCAGGCCGTTGCCCGGCCATCAGCATCCTGTTGAGGCGGGCAAAGCGCTCGGCGTCCACTTCGTGGCGCAACTTATCGGTGGCATCCAACTCGGTCGACAGAACCAGTTCTGGCGTCATGTTCTCGCCCGCGCGTTGGCGAACGCCATGCGCGAGATAGTCGCCAGTGATGTTCAGAGTTTTCCCCTGGTCGGTGATGCCGCGTACGAGGATGTGGCTGTGCGAGTGGCCGGTGTTGTGGTGATCAACTGCAGCCCAATCGAGCTTCGTTTGCAGATCTAGCTGCATTTGTACCACCGGATTGGGGGTCGTTTGGCGCAGATCGGACAGTTTGATGGCGTCCTCAGCAGAAACAATGAATTGGAATTGCTGGCGTGCTTTGAGGGCGGTCCGACTGCCTGGTTAGCCTCGCACGCAAGCCCAGCTGAGAATTTGGCGGAGGTGGATTCAGTTATTCGCAAAGACGGCAGCGATGTGCAGATTAGTCAGCAAATGCGGGCGATCGGGCGGTGCCGCACCTCGCGATCGCTGCGCGCACCTCGCGCTGCGGTGTTGACGGATAAGCTGTTTTGGCCTCTGCGACCGTGCCGCGATGTGCGGCTTTTATCCTGCCTCCTCCGCCTACCGGCTCCAACTGCCCTGCTGACGCGCGCATCTGAGCTGTCACAAATGCCATCCAGAAGACGCTTGAACAGCAGCAAGATACGCACGCGACTGAGTACCATCGATGGCCTATTGTCAAAGTGCCGGGGGGATACGTGAACACCGCATGATCATGGAACCGGACGTGTGTACGATCACACCCATTCACAATAGAGTCTTGTCGCCCCATCGCGGGTGGACTCAGACCCAGTGTGCCCGACAATCCAACTGTCCGATCTGCGCGCTATGGCAAGCCGGTTTGCGCGCAGCGGGTTGATGCTCTGCACAAGCCGGACGGGGGGCCATGCTGACTTGCATGTCAGCAGCACCGCACGTCGGACGTCCAAGCTTTGGTCGGGATAAGTCGGTCGATACCGCTCGAATCGAAGCGGCGTTGGTGAAGGTCGCTGCGCTCGTTGCAGGCGACCCTGCTTTTGCGCCGATCTTCGAGCGGCTGGAAGCGGAGTTGGCCATGGCAGCGAAGGAGGAAACCCGTCTCCTGGAAGCACAAAGCCGAACACGGGCACTACTGGCGCAAAAGGCGATACCGCGCACCAACGCAGCAACATGTTCCAGAGACGCGCCCTTACCGTATCGCACGCGGTCAAGCAGGTGACCGAACAGGTCGCGCCGGATGCGGTCGTCAATCCCGGCGGCCAGCATGCGATCCTCGAAGGCATGGCGGAGGGAATACATCGAGTGGCGCGGCGTCTCGAGCAGACCGTTGGCGCGGAGGAACTTGTTCACGGCTGCGCTAAGGGTCGCACGGTTGCGGTAGCGAGGGAAGCCTTCAGGGTACCGTTTAATGGCCTCTAGAGAGACACCAGTCAGCGGGATCACCCGGCGGGCATAGTGGCTCTTCAACTGCCGCCCCTCCGGCTCGATGGAGATATGCGGCACATCGCAATCGAGCCGGATTGTGTCCGCCGTGAGCGCAGCGCCTTCGGAGGGCCGTTAGCCGGTGTTGATCATGCCCAGCAACAGAGCGCGAGCCTGGCCGTTCAAACCGTCCAGCGCGCCGGGGGCCAGGAGCCGTGTCCTGATCCAGTCATCGCTGAACGGCGGGCGCGGGCGCACTTCACCTCCCTTAAAGGACAGTTCCCCCAAGGGCAGCGTGAGCCCTAACCGCTTCATCGTGTTCACGGTCTTCAACACGTCACCCAGATGGATCAAATCCTTGTTGGCCGAGTTCGCTGTGACCTCGCCCGCCTCGATACGGTCGAGCCAGTGCTGCCGGAAGTCGAGCATGTCGTCGCGGGTGATGTTGGCGATCTCTTTGTCGCCAACGACCGCAACGAAGTTCTTGATCGCCTTATTGCGCGGCGCCTCCCAGCGGCGCAGTTGGTCCTCGCTCTTGCCGAAGGTCTTCTCCCTCGCAAGCGTCCAGTAAAGCTCAAGCGCTTTGGTGACCGTGATCCGTGGCTGAGGAACCGTGCCAAGAAGGGCAGCGGCCTCGAAGGGGTCGGGCTGGTTCGCAGGAGCCGGGATCGCTTCGACGCGCTCAACAACAGTCTCAATTGGCAGCTTGGCCACCGCACCCGCGTCGAGATATAGAAAGCCGCGCGCCCGGGCGAGATCCCGCGCCGCCTCGTAGCGCACGTCTGCATCTTCTCTCTTGCCGGCCAGACGCGCCTCCCAAGCCTCGATCATCTGGGACCAGGCACGATTCGCCTTGCTGAGGGCGATGGTCTGCGAGTCGGTATGCAGGCTAATCCAGACCGTTTCGCGCGGCTCAACATCTCGGTACCGGCGCGGCACACGGCGGCGGAGGTGGAAAAGACGGCCACGTCTGGCGATGCTCATGGCGGAAATCCTCCGCTTCTGTGCAGCAAAGTGTGCAGCAACATGTGCAGCAAATTAAGCGGACCAAAAACCGTCATTAGCGCGACAACGCCTAATTTCGCTATCCTATCAGCGCGTTATGAGTGGGTGACTTCAAGAAAAATGGCGGACAGAGAGGGATTCGAACCCTCGAGACGGTTACCCGCCTACACACTTTCCAGGCGTGCGCCTTCGACCACTCGGCCATCTGTCCGCGTCTCACGATCAACACTGACATGAGAATGCGCGTGGTTAGCGCGGCTTTCATGCGCTTTCAAGGCCTGCTGCGCGACCAGAGAGAAAAAGACCTCGACAACCGTTGGCCACCGCCGTGTGGCAATGGCCAAATTGTCGATCCTGCTTGGCCTGGCTAGGAAACCCCAGTCCTGGGAGAGCCTACACCATGGTGCAGACTATTCTTTACAGCGGCGCAGCGCTGCTCAGCTTCATTTGGTTTTTCGTTCATTTGCTGATCGGCGGAAAGCAGATTGCGCGCCCGTTGCTCGAGGATACAGCGTTGCCGCAGATGGCGCAGCAAGTGCTCTATGTGTGCTGGCACTTCGTCTCGGCCACCATTGCTGTGACGGCGTTGCTCTTTACACTGGCCGTCTTGCTGGCCGACTCGGCCCACGCCATCGCGGGAACCCTGTTGGCAGCCGGGTTTTCGCTGGTTGGCATTGCGATTGGGCCGCTGCGGGGATGGCGATACGGCACCATCCCACAGGGGTGGCTGTTTGTGCCGGTGGTAGCGATGGGTTTGCTCGGTCTGACGCTCGGTTAACCGCGCAAAACAGCGCCAGCAGCCTTTTCAACGGCGCCCACGATTTTCGCCGATACCGCGTCGATCTCTTCATCCGTCATCGTGCGTTCGCGCGGTTGCAATGTTACTTCGATAGCAAGCGATTTCTTGCCCGCATCGATCCGCTCTCCGGCATAAACATCAAACAATGCAACATCACTGATCAGCGCCTTGTCGGCACCCTTGGCCGCGCGCAGCACTTTTTCGGCAGCGGTTTCAACATCCACCACAAAAGCAAAATCGCGCCGCACCGGCATCAGGTCATGCAAGGTGAGCGGTGGTTTTGTGCGCGTGGCCTTCTGGCGCGGAGCGGGAATGGCATCCAGCGTGATTTCAAAGGCCACCGCTGGGCCTTCCACATCCATGGCTTTGAGCAGGCGCGGGTGCAGCGTGCCAAAATGGCCGAATATGTCTTTGCCACGGCGCAGCGTGCCGCATTGACCAGGATGATACCAGTCCGGTCCTCCCACTTCGATCTGAACGGTCGACGCATCCAACCCCAAATCATCAAGGAGCGACAGAGCATCGGCTTTCACATTGAAAGCAGAAACCGAAGGAAAATCACCCATCCAGTGGCGGCCTTGGCCGGCCATTACCGCCGTGCCACGCCGTATGCCGCCAGCTGCAATGGTCTGATCGTCTGGCGCGTCGCCGGCAAACACCTGGCCCACCTCAAACAGTGCAACGTCGCGGGTGCCGCGATCCACATTGGCCTGAACATTGCGCAACAGGCCCGGCAGCAGGCTGGGGCGCATCGTGCTCATATCGGTGGAGATTGGGTTGGCGAGCTGCAGGGCAGGCGCCCCGCCACCAAAAAGCTCCGCGTCGCCCTGACGTACGAACGACCAGGTGACCGCTTCCATCAGGCCGCGCGCCGCAAGAAGGCGTTTGGCGCGGCGGGTCTTTTTCTGAAGGTCGGTGAGAACCGGTTCAACAACGCTCTGGCGCCCGATAGAGGGCGTCACCGGCACGCGGTCGACGCCTTCAATGCGCATGACCTCTTCGACCAGATCAGCTTTGCCTTCAATGTCCGGGCGCCAACTGGGCACAGCAATCTTCAACTCATCGCCGTTACCTGCCGCCCAGAAGCCGAGCAGTTTCATGATGGCTTTCACCTCATGGCTTGGCACATCAAGCCCTGAAAGGCGCTTCACCTCGGCAATGGGAAAGTCGATAATTTTGTCGAGGTCGGGTATCGCACCCGCCACGGTCTTTTGGGTCGGCGTGCCACCGCACAGATCGACGACCATTTGCGTCGCCAGATCGAGCCCTTGCTCGTTGAACGCCGGGTCGACACCGCGCTCAAAGCGATAGCGCGCATCGGTTTGAATGCCGAGCTTACGGCCCGTGGAGGCGATATTGTCGGGCATCCAAAGAGCCGACTCGATCAAGACGTCCGTGGTGGTTTCATCGCAACCAGAGTCTTCGCCGCCCATAATGCCTGAGAGCGATTCCACGCCGTTCTCATCAGCGATCACACACATGCTGCTATCAAGTGTGTAGGTCTTGCCGTCGAGCGCTAAGAAGCTTTCGCCGTCAACTGCCTCGCGCACTGTGAGGTTGCCCTTCACTTTGGCTGCATCAAACACGTGCAGAGGACGACCGCGGTCGAACGTCACATAGTTGGTGATATCGACCAGCGTGTTAATGGGGCGCAGGCCAATCGCTTTCAGGCGCTTCTGCATCCACAGCGGTGAGGGACCGTTCTTGATCCCGCGCACGAGGCGCAGTGCAAAGGTTGGGCAGAGGCTCTCGCCAATGAAATCGAGTGTCACGGAAACCGGGCAGGGGCCTTCACCAGAAACAGCAGGCACCGTTCCGTCCTTCAGCTTGCCGACACCTGCGGCAGCCAGATCACGGGCAATCCCAAAAACGCCCGTGCAGTCGGGGCGGTTTGGCGTGAGACCGATTTCGATCACTGGATCGTCCAACTGCGCGAACGTCGCATAGGGCGTGCCGACCGCCACGTCGACGGACAAATCAATGATGCCGTCATGTTCATCGGACAGTTCCAGCTCGCGTTCCGACAGCATCATCCCGCGTGATTCCACCCCGCGGATTTTGCCCACTTGCAAGGTAACATCGATGCCGGGCACATAGGCGCCCGGAGGCGCGAACACGCCCGTCAGGCCCTCGCGCGCATTGGGCGCACCGCACACCACTTGCACCAGATCGCCTGCGCCAGTGTCCACCTCCAGCACGCGCAGCCGATCGGCGTCGGGGTGCTGCTTGGCGCTCACCACCTTGGCGATCACAAAGGGTGAGTACAGCGCCCGATCATCCACCTCCTCGACCTCAAGACCGATGCGGGTGAGGGTGTCGACAATGGTGGCAAGGTCGGCGTCGGTCTCAAGATGATCCTTGAGCCAGGAAAGCGTGAACTTCATGGGCTTGGCAGGTCCGAAAAGCTGGAAAAACTGTTGGCTCGGCAGATCGCACGGAATGGGTTTGCTTGCAAGGATTGGCCCAGCCCGCACCATGAGCTACACCACCGCCCATGTTGAAACTTGTCTTTATGGGAACGCCGGATTTCGCCGTTCCAACACTTCTGGAACTGGTCGGCCAGGGCCATGAAATCATCGCGTGCTACACCCGTGCGCCCGCACCGGCTGGTCGAGGGATGGAGCTACGCCGTTCGCCGGTGCACGAACAGGCCGAAGGACTCGGCATACCTGTGTTTCACCCGCAAAGCCTAAAGAGCGAAGAAGAAAAGGCGCGCTTTGCCGATCTTGGCGCCGATGCCGCGGTCGTCGTCGCTTATGGCATGATTTTGCCCAAAGCCATTTTGGAAGCCCCTGAGAAGGGTTGCTACAATCTGCATGGCTCCTTGCTTCCAAGATGGAGGGGCGCTGCGCCGATCAACCGCGCCATCATGGAAGGCGATGCAGAGACCGGTGTTATGGTGATGAAGATGGCCAAGGGTCTCGATACTGGCCCTGTGGCAATGGCCGAACGGCTGACCATCACCGATACCATGACCGCGCAGGACGTGCACGATCAGCTGGCCCGTCTGGGTGCGGACCTGATGGGTCGGGCGATGGCGGCGTTGTCGCGAGGCTCGCTGCAATTGACCGAACAGACTGAAGAAGGCGTCACATACGCCGCCAAGATCGACAAAGCCGAAGCGAAGATCGATTGGTCGCGGCCCGCGTTCAACGTATTGCGGCACATTCACGGGCTCTCACCCTTTCCTGGGGCTTGGACGGAATTTGAAGCAAACGGCAAGCGTGAACGGCTGAAAGTGCTGCGCGTGGAGCCTGCCGAGGGGTCCGGCGCGCCTGGAACCCTGCTCGATGATCACCGCGTGGCCTGTGGCGACGGGGCAATCACGCTGATCGAGGTGCAGCGCGCCGGCAAACAGGCCATGGATGTCGCGACGTTCTTGAATGGCGCGGGGCTGAGGCCCGGCGATGCGTTGGAATGAACCGACACGCAAGCGGTTGGGCCGAAGGCCCAGAGCAACCCAGAGAGTGCGGTCGGGCCGAAGGCACGCAGCGGCGTGTCCAACGAGAAAGCGATGCCTAGATACAAGCTTCTCATCGAATATGACGGCGGGCCCTACGCGGGCTTTCAAAGGCAGGATGGCCCGCCCACAGTTCAGGGTGTTTTGGAGGCGGCCATGCTTGCCTTCACGGGCCAAACCGTCACGCTGAAAGCGGCAGGGCGAACCGACACCGGCGTGCATGCCACTGGGCAGGTGGTCCATGTCGACCTAGCAAAAGACTGGCCCACCGACACAGTGCGCGATGCGATAAACGCGCATATGCGCGAGGAACTGGTGGGCGTGATCTCTGCGCAGCAGGTCGATGAAAGCTTCGATGCTCGCTTTTCGGCCACCAAACGGCACTATCGCTACACAATTCTCAATCGCCGCACACAGCCCGTGCTTGAGCGCGGCAAAGTATGGGGTGTGGCCAAGCCGCTAGACGCCTCGCTGATGCAGGACGCTGCCAATAGGCTCATTGGCCATCATGATTTTACGACATTCCGATCTGTCCAATGCCAGGCCAACAGTCCCATGCGTACGCTCGACATGCTGAAGGTGACGCGCCAGGGCGATCATGTGTTTGTCAACGCAGCCGCGCGCTCGTTCCTGCACAATCAGGTGCGCTCGCTGGTCGGCGCGCTGAAACAGGCAGGCGAGGGCAGACTGACTCCCGACGATGTTCAAGCGATGCTCAAGGCCCGCGACCGCCACGCCTGCGCGCCCGTCGCCCCAGCGCACGGATTGGTTTTTGTGAAGGTGGACTATTAAGCGCGAGCCGTTTGTATCAATTGTATCTGACGGTAGGCTGCAACGCGTTTCAATTGAAACGGTACGCAACGCACCATTGATACAGACTTCCAGCAGTTTGGACGGTGATGGCAGCGCATATGCGGCCAGCGCAAAGCGGCTCGGGTTGAGCCGCTTGTCCAACCAGTCCCGTGGCACAGACATGTCCGCGGGCAAGGGAGTTTACCATGCATCCTATCCTTCTGTCGGCCAGCCTGGTTGCTGGCACTTTGGCGGGAACGGGTCTGCAGGCGGGAACCGCACACGCGTCCCAATCGATGTCCTGTTCTGGAGCTCGATACTGCCAGCCCTTCGTTGATGCCTGCCGCCAGATCAACGGCGATCTTGTCCAATGGATGGACGCCAATGGTGGGTGGCTTGAATACACTTGTTCCTTTGCTGATGCTGGCGATGCCAGCAGGCTCACGCAACTGGTCAGCGACATGTCGCCATCAAGTGGTGGTGGAGGCGGCGGCCCTGGAGGCGGCGGCGGCCCTGGTGGAGGCGGCGGCCCCGGTGGAGGCGGCGGCCGCGGTGGTGGCGGCGCTGAACAAGCCAACCCCAATCCTCCAGGCGGCGGAGGCGGCGGCGGCGGTGCAGGCGCTAGCGCCGTTGGCGGTGGTTTCGCGCGATAAACCACGACCTCAACGCCATCGATCCTGATTGGCCGTCAAGGTGCGAGAGTCACGCCAGCCTAGGGTGTGACTCTCCTGGTTCGGCAGGCACCACAGTTAGCTCAAGATGTAGCCCAGGCCCCGCACGGTGCGGATGACCTGTGGCTTGGCCGGGTTGACCTCGATCTTGCGGCGCAGCCGCGAGATGCGCAGGTCGATCGACCGGTCGAACGGCTCCCAGCTCTTGTCGTGGGCCAGTTCAAGCAACTGGTCCCGCGTCAGGATGCGTCCGCGATTGTCCGCGAAAACACGCAAGAGCGAAAATTCCATCGAGGTGAGCGGAATTTCCTGTCCTTCGGGTCCAAATAGCCGAGCCGATGTCAGGTCGAGCCGGCAGGCACCGAAGTCGGTGCAGCTTTCCGGCGCTGAGGCGTTCGCCGGTGTCGTAGCGTGGGGGTTAACGGATGTCGGCTTGTGCAGGCTGCTGAGCGCACGCGCCTCAACCTCCGCACGCTTGAGCGCGGTCACATCGGTCATGACAATGACGCGGCCGCCATTGCTGAGCTCAGCCCGCTCATTGAGGAAGCTGCGCCCATCACGCAACCGGGTTTCGATTGTTCCCGGCGCGTCGTGGTGCATGCATGGATCGGTATGAAATGCAGCCAGAGGGCCGGTGCCCAGCACCGGCTGACCGTTCACTTCAACGATCTGCGGGCAGATGATGCGCATCCGGTCCATGAAGTCCATGCCGATGAGCCTGCGCGCGGGTACGCGATAGTAAGCCGCAAAAGCCTGGTTGCAGTGGGTGAGCTCGCCATTGGGCTTTTCTACCCCGACGCCGACCGGAAGCCGGTCGATCGCTTCAAGCAGGATAGACTCGCCCGCAGCGCTCAGGCAGTCGGTCACTGGAATGCCATTGTCGAAACGAGTTGGGATCGAGTTCATCGGCTCTCACGCCTTTAACGGGGTGTTGAACACATCGGCTACGATCCAAATGTGGTATAGTAAAGGCACTTGACGTTCTGTGATGGCCGTCACGAAAGCAACGATTATAAGCCCGTCGCTCCTGCCGATGGGCTGGTGTTCACCGGCGTCGACTATGAGAACGGAACTTAGATCAGAACCGCCTCGACCGGACGGCGAAGCGCCATCGGCATGGCGGGCGCGCGCCCGAAGCGGATCACCAAATCGGGGCGGGCGTCCGGCGCGCCAAGCCAGTTGGCAAAGCCTGGTCGGACCGACGGGACTTCCACCGGCTGGTTGATATGGGCCGTCCGGATGCCGAGAACAGTCGCTCGAAGGGCGAACCTTTGAAAGCTGCGGCCCACCTTCACCCAATGGTCGGGGTCGGCGCGGTCACCGGTGAACACTGCAATACCTGCCGACGAGGCAATCTGGTTGCGATATTTCTCGTTTTCCGCGTCCTTGGTGAAAAAGGCCGAAAACATTACGCCACCCAACCATTCCGGCAGGACAGGATTGCCCGAACAGGCTGAAAATAAGCCATCGCCGGTCGCCAGGGCGCGGTCGGGGCTGAACCGCAGCCATTGACGAAGCTCGGCGACAAAGGCCGGGTCGTCGATCTGTGAACTGTTGCCCTCAACCACAAAGTCGGTAATGGCCGCCCGATCCGCCTCGCTGGTGAAAAGGGAAAGCGAAACGCCGGGTTCGGATGCCGCGCGTTGCAAGGAGTGTACATCATCGTTCGACACGGCCCGACCGTCATATAGCGACCGTGTCGATTGCCGAAACGGGATGGCGCGATAGAGCTCGGATTCCAGCATCTGCGTGGAGTGCAGATCGACCATCACCGAAGGCGTCGCTGTGTGTGGCGCATGGTCAAGCAACGCCACATGGGCGGCTTGTCCGCGAGCCTGCGCAGCCAGAGCGAGGTTCTCCGCAGCGCATCCAAGGCTGATGAACAGATGATGGTCGTCGGGATCGACCACCTCGGTACGCCGGTCGAAATCGGGCAGGATACGGACCTGCGAGTCATTGGCCGAGAAGCGCCAGGGCTGCGTGTTGTGGCTGTTGGCAGCAAGAGCGGCGAGGCGGATCATGTCCACTATGGCCGGCGCGGCGGACGCTTCGCGCCGCTGCTCGGCCGCTACAGCCTCATAAACATCAAGGCGCGGCCAAAAGCCGTTGCCAACCGCGCCGAGCGCACCTGCCGTCAACCCTGCGCCGAGCACGGCGCGTCGTGAAATCATCGCCATGGAACCTGCCTGCGTTCGCCAAAGTGTAAAACGCTAGGGCCGAAACCATCCAACGCAATTGCGGTTGATCAATGGCCTGTTGAAAGGGGGACATCCGGGCAGCTTATCACCGCCCGTTCTGTCTTCAGCCATCATCATCTCGCCTTCCACCACATACCTAGGGAAGCTTGGGGTCGTTCCCCCGGCTGGTGGAGGGGCGAGCGCTCATCGTTGGTCTGGGGGTAACGACCTGCATCATCATGAGGGCGAAACCGGATGTGGTCTGGTCTGCGAGCAAGGGCTTGGACAACACGTGGCGGGTTACGAGTGA
Source organism: Hyphomicrobiales bacterium (assembly GCA_040219355.1). Taxonomy (GTDB): domain Bacteria; phylum Pseudomonadota; class Alphaproteobacteria; order Rhizobiales; family MH13; genus MH13. Next base: position 30,572 of record JAVJSN010000011.1, read on the forward strand.
AAGCGGTTGTGCGCTAAGCACAGAGCCAGCGACATAGGCTGGCTGTGCCCAAAGCACAGGGCGTCACTCGCAAGTGGATTGGTTGGTGCGACTGCTGTGCAGCATCCAAGACATGGCCAAAAACCCCCGCATCATTTGTGGTTCGGCGGGGTGGGTAAATCCTGTGTCCGTCGTTTGTGCGCCTGGGGTGGAGAAAAAGCTAACTCACCCCGGATCCTCCGGATAAGCCAAAAAACGTCTCGTACGGGGTGCCATGCGGCATCGAATTATCTCTACAATTATAAGGCGATGCTTCACGGCACCCCGTCTCCCATTCCCGCTTTAACGCTGCGCTCGTGCGAGGGTGGCGGCCTAGGTGCGCGGTGTGCCTGGATGATGCTCGCAGCACAGCTATCCTCTCATAGCTCTAGGAGTGTACCGGCGTGGCACCGACGAACTGCCACGCCTTGTCGGCCTCTGCTGCATCGAACGCTTTGGCTTCAACCGGGATGATCTTGTCCATCAAACCGATCATTTTGGCCGCATTGTCCGGCGCGCCAATCACCGCGTAGCGCGCCACATGCGACAAGGCGCGGAAGCGCGATTCTATGACGTCGCCGTCAAGCATGCTGTCCCAGTCACTGCCTGAAAAATCGGTCAGATCGAGCAGCATGTTCACCGACTCGGTGCGATCAAACACGTCATTCATGAGTTTTGCCATCGCCTCGGATGCGTCATCATCGATGTGGCCGGTGACCTTGAAGGCATAAACAGTTGGACTGTTGGTTGGAATTTGCGTGATAGCGCCGTGCGAAAAATGGGTCATGAAACCTCTCCTATGGTTGTTCCCACCGAACGCATCCAAGGCAAAGAAGTTCCGTCGAAACCGGCGTTTGACGTTAGGAAGAGGTCGCGAAAAATCGCTCCAGGACCTGGCAGTAAATATCAGTCAGCGCTTCCAGATGGGCGATCTCAACGTGTTCATCCACCTGGTGCATCGTCTGCCCAACCAGGCCAAACTCCACCACCGGACAATAGTCTTTGATGAAGCGTGCATCCGACGTCCCGCCAGAGGTCGACAGCTTGGGCTTGACCCCGGTCGCTGTTTCAATGGCGTCCACCAAACTGTCCACGAAGGGACCGGGCGGGGTGTAGAACGCCTCACTGACATCATTGCTGATGGCCAGATTGTAGCGGCAGCCTTGCCAATCGACAGCATCCAAACGACGGCGCAGTTCGGCTTCCAGGCTGGCTTTGGTCCAGGTGGAATTGAAGCGTACATTCACCCGGGCGCTGGCCCGCTGCGGGATGACATTGGTGGCCGGGTTGCCGGTGTCGATCGTCACCGGTTCCAGGTTGGAAGGTTGGAAAAGATCCGTGCCCTCATCCAGCGGCTCTTTGAGCGCAGCAAGCGCGGCAACCAGCGGGTTCAGCGGGTTGGCGGCCAGATGGGGGTACGCGACATGGCCTTGCACGCCTTCGACATTGATGGTGGCCGTCAGCGATCCACGTCGCCCGATCTTGATCATCTCACCCATAATCTGTGGGTTGGTCGGTTCGCCGAGCAGGCAAGCGGTGATGCGTTCGCCCTTTCGGTCGATATGCTTCATCAGCGGGTTGGTGCCGTTGATGGCCGGGCCTTCTTCATCGCCAGTCAGGATGAACGAGAGCCGCCCGCCAAAGTCTGGCCCATGCGTGTCGAGAAACCGCGCGCTGGCGGCGATCATGGCGGCAACCCCGCCCTTCATGTCTACCGCGCCGCGACCGTAAAGCTTGCCGCTTTCGATCTGCGCCGCAAACGGACCGTGACGCCAATCTGCGCTATCGCCTTCAGGCACCACATCGAGATGGCCAGCAAAGGCAAAATGCTTGGCGTTCGTCCCGCTTGCCGACCCAATGGCAGAAAATAGATTGGCGATGTCAGGCGTATCAGGAGCGGAAAAAACTGGCTGGTCAATGTCAAAGCCAAGGCCCGACAGCATCGCCGCCACACCATCCAGGGCGCTGGCGCTATCGGGCGTAACACTGGGGTATCCGATGAGAGCCTGAAGCACGGCGACCGGGTCACGAACGTCCGGATGTGCCGCATCAGGCCGGCTCATTCGTTGTCCTCATTGTCTGGCATTTTCGGCGGTGGCTGGGTTGGGCGCACATCGCGCTGCCACCCAAACTTGTTGGGGCCATCGTCGCCTTTGCGAATACCGAGCCACAGCGACATGATCACCGCCACCGGCGGAATGATAAGGCCAAGCGCGAAGAAGCCCGTCATGTTCAAATCATGCAGGCGCTTGATCGACACTAAGATCGAGCAGATCGAGGCCATCGTATAAATAAACGAGGCAAATGGACTTGGCGTAAGAACCACGCTGCCGGTTTCCGGATCGACGACGAACAGGCCGCTCGCACCGACAAGCGCTGCCAAGAAAAGGACCGACAGCCAATAGACCTGCCGCCCAACGCGCCCATCAAATCGGAAGAACAGCCAGAAAAAGGTGTGCCCATCCACCGGGTTGGCCGGAGCGGTGGGCGGTTGCTGTGAGAGATTGGAGGGTGGCAAAGGCGGCGGGTTGGCCAAAGGGTCAGTCCTGCAAAGAAGAGGGGCCGGTGAACAGGATCACTCACCTGCCTCTCTAAATGTTTGGAAGTGCGCCCGCTTTCAAGGGCAAATCGCCAAGAGGCTACGACGTCTTGCCGCGTGTGTCATGGTCGCTGGCGTACAGGTAGCGCTCTTCCTCGCGTGGATCGGGCCCAAAGCGATTAAGGCCACGGGTACCGGAAAGGAAGAACAGCGAAAGATAGGCATAAAGATTCACGATGGGAATCATGCCAAGAAGAACAAACCAACCGGACTTATCGCGGTCATGCCAGCGCTTTATCCCCATGGCAATGGAAGGCCATAGGATCAGAAGACCAGCAAACCCCAACACCAAGGGAGCAGGCCGCAGGTCGTATTGGCCTGGCGTACCTGTCGGAATCATCTCCACGCCGCGGAACACAAAATCAGCACTCAACCCAATTGCCAAAATGATCATCAGCACGATCATGCCGAACCAATAATCACGGCGCCGGAAACGGCCATTGGGCGACAGAAAATAGTTGAGCATGCGAAGAAAAGGTCCCCTAAGTTAGTCGCGCAAAAGCTCGTTGATACCGGTCTTGGAGCGTGTCTTCTCGTCAACCTGCTTCACGATGACGGCGCAATAAAGGTTTGGCGCTGGCTCGCCATTGCCCATTTTGGTGGTGCTGGGCATCGAACCGGCGACAACCACGGAGTAGGGCGGCACCTCACCATAGGTGATTTCGCCAGTCATGCGGTTCACGATGCGCGTCGATTGGCCGATGAAGACACCCATGCCAAGCACGGAGCCTTCACGCACGATGCAGCCTTCCACCACTTCTGAACGGGCACCGATAAAGCAATTGTCTTCAATGATCGTTGGGCCAGCTTGCATCGGTTCCAACACGCCGCCAATGCCGACACCGCCAGAAAGATGCACGTTTTTGCCGATCTGTGCACAAGAGCCCACGGTGGCCCAACCATCCACCATCGTGCCTTCATCGACATAGGCTCCAAGGTTCACGAAGGAGGGCATCAAGATGACGCCCGGTGCAATGAACGCCGACCGGCGTGCCACAGAACCAGGCACGGCGCGGAAGCCGGCTTTCTCAAAATCCATGGCGCCCCAGCCATCAAATTTCGACGGCACTTTATCCCACCAGACAGCATCGCCAGGACCGCCTTTGATGATGTCCATCGGGGCGAGGCGGAAAGAGAGGAGAACCGCTTTTTTCAGCCATTGATGCACTGTCCAGTTGCCATCCTCACCGCGTGTGGCAACGCGCGCCTTGCCTTTGTCCAGCAAGTCAAGCGCGGCATCGACGGCATCGCGCACCTCGCCGCGCGTGTTCACATCAATCGTATCGCGCGCCTCAAAGGCCTCCGTCACAGTGGCTTCAATGGCAGCGTGGTCGGTCATGGCGTGATGCATGGGGGAAGGTCCTTCCAAGAGATCGGTCAGTATGAAATAGCCGCGCGCACATCCTCAAGGAAGTCCGCAAGGTGGTCGGTGACATAAAGCACGTGATTATCATCGCGGCCCTCAAGTTCCCAGTCTTCGTGGAAGACCTCGCGGGTGCCACGCGGCACGATCAAGGTGGTGAGCATACCGCGCTCATGGGGAACTTTGAGGTTGCGTGACAAGTCTTCGAACATGGCCGCTTTGGCCGGATCAATGCCCGTCAGTTCCAGAAACTTGTCGTACGTTGAACCGTTCGGTTTGGGGATCAGATCGGCCGACACGATGTCGAAGATGTGCTGGAATTCGGTTGAAACACCAAGCCTGTCCAGCACCGCTTCGGCATGTTTGACCGTGCCGTTGGTGAAGACATATTTGTGACCTGGCAGTTGTTCGATCACAATGTTGAGCTTGGGGTCGGGCTCCAAGACCGAATGGTCGATGTCGTGCACGTAGTCCAGAAAATCGTCTGGCGTGATGCCTTGCTCAACCATCAGTCCGCGCAGCGTTGTGCCGTAGTTTTTGTAATAATTCTTCTGAACTTTGCGTGCTTCGGCGTGTTCCAAATCCATCAGCTTGGCAAGGTATTCCGTCATCTTCGCATCCATCTGCGCGAACAGGTTCGAATGGTGCGGGTAAAGCGTGTTGTCGAGATCAAAAATCCAATTCTCGACGCGCGCAAAAGCCTCAAGGCCCGTATGCTGTTCGTGCTCGGCTGCCATGGTGGTTTTGCTTTCTATCGGGTGATCAGTGTGCCCGCGCCATGCGCGGTGAAAAGTTCCAGCAGCACGCAATGTGGCACCTTGCCATTGAGGATCACAACGCCTTCAACACCGGCCTCTACGGCCTTGATGCAGGTTTCAACTTTAGGGATCATGCCGCCTGCTATGGTTCCATCAGCGATCAGTTCGCGGGCTTTGGCGATGGTGAGTTCTGAGAGGAGATTTTTATCTGCGTCCAAAACGCCATCAACATCGGTGAGGAAGAGCAGCCTGGAGGCGTTTAGAGCGCCGGCCACCGCACCAGCAAAGGTGTCAGCGTTCACATTGTAGGTTTTGCCGTCGGTGCCAGACGCCACCGGCGCAATCACTGGGATCAGTGCTTCTTGCGTCACCATGTGGAGGACAGAGGGGTTCACATGTTCGGGCTCGCCGACAAAGCCAAGATCGACGACTTTTTCGATGTTGGAATCGGTGTCACGCGTTGTGCGGGTCACCTTCTTCACAGTGACCATCTGGCCATCTTTGCCGCACAGTCCGATGGCTTTGCCGCCCGCTGAATTGATCTCTTGCACGATTTGTTTGTTGATCGATCCAGCCAGAACCATCTCAACCACTTGGATGGTCTTTTCGTCCGTGACCCGCAGGCCGCTTTCGAACTTGCTTTCAATGCCCAATTTGTCGAGCATCGCCGCGATCTGTGGTCCACCGCCATGTACCACGATGGGTTTGATACCTGACTGTTTGAGCAGGGCGACATCGCGGGCAAAGGCGCCCGAAAGAGCGGCGTCCCCCATGGCGTGTCCGCCATATTTCACCACGATGGTTTGATCGGTGTAGCGCTGCATAAATGGCAGTGCCTGACTGATCAGCCGCGCTTGGCGCACAGGCTTGGGTTCCAGCGGCACATTGGGATCATCTTCAAAAGGCATCGGAAGGGCCTGCGATCACGGGTCAGGGAAGAGCGAAAGGAGGAAGGACACTGTGTTGCGCCAAAGGTCAAGCTTTGCTGTTCATCTGCGTCACCGCGCCGGATCGACTGGGGCGCTCACGCACCTAAGATGAGACCGTCTGGAGACACCGCTTACCATGACACTGCTCACCACCCGCGAGCCATACTCTTACCGCTCTGATCCGGCTGTTCCGACTTTTGACGACAGCGGACCGATCACGTTTATGGATGGCGAGTGCGTGCTTTGCACCTTCGGGGCCAAGCTCATTGCGCGGTTTGATCGAGATGATCAATTCAGGATTTGCAGGGTCCAGACACCGTTGGGTCAGGCTATGCTTGCCCATTACGGTTTGTCGATGGGCGATCCTGAAAGCTGGCTATTGCTGGTCGATGGCAAGGCCTACACCTCGCTGGATGCAATGATCCGGGCTGGCAGCCTGGTCGGCGGTTTCGGCTGGGCCCTCCAGCCGCTGCGGCTTCTGCCGCGTCCGTTGCAGGATTGGCTTTATCGGCGCATTGCCAGCAACCGGTATGCAATGTTTGGCCGCACCGATATGTGCGCCGTGCCTGACCCGGCGCTGCGCGCGAAGCTGATGGACTAGGCTGTGGGTAGCGACACGCTCTTTCGATCCGCGCTCGGTGATCGGTGGCATGATTTGCACCCAGCCATTCAAACTCTGCATGAGAAAGGCTCGGAGGTCTCCTTTATCGGGCATGCAACCGTGAGGCGCGGCGACGGTTTCATCGCTGGCCTGGTTTGCAAGATGTTTGGGTTTCCGCCGACTGGCGATGATGTTCCGGTGCGGGTCATCAAAGTTCGGCGAGAAACTCATGAACGATGGTCACGCCGTTTCGGTGATCATCTGTTTCGATCAACGTGCCTGCCGTCAGATCGATCGTACCGCGTTCGCGAGCGCGTTGGTTTGATGACGTTTGAGCAAGAGTTGCTGACTGCCAGCGGTGGCATGCAATTGGTGCTGCGGCGGGGATGGTGCCTTGGTTTGCCAGTGCCTTTTGGGCTGTTGCCTTCAGTGGACGCTTATGAAGGCGTCGACGATGGCCGCTTTACCTTTGATATCCGGTTGGCCACGCCCACCTGGCTTCCAGGCGGCAACGGGTTGCTTGTGCACTATAAAGGTTGGCTGGTTCCTGACGATGAATCGTCTTGATCCTGATCGGCAGGCTCCGCGAACTGAAGTGCGCCGAGATCGCTCAACAGGCGGGCGACGAACCCGCGCAGCGTGTCGATACCCTGCCGCTTTTCTGAGGATGTCACCACGACAAACGGATAGGCGGCAGGGCGTTTGGCAATACCGTCCTGAACGCTTTGCTTGATCCGCTCGATTTGCCCGGGTTTCAGCTTGTCGGTCTTAGTGAGAACAAGCTGATAGCTGACGGCTGTCTCGTCGAGCATTTTCATGATCTCAAGATCGTTTTTCTTCAGCCCATGGCGGGAGTCGATCAGCACGAAAACGCGCGCCAACTCCACACGTCCTTGCAGATAGCGGCGGATAAGCTTGTTCCACTTTTCCACCGTATCCAGCGGCGCTTTGGCAAAACCATAGCCTGGCATATCGACGATGCGGAACGGCATGCCATCAGCGGAGAAGAGGTTAAGCTCCTGCGTGCGCCCCGGCGTGTTGGAGGTGCGTGCTAGGCCCTTCTGGCGCACCAGCGCATTAAGCAAGGAGGACTTGCCGACATTCGAGCGGCCCGCAAACGCGATCTCGATGCGGCCATCAACTGGCAAACCAGAGGGCGCGACAACGCCTTTTTCAAACAGCCATTCACGGGCAAACAGCTGGTCGCCCGCATCAACAAGCGCTTCAGAAAGGCCAATCGCCTCCAGATCGGCCTCTGGCTCGGACACAGCGGGCTATTCGGCCGGCTGCTTGGCAGGCTTCTTCACGAACATCGCCTTGAGATTGTCCCATAGCTCGATCTTCACCCCGTGACGTTTCATGATGAAGGCCTGCTGGATCACCGAGAGGAAGTTGTTCCACGTCCAGTAGATCACCAGACCAGCAGGGAATGTCGCCAGCATGAAGGTGAACACCACTGGCATCCAGGTAAAGATCATCGCCTGCGTCGGATCCGTCGGCGTCGGGTTCAGCTTCATCTGAACGAACATTGTGATGCCCATCAGGATCGGCCAGACACCCAAGCCCAAAAGCGGACCAATCAAAGGCACAAGCGTTGGGTCGTAGGGCAGTAGTCCAAACAGATTGAACAGCGATGTTGGGTCGGCAGCCGAAAGATCCTGAATCCAGCCGAAGAACGGCGCGTGCCGCATTTCGATGGTGACGAACAACACCTTGTAGAGTGCGAAGAACACTGGAATTTGGATCAGCACCGGCCAACACCCGGCCACTGGATTGATCTTCTCTTTCTTGTAGAGCTCCATCATGTGCTTCTGGAGTTCTGGCTTGTCGTCTTTGTAGCGGTCTTGAATCTCTTTCAGCTGTGGCTGAACCTTCTTCATCTTCGACATCGAAGCGTAGGATTTGTTGGCCAACGGCAGGAAGACCAGCTTGATCGCAACGGTGATCAAAAGGATCGCAACGCCGAAATTGCCGAAAATGCCAAACAGCCATTTGATGGCGAAAAACATCGGCTTGGTCAGGAAATAGAACCAGCCCCAATCGATCAAAAGCTCAAAGCGCTCAATGCCGAAATTCTGCTCGTAGCCATCAATGATCGCAACTTCCTTGGCGCCAGCAAAAAGCTGGTTTTCGATGCCGATGCTGGAACCAGGGGCAATTTCAAAACCGCCACCAAGATACGCGGCAACAAAGCTCTCACCGGCAGCGATCTGGTCCATGCGGAACTCACCGCGGTAACTGTCCAGCCCTGACGGAATAAGCGTCGCCGCCCAATATTTATCCGTGATGCCAAGCCAGCCGCCGGAGACATCGCGATACTGGGTGGTTCCGTCATCGCGCACATCATCATAGTCAAGCTCGGCAAGGCCGTCCTCGCCGAAGAAGCCAATAAGGCCCTCATGGAGAATGAACATCCGGCTGGTGCGTGGTTCGCCATGCCGCGCAACCAATCCATACGGGTAAAGCAACACGCCAGCTTCGGAGGTATTTTCCACCTCTTGGCGCACGGTGAACATATAGTCCTCGTCCACCGAGATAATCCGGCGGAACGTCAGCCCCTCGCCATTATCATGAACCAGGGTGACGGGCGTCGATGCCGTCAGCGTTGTGTTGCCTTCGACCTCCCACAGCGTATCGGCGCCGGGTAATGCTGCCGCGCCGCCAGCGCCCTGAGCCCAGCCAAACTCGGCGTAGAACGGATCAGACGATCCTGACGGTGAGAACAAAATCACCGTGTCGGAATCCTCATCCAACGTTTCACGGTATTCGACCAAATGAATGTCGTCGATCCGAGCGCCCTGTAAGGCAATGGTACCGGTGATGTGCGAAGTGTCGATCGTCACGCGATCAGTGCCGGCAATGATCGATTCACGATCAAGCGTTCTTGGCACCAGCGAACCGCCCGGCGACGTTGAAAACGGCGCGGCCACGTTGGGCGCGCTTTCATCCACAATGATCGGGGCGCCGGTTGCATCCACCGATTGACCGGTCTGCGCTTCAAGCGCGGCGCGCTCGGCTTCCATCTGAGGGCCAACATACAGATACTGCCACGCCACTAAGATGCCGAGCGACAAAGCGATGGCGAGAATGTAATTGCGGTTTTCCATGGACTACCCGGCGTTATTTGCTGCGTTGGCCGCGCTCAAGCTGCGCGTGCGTGGACCTTGTTCAGCCCGCTTTGAAGGGCGCTCGTCAATGCGTCAAACGGTGCGCATTCTGCCAGCGCCCGTGCGATGAGGACATAATCATATCCGGCCTGAAAACCTAGACCCGCTGGCGAGGTTATAGCACTTTTCAGCCGCCGCTTGATGCGGTTTCTCACCACAGCACCACCAACTTTGCGCGTAACGGTGATGCCAATGCGAGGCGGTTCGGTGTCATCACGGCGTCTGGCCTGAAGCACAAAGGGCGCACAATGCGCCCGTTTTCCGCGTTTGGCGGCCAGATAATCGCTGCGCCGATTCAGCTTGAAAAGTGCTGTCTCTGGCGCCCGCTGCGCTGTTCCTGGAAACGCCAAGCTGCCTGCGGTGATGCCACACATTTGTCACCACCCGCCAAACAATGCCGCTTAGGCGCTCAAACGCTTGCGGCCACGCGAACGACGCGCTGCCAAAACCTTACGGCCGCCTTTGGTCGCCAAGCGCGCGCGGAAACCGTGACGGCGTTTGCGCACGAGTTTGGAAGGTTGATAGGTACGTTTCATCGGTCACACTCTTCACGTTGAGCATCAGCGCCCGCATCAGCATGCGCCAAGAAGCTTCTAAAATTGCTGAAGTGCTGGCGTGCGTCCGCAAGGCCGGAGCCGCAAGCACCAGAACAAGCCGCGCTTATACGGGCGGCCTTGAGGAAAAGTCAATTGATAGGGCGCATATTGGCGTTGGTTGGTGACCGTAATGGGGCAGGGCGTGCCACCTCGCGATGAACTCACGCTGCATCACGCCGCAATTGCCCTGCATAACGGGCGTTCACAAGGCCGTGTGATGGTGCGCGAGGCCGATGATTTGGAAAGGTTGCGCTGCTATGTGCCCTCTCAACGCAACGACGCGAACATCTCTCGCCCTGACGAAAAGGGGCTGATCAAAGGAAACACCATCATGGCCCCGCCACCCGCACAGGACGCTGTAATGACAGGCCAACCTGCCCCTCAAATGCCCAAGACCACCTCAACCGCTATCAGCTTGCTGAAGCGCTTTGGCCCACTGATTGTCATTGCCGGGGCAATGGCAGCAGCCTTCGCATTTGGCTTGAATGATCATTTGAGCCTGTCTGGTCTTATCCAGCAACGCGAAATGCTGGCCGGATTCATCAATGAGAACCTTCTTCTCTCTGTCCTTGGGTTCGGTGCCGTGTATGCACTGGCCGTCGCGCTCAGCTTTCCCGCCGCAAGCCTTCTGACGATTGCTGCTGGCTTTCTGTTCGGCTGGCTTTTTGGCGGGCTGACAGTTGTTGTGGCCGCGACCATTGGCGCCACGGCACTTTTCATGGCCGCACGCACGGCCTTTGGTCAGGCAATCGCCGAAAGGGCTGGCCCGACGCTGAAAAAGCTGCTTGAGGGCTTCAAGAAAGATGGCTTCAACTATCTTCTGTTCCTGCGCCTCACGCCGATTTTCCCCTTCTCCTTGGTCAACATCGCGCCCGCGCTGGCCAATTTGCCGCTGCGCTCATACGTGTTGGCCACGTTCTTCGGTATCGCGCCGGGCACGTTTGCCTATGCGTTCGTTGGCTCTGGTCTTGATAGTGTGATCATGGCGCAAGAAGCCGCCAACCCAGGCTGCGCTGCCGCCGGGACTTGCTCCATCGACCTGGCATCGCTGGTGACAACCGAAATCATTCTTGCATTCGCTGCCTTGGGCACCGTGGCACTGATCCCGCCGGTGATGAAAGCCATCCGCGCCCGCCGCACTGGCAAGGCTGCTTAACCGCTTATACCCACCACAATCTTCGCCCAACCAGGGCAGCCAAATGTGCTAGTCATGGCAGGCTGCCCAAAGGAACCACCATGTCCAACTCTGCCCCTCAAACCACACCTTCGCTTGAACCAGCGCCGCCTGGCGATGCCCCACAAACGTTGACCCCCGACGTGGTCGTCATCGGCGGTGGTTCAGGCGGGCTGACGACGGCCGCTGTGATGGCTAGTTTCGGTGTACCGGTGGTGCTTATTGAGAAGCACAAAATGGGTGGTGATTGCCTGAACGTTGGCTGCGTTCCCTCCAAGGCCATCTTGGCAGCTGCCAAACATGCCCATGCGATCATGGAAGGCCCCAAGTTCGGCATTCACGCAAAGGGCAAAAAAGGCGCGCCGTTCGACGTCGATTTTTCGGCTGTCCATGATCACATCAAGAATGTGATTGGAACCATCGCGCCGGTCGATTCGGTTGAGCGCTATGAAGGTCTGGGCGTGACAGTGCTGGGTGGTGAGGCGCGCTTCACCGGTCCGCAAACCGTTCAGGTCGGCAACACAACAATCAAGGCGCGTCGCGTGGTCATTGCGACCGGATCGCGCCCTGCTGTGCCGCCGATCCCTGGTCTGGACACTGTCCCTTACATCACCAACGAGGTGATCTTTGACCGCAAAGAATTGCCCGAGCACCTGATAATCGTCGGCGCTGGCCCTATCGGGCTGGAGCTGGCCCAAGCGCACAATCGCCTGGGCGCCAAGGTGACGGTGCTCGAAGGCTTTAAAGTTCTCGGTCGCGAAGACCGCGAGGCGGCAGAACTGGTCAAGGCCGCGCTGGAAGGCGAGGGCGTGGATATTCACGAACACGCGATGGTCACCCAAGTTGCCAAAGATGGAGAGGGCGTTGAGGTCACGATTGAGGTGGGCGAGGGCGACCATAAGGAATCCCAAACCATCAAGGGCTCGCACATCATGGTCGCGGCTGGTCGTTCAGTGAACGTCGAAGGCCTCGATCTTGAAAAAGCGGGGATCGATTATGATCGCCGTGGCATCAAAGTGAACGCGGGCATGCGCACCAGCAACAGGAAAGTCTTTGCCATTGGCGATGTGGCAGGTGGACTGCAGTTCACCCATGTCGCCGGCTATCACGGCGCACTGATTGCCCGAAATATCCTCTTCCGTCTGCCGATCAAGCAGAACGGGACCATTTTGCCAAAAACAACCTACACCGACCCTGAAGTTGCATCTGTGGGTGCGACCGAGGACGAGCTGAAGAACACGCCCGATATTCGCGTGCTGCGTTGGGCTTTCCACGAAAACGACCGCGCCATTGCCGAGCGCACCACCGAAGGCTTCATCAAAGTGTTCACCACCAAGCGCGGTAAAATTCTCGGCGCCGTCATCGTTGGCCCCAAAGCTGGTGAGATCATTTCACTGTGGGGCTTGGCGATTGCAAAGGGCATGAAGGTTTCTGACATCACCTCGTGGGTTGCTGCCTATCCGACCTTGTCCGAAGTTGGGCGCCGAGCGGCAGTGGAATACTACAAAGGTGCCACAGAGAACCCAACACTACGCAAGATCATCACCTTCTTGCAGCGCTTCGGCTAGGCTGCATAGATACTGACCATGCGCGATCCTGGAACCACAGTTACGCCGATCCAAAAGACCCGCACCCGCAACGGCGCTGGACTGTCCGCCAAGCTGCTTGTCTTGACGATCCTATTCGTCATGCTTGCCGAGGTGCTGATTTTCGTGCCGTCCATCGCCAACTTCCGCAACACCTGGCTTCAGGATCGCTTGGCTGACGCGGAACTGGCGGTTGCAGCGCTTGATCCTGTGGCCTTTGGTTATGGGTTTGGCGCGGAAACGGGCGACGCGATGATGCAGCAGGTGCTGCTGGAAACACTGGAAGCCCACGAACTGGTGTTGGTCACCAACTCCGGTCGGCAAGTTCTGGCCCAACGTGCCGGAATCGATGGCAGCCTGGTTGCCAACATGGCCGTCGATGTTGATGTCACCACCAGCAACCCGCTGCGTTCAATCTGGGATGCCTTTGAAACATTGGCCGGCGGTGACAATGTCTTGCGCATCCATGGTGGACCGGAGCCGTCAACCGGGCGCTATGTCGAAGTGGTGGTCGAAGAGTACTATCTGCGCGATGCGATGCTGAATTTTTCGCGCAACATCATCATACTCTCCATCGTCATTTCGTTGATCACTGCGGGCCTCGTTTACCTCAGTCTGAACGCGCTGTTCGTCAAACCGCTGCGCCGTCTTGATGCGGCGATGGCAACTTTTGCCGACGCGCCGGAAGACCCAAATTCGATGATAACGCCGTCAGGTCGTCATGATGAACTGGGCAATGCCGAAGCGCGCTTGGCGGCCATGCAATCGGACGTGCGCATGATGCTCACCGAGCGGCGCAGATTGGCCGATGTCGGGCTGGCGGTCTCCAAGATCAACCATGATCTGCGCAATCTTCTTTCCAGTGCGCATCTGCTGTCTGAGCGCCTGGACATGATCGCCGACCCGCATGTTCAGCGTGTCGCGCCGAAGATCGTTCGGGCCATCGATCGTGCGGTCTCGTTCTGCGAAGCGACGCTTGCCTATGGTCAGGTGCGCGAAGAAGCCCCCGCACGTTCCACTTTCACCTTGGCCAATTTGGTCGACGAGGCCGCCGAATTTGCTGGTCTTACCAACCATCGCAAACTGGCCTTTTCCAACCAGGTTGATGCGGCGCTTGCGACGCGCGTTGGCCAAGAGAACCTGTTCCGCATTCTTCTCAATCTCATGCGCAATGGTCGCCATGCGCTCGAAGCGGTGGGAGAAACCGACACCCAACTTCAGCTGGCTGTCAGCGCCGTTTATGTGGGCGATACACTGACCATAACTGTCGCCGACACCGGACCAGGTATTCCCGAAGCGGTGCGCGGCAAACTGTTTCAACCGTTTCACGGCGGCGGCGGCCGTCGCGGGTCCACCGGCCTTGGCCTTGCGATCGCCAAAGAACTTGCAGAGGCCGATGGCGGCACGATCACACTGGTTGAACTGGGCCAAAACGAGGAAAGTTCTGGTGCGGTTTTCACCATCACCATGCCCGATGCTCGGGTCGACGAGCTTGAGTGAGCAAGGGCGTCGATAGCGCCTTGCAATTGCGTGAGCGGTGGGCTAAGCGTGCGCGCCTTGAAGGTATCCAGCGCCATTCGGCGCGGTTCTCAAGCAATGCACCGGTAGCTCAGCTGGATAGAGCACCAGACTACGAATCTGGGGGTCGGGAGTTCGAATCTTCCCCGGTGCGCCATTTCCTCTTGGAAATGGTCGCCCTCTTTTAAACACGAGTTCGAACTGTGTTCGAACGGGCGCGCCACTAACTTAAGCCAACCTATTACACCTCCTTGTTTCCGGGCAATCCGAGCACGGACGTAGGACATGGCGTATGACAAATAGGTCCCCTTCTCGTTCCAGAAGGAGGGTATTTACTACTTCGAGCGACGCGTTCCCCAAGACCTGAGGGAGCACTATCTTTCCAGCAAAATCAGCTACTCTTTGCGGACGCGGTCGGCTACGGTCGCAGCGTCTCGCGCTGCACAGCAGCTGGACGAATATTTGTATCACCTCAGGGTACAATCGTCAGGGGTTCCTGGGAGACACCGGCTCAGGTTGCGGCAGAGTGTGCCTTCAGCTGGTCCCAATGGTGCTTTCAGCGTTCCCCATACGGATCAGTCAGTCCATTTGTCTGAGGCTGTATCCATTTATCTTCAGCTTAAGACGGTTGTTTTTGGCAAAGTACTTTTGGATAGGGTTTTTTGGAAAATGCCAAAGGGCCGTTCGGCGGAATAACGGCTGGTCTCTCGCTACTGCAATTGGCACGCTGGTTACCAGAACTCATGGAATCTCGTTGCGAAATATGTCGCTTGCGTAGATTCAACACGATACCGAACCCGCCTTTCTAAAGTTCAGCAGATGGCGACAAATATGAAGAGCGTGATACCTGCATTGATGCCCAACGTCATGGGCCACCAGTTTGCCTTATACGGTGATAGCTGCTCGGGCGTTCGTGGTGCTCCCCATGAAAAAAACTCATGCGGCTATCAACGCGGTCGTCAGACGTCTGAACCCTGCACCTGAATTTGTAGTCTTTCCGGGCGACGAAGTCATCGGCCTTACAAATGATGAAGCCGAACTTCGCAAACAGTGGGATTATTGGCTCAATCACGAAATGGATTGGCTCGATAGAGATTCGATCCCATTCTACAATTCTACTGGGAATCACACCACGTATAGCAAAATGAGCGAATGGGTGTTTCGCGATGTACTCTCACACCTTCCCCGCAATGGAGCTCCCGAACAGGATGGACTGTCCTACTTCGTTCGCCGAGGGGATTTATTGCTCGTTTTCATTCATACGCTTTGGAGTAAGCTGGACTTGTCCCGTTTTAATTCCGCATCCTGTTCTCGTTTAGGCCGTTTTACGTTCGAAGTCTGCGGGTGATAGCCCTCCTATTGCTGAGTGACGGCGGCGGGTATTGTAGAAGCCGTTGATGTATTGGAACAGTGCGCT
>JAVJSN010000012.1:0-115846 GCA_040219355.1 Hyphomicrobiales bacterium
GGATGTTGAAAGCGGCGGATAGATCGTCCAACCACCGCCGACGCCAAGACCACCAGGAGGGCCTTCAACGAACATGGAAATAACCAACAGGATTAGCGCTGGTGGCAACAGCCAGAACGAGATGTTGTTCATCCGCGGGAACGCCATATCCGGCGCGCCGATCATGATGGGCACGAAGTAATTGGCAAACCCGCCAATCAGTGCCGGCATGACCACGAAGAACACCATGATAAGACCGTGGCCCGTCACGAATACATTGTAAGCGTGGCCATCAGCAAAAATTTGCATGCCTGGCTCTTGCAGCTCCAAGCGAATGCCGATGGAGAGCGCACCACCGATAATGCCCGCGATGATCGCGAAAATCAGATAGAGGACGCCAATGTCCTTATGGTTGGTCGAATAGAACCAACGTGTCCAAAAACCAGGGACATCGTCATGCGCTGTCGCGTCTGCGTAGCTCGCCATGGTGCCTCAAATCCTCATCTCATGTGTCAGGTGTGGGCGCGGCGTACCGCGACCCTAAAGTCTTGAAGTCTTAGTTTTGCGCCAACTCGGTGCCGTCGGCATCATCGCGGATCATTTGCGCCAGCATGTCGTTGGCGGCGCCAAGATCATCGGCGGCCAAAGCGGCCCATGCATCAAACTGAGGCTGGCTTACAACGCGGATGGCAATCGGCATGAACGCATGATCGGTGCCGCAAAGCTCCGAGCACTGCCCGTAATAGATGCCTTCACGGTCGGCGCGGAACCAGGTTTCATTGAGGCGGCCTGGCACGGCATCCATTTTTACGCCAAAAGCAGGCATAGCGAAAGCATGCAGCACATCAGCAGCCGTTACCTGCAAGCGCACAGTGGCATTCACTGGCACAACCAAATCATTGTCGACGGCCAAAAGACGCGGGAAATCTTCCTCAGAGCCGCCGGTTTCTTCCATGCGGGCAAGCCGCTCATCGTCCTGAAGCATGATCTGCAGAACGTCGATGTCGTTGTGGTCGGGATACTCATAACCCCAGTACCACTGATAGCCGGTGGCTTTAATGGTCATGTCCGCCGGGGGAACCACAGCTTCTTCGTAGAGCAGGCGGAACGACGGAACAGCGATCACGACCAGAATGATGATCGGTACAACAGTCCAAGCCACTTCAAGCATCGCATGGTGCGTTGTTTTGGACGGCGTCTTGTTGTTTTTCTCAGAGAAGCGCCAGCAGACGTAAATCATCAAAGCCAGAACAAAAATCACGATGGCTGTGATAATGATCAAAGTGAAAGTTTCAAACCACTGTATGTGTTCCATCACCACCGTCGCGGCGTCCTGGAAACTCATCGCCCATGGTGTTGGCTGCGCGGCAAGAGCCGGGGTCGCCAGCGCCACAAGTGCGGCCATGGTTGCGGTAAAAGATGCGGCGATGCGATGCGCTATCGTCATACTGATTATTATCTCCGAGCGATCAGGGTGTCTTATGTGCGGGCAAGCCTTGCAAGCTGATGACAGCAACCGGTTGTTACCGGACGGCATGGGCGCACTTCCACCCTCCTCTTAATCCGACGTCCTAACTATCTGACCGACAAACTGATGGGAAGAGTGCAGGCTTGCCTGAAATGCGTCATATTAGCGCCGCGCTTCTTATCCCTTGGTCGTAGACACAGCCGCATTGGCCCAGTGTCCTTGGGGAAACCGGATGGATGCGGCCTTTCACGCACTGATGATTAAACGCTAGCGGTCCAGTCTCTGGACACCCTCGTCATACCGCCGCCCCATTGCTAGAGTTTGGCCATCGCTTATGCGAATCACCAAGACGCTTGAGTCAATGATCCAGTTTTTCCGCTTTTCTCCATTCCTTGCTGTGTTGGCCGCCCTTTTTGTGCAGCCGGCTCCTGCATCCGCTCAACCGGTGGTGCGTGAGAGTTTCCAGGCATGGCAAATCCAATGCGAAACACCCAATGGGTCTCCGACAGAGCTATGTGCCCTGGTCCAGAATGTTGCGGCTGTGGATCGACCCAATGTCGAACTGCGGGTGACAATCGTGCGCACGGTGGATGGGGGCGCACATATCCTGCGTGTCGCCGTTCCGCTGGGCGTGTTGCTGGATGGTGGGCTTGGCCTGCGCATTGACGACACCGATATTGGCACGGCTGACTTTGCCCGCTGCCTGCCATCGGGGTGTTACGTGGAAATGATCATGGACGAGGATCTGGTGACCACGCTTTCCAGCGGCCAAACAGCCTGGTTTGTTATCTTCCAAACGCCCGATGAGGGTATTGGCATTCCCATCGAGCTGCCCGGCTTTGCCGAGGGTTTTGCTGCGCTTCAATAAGCGCGTGCCAGCCAAATGCTTGACGACCAGTCGGCCAAGGTCCACTTGCCCTTAAATGGAAGACGCCCAAGCCACGCTTCAAACGCTCGCCGATAGCGCGGCCTATAGCTCCGATCCCATTGTCCTGGTGCTTATTTTGCTGGCGGCAGGGCTGATTGCTGTGCCGATTTTTCAGCGCTTCAAGCTGGGTGCCGTTCTTGGCTATCTGGCAGCAGGGCTGGCCATCGGGCCTGCCCTCGGCCTGGTGTCGGACATCGACTCCGTGGCAACCGTTGCCGAGTTCGGCGTGGTTCTCTTCCTTTTCATCATCGGTTTGGAACTGAAGCCAACCACGCTGTGGAGCTTACGCAAATCCATCTTCGGCTCTGGCAGTGGGCAAATGCTCGGCTCCACGCTTTTGCTCTGCGGTGTTGCGATGTTGCTGGGGTTCTCCTGGACAAGCGCACTGATCATCGGCTGGGCGCTCGCCCTTTCCTCCACAGCCATCGCGCTTGCTATTCTCGATGAACGCCATGAGCGCGAGACGCCGCACGGCAAGGCCACGTTCGGCATTTTGCTGTTTCAAGATCTCACCGTCGTGCCATTGCTTGCTTTGGCCTCCATCCTTGCCCCACGCGGCGATGGCGGCATGGGCCTTGGCGAAGTCGGCGTTGCGCTTGGCGCCGTTGCGGCGCTGGTGGTGATCGGTCGCTTCGTGCTCAACCCGCTGTTCCATGTTCTGGCCAAAACCGGCGTGCGCGAAGTGATGACGGCTGGCGCACTGATGATCGTTCTCGGCGCTGCCTTTGTCATGGAACAGGCCAACCTTTCCACCGCGCTTGGCGCCCTGATCGCGGGCGTGATGCTTTCGGAGAGCGATTTCCGCCATCAGTTGGAAGCCGATATTGAGCCTTTCCGCGGTTTGCTGATGGGCTTGTTCTTCCTGGCCGTCGGCCTTTCCATCGATCTGGACATCTTGATCGATCAGTTCCTGGTGATCGTTGCGATCACTGTGGTTGGCCTCATCATCAAGCTTGCCGTCACCTATATGGTGATGCGGATGATGGGCGAGGGCCACGCCGCAGGGGTGAAAACCACCGCCTATGTCTGCCAGTTCGGAGAGTTTGGTTTCGTTGTTTTTGGCGTTGCTCTGGTTGGCGGGCTCATCGATGGCCCAACACAGAGCATTCTAGCCTGCGCCGTGGCGCTTTCCATGGCGCTGACACCGGTGCTGATCAACGCGGCTTATGCCCTGACCAAGAGCAGGGCGAATGAGACGATGGAGGAAGACTATTCCTCCGCCCAGGCGCGTGTGTTGATCATTGGTTTTGGCCGGTTTGGCCAGTTCGTCTCGCAAACTGTGCAGGCCGGTGGCGAACGCGTCACGGTCATCGACACCGACGCTGACCGTATTCGCGACGCCAAGCGCTTCAAGGCTCGCATCTATTATGGCGATGGAACGCGGCTGGATATTTTGGCGGCGGCCGGACTGGCGCGTGCCGATATTCTCGCTGTTTGCACCGATGGTCGCGCAACCACTACACGGATCGTGGCCGCGGTGCGTGAAGCCTATCCCGATCTGCCGATTTATGCGCGGGCTTATGATCGTGGCCACGCCTTGGAGCTTTTGAAGATTGGCGCGACTGAGAGCGTGCGCGAGACATTCCACTCCTCCATCGAGATGGGGAGGCAGGTTTTGCTTGAACTGGGCGTGCCTGAAGATGAAGCCGATTTCCGTGTGGCGGATGTGCAGGCGCGCGATGAGAGGCGCTTTGCCATGCAGGCCAAGGACGGCATCCTGGCTGGCGTGGATCTCGTTTATCCAACTGGCCAAGCGGTTCCAAAACCCAAGCCAATGTTCGACCCTGTTCCCGAACCATTGATTGAGACTGAAGGCGAAGCCGAAGCCTTGTCGCCAGAAACCGAAGCCATCACCAAGGACAACAGCTAGATGGCAGACGCTAAGATTTCTGCCAAAGCCGAAGCAGATGGCGACACCACACCACGGTTCGTCACCGGCTCGACGATGCGCCATACCATCGTGATGACGGCCACCGGCTCGATTGGACTGGTGGCGATTTTTATTGTTGATTTCGCCAACCTTTTCTACATCGCGCAACTAGGTGAAACCGAACTGGCGGCCGCCATCGGCTATGCTGGAACCTTGATGTTTTTCATCACGTCGGCGGCTATCGGCACAACGATTGGCATCACAGCACTGGTTTCGCGCGCGCTCGGGGCGGGCGACAAAGATCGCGCTAAGCAGGTCGCTGGTACTGGTCTGCTTTTCATCTTTGCGCTTATCAGCATGCTCAGTTTGATCTGCTGGTTGTTTGTGGAAACACTTCTGTCAGGTCTCGGTGCAACCGGCTTGACGCTTGAAGTGGCCATCGGGTTCCTGCAGATCGTTATCCCGTCCATGCCCCTACTCGCGCTCGGCATGGCGATGTCAGGCCTGTTGCGTGCCGTGGGCGATGCCAAGCGTGCCATGTATGTCACGCTGGGTGCGGGCATCGCAGCGGCCATAATGGATCCGATTTTCATCTTTGCGCTCGATATGGGGGTGAACGGTGCCGCCGTCTCCACAACCCTGTCGCGCTTCGCCCTACTTGGCATGGGTTTTTACGGGGCCATGAAAGTGCATGACCTGGTGACACTGCCAAGCCAGGAGTCGCTGCGCCTGCATATGGGCGGGTTGGTGGCCATCGCTTTACCGGCCATCATGACCAATGTGGCGACCCCCGTGGGCAATGCCATCGTAACCCGCGCCATCGCGCCCTATGGCGATGATGCCGTGGCAGGGTGGGCAATTGTTGGCCGGATCATTCCGGTAGCCTTTGGCGCTATCTTTGCGCTGTCAGGCGCTGTAGGCCCAATTCTCGGCCAAAACTATGGCGCCGGGCGCATCGACCGCGTTCAGCGTGCCTTCATGGATGCCTTGATCTTGATCCTGGCCTACTGCGCTGTGGTTTGGGGCATCCTGTTCATTGCACGCGACCCCATTGTGGCGCTGTTTGAAGCCGACGGCGATGCGGCTGGATTGGTGATCCTGTTTTGCACCTATGTGGCAGCCAGCTTCATCTTCAACGGCGCGCTGTTTGTGGCCAACGCCTCGTTCAACAATCTGGGGTTTGCGACCTATTCTACGGTATTCAATTGGGGCAAAGCCACCATCGGCACGCTACCCTTCGTCTGGCTGGGCGCACAGATGGAATGGGGTGGTGGCGGCGCGCAAGGCGTGCTGATCGGACAAGCCATGGGGTCGGTTGTTTTTGGCCTGGCGGCGGTGATCACAGCCTATCTGGTGATGCAAAAACTGGAACCACCCAAGGGCGATACTCCCGTTGTTGCGCACCGGCCAGAGCCTGCACCCTTCGCCTCGGGAAAAGCGGCCAGCTAGCCCAGAAAGTCAGGCGCCTTTGTTGACGGGCTGGCGTTTGCCACCGCCGAGCACCAGCACATTGCCAAAGATCGCAAGCGCGACGCCGATAACGGCAAACACGGTCCATTGATAGCCTTCAAACAGCGTTGATGAGGCGAGCGCGATGAGCGGAAAAATCACCGTCGCGTAGGATGCGCGTGCACCACCGATCCTGCCGAGCAATGTTAAGTAGCTCCAAAAGGCGATCACGGATGAGAACACCGCCAGCCAAACCAGGGAGCCAATATACTCCGCAGTCGGTTCAATGGCGAAGGTATGGCCTTGCGCAAAAGCCAAAACAAACAACCAGATCACACCGTAAAGCATGCCCCAGGCGTTGGTCGCGAGAATGGGCAGTCCGCGCTTCTGCGCCCGGGCGGACAACACATTACCGGTGCAGAAAAAGAGCGTGCCACAGATGCAAAGACCCAGCCCAAAAAGCACGTCGCGATTGAGTGTGGTGCCTGTGATTTCTGGCCAGAACAAAAACCCAATACCCAGCG
Source organism: Hyphomicrobiales bacterium (assembly GCA_040219355.1). GTDB lineage: Bacteria > Pseudomonadota > Alphaproteobacteria > Rhizobiales > MH13 > MH13. The sequence continues at coordinate 6,219 of JAVJSN010000012.1, forward strand.
CACCCAACACAGCACCTGCCAACCGACGCGGCTCGGCTTTTTGACCCATAAAGGTAATGCCGATCAAAAAATTGATTACCGAGGCGAGCGAGAAAACCACCGCCAACAGGCCTGCGGTGATCTCAATGCCGCCATAGTAGAAAAACAGAAAGTTGGTGGAAAAGATAAAAAAGCCCATGGTCGCAAAAAGAGCATGATCGCGCGGCGCGAAGCGCATGCGTTGCCCCGCCCAAAACGCCCAAGCAAAGACCAAAACACCAGCAAGCGCGAACCGCCAAACGAGCGAAACTTCCGGCGCGATGGTGCCAAGCTGCATGCGCAGCCCCAGCCAGCTGGTCCCCCAGACAAAGCAGGTGATGATGTAGAGCGAGTAGTCGTAACGCTCCAGGGCTGCATCGCCTGAGCCGGTGCTAGACGGGGTGGATTGTATTGTCACGAAAAGAAGCCACTTTGGGAGTAAGAGCGAAACCTCCCTTCTCATGAAAGTGTTCTAATGACCACCTCACCTGCATCGCCCGACCTTCCTCGCCTTGGCCTTGCGCTAGGAGGCGGCGGCGCGCGCGGTCTGTCACACATTACCGTTTTGGACGTGATTGAAGAGCTTGGTCTGCCCATCGCCTGCGTGTCAGGCACCAGCATCGGCTCGATCATCGGTTGGGGCGTTGCATCGGGCCTTTCTGCGGGCGCGATGCGAGCGTTTGTTCTGGAAACCGCCGGAACGCGCGAAGTCGCAGCACGAGCCTGGAAAATGCGCCCCAAAGGTTGGGGTCAGTTTTCCAAATGGTTCGAACTCCAGCTTGAACCCGAAGCGGTGTTGGATGCCTTCATGCCCGATGGTTTGGCCGAGAGTTTTGATCAGCTGGCTCTGCCGCTGGCAGTGGTGGCCACAGATTATTATGGCTGGCACGCACGGGTGATGACCGAAGGGCCCATTGCACCTGCAGTGGCAGCCAGTATCGCCATTCCCTTCGTCTTCAAGCCTGTTGTGCTTGATGGTCGCGTGCATGTGGATGGCGGGGTGGTGAACCCGTTGCCAACAGACGCCCTTGATCAATGTGATTTGGTGGTGGCTGTGGATGTCGTTGGCGGTCCGAAGCCAGAGGGTGAAAATGGTGGAGGTAGCCTGGATGCACCACCGTCTCAGATGGATTCTATTTTTGGTGCGATGCAGATCGGTATGCAGACCATCACCCACAAACTGCTTGAGCTACGCCCACCAGATGTATTGATCATCCCGCCTATTGCAGAGTTTCAGGTGCTCGATTTCCTCAAGGCACCTGAGATTTTGGCCGCGTCCGATGCACAGCGAGATTCGATAAAACGCGACATCAGCGAGGCAGTGGAGCTTTGGGGGAAGCGGCGAGCCTAGATCAGAGATAACAGACAGTCAGCCTTGGAGAGCTTTCAGTTCGGCGACGAAGGTATGAACTGCGCTTGAATAGCGGCCATCAACAACATCCTTTTGTGCGATGGCCAATGAGGCAACCAACGGCACCGGCAAAAGGTCGTTCACGAAATCGACCGCCTTACCCGGAGGCGAATGTCCGCCACAGGTCAGAAACAAGGCTGCATGCGTCGGCAACTGTGGCGTCTGCGCCAAAAAGGACCGCAAGGGCAAGGCCGGATAACTCGTCCAGATCGGCGCGCCTAAAATGACCAGATCGTAGTCGTCAAACGTAATGTCCGGCACATCAATGCCTGGCAACCGGCCTTTGACACTGTCATAGCCAGCCAGCAGGTAGCGCCACCATCCAGAATGGTAGCGTGAACATTCGATCTGCGCGACCTCAGCGCTAAGCGCCACTTGGAGAGCACGCGCGATTTTTGCCGTCGTGCCGGTCCGCGAGTAGTAAAGGATCAAAGATTTCATGTTTGATGGGCTGCTCCGGTTCAGACCCCAATTCGATAACGCAATGTCTTAAAGACAGCGGCAAAGGCAGCCAGAGACTGTGAGACCCAAAGCCAAATGGGTTCAGTTTGATACAGTCCGCAACCACTGCGCTTGCTACAGGGGCAGAAACAAGATTGCCGATCTTGGGTGGGCTACCATTGACCGTGGTCAATGGAACAGGAGGCCCACTCGAGACGCCTAGAAAAGTGGGTTCTACCGCTGTCTGACCGGACGCTTTACTTCGTACCGAACATCCGGTCACCGGCATCACCAAGACCAGGCACAATATAGCCATGATCATTGAGCCGCTCGTCGATCGCAGCGGTCACAACCGGCACATCGGGATGGTTTTTCGTGAACCGCTCAACGCCTTCTGGTGCAGCCAGCAGGCAAACGAAACGAATGTTGCTTGCTCCGCGCTCCTTCAGCTTGGTCACCGCCGCAGACACCGAGTTGGACGTTGCCAGCATCGGATCAAGGACGATCACCAGACGATCCGACAGATCCTCCGGCGCTTTGAAGTAATACTCGACCGGCTGCAGCGTTTCGGGATCACGGTATAAGCCGATATGGGCAACGCGCGCGGCGGGCACCAGATCCAGCATGCCTTCCAGCAGGCCATCGCCTGCGCGCAGGACAGATGCGAACACCAGCTTCTTGCCGGACAGCCTTGGTGCCTTCATCGGCTGGATGGGCGTCTCGATATCGACCAGTTCGGTCTCAAGATCGCGCGTCGTCTCGTAGCAAAGCAGATGGGAGATTTCGAACAGAAGCCGACGGAACGAGGCCGTGGAGGTGTTCTTATCGCGCATCAAAGTGAGCTTGTGCTGGATCAGCGGGTGATCGACAACGGTGACGCCTTGCATGCGGGGCTCCTTCGGATGTGGGTGGCCCTGTTCATGCCTAACCGGTCAAGCGCTGGCAAGCGCCTCGTCCAGTTTGCCCAAGAGTTTTTGCCGTGTCGGCTCATCGACGAAGGCTGCCTCCAGCGCGTTGCGCGTGAGCATGGCCCGCATCTGGCGTTCATCGCCGCCAAGCAACTCAACCATCACGTCCGTATCCTTGGCCAAATTCGTGTGAAAATGCGGCGGATCATCGGAACTCGCCGTCAGTTTGATGCCGGCGTCATAGAGCTTTTTGGCGGGGTGCGCGTCCTGACTTTCCACCGCCTTCAGGACGATATTGGACACCGGGCACACTTCCAGCGTGATGCCCTTCTGGGCCAAGTCTGCCATCAGCGACTCATCTTCGGCGGCGCGGATGCCATGGCCGATCCGGGTGACACCCAGTTTCAAGGCATCACGGATGGTGGGTGGACCGGTCCATTCGCCGGCGTGTGCGGTGAGGCCTAGGCCCGCAGCGGCACAGCGTTCGAACGCCGCTTTGGCATCGAGAAGCGAGCCGGCCACTTCGCTGCCGGCTATGCCGAACCCGGTGATGTAAGGATTTGTTTTGGCCGCTTGGATCGCAAAGTCTGCTGCACGATTGATCGCCGCAGTGCCAAAATGACGAACGCCGGTCGGGATGATGCGGCTGACAATGCCGTGGTCAGCCTCGGCCCTTTTGATGCCGTCGGTAAGCGCGGCAAGGTAGGCTATCGGGTCGACGCCGGCGCGTTCGGCATGGTCGGTGGAGGCGAACGTTTCTGAATAGATCGCGCCTTTGCGCGAGAGATAGGCCGCATAGGTGTAGGCGAGCGCGCTGTAGTCTTCTGGGCGCGTGAAGACGCTGGCTGCCTTGTCGTAGGCGCTTAGGAAATCATCGAAGTCGGTCCAGACGTAGCCACCCTCATTGTCGATCAGGCCGGTGATGTCCTGTCCGTTGCGATGGGCGAGTTCGCGCACAAGTTCTGGCAGGGCAGCGCCTTCGATGTGGCAATGCAGTTCGGCGAGCGGAATAGCGCTCACAGGATCGATGTTCCGTGTTTGCCGGCCGGCAGGCCGAGCCATTTGGCGGCGGTTTCGCCGATGTCGGCAAATGTCGTGCGCACGCCAGCGGCACCAGGCTCCAGTTCGTTGGCAAACATCAAAACCGGAACGCGTTCGCGAGTGTGGTCAGTGCCAACCCAGCTTGGGTCGTTGCCATGATCGGCAGTCAAGATAAGTAGGTCACCGTCCTGCATAGCGTTGGTGAAACGTGGCAGTAAGCGGTCAAAGCGTTCCAGTGCATCGGCATAGCCCGGTATGTTGCGGCGGTGGCCGAACTCGGAGTCAAACTCAACGAAGTTGGCAAACACCAGATCGCCATCTTGCGCGGCTTTCTCGCCCTCCAACGTTCCCATAAGCACATCGAAAAGAGCCTCGATGCCAGGCACTTTGCGTACCTCGTCAATGCCGTGCATGGCGAAGATATCGCCCAATTTGCCAAGCGCGATGACACGGCTGCCCGCCTCCTGAACACGGTCGAGCACAGTGGGCTCGGGCGGCGGCACTGCATAGTCTTTGCGATTGGCCGTGCGCTTGAAAGTGTCCACAGTTTCACCAACGAACGGACGTGCGATTACGCGGCCTATATTCAGCGGATCGATCAGTTTGCGCGCGACCTTGCAAATCTCATAGAGCCGTTCGAGGCCAAAATGCGCCTCATGGGCGGCGATCTGAAAAACCGAATCCGCCGACGTGTAGACGATCGGTTTGCCACTGGCGATGTGCTCCAGGCCGTAGTCGGCGATTACCACCGTGCCCGACCCGTGTTCGTTGCAAAGCGTGCCGGGTAGACCCGCTTGGCTGATGAAGGCCTGCATCAATTCATCAGGAAAGGCCGGCTTGGTGTCGGGGAAATATCCCCAATCAAACGGCACTGGCACGCCTGCAATTTCCCAGTGACCCGAAGGCGTATCCTTGCCGTTGGAAACTTCCGTGGCCGCCGCATAACGCCCGGTGATGGTGTCTGCCTTCAGGTTTGGAGGCACGGCACCGGAAGCGAGATTCACGGCCTCGCCCAAACCAAGCTTTGCGAGGTGCGGTAGGGCAAGCGGCCCGGAGCGCACGCCCGCTTCATCACCCTCGCCGCGTGCGCAGGCCTCAGCAATATGGCCGACCGTGTTGGCGCCAGTATCGGGCGTACCATGGTTGAAGAAAAGGTGTGCGTCCGGCGCCCCGCCAATGCCGACGCTGTCGAGCACGACCAGAAAAACCCGTGCCATCACACACCTCCGGCTGGCGCAAGCCGACGGTATATGTTGAGCCGGTTTTCAGGTGCGTCGCCAAACGTGATCGCTGCGGTGATGCGCCTTGCGGCTTCCCTGGCCGAGGCCTCGTCACGCGCCAGGACGCGGGCCAGCGGATCGCCCTTGGAAAGGCTCGCGCCGACATCGACGATGTGCGTGAGACCAACCGCATGATCGATGGGATCAGCCGGATTGGTTCGCCCGCCGCCCAATGCGACCACAGCGTTACCGATCGCCCGCGTGTCCATGGTGCTCACAGCTCCGCTTTCTGGCGAAGGAACATCAATGGTGATCGGTGCGTCCGGAAGATGGTCCTGATAGCGCTCGACGAAATCGGATGGGCCACCGAGCAGCGTCACCATCTCGCCGAACTTTTCGGCGGCGCGTCCTGAGTACAATGCCTCGGCGACCGTATCGAGGCCGGTATCTCGGTCGGCCAACCCGCCAAGCACCAGCATCTCGGCGCACAAGGCCAAGGTGATTTCATGGACACGGGGGTCGTGCACGGCATTGGTGAGAAACTCGACCGCCGTTGCCACTTCCACCGCATTTCCGGCGGCGTTCCCGAGCACTTCATTCATGTCAGTAAGCAGCGCTGACGTTGTCGTGCCAGCTCCATTGGCCACCGCGACCAAACTCTCGGCCAAGGCCTCTGACTGTTCATGGCTCGGCATGAACGCGCCGGAGCCCGACTTCACATCGAGCACCAGACCATCGAGCCCGGCGGCCAGTTTTTTCGACAGGATGGACGCGGTGATAAGGTCGATCGACTCCACCGTCGCGGTCACATCGCGAATGCCGTAGAAGCGTTTGTCTGCAGGTGCCAGTGACGCCGTCTGGCCTATGATCGCGCAGCCGCAGGTTTCGGTGACACGCCGAAAGGTCTCATTGTCCGGTTGGGTGGTGTAGCCAGGGATGGAGTCCATCTTGTCGAGCGTACCGCCGGTATGCCCCAGACCGCGCCCGGAAATCATCGGAACATAGCCACCGCAGGCCGCAACGATGGGGGCGAGCATCAGCGAGAGATTGTCGCCGACGCCGCCGGTCGAATGCTTGTCGAGTGCTGGGCCATCCAGGTGGCTCCAGTCGAGCACATCGCCAGAGTCCCGCATGGCAAGCGTCAGCGCAACGCGCTCATCCATCTCCATGCCACGGAAAAACACCGCCATAGCAAAACTTGAAATCTGCGCGTCGGTGACGTGGCCGGTGGTCATGCCGTCAACGAGGAAGTCGATTTCCTCGGCTGTCAGCGTGCCGCCATCGCGTTTTTTGGCAATCAATTCTTGGGGTAGGTAGGCCATGCGCGACTCTGTCAATGTTCGGCCAAATCGGCAACCACGGCGCGGATGAGTTTGGTAAGATTGGGCACGATGGTCGCGCCGACATCTTTGGTTTCATGATGGGAGAGAGCTTGGCCTGTCATGCCTGCGCCGAGATTGGTGATGGAGGAAATCGCCAGAACTTTCAGGCCGAGGAAGCGCGCAAGGATCGTTTCCGGCACGGTGGACATCCCGACCGCATCCATACCCAAGGTGCGGGCCATGCGGATTTCCGCCGGCGTCTCAAAGCTTGGGCCGAGGAACCAGCCGTAGACGCCCTCATGCAAGTCTACGCCCTCCCGTTCGGCGAGTGATTTGGCGCGCGCGCGCATTGCTGGATCATAGGCATCGACCATGTTGGCAAAACGCGCATCACCCTCAACGCCGATCAAAGGATTTCGACCGGAGAGGTTGATGTGGTCGTTGATCAGCATCAGCGAGCCTGGTGCCATCTCTTCGTGTAGGCTGCCCGACGCGTTGGTCAGGATGAGACGTTCGACACCAAGACCTTTGAGCGTTGCCAGTGGCACGGACATGGCGTCAGCCTCACCCGTCTCGTAGGCATGAACTCGCCCGGCCAGCACGGCAACTTCAACGCCCGCGAGCTTACCAATTACCAAGTTCGCGGCGTGGCTTGATACAGTTGAATGTGGGAAGCGCGGCAGATCCGCGTATGAAAGGCGCACCGCGTCTTCGATCTCATCCACCAGCCCGCCAAGACCGGAACCCAACACCAGACCGAGTTTCGGCGCGGCGCCAGGCAAGCGCGCACGGATGACAGAAACGGCGTCAGACATATCAGTCGTCTTTCAAATTGAATGCATGGGGCAGAAGATCGCCAACAGTCGTTTCCAGCATGATGTTGAGCGGGGAGACAATTATCACCGGCACAGCTGCGTTTTGGGCGAATTCCGCCAAACGTTGTCGGCACCCACCGCAAGGTGAGGCTAGACCCCAAGGCTCGCTGTCGGCCTGGGTGTCAGTTTTACCACCGGCCACAGCCACGGCTTTGATCGTGCGTGCACCGGCCAGTGCCATCGCAGCAACCGCGCCGGCTTCAGCGCAACTACCAAGCGGATACGCGGCGTTTTCCACGTTGCAACCAGAATAGATCGCGCCATCTTCGGCCAGCACGGCAGCGCCTACGCGATAGTTGGAGTAGCTGGCATAGGCCGTCTCGCGCGCCTTGCGCGCCGCGTCGATCAACGCGGTTTTTTGCGTCTCATCCATATTTCTAGCGCTCTTTCACATACGGCACGCCACCAGCCTTTGGCGGATCAGCCCGGCCAATGAAACCGGCCAGCAGCACGACAGTGAGAATGTAAGGCAGCGCCTGAATGATTTGCACTGGAACCTCGCCAATGATGGCAAACTCATAGCCCTGCAAGCGAATGCCCAAGGCTTCAAGAAAGCCAAAGAGCAGACAGGTGTAGAGCACTGGCACCGGTTTCCACTTGGCAAAAATCAATGCCGCCAAAGCGATAAAGCCCTTACCGGCGGACATGTTCGGCACGAAGCTCGCCGATTGGGCGGTGGACAGATAGGCCCCTGCCAAACCACATAGCAAGCCACAAATGATGACAGCCTGGTAGCGCATCAGGGTCACCGAGATACCCGCAGTATCCACAGCGGCAGGGTTTTCGCCCACCGCACGCAAACGCAGGCCAAAGCGGGTTCGAAAAACCACAAACCAGGTGATCGGTATCGCTAGAAAGCCCAAATAGACCAGCAGATTATGCCCCGAGAGGAGGTCGAAGTAGATCGGCCCGACAAAGGGCACATCCTGCAAGGCTTCTGCAGCGGGCCATGTGATCGGCGTGAACCGCGCCTCATCGTCCAGGCCTGGCGTGCGTCCGCCGCGTTGGAAGTAAGCGTGGCCGATGAGAGCTGTTAGACCGGCAGCCAGGAAGTTGATCGCCACGCCAGAGACGATTTGGTTGCCGCGCGCGGTGATGCACGCAAAACCATGCACCAGTGCCAGCATGACAGAGACCAAGATGGCCGACCCCAGACCCAGCCACACATTGCCGGTGACAGCACCGATAGCAGCAGCGGCAAACGCGGCCGCGAGCATCTTGCCTTCAAGACCAATGTCAAAAATGCCTGAACGCTCCGAGTAAAGCCCGGCGAGCGCCGCAAACAGCAAAGGTATGGACAACCGAACGGTGGAGTCGAGCAGCAATATGAAGCTTTGAAAACTCTCCATGGGCTCTATTCCGCTGCCTGCATGCGTTCACGAGCCTTGCGGCGATCGTAAAGCGCGTTGAAGAAGCCAACAATGACCGGACGGAACAGCCCTTCAAGGGCGCCTGCAAACAGGATCACAAGGCCCTGGATGGCGATGATCATGTCGCGGGTGATCGACGGCATGGAGAAGGCAAGCTCAGCGCCGCCCTGATAGAGCGCGCCGAAAAGCAGGGCGGCCAAAACGATGCCTATCGGATGAGCGCGGCCCATCAGCGCCACGGCGATGCCGACAAAGCCTGCGCCACCGGCAAATTCCAAAATCAAACGACCGTGCACGCCCATGATCTCGTTGATCGCCATCATACCCGCTAGACCGCCGGAGATGGCCATGGCGATCATGATCAGTCGTGGCGGCCGCATGCCAGCATAGACCGCTGCGGTGGGGTTTTGACCGAGCGTGCGCATCCGGTAGCCAAGCCGCGTGCGCCAGATAAGCACCCAGACCAGAAAAGCCATGATGAGCGCCAAGAACAACGAAATGTTGGTCTGCGCGCCACCAAGGTTCATGCCAAACCAATCGAAGAACCAGTCGATGCGCGGAATCCGGCCACCTTCTTCAAAGGTGCGCGACTCTGGCGCCATGGATCCAGATTGCCGGAAGACGTTGACCAGCATGTAGGTCATCAGTGCCGCAGCGATGAAGTTGAACATGATCGTGGTGATCACGATGTGGCTGCCGCGCTTGGCCTGCAGATAGCCGGGCACAAACGCCCAAAACGCACCAAAGGCCGCACCGGCCATAATCGCGAAGGGCGCTGTGATCCACCAGGGCACCAGCCGGTCCAGGAAAAGGCAAACAAGCGCCACACCAAGGCCAGCAACATAGGCCTGACCTTCGCCGCCAATGTTGAACAATCCGGCATGGAAAGCGACGGCAACCGCAAGACCGGTGAAAATGAAGTTGGTCGCATAATAGAGCGTGAAGCCCAGCCCTTCGCCGTAGCCAAATGCGCCAAACAGCATCAGCTCAACGGCTTCTAGCGGGTTCTCGCCAACCGCGATCACCACTAGGCCTGCGACAAGAAAGGCAGCGGTCAGGTTGAGGAGCGGGATCAGACCGAAATCGACCCAGCGAGGGAGCTCGCCTCTGCTCATGAAACCCTCACTTCATAACGCCCTCGGGTCATCCCTTGCCTCTTTGTTCTAGGTAGCCCTGCTCAATAAGATGGCTTCGCAGAAACTCAACAAAGCCGACCTGGCGTTTGTCAGCGTCCGCACATTCCCAAAGAGACCCGCCATCTACGCAAGTCTCGTAGATGGTATCACTGGCCACGTTCATCTGTTCCAGCGTTGCCAACGCCTCTTCCCCTCGCCCCAGTCGCGCCTCGATGCCTGCCCAACCGGCCAGCCGACCCGGTTCGCCGCGCATTGCTGAAGGGCTGTCAAACCGCCGAAGCTGGCTCTCATAGGTCGGGTAGAGATCAGGGTTGTCGGACATGTCCACCGGCGCGCCGTCGCGTAGGGTGAAAAACTGCGGTGGCGGCGCGGAGCACGCGTAGCAATCAAAGGTGTAAAGGAAGCTCTGATCGGCCACTTCGATCTCGCCAAATCCATCTTCATTGGCATCCCACACGGTGTAACCGCCATCAAACAGGCCAAGCTCGTGCATCTGCCATGCGCCATCAGGCGATAAAGCGGCGATCTGAATCCGGTCACAGCAGTGCGCACCGCCGGTGTAGCTGCTGGCGATCAATTCTGGCTCGGGCGTGGACGGATCAATGTTCACCAGCTGCATCGACGCAGGAAGGAAAGAGTAGAAGCTTGGCTCGCCTTCAAAGCGCAACACCTCGCCGCTGGCATCTTCAAGAACGTAGATGGGCGTGGTGGTGCTATCACTGTTGGCCTGCGCTTCCATGCGGGCTGTGATGCCGTCCAATGTCAGTGTGTTGGGCCCTGTTTCGCTGAACTCGTCCAGCGTGATGCCGCGCACCGGGTCAGGCTCACTTGCCGGTGCGGCGCTTGGCCCTTTTTGCGCAAGCGCCGGTGATGCGATCAAACTGAAAGCTGCAGCCAGAGCGAGCGCACGGTTCATTGCGCAGCCTCCACAGAGTCTTCCTCGTTTGCTGCGCCATCAATACCCGCCATCATGAGACCGATCTCGTTCTCATCGGTTTCTTCCGGCAAACGCTCACCGACAATCTCGCCACCACACATCACAAGGATGCGGTCGGAAAGGCCAAAAATCTCATCCAGCTCCACCGACACCAACAAAACGGCTTTGCCAGCATCGCGCATCGCAATCAGTTGTTTGTGGATGAATTCAATCGCGCCAATATCGACACCACGCGTTGGTTGGCCGACGAGCAGCACATCAGGGTCTTGCTCCATCTCGCGGGCGATGACGATTTTCTGCTGATTGCCGCCGGAGAAGTTCGCGGTTTTCAAGCGGCAGTTGGGTGGGCGGATATCGTATTTCTCAATCTGCGCCTTGGCGTGGTCACGCACCGCATCGACGTCCAGAAGGAATGTGCCGCCAATATCGTCGTGATCATGGTAGCCGAGGACCGAATTCTCGTTTTCCTCAAAGCTTTTCACCAATCCCATGCGCAGGCGATCTTCGGGCACATGGCCCATACCCAGGTGCCTCGCTTCAGCGGGGTCGCCGGTATGCGAAAGGGTTTTGCCGTTGATCATGACAGAACCGGATGATGGCGCGACGATCCCCGACACTGCCTCCAGCAGTTCGGATTGTCCGTTGCCGGACACGCCTGCAATGCCGACAATTTCACCGCGCCGAACGGTGAAGGAGACGTCCTTCACGCGGTGAACGCCGAACTTGTCTGTAACCGTCAGCCCTTTGACTTCCAGTGCCGCTTCGGCAGGCTTGGCCTCACCCTTCTCGACCTCAAGCAAGACCCGCCGCCCCACCATCTGTTCGGCAATCTCAGAGGGGCTGGTATTGGCGGTTTGAAGCGTTGCCACCATGGCGCCACGGCGCATGACAGACACTTCGTCGGTCACCGCCATGATCTCGCGCAGCTTGTGGGTGATGAGCAGGATCGTTTTTCCCTGGTCGCGCAACTGACGCAGAATTTTGAAGAGGTTGTCCGCCTCCTCGGGCGTAAGCACGCCCGTCGGCTCATCAAGAATGAGAATATCGGCGCCACGGTAGAGCGCTTTCAGGATCTCCACACGCTGTTGCAGGCCCACCGAAAGCTCAGACACGATGGCGTCGGGATCAACGGTCAAACCATAGGTGTCGCTCAGATGTTTGAGGTCTTTGCGCACCTTCTCTCGCCCAGCTTGCAGGAGGGCTGCGCCTTCCGCGCCGAGCATGACATTTTCGATGACGGTGAAGTTATCAACCAGCATGAAGTGCTGGTGGACCATGCCGATGCCATGGGCGATGGCATCGTTGGACGAACGGATCGACACCTTCTTGCCGCCAACAAAGATGTCGCCATCGTCGGCTTCGTAGAAGCCATAGAGGATGGACATGAGCGTCGACTTGCCAGCGCCATTTTCACCGACAATGCCGTGGATGGATTGGCGCGCGACTTTCAAATCGATGTGCTTGTTGGCGTGAACGGCGCCAAAGCGTTTGTCGATGTTGCGCAGTTCGATGGCCAGGGTGCCCGCATGGGAAGCTGGCGCATCTTTGGATGCTGCGATTGTCGTTTCTGTCACGGCGTACTGCCCTGCCAATTGCAAAATTGGCCGACCCCACAGTGTGGGACCGGCCAATCTTCAAAGACTTTAGGAGTCTGTGGCGGGGCAGGTGTTGTCGGCCATGTAATCATGGACAACAACTTCACCGGAGATGATGGCCTGCTTGGCTTCTTCAACGATAGCGCGCATCTCGTCGGTGATGAGGCCTTCGTTGTTTTCATCCAGCGCCCAATCAACGCCGCCTTCGGCAAGACCAAGCACTTCAAAGCCGTTGGTCCATTCGTCGTTTTGCGCATCGGTGAAGGCGTCAGCCACAGCAACGTCCACACGCTTGAGCATAGAGGTGAGAACCGAACCTGGTTGCAAACCGTTCTGGTTGGAGTCCACCCCAATGCCCAAAATGCCAGCATCGGCTGCAGCCTGAAGAACACCAATGCCGGTGCCGCCAGCGGCATGGAACACAACGTCAGCACCTGCCGACACATGGCTTTGGGTGATCTCGCCACCGCGTACCGGATCATTCCAAGCCGCGCCGGTTGTGCCGGTCATGGCCGTCAGCACCTCTGCGTCTGGCTCCACCGACAGAACACCTTCAGCATAGCCACAGGCAAAGCGGCGGATCAGCGGAATGTCCATGCCACCAACGAAACCAACGGTGTCAGACTCGGAGGCCATGGCAGCCAGCACGCCAACCAGATAGGAGCCTTCATGCTCTTTGAAGACGATGGAGCGCACATTGGGCTGATCAACCACCATGTCGACAATAGCAAAGCGCGTGTCAGGGAATTCCTGGCTCACCGTTTCAACGGCAGACCCGTGCGAGAAACCGATAGCAATAATCGGATCGTGACCGCGGCGGGCGAAGTTGCGCAGAGCCTGTTCGCGCTGGCTGTCGTTTTGGATTTCAAAATCGACGAACTCAATGCCGGTTTCTTCCTGGAACGCTTGGGCGCCCGTGTAAGCGGCCTGATTGAAGCTTTCATCGAAACGGCCACCAAGGTCGTAAACGACCGCGGGGTTGATGTCCTCTGCGATAGCGGGAACTGTGAGAAGCGCACCCAAAGCCGCTGTAGCGAGCAGTTGTTTGATCATGTATTCACCTCCGTTGAGGCCCTTATGGGCCTGCCCTTACCGGTGGCTTTTGTTGGTTTTTGCAACACCGGCCGGGCGTTAAGCTGTTCAGCTCAGAAAGATGCCCGAGGGCTAAGCTTTCGATAAGCTGGCAGCGACCCTAAGCCATTGCGCACAGAGAGCAAGAGGGTGCCGCATTCGGCACAGCGACATGTTGCCCGCAGCCGATGGGTGAACTGCTGCTCGCTATGCGAATTGTTTGGCCGGAGGTTAGGCCCGGTGATCGCCGTCAAAGCATCCTGGATCGAAGGGCAGATCACCCAATTGACGCTGATCCATGGACTGAAGGGCCGGGTGTGAAAGTGGGTCAGCGCGATAGCGCTCCCGTTCCATCTGTCGTTGGCATGTATTGTCGCGCACCTTGCGATCCCGATAGCGGTGCGTTGATTGTTTCAAAATGCGGTAGATGGATTTTAGCATAGCTGTATTGCTAAACCCTTTTTCTCTTATTTCCATGGATAAATCCAGATCACTGATATAGATTTTCTATATGAGTCTTCTCAATCAAATTCATCTCAATGGCCTGCGCGCCATCGAAGCTGTGGGGCGGCACGGCAATCTTTCCGCCGCCGCTGACGAACTGGGCGTGACCCCAGGCGCCGTGAGCCAACAAATATTGAAAGTTGAGAAACAGCTCGACCGGCGCTTCTTTGAGCGAACGCCCAAAGGGCTGGAACCAACCGTGCTGGGCGCCAAAGCGCTGCCCTATCTTAGTGCCGGTATGCGCGACCTTGCCGCAGGTGCAGATGTCATGCGTGGCGATCAGGATGACCGGCTTATTTTGTCGGTTCCGCCGGTTTTTGCCGCCAAGTGGTTGGTGTGGCGGCTGGGGCGGTTTCACGACGCCCATCCCGACGTGACAGTGCGCGTGGATGCGACGATGAAGCTGGTGGATATGCAGACTTCGGACGTTGATCTGTGCATCAGGGTGAGCAGCCAAGACTGGCCTGGTATGAAAGCCACGCGCCTGCTCCAACAACGGGTGTTCCCGGTCTGCAGTCCAGTTATCGCGCAACAGCTAAAAAGCCCTCACGACCTCCTCAAGGTCCCAATCGTTCGCGACCAGCTTTCCCTATTCAATTGGGATATTTGGTTCACCGATGGTGAGCCGCGTGATGCGGATCTGCACGATGGTCCAACTTTTTCTGATGCCTCGCTTTGTTTGGACGCGACCATTGCCTGCCAAGGCGCCTTTTTGGCCTGGGATACCGTGGCAAGCGATGCGCTGGCCGCGGGCTCGTTGGTGGCGCCGTTCGAGCGCAAAGTCGCAACACCGTTCACTTACACCCTTCTGGAACGATCTGGCGCGTCGAAAGGCCGGGCCATCAGGCAATTCAAGACCTGGCTGGTTGGCGAATTGAGTGCGTCGCTCGGCGATGCTCTCGATTGAAGGCGTGTGTCATCATAAAAAAATGTACAGGTGCTATGGCGCGTGGCCGGAACCTGCTAAGTCGCGGCCATGAAAAGCCCAACCACACCTGTCCTTACCCTCGCTTTTGTTGCCCATGACGCCAAAAAAGATCAGATGGTGGATTTTGCCAAGCGCCATGCAGAGGCCTTGCGTGGTCACCGTATCGTGGCCACCGGGACAACCGGCGGACGGGTCAAGGAAGCCGCGCCACACTTGCCTGTGAAGCTGCTGAAAAGCGGACCACTTGGCGGCGATCAACAGATCGGTGCCATGATCGCTGAAAGCGGGATTGATGCGCTTTTCTTTTTCGCCGATCCGCTCTCACCCATGCCCCATGATGTTGACGTCAAAGCGTTGATGCGGTTGGCCCTGGTTTACAATGTGCCAATGGCGCTGAACCTTGCGACAGCGGAAGCGCTTTTGACGGACCTTGTCGCCACAGTCCCTGACCGTTAAAGCGGTTTTATAGCGGCTGTCAGCCGCCCTGTTCATCTCTCTTTCAAGGCCCACGCCATGGCTGAACGTCGCCGTCCCGAGCTTGTCACTCCGTTCCCAGTTTTGATTGCCGATCTTGGAGGCACACACGCGCGTTTTGCCTTGGTGAGTGATGCCCACGCCAAAGAACAAGGCTTTGCGCAGGTGCGCACACGCGAACACAAGGATGTGGAGTCGGCCATTCAAGTCGGCGTGCTCGATCAGACGTCGCTGATTCCGCGCACCGCGATCTTGGCAGTTGCTGGGCCGACCATCGGCGATACGTTCAAGCTCACCAACGCGGATTGGGAAATCGATCCCAAGCGGATCATCGACCGTTTGGGATTTGATTGCGTGATTGCAATCAATGATTTTGAGGCACAGGCGTTGGCCCTTCCTGATCTTCAACCAGAAGACTGGCACGTAATTGGCACCAAAACACCGCCTCGCCGCGGCACCAAGCTGGTGCTTGGGCCGGGCACGGGTCTTGGCGCATCGACGCTGGTTGACTCCATGGGCATGTGGATCACGGTTCCAGGTGAAGGCGGCCATGTGGCCATTACACCAGAGAATGATGAGGACGATCGCCTCTTTGCCCACCTCACCAAAGGTGGTCAGCGGCGCCTTGGCGGAGAGCAGTTGGTGTCAGGCGAAGGGTTGGAGCGGCTCTATCATGGGCTGGGTGCTGTTGACGGCATCGATGCCCCACTGATGAAAGCTGCAGACATTACCGAAGCGGCCAATGCCGGTGACGCTTTGGCCATCAAAGCGGTGGAGCGCTTTGTCGTTTATCTTGCCCGCGTGGCCCGTGAGTTGGCACTGGCCGTAATGCCTACAGGCGGCGTGTTTATCGCTGGCGGCATTCCACCACGCATTTTGCCGTTTATCGACAGATCCGATTTTCGCGCGGTGTTCGAGGCGGGCTATCCGCATTCACAGAACTTGCGCGACTTTGCCACTGTGGTCGTGACCCATCAGCGTCCTGCCCTTGCCGGGCTTGGCAGCTTTGCGCGCACACCGACACGTTTCATGGTCGATGTTGGCGAACGCATGTGGGTGCGGAGCTAAGTCGTCAGACAGTTAGCGCTTTTTTGAAGGTCCGTTCCACGGCTCCTCAGGCCAATCATGCTTGGGGTAGCGGGCACGCATGTCCTTGCGCACGTCTTTCCACCCCGCGCGCCAAAAGGCCGGAAGATCAGCGGTCAATGCTATAGGGCGTTGAGCGGGTGACAGAAGTTCGATCAGGATGGGCTGGCGATCAACACCGAATGTTGGGTGGATATCCAGTCCATAGAGCGCTTTGGGTCGCACCGAGATCGCAGGACCAGCCGGGTGATCATAGTGGACGCGGGCGCGGTGATCATCGCGCAGGGACACAGACGATGGCCATTGCTGATCGAAGGCTTGGCGCTCATCCCAATCGAGTGCATCGCCCAAGGCCTTCTGTAACGCGTCAGCAGAAAAGGGCGGCGTACTGGTTTGCCGCATGAGAGCAGGCAGCCATGTTTCCAGACGATCGAGAAGGGCATTGGGTTTATCACGGGACACATGAAAAGCTTGATGGCGAGCCAGCAGCGCATGTGCGGCTTTGTCTCGCCCGGCCAAACTTTCCAAACCCCTGCTGCGCAGATGCGTGGCAATATCGGGCAAAGCGTTGAAACCCGTTCGGCGGGGCCGGGTTTCCGATGACAGTGTGATACTGCCAAACCTGGTTTCCTGACGGACACGTACCGACCATGTCGCGGGATCAAAGACGGCCATAGTTTCGATGGTGAGGTGTTCAGCCAGTTGGTCTTGCACCATCTCCTCGGTGATGGGCAACGCTAGGCGAACCTCGGGCACGCGCGCCGTTCCGGTTTTGCGACCTCCGCTCAAATCGATCACCAAAAGATAAGACGCATTGGCCAAAGAATGGTGATTTTCCAGCGTTGCCTGCATCCCCTGAGCCAACTTGTAGGTCGCGCGCTGACCATCATCCTTTTCGCGCTTGGCCAGCCGATCTGGAAATGCCCGCAGCAGGTGACGGGCAAGTGTTGCTTCATCGGGTGCATTACGGGATTTCGCTTTGCCCAAGAACCTGTGGTGTAGCGTTTGAAGCTGTTTGTTCGTGCGGCGGTCTTGCAAGGCAGAGTGAAGCCTTTGTGCCCCATCCAATGGCCCGCGATCGGACAGTTCACCGGCCAAAACGGCGGCCCAGGCTGCGTCGCTTTCCTCGCCTGGATTTGTCTGTTCCAGCATCGCAGCAAGCCTTGGATGGGTCGGTCGACGTGCCATGCGTTCCCCGAGCGGCGTTGCTGCCCCGGACTCATCCAACGCGCCCAGACTTTTGAGCAAGCGGCCTGCCTCGTCCCAGGCGCGCTGCGGCGGCGTATCAAGAAAAGCAAGAGCATCGCGCGAGCGTGCGCCCCAAAGCGCCATATCGAGGCGCAGAGCCGAAAGATCAGCATCGAGAATCTCTGGACGATCCTGCGCCGGACGACCACCTTCTTCCTCCCGCCGCCACAGCCGAATGCAATCGCCCGGTGCCGTGCGACCGGCACGCCCACGCCGCTGATCGATAGACGCTCGGCTGGCCGCTCGGGTTTCTAGCCGCGTGATACCGCGCACCGGATCGTAGCTTGGGCGTCTGGCGAGACCGGAATCGACAACAAAGCGCACGCCAGGAATGGTGAGGCTGGTTTCTGCAATGGCGCTGGCCACAACAAGTTTGCGCCGCCCGTCGGGGTCAGGTTTGAGAGCTGTATCCTGTGCCTTTCGTGAAACCGCGCCGTAAAGCGCATGGACAGCCACGCGGTCACCTAACACCTCACGTAAGGCAACGCAGGCGGCTTCTATCTCTCGCTGGCCAGGAAGAAAAATCAGGCCGTCACCTTCAAAGCGTTTGAGGGCTTCGATGGCAGCTCCCGATACTCCATCGACCGCCGACAGGTTTGTCGGTTCATGGCGCGTTGTGACCGGATACAGCGCGCCATCGCTGATGATCAGCGCGCACCCGCCATGATCGTCAAACAAGGCTTGGAACCTTGCGCCATCGACTGTGGCCGACATCGCCATCAAACGCAGATCAGGTCGCAATGCGGATTGCGATTCCAGCGCGAAGGCAAGACCGAGATCAGCGGCCAGCACACGCTCATGCACCTCATCGAACATCACCAAACCAATGCCGGAAAGCTCAGGGTCATTGGCGATCATGCGCGTGAACACGCCATCGGTGACGACTTCCAGCCGTGTTTGCCCGCTTACCTTTGTGTCAAACCGTACGCGATGGCCAATACGCTGGCCGACCGGTTCGTCTAGCTCATCGGCCATGCGCCGTGCGGCGCCAAAGGCTGCCAACCTGCGCGGGACGACGAGAATGATTTTTTGATCGGCGAGCCAAGGTTCGTCGAGAAGCGCCAATGGCAATCGCGTTGACTTACCAGCGCCAGGCGGGGCGATGAGCACCACATGTGATCCGTCAGCCAAAGCCTGCTGGACAGCGGGCACGCTGGCATCAATGGGTAAAGTTGGCGATACACAAGAGGGCATAGTTGCCGTGGCATTCGCACCAACTCAGCTTTTGTCAACCTTAACCCAGCATTAAACGACGCCGATTAGAGTGCGGTGACTTGCCTATCGCGTTTGTAGAGTATGTCCGGGAGTAGTCTTATGGTTCATCGCGCTGAAACACCGCCCTTTAGCGCGCGCCTGACGCTCGCCCGCCCCATGCTTTTTCGCGCTGGCTTGCTTGGATTATGCGTTGGACTTGTGATCATAGGACTGATGGAAAATGTTTCACGGTTCGGATCGCCTGAAACGCTGCGCTCTGAGGGCCGTGTTGCACCCTCGCAGGTGAGCGAACCTGTCGAGGCAGCCCATTTGCGCGAGGATCGGATGCACGTGGTTGCGCGCGCCGAAAATCCAGCAGATATAACGCTACGGTAGTTCACGGCGGCCTGCGACCGGCCGACCGGCGCGTGCCAGCAATATCCCTATTGGGCAATAATCTGGTGGTTTATTTCCAAAAATGCGCTAAGTTGGGCCAGGAGCTCAACCATGTCGTCTACACCTGGCACCCCAAAATTGCCCCTGTCACGCCAGCAAGATCCAGCTGATGCGCAAAGCGCACCTGGATCGAGCACCGTCGATTTAAGGGCGCTCGCTCAACATTTGGGCCTTTCCAAAGGCACCATATCACGCGCGCTGAATGGCTATCCTGAGATCGCTGATCGCACCCGTGCTCGTGTACTACAAGCCGCCGCAGAGCTTGGTTACAAACCCAATCGCGCTGCACGTCGCTTGGCCACCGGACGCAATGAGTTGGTGGGTTACATCGGCGTAGGTTCGGATTGGATGACGGTTGAAAGGTCCTTTTTGGGAGCGCTTTCAACAACGCTTGCCTCTCGCGGCTATGGGTTGATGGTATCGCTGGCGGACACGATGGCGCACGCTGAGGCGACTATGCAGCAATTGATCGAAGATCGGCGTTGCGACGGATTTGTGCTTAGCGCGGCTTTTCCCTCTGATGCGCGCATTGCGCTGGCCCTGAAACACAATGTACCGGCCGCCATAATCGGGGGCGCATCGATGCGATCCTCCCACACCGCTGCGCTGCCAACCATCGGCATTCAGGACAGTTCAGTGTTGGACGGGCTGGTTGATTATCTCAACTCGCTTGGTCACGAAAGTTTTGCCTATTTCGGCTGTGATGCGCCGCAAACAATCCAGACATTGCACAGTGAGACGCTTGCTGCGTCTTGTGGCAACCGCAACGCCTTGTTTGTGCGCAGCATCCGCTCAGAAACGGAAGCTGCAGAATCACCAAGCAGCTTAACGTTGCAGACTGAGACGGCAGCCTCGTTGACCGAGCGCGCCACGCGCATTCTCGACACCAAACCAAGCGGACCAACCGCCGTCTTTTGCGGCTGTGAGCGCACAGTGGTGGCGCTCTATATGGCTGCGCGTGATCGTGGCTTGTCCGTGCCTGAGGAACTGTCGATCATCGGCATTGGATCCAGCCAACTGGCCTCTTGGCTCTCAGGTGGACTGTCGACGGTAAGCTGGTCGCTCAGCGAAGCTGGCCGTTTGGCCGCCGACTGTGTGCTGGCGCAGGTCGAAGGCACCGCTTCTCCAGACCTTAATGCTGGTATCGAAGCGGAGTTCTTGGCGCGATCTAGCCATGGCCCAGCGCCTCGCATTCTCTAGAACACGGCTGCCGCTGGGGTTTCAGTGACGCTTTGTGCATCACCACATCTTTGCGATCCAAATCTTCAACCTGCCTTGCCAAATCGCCGTCAAGCATTTGTGATGTGCATGTGTGCGCAGGCCAAGGCATGAGTGCCGCCGAGCGACGTGCATCTGCGCGGTCCGCACTTCTATTGAGGGTATTGCTATGACGCCGACATCTGTTCTTCGCCCGTTGCTAATCAGTGCAGCGCTTTTGGGCGCCAGCAACCTTGCCGTGGCCGATAGTCTGGAGGACTTCGACGCTCTGGCTGAGGCCGCGCGCGGAGAAACAGTGTTCTTTCACGCGTGGTCCGGTGATCCAACCATCAACGCCTATATTGAATGGGCAGGCGATGAGATCGAAGCGCGCTACGGAATCGAGCTCGAACATGTGCGCGTCACCGACACCGCTGACGTGGTTGGCATCGTGCTGGCTGAAACAGCGGCGGGTCGCGACACGGGTGGTTCGGTGGACCTGGTTTGGATCAATGGCGAGAATTTTATCGCGCTGAAAGATGCCGGGCTGCTCTACGCCCCAGACAATGAAGGTTGGGCGCATCGCCTTCCCAACTGGGACGTTGTTGATGTTGCCGGCAACCCATCGCTCACCACTGACTTCACAGTGCCGGTTGAAGGCCTTCAAGCACCATGGGGCACGGTGCAGTTCTCTTTCTACTATGACAGCGAAGAAATTGCTCAGACGCCCACCAACTTGGACGAGTTGTTGGCATGGGCAGAGGAGAATCCAGGCCGTTTTACCTATCCGCAGCCACCCAACTTTCTCGGCTCTACGTTCCTCAAACTTTTGCTTGCCTACACCATCGATGATCGTGAGCGCCTTGGTGCTGCTCTGCCGGACGGCGAAGCGGAAGCCGCTCTGGCGCCGCTGTTTGCCTATTTGGATGAACTGCACCCGCACCTCTGGCGCTCAGGCCGCACCTTTCCGGCCAACCAGGCAGCGCTTCGCCAGCTGTATGGCGATGGCGAAATCACAATCGGCTTTGCTAACAATCCAGCAGAAGCATCAGGGGCGGTTGCCCGCGATGAGTTTCCCGCATCGACGCGCTCGTTCGTTTTTGATGATGGGATGATCGCCAACTCCCACTTTGTGGCGATCCCTGCCAACGCAAACGCGCCCGAAGCAGCGCTGGTGGTCGCCAATTTCCTTATGAGCCCCGTGGCGCAGTTGCGCAAACAAGACCCTGCTGTTTGGGGTGATTTTACGGTGCTCGACGTCTCCGCACTTGATCAAAACATTCAAGATGGCTTTGCAGCGCTCGACCTTGGTGCAGCGACGTTGACACCCAGCGAGCTTGGCCCAGCCATCGCCGAGCCACACACCAGCTGGCTGAGCGCCATCGAAACGATGTGGGCAGCGCGCTACCAGGGCGGCTGACGTTTAGCGCTGGGGCGAGACGATGCCTGCTTGGCTGCGCCTTGCACCAGGTGCGACCATTGCTCTGCTGATTGTGCCGGTCGCTGCAGGACTGATTGCAGCCCTGTTGCCCGCCTTTGGGTACTTTCCACCGCTTGGCGGTGTTGCGTTTTCTCTTGACCCATTGCGCGATGTGCTGGCCGCGCCTGGCATCGGGCGGTCGATTGGTTTGGCGGCGCTTGTCGGCTTGCTTTCACCGCTGATTGCGCTTGCCCTCACCTTCGTGCTTTTGGCCTGCGTTTGGGACACCAGTGGCCTATCCGCCGTACGCCGTATGGTGGCGCCATTGCTTTCTGTCCCGCACGCGGCAGCGGCGGTAGGTTTGGCTTTTCTGATCGCACCCTCAGGGTTTCTCTTTCGGCTCATCTCGCCTGACCTCACCGGTTGGGAGCGTCCACCAGACCTTTTGATCGTCAACGATCTCTGGGGTCTCTCGATGATGGCCGGGCTGGTCGCCAAGGAAATGCCGTTTCTGCTTTTGATGGCATTGGCGGCACTGCCAGCCCTGGATGGGCCGCGGCGACGCATGGTGATGGCATCCATGGGCTATGGCCGTGGAACCGGGTTCTTTATTGCTGTCGCGCCGCAGCTTTATGGGCTGATCCGCCTGCCGGTGTTTGCTGTTATCGCCTATGCTTCCTCCGTGGCGGATGTCGCCATTGTGCTCGGACCAACAACCCCTGCGCCGCTTTCGGTGCGGATATTGGAGTGGGCGTCAGACCCTGAACTTTCCACACGCTTCACCGCAGCAGCGGCCGCGCTGATCCAAATTATCCTCACCCTCTCCTTGTTGAGCCTCTGGATGCTGGGCGAAAAGCTGGCGGCTTTCGTTTGGATGCGCTTCACAACATCGGGCATCCGTTCTGGTGGTGGAAGGTTTCCAAGAGCGGTTGGCCTTACGCTTTCGTTGCTGCCGATGCTCGCCATCGCTTTCGGACTGGCGCTGCTCATCATCTGGTCTTTTGCCGGACGCTGGCGTTTCCCTGATACGGTTCCAGCCAGCTGGAGTTTGCGCGCTTGGGAGCAGCTGGGCGGTGGTGCAATGGAATTGGCAACCACATCGCTTGTGGTCGCCGTGGTGCCGACAATCGTCGCGGCAGTGTTGATCATTGGCTGTCTGGAGGTGGAGCACGCAACAGGTCGGACTGGAGGCAACCGCTCCCTGCTCATCCTTTACGTGCCCTTGCTTGTTCCGCAGGTGACATTTCTGTTTGGCTTGCAGTTTTTGGGCGTTGTGCTGCGCGTCGATGGGCTAATGGCATCGGTGATGTTTGCCCATCTGGTGTTCATCTTGCCCTACATGTTTCTCTCGCTTGCCGACCCCTATCGCCGATTTGATCGACGCATGCTGCAAGTGGCGGCGGGCCTTGGCATGGGCTTTTGGCGGCGGCTGTTTCAGGTGCGTTTGCCAATGATGATCGGCCCTGTTCTTACAACACTTGCCATGGGCATTGCGGTCTCCATTGGCCAATATTTACCGACATTGCTTATA
This sequence comes from Hyphomicrobiales bacterium, assembly GCA_040219355.1. Classification (GTDB taxonomy): domain Bacteria; phylum Pseudomonadota; class Alphaproteobacteria; order Rhizobiales; family MH13; genus MH13. The sequence continues at coordinate 29,602 of JAVJSN010000012.1, forward strand.
GGCGCGGGGCGCGTCCCGACGCTGACCACCGAGGCAGTGGCCCTGTCAGCAGGTGGCGACAGGCGGGCCCTAGCTGTCGCGGCGACGCTTCAAGCTCTCCTGCCCTTTGTAGCGTTTTGGTTTGCCCTGGCTGTGCCATCGTTCCTTGCGCGCAGGCGCCGAGGCATGCAAATCCGATGAGAATGATGACACCCTCCGCCGACACGCTAACGCTTGAAAACGTGGCCATCCGATTGGATGGACGCACACTTATCGACATCTCTGCTCGTGTGGCGCCTGGTGAGGTACTTACAGTGATGGGGCCGTCTGGCTCGGGCAAGTCGACGCTTTTGCATGCATTGGCCGGGTCACTTGCACCTGTGTTCGAGCTATCTGGATCGGTGCGATTGGGCGATGCCGACGTGCTTGCCCTGCCTGCTGAAACGCGGCGGATGGGGCTTCTGTTCCAGGATCCGTTGCTCTTTCCGCACCTTTCGGTTTGCGGCAATGTGATGATCGCCATCCCCCGCTCGGTGTCGAAGGCGCGTGGCGAGCGTCAAAACCTCGCCGAGGAGGCGCTGACCGCAATCGGTCTTGAGGGCTACGGTCCTCGTGACCCGGCGACGCTCTCAGGCGGGCAAGCGGCAAGGGTCGCTCTGCAACGCACGCTGCTCTCTCAGCCACGTGCTCTGTTGCTCGATGAGCCGTTCTCTAAGCTTGATGCCGCCCTTCGCCAAGAGATGCGCACGCTGGTGTTTGACCATGCCCGCGCGGGCAACCTGCCGGTGATATTGGTCACCCACGATCCCGCCGACGCACAAGCGGCAGGCGGTGAGGTTTTTGTTTTAGATTAGCGTTTAGATGAGTGGTCCGCGCATCTGTCCCGGCAGAGCATCAAGCACGCGAACGAGAGCCGCCAGGTCGCTCTCTCTTGAAAGCCGATGATCGCCATCCTTGATGAGGGTCATCACGACATCTTCGCCCGCCAACGCGTCCATAAGTTTCAGCGCATGGGTGTGCGGCACATCCGGGTCGGCCACGCCTTGAAGAATGCGCACCGGGCAGGCGGTTTCAATCAGCCCATCCAAGATCAGATGGTTTTTCCCATCCTCGATGAGGTCACGCGTGATGATTGTGGGTTCAGGGTCATAGGGGCTAGGTTCGATGAGCTGACCCTCTCGCTGGATGGTCTCTCTCTCAAAGTCAGAGAATTTCGGCCACATCAGCTTCTGCGTGAAATCAGGCGCAGGCGCGATCAGAACCAGGGCTTTGATACGGCTCGTGCGCCCTTCTGCCTTAGCGCGTTTGGCCTCATCAATCGCAAGCAAAAGCGCAATCCAGCCACCCATTGAGGACCCAACAAGAATGGTCTCGTCTGATGCCTGCGCCTCGATCATTGCCGCCGCATCGTCGCGCCAAGAGCCGATGGTTCCGTTGGCAAAAGCACCGGTGGATTGACCATGGCCAGCATAGTCAAAGCGCAAGCAGCTCTGGCCGCGTTCCTTGGCGTATTCCTCTACCCGCATGGCTTTGGAGCCCGTCATATCGGAGCGAAACCCGCCGAGCCAAACGAGTGTTGGTTGGTTGCCATCGGTTTTTTCATAGGCAAGTTTGTGGGGGCCGCGGTCGAGGAAGGCTGGAGACATGGGCTTGGCCATTTTGCGTTTCGTTGCTGCGCGGTATAGCAAGCGCAAGCCACTTCGACAGCCCCGACGGCCCACAGAAAGCCCTTTGCATTGCGCGTTTTACAAATTGTTCCTGAACTTGAAATCGGCGGCGCTGAACTGACCACCGTCGATATCGCCCGTGCGCTGGTCGATGCGGGACATGAGGCGTTTGTGGTCAGCCAAGGTGGGCGCATGGTCGAAGACTTGCCAGGTGCAGCCACACACATCACGCTGCCGGTCGCCTCTAAAAACCCACTGACGATCTTGGCCAATGCCAAGCGAATTGGTGCGCTTTGCAAACGCGAGCGTATCGACCTTATCCATGCGCGCAGTCGTGCCCCTGCCTGGTCTGCGTTGATGGCAGCGCGGGGCGCAAAGATCCCGTTCGTGACGACCTATCATGGGGCTTACAAAGCCTCGAGCGCGCTGAAGCTTTGGTACAATTCGGTGATGGCGCGTGGTGATGTGGTGATTGCCAACTCGCAATTCACCGCCGACAGCATCGCGGCCCAGTACCCCTTTGCCAAGAACAGGCTAACGGTGATCCCTCGCGGCACCGACTTCGCCCGTTATGACGGATCAGCAGAGCCCTATGATTGGCACTTGCCCAAGAATGCCCGTGTGGTGGTGCACATTGCCCGGCTCACCGAATGGAAAGGTCAAAGCGTTGCCATCGGCGCGCTGGCCGGCCTGCCGGAGGATGTGCATCTGGTGATTGCCGGTGAAGATCAAGGCCGCACTGACTATCGCGATAGCCTCATCCGCTTGGCCGACCGGGCCGAAGTTTCTCACCGCATGCATCTGGTTGGCCATGTCGATGCGCCACGTGCTCTGGCATCCGCCGATGTCTGCATTGTGCCCTCCACCCAACCTGAAGCCTTTGGGCGCGCGGCGGTGGAAGCGCAAGCAGCTGGCGTTCCTGTTGTGGTGTCCAAACTGGGCGCCGTGCCTGAAACTGTGCTGGTTCCACCCGTCGTTGCCGAAGAGGCCCGCACTGGCTGGCACGTGAAACCTGGCGACCCGATGGCGCTGTGCACCGGTATCCGCCAAGCCCTTGCCCTTGAAGGTGAAGCACGTGAGGCCCACATCAACGGAGCACGCGAGCATGTTCATGCTCGGTTTTCTCTGGCCGCCATGAGCCAAGCAACCCTTGCCGTCTATTGCCGATTGGTGCCTTAAAGGCGCCAATCGCTTAAAAAACGGCTTTCCAAGCCCCAAACCGCCGCCAAACACATTTTCTTTGCCCTGTGCAATCTTGCCACAGGCGCGTGCTTGCGGCACAACTCCTCACCCTACATCGACACCCTTTTACGAAACGTCCTAGGAGACTTCGCCATTCGCCGTCCACACCGTTCACAAGCCGTTGTCAAAGAAGGCCCACGCATCAATGACAAAATCCGCTCCTCATCCGTTCAATTGATCGACGCTGACGGAGACAATCGCGGAGAAACCGATACGCGCGAGGCTCTGGAACTTGCCCAATCTGCCGGTCTTGACCTGGTAGAGATCTCACCCAACGCCAATCCACCGGTCTGTAAGATCATGGATTATGGTCGCTTCAAATATCAGCAGCAGAAGAAGGCCGCTGAAGCCAAGAAGAAGCAGAAAACGGTCGAGGTCAAAGAGATCAAGATGCGTCCGAACATTGATGTGCACGATTACGATGTGAAGATGCGCAACGCCCGCCGTTTCTTTAACACAGGCGACAAGGTGAAATTCACGCTGCGCTTTCGTGGCCGTGAAATGGCGCACCAAAACCTCGGCATGGATGTACTGAAAAAAGTGCAGACGGAGACCGAAGAGTACGCCAAGGTTGAAGCCTATCCAAAGATGGAAGGCCGCCAGATGATGATGGTGCTTGCCCCCATCCCAGCGATGGTCGGTAAGATCGACGTGAAAGGCGAACATGAGCCTGAAGTCGATGACGGACCGGATGATACTGAAGATTAAGACCGATCAAGACCCCGCTTCGGCGGGGTTTTTTGTTGCTTATTGTGGATCCAGCCAAAAATCAAAGGGCAGATTTTTGAGTTTTCAGGCATCAAGCCAACGCGGATTACGCATTTCGCACCTGCCGGAAAAGCGGGTAAAGAAAAGGTCGCGCCATGGTTGGCCAAAGTGAGAGCGATGGCGCGACACAGTCGATAGAACGCACTGTGTGCCTGGAGCAGGCGGTGCATAATCCTGGCTGACCAACGTCATCACGAAAGCCAGCGGCTAACGCTTGCCTAGCCTCGATTTTGACGTTATAGCACCGCCTTCATCAGCGAGCCGGCCAGTGTTGGGCTGCCGTGTTTGCTGAACCGCTCACGCCAGATGTTCAATCAGGCAGCGTAACTTGCCCGCGCAACCACAAACTCGTGTGTTACGCGCGCCAAACAGAGATGAGCCAAATGCCCAAGATGAAGACCAATTCGGGCGCGAAAAAGCGCTTCAAACTGACGGCCTCCGGCAAAGTGAAAGTCGGACAGGCTGGTAAGCAACACGGCATGATCAAGCGGTCGAACAAGTTCATCCGCCAAGCTCGTGGCACCATGGTGATGGCAGAACCCGATGCACGGGTGATCCGCCGCCACTTCCTGCCGAACGGCTAAGCTGCGCTTACCCGCTATCACTTTTGTTTGGGCGCAAATTCGGACGGAAAACTGGTGTCCACTTTTCCTGAGTTTGCTCCTCGATCACGTCACATAAAGTTTGGAGCCTGACCCATGTCACGCGTATCTCGCGGCGTTACCAATCACGCCCGCCACAAAAAAGTTATCAAGCAAGCCAAAGGCTATTATGGCCGCCGGAAGAACACGATCCGCGTTGCGATGCAGGCCGTGGAGAAGGCGAACCAGTACGCCTACCGCGATCGCCGCAACAAAAAGCGGGCGTTCCGCTCGCTCTGGATCCAGCGCATCAACGCCGCTGTTCGTGAACAGGGCATGACCTATGGCACGTTCATCAATGGTCTGACCAAAGCCGGCGTCGAAGTGGACCGCAAAGTGCTGTCCGACCTCGCCGTGCACGAACCAGCAGCTTTCACAGCGCTGGTTGATCAGGCCAAAGGCGCACTGGCTTAGGTCATCGACCGACGCATCCAAAACGTCTTTTACAATCCGGCCTCGCCAGCATCCGTTGGCGAGGCCTTTTTGGTTCTGCTTGCCAAACCTGCCTGCGCCGCTACAAAGCGGCATCTTTCTAACCGGATACACGACCAATGAGCGACCTTTCCCAGATTGAAGCGCTGGAATCCCAGATCACTGTCGCCATCAACGGCGCTGCCGATGAAGCCGCGTTGGAAGCGGTGCGTGTTGGCGCACTAGGTAAGAAAGGCTCGGTCTCCGAGCAGATGAAAACGCTTGGGCGTATGACGCCCGAAGAGCGCCAGGTGATGGGCCCGGCCCTCAATGGGCTGAAGGTAAGGCTGAGCGATGCGATCAACGCCCGCAAGACCGCGTTGGAAGACGCCGCGCTAGACGCCCGGCTTGCTGCTGAAACGCTAGACGTCACCAAGCCGGTGCTGGTTGGGCCGACGGCTGAGGGGCGCATTCATCCGGTGAGCCAAGTGATCGATGAAATCACAGCCATCTTTGGCGATATGGGTTTTGCCGTCGCAGAAGGCCCAGACATTGAGACCGATGAGCTAAACTTCACCGCGCTCAATTTCCCAGAAGGCCATCCGGCGCGTGAGATGCATGACACGTTCTTCTTCAACGAACGCGAGGATGGCGAACGCCTGCTTCTGCGCACGCACACCTCACCGGTGCAAATCCGCACAATGCGTAGTCAAGAACCGCCAATCCGCGTGATCATTCCGGGGCGCACCTATCGCCAGGACAGCGACCAAACCCACACGCCGATGTTCCATCAGGTTGAGGGGTTGGTGATCGACAAGGAAAGCCATATCGGCCACCTGAAATGGATTCTTGAAGAGTTCTGCAAGAGCTTCTTTGAGGTGCCGAGCGTGAAGATGCGCTTCCGCCCGTCCTATTTCCCATTCACCGAGCCTTCGATGGAAGTCGATATTGGCTGCGATCGCTCTGGTAACGAGGTGAAGCTGGGCGAAGGCGATGATTGGATGGAGATTTTGGGCTGCGGTATGGTGCATCCCAATGTGCTGCGCAACTGCGGTCTCGATCCAGATGTCTACCAAGGCTTTGCCTGGGGCATGGGCATCGACCGGCTGGCGATGCTGAAATATGGCATGCCGGATCTGCGCGCCTTCTTCGAAGCCGATGTGCGTTGGCTGAAGCATTATGGCTTCCGCCCACTGGACATGCCGAGCCTGGTCGGTGGGCTGAGCCGCTAGGCAGTGCCTTAACGCAATCTTTCGCGAACAAGCGAAAATCAGTGCCTTGGCTTAGTCGTCTGTTGGGGCCGCGCTGCTAGGGTCGTACCATCGTCACTGATGATGGATCATTGTTCATGCGCGCTTTGCTTTTTGCTATGGTCGCTTTTGCGGCTGGTTACGCGACCGCGATGGCCACAGGTGGGCAATCGGTCGAACAGGCACCGCAAACGGCAGCCCATCAGGAGACACCGCAACAGCTTGCCAGCAATGCACGCTCCTCAGGGCGCGAGGTCTTACTGGCCGATGCACGCGGCCATGTGCAAACCCATGCCGATATCGATGGTCGCGGTATCGACCTGCTGGTGGACACAGGGGCTAGCGCTGTCGTGCTGCGCGAAAGCGATGCGCGCCGCGCTGGGCATCGCCCGCACCGCTCCGATTTCACCGTTCCAGTGAACACCGCCAATGGCCAAGCTTTCTTTGCGCCGATAACGCTGCGCACCGTTGAACTGGGGTCGATCCGCGTGCGCAATGTGCAAGCGTTGGTTGGGCGTGATGAAGATCTCAGTGCCAATTTGCTCGGCATGTCGTTTTTGAGCCAGTTGGAAAGTTTTCGTTTCGAGGGCCAAGAACTGATCCTAGAAAACTAACGACAACGAGTTAGGCAACGCTTGTTGCTTGGAACTGACCGACGCCCGGGCTATTGGGATAACATCTGGCGCCCTCCAATGAGCGAGTATCAATGATTTTCCCCGCCCCTGTTTCTGACCTTGCCCCCAACACCGATGCGTTTGAAATCACGCCACTTGTGAAGCCAACAGGCTTTCGCGAGTACGATGCGCGCTGGTGGTTTGGCCACCCTGGGTCGGATGTGCCGCCGGAACTCAATCTTATGGGCGTGCAAGCACTGGGCGCAGGTCTTGGCACTCTGATGCATGAGCAGGACTCGCGACCCGAGATCGTGGTGGCCCACGACTTCCGCAGCTACTCAGCCTCGATCAAATACGCGCTGATTACCGGCCTGATGGCGTCTGGCATCAAAGTGCATGACATCGGCATGGCGCTCTCGCCAATGGCTTATTTCGCGCAGTTCGAGCTTGATGTGCCAGCTGTTGCGATGGTCACCGCCTCGCACAATGACAATGGCTGGACCGGTGTGAAGATGGGCACCAACCCTCCGGTTACATTCGGACCGGATGAGATGGGACGCCTGCGCGACATTGTGCTTGAAAACACCAGCCAAGCGCGCAGCGGCGGTGGCTACACCTTCGTGCCGGGCTTCGCTGAGGTCTACTTGGATGATCTCTCGCGCGGCGTTATGCTGGAGCGGCCGCTGAAGGTCATTTGTGCCTGCGGAAATGGCACGGCCGGGGCCTTTGCACCGCACTTTTTGAAACGGATTGGCTGTGAGGTCATTCCGCTTGACGTGGAGTTGGACCATACCTTCCCGCGCTACAATCCCAATCCGGAAGACATGGAAATGCTGCATGCCATGGCCGATGCGGTGAAGGAACATGGCGCGGATGTTGCGCTGGGTTTTGACGGTGATGGCGATCGCTGCGGTGTGGTGGACAATGAAGGCAACGAGATTTTTGCTGATAAGATTGGTGTGATGCTCGCCCGAGACTTGTCCGCTCAGCACCCCAATGCAACCTTTGTGGCCGACGTGAAATCCACCGGCCTTTTCCTCACCGACCCCGTGCTGCAAGCCAACGGCGCTCGTGCAGACTATTGGAAGACCGGGCACAGCTACATCAAACGCCGCGTTGCTGAAACCGGCGCATTGGCGGGCTTTGAGAAGTCTGGCCACTTCTTCTTCAATGATCCTATTGGCCGCGGCTATGATGATGGTTTGGTAACGGCGCTAGCGGTTTGCCGTATGTTGGAACGTGCACCGGGCAAGAGCATGGCTGTACTTTATCGCGATCTGCCGAAAACCTGGGGCTCACCCACGATGAGCCCACACTGCGCCGATGAAACCAAATATGGTGTGGTCGACAAAGTTGTGCTGCGCTTTAAGGACATGGACGCCAACGGCGAACATGTTGCTGGGCACACCATCCGCGAGCTGATCACAGTCAATGGCGTGCGCGTGGTCTGCGATGATGGAACATGGGGTTTGATCCGCGCTTCCTCCAACAAACCGGAGCTTGTCGTCGTGGTGGAAAGCCCGGTCAGCGAAGCGCGTATGCACGAAATGTTTAAGGCCATGGATGCGGTGCTGCGGGAAAATCCTGAGGTCGGCGCCTACAATCAGACCATATAGGTCGGTCGATCCAAATGCTCACCGTCTTCTCCCCCGACCATACGCGCCATGATCCACAAGTGGAAATGGCCGATGGCAAGCTTGTGCCAGCTGTGGAAATCCCGCGGCGTGCGGAGATGGTGCATTTTGCCATGCTTGAAGCGGAGATGGGCAAGATCATTGCGCCGGACCCGCTGGACCGCGCGCTGGTCGAACAGGTTCATAACGCAAACTATGTGCAGTTTCTGGAAAGCTTTTGGCAGCGCTGGCTGGATGCTGGTCGAGACGACGACGTCACGGACGCCTTTCCCTTTGTCTGGCCTACGCCTGGATTGCGAAAGATCGAAACCCGTCATCTTGATGGGTTGATGGGTCGCTATTCTTTCGATGCCGGTACGCCCATGGGGTCAGGCACTTGGGCAGCGGCGTCCGCAAGCGCGGCAACGGCGCAAACAGCGGCCGCTCATGTTTCCGGTGGTTTGCCCCATGCCTTTGCGCTCTGCCGACCACCCGGCCATCACGCCATGCCTGATGCCTATGGCGGTTACTGCTTTTTGAACAATGCGGCCATCGCGGCTCAAGCGCTTCGCAATGGCGGGGCCAGTAAGGTCGCCGTGCTCGACGTTGACTATCATCACGGCAATGGCACGCAGGCGATATTTTATGACCGGGCAGATGTGTTTTTTGCATCCATCCATGCCGATCCGATGGATGAGTATCCCTATTTTCTAGGCCACGCCGATGAGATCGGTGTGGGCGCAGGGGAAGGCGCCAACCTCAATCTGCCACTGCCGATCGGCACGCTTTGGCCCGATTACGCCAATGTGCTTTCGCACGCGCTGGCGCAAATCGAGGCGTTTGAGCCCGACGCACTGGTCATCTCCCTTGGTCTTGATACGTTCGAACGCGACCCAATCTCAAAGTTTGCGTTAAAGAGCGATGATTTCAGAACGCTCGGCGCGGCGCTGGGCGGGGCACCTGTGCCCACCGTTATTGTGTTTGAAGGCGGTTATGCAGTCGATGATCTGGCGGTGAATGCCGTCAACACGCTGGGCGGTTTTTTAGACCGTCACACCACCAGGTAGCGCATAACCACGTAGCGCTTCGCGCAAATCAGACGGGCCGGTGAAATGGATCGCGTGCATGCCAACAGCGCGCGCGCCGTCAACATTTTTCGGACTATCATCAATAAAGACCGTGCGTTCGGCTTGCAGTCCAGTGCGTGCCAGCAAGGTGCGATAAATCGCCGGATCAGGCTTAATCAGCTTCTCCTCGCCGGACACCACAGTCACACCGAACTGTTTCAAGAACGGGAAACGCTCGCGTTCACCATCGAACTTCTCGGCAGAAAAGTTAGTGATTGCATGAACCGGTACGTCCTGATCAGTCAAGGATTGGAGGATCTCCACCGTGCCTTGGATTGGACCAGAAATGGAATCAATCCAATGGGTATCATACCGCGCAATGAGCGCACGGTCGGCAGGGAATTTTTTGGCCAGCACCTCAACACCATCAGCAAACGGGCGGCCACGATCCTGTTCCAAATTCCAGCCTGCAAAATCGACACGTGCAAAAAACGCCTCAATTTCATCATCACTCATACCCAGAGGCCGATAAACACGGCGTGCATCCCAATCCAGAAGTACGTTGCCAATGTCAAAAATTACGGCATCAATGGTGGAATCGGTCATGGCAAACTCTCATAGTTATTGGGCAATTGGGAAACTGTGTGTTGAGCAATGTAGCCTATGGCTGCGGCTCAAATGGGTTGGGTAGACCACAAGCGATGGCAGTTTCGTGACGACAATGATGAAGCCTTTGAAAGCACTGCTGATTGGCCTATCTCTGTTTGGAGTTGGAACGAGCGTGAGTTTCGCCCAATCCAATGAGGCGCCAGTTACATCGCGCCCGCTTGCTCCTCCACCGGCCAGTGTCACGTTGAACCTTGAGGGCCAGAACGCCCCGGCAGGTGAGGTTTTTCGCGTTGGTTTTCTGGCCGATGCCGCACCAGGCCACCAACGAAGCCTTTATCTTCCGTTTCGCGCCCATTTGGAAGCGGTGCTATCGAGACCTGTCGAGTTGGTGCCCTTTCGCGATTCACGCGGACTAATGATGGCTATGCAGCGCCAAGATATTGGCTATGCCATGGCGCCCAGCAGTGTTTTTGCGGCGACGCATAGGCTCTGCACGTGCGTTACACCACTGGGCACCCAGCCCAACCATGATGGTTCTGAGGGCCTTTTCAGCGTGGTTTTGGCGCCTGAAGGCGGTCCTGTTGAGGGTCTTGGCGATCTTGCAGATGCGCGCTTGGTTGTCGTCGGTGAAGGCAGCGTGGTGGCGCACCGGGTCGGTCTATCGGAACTTGGGCACAATGAGGTTCGGTTTGATGAGGACAGATTGTTGTTCAAAGCAACGCTGCAGGAGGCGGTCGATGCATTGGCGACTGACCAGGCCGACGCTATTCTCAGTTGGACACGGCAGGCCGATGGCAGTGTGATCTTTGATCGCGAACCAGCCAGCACGTTAAGTGACGAGGTACGATCCAACTTGCGTATCGTTTGGCGTTCGCGTCCGATTCCTGGGTACACGCATTTTGCCCATTTAGAACTACCCGAACCCTTGGGCGAAACACTTCAAACGATGCTTGTGGAGCTCACACGGCGTAATGGCGATGCTTTTGATGCCATCGATCAAGGCAGCGGGCGCGGGTTTGTTGCTCGCGACCTCAATGACTATGATCCGTTGCTTGACGCATTTGTACACTGGGATCGCGCCGACCAGGTGGCGAACTGACGGGGTCGCGTTACGCTGACCTTGCCCTTTTGAAGTCGATTTCCGTCATGCTGGAAGGCTTGGCGGCGGCCAACGTGAAGGTGACACGTACCGCTCCATTGGTGGTATCCAGGGCATCAAAAGCACCACCTGCCTGTTTCAAAGCGCTTTGCAGGGCAGCGCGCGGCAGCGTTGGGTCAACGCTTTTTTCCCGCGTGGTTGTGCCGGTGTTCTGGCGCTCAGCGGACACATCAGTGATGGAGAAGCGAATACGGCCCTCGGATTTGACGGTCGCATCAACTTTGAGGACAGGATTTTCAGCCTTGGCCTGCGAGTAGGCAAGCAACATTGCTTGGCGCAGAACACGACGAATGGCTGCTCGGTCGCCCGAAAGCGGTGGCAGAAAACCATGCTCGAGTTCGCCAGCCACCAACCCGTCGCGCGCTGCCTCTTGATACCAATCATTGAGAATGCGGTCCGGCAGGAAACTGAACTCAAAGGCATCATCGCCTTTTGTCGGAGGCTCAAGAAGACAGAGGCACGACTCCAAAAGTCGTCGCATTTCATTGGCCTCGATGCTGGCTGCGCGCTGGTCCTCTTTGGCTTTTTGGGCGCCGGTGATGGCCTGACGCGAATTTTCCAGAAGGGCATCCATCGGCACAATCGCAACAAATCGATGATGCACGGACCCGTCGGGACGTTTGATCAAAGCGCAGAAGGCCATCGCAGTGAAGAAACCTGTGTCGGTGTGCAACGTGAGCAGCATGGGTTCGCGTGTTTCACCGAGCAGATCGACAATGGGTCGTGGCTTCTGCCCGCGCGAGCCAAGTGCCTGCGCACAGTTACGGTTCATACGCCGCAAGCCATCAAAATCATCTTGTTTGAACAAGGTGATCGCCATGGAGTTGGCGGCGATCAGGCGATCATCATAATCATATTGCAGGATGCCAAACCCAAATTCCTCATTGGCTTTTTTCAACGATGACAACTCATCCTGAAATACCACTGAAACGGACGTCAGCAACATATTGAGTGATCTAGAAATCTGACCGATTTCATCGCGACGCAGCATGGTGAGTTTGTGGGCATCTGCCGTATCGGGATTGTCCACCGCCCGACGAAGTGCTGCGTTGATCGCCCGAAGTGGTCGAATCACCAGCAACATCGACGCAAAAATGAACAGGATGGCGGTCAGTCCAGCAATGAACAAAACGCTGAGCCCGAAATTGCGCAGCTGCGCGAATGTTTCTGCCTCAATGGGTTCGGTTGGCAGGCGGACAACCATGTGATGAGAAAGACCGGTTTCTTCCGGCGACAGATGCACATCGATTGCCGGTGAATTTGGGCTTGCCTGAACGCTCATGCCAGACAAACGCGCAATGTTCAGGTCCAACACCGGCCGGTCGCCAAAAACAGCAAGGGGAGCGCCGGCACTGTCGAAGACCACACCGCCGAGAAGCAATCCATCGCGGATCATCCGCTCGCCAAGGCGGGATTTATGCTCGGGTGTTAGAAAAGCTGCTGGATCAGATGCGTGATACCAGGCGAGCCTGACCTCTTCGATGGCTTTGACTTCGTTGGATTTGTGCCAGACATAGGCTGCCGGGATCAGGAAAATGATTTCAGTGATCAGCACTGCTGTACAGACGGCGACACCAAAGCCGAGCGTTAGCTGCTTTGGCCACAGTTTGGCCAGCCAAGAAGTTTTGCTACGCGCGGCCACGGCCACAGACATCCCTACCAACCGATATTACTTAACCAGTTTTGCACAGCATTGGTTAAGGAACGCTTTGCGGCTTCGCAAACGCGCAACCGAGAAGTAATACAATTCAGTTGTTTAGACGTGCCAGCTAACCCGATTTTTTAAGGGGCACAAGAGACCATCAAGGGTTGTAGCTGATCGTATCAGAGCGGCGCGGACGAAGGTAGAACGCATCCGATAACTCAATTGACCCTGTTATTGCCTGGGCCACAGCAGGTGTATGTGTGTACGACAGATTGGCGGCCACCAAGAAAGAGTTGGGGATTAGCAGCGCGCTGGGAATCGCGTAAGTGCCCCCGGTTGCCGGTGCTGCGCCGTTGCGCGCTTCTGACCAAAGCACCTCTGTTGCACCATTGCCATCGATGCGAACACCCGCGATTTCGATAGACAAATTGTTCGCGTCGTGCGGTGCCAAGATGGCCTGCGTAGCATCCATGATGTCGGACATCTCACCGGCAGTTAAGTTGGTTTGCTGGGTGATGAGATCAGCCAAAGCGCTTGCTGAATGAGACACCTTACGGTCGATGCTGACCGTTTGACTTAGTTCGATGGAACCCAGCCACAGCGCAATCATAAAAGGTGCAATCAGCCCGAACTCGATAGCAGCAACCCCTCGCTTTTCTGCCCGGAAGGAACGGACTCGACGAGCAAACGCAAGGAGCCCAAAACGATCAATACAACCGGGTTCTGTTGCTGGCGTTTGTGTCATGGGGACACCTCTTAAAAAGGTTCGTTACGGAACGCCGTGGTGGCGACAAGAAGACGTTGCCGTCCGGCAATATCGGATGCGTCTAACCCCAGGAAATTGAAAATAAGTGGCCATCTGTAGAACGCTCGAACGACAACTGTTTCTCCCCCAACACCTGGATTGAATCCAAATGCACCGGTGAAATTTCCAGCAGTATCAACGGGTGGACGGGCCAGGTCGGCCGCATCGAACCTTTGCAAGCGCTGAACGTCGATCGCCAAACGTGTATCACAGTCAAACAGGACACCGATCTCGCCACACATGAGAAGACGGAATCCCTGGGCATCCATCCCTTGCGATTGGACTTGGCCGACTCGAATTTGACGCCCCGCTTCAGCAACCCCCGATTCAAGCGATTGACCAGCCCAAAAGACAAGCGCTGTTTCTATGATCGCCATTTTGAGGAAAAAGAATGGGACCGCAATCAGGCCGAATTCGACAGCCGTCGCGCCCGACGGTTGGCGAATGAAGTTCCGCGTCAGTTCCCCAATGCCTCTCAGCCGGTTTCCAAGTGCCTGTATCATGTTTCCAGCCTCTTAAACTCGCAGATCAACGGCGCGCGTTAGAGCACGCAATGACGTTGATCCACGGCGATTGTAGGCAGAGAAAAGTAAAGCTTTAGCTCAGCGAGAGGGTAAACAGAGCATCTTAGAATCCATCAAAATTGGATGAATGCTCGTTAACGGCGTTGCCATACCGTACCGACATAGATGTCAATGTATCCGGACCGAGGGATGCGATCCCTATTCGCCGCCGCGTACAGCCTCCAACGCAGCCTGATTGCGTGCCTGGAAGGCATTCATTCCAGCCTCGACCGTTTCAGTTGAATCCCCTGGGGTTGGACGAATTTCACATGTCGGCGAACAGGATAGCGTGGTCCGTTGAACACCACGGTAAACCGACACAAGGCTTTGCCCACGTACCGTTACGCGCAGAGTTTGCTCGGCGAGCACATCACCGTTTTCATCGAGCATCACCATGTTGGTTTCGCCATAGCTCTTGCCCGTAAGGATGATCGTTCCGGGGTCGGGCATAGAGGCATCAGCGATGGCCGGGTTACCGATGATAATCGTTGTGACTCCGCCAACCATTCGCATGACGCGCGCATGATCAAGTGCCAGGACGATACCCCCTGCATCGGTGGCCTCACCGGCAAGACTTGCCGTCAGACCGACCACAGGTGATGTATCCGCCATTGCCAGTTCGATTTCGGAGCCTTCATTATCCATAGCCGGCAAAACGACTAAGTCATCCCCAGCTGCCCTTTCGCCACCAGCAACAGTATCGACTTGGATGGCAGACGCGGCAGCGCCTTCGGGCGAATGTGGCAGTATTTGTCGCGGCGCCTCGGATTGGTCCACGTCAAGAATTGCAGGCAGGTCTGTTAGCGTCGGCTCGCCGTCGTCCACTTTGGTGATGGACTGCGTGATGATCGGGTCGACACCATTGCGCGTCACTTCATTGGCAATGGTCGGCAGCGCGGCTGCCAAACCCAACCCGCCAAGCGAAACGCTCGCCAAAACAACGCGAAAAGGAACGGAGTGGGAGCCAATACGCACGATACATCCTCCAAAAATAGCTGTTTTTGACCATGCCGTGTTTTGGTGAACAGTACGTTAAGCGGCGCGCTCGCATCGAAGAGCTTAGAAAAAGTCGGTTATTTTCAGTTTTTTGGATGCCTAACAAACAGTTTCTAACCTTACGGCATCGCGTGATCCACGAAAGTATGAACGGAAATAAACGCAATGTGCTGCTTTTCGAAAACACTGCCTTAAGGGGTCCGGCCTAGAGTACAACTCGTTCCGAACAACAACGTATTGGGACGCAAAACAAAACACAGTGTGTATGGAGTCTGGACATGAAAAAGTTTCTCGCAAAGTTTGCTAATGACGAATCTGGCGCGACCGCTATCGAGTATGGCCTGATCGCCGCTGGTATCGCCGTCGTTATCGTCACGATGGTGCAGTTGGCTGGTACCAACTTGAACACCACCTGGACGACTATCGCCGCTGCAATGCTCTAATGCGTCGTCGCTAGCATTTGATAACTTAAACGGGCAGCGCATCTTCCTGATGCGCTGCCCTTTTTACGGCACGCGACAATAACCCAAGACCATAGGACCTGCACTGTAGGGGGATATCCAAATGGCATTGCAGATTTTGGTGTTTGGAATTTTCCCCGGCTTGGTTCTCCTTGCCGCGACCATGGACATGTTCACCATGACCATCCCGAACAAACTATGTTTGGCTTTGATCGTCGCCTTTTTTGTCGCAGCACCGCTTACCGGATTGTCGGTCGTTATGGTTGGCTGGCATGTGCTGGCCGCACTTTTCGCGTTGGCCATCACTTTTATGCTGTTTGCTTCAGGCGTTTTTGGAGGCGGGGACGCAAAGTTTACTGCCGCCATCGTGCTTTGGCTGGGGCCAACCGTGTCGCTTGATTTTGCCCTCTTGGCCGCCTTGTTCGGCGGCCTTCTGACCGCTGCCATTTTGATGGTTCGGTCTTTTCCAAGTTACACTGTAACAATTGACGCTCCCTGGGCTACGCGTCTTTTATCACGCGAGGTGGGCATCCCCTATGGCATTGCCCTGTCGGCAGCGGCTATGTTGGTCTTCGCGCGCAGCCCCTGGTTTCTTTCTGCTGTGGCGCTTTGATGGGATGAGCGTGTAAGGCTCAAATAGCCAATCCTTCAACTCGCTTACGTTCAGTTAACCTTACCTATACCTTTACAGCGCACTCTACAGCCAAGTTTTGCGTGCCTTTGGTCGGAGTAGGACCCCATCTGACGATGCGTGGCGCGCCCTTGCGTTGAAGGGATAGCGTTATGAAGTCCTCACGAGTGATCGTGTTTGGTGTTGCGGCCGTGGCTGGTGGACTGGCGTGGTTGGCAGCAAGCAATTTGGCCGCCCCTCCTCCGGCACCGGAAATGAGTGCCGAAGAGCAGTCCATTCCTTCCACACGCGTGCTTGTGGCTCGCTATGACTTGACGATTGGCGAGCGGCTGAGCCCCTCTGCGATGGAATGGCAAGATTGGCCCGCCGCCAATGTGGCCGAAGCCTTCATATCTGAAGAGTCTGAACCCGACGCTCTTCGTGAATACGATCAAGGTATTGTCACGGCGCCCATTTATTCTGGCGAGCCGATCCGGTCACCGGTTATTGCCACATCGGGTCGTGGCTTCATGTCAGCGATCCTGCCTTCTGGTCGCCGCGCTGTTTCTGTGCGCGTTGAAGCGGAGGCACGGGCTGCCGGGTTCATCCTTCCCAACGACCATATAGACGTCATTTTGACCCGCGTAGAACGAGGCAGCTCGCGTGATGGCGGTGACTTGTTCTCGTCGGAAACAATTCTACAAAATGTCCGCGTCCTGGCCATCGACCAGACCTTTGAAGAGCGTGACGGCGAAAAATTTGTCACCGGTGAAATTGCGACATTGGAGCTTTCACCCGGAGATGCCGAACTGATCGCGCT
This sequence comes from Hyphomicrobiales bacterium, assembly GCA_040219355.1. Classification (GTDB taxonomy): domain Bacteria; phylum Pseudomonadota; class Alphaproteobacteria; order Rhizobiales; family MH13; genus MH13. The sequence goes on from JAVJSN010000012.1 coordinate 46,522, forward strand.
GGCCGATGAGATGGGCTCACTTTCCCTTTCACTGCGATCCATCGCCGATCTGGAAGAGGGTGAAGGTGACATGGATGACGATGTGGCCCGGCGCCTTCGTGGCGGTGGTGGTGAGGGCGGCTCGGTCCGCATGATCCGCTTTGGCATCCAAGGGGGTTGAGGACCATGAACACTCGTTTCCGAAGCCTATCTGACCTCTCCCAAAAGGATTGTTTCATGCGTTGGACGCTTATGTTTGCGCTGGCCATCACTCTGCTTGCGACTGTGCTGCCAGCTCATATGGCACGCGCAACGGGGATGGATGCTTTGACGATAGCGAGCTTTGGAGAAACCCGCACGCTCTCGCTCGGTATCAACAAGAGCATGGTGATCGAACTGCCCGCTGATGTGCGCGATGTTCTGGTCTCCAACCCTGCTGTGGCCGATGCTGTGGTGCGCACTGCGCGCCGGGTGTTTGTGATCGGCATGGCGGCCGGCGACACCAACATCTTTCTGTTCGATGGCGCAGACCGCCAGATTGCCGTTCTGAATATCACTGTACAACGAGATGTGACGGGAATTCAGGCGACTCTCGCCGACCTTATGCCGGGCGCCCGCATCGGCGTTGAACCGGTCAATGATGGTGTGATCCTACGCGGTGTCGTCGAAAGCGCCGCCCAGGCACAAACGGCAGTCGATGTTGCCACCCGCTTTGTTGGCGAGGCCAGCCGCGTTGTGAACGCCCTGCAAATCGCTGGAGGTGAGCAGGTTCAATTGCGCGTGACGATTGCAGAAGTGCAACGCACTGCTCTGCGTCAACTTGGCGTCAATATCGGCAACTTTACAGGCGCAACAGCGCAACCTGTGACGGCTGGTATTGGTGCAGCAACGCTTTCTGCGTTAACTTCCAACCCGCTTTCGCTCTCCGGACAAGCGCTCTCCAACTCTGTTCTCAATATAACCAGCAACGGCATTTCTGCGCAGATCCGCGCGCTAGAGCAAGATGGTATCGTTCGCACGCTGGCCGAACCAAACCTAACTGCCGTGTCTGGCGAGTCGGCAAGCTTTCTGGCTGGTGGTGAATTCCCGGTGCCAATTAGCCGCGACAGCCAAGGCAACGTCCTGGTGGAGTACAAACCATTTGGCGTCGGTCTTGGGTTCACTCCTGTGGTCTTGGCCGGCAACCGGATTTCGCTTCAGATCGAAACCGAGGTTTCCGAACTTACGGCTGAGGGCTCTTTCACGCTTCGTAGCGATAGCGGCAATGACCTTTCGATCCCCGGACTTCGGGTGCGTCGGGCATCAACGATGGTTGAGCTTCCCTCCGGAGGTTCAATAGTAATGGCCGGTCTCATTGATCAGCGTTTGGCGCAAAATGTCGATGGCATTCCAGGCCTTATGAGTTTGCCAATCATTGGGCAGTTGTTTCGTTCCTCCGACTTCCAGCGGTCGCAAACCGAACTTGCGATTTTCATCACACCCTACCTGACCCAAGCGGTGGCGCGAGATGACTTGGTGCGCCCGGACGAAAATCTGCGCCCGGCGAGTGACCTCTCCACTTTGTTTTTCAATCGGCTGATCGATCAGTACGGCGTGCAAGGCCAAGCGCCTGCCGGCCGTTACCACGGTCATGCCGGGTTCATCGTCCCTTGAGAAGGGGACGCCGCGTGAGGATGTGTGCGTATGACCAATAAAATCACTTCATTTGCCAAGCCGGCCAAAGTGTTGCGCGTTGGCCTGTTTGGTGTGGCGGTGCTGACGCTTGGTGCTTGCAGTTCAATGCACAGCGCCACCGGAACATATGACCCGCGATTCATGAACTACGACCAGCGCCACGCACTGAGCCTTCAGCAGCAAGAAGCAACGCTTCCTTTGCTGGTGGGTGCGCATGCAACGGGCCTAACCAGCGGCGATCGCACAGCACTTTCAGGATTTATGCAGTCCTATGCCTCCCAGGGCGAAAGCGCACTGCGCATCAAGGTGCCGCAGGGGTCAATGAACGCGCATGCTGCGACCAACGCTTTGGGCGATATCCATGATGTGGTTTCACGATCCGGCGGCAACCCCAGTGCAATTCATGTTGAGCGTTACCACGTTGGCGATCCCAACGCCCATGCGCCAATTCTGGTTGTCTATGATCGGCTGGAAGCGGTGACCAATCCGTGCGGAACGTGGGCTGACTCATTCAACCCGTCAGGGGAACAGTCAGATTACTACAACTTCGGTTGTGCCAGCCAAGCCAATCTTGGCGTGGCTCTGGCTGATCCACGCGATCTTGTACGCCCGCGCGGTGTCGGTCATCCCGATGCTGGCAGGCGCGCTGAAGTTTTGGCCGCTTACCGCCGCGGCGAACCAACCGCGACACAAAGTTCTGAGGAAGCGCAAGCCTCGGTTGCGCAGGTGGGGCAATGATGCACGACGATAGTCCCAACGAGTTTCAGGCCGGCCCGCCGGCCCTGCCGGATGGCGTTGCCGCCCATGAGGGCAGCGGGTCACCCCAAGACACAAGCAACATTGCGCCGGTGCCGCGAATATCCATTCAGGCGTTTTGCGAGAGTCCGTCGCTGCTTGAAGCTGTCCAAGAGGCTGCGCGTGATCGCCGCATGGCAAAGTCGCATGTCCGAGCGCATCCCGGTGGAATCGCCGCGGCACTTGAGTTTTATACTGCCTCACCGACGCCCAACTTGTTGTTGCTGGAAAACAAGGCAGCGCCCGACAAGTTGTTGGATCAGCTTGGCAAACTTGCCGATGTTTGTGATCCGGGCACAGAGGTGGTGGTGATCGGCCATGTCAATGATGTGCTGCTCTACAGGGAGTTGGTGCGTTTTGGCGTTCGCGACTACGTGGTTGCCCCCCTGGGCCCAATGGATGTGCTGCGCCTGGTTTCGGAACTTTATGCCTCCAACGCCGAGAAGGCGATCGGCAAGACCTATGCCTTTATTGGCGCGCGCGGCGGATGCGGGTCGTCAACTGTCGCCCACAATGTTGCTTGGGCCCTGTCAACGTCACTGGAAACCAGCACAGTGATTGCTGATTTTGATCTGCCGTTTGGCACCGCAAACCTAGATTTTAACCAAGATCCACCGACGGGCATTGGCGATGTTGTGAACGCACCTGACCGCGTTGACGAGACCTTCGTCGATCGTTTGCTCGCCAAATGCTCTGATCGCCTGAGCTTGCTGGCTGCGCCGTCCACGCTCGACAAAGTCACCGATTTCCCAGAGCACCAGTTTGAACAGATAACCGATATCTTGCGAGCTTCGGTGCCTGCTTCTGTGTTTGACCTGCCACATCATTGGTCTGGTTGGGTACGCAAATCGCTGATTGATGCTGATGAGCTGGTGATCGTGGCAGCGCCCGATCTTGCAAGCTTGCGCAATGCGAAGAACCTCATTGATGCCGTGAAACAAGCACGTCCCAACGATGGTCCTCCGAGGCTGGTGCTTAACATGGTTGGCATGCCCAAGCGCCCGGAGATTGAAGCGAAAGATTTTGCTGATGCGCTGTCTCTTGAACCTCTGGCCGTTGTCCCCTTTGACGCGGAAGTCTTCGGCAACGCATCAAACTCCGGGCACATGATCGAGGAGGTCGCCCCCAAGCATGAGGCGGTCGTCGCTTTTGAAGCGATTGCATCAGCGGTCAGTGGCAGAGATTCAGGGCGGCGCCAGAAAAAGTCGTCTTTGCCACCCTTCATGCAGAAACTTCTGCAGCGTAAAAAGGCATCCTAAGCTATGTTTGGGCGTCGCGGCGTTTCTGGTCCCACATCGACACCTGGCTCTGGACAGAGCGGAAGCGCGGCGCAGAGCCAGGCGCCTAAGCCCGAAACCAGTCCAAAGCCAGCCGTGGCGTCCGCGCCTGCAGCTGAGCCAGTAAAAGCTGAACCAGCTCCAACGCCCGCTGCAGCGGCTCCGCAGCCGGCTCCAGCACCGGTTCCCCAGGCCGCGTCTGCACCAAAAGCGCGGCGCTCGGACTATTACGACATCAAGACTGACGTGTTCTCCGCCATGATCGACACGATCGATTTGGCGCAACTCACGCGGATGGACAATGATTCAGCGCGCGAAGAAATCCGCGACGTTGTCACCGAGATCATCGCGCTAAAAAACCTTGCTATGTCGATTGCCGACCAGGAGATGATCCTGGAAGATATCTGCAACGACGTGATGGGCTTTGGACCACTTGAGCCGCTTCTGGCGCGTGATGATATTGCCGACATCATGGTCAACGGTGCCGACACCACCTTCATCGAAGTTGATGGCAAGGTGCAGCTGACCAGCGTGAAGTTCCGTGACAATCAGCAGTTGATGAACATCTGCCAGCGCATCGTCAGCCAAGTCGGCCGCCGAGTGGATGAAAGTTCACCCATTTGCGATGCGCGTTTGCTTGATGGTTCGCGTGTCAACGTTATCGCGCCGCCGCTGGCAATTGATGGTCCAACACTGACCATTCGTAAGTTCAAAAAAGACAAGCTGACCCTGCAACAGTTGGTGAACTTTGGCACGATCACGCCGGAGGGCGCCCAAGTGCTTGAGATCATCGGTAAAGTTCGGTGTAACGTGGTCATTTCGGGCGGTACAGGCTCGGGCAAAACGACGCTTCTCAACTGCCTGACCGCTTTCATTGAACAGGATGAGCGCATCATTACCTGCGAGGATGCTGCGGAACTTCAATTGCAACAGCCCCACGTGGTGCGCCTTGAAACCCGACCGCCGAACCTTGAAGGCGAAGGTACGGTGACGATGCGCGACTTGGTGAAAAACTGTCTGCGTATGCGCCCAGAGCGCATCATCGTTGGTGAGGTTCGCGGCCCTGAAGCTTTCGACCTTCTTCAAGCAATGAACACCGGCCATGACGGCTCTATGGGCACCTTGCACGCAAACTCTCCGCGTGAAGCCCTCAGCCGCATGGAATCGATGATCACAATGGGCGGCTTCTCTCTGCCGTCACGGACCATTCGCGACATGATTACATCATCTGTCGATATCATCGTACAGGCATCTCGCCTACGCGACGGTTCACGCCGAATTACCCACATCACAGAAGTGCTCGGCATGGAAGGCGACATCATCACAACCCAAGATCTGTTCGTTTATGAGCTGCTTGGCGAAGACGCGAACGGCAAAATCATCGGCAGGCATAAATCCACTGGCGTCGGCCGCCCGAATTTCTGGGATCGCGCTCGTTACTACAACGAAGAAAACCGCCTCGCCGCTGCTCTCGATGCGTCAGTGATCGATGATGAGCGGTTATCGGCATGAGCGTGAGAACCGAAAATGTTTGACCCCCAAACTGTGACGATTGCAGTTGGTTTGTTGGCCGCGCTTTCGATTGCTGGGCTGGCCTATGCGCTTCTTTCGCCGCTCATGGACCGCCAGGATAAGAAGGACCGCATCAACAAGGTTGCAGTGGTCGACCGCCGGGCTGCCCATGCTCGCCAAGCCTCGGCTGAAGATGCCGCCAATCGGCGCAAGAATATTGCATCCAAGCTGAAACAGCAGCAGCTACTGATTGACGAGAAAACGAAAAAGAACGGCTCCAGCCGGGCTTCGCTTGAAGTGCGCATGAAGCGCGCGGGACTTACCTGGACGAGACGCACATTTTGGATGGTCAGCGCCACATGTGGACTGGGACTGTATGCGGCACTTAGCAGTTCGGGCGCTCCTACTTATGCTGCTCTTGCCGGTGGCATTGCCGGGGCGCTTGGTTTGCCAAATTGGTACGTGAACTTCAAAGGCAAAAGCCGGATGAAGAAGTTTTTGAACGAGTTTCCAAACGCGATCGACGTGATCGTACGTGGTATGAAAGCTGGTCTGCCACTGAACGATTGTATGATGATCATATCGCGCGAAGCGGCTGAACCGGTGCGCGCCGAATTTAAACATGTCGTCGAGCAGCAGCAACTGGGTGTCCAGCTCAATGAAGCTATCGTCAAAATGTATGAACGCGTGCCTCTGCCTGAAGTGAATTTTCTATCGATCATGATGTCCATTCAAGGCCAATCGGGCGGCAACCTTTCTGAGCCTTTGGGCAATCTTTCCAAAGTTGTACGCGACCGTAGAAAGATGAAGGCAAAGATCGACGCGATGTCAATGGAAGCAAAATCATCAGCTGGTATCATTGCCTGCTTACCAGTGGCAGTCATCGTGCTGATCTACCTGTCAACACCCGACTACATCTCGCTTCTTTTCACCGAGCGCTTAGGCAATTTGCTGTTGGGGGTCTGTGGCATGCTGATGCTTACGGGAATTCTGGTCATGCGTAAGATGATTAATTTCGACTTTTAAGAGCAGGAACGGAACGAATTTATGGATGAGCTGCTCTATACGCTCACAAACTCACAGTTTCTTTTTGCTCTGTTCAGCGCAATCGCTGTGGCAGCAACTGTATTTACTGTGGCTGTACCACTGCTCGCGAAGAATGACCTTTCGACTCGTAAAAAGCGCATGGCCGTAGAACGGTCGGCAATTCGTGCGCGCGAACGGGCCGCGCTTGCACGCGAAAACCAGCATGGTCCTCGTGCCAATCTACGGCAGCAGCCCAAGCAGTACATGCAAAATATTGTAGATCAGTTTGACCTCAAACAGCGTCTGCTGGCCGACGGGACACGGGATAAACTGGCTCAGGCAGGAGAGCGCGGTGAAACAGCTGTCGTGCGCTACATTTTCTCGCGGCTTGTTATTCCTGCGGCGCTTTTTCTCTTTGCGCTCGTGTATCTCTTTGGCATCGGCAATTTTGAGCAACCACCGCTGATCCGTGTTCTCATGGCCGTCGCCATAGGCGGTGTTGGCACTTACGTGCCCAACGTACTTCTGAAAAACAAAATTCAGAAAAGGCAAATGTCTATCCGCCGCGCTTGGCCAAATGCGCTTGACCTGATGCTGATCTGCGTTGAATCGGGGATGTCGATAGAGCAAGCATTTAAGAAAGTGGCCGACGAGGTGGCGGTCCAGTCCATTCCTTTGGCCGAAGAACTGGCGTTGGTGAACGCCGAACTCTCCTACCTGAATGATCGCCGCAAGGCTTATGAGAACCTTGGGCGCCGCACAGGCCTGGAACAGGTTAGATCGGTCATGACCTCGCTCATTCAGGCAGACAGTTATGGTACGCCGGTCGGTCAAGCATTACGCGTTCTGGCACAGGAAAGCCGCGACATGCGTATGGCGGAGGCGGAAAAGAAGGCCGCTGGTCTGCCGCCAAAGCTCACTGTACCGATGATCGTCTTTTTCCTACCGTGCCTCTTTATCGTGATCATTGGGCCAGCGATCATCCAAGTCATGGCGATGGACTAGGAGCCTCCTGTGTCTAGCAGCTGGCTGGTTGACCAAAAGACCAAAGCGTAAAGACTACCCATTCAAATGAGCGAGCAGGTTTTTCAGCATTTGAAGAGCGTGCGTAAAGCGTTTTTAGCCGGGCATTCAATGCGACTTGAAACTGAGCCCGCTTACATTGTTTTTCGCTCGCTCCGACCTGAGGCCGAACGCTTGGCTTCCGGCGCTTACTGCCCATCCACTGCGGCGACCTGGCCCCACCGGTCTGCTTCCGAGAGCATCTGGCGCAAATAGGCGATGTTGGCCTGGGCTTCTTGTGGCGGCAGATCCTGTTGGGCGATTTGCATCGCCTCGTCGAACCGACCTTGCAGGCCAACGACAAGGGCAAGGTTGCCACGTACGCGCGGGTCAACCTGGCGGCCACCGGCAATCGCCTGGCGAAGCGTGCGTTCGGCTTCGACCAAATTGCCTTCCAGCACATAGGACATGCCAAGATTGCTCAGCACCGTCGGCTCGTCGGGCACAATGCGCAGAGCACTGGCATAGGATGCGCGTGCATCAGCGTGACGGCCCAACTGATCAAGAATCGTGCCTTGGGCCGAGAGTAAGCGCCAATCGGGTCGCGCCTGTGTGTGTGCCTGACCGATCACCTGCAATGCCTCTTCAAATCGACCTGCCGATGTCAGTGCCTTGGCATACGCCGCTTGCACTTCTCGGTCACCTTCATTGGAGATTACCGCGCGGCGCAAAACAGCCACAGCTTGATCATGACGTCCAAGTCCGCGCAGGGCAGCACCATAGTTAAGCGCGGTGGTACGATCATTCGGATCGCTGTCATAGCGCTGCTCCCACCGGCTGGCAGCGCTGCGCAGTTGATCTTGCGAGAGCAGTTCCGCCCGACCCTCAACAGTGGTGCCATGCGTGGAGACGGCTGATGTGCTGCAACCAGCGACCACAAGCGCAGTGCCAATAAGAGCCAGGCTGGCCAATTTACGCAAACAGCGTGACGGAGAGGGCGTAAGAAAAGCGTTGTAACTCATGGCTTGCTGCGCACCGAAAAAACGTGGTTGGCGCGATGCATTTGGTGCATCAGCCCTTGCCACTTGGTTGTTAGAAGCAATACTCCGTTAACCCTAATGAACCCTTAAACTCGCCCGAAATCAGCGGTTTGCCGCCGCGGTCCATCCTACACTCGAGGTTCCCCTTGGCCGTCTCCCTGCCCGACCATGATGCGCTTGCCGCACAACTGCCTTTGCCTGAGAGCCTCGGTCCAGATGAGCCCAGGATCCCGCTTTTTTGCGTGACGTCGATGGAGGCCGCTAAAGCCGCTTTGCCCGGCCATGAAAACTCTCTGATGAATTGGTCGAAGGCGCAGGGTTTTGAAGCCAAGACTGGTCAAATCCTGGTGCTGCCAGATGGTGATGGCGCTGTTGTTGCCGCGTTTTTGGGGTGCGAGAGGGGCAAAGATGGCCTGCCTAATCCAGGTTTTGCAATGGGCGCTTTAGCAGACCAGCTGCCTGCAGGCAGCTACACGCTAGAGACGCGCTTGGAGAATGCTGAAACCGCTCTTACCGCCTTCTTGTTGGGGACCTATGTCTTCACCCGTTTCAAGTCTGCGACGCGTGGCGCGGTCCGCCTGGCAACGGGCGATTTTGCGCGCGAGCGCGCATTGATCCAAGCGCGTGGCGTTATCTTTGGGCGCGAGCTGATCAACACACCGGCCAATCTGCTTGGACCGGAGGCCTTGGCCGACAGCGCCGTCGGTTTGGCGCAGGCGTTTGGTGCTAAGGCCAGCGTCATTGTTGGTGAAGACTTGCTCGACCCGGACAACCCGTTCCCGATGATCCATACGGTTGGGGCAGCAGCCAAGGACGCGCCGCGCTTTTTCGACATGCAGTGGAATGGTGGCCCTGACGATGCGCCACGCGTCACTCTGGTTGGCAAGGGTGTGTGCTTTGACAGTGGCGGCCTCAACATCAAGCCAGGCAGCTCCATGGCACTGATGAAGAAGGACATGGGCGGGGCCGCGGCGGTGCTCGCTCTGGCTTTGATGATCATGCAGGCCAAACTTCCTGTGCGGCTGCGCGTTTTGATCCCATGCGTTGAAAACTCCATTGCCTCAGATGCATTCCGGCCCAGTGACGTTCTGTCCAGTCGCAAAGGTCTCACGGTGGAGATCGGTAACACTGATGCTGAAGGTCGCTTGGTCCTCGGCGATGCGCTGGCGCTGGGCGATGAAGAAACACCCGACCTGATGATCGATATGGCAACGCTGACCGGCGCGGCGCGGGCGGCGCTGGGCCCCGATTTGCCACCCTTCTTCACTGACGATGACGCGCTCGCCGGTGAGATCGAAGCAGCGAGCCGAGATCATGATGATCCGGTGTGGCGCATGCCGCTATGGGATCGCTATGACAGTGCCATCATTGGCAAAGTCGCCGACATTTCCAACACTGGCAACATGCCCTTTGCTGGAGCGATTACAGCGGCGCTTTTCCTGCGCCGGTTTGTATCCAACGCCAAAAGCTGGGTCCACTTCGATATTTACGGCTGGACGCTATCGACGCGGCCTGGCCGGCCTGAAGGTGGCGAGACGCAAGCCGTTCGCGCGCTTTTTAACCTTATTGCTAAGCGCTACGCCCCAACGGATTGATTCCAACCCCCAAAAGACGGTATCAATTGCGCTTCCGAAACAATTGTCATGCGGAGCGCGTGTTGCGTTGAGTGGGTTCGCATCAACAGGGTTTTCGCCCAGCCGTGGGGTTGGGCTGTCGCCGCAGAAAGCTCTTCGGCTGTGGCACGATGTTGCGCTGACGCGGGTGCGTGGCAACATCGGTGATCTGACCGAACGCCAGATGCTGATCCTTTTGACGATTTATCTGGAAACCCCGCCTCACACAGTGCGTGGCCTTGCCGCCAAGCTTGACGTCACCAAGCCGGTGATCACCCGTGCACTGGATACGATGGGTGCCATGGGTCTTGTTAGCCGCAAGCGCGATGATGCTGACAAACGTAACGTGATCATCCAACGTACCGTTGACGGCGCGCTTTATGTGGAAGCGTTGGCCGAAACCATTGTGCGGCATGCTGAGGATTTGCGCTGATGCGAAACAGCGCTGGCTTCGATCTCGATCGGCGTTTGCATCCCTATAAGCACGACATTGCCGCGGCTCATTTGAAGGGTCAGGTGGAGGCGGATCGGTTTGTCGAGGGTAAGCCGCATCGTGTCATTGAACCGCTAACCGATATATTGAGCGATCAAATGGGGGAGGCACGGACGTCTCAAGCGCTCTACGGCGAGACTTTTGTGGTCTACCAAACCGAGGGCTATTGGGCGTGGGGCCAGTTGATGACCGACGGTTATGTCGGTTGGATAAGCGCGCTCAGCCTGGTGGCCAGCGACGAAACTAAGCCCAGCCATCTGGTGAGCGCGCCTGTTACGCGCGCAACCAATGAAAGCATCAAGGTGCTGGGCAACGGGCCTATTCCAATGGGCGCACAGCTTCGTGTGTCGGAAGCTTCGATCAGTGTTGGTGGATCGTCAGCAGCGTTTGCGCAGAGCGATGCAGGCGCGATCCCCGCAGCCCACATACGGGCGTTGGATGACAAAGCTTCCGATTGGGTGGCTGTGGCTGAGCTTTTCACGCACACGCCGTATGTTTGGGGGGGACGCTCAGCGCTGGGTATTGATTGCTCAGCACTTGTCCAACTGGCGCTGCAGCAGGTCGGCATCCCCTGCCCGCGCGACAGCGACATGCAAGAAGCCGATATTGGAACGTCAATCCATCGCGACAGCGGTTCGTTGCGCGGCGATCTGGTGTTCTGGCCGGGGCATGTCGGCATCATGCTCGATGAGAAGAGGCTTTTTCATGCCAACGCGTTCGCCATGTCGACGGTGCCTGAACTGCTAAGCGATGTGGAAAAACGCGTCGGAGATGCACGCTCCATCAAGCGGCTTTAGAACTGCGATTTAGTACCCAGCTTTGCGGTCCACCAGATTGTCGAGTGTCTTGCCCCAGGCAAAGGCAATCAGGTTTTCCACCATGCGTCCCAGCAAAGTTTCTGGTGCGCTCATCCCTGCGGTATGCGGAGTGATGAGAATGTTGGGCGCTTTCCAAAGCGGGCTATCGTTGGGCAAAGGCTCCTGATGGAAGACATCGATGGAGGCGCCTTTCAGCGTTCCATCGTGCAAGGCCTTGAGCAGATCAGCCTCATTCTGATGGCCGCCACGCCCGCCATTGATCACGAACGGTCCGCCGGTCACGCCATCTTGCGGCAGCTTGGCAAACAAGTCGGCATTCAAGATTTCGCGTGTCTCGTTGGTCAGTGGAAGCAAGCAGATCAAAATGTCGGTGCGGGCAAGAAACGCATCCAATTCGCCAAACCCAGCGAACACGGGAACATCAGCTTCTGGTTTGGGGCTGCGCGCCCAACCGGCAAGGTCATAGCCCAAAAGCTTCAGCACAGCAGCCACCGACTGGCCCAACTCACCGAAGCCCATAACGCCAACCCGCACATCGGGCGCAGAGGTTTGCGGCAACGGCTTCCAATCAGCTCGGTTTTGCGCATCCAAATAGTCCAACGCCTGGCGATGGTGAGCGATCACATTCATCACCGTCCATGCGGTCACACGTCCGGTTAGGTCCGGATCAATGACGCGGATGATCGCGACGCTCTCGGCCAAGTCAGCCCGGCGCACCAGATGATCCACACCTGCGCCGGTGGAAAGGATGGCTTTCAGGTTTGGAAAGTTGGCGAAAAAACCGTCGGGCGTGTGCCAAGCAACGGCGTACTTCACCTGCTCACAGATCTCGGGCGATGGAGGGGTTTTACCATCTGAGAAAATCACATCCTCGCGCGGAACATGCTGCTCAAGATGAGAAATCCAGCCTTCTGGCGACCAATCGCCGACAGTGAGAACAACCTTCCCAAGGTCGGGCTTGCCAAGATCCAATGTTGTCATGCCTTACACTCCAGGCGATGGGCGCAGGGCGCGGTTTTCTTCAGGCTCTAGGATGTAGGCGCGATAGGGGTGCGCCGCGAAGGTGCCGAGGATGCGCAGCTCAGCGGAGAAAAACTCAAGCTCTTCCATGGCCAACGCCACATGCTTGTCGTCCGGGTGGCCATCAATCTCAGCATAAAATTGCGAGGCGAAGAATTGCCCACCGGTTTGATAGCTTTCCAGCTTGGTCATGTTCACCGAGTTGGTCGCAAACCCCGACAACGCCTTGAACAGTGCTGCCGACACGTTGCGTACGCGGAAAATGAAGGCTGTCACAACCGGGCCATTGCCAGGCGCCAGACTGATCGGCTCGCGGGCCAGGGTGATAAACCGTGTGGTGTTGTGATCTTCATCTTCAATGTCTTCAGCGAGCACACTCAACCCATAGACCTCGGCGGCCAACGAAGAGGCAATGGCGGCCTGAGCGGGGTCTTTGCGTTCAGCAATCTGCCGGGCCGAACCTGCCGTGTCCGCACCGATGACAGCTTGCAAGCGATGCTCGCGCAGGAATTTGCGGCACTGACCAAGGGCCATCACATGGCTTTGGGCGCTTTTCACCTGATCAAGCGTCACGCCTTTCAGCGCGACGAGCTGGTGGTGAATCGGCAAAAAATGCTCGCCCGTGATATGCAGCGGCGAGGTTGGAAGAAGGTGGTGGATATCCGCCACACGGCCAGCAACCGAGTTTTCAATGGGGATCATGCCCAGATCGGCGTTTCCCTCTTCAATCATCGCAAACGCGTCTTCAAATGTCGGGCATGGCACAGGCTCGGCATCTGGGTAGGCTTCTTTGCAGGCAATGTGCGAGTTGGCACCAGGCTCGCCCTGGAAAACGATTTTCATTTTCTTTTTTTGGCGCGAACCGTTCCGTTCGTTCCGAACGACCACTTGTTCGCGCTGTTCCTTACATGTTGCTCGAGGAAAGTTGCCGTCTGGCTTCATCCAGATGCTCCGGCGTGTCCACGCCCAGCGGTACACCATCAACAATGGCAACATCAATGCGCATACCGGCTTCGAGCGCGCGCAACTGTTCCAGCTTCTCACGCTTTTCCAGCGTTGAGGGCGGCAGGCTGACAAAGCGCTCCAACGCGGCACGACGATACACATACAGGCCAATGTGATGGAACAGCGGGCCGTCGCCGTGGGGCGCAGTGGCGCGAGTGAAGTACAGCGCACGCAAATGCTGGTCGCCAACAGGTGTGCCAACCACCTTCACCACATTTGGATCGGTTCTTTCATGATCGATTTTGATCGGCGTTGTGAGCGTAGCGATATCGACCGCAGGGTCGTCCATCAGCGCTGCGGCCTTTTGGATGATGGTGGGGTCGAGTGTTGGCAAATCGCCCTGCACATTGACAATGATCTCAACCTGACCAGCCGCGTCCAGCAATTGCAGCGCTTCAAAAATGCGATCAGAGCCTGAGGGATGATCCGAACGGGTCATCAACGCTTTGCCACCATGGGCCTCCACAGCGTGCAACACATCAGCATCATCGGTGGCCACTATAGGCTCGCCAAGGCCGGCCTGGCGCGCTCGATCAACAACATGCACGATCATTGGCTTGTCACCGATCATCGCCAAAGGCTTGCCGGGCAACCGGGTGGACGCCATACGGGCCGGGATCAACACCAGGGCGCGGCCTAATTTATCATTCATGCATGCCTGCCTTTGGACATTGTTCAGTGTTTCTGGCCCAAAGATTGGGCAAATGGTCGCAAGACCCCCCTGTCATCCCTTTGCACTTATTGCAAGACAGCCAGTTATGGGGTTATCACCGCGACCAATCGCGGGCATGCAAGCGCCCGGCATTTCTGTTGGACGCAGCATAGATTGGGATTTTTCGACATGGACGGTTTTGAGCTCAACAAGATTGTTGGTGCACTTCTGGGATCGGTTCTCGTTGTCATGCTCATCGGCTTTGCCGCTGAGCTTATCTATCATGTCGAAGAACCGGAAGTTGCCGGCTACTCCATTGAGGTTCCAGAAACCGAAGTTGCTGATGCAGGCGCCGCAGAAGAAGAGATGGTCTCGGTGCTTGATCTTCTGGCAACCGCTGATGTGGCCGCTGGCGAAAGCGCTGTGCGCCGCTGTGCCTCCTGCCACACCTTTGAAGAAGGTGGTGCTGATGGCGTTGGTCCACATATGTGGGGCGTGGTCAACCGAGCCAAAGGCTCCGTGGACGGCTTCAACTACTCCGATGCCATGGCTGCTGTTGGCGCTGCGGGCGAAGTTTGGGGCTTTGAAGAGCTGGATGGTTTCATCGCCAACCCGCGCGGCTACCTTGAAGGCACGACCATGGGCTTTGCCGGTATTCGCGATGTTGAAGATCGCGCTGACATTTTGGCCTATCTCAATACGTTGCAGGCTGAACCAATTGACCTGTCCACGGTCGCCGCGACGCAGTAACACAAGCTCTTTGCAGGCCAAACAAACCAAAGCGTCGGAAGTTTCCGGCGCTTTTTTGCGTCCAGAACCATCAACACGTTCCATCACCATAGCGTGAACGCATGTCTGCCCTCGCCGCCGCGCCGCATCTGCGCCATATTCCCCATCACGTTTGGTTTCGAATCAGCGTGGCCGGATACGAATTGCATTCTTTCTGCTTCGCACCGTGTGCTTTCGACGGCCTGATGAGAAAAGGACGACACTAATGTGTGAAGGTACTGCCTCGTGATAATCGCTGACCGCAATGGTCACAGCAGTGGCATGGCTGCCGCTGTCAAAGTTACCGGGCTCGCCGTGTGGTTGACGGTTGGTTTTCTGGTGTTCACCGGTTCGGCTGCCAACGCGCAGAGTGAGCCCAACGCTGAAGCGCCTGCTGCGGTAGGGCAAGAGAGTGAACAACCCATCGAGTTGGCTGAACCGATCTATGATGATTGGCAGCATTTCATCACGCTCAACGAAGGCGCGCCGAAATATCCCGAAGGGTTTGAGCATTTTGATTATGTGAACCCAGAGGCGTCCAAAGGCGGTTCTGTTCGCCTGGCTGACCTGGGTACCTTCGACAGCCTAAACTTTGTGCCGCCACGCGGGATAACACCGCTTGGGATTGGGCTTGTCTACGACACGCTCACAACGCCCTCAGATGATGAACGCTCGGTTCAGTACGGTTTGCTGGCCGAGTCGATGCGCTATCCCGATGACTATTCCTATGTCACCTACCGGCTGCGCGACGGCGCCCGCTGGCATGATGGCACGCCCGTTACACCGGCCGATGTGGTGTTTTCCTTCAACGCATTGGTTGAACATAACCCACAACAGGCGGCCTATTATTCGCATGTGACGACCGCGCAGATCAGCGGCGAACGCGATGTCACCTTCACCTTTGACCAGACTGGTAACCGCGAACTGCCCCTTATCGTTGGTCAGCTCACGGTGCTGCCTGCCCACTGGTGGACGCAACCTGATGCCAACGGCAACACCCGCGATATTTCACGGGGTACGTTGGAAGCACCGCTGGGCTCAGGGCCCTATCGCGTTGGCTCGGTGATTGCCGGACGTAGCATAAGCTACGAGCGCGTTGACGATTATTGGGGTGCTGATCTCAATGTGAATGTCGGCCATCACAATTTCGATACGATCAGCTACACTTTTTTCCGCGACAGCGATGTGGCCTTTGAAGCCTTCAAGGCCGATGCATTTGACTTTCGCATAGAGAACCGCGCGCGCAACTGGGCGACGGGCTATGATATCGACGCGGTTGAGGATGGACGGATTGTCCTGGAGGAGTTTGCCGAGCCCTATCGCAGCCGAGGGCTGATGGTCGGCTTCGTGATGAATGCCCAGCGCCCGGTGTTCCAGGACCGCAACATCCGCCGGGCGATGAACTACGTGTTCGATTTCCAGGCCCTCAATCGCGGTTTGTTCTTCGACAGCTACCGCCAATATGACAGCTACTTCACTGGTCTTGAGGAACTGGCAAGCTCTGGCGTGCCGCAAGGCGATGAGCTTGCGCTGCTGGAAGAGTTGCGCAGCGACGGTCTTGTCATTCCTGATGAGGTTTTCACAACGGCGCATTTCAACCCAGCCAATGAAACGCCAGAAGCGCGGCGCGAAAACATCCGCACCGCGCTTGACCTGTTTGAAGCGGGTGGCTGGACGGTGCGCGAAGAGGTTGATCCGGAGCAGGCTGGAACCGGATTCATCCATAGAATTCTGGTTGCCATTGGCCTACGCTCCGACCCAACGCGCCGTATCATGCGCGATGCATCCGGCGCGCCAGTATCTATCGAGCTTTTGCTTAACGGACCAACGCAAGAGCCAGCGGCCAATCAGCTGGCGCAGTCGCTGGAGCTGGTCGGCATCGAGTTGGTCATTCGTATCGCCGATTCCTCGCAATACACCAACCGCGAGCGCTCGCGTGACTACGACATGATCTATTCCGGCTGGGTGCAGTCCTCCTCACCTGGCAACGAACAACGCGATTTCTTTGGCTCGCAGTCTGCTAGCATCGAAGGCACCCGCAACACCGCCGGTGTTTCCGATCCGGCAGTGGATGCCCTGATTGAGCGCATTATTTTTGCCGAGGACCGCGACGCACTTGAAGTGGCGGCCCGCGCCATGGATCGGGTTCTGTTGTGGAACCATTATGTGATCCCCGGGTGGGGCGTGCCGGCGGCGCGTATCGCGCGCTGGGACAGGTTTGATCGCCCAAATACCTTGCCGACTTACGACATCGGGTTTCCGACCATCTGGTGGTACGAAGAAGAGCGCGCCGCACGCACAGGGGAAGCCAATCAATGAACCTGAGAACGCCGTCCCTCATCTTGCGCAACGTCACGCGCCGCTCAGTTCTCAAATCCACCGGTGTTGTGGCAGCAGCAACCACGCTTCCCTTATCCGCCTTCGCGCAAGGCTCAGTGACGCGCAGCCATGGACTTTCCTCCTTCGGCGAATTGGCGTTGCCTGCCGACTACACGCACTTCCCGCACGTCGATGTTGATGCACCAAAGGGTGGCATGCTGAGCTACCAGCCCGGCACGCGCTTCTTCAACCAGAACTTCCTGACCTTCAACACGCTGAATCCCTTTGTTTTGCGGGGCGATGCACCCACCCGGCTGGAGATAACGTTTGACACCCTTATGAAAGGCAGCGGTGACGAGGCCGACGCCCTCTATGGTCTGCTTGCCCAATGGGTGGAGTTCACCGATGACGGGCTGACCTATGACTTCAAGATCAGGGCAGAAGCACGCTTTCACGATGGTGCGCCAATAACAGCAGGGGACGCTGCGTGGTCATTTACGACCCTCAAAGAGCAGGGGCACCCGAACCTCGCCAGCCTGCTTGCAGAGATGGAGAGCGCGGAGGCTTTGGAGGAGGATGTTGTTCGCGTCCGCCTGGCCCCAGGGCGGCCGCGCGACCTTCATCTGAGCGTTGCTGGTCTGCCTGTCTTCAGCCAGGCCTTCTTTGCAGGCCGGGAATTTGATGCGGCCACGCTGGATCCGATCCTTGGCTCCGGGCCCTACCGGGTCGGTGATCTGGAGGGCGGTCGCTTCATCCACTATGATCGGGTTGCTGACTATTGGGGCGCTGACCTGCCGATCAACCTTGGCCAGAACAACTTCGATCGCATCCGGGTGAATTTCTACCGTGATCGTGATGTTGCCTTTGAAGCCTTTAAGGCAGGGGAAATGAACGTCCGCGAGGAGTTCACTTCGCGCGTCTGGGCCACCGAGTACACGTTTCCATCTGTCACATCTGGCGAAGTGGTTCAGGCCACCTACCCCGATGACCGCCCATCAGGCGCTCAGGGGTTTTATTTCAACACGCGCCGTTCAAAGTTCGCCGATCCGAAGGTGCGTGAAGCGCTTGGTCTTCTGTTTGACTTTGAATGGTCCAACGAACGCCTGTTCTTCGGGCTTTACGACCGCACGGTCTCCATGTTCCAGGGCGCGCCTTACATGGCCAGCGGCCTGCCCAGTGAAGCAGAGCTGGCACTGCTGGAACCTTTCCGCAACGATTTGCCAGAGTCGGTGTTCGGTGAGCCCTATGTGCCGCCGGTTTCCGATGGTTCCGGGTCGGACCGCACCCTGCAGCGTCGCGCCAACCAGATGCTCAACGATGCGGGGTGGACGCTTGTCGACGGGCAGCGTGTCAACGCTGAAGGCGTGCAGATGCAGATTGAGTTTCTGTTCTCTTCGCCGGTTTTTGAGCGGATTGTGAACCCCTACATTCAAAACATGCAGCGCCTCGGCATCGACGCCACGATGCGCACCGTTGATGGCGCGCAGTATCAAGGACGGCTCAACGAATTTGACTTTGACATCACCACCATGCGGCTGGCTGGTACGCTGACCCCCGGAGCAAACCTGCGATCGGTGTACGGCTCGCAATTTGCCGATGTTCCAGGCTCATTCAATCTCGCAGGGATCAGGGTGCCAGCGGTGGACGCCCTCATCGAGAAAGCCGCGCAAGCGGAAAGCCGCGATGAGCTTTACACCATTTTGCGGGCGATGGACCGGGTGCTCCGGCCTTATCATTTCTGGGTTCCGCAATGGACGAAGGCCGAGCACTGGATGGCCCACGAAAGTGATATCGGTGTCCCACCGACCAAACCGCGATACGCCCTGCCGATCGAGACACATTGGTGGATGGAAGCATGACAGGCTTGGGAAGCTTATGCCTCCTAGCCCCGAAAGCCGACAGGCTACCTGGGGTCTCGCGCCGCGGTCGTGAAACCGTTTCTTCGAGGTCCCGGATTGCGCTTTGCTTGTCCGGGACTTGGGTCAGGACTTAACAAACGATGCTCGCCTATATCGTCCGCCGCGTTCTTTTGATGGTTCCCACAATCCTGGGCATCATGGCGCTATCGTTTGCCGTTGTGCAGTTCGCACCCGGTGGTCCGATTGAGCGTGTGATTGCGCAGCTGCAAGGCACAGACGTCAGCGCGACCGAGCGCTTCACCGGTGGCAGCGGCGACTTTTCTGGCCAAGAACAAGATTTAGGCTCAGGCGGTGAAGGTTCGGGAGTTTATCGCGGCGCGCAGGGATTGGACCCGGAATTCATCGCCGAGCTTGAACGCCAGTTTGGTTTCGATAAGCCACCGCTGGAACGCTTCGCCTTGATGATTTGGAACTATGCCCGCTTTGATTTTGGCGAGAGCTATTTTCGCGATGTCGAGGTGATCGATCTCATCATCGAAAAGCTGCCGGTCTCCATCTCGCTCGGGCTTTGGATGACGCTGCTTTCCTATGGCATTTCCATTCCGCTCGGCATCGCCAAGGCGGTCAAAGACGGCACGCGTTTTGATATCTGGACCAGCGGCATCGTCATTGTTGGCTACGCTATTCCCGGTTTTCTGTTTGCCATTCTGCTCATTGTTCTGTTTGCCGGTGGATCCTTCTGGGACCTGTTTCCACTCACCGGCCTGACCTCCGAAAACTGGGATCAACTCTCCTGGTGGCAAAAGATCTTGGATTATTTCTGGCACCTCACCCTGCCACTGATCGCTATGGCGGTGGGCGCTTTTGCCACCACGACACTGCTCACCAAGAACTCGTTCTTGGACGAAATTCGCAAGCAATATGTCACCACCGCGCGGGCCAAGGGTCTGGATGAGCGTACCGTGCTTTACGGCCACGTGTTTCGCAATGCGATGTTGATCATCATCGCCGGGTTTCCCGGCGCCTTTATCTCCGCCTTCTTCACCGGGGCGCTGCTGATTGAGACGATCTTCTCGCTGGATGGGCTCGGTCTGCTTGGCTTTGAGAGCATTTTTGGACGCGACTACCCGGTCGTGTTCGGCACGCTGTACATCTTCTCCTTGATGGGCCTTGTCGTGGCTCTACTGTCGGATCTTGTGTACATGTGGGTTGATCCGCGCATTGACTTCGAGGCGCGTAGAACCTGATGGACGCGCGCAACCCCGCCATTGACGTTGAATTGGAGCCCGCAGCGAGCGATGCGCCTGTGCAGATGAAGCGCAAGGGGCTGTCGCCACTCAATGTACGGCGGCTCAACAATTTCAAAGCCAATAAGCGCGGCTGGTGGTCGCTTTGGATTTTTCTCGCCCTTTTCCTCCTCACCCTCTTTGCCGAACTGGTGGCCAATGAGCGCCCGTTGATCGTCTCCTATCAGGGCGAGTTGCTTTTCCCCGTTTTTATCGATTACCCGGAGGAGAAGTTTGGCGGGTTTTACGCCATCACCCGTTACTACGACCCGTTTATCCGCGAGGAGATCGAGGCCAATGGTTGGATGATCCACGCGCCGATCCGCTATGATCACACCACGCGATCCTATGCCTCGCAGATGCCCTATCCGATCGCGCCGACCTGGATGCTGGAGAGGGAAGAGGCTTGCGCCAACCTTCCCAATGGCACCGAAGATGCCTTTTGCGGGCCGGGCGGCTATCATTGGCTGGGCACCGACGATCAGGGCCGCGATGTGGCCGCGCGGCTCATCTATGGCTTCCGCCTTTCGGTCCTGTTCGGCCTGACGCTAACGCTGATCTCCTCGGTCATCGGCATCGCGGCAGGCGCGGTGCAGGGCTATTTCGGCGGCTGGACGGACCTGTTGTTCCAGCGCTTCATCGAGATCTGGACCTCGATCCCCTCGCTCTATCTGCTGCTGATCTTTTCGGCCTTCTTCGTCCCTGGCTTCTGGACCCTACTTTTCATTCTGCTGCTCTTCAGCTGGGTGGCGCTGGTGGGGCTGGTGCGCGCTGAGTTTTTGCGTGGGCGCAACCTTGAATATGTTCGTGCGGCGCGGGCGCTGGGCCTCTCGGACGTGCGGATCATGTTCCGCCACATCCTGCCCAACGCGATGGTCGCGACCGTTACCTTTTTGCCGTTCATTCTGTCCGGCTCGATCACAACGCTGACTGCGCTCGACTTTTTGGGCCTTGGCCTGCAAGGCGACGCGCCGTCGCTGGGTGAATTGCTGGCGCAGGGCAAAGAAAACCGCAACGCGCCATGGCTGGGCCTCACCGGCTTCCTGACCATCTCGATCATGCTCTCGCTGCTGATCTTTATCGGGGAAGCGGTTCGTGATGCCTTCGACCCTCGAAAGGTGGAGGGATGAGCGCCCCCTTGCTTCAGGTGAAGGACCTTTCGGTCGCCTTTCGTTCCGGCGATGAGGTGAACACCGTTGTCGACCAGGTCTCGTTCGAAGTTGCGATGGGCGAAACAGTGGCCCTGGTCGGCGAGTCGGGATCCGGCAAATCCGTCTCCGCGCTCTCAGTTTTGCAGCTTCTGCCCTATCCGGCCGCCTCGCACCCCTCAGGCTCCATCCAGTTTGATGGGCAGGAGCTTCTCGGCGCTGATGACAAACAATTGCGGTCGGTGCGCGGCAACGAGATTTCGATGATCTTTCAGGAGCCTATGTCTTCGCTTAACCCGCTGCATAGCGTGGAGAGGCAAGTGGGCGAAGTGCTGAAAGTCCATCAGGGTATGCGCGATGAAGCGGCGCGTGTGCGCACTCTGGAGCTGCTTGATCGTGTTGGCATCAAGGATCCGGAAAGCCGGCTGCGCAGCTATCCGCACCAGCTGTCCGGCGGTCAACGCCAACGTGTGATGATTGCGATGGCTTTGGCAAACACGCCGAAGCTCCTTATCGCCGATGAACCAACCACCGCGCTGGATGTGACCGTGCAGGCGCAGATTCTGCGGCTGTTGGTGGAGCTTCAGCAAGAGCTTGGGATGGCGATGCTGTTCATCACCCACGATCTTGGCATTGTCCGCCGACTGGCAAAGACCGTGAACGTGATGCAGGGTGGCAAGATTGTTGAGCACGGCCCGGTGAGGGACGTTTTCGCCAACCCGCAACATCCCTACACACAGATGCTGCTTTCCACCGAACCCTCTGCCGCGCCGCTGGGCGAGCCAGATGAGACCGTCACATTGGCGGCTGATGATCTGAAGGTCTGGTTCCCGGTGAAAAAGGGCATCCTGCGCCGCACCCACAGCCACATCAAAGCCGTCGATGGCGTCGATCTTTCCATCCGCCAAGGCGAGACATTAGGCATCGTTGGTGAGTCCGGCTCTGGCAAGACCACGCTGGGCCTGGCGCTTTTGCGGTTGACGGAGTCCAAGGGTGCCATCCGCTTCAATGACATGGACATCACCGACCATGGCACCAAGCAGATGCGCCCGCTGCGCAGTGAGCTTCAGGTGGTTTTTCAGGATCCCTTCGGGTCGCTATCCCCGCGCATGTCAGTGTCCGACATCATTGAAGAGGGGCTGCTCATCCACCAGCCGAAGATGGGGTATCTGGAGCGCGACAGGGAGATCATTGCCGCGTTGGAGGAGGTGGGCCTCGATCCAGAAACCCGCTTCCGCTACCCGCACGAGTTTTCCGGCGGGCAGCGCCAGCGCATCTCCATCGCCCGCGCATTGGTGCTCAAACCGCGTGTGATCCTTCTCGATGAGCCGACGTCGGCGCTGGATATGAGTGTGCAAGCGCAAGTGGTCGACCTGCTGCGTGACATCCAGAAAAAGCATAATCTGGCGTATCTGTTCATTTCACACGACCTCAAGGTCGTTCGCGCCCTTTCCCACCGGATTCTGGTGATGAAGGATGGCAAGGTGGTGGAATCAGGCACGCGCGAAGAGATTTTCGACAACCCCAAAGAGCCTTACACGCGAGAGCTGATTGCAGCCGCGTTCGACGAGACCATGCTGGCGGCGGAGTAGATGCGCTCAAAGGCTGGCTGAATGAAGTGGTTTCTTCTCCTTGTCGGTCTCCTGGTTGCCGGATTTGCAATCGCCAACTGGCTGGCAGGCCGTGAAACCAATAGGCGCCTTGCTGCCTTGGAAGAGCAAAGCCGGCTCATCGAAACGCGTCACGGCCAACTCGAGTATCAGAGCTGGGGAGAAGGCCCCACGATCCTCGTCCTGCACGGCGCGGGTGGTGGCTTTGACCAAGGAGCCTTGCTAGCTGGTGCCATCGGACCCGATGGCCACCGCACCATAAGCGTTTCGCGCTTTGGTTATCTACGCAGCATGCTTCCTGATGATGCCTCCCCGACGGCGCAGGCGTACGCCTTAGTGGACTTGATGGATGCCCTCGGCGTCGAACGTGCGCATATCTTGGCGATGTCCGGCGGGGTGCCGTCCGCCCTGCGCTTTGCCGCGCTCTTTCCAGACCGCACAGGGAGGCTCGCCCTTCTATCGTCCGCGCCCATTACCCCTTTCAGCCGGGAGATCGAAGGCCGCCCGGTTCCAACCTGGGTCTATTCGATGCTATTTGGGAACGACACGGTGTACTGGCTTCTATCCCGTTTTGCCCGCCCCCAACTTCAGGCCGCGTTCGACGCGCAGAAGGAGTTGATGGCAGCCGTGAGTCCAGAAGAGCAGCGTTTCGTTAATGCATTGATTGACGGCTTCCTTCCAGCCTCACAGCGCCTGCCGGGCCTTAACAACGAGGGTGCGGCCGTCGATCCATCTCTCGACTATGGGTTGGGAACCATCACCGCCGAGAGCTTCATCGTGCACACAGAGGATGATGCGATGAACCCGGCCAGCGTAGGCGCCTATATCGCCGACGGTCTGCCGAACGCGACCTATCTTGTGTTGCCCTCGGGGGGACACTTGCTACTGGGACACCATCAAGCGTTGCGTGCTCGCCTAACGACCTTCCTTAATGCTGACGGAGTCCCGCGCGCAAACGACTGACCCGGAAGTCAGACAGCCACCCTTTGGTTACTGCCTGATGCTCGGTGTCAGGGATGCTCCCCTTAGGTCGGTACAGCTTCAGCGGCATATTGCGCCAGGAACTCCGGGCTCGGTGGGATCGGTTTGATCACATCGATCAGCACGCCATTGGGGTCTTTGGTGATGAAATGGCGCTGGCCAAAGGGCTCGTCGCGCAAGGTTTTTAGGATCGGCAGATCGGCCTTTTGCGCGTGGTCATAAACGGCGTCGGGGTCTTCCACCTCAAAATTGAGGATCAGGCCACTGATAGTTCCGCGCCCCTCTTCAGGGATTGTTTCGTGGTCGCCACGTAGCACGGCGATGTTGACCTTTTCGTCCTCACTGGACTGCAGATGGCAATACCAGTCGCTTTCAAAGGTCGGCTTGAAGCCAAAGTTTTCAACATAGAAGGCGGTCGTGCCAGCCACATCCATGGTTTGGATGACTGGATAGTACTGAGTGCTTTTCATGGCTTGTCTCCTTTCGCGATAAAACATACAGTCTGCACGTATCTTTCCTATAAACATACAGGCTGTATGTATGCAAGAGAAAAATGAACCCCGTTCCACCCCGGTCCGCTCCAACGCCGCGCGCACCAAGGCCACCCGCGAGGCGCTGATCGGCGCGGCCCGCGCGTTGTTCGTCGAAAAGGGGTATGCGGAAACCGCCACACCTGAGATTGTGAAGCTGGCGGGGGTCACCCGCGGCGCGCTCTACCATCACTTTGAGGACAAGGCCGACCTGTTCCTGGCCGTGGTGCGTGCCGAGTTTGAAGCGGTCGAGGCGGAAATCACCGAAAGAGCAACCCGCGAACCCAAGGACACAATTGACGCGCTGGTGCTGGGCAGCGAAGCCTATATGGAGGCGATGCGCGTGCCAGGTCGGGTCCGGCTCTTGCTGCTCGACGGTCCTGCTGTTCTGGGGCGTTTGGCGCTTGATGAAATTGACCGGGAAACCTCAGCGGACGCCCTGCGTCTTGGATTGCAAGCAGCGATGGATGCAGGCGAGATTAAACCATTGCCGGTGCTTGCTCTTACGGCGCAACTGTCGGCCATGTTTGAGCGCGCGGCGCTGGGCGTTTCGGCTGGTGAGGACGAGCAAGCCCATCTGGCCGTCCTGACTGCCTTATTGACAGCACTGAAGTGAAGGCATGTGGGCAGGCGTTTCGTAACTGCCCGTTAACCTTAACAATTCATCAACGCGCGCCATTCCCTTTGCCCTGTCCCGGCAAAAGGAATACATTGGTGTCATGAGCGAAAACCACACCACCCCGCACCCATCTTGCATTCACCCAGGCATCCTCCTGTTGGAGGAATTTTTGAAGCCCTTGAGCATCAGCCAGAATCGCTTGGCCCGCGATATCGACGTGCCGGTGAGCCGCATCGCGGCGATTGTGGCGGGGCAACGGGCGATTACGGCCGATACGGCGATGCGCCTGTCCGCCTATTTCGACACCAAGCCAGAGCTTTGGATGAAATTGCAAGCATCCTATGAAATCGCAGTACTGCGCGACAGCGATTGGCCACGTATCGAGGCGCGCATCCGCCCCTATGAGCCAGTGGAAGAGCCGCAATCAGCCCGCGAACAGGGCAAGGCTCAGATGCCACAAGTTGATGATTTCCCGGTAACAGTGGCCAGCTAAAGCGCTTTAGGTTTGACGTGAATCGCAATTCACTGCCTCTTCCATCGGGCGAACGCGATTTGCGGTAGACTGTCTGCGCTAAAACGCAAAACGCTCCAATACCTGCTTAACCGGCAGCAGATTCTCTTTCGCGCAATTTCGCGGC
Organism: Hyphomicrobiales bacterium; assembly: GCA_040219355.1. Taxonomy (GTDB): domain Bacteria; phylum Pseudomonadota; class Alphaproteobacteria; order Rhizobiales; family MH13; genus MH13. Next base: position 72,186 of record JAVJSN010000012.1, read on the forward strand.
CTTTTTGAACTTCGCCATCACCCGCGAACGTTTGAGCGTCGACAGATAATCGATGAACAGCTTGCCATCGAGATGATCCACCTCGTGCTGGATGCAGGTCGACAAGAGGCCGTCTACCTCGATTTCGTGGGTCTGGCCGTCCAAATCCATGAAGCGCACACGCGCATTGGCGGGCCGCAGAACCTCGTCATAATAGTCAGGGATCGACAGGCAGCCCTCTTCATAGGGCACGTCTTCGCCGGAAAGCTCCAGGATCTCTGGGTTGATCAGTGTCAGCGGCTCGGACTCTTCCTCGCGCGCCGAACAATCTGTGGTGACGATGCGCAGCGGTACGCCGATTTGGATCGCAGCCAGGCCAATGCCTGGCGCATCGTACATCGTCTGGTACATATCCTTAACCAGCGCGCGTACCTCATCGGTGATCTGCGTGACGGGTTTCGACACCTCGCGCAGCCGCTTGTCAGGGATAACCAAAATCTCGCGAATAGCCATGCAGGGCACTTAAGGCGGCGGTAAGTTTGGGTCAAGGTTTGCGGCAAGCACCAGCGCAAGCATCGTGGCGGCACCGTGCCAGCATAGCGTTTGTTCGCGCTTTGATCTAAAGTCGTAACGGACCCGATTCGACCGAGATTCTTGCTTTGGCCCTCACCTTTTCCTCCGTGCTGTTCACCCTACAGGGCACCCCTGTGACCCTTGCCATGCTGCTTTGGGCGCTGGGCGCAGTGGCGGTGCTTCTTGTCCTCTGGATTTGGTCATCCACAGCGCGCATGAAGCGGCAGACCGCCGAGATTGAAGCCAAGGCCGAGGCGGAAAAAGCCGAACTCACCCGGCAGCTTTCCAGCATGGCGGGCGCGCAGGCTGAACTGACAGGCCGCGTGCACTCCATGACGCAAATGCTTGGGGATCGGCAGGCTGAGTTGGCAAAGGTCATGTCTGAACGCATGGATGGGCTCGGCCACCGTCTTGGCCAGTCCATGAGCCAACAGACCAATCAGACCCACGAAACGCTGCGCACGCTGCACGAGCGGTTGGCGGCCATCGACACCGCACAGAAGAACATCACTGAGCTCTCCCAAGGTGTCGTCGCGCTGCAGTCGATCTTGGCCGACAAGCAAACGCGTGGCGCTTTCGGCCAGGGGCGGATGGAAGCCATCGTGCAGGATGCCCTGCCGCGCGGCGCCTACTCGTTTCAGCAAACCCTTTCCAACGGCAAACGACCCGATTGCGTGATCTATCTGCCCAATGGCGCGCCGAGCCTGGTGATCGATGCCAAGTTCCCGATGGAGGGCTGGAACGCCTTTCGCGATGCACCCGATGAGCGCGGCGCCACGCTGGCGGCCCAGCGGTTTCGCCAAGACGTCGGCAAGCATGTGCAGGACATCGCGGCCAAATATTTCATTTCAGGCGAGACCCACGAAACGGCGTTTATGTTCGTGCCATCGGAAAGCATCTTTGCCGACCTGCACGAAAAATTTGAGGATGTGGTGGGCAAGGCTAGCCGTCAGCGAGTGATGATCGTTTCGCCTTCGCTGCTCACGCTTTCCATTCAGGTGGTGCAGGCAGTGCTGCGCGATGCCCGCCTTCGCGAACAGGCCCATCTCATTCAAGATGAGGTCGGACGCCTGGTGGATGACATCACACGGCTCGATGATCGCGTCGCCAAACTCGCCAACCATTTCGGCCAAGCCCAGCGCGACATTGAGCAGATCCAAACCTCAACTGGCAAAATCACCAAACGTGGCGACCGCATTGGCAATCTGGATGTCGCTCCCGACGCGGGAGAGCGAAACCCGGGCGCCGGGCAGCGAGAGTTTGATGAGTTGGAAGCGCCGGAGCCAAGATTGCCACTGGCTGGGGAGTAAGTTTCACATAACGGTCGTCATAGCCGGGCTTGACCCGGCTATGACGAAGAGGCGCGTACCGCAAACGTAAAAAGGTCGATACAATGAAGCAGATCGGCGCTTTGATCTTTCCAGGCTTTGAGCTGCTTGATCTTTTTGGCCCGCTGCAAATGTTTGGCATGCTCAAGGATGAGTTTGAGATCCACTTGGTCGCCCAGACGGAAGGCGCTGTGGCGAGCAACCAGGGACCGTTGTCCCTGGCCACTCAGTCGTTCGACAGTGGCTTGAACTACGACATCATCCTAGTCCCAGGTGGCGCAGGAACGCGCAAAGAGGTCCTCAACGCAGCGCTGCTTGCGTGGATCGCAAACGCGTCAGAAAATGCCGAACATGTTCTAAGCGTTTGTACTGGCAGCGCTTTGCTCGCCAAAGCGGGTGTCTTGGATAGACGGAGCGCGACCACCAACAAATCGGCCTTTGTTTGGGTGGCTGGCCAAGGCCCAAATGTTAACTGGCAACAAAAGGCGCGCTGGGTTGAAGATGGCAAGTTCATTACCGCTTCAGGCGTGTCTGCCGGCATGGACATGACGCTGGGCGCGTTATCGAGAATGCTGGGAGAGCCTACGGCTCGCGATATTGAGCGATGGTGCGAGTACACTTGGAACGACGATCCCAATGAAGACCCCTTCGCCGCGTACTACGGGTTGGGATAGAATAAGGTCTGAGGAGAAAGCTGTTCCCTTCCACTCCACTTGCCCGCCAGGGCGGCGAAGGGTCAGGAATGCTTTGAAGGCGTTCGCACCCCCGGATACGTTATGCGTCGAAGGATCCATTCAAAGGGTCCAAGTCTGAACCAGATGCGCCAAACGGTCAGCGCCGCGATCAAAAGCACGGTGACCCCAAGGGCGATGGCGACGGCCGTGACCCGGTCAACCTGTTCCCAAAGTCCCAGGCCATAGGCGGAGAAGATGGTGGTCAGGATGATGGACTGACCAAGATAAATGCTGAGACTCGATCCGCCCGCCGCCAGCACCCGCGCCAGGATCGCGCCGGGCGGACGGGCGAGCGCTGCGATTAGGCCGAGATAGCCAAGCGTTGCGATTGGTGCTGCAACAATCACCAGCGCTGCGCCAAACGTTCGCGCATTGTCGAACCCATCAACGCCCCATTGCCACATGGCGGCACCCAGAAGGCCAAGCAGGACGCCGGGCAGCAGACACACGCGCCTTGCCCGTCGCCAAAGCGGGTGGCGAGAGTCGTCAATCATGCCCGATTTCACCGCGGCAAGCCCCAGGCAAAACCAGCCGAGTGCGGAGATGCCCTGTGCGATCAGGAAGACCACGAAAAAAAGGGCGAATCCGATACTTCTGAACCCAACTGCATCGATGAAGCTGCCTTGGGTGTTTATCGCCTGCTCAAGCTGGAGCACGTCGGCAGGCGTTGTCGACGGCGCCAGCAGCAATGGCGTGCCGACGATAGCCTGCAGGACGAGAAGCCCGGCCCCAACCTTAACAAGCCGGCGCACGGACCAGTCCCTGAACAGGTAAAGGATTGAGCCTGTCACCGCATAGATGACCAAAATATCTCCAGGAAAGAACAAGCATCCATGGGCAAGACCCAAAAGCAGCAAACCCAACATGCGGTTGCGGTAAAGGCGTCCAAATGGCAGGTCGCGCCGGGCCGCCGATCGCATCAAAAACCCAAGGCCAACGCCGAACATGAACGAGAACAGACCGTAAGTCTTAAGCAGTGCCAGGCCATGGACCAGCCACATGGTGACACCATCAGCAACGGACTCTCCAACCGGATCGGCAAAACTCCCAAGCGCCGAAAACGCCATGTATTGGACATTGACGACAACGATGCCAAACAAGGCAATGAGCCTCAAATAATCCGGCATCAACGCGCGTTCATGCGTGCTCATTGGCTCTCCCTTAGGTCATGGTGGCGCCGAGCAGACAAGGTTGGACCTGCGCATGGGCAAGCGTCAAACCACCGTCCTCGCTTTCATGGCGGCCGCCAGTGTGCCCTCATCCAGATAGTCCAGCTCACCGCCCACCGGAACGCCGTGGGCGAGGCGCGTAACGGAAACGTCGCAGTTCATCAGCCGATCGGTGAGATAATAGGCGGTGCTTTGCCCCTCCACCGTGGCGTTGATGGCCAAGATCACCTCGCGCACATCGGGTGCGGCAGCGCGTTCCACAAGCTGTTCAATCGACAGATCGTCCGGGCCGACACCATCCAGCGGCGAGAGTACGCCGCCCAGCACATGGTAGCGACCGCGCGAGGCTTTGGCGCGTTCCAGCGCCCAAAGGTCGGCGACATCCTCCACCACCACAAGCACAGAATCCTCGCGGCGCGGGTCGGTGCACACGGTGCAAGGGCTGACCGTATCGATGTTGCCGCAGCGCGCGCATTCCATCACATTGTCGCGCGCGACCGCCATCGCCTCGGCCAGAGGTCCGAGAAGCTGGTCTTTGCGTTTTACAAGGTGCAGCGCAGCCCGGCGGGCAGAACGCGGGCCTAGGCCGGGAAGCTTTGCGAGCAGTTGAATAAGGCGCTCAATTTCCGGACCGACGGTATGATCGCTCATTTATTATCGAACGCTTTTCTTATGACGCGCTGTCGCGAGCGCAAAAGTCTGCAACTTTTGCTGACAGCGCTGCGCAATCTCAGGGCCGACAGTATGATCGCTCACCAGTGCATGCCTTTTGTCGCGATGGTGCGAGCGTAAAAGTCTCCAACTTTTACCAACATCGCTTACATCCCGGGCAATTTCATGCCAGGTGGCAAGCCCATGCCTGACATCATGCTTTGGGTCTTTTCAGCCACCAGTTGATCGGCTTTCATCTTCGCGTCGCCATGGGCGGCGATCAACAGATCTTCCAAAATCTCAACGTCATCAGGCACCAGCAGCGATGGATCGATCTTCAAACCCGACAGCTCGCCCTTTCCGGACAAAGTAACGGTCACCATGCCGCCACCCGACGAGCCTTCGACGGTCTGGTCAGCCATCTCCGCCTGCATGGTCTGCATTTTTTCCTGCATGTCTTTGGCTTGCTTCATCATTTTCATGATGTCCATGGCGGGTCTTCCTCGTCTAAATCTGTTTCTAAATCGGTGTCATCGATATCGGGTTCCGGGCCCGGCTCTTCAAGCGCCTCGTCAACTGGCTCTACCTGCTTGATGGCGCGCACACCGGTGATTGTCGCGCCGGGGAACGCCTGCAGGATCGCTTGTACCGTGGGGTGCTGGCTGGCGTCAGCCTTGCGGGCCAGCTCACGTTCGGCGGCCAGTTCGTTCAACGTTTGGGCTTCGGCCTGGCTGTTCACGGAGATCATCCAGCGCGAACCGGTCCAGCTTTTTAATGACTCAGCCAGATCGCCCACAAAAGCCTGCGGCGCACCCATGGCAAGCCCAACTTCCAGTTGGTTTTCACCAAACGAAACCGGACGGATGTAAGCGCGGATCAGAGGTGGCAGCGCGCGATTGCCGTTCTTTTCGGCCAGCGCAATCAAAGCATCCAAGTCACGCAGGACGACCGGCTGCGGTTTCGCCTCGGCCTTGGGGACCTCTGCACGGACAGGTGCCGGCGACTCACTTTGTGGTGCCAAGGCCAACGAAGCGCGTGTCCCGCCGCCATTGCCTGCCGGCATCGACGGTTGCGGCGCCCTCGTAGCAGAAGGCGCACTATCGCTGCCCTGTCCCAAAGCCTTGATGGCTTCATCGGGCGTTGGTAGATCGGCCACATAGCAGAGCCGCACCAAAATCATTTCTGCAGCGATCAGCGGTTTTGGCGCGCGGGACAGCTCATCCAAGCCCTTCAGCAGCATCTGCCACGCACGGGATAGAACCTTCACGGAGAGGTCTTTGGCCATCTCAATCAGGCGCGCCTGATTGTCACCGGTCAGTGCATCGGAGGGGTGATCCGGCATCACTTTGACGCGGGTGGCTGCGTGCACAATCTCAGCCAGATCCGCGATCAAGCCCGCCGGGTCGGTGCCACGGCTATAGGCTTCAGCAAGCTGGCTGAGGGCGGCCTGGCTGTCGCCCTTCATTACAGCTTCAAACAGGGATAGCGTCGCAGCCTGGTCCGCCAGGTTCAGCAGATCGTGCAGCGATTCGGCGGTGATCGGGGTATCTTTGCTGGCGCCGGTGTGGGCAATCGCCTGATCGAGCAGCGACAATGCATCGCGCACCGATCCTTCCGATGCCCGCGCAATCAGCCGGATGGCGTCTTCTTCGGCGCTGGCGCCCTCGGCCTGCGTAATTTTTGCCAGATGTGTCATCATCATCGGCACGTCCACCCGGCGCAGGTCGAACCGTTGGCAGCGCGAGAGAATGGTCACCGGCACCTTGCCGATCTCGGTGGTGGCGAAGATGAACTTCACATGATCGGGCGGCTCTTCCAGCGTCTTCAGCAGCGCATTGAAGGCTGCTGTGGAGAGCATATGAACCTCATCGAGCAGGTAGACTTTGAAGCGTGCGGACACAGGCGAGTAGCGCGCCGCATCGGTGATCTCGCGAATATCGCTCACACCATTGTGGCTGGCAGCATCCATCTCGATCACATCGACATGGCGGCCTTCCATGATGGCTTTGCAGTGGATGCCCATCTGCTCGCCCATGTCGGGCAGATCGACGGTCGGCGCACCATCGCCCGCCTCGGTCTGAAAGTTCAGGCCGCGGGCCAAAATGCGCGCCGTGGTGGTTTTGCCGACACCACGCACGCCGGTCAGCATGAAGGCTTGCGCAATACGGCCAATTTCAAACGCGTTGCGCAGCGTTTGCACCATCGGTTCTTGGCCGATCAGATCATCGAAAGTGGCCGGGCGGTATTTGCGGGCAAGGACGCGGTAGCCAGTCTCCGTCTGATCGGATGATGGTGTATCGGCCATGCGCCCTGAAACTCGCCGCTTGAAAAGAGGTGGAAGGCTGGAACGGCAACCCGAACCGGAAAACTCGTTGGGGCTGCTTCCTTCCGGACCTGACCCGATTGGCGAGCGGCTCGTCCGCCGCCAACCTTCCACTTTCTATATCGTATGCGGGGTTGGCTTTGTCTAGATCAACGCCGCCCTCGCGATACGCCCAGAGCAAAAAATGAAGATGGACCGGGCTCTTGAAACTGATACACAGCCCCAATGACTGACTTCTTTCTAAACGAGCGGCTTTCCGCCGACAGCCTCCCCCTCTGCCATACCGATATGAGCCTGCTGCGTGTTTCACGCGATGGACGCTTTCCTTGGCTGATCCTCATTCCGCAGCGCGACGGCCTTGCTGATCTGGTGGATTTATCGCCGGACGATGAGACCCGTGTCATGGCCGAAATACGCGCGGCGTCGCTGGCGTTAAGGGCGGCTACCAAGTGCGCCAAGCTCAATGTCGCCTCGCTCGGTAACATGGTGCGGCAACTGCACATTCATATCGTCGCGCGCTTTGAAGGCGACGCCGCTTGGCCTGGCCCGATTTGGGGTGTGGGTGAAGCAGAACCGTTGGAGGCTGTGCCCGATTGGGCGCTGGATGTGCGCTCCCGTCTTGGGTGGTCAGCATGAGCAGCGTCGCCGCCCTGTTCGCCAGCCTGCCACGCCCTGAACTTGCCGCCAAAACAGGTTTCTCCGGCGGCCGCACAGACCGTCATGGCGACCGGCGCGATGATGTGGCGTTTTTAAAAGCCCAGGAAGCCAATGCCCGCTTCATCCTGTTCGATGGCGCTGCCCTGGTGGAAGGCGATCACGGCCCGAACCGCATGTATCACGCGGCCTTGTCCGCCGATGTGAATCGCGAGACCCGCGTTTATTGCGGCGAGGATTTAGAAGGGCCCGTCTATGCCTACACACTGATGGCCAGCGACGGCACCGACGATGTCGGTGGCCTCGCCACGACACCACCGGCACAGCAACCCTTGCGGCCGTTTGCCGAAACCTTCGCCATATTGGACCATCATCTGGGCTTGTTGGCAGAAGCCGCGTCACTAACCGGCTGGCATTTGCGTCACCAGTTTTGCGCCAAGTGCGGCGGCACCACGCGCAATGAACAGGCCGGATGGCGGCGGCGCTGCGGATCTTGCGACACCATGCATTTTCCGCGCACTGATCCTGTGGTCATCATGAATGTGGTGGACCCGAAGACCGGTGACGTGCTCATGGGCCGTCAGGAAAAGTTCGCCACCGGCATGTTCTCCTGCCTCGCCGGTTTTGTGGAACCGGGCGAAACGCTGGAGGATGCGGTGCGCCGTGAGGTGCTGGAAGAGGCGGGCATTCCGCTTGGCCGCATCACCTACAAAGCTTCGCAGCCCTGGCCCTTCCCCTCAACGCTGATGATGGGTTTTGAGGGTGAGGCGCTGGCGCGCGAGATCACGCTGGATGAGGCGGAACTGGTCGAGGCACGGTGGTTCTCACAAGAGGAACTGAGGGCGATCGCGCCCAACCCGCGCGACGCCGGGCTGACGTCGATCCCGCCGAAACTCGCCATCGCCCGTGCGCTGCTGGATGAGTATTTGGGGCTGTGACGCACGCCTGTTATGGATTAGACGGTTCAAAACTCATCAGCGGCATGAAGCAATCGCGAGATGCGTGCTCTTCACTGGTCGGCGTTTCTGGACGGGAGGCCCACGGCTTAAGACGCACCAATCTCGTAGAACAGACGGGGCGCATGCGGGTCGTCGGACCTGACGCCTAAGGCTATCGTTCCGGCACCGCTGAGGACGACGGTTCGACGCAACACAGCCAGTTGCTCGCCAGATTGGCTTACCACCAAGCTTCCTGACGAGCTGTGGTCTTCGAACTCCACAAGGCCGTTTGCCAGCCGGATCGTCGCATGCTGTCGAGAGACAGTTTGAACAAGCACCTGAAGGGCGTTCTCAGGCAGCCGCCCAACACTGAGAGGCACGCTTTCGCTGATCTCCCAACGCCGCCCTTCATAGTCGATCGTGGCTTTAGGCGCAGCATTTTCGTTGTGATCCTGATCCAGAATCTGGGTTCGATCCCCATCGCCTTCAATTTGTAACGAGTAGACGCGCGATGCTTCACGTCGTCCCTTCAGACGAATAGGCGAAATGCTGACATAGTATCGTTTGCTCGCCAGAGCCAGGTTCTTGAAGGAGGCCTCTCCAACCAACACCTCACGTGGATTGGATAGTGCGCACAACCTGGCTGCTGCGTTCACGCAGTCACCGAAAATATCCTTGTCGAGGCAAACAAACGAGCCCGACTCCAAGCCCGCATGCACTTTAAGACCGCCCTCGCCGGTGGCCTGGATCATCTCATATGCGGCCAGATGAGCGTCGTTGGGTGAGGAAAACCAACACAATAGGTCATCGCCGGCTGACTTCACAAAGGTGCCGCCGTGATGTGCAACGATGGCCTTTAGGCGCTCCAGAAAAGTGCCGATGATGGCGGCCGCCTGTTGATTGCCCACCTTTTGGTAGAGCGGCGTGCTTCCAGATACATCGGCGAAAAGAACGGCGCCTGTCTTGCTCTTAGAGCTGGTTGAATCTGCTTGATCCAAGGCTGCGGAATCCTCGAACGTCCTGATGTCTGACCTGAAAAGGCTTTGCAGGTTTGATCGAGAATGGAAAGAGCCGGCCTATGTGCGTGGGTAGCAGCTTATAGCTCAGAGCCTGCTGCTAACCCGTGTGACACCGGGCTGATGTCTATCCCACCAAAACTCGCCACCGCCCGCGTGCTACTGGATGATTATCCAGGGGGTGATGCAGTCCTGTCATGGGTGAGACGGTTCAAAACTGATGAGCGGCATGTGGCATTCGCGCGACGCGTAGTCTTCGACATCGCGTAAGAACCGCAGAATGCCTGCGACATTTGTATTGCTGATCCGCTCGCCCTCTTCCAGCAAGGGGCCCGCCCCCTCGATAAGCTGCCGTCGCAGAACGCGATTGTTCGGCCCCCGGACCAGACCATGATCAGGGTGATAGACAAGGCTTGTTGCGCTCTGGCCTGACGGATCTTCTGGATCACGCTCATAGTCGATCCAGTAGGTGGTCGTTTGCGAGAAATACAATGTCTCGTCATTACCTCGACTAAGAATTTCACCCTCTGGGTCGCGCACAACTACATCCGGCAAGAAGTAAGGCCGCCAAAAATTCATGTAGGCTTCGTAGGCGACGATGACGCCATTGGGCAGGCGGACGCACTGGTGGTGCTTCTGGTAAAAGCCGTTGATGATGAGCCCCAGAGGAATGACAAACAAACCGGTCAAAATCAGTATTAACTTGCGCATAATCATTCCCGCCAAGCGTAACGACTGCGTTCACGCTCTACATAAATCGTGCCGTTAAATAGACCCATCCAATCGTCAACTATCCTGTACACTGACGACAGAGGAGAGTTCTGACCAATATCCAATGGATCATTAAATTCATCCCGCAGATAAAAATTGCCTTGGCCCGAAATTTTGAGATGATCGGCACCCTGCCACTCGCTTGTCCCTTGAAAATCACAGCCTATGGTTGTTCTTCCTAGGCTGAAGACTATGTTTTGCATCGGATAATCGTTGTAAACTTCGCGCTGGAAAGCGCCTGCTGGATTTTTACGCGCTTCATCTGCGATCTGGCCAAACAGAGCATCTCCACGCCGTTGCCAGTACTCATCAACAACTCTCTCCAAATGCCCTGTGTCGCGCAGCCGCACGGCGCGCCCTCTACCGAAATAGTAGTGATTGATGAAATCGATATTGTGCCAGCCTGGCCACCATCCAGAGACGCCATAGAACAGCATGCGCATATGCTCGTTTATCGGTGGACTGTAGGGCTCTGCTGTACACCGACAGCCCGGCGCATCTCCCGGATGCCCCGTGGGTGGCGGGTTGTCCCAGGCAAACACTTTGCCATCGTTCTCGGCATGGGAGGAGCGCACGCGCCCGTCCCGACGCGTCCGCCAAACATCGTAGGTCGTTGGGCGCGCCCGTTTGAAGTCGAGCGTCGTCGGCGCGCTTGGGTGGATGGGCCTATGGCGTAGATAGTTGTCAAAGGCTGTTTTGGTCAGGAAGCTAGTGCTGCGCATAACGATCTGACGGGCTGAAGGATAAAGCCCGATGGGACAACGACCTGCGAGAGTGGGGATAAGCCGGCCGGGCCTTCCACCGCTATAAATGGAGCCCCGTCTCCTGAAATGTTGAACTTGCACGACCGTCATCGATATCGGTACGCACAGGGTGGCGCGCGCTTCCATGATCGGCGCCCTTTTCAATGCAGGAGCAAAAGTTCGCGCGTTCGCCCAAACGCTTACGACAAAACCCACATGCGCCGTTAAATGCGAGCCTTTCTCTTGCACAACATGCATTCAATTGAACTCTTCAAAAACTAATGTATTGTTTAATTGAGATCTAAGTGAATTATTTGCGGAGATTATTTCATGCTCAAAATGACTTTTGTGAATCTCTCGGATACCGATCTTTATAGCTGCTGGGACATAGTTCCGAAGAAGGATGGAGGACTTAAATCCGTCAAACAATCTCCAGCAAAAATGATGCAGGCCAATGGTGGCAAGGAAACGCTATGGGTCGATCAAGAATTTCTTAGCTGGTACGTGGATGGCAATTGCGGCGACTCATGTTTTTGGTACTCCAAAGACTGGAAACTGTTGTTTGGCCTTTGCATGCATGCCCCTCTTCAATTCCTGGGCATTGGACCACGCCCTTATTGGGGGGTCGGATTGAATGAAAACGACACACTGACATGGACTAACAAATTGTCCAACCAGTCGTCGCCTTACACCTTTCCCGATGTACCGGGCTATAAGATCGTTGCACGTCCAACTTCGGCCCACTCGAGTATTGTTGTGACCGTCACAATCGAAAACAAGGTTTAGAGCAATGGGGGCCTTCGCGATTTATGAAGTCAATAAGCTCTGGCGTGGATATCTCTACAACACCAACAAATTTTTCACCTTCCCCGGAGCGACGACAGCCGAACAGCTTCAAGCTGCTCAGGATTTTGTCGCGTCGCTGGAAGGCGGCGTCAGCACCACAATGAAATGGATCGCTGACAATCTGAACGATCCATTTGATCTGGGAGGGTGGGACAATTTCTACGTAATGCGGACCTACAATATTCTCTTCACAGCCGATGGAATGGATGTCGGGACCATGGTTGGATTTGACGTAGCTGCATGGGCGGCAGCTAACGGTAAAACCTACACAACGTTGGCCGACTGCCTGACCGACAGCGACGCATCGACGGCCTTGTCTACAGCCGTGGAAGCTTTGCTTGCCTAGCGCGTTTGGTGTGCAATCTGAGACACATCGCAAACATCCTGGTTGCTATGACGATAACGACCTAATCCCCAAACAGGTTCTCCTGCTTGGGCGTTGGGCGGGCATCAACGACACGTTTGGGTTTGGCCGATTTGGGCTTCGACGCCTTGGGCGGTGGGCCGCCTGTCGCTTCACCGACGACCGCGTCGCGGGTGCCGTCGGCCAGTTCGATCTGCACCGTGCCCGCCGCGTCCAGCGCCACAACCTGGCGCAAAGGTGTGCCGGCAGAATCGCGGATCACCGCAAAGCCGCGATCCAGCACCCGGCGGTAGTTGAACGCATCAAGAAGCTTGGCGCGCTGGGCAATTTGGTTTTTCCGCGCATCAAAGTGCTGGCCGATGGCACGCAGCAACCGTGCATCCAATTGGCCAAGGCTGCGTCTGCCTTCACCCACCAGCCGTTGCACGGCGCGCGGTGAAACGCGGCTGCCAAGATTAGCAAGACGATCTTTCTGCCGTTGGCGGCGCTGATCGAGTGCGCGACCCAGCTTGTCACCTTGTACGGACACGGCCCGGAGTCGTTCGGAGAGCCCCTGGGTGATCAGGCGTGGCGTGAGCCGCCCTGCCACGCGATCGAGCCTGCCACGCTGGGTCATCGTCCCGCGCGTGAGAGCCTGACCGAGGCGCAAACTGGCCTGATCAAGCCGCTGGCGCGGCGTGGTCAGCAAGGCATCCGGTTGAGGCAAAGCACGGGTCAAAGCGCGCAGATCGCGGCGGCGGGTTTCAACCCCGCGCAACGCCGAAGCGGTCAGGCGGCGCGCCAAATCATCCACGGTCAGCACCAGATCGGCCTTCACCGGTACCACCATTTCCGCCGCGCCGGTCGGCGTTGGTGCGCGTACATCGGCAGCGTAGTCAATCAGCGTCCAGTCGGTTTCATGGCCAACTGCGGAAACCAACGGGATCAGGCTTTCAGCTGCAGCACGGGCAACAATTTCCTCATTGAACGACCAGAGATCTTCCAGGCTGCCGCCGCCGCGCGCGACGATCAGCACATCGGGCCGGGGGATCGGTCCGCCTGGTTCCAGTGCGTTGAAACCATGGATGGCGCTCGCCACCTCCTTGGCGCTGGTCTCGCCCTGCACCCGCACCGGCCAGACCAGCACATGGGCGGGCGTGCGGTCGGACAGACGGTGCAAAATATCGCGGATTACGGCGCCGGACGGCGAGGTCACCACACCGATCACTTTGGGTAAAAACGGCAGAAGCTGCTTGCGTTCCTCGGCAAACAGGCCCTCGGCGGCGAGCTTTTTGCGGCGCTCATCCAGCAGCTTCATCAGTGCGCCGACACCCGCCGGTTCGATCCGGTCGATTATCAGCTGATAGCGTGACTGGCCTGGAAAGGTGGTCATGCGGCCGGTGGCGATGACCTCCAAACCCTCTTCGGGCTGGAAGGTGAGTTTCTGAGCCGTGCCCTTCCACATCACCGAGGAAAGCACCGCGCGATCATCTTTGAGGTCGGTGTAAATATGTCCCGATGCCGGTCGGCTGACGCGGCCCAACTCGCCGCGCACCCGCACATACCCAAAGGCATCCTCGACGGTGCGCTTGACGGCAGAGGAAATCTCGCTGACGGAGTATTCTGGCGTGTTGGAAACGGCTTCTTCGCTCATGGAAGCACCCTGCCGCGCGCACCGATTCGGAGCAAGGGTTCATGTCTCCAAGAGTGGATTTCAAAAGCCAACGACTGTATGTCGATCACCCGCTGCAGGAAGGCGAAGTGCACCCGTTGTCGGAGGCGCACGCCCATTATCTTCTGACGGTGTTGCGCATGGAGACTGGCGCTACGCTGTTGGCGTTCAACGGAAAAGATGGTGAGTGGCGGGTGGAAGTGACCCGGCAAGGCAAGCGGGCCGGATTGCTGAACGTGCTGTCGCAAACCCGTCAGCAAACGCCACTGAATGATCTGATGCTGCTGTTCGCGCCGATCAAAAAAGAACGCATGGATTGGATGGTCCAGAAGGCAGTGGAAATGGGCGCTGGATCAATCCGCCCGGTGGTCACCGAACACACCCAAAACCAAAAGATCAGAACCGACAAACTGGAGGCCAACATCATTGAGGCGGCCGAGCAATGTGGCGTTTTGGCTGTGCCAACGATGCAGACCGTCTGCAAAATCGATGCGTTAGTCCGCTCCTGGGATGCAGACCGTCCGCTTTTTTGGTGTGACGAAAGCGCTTTCGTCTTCTCGCCAAGCGGACTATTGGCGGACTATCGCGACAAACCCAAGGCGGTATTGATCGGTCCGGAAGGCGGTTTTAGTGAGCGCGAGCGGCAGTTGCTTCTGGCTCAGCCGTTTGCGCATGCGATCTCCCTTGGGCCAAGAATCTTGCGTGCCGATACCGCGGTGGTGGCTGCGCTGACCGCGGTTCAGTTGGTGGCGGGGGACTGGCGTTCCTGAGGGAAGGTCGCGTTCATCCGGCGCGGCAAAATAAGTCCTAGCGTGATGCCACGAATGCCAAGAAACAGCAAAAAACTGATCCAAAGCCCGGTGTTACCAAAAGCGGGTGTGAGCGTATACGCGGCCACCAAAAACAGAGCCAGGGACGCCAGCATCATGTTGCGCATGTCACGTGACCAAGTTGCGCCGATATAGACCCCGTCCATCAGGAATGCACCCGCGCCGACAATAGGCGTGAGAGCTGCGAAAATCAGAAACTCACGGCCCAGTGCGCGAACATTTTCGGCCGGTGTCATGAAATCGAGGATCGGCCCGCCAGCCACCAAGAAGAACAGCGTTGCCAACCCGGCCAAGAGAACCGACCAAATGGCGCAGAGTTTGACGGCGCGGGCGAACGGTTTGCGGCGTTTGGAGCCAACAGCGCGACCAGCCAATTGCTCTGCGGCAGTGGCAAGGCCATCCAAAAAATAGCCGGCCAGCAGGAAGTATTTTTCCAAAATCGCGTTGGCGGCCAGCATCACTTCGCCTTGCTGCGCGGACAGTCGCGTGAAGGTGGCAAACGCAAAAAGCAGCGCGAAGGAGCGGATCATGATGTCGCGGTTCACACCCATCATGCGGACAAGCTCGGCACGGTCGAGAACTTCGGCGCGTGTTGGCCAGGGGGCTTTGCGCAGTCGCAGCCAAATGAGCAAAAGCCCAAACAGCAGCGCCACCAGCTCGCCAAGCACGCTGGCGAAGGCCACGCCTGCCACGCCCCAATCGAAGACCAGCACGAACAGTATGTTGAGCGCGATGTTGGTGAGGTTGAGCACGGTTTGCAACGCAAGACCGGTCATTGCCTCGCCGCGGCCCAAAAAGTAGCCGAGGACGGAGTAGTTACAGAGCGTCAGCGGGGCAGCGAGCACGCGTACAGAGAAATAGACGATCACCGCTTCCTGTACCCGCTCGGTTCCGCCGATGAACCATAAGCTTGCCTGAAGCAGCGGGGTTTGGAGCAAGATGGCGAGAAAGCCGATGCCGACCGCCAAGATCAGCGCGCGGCAGAGGATGGCCGCTTCTTCGCGCTTACGCCCCGCGCCATAGGCCTGCGCAACGAGGCCCGTGGTGCCTGAGCGCAGAAAGTTCATCGTTGTGAACAGGATGTCGAAAATGATGCTGCCGACGGCAATCGCGCCAATCAGTGCGGCATCGCCCAGCTGGCCGATGGTCCACGTGTCGGCAAGCCCAACCAGTGGCGTGGAGATGAACGCCAGCGTCATCGGTGCGGCGATGGCAAACACCGAGCGATGGGTGACAGAAAAGTCTTCGGCCTGTGGCTGGGGTTGCCCCGTCATTCTAGGCGATACCGAGGCTTAGGGTTTTTTCTGCGGTAGCATCCGCATCAAAAGTCCGTCCTTGAGGATGAGTTGGTGTCGCAGTACGAGGCCGACATGACCGATGATGGCCGCCAAGAGCACATAGCCTGAGATGATGTGAACCCATTTGGCGATGAACGCCAGCTCTTCCCATTTGCCGATGGGATTTGGCATCCGCCAGACGCCGAAGAGGTTCACGCCAAAGTCGCCGGCCATGACGTAAAAATAGCCGGAGATCGGCATCACAAACATCGCGGCATAAAGCACCTGCTCGGCACGATGGATAAAACGTTGCTCGCCTGTTGAGAGCGTTGGCGCCCAATCTGGCAGTTGTCCGACCTTGCGGTTGATGAGGCGCGGTATGGCGATCACCAAGGCCAGAAGACCCAAGGATTTGTGCCAGTTGTAATAGAAGGCCTGCGAAAGCCCGAGGACGATGTCGCCGCCAGCCATCGCGGTCATGATGTTGCCGCCCACATATTGGAGCGCAAACAACATGACGATCAGCCAATGAAAAAGTTTAGTGAGGGCGCCATAGCCCTCCTGCGTGTTGCTAAGACTCAACTTCCCACCCCTTCGCCCAATGGCGGCTGACCAAAACCTGGACGCTATACCGGAATAGAAAGGAATGAAAACCGGCCGTAATTCAGTCGGGCGTCGATTGTTGGTAAGACATCACCCGCCACCCTAAGGGTGTTCCCACCTGTTGAGGACGGCGACAAAGACAGTCAATTGGAAGACTGCTCGCCCCCAAAGTAACAGCGTTCAACATGAAAAACGGCACGCCGAGGCGTGCCGCTGATTCATGTTGGATTCGCTTAACGTGACTACTCTGCCGGGACTGTTGTCGGGCCCGTCTCGTCATCGTCGATAAAGGTGGTTGGCAGGCCATGTTTCTCGCGTTGGCCATCCTTGTAGATCGCTCGGATCAGCGAAAGACCCATCAGCACCATAACCAGGCTGAAGGGCAGGGCTCCAATGACCATGGCGGTCTGGATTGCACCCAATCCGCCGGCAAGGATCAGGCCACCGACCACAAACGCAAGCGCTGCACCCCAGAAGAGGATGTGCGGGCGAGCCTTAGGTCCTTCATCGCCAGCAGCATTGATCGTGTTGATGATCAACACAGCACTGTCGGCAGAGGTGACCAGGTAAGTCAGGAGCAAGATCACCACGACGACCGACATGATGTAAGCGAGGCCGTCACTGAGGATGACCGAAAGCATGGCGAACAACTGATCTGCCTGACCAGCGCCAGCGATGGCACCATCGGCCACACCGGTCAATTCCAAGTCGATGGCCGTGCCACCGACCAAGGCAAACCAGACGAAACACATGACCGCAGGGATTATCATCGCGCCAAGCACGTACTCACGGATTGTCCGGCCTTTGGAGATGCGGGCAAGGAACACGCCGACAAACGGTGCAAACGCAATCCACCAGGCCCAATAGAAGATGGTCCAGCCACCTTGCCACCCGGCAAGGGCATCGCCGGTTTCGGTGCCATCAGCAGACCAAACGGTGAGGAAGTTGCCTGGGATCGACACCAGATAGTCGAAGATGCCGAGGACGAGCGCCTGCGCGCCAAAGAAGGTGGAGCCGAAAATAAGGAAAAAGGCCAGGACGAAGAAGCTGAGGCCCATATTGATGTTGGACAGCCACTTGATGCCTTTGCCGACACCCGACAGGGCCGAAAGCGTGGATGCGCCCATGATGACAACAAGCGCAAAGATGATGCCAAGTGTCGATGATGAGCGCTCACCAGCTTCGTTGACACTGTAGAGCCAATCGCCAAAGCCAATGCGCCACAGCCCAGAGATGAATTGCTCGACACCAAAACCAAGCGTTTGGGAAACGCCGAGAACGGTGGCAACAACAGCGACGATATCAACAACGTGTCCGACGGGACCGGACAGCTTTTGGCCGAAGATTGGGGTGAGAGCTGAACGGATCGTCAGCGGCAATCCGCGACGGTAGGAGAAGAACGCCAGCGCCAGGCCAACAATGGCGTAACAGGCCCAAGCAGCCAAACCCCAGTGTGTGAACGACCAGATATAAGCATCGCGCACATTGCCTGCCGTGCTGCCCTCGGTGATACCTTGAATGGTGGATGGGTTGGAGGCGAAATGGTACATCGGCTCGGCGGTCGCAAACGTCAGCATGCCGATGCCGATACCGGCGCCAAACATCATGGAGAACCAAGAGAAGTTGGTGAACTCCGGCTTGTCTTCCTCAATGCCTAGCTTCATGCGCCCGGCCGTCGGCCATAGGGCAAGCGCGAAACAGAGAATCAAGAAGAAGGCGACGGAGTAGACGTACCAATAGTTGAATGAGGCTAGAATGATGCTGTTCACCGCACCGAGCACGCCAGCGGCTTGGTCGGGAAAGGCGATAGCCCAGAGGATCAAAGCACCCACAAGGATCTTGGCTGTGATCGTAACGTCTTTGGTGAAACCACGATAAAAGCCAGACTTAGCAACGCGGATGGGAAGGTCGGTAACGGGTGGTTTGATGGGCATGAATCCTCAAGGATCTGGCGAGCAACCTTAGGTTGGCTGGCCGAATAAAAAAGTGTTTGGGCTTGGTTTTGCCGAACGATATCGACGACCTTAGGTAGCAGGCGCGCTGGGAAATTGCAAAAAGCCGCTCAGGGCTGGGCTCAAACCGAATGGATTTGGACGGTGTGCATCAATCCAATTTGGCCCTTCACCTTGTGGCGGTGTGTGGCGGCCTGGCCAAGGGAACCGTGCGCGGAGCGATGTGTGATGAAAAGGCCAATTTGGTCTTTCGAAGCGCCGCTCGACAAACCAGTATTTGGAGCAGGTTTCTTGCGGCTTCGTGCGGTCGATGCGCGGTCGTCATCGCACAAAAGGTGGGCAAACCAAGATACCCACCACTTTCTTCTAAGCAACTGATTTTTTGGTATAATTCAACTGTATCATCTCAATGAGGTCGGCCGATGGTACAGCCTCGCTGAACAAGAAACCTTGCACCTCATCGCAGTCATGGCGTTTCAGCCATTCCAACTGTTCTGGCCGCTCCACACCCTCGGCCACCGTTGTCGCGCCGATCTGCTTGGCCAGGGCAAAGATAAGCAGCAACAGCGGTCCACTGACCGGCAATTTTTGCACAAAGCTCATGTCCAATTTCACGCATTGCAGGGGAAAGCGGGAGATGTGGACAAGGTTGGAATAACCGGTGCCAAAATCATCCAGCGCCAGCCGGAAACCAAGCTCGGTGATGCGACGCACTGTCTGCGCGACCTCTGTATCGTCACCACACAGCGAGCTTTCGGTGATCTCCAGTTCCAGGCGCGAAGTGGGAAATTCCGCCTTGGCCGCCACCTCTTCAAAAATGTCGATGATCCTGGGCGACTGAAACTGTTTTGGCGATACATTGATGGACATGTCGATCTGGATGTTCTGGCGGTGCCAAGCATTGAGTTGCTCGCATGCTTTACGACACACCAGATCGCCGATCTGATCAATGACCCCCATCTCCTCACAAACGGGAATGAACTGGTTTGGCGCGATGTACCCGCGCTCTGGATGCTTCCAGCGGATCAGCGCTTCTGCAGCCACGATCGACTGGGTGTGGATATCAAATCTTGGCTGGTAGTGCAGCGTGAAGGCGTCGTTTGCGAGCGCTTTTTGGATCTCGTTCTCCAGCCAAGCGCGCTCATCGACTTCTTCGCCCAGGCTCTCATCAAAAATGGTGAAGGTGTTTCGGCCATTGTGTTTGGAATGATAGAGCGCGATATCGGCCTGCTTCATGATCAGCGACCAGTCGATGCCCGCTGTTAGGCTGAAAATGGAGGCGCCGATGCTGGTGGTGATGTCCAATTGGACGGACCCGCAGTCGATCGGTGCACGCACATGCCGGCAAATCTGATCCAGGCGGCGGCGCAACACATCGCTGTCGTTAAAATCATGGAGCAGCACGACAAATTCATCCCCACCCATACGGGCCATGATGTCGGCACTGCGCAATTGCTGCTGAATGCGCGTGGCAAAGGCGATCAGGATCGTATCGCCGACCTCGTGCCCAAAGGTGTCGTTGACCTGCTTGAATTTATCGATGTCGAGAAAGAGCAACGCATAGTTCTGACATGATGTCGCGGCGTTGGCGCGCAGATCCTCAAGATGATGATGGATCGCTGAGCGATTGTAGCAGCCGGTTAGCTGGTCCCTGTCGGCGAGGTAGCGGGCATGATCGCGGGCGTTTTTCAACTCCGTCACATCCACTGCGGTCACCAACAGCGCCTGACTGCCGGTGGCGGCATCCAGGCATCGCTTGATGCTGAAATCAAACCAGCGCGAGCCTTGCGCCGTGCGGACCTGCGCAACGTGACGGCATTCATCATCGTTTTCCCAGCCACGCTTCAAATGGTTGAAATCGGAGCTGAGCGCAAAAAGGTCTTCAAACCGTTTCACGGTCTCCGGCACGGCGTTGCGGGCAGCGGGGTTCATGTAGAGCGGCCGACCGTCTAGTCCCAGCAGTGTAATCATGACGTCTGTGTGCAGCAGGGCTTCGGCGCTGCGCAAGGTATCGGGCTGTTCCTCGCCGGCGCCTCGCGCTTCACACATCATAGCCATACGCCCGTCGGGCAGCGTGAAGCCGGTGTAAACGATGTTCAGCGTGCGCGGCTTCCCATCTGGGTAGATCGTCCAATTTTCACTGAACTCAGCGTCGCTGGTAAAAAAGTCGCGCTGGTATTGCTTCAAGCGTTTGGCAACCGCTGACGACATACCGTTGCCAAGATCACGCAAACGCAGTTCGGCTTCGCTCTTGGCTTGCCACACGGTCAGCGCGGCATCGTTGGCGTAGGCGATGCAGCGCTTGTCGGTGTCATAGACCCAAACGGGCGTTTTAAGACGCCGCGCCAGGGCAAATCGGTGATCTGCCACCCTTGGCAAAGTCTGCTGACCTACCACGCTACCCCTACCCTCAAACCGCCTTGCCCGGACTGGTTGTTGTCGCTTATCTGCTCATTCAAAGCGAGTGAAGCGTAATACGCGCGTGACCTTAATGAAGGCTTGTCAGGCCTCCCATGTAGGCGCTCTGGAGGTCCGTGGATGAGATTTTGCCTTATAGGACGTTAACGGCGACCCGCAGTTTGGCGCTGCTGTAAAGTCAACGTCGCGACTTGTCGGCGTATCCTTCGCTTTCTAACCAACTGGGCCTATATCGCTGGCAATGCCTTCAGTCCCTCTGCCCATTGTTCATCACCCCGGCTATGTCGCTGAGCTGCCCGACAAGCATCGCTTTCCGATGCGAAAGTTTGGGGCGTTGGCGCAGCATTTGCTCGCCCAGGGATTGGTTCCGAACGGTTTTCATGAACCACGCGAAGCGCCCGATGGTTGGCTGCGTTTGGCGCACAGCGCGGCCTATGTCGACGGGGTGAACAACGCGTCTCTTCCTCGGCAGATTGAGAAAGACATTGGTCTGCCGATCACGCCAGATGTCGGGCGACGTGGACGGCTCGCAACGGCCGGTACCGTGCTGACGGGTAAGCTTGCCCTGGAGCACGGGATGGCCGCCAACACCGCCGGTGGTTCGCATCATGCACGCTTTGAGCAAGGGGCGGGTTTCTGCGTCTTTAATGACGTGGCTGTTGCGGTTCGGGTTCTTCAAGCCGATCGCGAGATTGGCAAAGCGCTGATCATCGATCTGGATGTCCACCAGGGTGATGGAACCGCGCGCATCTTTGCCGGTGACCGCGATGTGATGACGCTTTCGGTCCATGGTGCGCGCAATTATCCCGACCCGAAGGCCACCAGCGATGTGGACATCGCGCTTGAGGATGGCACCG
This sequence comes from Hyphomicrobiales bacterium, assembly GCA_040219355.1. Classification (GTDB taxonomy): domain Bacteria; phylum Pseudomonadota; class Alphaproteobacteria; order Rhizobiales; family MH13; genus MH13. The sequence continues at coordinate 93,863 of JAVJSN010000012.1, forward strand.
GCGATGCCGCTTATCTGGATGTGATCAAAGCAGCGATCCCGCGTGCCCTGGACGGCTTGGCGCCCGATATCGTGTTTTACAATGCCGGCGTTGATCCGCACATTGATGACAAGCTTGGACGACTGTCACTTTCCAGCCAGGGGCTCATTGAGCGCGACTGGTATGTCATTGACCAGGTACGTCAGCGGGGGCTGCCATTGGCCGCGGTAATCGGTGGCGGCTATGGACCTGACCACGATGCTGTGGGTGTGCGCCATGCCACAATCCACAAAGTGATGGCGAGGTATCTGGCAGAGAGCCATTTTTGATCACTTTCGTTGGAGCAACAACCGGCCCCAACCCCCGATCAAGTTCAGAACCGACTCTGAATGCCCGCGAAAGCTCCGAACCGGCGTCCTGAGCCTAGCGGTTGCTGCGATCAAGCAGCCGCATGATGAACCAAACCGGGATCACCAACGTTGCACCAAGAATAATCCAATTACCAAATTGGCCAAGAGCATCGAAGCCAAGGTTCCAAATGCGCTGGAAAAAGTCGACAATGAACTCAACCACCGCCAGGGGCGTCAGGCCCAAGGCGGAGAGAACCACACCGACCAACAAAGAGATCAGCAGCAGCTTTACGAACACACCAAGCGGCGATCCTCCAAGGAATCGGTTGACGGCGTTGGACATGTTTGGTCTCCCCTATGGGACGAATATGGGCGTTGCCAGCATGTGGCAAGCAAACCACCAACTTGCAAGGTGATCACAAAATGCGTGTTTTGGTAATTGGCAGCGGTGGCCGAGAGCACGCATTGGTGTGGGCATTGAAACGTTCAGCCAGTTGCACCGATGTGTGGTGTGCGCCGGGCAATGGCGGCATTGACTGCTCAGTCGATCTGGATATCTCCGATTTCGAGGCCGTCACCGACTTCTGCGCCATCGAAGCGGTTGATTTGGTGGTGGTCGGCCCAGAAGCCCCTTTGGTGGCCGGGCTTGTCGATGATTTGGAAGGCAGCGGTACGGCGGCGTTTGGCCCAAGCATGGCCGCTGCGCAGCTGGAAGGCTCCAAGTCGTTCACCAAAGCGCTGTGCGATGAAACCGGCATTCCAACAGCGGCCTACGCCCATTTCACCGATGAAGCCTCTGCCATGGTCTATCTGGGCACGCGCTCAGCGCCCATCGTTGTGAAGGCGGATGGCCTGGCGGCAGGCAAAGGCGTCACCGTTGCCCAATCCATGGACGAGGCGCGTGAGGCGGTAGCAGCGTGTTTTAATGGGTCGTTTGGGGATGCTGGCGCTGGCGTAGTGATCGAGGATTGTCTGGTGGGTGAGGAAGCCAGCCTTTTTGCGCTGTGCGACGGCGAGCGGGCGGTCGTCTTTGGCTCAGCGCAAGATCACAAACGCGTTGGCGAGGGCGACACGGGCCCCAATACCGGCGGGATGGGTGCTTACGCCCCTGCGCCAGTCATGAGCGAAGCCATGACAGCGCGTGCCATGGCTGAAATTGTGCAACCAGCCATCGACGGAATGAAGGCGCGCACAACGCCATTCAAGGGTGTTCTGTTTGCTGGACTCATGATTACGGACGACGGGCCCAAGCTGATCGAGTTCAATACCCGCTTCGGCGACCCAGAGGCACAAGTGCTGATGATGCGCTTTGATGGCGATCTGGCTGCGGTGTTGATGGCCTGTGCCAATGGGGACATTTCAGGTGCCGAATTGCCCTGGAACGACGATCCGGTGATGAGCGTGGTGGTGGCCACGAAGGGTTATCCTGGCCGTTATGCCAAAGGTTCAAGGATTATCCTACCCGCGCAAAGCGACCGCGATGTCATGGTGTTTCACGCCGGAACCACACGTGATGACGATGGTACCTTGCGGGCCAATGGTGGTCGGGTGCTGAGTGTGACCGCGCGTGGCAAAACATTGCAAGAGGCGCGCGACAAGGCTTATGCGGCTGTGGATGCCATCCACTGGCCGGACGGTTTCTGCCGCAACGACATAGGTTGGCGGGCGCTTTCAAAATGAATGTCCTCCCGGACACCAGAGGCGATCTGGGATCGGCAACACGTCCGTCGCCGACAGATCCCGGCTCTCGCGTCGCTTGGCCGGGATGATGACCAAAATCTTCTGCTAGTACGCGAACTCCTTGAAGATGCGGTCCAGATCGCCGCCCCAGCTGCCGTGATAGCGCTCCAGCAGCACATCGGCGGGGGTGCGGCCGGTTTCGACCACTTCTTCTAGCGCCGACAGAAAGATGGTTTCATCATTGCCCGATGGGTTCAGCCGCGCGCGTGCCTCCAGCCCCTTCTTGGCTAGGCCGACCATCTGGCGCGCAAGATCTTGCACGGTGCCATCACGGTAAGGAGCGTTGAGGCCGAGGGCTGGAACGGCCTCACGAATGGAAGCACGTTCACCGGCGCTCATATCCAACACAAGCGCTTCGGCTTCTGCCAACACCGCCTCGTCGTACATCAACCCCACCCAAAGGGCAGGCAGCGCGCAAATGCGCGCCCAGGGACCGCCATCGGCGCCGCGCATCTCGATGTAACGCTTCAGACGCACATCGGGGAACAGCGTGGAAAGGTGGTTGGTCCAGTCCGACAGGGTCGCCTTTTCACCTGGAACCGCTGGATGCGTGCCGGCCATCAGATCGCGAAAACTTGAACCAGCCACATCGTGATAGGTTTCGCCGCGCTTGATGAAATACATCGGCACGTCCAGCGCCCACTCAACATAAGCATCGTAACCGAAATCGTCATCGAACGCCTGTGGCAGAGGGCCAGCGCGATTGTTGTCGGTATCAAGCCAGATATGCGCCCTGGCAGATTGCATGCCATTCACCTTGCCATCGGTGAAAGGTGAGTTGGCAAACAGCGCGGTGGCGACAGGTTGCAATGCCAAACCCACGCGCATCTTTCGCACCATGTCGGCTTCATCTCTAAAGTCCAAATTCACCTGAATGGTGCAGGTGCGGTACATCATATCCAACCCGCGCGTGCCGACTTTCGGCATGTAGCGCGACATGATGGCGTAACGCGATTTGGGCATTTGCGGCGTTTCTGCCAGCGTCCACGTCGGCGAATGACCGAGACCGAGAAACCCGATGTTCAACGGATTTGCCACCTGGCGAAGCTGGGCAAGATGGGCATGCACCTCGGAGCAGGTTTGATGCAGATTTTCTAGTGGAGCGCCCGACAGTTCAAACTGCCCGCCGGGTTCCAGACTGATGGCGCCGCCACCGGTGGGGTCGGCAAGTCCGATGATCCGGCCTTCATCCAGGATCGGCTCCCAACCGAGCAGGCCTTCCATGCCGCGCAGCAATTGCTCAATGCCGCCTGCACCTTCGTAAGGGACCGGTCGATGGGAATTGAGGGTAAAAGGAAATTTTTCGTGCTCAGTGCCGATGCGGAAGGCGGACGAAGGTTTTTCGCCACCTGCCAGATACGCCACGAGCGCATCGCGACCGCCAAGCGGTGTCGCGTCGTCGCTATCTCGTGCCAATTTAAAAAAGCCTTTTGGGCTGTGTCTATCGTTGAACGACGATTAAGCCGGTTCGCGTGTCCTGTCGAGTGGCTGCTTAGAAAGGCCCGCCAAGATGTTGCCGATAACGCCCGGCCCCTTGAACACGTAGCCCGTGTAGAGCTGCACCAGATCAGCGCCTGCATCCAGCTTGGCTTGCGCCGTTGCAGCACTATCCACGCCGCCCACACCGATCAGCGCCTTGGTATCGCCAAGCGCTGCCTTTACCTTGGCGAGCATAGTTGTTGAGGGCTCAAAAAGTGGTTTGCCGGAAAGGCCGCCGGTTTCGCTTTTGTTGCTGGAGCGCAGGCTAGCCGGGCGCGCATTGGTGGTGTTGGAGACGATAACCCCCTCAATCGGGCTTGCCTCAATTACCTCTAACGTGTCGGCAAGGCTTTCTTCATCCAGATCGGGAGCGATTTTCACAAACACAGGGCAGGCCTGCCCAGCGGCCAGTGTGGCCTCCCGTGCGTTTAGGGCCTCACTAAGTAAACGGGTGAGCGCCTCCTTGCCCTGAAGGTCGCGGAGACCGGGCGTGTTGGGTGAGGAGATGTTGACCGTGATATAGTCGCCAAGGCCAGCAAAGCGGCGCAGCCCGGTAACATAATCGGCGATGCGATCATCGCTATCCTTGTTGGCGCCGATGTTGACGCCAAGCACCCCCGCGCGACGCCCTTTGGGCGGCATGGCTTCAAGCCTGCGGGCCATGGCGTCGTGACCTTCATTGTTGAAGCCGAGCCTGTTGATCATGGCCTCATCATCGACCAACCGAAAGACACGTGGCTTAGGATTGCCCGCTTGCGGGCGCGGTGTTGTGGTGCCCACCTCGGTGAAACCAAAACCTTGGTGGAGGATTTGCAGCGGAACTTCACCGTTTTTGTCGAACCCAGCAGCGATACCGATGGGGTTTTTGAAATGAAGACCGGCCACAGTCGTGGCGAGATGGGGTCGCGGCTTGATGGCCTTGGCAGAGGGCCGAACAAGCCCGGCCCGCAAGCCCTTAAGAGCCAAGTTGTGGGCTTCTTCCGGTGGGCGGGTGAACACCAAGTGACGCGCCAGTGGCCAAGGATCAAAGCTCATGCGCCAGCCCTCATGTCTCAATCTGCCACTCGGTAAACCCGGAAAGATCATGCGGATCGGGGATCGACCGCGCGCCAATGGCCAGTTTGGGATCGAGCTTGCCGTAATGGTGAGGGAACAGTGCACCAGCGCGTGAAACCTCCCAGTGCAGGTCTGATCCGAGCGCATCTGCATCAAAAGCGATCAGCAGAAGGCCTGTGCGATCTGAGAAATGCTTTTCCAGCGTGCCCGCCACCTGGTCGGCTGCGGAGAGATGAATGAACCCGTCGGCATGATCCACAGGTGCTCCGGTGTAGACGCCTGCGGCCTGAGCAGCCTGCCAAACCTCACCGGACTCGATCTTGAAAACCAGCGTTGTCACGCGTGCCGCTCCTGATGTGTTGCTGGCCACCGGTTAGGCGCCGCGCTTTGACAGGTCAATGCCGCAAAAAGGCAAGGCGCGCGCAAACCACGCAGTGTCAGTGATGCAGAAATGCATGTGCGCCACAGAAAATGGAACGTTTCAAGAACAAGCAGGTGCACGATACAGCGATATCCCGCTAAGGTTGTATTTCTAAACCATACAATTTTACGGACGTGGACAGGAACACATGCCTGACATACGAAAAAATAGGTCTTCATTCCTATTCAAGGACCCTATCACCATGTCGCATACGCAGATTTGGTCGGCCATCGACGCCCTGGCAACCCGCCATGCGCTTTCCGTCTCAGCGCTGGCACGTCAAGCAGGGCTGGATGCTACGGCGTTCAACCGTTCAAAACGCTTTGCTCAGGATGGTCGCCCGCGTTGGCCATCCACCGAGTCGCTTTTTAAAGTGCTTGATGCCACCGGGGAAAATTTTGATAGCTTTGCCAGCCTGTTTGGTGGGGCTGCGCCAGAGACCAAAGGGCGACCGTCGCGCAGGATCAGCGATGTGGTGCCGGTGATTGGTTTTGCGCAGGCCGGCGATGGCGGCTTTTTCGATGATGCCGGTTTTCCCGCTGGCCATGGTTGGGATGCGATCTCCGTTCCCGATCTTGGCGATGACCAGTGTTACGCGTTGGAAGTGTCTGGTGATTCCATGCTGCCACTTTACCGTGATGGCGACATCATCGTGGTGTCACCGAATGAACAGATACGCCGACATGATCGGGTGGTGGTGCGCACAAAATTCGGTGAGGTTCTGGCGAAAATTCTGCAGCGCAAGACGAACAGTCATGTGGAACTGCATTCGCTCAACAACCAACATCCCGATCGCAAAGTTGCTCTCTCAGATATCGACTGGATGGCGCGTATTGTCTGGGCAAGCCAATAGGCGCAAAACCGTGTCACGCTGGGCCGTGATCGGCGCCGTGTTGCTTGTGGTTGCCGCCTGCTCGCCTCAGGAGAATGCGTCTGACGGCGATGAGACGCCGCAAGGGGAAGAGGTTGGCAACACGCCGCCCGCACCGGTCCCCAACACCGAAACGCTGCCTGAGGTGCGCCAGGTGATCCCAGGCTCAGCGGTGCATGCGCCGGAACCCGGCGCAACATTGGAGCGCTTGCCGGCACCGATTGTTGCACCACCGCCGCCTCGTCCTGTGAACCTTGGCATTGTGGTGGTCGAAGAGGCCAACCGTTTGCGTACGCGGCGCGGCATGGTGACGTTAGCAGGCACGCAAAGCGTGGCGAGCGACGCGATATGCCAGCTGGATGATGGCCGCACACCAGCCTGCGAGGTATTGGCCCGCACCGCCATGCGCCGGTTTGTGGGTCGGCGCTCGGTCTCCTGCACATTGGGGCTTCGTGAGGATGCCGGCGAGGATCATACGGCGGTCTGCACCGCTGGTGACAGCGATTTGTCGCTCTGGGTGGTGGCGCAGGGATGGGCATTTGCCGATGGAACAGCCAGCGCAGAACTGCGCGCGGCTGAAACCACAGCACGCAGCGATCAGCGCGGACTTTGGGCCAGTCTTTCCAACTGATACGAGCGACAGAACACCCTAATTTTGGCTGTGAGCATCCGTCACCACATTCACAAGCATGATGCCAACAAGGATGATCGCAATCATCAAAAACGTTGCCACCAGGTTGGAACAAAGGTTGCCGATATAGCCACCCAGACCGGCGACGATGCCCAATGTGCCGACAAAGGCTTGAAGTTCACGACGCTTGCGTTTGAAATTCATGGACGTGTCTCCTTACGTCCATGCACCAAAAAGTGGTTCAACCACTCGGCTGACAATCGTCAATCAACAGATATGGCAGCGCGTTGCGCGCCCTGCTAGACCACGCTTATGGCGCTTCTATCCATCACCAACTCCATCGCTGTGTTTGACGATGAACTGCATGAAAGCTTTGTGCGAGCGAGCGGTCCTGGCGGGCAGAATGTCAACAAGGTGTCGAGCGCGGTGCAGCTGCGCTTTGACGTGCGCCAGTCACCCAATCTGCCGGAGCGGGTGCGCGAGAAAATCCTGAGCTCTGGCGATAGTCGCCTGACCAAAGATGGGGTGCTGGTGATCCTGGCCGACCGCCATCGCACTCAAGAGATGAACCGCAAGGATGCCCGCGACCGACTTTTTGAGCTGATCCGCAAAGCAGCCCACGTGCCCAAACGGCGCATCGCGACGAAGCCGACATTGGGCTCGAAAAAACGGCGACTTGAGAGCAAGACCAAACGTGGTGCTGTGAAGAAGGTCCGAAGCGGAAAGATCAGTTTGGACTAAAGCTGGTCTGCGACGCCAGATCGCATCAATGAGGTGAAGAAACAAAGGTGATCAAAGCTGCTTTGATCTATCCTGGCAGCCAAGGCATTCACCCTCACCATCTGGACCCTCTCGTGCTCTATCAGACAGCTTTTTCTTTGCTCAACTTGGCCGTCGTCCCGGCCTGGCTGATGCTCCTTTTTGCGCCGCGTTGGCAGGTCACGCGGACGCTTGTCCACGGCGGCTACTATCCGGTCCTTTATTGCGTGCTGTATGCCGGATTTCTGTTTGCTCACCTCTTTCTGGGCGCTGCGTCACCGAACGCCAGCTTCACATCCTTGGACGGCGTGATGGGCCTGTTCGACCATCCCAATGGCGTGCTCTTGGGATGGACACACTATTTGGCGTTCGACCTTTTCGTTGGCGCCTGGATCGGGCGCGATGCATTGCGCCGTGGCATCACGCACTGGTTGGCCGCCCCATCAATGTTGCTCACTTTCCTGCTCGGCCCCCTCGGCTTGCTGGTCTATCTGGCAGTTCGCTTTTTCCAGGGAAAAGACCGATTGAGCTTGGTTGAATAAGGGCCTGTGGCGCGCGGCGCACAGGAGCACGCTACTGAAACAGGACTTCGTAAAGCAGCTTAACTGAGACCAGTCCTAAGGCGATTTCAATCAGAAGAAAGAATATCTTTTCGGGCAACAAACGGCTGATCTGGGCGCCACTCCAGGCGCCCAAAAGCGCGAAAGGGGCGAGCCAAAGCGCCCGTTGAACGCTCTGCCAATCCATCTGCCCGACATAGATGTAGGCTGGTACTTTCATCCAGTTGAGGCACGCAAAAACGATGGCCGTGGTGCCCAGATAGGTCATTTTCTCCAGCTTTTGCGGCAGCACATACGCCTGGTAGGGCGGACCGCCGGAATGGGCGATGTAACTGGTGATACCGGCGAGCGTCCCCCAGAAGAGGCCGCGTGGCACATCGGCTGGCTTGGGTTCCACCTCACGCTGAGCCAAGCGTTTGCGAATGGCGTTGAAGAGGTAGGAAAAGCCAATGAGGGCCAGCAACAACTTTACCCCGTCAGCGGGAACCGATGACACAGCGAACGTTGCGATCACCACGCCAACGCCGACAGCTGGGATCAGAATTTTCAAGTTGCGGACGGAAAACTCCTTGCGAAAGAGATAAAGCGCGTAGCAGTCGGCGATGAGATAGAGCGGCAACAAAAGCCCTGCCGCCAAAGCTGGGTCCATCAGGAGCGACAAAAGCGGGACGGAAAGGATTGCAACAACCGGCATGCCGCCCTTGGAAAGGCCCAAGATGAAGGCCGCCAAGCCCGCGACAATCCAAAACGTCATGGGTACCTTACTGGGCAGCGACGGCAGATACCCGCGCGGCCTCTTGGTCCATCTGCTGCTGGCGCTGGCGAAAGCGGGCGCGGGCTTTGTCGGTGTATTCGTCCACGCAATGCTCGCACTGCACGCCTTTTTCATAGGCCGGATGATTGCGCTCAGCCTCATCCAGCGGGCGACCACAGGCGCGGCAGAGCGTGTGCGGACCTTCGACCAACCCATGGCCGACCGAGACACGTTCATCAAACACGAAACAGTCGCCGCGCCAGAGACTTTTTTCTGCCGGTACAGTCTCCAGATATTTTAAGATGCCGCCCTTAAGGTGATAGACCTCTTCGACGCCCTGGCCGATCAGATAGCCGGTGGATTTCTCGCACCTGATGCCGCCGGTGCAAAACATCGCAATCTTCTTGTTGTGGAACCGGTCGGCGTTTTTCTCCCACCATTTTGGGAACTGCCCGAAGGTGCGCGTGCCAGGATCGACCGCACCCTCAAAAGTGCCAATCGCGACTTCATAGCTGTTGCGCGTGTCGATGACGGCAACATCGGGCTGGCTGACAAAGTCATTCCAGTCCTGCGGCTCAACATAGCGGCCGACCGCGCAGGTTGGATCGACATCGGGCTGGCCCATGGTGACAATTTCGCGCTTCAGCCGCACTTTCATGCGCTTGAACGGCATCTCACTGGCCGTGCTTTCCTTCCACTCCAGATTGGAAAAACCCGGCAGGGCTCGGATATGGGCAAGCACCGCATCGATACCCGCGCGCGACCCAGCAATCGTGCCATTGATGCCCTCGGAGGCCAGAAGCAAGATCCCTTTTATTTCCACTTCATCGCACATGGCTTTCAGCGGCGCCTGCACGGCCTGCGGGTCAGGTACTGTGGCAAAATGATAGAGGGCAACGACAGTATGCATGGGCAAGTTCCGTCACGTACGCAGTGTGATGTTGGCGATCTTGTCATCGCGAAACTGAAACTCTGCTGCCGCTGGCAGCGTGATAGCTTGACCCGCCGTCCAGCCATTTGACAGATCTTTGGCCACGACAGCATCAAACTGGGTGGTCAACACGGTGCTGCCCAGCATGGTCATGGATGTTTTCACCCTCTGGGTGCGCTGCTTAAAAGCGCTCAAGTCGTCGTGCAAGGCTGCTTCAAATTCGCCCTTGTCTCCGGCTTTGAAGAGCACGCCCGCATCGCAATAGTGCCGATACATGACATCATCGGTGACGTCAGCCAGCATCCCCTCAACATCTCGGGCGTTGTAAGCCTCGATGAAGTCCACCACCATGGGCGGCAGTTTGGGGCCTTTGCGCAGTTTGGGCAGTTTGATCAGCGGCATAGGCTAGCCCACCAAGTCGCCAGCCAGCGCCTTGGCGATCAAGGTGCGGGTTTCAGGCACGCCGTAAAGCTCAACGAAGGAACCAAAGCGGGGGCCTTTCTCCTCACCAAGCAGGATCTGATAAAGCGCCGAGAACCAAGTAACTGAAACACCTGGCGTGCCATCCTGGTTGGGTTTGCTTGTATCGGGGAAGTGGGTACGGCCAACCTCATAGGTCGCGCCCTGGAGCGTTTGCGCGTCGGCGCCCTCCAGACCGGCAAGCTTGGTATCGAGGTGTTGCAACGCTTTGCGTTCTTCGTCGGTGGGTGCGCGATAGTTCTTGTGCGGCTTCACACGGTCGATGAAATAGCGAACCGCCGAGGCGACCAGCGCATCAAAGCTTGGGTTGCCACCCTGGAAAAGGTCCGGCGCATAGCGATTGATGTAACCCCACAGCACGCTTTCATCTTCTGCATTGGAAGCGCTGGCGAGATTCAAAAGCATGGAAAAGTTGACTGGCAGTTCGACTGGCTGAACATCGCCAGAATGAATGTGATAGGCTGGGTTGCCGAGCTTCTGGTTCACATCCTGGCGCTCAAAAGCGTTCAGATGCTGGAAATATTCATCCACCGCACGTGGGATCACATCGAAATGGAGCCGCTTGGCCGTGCGAGGCTTCTGGAACATGAACAGCGCTAGGCTTTCCGGCGAGGCGTAGTTCAACCATTCGTCAATCGAGATGCCATTGCCCTTGGTTTTTGAGATTTTCTCGCCTTTGTCGTCCAGAAACAGCTCGAAGACGTAGTGCTCTGGTGGCGTGCCGCCCAGCGCCTTGCAGATGCGGTCGTAGACAACTGAGTTGTTCTGATGGTCTTTGCCGAACATCTCAAAGTCGACATCCAGCGCCGCCCAACGCATGCCAAAATCAGGCTTCCACTGGAGCTTGGCATTGCCGCCACGCACATCCAGCGTCACGTCGCGGCCATCCTCATCTTCAAAGGTAACGGTGGCGTCGGCAGGATTGACCTCCTTCATCGGCACATAGAGCACGCGGCCCGTGGTCGGAGAGATTGGCAAGACCGGCGAATAGGTTGCCTGACGCTCAGCACCCAGAGTGGGCAGCATGATATCCATGATTTTCTGATAACGTTCTAACGTGCGCACCAGCATCGCATCGAACTTGCCTTGCGCGTAATAATCGGTGGCCGACGCGAATTCGTAATCGAAACCGAACTGATCCAAAAATTCCCGCAGCTTGGCATTGTTGTGGTGGGCAAAGCTTGGCTCACCGCCGTCAAACGGGTTGGGCACGACAGTGAGCGGCTTGCCGATATTCTCTTCCAGCATGGCTTGGTTGGGCACATTGCCAGGCACTTTGCGCATGCCGTCCATATCGTCGGAAAACGCGATCAGACGGGTTTCCACCTTGCCGCCAGTCATCACATGAAAGGCGTGGCGCACCATGGTCGTGCGGGCCACCTCACCGAAGGTGCCGATATGCGGCAGGCCGGACGGGCCATAGCCAGTTTGGAAAAGCACCGGGTCGGTCTTACCGGATTTTTCGATTCGTTTGACCAGCTTGCGGGCCTCTTCAAACGGCCAGGCTTTGGCGCGCGTGGCGGCGTCCAAAAGATCAGGATTAAGATCGGCGGGGGCAAGCGTTGGCATTGGGGGCTTTTCCAAAGTTCTAGGCTGGCACATCTTGTGCTGCGGTGATCGCGTTCCTAGCTTGAGGCATGATGAAACACAATTGGCAGCTGCCGAACACCTTGGCCCGCCGCCACAGTTCAAGGATATTCCATGTCTGACACCACCACCCTGGACGCCCGTGACAACAACACTGGCGCCCAAGACGCGCTCGTTATGCTGATGGTTATGGTGTCCGCATCAGATCGCGCGATGAAGGATGAGGAGCTGGCCAAGATCGGCCAGATCGTTTCATCTTTTCCGGTTTTTAATGGTTATTCACATGACCGCCTGGTGGCGACATCGGAGACGGCAAGCCTTGCCCTGTCTGAAGAAGGTGGGTTGGACGCGGTTGTTAAAGCAATCGCAGAAGCTATCCCGGAGCGTCTGCGCGATACCGCTTATGCCTGCGGTGTGGAAGTGGCGGCTGCCGATCTCTTGCTGCGTCAAGAGGAACTGCGCGTGCTGCAGATGCTGCGCGACGCTTTCGGTCTTGATAAGCTCACCGTGGCCGCGCTGGAACGCAGCGCGATGGCCCGCTATCGGGGGATCTAAGGGGCGACTGGTGTTTTCCGATTGATCCACCATCCATGCATGGCCTCAAAGGCGGGCCTTAATGGTCGTGCGTCATCGGTTACCTGGTAGTCAACGCGTGGCGACACTTCAGCAAAAAACGTGACTATGGAGCAGGCCATCATCCTGCAAAGCGCGAAGCTGCTTGGTGATCGTGTCAAAGTGATCTTCCCGTCGCATTTGGCTTTTAGACCGTTGAGGCCGCCAATAGCGAGAAGAGTCGGTTGGGAACGCTGATCCATTGGCGGATTGATGTGACAAGCACGGGCACGCGGATATCCATGACGCATGATGGTCTCACCATCGTCGCGCTAGAGCGCAGCGCCATGGCACCCTATCAAGGGTCTTGCATTTTGCAGACGCCTCAATCGCATCTTCAATCAAAACGCGTCAGATAATTTCATCTTCGTCGAACAGCGGGTCGTCGGCCAGTTGTTCATTGAGATCGACAACTGCGCCCTCAGCATCGGCGACCGAACTGACACGGGCGAGGTGAAACACTGCGTCTCCCTCATTGACCACCGGTAGTACGGCGCGACCGATAACAATACCGCGGAACGGCGCCTTGATCTCTTTCTCTGCCTCGCCAAACGGGTCGGAGACCGCCGCCATCACATCACCGCGTACAACAACATCGCCATTGGCTTTGAAGGTACGCAGAAGCCCGCCGGCAGGCGCGCGTAGCCATTTGCTCGCTGAACAGTGCTGGGGAACCGCCCGCGCTTTGGCGATCCCCTTGGCAGGCAACATGTTCATGTGGCGCATGACCCTCAAAATACCGGCGACGCCTGCGCGTACGGCCATTTCGTCAAAGCGCAGCCCCTCACCAGCTTCGAACAGCAGAATGTCGGTCCCGACCTCGCGCGCAGCCGCGCGCAGCGACCCCTCACGCAGGGGCGATTCCATAATCACCGGCGCACCGAAAACTTCCGCGAGTGTTTCCAGATGTTTGTTGCCCGGAGAGATGCGAATTTGGGGCAGGTTTTTGCGGTGTACGGCGGCCGAATGCAGGTCGATGCCAAGGTCGCAGCGGGCAACGATCTCGCTCAGGAACAGGTTGGCGAGGCGCGAGGCCAACGAGCCTTCCGCGCTGCCAGGAAAGGAGCGGTTGAGATCTCGCCGATCGGGCAGATAGCGCGAATGGTTGATGAAGCCGAACGCGTTGACGATCGGAATCACAATCAGTGTGCCGCGCAGCGATTTCAGGTTTGGCGTACGCAATAACCTGCGCACGATCTCCACCCCGATAACCTCATCACCATGAATGCCTGCGCTGACGAAGAGGGTTGGACCATTTCTCCTGCCATGGACGACGTGAACCGACATGGAAACCGGTGTGTGGTCGGACAGAATGCTGACCGGCAGGTCCACAGTTTGCCGGTCGCCAGCAGCGATCGTCGTGCCATTGAGGCGGAAGGCTGCCCGCGTTGGCATTAGCCTCTTCCTTTGGTCCGGGTTTTTCCAGGCTGGGCGTTCTTTTCAAGGTATTCGATGATTTTGCCGGCGATATCGAGGCCCGTTGCTTTTTCAACGCCTTCCAATCCAGGCGAGGAATTGACCTCCATGACCACGGGGCCGTGATTGGCGCGCAGCATGTCCACACCGCAGACATTGAGGCCCATCGCTTTGGCGGCGCGAACCGCCGTCGATCGCTCCTCGGGCGACAGCTTGATGACCTGTGCCGAGCCACCCCTGTGGAGGTTGGACCGAAATTCCCCTTCAGCACCGGTGCGCTTCATGGCCGCCACCACCTTGCCGCCGATAACGATGGCGCGAATATCGGTGCCGCCGGCTTCCTTGATAAACTCCTGGACCAGAATGTTGGTGTTGGTGGCGCGGAAGGCTTCGATGACGGATTTCGCCGAGCGGTCGGTATCGGCGAGCACAACGCCCAGGCCTTGTGTGCCTTCCAGCAGTTTGATGACCAGTGGTGCGCCACCGGCCAGTTGAAGCACTTCTTCGGTTTGCTTGGGATCGTGGGCGAAGGTGGTGACCGGAAGACCGATGCCATCTCGTGCCAAAAGTTGCATGGAGCGCAGCTTGTCGCGTGAGCGCCCAATACCAACGCTTTCGTTGAGTGGATAAACGCCCATCATTTCGAACTGGCGCAGAACAGCCGTGCCGTAAAACGTCACCGAGGCACCGATCCGCGGGATCACGGCATCGTAGCCAACCAGCTTCTCGCTATTGTGGTAGATCGCCGGTCGGCGCGAAGCGATGTTCATGTAACAGCGCAACGTGTTGACGATATCAAGCGTGTGTCCGCGCGCCTCTGCCGCCTCCTTAAGACGCTGGTGCGAGTAAAGGCCGGGATTGCGGGCCAGCATAGCGATCTTCATGGGCGTTTCCTCTTTTTCGACGGCGAAGCCTTGGACGTTATGTCCTTGGGTCGCCGCGACTTGAATTGGCTCGCACCATCCGGTGTCGTCAGATAGCGCTTGCCAGGATGTACCACGATAGGGTGGCGTCGAAGGGCGGTGCGCCCGACGATCATCCGGAATGTCATTTCTGTTCGCTCGGTTAGCGACAGATCAATGGTCCACAAATGTCCGGCAATGCGGAACTTGGTGTGGATAATGATACGCAGTTCAGGCACGCCGCTGGTGTTGGTGATGTTGCGGCGATCATGGATGGGGGTTTCAACATCGGTGTCGTGAGCATCATCATCGAAACGCGTGTGGAACCGAACCCATTCGTTTCCATCGCGCTCAAAGGCTATGATGTTGGTGGCATGCAGCGCGGAAGTTCGCGCACCGGTATCGATCTTGGCCTTGAGGTTGGTCAGACCCAGAAGCGGCAGGTCGATATGTTCCTGCCAACCGATAATGATCATGCCATGCGCACCCAAAAGCCAACGATGAAGTGCGACTCTACAAGCTTCGCACAAAACTGGCTACGGCCTGTGACCATGGCGCGCAATCAAAAAGCGCAGGTTTAGAGCCGACTGGTTTGGCATCCTTGTTGGGCAGTTTACGGACAGGCCGCACGCCCTATAGATAGACCTATGGGTGCTGTAACGTCATTGTTCGTGCACAAGATGGTGGCCGCGGCCGGGCCTGCGGTCGATGCGGCTGACCTTTTGCGTTCGGTCGGTCTTGATCCCGACGCACCCGTCGATCCCAAAGCGATGGTCGCGGCGGATGCCTATTATGGCCTGCTGGAAGCAATTGGCGCGCAAACCGATGTCACCGACTTGCCGCTGCGCACGGGGGCATCCATGCGGTGCGATGATTATGGCGCACTCGGCCTTGCTTTCAAAGCAGCGCCGACACTGTATGGTTCCTACAGCCGCGTTGCCCGCTTTGCCCGGCTTTGGACAAGTGTGGTTGAGTATGAACTGGAACCCGCAGACGGGGCAACCTGGTTCAATCTGCATCGCGCCGGCGCGCGCCGCCTGGGCTTGCGGCTTTCCAACGAAGCAACGCTGGCCAGCGCGACAGCGATTGGCCGCGAGGTATCACCGCGTGGCATCTTTGATCCCCTGGAAGTGCATCTTCAGCACCGCGCGCCCGCCTCACAGGCGGCCCATGAACGCCATTTCGGGTGCCCGATTGTTTTCAACTCGGACCGCGATGGCCTTCTGATCAGCGACAAGGCGCTGGCGAGCGCCAACAGGCTGGGCGACGTTGGCATCACGCAGTTCCTTCTTCAGCATCTTGACCGCGAACTGGAAGAGGTTGCGGCTACGCAGTCTCTTGAGGATCGCACCAAGGAGGCAATCGCCAGAGCGCTGAGCGAAGGGTTGCCGAAAATGGATGATGTCGCGCGGCGACTGGGCATGAGCATGCGTTCGCTGCATCGGCACCTTGCCGAAAATGGCCTGACCTTCCAAATGCTGACGGAAGACACGCGCCGCGAACTGGCCGAAGGCCTGCTGGGCGATGATCGCTACTCGCTGAACGACGTCGCTTTCCTGACCGGTTTCTCCGAACAGAGTTCGTTCAGTCGCGCCTTCAAGCGCTGGGTTGGCGATACGCCGGCCAACTTCCGCAGGGCACTTTTGAGCGGCTGACCGGCGCGGCCTGGTTTGGCCGTTTCGGTCAAACGCTTGGCCATCTCTGCCAAGACCGCTCGCCACTCCCTCGCCTATTCCCTGGTCATCCACTTCAACCAAGGGAATTCCATCATGCACACTTTGACCGCACTATCAGCTCTTGCCGCACTGACCCTCCTGGCCACCGCGCCCCCCTCGCTCGCCCAGTCCGATCACAATCCGGCCAACACCATCTCCCTGCACGAGAACCATCCCGACAGCTTCGCGCACTTTGCGCCGGAGTTGCCGCAGATGCGCGAACGGGCAGTTTCCATCAACACCGAGTTTGGCCTGCATGTCAGCGAGATTGAGCCCGGCCTCTTCTTCGTATCTGATCTTGTTTATCAGTCTGCTTTTGCGGTGAGCGATGATGGGGTGATTGTGTTCGACGCGCCGCCCAGCTTTGGCGAAGGTCTTCGCCTGGCCATTGAGATGGTGGCACCGGGCGCGCCGATCACACATTTCATCATGAGCCATGGGCATCGCGACCATAATGGCGGCGGCCATGCCTTTGCCGACATTGATGGGCTTGAAATCATCGCCGCGCAGGCGGTTGCCGAAACGCTTGAGGCTTACCCTCTGGACGGTGTGCTTGATCCTACCCGCACCTTCAAGGACACGCTCGACCTTTCCATTGGTGGTGTCGACATTGAGCTGACGACCATCAACTTCCACGCTGAAGACACCGACGTGATGATCTACCTGCCAGAGGAGCGTTTCCTGATGGCGATCGACACGATTACGCCTGGCGAAGCGCCTTTCATGAATTTTGGCGCGACGACAAACGTCAACGCTTACATGGAGAGTTTTGAGGCTTTTCTGGCCTATGACTTTGAGCACTTCCTGTCTGGCCATGTGTCCGTACTGGGCAACCGGCAGGATGTGGAAACCGCCCGCGACTATGCATTTGATGTCCGCGATACGGTGTACGGGCTGATGGCAAGCTTCGACGGACGCGTGATGGAAGGGCTGAGCGCGGTTGCGTTCGAGAACGCCAACCTTGCCTATCGCTACGCCATGGAAGGCATTCGCGATGATTGCGCAGCGCAGATTATCGATCGCTGGGAGAACGACCTATCCGTCGTCGATCTGTGGGCTGACAGCCACTGCGAAACGGTGCTGCTGTTCGCGATCATGCACTGAACCCAAGTAACCGGGTCGCCGCCTGCCGGCGTCCCACTTTTCCGGCATCACACACAAAGGACTGATCCGATGGGTCTCTGGTTCAATCTTCTCGCGCAGGTCGCCGTTATCGCCTACGCTCTTGTTGGCGGGGTGTTTCTCGCTTTTTCCGATTTCATCATGCGCTCGCTTGCCCGAACCTCCGGCACAGGTGGTGCAGAGGCGATGCAGGTGATCAACCGCGAAGTGTTTCGCTGGGTGTTCATGGCGCTTTTCCTCGGTCTTGCGCCGGCCTCGCTGGTCCTGGCTGCTGCCGGCTTCTTCAGCATTGGCGGCGGTGCGGGAACCTTGTTCGCCGGTGCAGGGCTCATCTACTTTGTCGGCTGCTTTGGCGTGACGGTTCTGTTCAATGTGCCGCTCAATGAAGCATTGGCCAAGATGAACCTTGATGAGCCGGCCACGCAGGCTTTCTGGTCAGACACCTATGTGCCGCGCTGGACGTTCTGGAACTCGGTGCGCGGCTTTGCCTGCGTTGTCTCAGCCAGTTTCATGCTGGCCGGGTTACTCACCATGGTTCGATGAGGGTGTGGACCGGTGTGCCTGCAAAGGGCCTGTATGCTGATCCACGGGTGGCACCTTCACAGATTGCGTTGGCTTCACACATGATTGAAGCGACGGTGAAGCACCACCGGTCTATACCGCACCACATCACTTCCACATGAGGTCCCCGTGCCAGAGCTTTCTGAAGCCACCATACGCCTGACCGCCTTTGTCGGCATTTTCACCGCTATGGCGGTTTTTGAGCAACTGCTGCCTCGTCGCGAGCGCTTCCCAGCACGCGGGCGCCGTTGGCTGACCAATTGGGGTATGCTGATCGTGGACTCCATTGTCCTGCGCATCCTTTTTCCGGCTGCTGCCGTCGGCGTCGCGCTATGGGCCGAAGAAGCAGGCTTTGGCCTGTTCAACATCATCGATGTACCGATGATTTTCGTGGTGATTTTTGTGATCGTGTTTCTCGATTTCGCCGTTTGGCTCGAGCACGTCGTTTCTCACCACTGGCCCTGGCTGTGGCGCATTCACAAGGTGCACCATGCCGATGTGGACTTGGATGTGACGAGCGCGCTGCGTTTTCATCCGTTGGAAATCATCGTTTCTATGATCTGGAAGGGTGCCTTGGTCGCGCTGCTTGGTGCGCCCGCCATAGCTGTGCTGATATTTGAGATC
The DNA here is from genome assembly GCA_040219355.1 of Hyphomicrobiales bacterium. Classification (GTDB taxonomy): domain Bacteria; phylum Pseudomonadota; class Alphaproteobacteria; order Rhizobiales; family MH13; genus MH13. The sequence goes on from JAVJSN010000012.1 coordinate 112,413, forward strand.
ATCTTGAACGGCATGGCGATGTTCAATCATTCGAACGTGAAATTGCCGCTCTGGCTGGACCGGCTGTTACGGCCCGCGGTCGTGACGCCGGACATGCATCGCATCCACCACTCGATCATCGAGCGGGAAACCAACACCAATTACGGCTTTAACCTGTCCGTCTGGGATCGGCTGTTTGGGGTGTACACACAAGACCCGGTGATGGGGCAGAAGGGCATGACAATCGGGCTTGCGGAGCACCAGAACCGTGAACCGATCGGCCTGATCTGGAGCCTTTTGCTGCCGTTTCGGACGTATCAGAAAGTCCACGCACCTGATCCGCTGATGGATGGTGACGCGGCTAAAGCCCCAGTGGATCGAGTGGAAACGCCGTCAGCATGATTGTCTCCAGCTCGCCAGAGGATTCCAAGCGAATGAGCGCAGCATTCAGCGCTTGAACCAGCTGCGACTGTCCACGCGGCACAGCAAATGCCAGTCCTTCACCGAAATAGGTGACCGAAAAAATCGGTTGACCAGCAAATGCGCAGCAATCGCCCGACTGGTTGCCGGCCAGCCAAATGGCCAGATCAACGCCGTCGCCAAAGGCGTGGCTGATGTCACCGCGCCGCAAAGCGCGCAGCATCGCCTGCGCGTCGGGGAAGGACACGATCTCGGTATCAGCATATGCATCGCGCAGGAAAGCGGCATGGGCAGTGTTCTCCACCACACCGATCTGCGCGTTATCTATCCAATTGGGATCAGCACCAGCATCCGGTTCATCGGACTGGGCCCCGACGAACCGGGCGGCAAACCGGTAATAGGGTAGTGAAAAGGTGAACTGTTCCGCATTTTGGCGGGTGATCGCAAGGCCAGCAGCGAGCACCAAATTGTTTGGATCTTCTTGGGCGGCTGCAGCAACTTGATCGAACCGACGTGCCTGCAGCGTGCACGGCAAATCCAGCGTGTCACAGACCGCACGGATCAAATCGATATGCACGCCGGCCAGGCGCCCCATGCCATCTAAAAACGCAAACGGTGGAAAATCGTCAGCCACCACAAAGCGTAGCACCGGCCCTGGCATCGGTTCGGGCAGTGCGATGCGCGCGCGGGGGTTGATGAAGCGCAGATCCGACAAGCCGCCCGGCGCACCGGCATCGTTCTGCTCGATGAGGCTTTCATCAGCGCTTTGCGTATCCTGCGCCGAGCTTAGCCCTGGAATTGCCAGCGGCATCAGCAAGAGGACGGTCAACGCCAAGCGGAGAGATTGGTGGAAGGTTCGCACGGCCATCGACAGGTCCAAACGGTCAAAAGTAGGTTGGGGTATAGCGCTCTGGCAGGCAAGCTCAAACAGTGAAATTGGCCAGGTCGCGTTTCTGCTCGATCTCGACCTCTAGGCAGAGACCCCGATAGCGCTGAAGCCAGAAAGGCGAGAGGTTGGTTAGCCAATCAGGAGGGAACCTGGGACAGATCGGATTTTAGGGGGCAGCAGAGATGAGGAGTCTTTCCAATCAACCGGACAGACCGGTTGCGCCGCCGCTGCGTCACGCTTCGGCACCAAGCTCTGTGCGCACAAAACCGCCTGTTAGGACTTTCGTACCACCAGCGCCGCCTTCGACGTCTCCATCGGCTGCGCCAAAGCCTATCCGCCCAGCGCCGTTGCCTGGCGGTTGGGAGCCTGACCTGCTTGGCCAGTCTGAACGCTTGCGCGCGCTGGTCAACAAGGTACGCTACATGCCGCTGCGCCACACCAATGGCGCACGAGGGGCTGTCTATGAGGACACGCCGTCGGCGCGCGGCACCATAGCCAGATTGCGCAAGGCCCATCCCAAGGCTGCCGAATTGCTGTTCCTGGCACCGCGCGGAAAAGTTCAAGCCATGTGGGCAGATGCTCTGGGTGAAGATCTGACCAGCTTTTCGCAAAACCACCTGGCCATCACACAACCTGACATGAGCGCGCGGGAAACGCTGGTGCGCCGACAAGCCGTTGCGCTGATGGCACTGACACTAGGTATTGGGCTTTGGGCGGCGTTGTCGGCGACCAGCTTGTTTGTGCTGCTGAACGCTGTGTTTGGCACGCTCTATTTCTCCGTCGGCATGGCTCGGATTTTGGCCGTGCTCACACCCATGCCTCGGCTTGTGCGCTATCAGCCACTGGCGAGCCGCTTGCCTGATAAGGCTTTGCCGATGTTTTCGGTGCTGATCCCCATCTACGATGAAGCGGCCATGGTGCCGCAACTTGTTGCATCGATGGGCGCGCTTGATTATCCGCCGGAAAAACTGGAAATCCTTATCCTTGCTGAAGCTGATGATGGCGCCACGTTGCTGGCACTTGCCAAGCAAAACCTACCCGACCACATGGCTGTGATCGCCGTGCCGCCGAGCGAGCCGCGCACCAAACCGAAAGCCTTGAATTTCGCGCTACCGCTCACACGTGGTGCATTCATCACGATCTATGATGCCGAAGACAGGCCGGAGCGCGACCAGTTGCGCAAAGCCGTCGCGATGTTTGAGGCAGCTAAGACCAAACGTGGCGCAAAACTTGGATGCGTGCAGGCGGCACTCCACGTTACCAATGGGCGATCAAATTTTCTCACCCAACATTTTTCATTGGAATACATGGCGCTGTTCGATGCGTTTTTGCCGGCGCTTTCGCGCTTCGATCTGCCCATCCCGCTGGGCGGCACATCCAATCACTTCCGTCGATCCGCGCTTATTGAGGCCGGTGGTTGGGATCCCTACAATGTGACCGAGGATGCTGACCTGGGTATTCGTCTGGCGCGTCTTGGCTACGCCACACAGATGATCGCCTCGACGACGTTTGAACAAGCACCGACCGGTTTCAAATCTTGGATTAAGCAACGCGCGCGCTGGTTCAAGGGCTGGTGGCAGACCTGGTTGGTGCACATGCGCCACCCCCTCAAACTGATGCGCGAGCTTGGGCTGGGCGGTTTTCTCGCCTTTCAAACGATCATGCTTGGCGTGCTTGTATCGGTATTGATCCACCCCTTCTTTTTGCTCGCAACCCTGTGGGCAATCAGCGGTGTGGGCGGCCCGCTCTATGCTGCCGCGACCGGAACGGGGCAGGTGCTGATCACCCTCAATCTTGTCAACTTCAGCATTGGCTATCTGTCAGTGGTGCTGCTGAGCGGAGCAGGGGCAAATCGGCGGGGCATGAAACGGATCGTGCCGGTTCTGCTCTCCATTCCGCTTTATTGGATTTGCCTGTCGGCAGCAGGGTTTCTGGCGCTGTGGGAACTGATCCGCCGTCCTCATCATTGGAACAAGACACCGCATGAGGCCGCGTGAAGGGGAGATAGGTATCCGCGCTCTCGGCATTTGCTGCGCAAACGCCTGCCGCGTGTTCCGCCAATCGCTTTGCGATTGGTTCTCGTGCGGTTGGGCCGAAGGCACAGAGCAAGTGCACTGCTGTGAAACCGGGTGGAAATCTTTGTTAC
>JAVJSN010000013.1:0-109266 GCA_040219355.1 Hyphomicrobiales bacterium
TAATGCTCAACGAAGCGTTCGACGCTGGCCCTTGAGATCACCGGGGAGGAAGTAGTTTTCCAGCAAGATTCGGTTCTTCAGGGTCTGGTGCCAGCGTTAGATTTTGCCCTGCGTCTGTGGGTGGTACGGAGCGCCACGAACATGCCTCATGTTCTGCGACCCCAACCAATCGGCCAGTTCGCCGGAGACGTAACTGGCACCGTTGTCCGAGGGCAGGCGAGGCTTGTGGCGAACGGCAACCTGATCACAGCCCGAAGCCTGCAATGCCAGTTCCAGCGTGTCGGTCACATCGCTGGTCTTCATTGTGGTGCACAGTTTCCAGGCCACAACGTAGCGTGAGTAGTCATCGAGGATGGTCGACAGATAGTACCAACCCCAGCGACGCTCTGTTGCATTCAACTGATGTCTGGCAAGTCGGTTTGCGACCTGCATGGTAATGCGAGGTTCGTTTGCGGCAGCCCAGCATTCGACCTGTCGACCGCTCAAACTTTTCTTTCATTTTTATTGATGGACCTTCGAAAGAAATTTGATCGGTTGTGTTTGCATTTTGACACCTGCAATCGGGGTTCAATGCGCTCAACTGCTCATAACCTTCGCAACCCAGCCGTTTGAATCTGCGAATAGAAGTATGTCGTCATCGCTAAACGCTACGGTTTACGGCGTGTGGTAGGGCGGACGTGCTTCTTTGGCCGCCTGATAGCGGGTAACGACCAAGCTTGCGGCAGAGATGCACGAAAATTGTGCTTTCTTTTTTTTCGATATAAGATGAAAGTGTGGAGATTGGTTTTGCGGACGGGTTTCCTGTTTCGCTGGATCATTGGCCCCGCGTCTTGGGGGCGTAGATTTCATAGGAGACAGTCCTTGATGTTCGGCGGTGTCATCGGATGTTCAAGGCAGTGGCGATGAGCCCGGTCGCAATCGCAGGTCGAGGGGCTTGCATGGCACACAGGGAGAATGATTCATGAAACTGAGTAGACGAGCCTTCGGCAAAACGCTTCTTGGAGCTGGTGCCGCACTATCGATGCCAAACATTGTGCGCGCCCAATCTCAGGAACTGATTGTCATCAGCTATGGCGGTGCCTTGCAGGAGCCGCACCGTTGGCTGGGCGATCGATTGCAGCAAGAGTTTCCTGGACTGACCGTGCGTTTGGTTCCCAGTGAGTCTCAAGACATTGTAGCGCAAATCAAGGCGGCACAGGGTTTCAGCCCATATGACGTGATGCCCAACGGCGAGCCGCCGCACCTGATTGCCCAGCGCGATGGCTACATTCAGCAGCTCGACCCGTCGACGATCGATAATTACGACAATGTCGTTCCGGAGTTCTGGGAAAAGACGAACGGCTTCGGTGTACCGGCGACCTTCTCGTTGATCGGAATCGCCTACAACGAAGAGATGGTCGAAACACCGCCGACCAGTTGGGCCGATCTTTGGAACGAGGAATATGCGGGCATGGTCGGTCTCTGCCGCACGTCCTCCAACCTTGGCCTTGGCACGCTGGCGGTTGTTTCGAAGATCTTTGGCGGTTCGGAAGAAAACCTCGAGCCGGGCTGGGAGAAATTGAAAGAGCTCAACCCGATTGCCGGTCGCAGCCCGCGTATTCTCGCGCAGATGCTGGAGCGCGGTGAGATTGGGGTAACGCCGCTGTGGAACAATGATGCCGCCGTTGCCGCCGAACGCGGGTTGCCAATCAAGTTCGTCAAGCCGGACCCTGGTCCCGTCGCCATTCTGTCGATGATGTCGGAAATCACCGGCACCCGCGTCCCGGAAATGGCACATCGCTTCATGGATGGTGTGATCAGCACGGAATACCAGGAAATGGCTGCCGATTCGCCGTATTTCTTCGGTGTGACAGTGCAAGGCGTTTCGGTGCCAGAGGCCGCTCGGCCCTTTACGCCATCGACGCCGGAAGAGGTCGCCAACCTGCAGACGGTCAATTGGGACGCAATTGTGGCCGTTCGTCCGCAGTTGGTAGAACGTTTTGATCGCGAGTTCGCTGTCTAAGCCTTCCTGTTACCTGCACCACGGAGGCACGGGTGTCTGAAAAACCCATGCTCGACGACATTATGCGCCAGCCCTCGCTTCTTCGAGGGCTGGCGTCACGTTTGGGCGAGATCGAAGCCTTCTGGCGCGAGCATCTTCGCGATGCATCACGCTTGATCGCCTTTGGCAGCGGGGACGGCTGGTTTGCGGCGCGCAGTGTGAGCGCTCGCGCGGGCGAGCCGGGGCTGCTGGCTGCAAGCGGACTTGAAGTCGCTGCTGATCAGGGCCCAGTGATCGCGCCAAGCGATCGGCTGATTGCCATTTCCATGTCGGGCAATGTTGATCGGACCGTCGAGGCGGCCGCGCGAGCAATCGAGCAAGGGGCCAAGGCGGTCAGTCTCACCAACAGCGCAGGTGGGCGTCTTGCCGAACTCGGCCTGCCGAATTTTTCACTCCGGATCGATGATGTCGCACCCTTCCTATGCGGGACTTCCAGCTTCACGGCGACGCACACCGTGTTGGCTGCTTTTTCTTCGTTGGCCGATGGCCAGTCGGTGGGCAGCATCGAGGAGCAGATGACGGCCACCGCGGACGCACTGGAAAACCTGCTGGCAGAGGCAGCGCCGATCGCCCAAGAGATAGCTGCCCACAAGGCCACGCATGCGCCTGGCCTGCGGTATCTCTCTTGTGGACGTCGTGGATCAGCCATTGCCGATTTTGGCGCGGCAAAGATCGTCGAACTTTCTGCGACGCCGGTCTGGTCCGATGACCTGGAAGAGTTTGCCCATCGCCAATACTGGACCATGGCCAGAGGGGAGGTCGCCGTGATGTTGCCGACAAGCGCATTCGTTGCCGACATCGCCAAGGATTCGGCCGATGCGCTGCTCGCCATGGAGGTCGATACCGTTGCGATAGGGCCGGCGAGCCTGGGTGTCGATACCGCGCGCTGGCAGGTCGCCTGGCGCGATGATGCAAAAGTCAATGATGCGACGCTCGCATCGGGCGCGCTGCAGCTTCTGGCATACCATTGGGCCAGCGAAGCCGGCTTTGACCCCAATCGCCGTATGCATCTGAAAAACGATACAACACGTTTCAAGACGAGCCGTCTCTTGACCCGCCGGTCGCTTCACGCGGTCGCCGGTGATCCGGCAACGGCTGTTTAAGGGGATTGAGTGGATGATTGAGGTCTCTGCCCTCAATAAGCATTTCGGCACCAATCATGTGCTGCGTGATTGTTCGCTGGCGATCGACGCAGGCGAGGTCGTGACGCTGCTTGGCGCCTCAGGCTGCGGAAAGACCACCTTGCTGCGTTGCATCGCGGGCTTTGAGACGCCGCAACAAGGCCGTGTCACGCTGGCTGGAGACGATGTAACCGCACTGCCACCAAACCGGCGCGATGTGGGTTTTGTCTTTCAAAACTATGCTCTGTTTCCGCACATGACGGTCGCGGAAAATGTTGGCTATGGCCTTTCTGTGCGCCGCACTGACCGCAAAACCATGGAAAGCAGCGTGGCTGAAGCGCTGGACATGGTTTCGCTCACCGGACTCGGCGACCGGTTCCCCAAATCGCTCTCGGGTGGTCAGCAGCAGCGGGTGGCCCTGGCGCGTGCTCTGGTCCTTCATCCCAAAGTGCTGTTGATGGACGAGGCGTTCAACGCGCTTGATGCCAAACTTCGCGGCGCCATGCAGATCGAACTGCGCAAAATCGTCAAGCGGGTTGGGCTGACGGCCGTGTGCGTGACGCACGACCAGGATGAGGCGCTGACCATTAGCGACCGGATCGCGGTGATGTCCGAAGGGCGCATCGAGCAGTTTGCCAGCCCTCAGACGATCTATGACAATCCGACGACGGCCTTTGTCGCTGATTTCATCGGCGCTGCCAATGTGCTCCCACGGCAGGCGGCCGACAGATTTGCCGTTCACGACCAATATTGGACGAAGGACGCGCAAAGCATCGTGGTCCGACCGGAGAATTTCAGCCTGACGGCGCAAGAAGTGCCTGGCGCGGTACCTGGCCGTGTCGACTTTGTGCGCCTCACAGGGCCGGACATGGCCTATGAAATCGCGCTCGATGGCGGACCGTCCGTCCGTGCGCTTGTCGACCGCCATGACCATATTCAGCTCGACGTCGGCGATCCGGTCTATGTGTCGGTGCGCGACAAGGATGGCTGCAAACCCGTGCTTGGCAGTTTGTGATGATCGCCGGAGCACTTGAAAGGTTCAAAGAGGGGAAAGGGGTTTGGCCTGCCGTGCCGGCCTTCATTTTCCTGGCGATTTTCTTCATCGCGCCAATGTTGGTGCTCTTCTCGTTCGGCTTCACCACCATCGAACGCGGCCAGGTGATGGGCACCGGCTTCACGTTCCAATACCTGACCGAAACGCTGCAAGATGATTTGTTTTGGCGGGTTTGGTGGAAGTCCTTCTATGTCGGCGTAATCTCCACGGTCGTCTGCCTGTTGCTGGCTTACCCGGTTGCCTACGTCTACACGCTGGTTGGCCGGCGAGCGCAGATGCTCATTCTCATTCTGACCATCGCACCGCTTTTGACGAGCGCCATCGTGCGCACCTACGCCTGGCTCGTCATCCTCGGCGGGCGGCGCGGCGTCGTGAATTCAGCGCTGATCGAGCTTGGGATCATCACGCGGCCCATTCGCATGCTGAACACCGATTTTGCCGTGATTGTCGGCATGACGCAGGTCCACCTGCCGTTCATGATCCTGCCGCTGATCACCGTGCTCGCCATGCGCGACCGCAATCTGGAAGCCGCCTCGCTCGGAATGGGCGCGAGCCGCATCCAAACCTTCTTCCGCGTGGTGTTGCCGATCAGTGTGCCGGGCATCGTGGCGGGGCTGACAATCGTCTTTGCCCTTTCCTACACGAATTTCATCATTCCGCAGTTGCTTGGCGGCGGCGCCTACACGACGCTTGCGGTTCAGGTCTACGAGTCCATCGTGGTGATCCTGGATTGGAGCAAGGGCGCGATGCTGGCGCTGTTGCTGTTGGGTAGCTGTTTCGTCTTCATCATGTTGATTGGCCTGGTCGGCAATCGTCTGATGAAATGGATGGAGCCCGCCAAATCATGAGCGTTACCGAGCCCCTATCCCCAATTGATAGCGCGCCTTCGGCACGTTCGCTGCGGCTTTCGGCAGGCTCGCGCTGGCTTGATCTTCTTGGAACAGTGGTGATGGTAAGTTTGGCCGTGATTGCCTTGCTGCTTCTGGTCTTGCCGAGCTTGATCGTGATTGCGATCTCCTTCACCGAGACGCGCTACATCACGTTCCCGCCTCAAGGTTTCACGCTTCACTGGTACGCGGATCTGTTTGGCCGCCAACAGATCATCGACTCGGCGATCACCAGCCTCCAAGTGGCCGGGGCGGCGACCGCGATAGCCTTGGGTTTTGCCATTCCGGCGGCCTACTCGCTTGTCCGGGGTCGCTATCCCGGCAAGGCCTTCGCCTCGGCTTTGATCGTCGCGCCGCAAATGATCCCTGGTATGGTGATTGGTGTCGCGCTGCTGTTCTTCGGCGCATTCATCGCGTTTCGGCAATCCAATCTAATGCTTGTTCTTGGGCTGACGGTTTTCTGTATGCCGTTTGCTGTTCGTATCGTGATGGCGCGGCTGGCGCAGTTGGACCCGGCCCTGGAGGAAGCCTCCCTGTCGATGGGAGCGAGCAAGTTTCGTACGTTCACCAGCATTACCGTGCGCCAGTTGACTGGATCGATCGCCGCCGCCGCTGCCTTTGTGTTCATTGAGTCCTTCGACAATCTCACCGTCGCACTGTTCACATCTTCCCCGCGTTCGCGTCCCCTCGCAGTGGAGCTTTATAATCTCGTGCAGTTCGACAGCAGCCCGATGGTGGCGGCGCTGTCCAGCTTGGAGATCCTGCTGGCGTTCCTCATCATGATCGTTTTGTCGCGCACCATGGGGCTTGAGCGCCTGGCCAAGCAGTGATGGATGCGGCCCGTGACCTTATCGGCTACGGCGGACGAACGCCCGATATCCTTTGGCCAAACGGAACGCGTTTGGCGGTCTCCGTTGTCGTGAACTTCGAAGAGGGTGCCGAGTGGCAGGTTGGCGACGGTGACGCTGTTTCTGAGCCCATGGGTGAGGTGATGAGCGTCGTCGCGCCGGGCACACGCGACATGGGCCAAGAACAGATCTTTGCCTATGGCATGCGCGCCGGGTTCTGGCGCATCATCGACGCCCTGGCGCACTTTGAAATTCCGGCGACCTTCTTCTGTTGCGGTCGGGCGGTTGAACGAGCGCCGCAACTGGCCAGGCAGATCACGGAACAGGGCCATGAGGCGGCCTGCCATGGGTGGAGATGGCGACCGCAGGCCGACTACCGCTCGCGCGAGGATGAAGCTGCCGACCTCGATCGTGCGATTGCCGCAATCGAAGCGGCAACCGGGCGCAAGCCGACCGGCTTCTTTTGCCGTGGCAGCGAGAGCATCTGGACACGCAGCCTTCTGGCTGAACGCGGTTTTCTCTACACCTCCAACGCTTTCGACGATGATCTGCCCTATGCGGACCCCGATCATCCAGACTTGCTCGTTGTTCCCTACGCTCTCGACAGCAACGACATGAAATTCTTTCACCCCAATGGATTTGTCCGGTCGCGGGAGATGGAAGACTATGTCGAAGACGCACTGGCGACACTGCTGCAGGAAGCAGAACAAGGAAAAAGCCGTCTGCTCAATATCGGCTTTCATTTACGGATCTGCGGAAGGCCCGCCCGTTTCCAGGCGTTCTTGAACATTTTGAAGCTGCTGAAGCGCAACGAAGAACGGCTATGGATCGCAAAGCGCGAGGATATCGCGCGCGCGTTTCTGGCTGCTCGACCATAGACTGGCGATGGAACGCAAAATTCTGCTCATCAATCCGAACAGCAATGCGCAGACCACCGGCGCGATGGTTGCGATTGCCGGCGAGGTGGCCAGGACCAGCACGATTCACGGTGTGACCATGACCGGCGTGCCGCCAATCATCACAACGCCTGAAGCCTTGGATGACGCCGCCAAGGCCGTTTCCCAAACGCCAATCGAGAGCGTGTACAGCGCCGTCATCATCGCCGCCTTCGGCGACCCAGGCATCGATAGCCTGCGCGCCCGCTTGTCTGTGCCAGTGGTTGGCATAGCTGAAGCCAGTCTTCTTGAAGCGGGGCAGGACGGACGATTGTTCAGTGTGGCCACCACCACGCCGGCTCTTGGCCCGCGCATCAAGCAGCGTGCCGCGCAATTGGAGTTGGAGAGGGAATGCGTCTCGGTGCGGTTCACTGACGGTGACCCATTCGTGGTCATGGCCGACACAGAACGTCTGGTCGCGGCCCTTGCCAAAACGATCGATCAGTGCATTGGCGACGGCGCGCTCGCTGTCGTGATTGGTGGCGGACCGTTGGCCAAGGCTGCACGTGTCTTGAAGCCACACTTCGATGTGCCGATCATCGAGCCGATCGTGAGCGCGGTTTGCCTGGCCCAAGCGCGGATCGAAGGCGCGGGTTAGCCCGTAACCTCCAGCCAATGCTCGGCGATTTGCCGACGCGTTGCGATCCATGCACCGCCTCGCGCATTGATGCCGTCAAGTATCTGATCCAGTGCCGCCATGCGCGCAGGGCGCCCGAGAATGCGCAAATGAAGTCCGATCGAAAGGACAGCGGGCGCTCCTTCGGCGAGCAGTCGGTCGTAAGCGGCCAGGCAGTAGCGGGAAAAATCTTCTGCATGGATGAACCCGCCGCCGGGTTGGAACCGCATATCGTTTGTGTCGAAAGCATAAGGCAGGATGACGTATCGCCCCTTTGCGTCGTCGATGATCACCGGAAGATCATCATCATAGGCGTCGGAATCGTAGAGAAATCCGCCATGCTCGCGCAGAAGGTCGCGGGTGTTTGGCGTTGACGCAGAGCGCGTGTGCCAGCCGATGGGCGCTATACCTGCGATACGTTCCAACGTTGCGTGGGTCCGCCGGATAACCTCACGCTCGGTCTCACGATCCATGTGCGCATGGGTCTCCCAACGCCAGCCATGACAGGCGATCTCATGGCCACGTTGAGCCGCATCCTGGATCAACCAAGGGCAGGCTTCGGCGGCGCGCCCGCAGGTGGAGAACGTCGCTGCAATGCCATGCTTTTCCAGCGCTCGCACGATGCGCCAATAGCCTTTACGTGGCCCGTAGGCATAGTGGCTGTCCATGCATGGATCGGGCGCGCCGACCACTTCTTCACGCGCCTCATAGACGCATTCATTGCGTTCATCGCCCACGCTTCGCGAAAGCTGCGCCCCTTCTTCCACATTGACCACGAACGACACGGCGACCCGAGCGCCATTGGGCCAGGTGATGTCGGGTGGGTTGGGACCGTAGCCGGAAAAATCTTGGGTCATGAAAGCATGGCGTTGTCAGAACTTTGCGGGGTCGTGGGTGTAGTGCTCATCGTAATACGCGCGCACATGGGGCAGCATGTCGTGGGCGAGCTTTTTCATGGCCACTTCGTCATCGGTGAGCGGTTCGGCAAGGCGCTCTGCAATTTCGGAAAGCACGGTGTCACGGTCAACATGGGTGAACTTGCCATTTGCATAGACGATATCGCCGGCAATCATCACGCGCTTCACCGCGTTGGTTTTGGCGCGGTGGAGGAGGACATCGACCGGACCTTGAGCGGGGTCCTGGTGCGGCCATGTGATCGTCGTCCAATCGAGCATGACCAGGTCCGCCTGCGCCCCGATGCCCAAATGACCGATGGTGGAACCGAACGGCGTCGTGCCTGCGCCGTGGGTTGTCGCCATCTTCAGAACGTCGGATGCGGTGGGCGCAAGGGAGGCAAGGCCGGGCTCCCGATGCGCGCGCATCACCAAACGCATTTCGGATAGCATGTCGCGGTCATCGTTGATGCCCGCCTCGTCGATGCCGATGGCGACGGGAACACCGCGAGCGAGCAGGGCGTTGACCGGCGCCTTGCCGCTTTTGAGGCGCATGTTGGAGCTGCAATTGTGGCACACATAACAGCCACGCTCAGCGCAAAGTTCGATGTCCGCTTCGCTCATCCAAACGCCATGACCGATGGTCATCTTCGCGCCTAATAGCCCCAGTTCATCAAACGCTGTGAGCGCTGAACCGCCAGTGCGTTTGGCGGCATATTGTTTTTGGTAGGGCGTCTCCAAGATATGCGCGTGCAGATGGGTACCGCTTTTTTCCGCAAGATCAGCGGTTGCCCGAAGCGCAGCGTCGCTGAGCCAATGAAGGTTTGATGGTGCCAGTTGGGCCCGCTGCTTCGGTTTGCCGTCGGTCATGGAGATCAGATCATCGAACAGCGCCAACTGGTCGGCAAACGGGACCGCATAGGCTTGGAAATAGGCCGCCAGCTGCGGTCTCAAACGCTCGGGCAGACGCCGCAAAAAGGCATCATCATCCAGATAAACCAGCCGGTTCTGATCGCGCAGAGCCATGGAAAACGACACCCGCATGCCAATGTCGTCATAGGCCTTGAGAATGTCTTGCGAAGTCTTGTGGAGGCCCTCAAGCCCGCCGGGCGCACGGCTGTGAAGATGCTGAACCGTGGTCACGCCCGAGGCGATCATCTCGAAGGCCGAGTAGAGCGTGTCGAGATAGGGTGCGACAGCACGCAGCCCCAAGCGGCTGGCAAACCAAAGCTCCAAGGGATGGTCGGACGAGCCCAACTGAAAGGGTGTCAGGCCAACATGGTGGTGGGCGTTGATGAGCCCGGGAATAACCAGGTCCTGGCCGCTTCCGATCGGCTCGGCATCAGGATGCTCAGCGGCGAGATCGTCGGCATCGCCGATTTTGGCGACCACACCATCAACGACAAGCAAGGCGCTGTGTTCGTGAATGATGGGAGATTTTCCATCGAACCCTTCAAGGAGCCAGCGCGCGCGGACGATGGATTTGCTCACCTTCACGCTCCGTTGTCTGGGCGCAAGCGGTGGACCCCATCATCGTCCAGCGCGAAGTGGTGGTGTGACCGCCATGTTTCGTAGCGCTCAGCGATGACATTGGAATGCGTCATGAGCAGGGGATCGACGCCATAGCCGCTCACGGTTACCGATGCGGCGACAGCGCCGGCAAGAGCCGCGTATTCTGGTGCCTCGCGACCCATCATGGCCATAAAGGCCCCACAAAAACTGTCGCCAGCGCCGGTCGTATCGATGACCTCGCCGCCATCAAAAACAGGTATCTCGAAGCTCGCGTCACGCTCCTTGTCATACAGATAGGCGCCGTTGGCACCGCGCTTGATGATCACGCGTCTTGGACCAAGCCCGGCGAACTGCCGTGCGGCCTTTGGCCAATCGCGAAGGCCGGTCAGGCGGACCACCTCTTCTTCGCTCGGCATGAAGATGTCGGTCTTGGCGATGATCGCCTCAAGGCGGCTTTCATTGCCGAAAATATAGTCTTCCTGAGGGTCAAGCGCGACCAGAGTATCCGGCCTGCCGCTCAGGTCCTCAACTAGGCTTTCTTGCGCCGGCAAGGCCATGGCCAGCACAAGAAAGCGATCAGCGCCGAGGAAAGCAGGGGGGATATCGCGGGCGAAAGGGGAGAGAACGTCAAAATGGTCCGGATCGCTGTAGAGCGTCCATTCGCGGCTACCATCGGCTTTGTAATCGACGCGGTTGTGCAGGTTGGGAACGTCGCGCTGCGGCATGCCGGCCAGGGATAAGCCGAGCTGTTCAAGCCGCGCGAGGATGTCAGGCGGCGTGTCCATGCCGATGGGTGCAACCAGTTCGCTGGCCGGCTCGAACGCGCGCGCAGCCAGCGTCGCGTAAAGCGCATCACCGCCCGTGCACCCATCGCGCTTCTGGCCGTCGGCCAGCACCACATCATCGATGGTGAAGTTGCCGAAACAGACCAGCAAAGGATCAGTCATAGGCACTCGCGGTTTCGAACTCTTTGAGAGCCATGTGCACGGCCAGAACCTGCACCGGCAAGCTGTAGATGATGCTGGAGAGCTCCTCGCTCACCGGCGGCATGACGAAGCTCTTTTCGCATTCACCGGCAACAAGCGTGTTGCTTGCATCGAGAATGCCGAAAGGCCGTCCATGCCAGACCTTGGCTCGCCGCGCTGTGTCGAGCGCGCGCGACTGCAGCGATCCCTGTGGTGCCACGATGAACAGAGGCTCGCCTGGCTTGATCGACGTGTAGTGGTGAAACTCTTCCAGAGGGATCGCCAAGGCGTGTCCGGAGGTGCATTCCTTGATCTTTGCGGCGCCAAAGCGCGCTGCCGCATAGGATGGACCCGCGCCCGTAAAAAGCACCATGGGTGCCCCTGACAATTCATGGGCCAGCGCCTCGACGTCGGAGCCTATCGCTTCCAGCACCTTGGAGACCGTGGCAGGCATGGCATCCAGTTCTTGCTGCCAGTTTGTGATCCGGTCGCTGCTCAGGCCATTGGCCTCGCCGATGTCCAGCGCCAGCTGAGCAAGCAGCGCGATCGCCGCCGTGCTGGACTGGGTTGGCCAACCCTTGCGCTGCGCCTCGATCATCAGTGTGTAATCGGAAATGTCAGTGATCGCTGACCCGGCGGTGTTGGTCAGCGCCAACAGGCCTGCACCTTGCTGCTTGGCCAGCAACATGCCTTCAAGAGTCCGAGGTGTCCAACCGCTGGAACTCAGACCGATCACCAGGGTCCGCGTATCGATGAAACGATTTTGATAGTAGGCCAGTTCTAAGGCCTGCACCGGCTCGCACGGTACGCCGGTCATCATTTCCATGAGGCTGCGAACTGCCTCATGGACGGCCAGAGAATCGCCGCAACCGGTCATGACAATGCGCGTTAAGCCTGCCTTGGCAATGGACTGAGCGGTGGAACGAATGGCCTCGCGGTGACCTTTGACGGTGTTTTCGATGCAGGCGGGCTGATCAAGGATTTCCGGCAGGGTAAAACCAACACGGCGTTGCCGTCTCGGGTCGTTCGGATCATCGGATGGCAAGCCGGCGATATGGGCCGACTCCTCGTCATTGAGACGCGCAATCAACGCTTGGTCGGCGGCATTCAAGGGGGAACTCTGTCCGACCAACGGCGAACCCGGGGCAGTTGAAACAGTCATGCGTTTGCGCGCTCCATAAACTGGCGAATGAGGGACGGGTCCCAGCGATCAAGAGCGTCGGGGGCTGCCCCCGGCCGGACGAGCGAAGAGCTGACAACCACGCTGTCACACACACTGAGCGCGTCTTGGACATTGTCTTTCGTCACGCTGCCCCCAATGAGGATCGGAGCTGTCACACCATAGGCGCGCGCTTTCGCGATGCGATCCTTGGTGTCAGCGAAATCGCTTCCCGTGATCACGAGGGCGTCGGCGCCCAAGCGCTCGGTCCAATGGGCGGCCAATTCGCTTGGTACATTCTCGAGCGGCACGGACGTGCGATCCTGAACGTCGGCGTAGATCTGGATATCCGGCCGGCCGATGGAATCCCGGTAGGCAACAGCATCTGGGCCAAGGGCCTGACGCACACCTTCGGCGTTCACGGCTGCCGCGGCGAAGATTTTCTGGCGGACAAAGGATGCCCCGCAGGCATCAGCGATTGCCAGCGCGGCCTTGGGGTCGTGAGCCTGAACGATGATCCCCAGACACAGGTCAGCAAATTCTCGACGCATCGCGTGCCCAAGGCTGGCCATGCGCGCGATCGTCCGTTCGCTTGCGTGACCGGACACGACCGTCTCGTCTTGTATCTTGACGGCTTTTATGCCGTTTTCGACAAAGCATTTTGCGTTGGAAAGCAAAAAATCTTCATACCATGCCATGCTGCGCGCGGAACTGGCGGTGAAAGCCGGGATTTGAAGCGCAGCAATAACGGGGGGGATAGACAATTGTCCTCACTTTTCAGATAGTTGGCCGAGGCTTGACGCTGATCTAAAGAGCGCAGCTGCAAATTTGCCCCAATCGGAATTGTCGGTTGAGCTGACGCTTCTCCATGAAAGTTGCTTTACTATATGCCATCTTTGAAAGCTACCGAAAGACAAAAATTGATCGTTGATGACCTCAAGGATCACGGTCGCGTGCAAATTGATGATCTTGTGGCGTCAATGGGCGTTTCCGCCGTAACCATTCGCAATGACTTGGCGCAGCTTGAGCAGGCGCATCTTCTGCGTCGGATACGCGGCGGAGCGATTGCAGCTTTTACCAGCCGTCATGATGGCGATGACGGCCTTTCGATGCCAACGCGTTTGAAAGAAAAAGAACGAATTGTGAGCGCTGCCGTCGAGATGATTCGCGACGGGGAGACAATGTTCATGTCGAGCGGTTCAACAGCCGAGCTTCTCGCCGCGCACATACCGGCTGCCATCAAGGACCTGGTGGTGGTGACAAACTCCATCAATGTTGCGCGCATCTTGACAGGTCATGACGGCGTTACCGTCATTGTGACAGGTGGAACATTGAGGCCGAAGAGCAACTCGCTGGTTTCGCCGTTGGGCGATGTTTTGCTTCGTGAGATCAATGCCGACTTGGCCCTGCTCAGCGCCTCTGGCGTGCATGAGACGCGAGGGTTCACAAACAGCAGTTGGGCCGAGGCGGAGGTGACCAAAGCCATGGTGCGCGCGGCCAAGCGGGTGGTCTTTATGGCCGACTACACCAAGATAAACCACATTGCCTCAGCGCGTATCGTGGAGTTGGGCCGCGCTGATACGCTGATCACCAACAAGGCTGCACCAACCGACTTCATGAAGGCCGCGCGTCAAAAAGGTTTGGATATCATAGCGACCTAGCAGCTGCCGTTGGTAGATCGCCACTTGCGTGCGATCTGATACGCGGGCGCATGATGGAAAAGGCCGTCCTGTAGCACTCAGACTAGCCCAACCCATTCCCTTTGACCTCTTTCAGCTAGCCTTCGTGACGTTGAGGAAAGTTGAATGTCAGGATGCACCGAACTGTTCAAGCAAATAGAAAAGCTCTCAAACTGGTTGCGCGATACTTTGAATAAATCAATAGAATCAATGGGAAGATATTGCGCATTACGATCCCCAAAAACGTAGGTCGCAGGTTCCAACCCTGCTGCACCTGCCATGTCCTTTCGCAAAAGGGCGCACCGGGTGCTGCTCGTATGCGACGGAATTGCAACCAGTTGTCATGCTCTATACCCAAGATAGGCTTTCGGGGTTGTCGCTAATACTTGCTCGTCGATCACGCCCAATCTGTCCTTGGTGCGGCTCTGTCAGAACAATGTGTATTTCTTAATTGGCATGCGATGCAGATGCCCAGTTGATCATGTTGGCAAAAAGCGTCTGATAGCCTGGCCAGGCAAGAAATGCCGGAGGGAGCCAGTGCTCACTCATATCAGATGTCCAGGCGACCGTGCGTCCTTTGCCGTGTTGACCGGTGACAAGCAGTGGCAGGCCACGCTGCTCCTCTGGAAGCTCCAGCACGCATTCAACGCTCGCATCGTTTTTCAATTCCACCTCATTCACACCCAACAGGTAGGGCCAGTCGCCGGTAACACCCGCGAGGATGGGGTGATTAGGTGCTTTGACCACTGGCTTTGCGCCTTCGGGTATTTCCAGGCGATCATCGCCAGGGAGGCAGTTCACCGGCAGCGCCTTTTCAACCAGGGTTTTGTGCCAGCGCGCGCGCCCATCAATGCCTTGGAAAGAAAAGTAGCCACCAATCATGATCAGACCGCCGCCTTTGCGCGTCCATTCCTCGATCAAGGCGATGCGGTTGGGGACACGTTCTCCGCGCAGCCAGACATCTGGATGCAAGAGCAAAGTGTTCGCGCCAATATCAGACAGGATGATCACATCATAATCGTTGAGGTCTTCCAGGGTTGTGGGAAAGGCTTCAGCGGCCTCATGAGCTGGCATGTTCGTTACATTGAACCCAGCATCTCTCATATCAGACATAAACTGTTTGGCGCCGGTGTGAAACGTCACGCTGCCAAACTGGTCAAAGCCTTTGAAGTGCGTGGCTGCGCTGACCCAGCTTTCACCGACAAGCAGTACGTTGGTCATTCTAGTTTCCTTCATTCAAGCGTTGGAGGAGCGCGCGCCGAGGGTTGTCGACCATCAAAAGGTGCAAATCCTGGGCACTGAGGCCGAGCCGTTTCAATCGGGGCAGCACATAGCGCGACACATGGGCATATCCGTTGCCGCCAAAGGCGCAGAGCATCATTTTCAGGAAGACGTCCTGCGACAGCAGCACCTGTTCGCCAAAGCCGTCTGCGAACAGTGACGCGATGGCTTGGGTGGTCTGCTCATCGCTCGGGCACTGAACCTTTTGATCGTCGTACCAATAGTCCATGCCCATCATGTCATATTCGATATAGGCGCCACGCCGAGCGAGCAGGCGTTGATAGTCACGGTCGGCATAGCTAGGATTCATGTGGCAGAGGATGACACGGTCCAGCGGCTGCCCGCAGACCTCAATCACATCAAGAACCTCATGGGCAAGACGCTCCCAACCCGGCAGATGCACCATGAGCGGAAGGCCGGTACGCAAAGCGCCAAGCGCTGACCCGCGCAACACTTTGCGCTCCTCATCGGTGAAATCTGCCGAAACGCCTATCTCGCCAATCAGGCCAATGCGAACACCGCTCTGGCCGACGCCGTTCTCGGCTTCAGACACCAACTCGTTGGCGACATCATCAGCTGACATGGCCGCTAGGTGTTCCGGATGGGATGCCTGTAAATAGTACCCAGACCCCATGATGACGTTGAGACCAGTGGCCTGGGCAATGCGTTGCAAAGCGTCTGGGTTGCGGCCGATACCCTGGCAGGTTGGATCGACCACCGTGCGGCCACCTTCTGCGCTAAACAGGCCTAGCTCTTCGATGGCGAGCGCTTCATCATCCAAAGCGCAGTTGTGCTTGTTGGCGAAGGGGTCATTGCGCAGTTGCCAAAGGATATCCGGGCTGACTGGCAGATCTCGGACGGGCGAAGTAAACTGAGGATCATGCCCACGCCACCAGCACGTGCAATCGTTCAAGATGTGTTCGTGGATCAACGTCTGACCGAGATCATCAGCTTTGACCGGGCCCAGAACGGTCATTACGCTGTCTGAAAAGCGGTGTTTCACGATCCTTCGTCCCTTGATGCCTGCGCGATGTAAGGCGCGTGGTGGAAGCCTATTTCAAGGCGGGTCACCTTTGCGAAGATGGCTGACAAGCGTTGCATATCGTTCGCGCTGCTATAGCGGTCGATGGCCTGTTTAAGCCACAGCGCCTGAGCAGCGAACGTTTTGTCCACATGCAAGGCAATCCAGGCTTTCAGGTCTGGGTTGGAAATATGACAAGTGGTGGCACGTTTGCTCCACGACCAATACATCCATTCGGCAGCAAACATGGCTGTGGCGATCTCAAGAAAATCGCCTTGTTTTGCCAGTTCGTGCATACCCCCGTCGAACGCTGCAGCCTGCGGGGGTAGATCGGCAAACGCGGCAATGCCCAGGGTTTGATAGCGTTCTTCAAAGTACGGAATTTGCTCATTGGCCAACGTATCAAGCACTCCGATCATCCAGCGACGGGCTTCCATATCCGGGGCGCGGGCAACCGCATAGGCAAAGATGGAAATGGCTGTTTCAACGAACGCGCCTTCATAGGCAATATATCGTTGAAACACATCTGGAGGGAGACGATCAGCGCAAATGTCTTCAACAAAGCGATGGGTTAGCATCTCATTCAAAATGCCCTCATTGGCCTGCAAAATGTCGTCCGACAGGCTCACTCAATGGCCTCGATTGCGGGTTTGGCGGTCTCAATGAACGCACGCACGCGGGCCACTTCCACCGGGTTCCACCACACACCGCCTTCTTTAAGCGAGGAGGCCACGATGACGGCGTCGGCAACGCTGAGGATCGATAGGATATTGTCAGCGGTCACGCCCGAGCCAACCAGGACCGGCAGATTGGTCGCGTTGGCCACGTCTTCCAGCTCTTCCAGCGTTGCACTGTTGCCGGTGCGTTGCCCTGTCGCGATCACAGCATCAACATCGAAGAACGCAAGGTCACGGGTCAGTTCAGCGACCGAGCGATCAGACACGATGGCATGGCTGCCGTGTTTGACGTGGGCATCGGCGAACACGCGAATATGCTCGCTGCGCAGGGCAGAGCGGTAGCGCATAGCTTCGGCGGCGCGTCCCTCCATGAAACCTTCATTGGCCACATACGCGTTCGCCCATTGGTTCACTCGAATGAATTCTGCGCCGGCGGCGCGCGCGGTAGCGAAGGCTGGCATCGGCGCGTTGGCCAGGACATTGATGCCCATCGGCACATCGAAGTTACGACGGATACGGTCGGCGACCACTGCCATAAATCCTGTTGTCTCTGGTCCAATGTCTTCGGGCTTGGCGAACGGAACATCGCCATGGTTTTCCACGATCAGGCCGTGCATGCCATTGGAGATCAAAGCATCAGCATCACGCATACAGGCATCGTAAATTGCCTCCATGCTTTCTCCACGATAACGCGGGCTGCCTGGAAAAGGCGGGCAATGGATCATCCCGATCAGCGCTTTGGAGCGCCCGAAAATATCGCGGATAGCACCGCCATCATTGCTGGAAATGGTTTGCATAGACTGTCCAGTTTGTGGGCTTATGCCTGGCATATGCCAGCGCGCGTTCAGCCCTTGCGTTTGAATGAGAAGGTCGCCGTGAAGATCCGTGTGTTCAGCCAGATGGCGATCAGGATGATTGTGCCGGTGACGATCTGCGTGAAGAACGGAGAGATGTGCATTAGGATCAATCCATTGCCAATGACGGCGATGGTGAGTGCCCCAAGCACGGTGCCCAGGATAGAACCACGCCCGCCAAACAGCGATGTGCCACCGAGGACCACCGCTGCAATGACCTGAAGCTCAAAGCCAACTGCAGCGTTGGATGAACCAGATCCCAAACGCGCCGCTATCAAGAGGCCTGCGACGGCAGCAGCGACACCGGTCAGCATATAGACCGACGTGATCGTCCAGCGTGCTGGCATACCCACACGCCGCGCCGCTTCGGGGTTTGATCCAACAGCGATGACCCTGCGGCCATAGAGATTGCGGCTGAGGATTAGCCAACCAATTCCGGCAATGGCCAGAGCGATGATGGCAGGAACCGGTATGCCCATCAGCGTTCCGCGTCCTAAAGCGAAGAAGCCTGGAACGTTGGAAATCGGGATGGAATAGCCTTGCGTCATGTAGAGCGCCAATCCCCGCAGGATCGAAAGGCCTGCCAGCGTAACGATGAAGGCTGGAATACCCTGATAGGCGACGAACCAGCCCTGCGCAAAGCCTATGAAGGCACCCAGCGCGAGCATGGCAATGATCACCACTGGCCAAGGCACGCCCATCATCAAAATGAGGGCGGCAGCGGCATTGATCAGCGCGACTTGCGAGCCAACCGATAGGTCGATGCCTGCTGTGATGATCACAAACGTCATCGCAGTGGCAACAATCAAAATAGGTGCGGCTTGCCGCAGGATGTTGAGAATGTTTCCGGTGGTCAGGAATACGTCTGTTGAGAGTGAAAAGAAGACCAGGCAAACGGCAAAAAAGAAGGTGATCGACAGAACCTGCGCATGCTCGGCGACAAAGTCGGCAATTGCCGACCCTTCGCCGCGCTCGGTGTAGTTGACGCTCAAAGGTCTTCTCCCTTGCCGACAATCAATTTCACAAGGTCTTCAAGGTCAGTCTCTTCGATGCGGCGTTCGGCCACTTTGGTGCCCTCATACATAACGGCAATCTTGTCACAAACGCGGAACAGGTCTTGCAAGCGGTGGGTGATCAGGATCACCGACACGCCGCGCTCTTTCACCCGATTGATGAGTCGCAGTACGGCTTCAACTTCGGCCACGGCCAGAGCGGATGTCGGCTCATCCATGATCAACACCCTGGGATCAAACGATGCCGCGCGCGCGATGGCGATTGCTTGGCGCTGACCGCCAGATAGTTGCGCAACTTTGGCATTCAGCTTGGGAATGCGGATATCGAGATCATCCAACATCTCGCGGGCATGGGTTTTCATGGATGTGTTGTTGAGGAACGAAAACTTTGTTTCTTCGCGGCCGAGGAACAGATTTCCCATGACATCAATGTGGTCGCAGAGGCTGAGGTCCTGGAACACCATTTCAATCTGCCGCGCCCGCGCGTCGGAGGGATTGGTAAAATGGACCTGTTCGCCATCAATGGCGATGGAACCACTGTCGGCGACGTACGTGCCGGAAATGATTTTCGTTAGCGTCGACTTACCAGCAGCGTTATCGCCAATTAGCCCAACACATTCTCCCGGCGCGACATCAAGATCCACGCCCCGCAGTGCTTCAATGGAGCCGAATGTTTTGCGGATGTCTTTTAGAGAAATGCGTGGGGCAACTGAAGTCCCGGAGAGCGCAAGGCCCTCCGGGGATGATACGTGTGGGGACGTCATTGTGCCGCCTATTCGAAGATGCTGCGGAAATCATCCACATTATCAGAGGTTACGATGGTCACAGGAACCGACACAATTGGGTCGGTGGAACCACCGCCTGCCAGCGTGTTGAGCACTTCAACGGCAGTGGCGCCCATCTGACCTGGGTCCTGCTGGATCACAGCTGTGACATAGCCTGCGTCAATGCCGGCAATTGCCTGTGCGGTGAGATCCCAGCCGAACACGCGAATGGAATCTTGCTTGCCTTGGCTTTCAACCGCAGCGATTGCACCCAAAAGGGCAGGTTCGCCGGTTGCATAGATTGCATCCAGGTCAGGGTTGGCGGTGATCAGGTTCTCAGCAGCAGAAAGCGCCAGATCCTGCACGTTCTGACCATCAACAACGGTTGCCAAGCTCACGCCCTCAACACCTTCAATGGTGTCGACAAAGCCAGCCTGACGGATGTTCTGAATCGATGAGTTAAGAGCACCGACGATGCCAACTTTGGCTTCGCCACCCATTTCAGCCGCCATGTACTCGAGGAAGAACTCTCCCATCATTGCGCCGGCAGTGGCATTGTCCACGCCAACCTGAGCAGCGTGTGGGCCTTCTGGTAGAACGGCATCAACGGCAACCACTGGAATTCCTGCATCAACGGCTTGCTCAACGGCTGGCATGATGCCGTTCACGTCGATAGCAATGACCACAATGCCGTCTACACCCTGCTGGATGTATGTCTCAATTGCGCTGTTTTGGGCAGCTGGATCGTTGTTGGCGTTGAAGATCACCACCTCATCGCCCAATTCAGCGGCAGCGGCCAGCGCGCCTTCGTTCATCTGGTTGAAGAAAAGTGCCTGTTGGTTGATCTGCACAACGGCAAATGTCTCATCTGCCAGCGCGGCACTGGCGCTCATGCCGAAGACGGCTGTTGCAGCTAACAATGTTGTTTTGATTGTATTTTTCATCGATTTTCTCCTATTGAATTCGGTCTTGGTGAGACCCTTGGTCAGGTCTTTCTGGTAATGGGGTTGGGAGCGCTGACGGATTGACGTTCGATCAGGCGCACTGGCAGAAGTTCGGTTGTTTCTAGAAATTTCGGGTCGTCCCAGTCGCCATCCAGCAGCATCTCAATGGCGCGCCGACCCATGGTGTCCACGGGTTGCTCGACAGCGGTGATGGCCGGCGCAAACAGATGAAGCGAGCGGACATTATCGAAGCTGACGAGCGAGATATCTTCGGGCACCCGCACGCCCTGGGCGCGGAAAACCTCAAGGACACCCACTGTTAGCTCATCAGACCCGACAAACAGGGCGGTCTCTCCATCACACTCTTTGAGGAAACGCTGGGCTAGCTCGCGACCGGAGGCAGCGGCATGGTCATCGACATAGCTGCGCAACGGGGCGATGCCCTGCATTCCGCGCCGCAGGCCTTCCAGGCGCGCTGATGTGCTGAAAAGGTCTTCTCGGCCACCAATATAGGCAACCTTTCGATGACCAGCTTCATAGAGAACTTGGCCGGCCAGAAACCCGCCTTGTTCGTTATCACAGAGTACACGCGGGGCTCGTGCGCCCTTCACATCTTCGTCCAGAACGATGGCGCGTGAGAAACTGTTGATGCGCTCTGCAACTTCGGCTGGAGGCATGTGATTGGTGATGAAAACAAGGCCATCAACCAAATTGTGAGAGGCATTTTCAAGTGCAGCAATCTCGCGGTCGCTGCGGTTCATCGTGGCATGCAACGTGACCATTTTGCCGCGCTCTGCCGCGCAGGCTTCCATGGCAGCGGCGAGCCGGGAGAAAAATGGGTTGGCGATGTCCGGGATCACCAATGCGATCGTGTCGGAGCGACCGAGGCTCAAGCGGCGTGCGTGCGGATTGGGTCGATACTCAAGGTCTGCAACGGCGCGATCGATGCGGCCACGGGTGCCATCGGGAAGTTCAAGAAAGCCGTTGAGATAGCGAGAAACGGTCGCCACCGACACATCAGCGCGCTTGGCAACATCCTTCAAACTATGCCGATTTTGGGCCAAAGGTGCGCTCTTTCCGTCTTATAAAGCGGTTTAGTAAACGCATTTACACTTGTTCTAAGCGCAAGAGTCAAGGATATTGAACATGTAAGAAATACGGGCGCGATGAACCTTTGCTGCGCTTCTCAGCTCCAGCCCCTGAATGGTCAGGGTGAAAAGGCAGACTCTTTTATGCGCGCGTATGTGGTCGGCAATGTTGCAATGGACGAGACCTTTGAAGTCGAAGCGTTGCCACAAGAAGGACAGTCGATCCTGGGCACGCAACGCTCCAGCGAACTGGGCGGCAAGGGCGCCAATCAGGCCATCGTGCTTGCTCGCTGCGGCGTGCCGGTCACTTTCATTGGCGGTATAGGGAATGATGCGCAAGCTGAGAAATTGCGCGCCCGGATGGCACAAGAACCTGTTGATGCTCGCTTTGTCACACTGCCTGGTAAGGCCACGGATCTCTCTATCGTGATGGCTGGCCCAGATGGTGGCAATGCGATCCTAACAACTGTGGATTGTGCCCGAACGCTTGATGTTTCAACCGTAATGCCTGTGCTTCACGAATCGTCGCCTGGCGATGTGATGGTTTTGCAGGGCAATCTTTCAGCCCATGTCACTGCCGAACTGTTTGATGTTGCTGCTGCTAGGGATTTGAAGGTCGTCTTCAACCCATCACCTGTTGATGAGGCTTTTCGTCCCCTGATCGGGCGGGCCTCCATGGTGTTTCTCAATGAAGCCGAGGCTGAAACCTACACCGACAAGACCGCCAATGATGCTGTTCGTGCGCTTCTTGAAATGGGCAGCGGCACCGTTGTTCTCACACGCGGCTCACAAGGTGCTTTGCTTGGATTGTCCTCAGGTGCCATTGAAGGAATTCCTGCCCAAAACTGCGATGTGGTGGATACAACGGGGGCGGGGGACACGTTTCAAAGCGTTGCCTTGGCTTCGGCTATGCTGAGCGGCGGCTCTGTTTCAAGGCAGGCTTTGCAATCAGCCGCCAAAGCAGCGGCTATCACGATCTCCCGGTTTGGCACGGTAAGTGCGATGCCTGGCAAGGCAGATCTTTCCTCTTTGCTCTCATCACACGTTTGAATGTGAACGGATAGCTTTGCACGCTGCCCGCTCAAAACAGAGGTCGCGATTGGCGGATCTGTTTGTTTGCAGAGCTGTGGGTGGCCGAGGCAATGATCCTTGGTCTATTGCTCTTGGTTTTGGGCGACGTTGATCACTAGGTTTGTCCTGCGACGCCGAGGGCACCCATTGACGTCGCTTGGGCGCAGAGCAGCTTCCGATCAGGCAGGTTTTTTATTCAGGTTGACCCGACCTATGTCGCAACACTCTTTGTATGCTGCACCAAAATCTCTTCAAAAACGCGCTGTGCGCGCGATATTCTGGTGCCTACAGAAAACGCGCACTCAAAATGCGCGTTGTAGGAAAGTTTTTCTGGAAGGATCGCTCGCAGCATGCCTTTTTCATGCCAACTGGCTGCCGTCTGGTCTGGCAAATGACCAATAAATTCTCCGGATAGAATGAGTGCAACCACGCCCTCCAAATTGCTACTGTTGGTGGATAGTTTTTTCGGTTGCATCAATCCGGGTCGAAGCATGCCGCCATAGTAGTTTTTGGCGGCGTAATCGAACTGCGAAAGCTCGTCGATGTCGGGAGACTCGGTGGCATCAAACAGCGGGTGACCTTGGCCGCAGTAGAGGGTTTGGCGTTCATCAAACAGGCTCACATAGCGCAGGCCAGGCGCATGGTTGGGAAAGGTATGAATGCCCGCATGCAGTTTTTGATCGAGAATCTGGCGTTCGATTTCAAGTGGATCGTGCAGGCGAAGGTTCAGAGCAACGGCTGGCATTTTGTGCCGTAGGGCGCGGATGATTTGGTCAATTGGAAAATCAGGATTGCCGAGCAGCGAGTCCGCCGTTGCGATATGCAGTTCGCCAGTGATCTCGCCGCGAAGCGCGCTGACCTTGCCGGTGAAACGCTTGCAATTGTCGAATAGCTCTTTGGCTGCCTCATACACGACCCGACCATCATCGGTCAGTGCGAAACCAGCGCGTCCGCGGCGGCACAGCTTCAGCCCTAGTCGCGCTTCAAGGTCGGCCATCTGTGTGCTGATCGTTGACTGACTGACATTCAACGCAATTTGGGCCGGTGAAAAACCTCCGGCTTCTGCCACAGTGATGAAGACGCGCAACAGATGAATGTCGGGGCTGGAGATGGACATCATGGCCCGCATTCCCTTCGATATATTTCAATGTAAGCATGCTTTACTACAAATTGCTTAGATGTTTGGTCTGGAGAAGACAATTGTCAACACGATACGGAGGACTCGTCAGTTGGCTCATTTCCAATCCCCCAAAACGCCAGACATGACAGCACCACGCTACAGCGGTCTTGCAACGTTCATGCGCGCCCCAGTGGCCGAAACGCTCGCGGGGCTCGACATCGCTATGCTTGGTATTCCCTATGACGGGGCACTGACCAATCGCCCAGGTGCGCGCCATGGTCCGCGCGAGGTGCGCAATCATTCCAGCTTGATGCGTTCCATCAACCACGCGACGCGGGTCGATCCCTATGCTTTGTGTAAAGTGGCAGACGTCGGAGATGTGGCTTTCACATCGGCCTTTGACATTGAAGCTTCGCATCGGCAGATCGAGGACTTTGTGGTGGAGATTTCCCAAGCGGGCGCTTTGCCATTGAGCTGTGGCGGCGACCACTCGGTGAGTTTGCCGATATTGCGCGCGTTGGCCAAAGAGCCGGTGGCGCTGCTGCATATCGACGCCCACACCGATACCTGGGACAGTTTTCAGGGGTCTAAGTTCAGTCATGGCGCGCCTTTCCGCCGTGCCCATGAAGAGGGCCTGATCGATCCCAAGAAGACCGTCCAGATTGGTATTCGCGGCGCGCAAAACGTTTCCGAAGGATGGGACTACTCGCACAGCACCGGCATGCGCGTCATGTTCATCGAAGAGGTGCGCGAGAAAGGCATTGCGTCCATCGTGAGTGAGGCGCGAACCGTGCTCGGTGATGGCCCGGTCTATCTGACGTTTGACATTGACAGTATCGACCCGGCCTTCGCTCCAGGCACGGGCACTCCAGAGATCGCCGGACTTACAACCGCAGAAGCGCTCGATCTCATCCGCGGCTTTCGCCACCTTGATTATGTCGGGGCAGACGTTGTGGAAGTGTCCCCGCCCTTTGATGTGGGCGGCATAACTTCACTAACTGCCGCTACGGTGATGTATGAGATCTTGTGTGTGCTCGCAGAAGTGCGTGCTGCTAGCGCACAAGCGTAAGCGCGCCGATGGTGACCACAACCCAAACAGCCCAGGCAGCGGGTCTGGCCGAAAGCTACACCGCTATGCCCGAGCGGGAAGCGCAGCGGCTGCTGAGCGGGTATTATGGCCTATCAGCCACGCTGAAGCGCTTCGCCACAGAGAAGGATGACACGTTCGCGGTTAGAACCAGCGACGGACAAAAGTTCGTGCTCAAAATCGCCAATCCGGGTGAGAGCTTCGGTGAGATCGATTTCCAACACGCCATATTGCGCACCGTGGAACGGCAGGATCCGGGGTTGCCGGTGCCGCGCGTCATCGCCTCCCTTGGAGGCGAGCATCTTTTTGCGATCACCGATGGCAGTGGCCAAAAGCGCTATGTGCGGCTGCTGAGCTTCCTCAACGGCACGCCGCTCGATCAGACCGATTCCAGCGCAGAACAGCGCCAGAAGATCGGTGAAACCCTTGCCCGTCTGCGGCTAGCCACGGAGCCGGTTACCCATCCGGCGCAAGGACGTGTGCTGGCTTGGGATGTCCAGCATCTTGCATCGCTTGATCCCTTGTTGGATGAGATATCCGACCGGGAAAAGAAGGTTCTTCTGCGCGCTGGCATGGACCGGTTTCTGACCCTGCAGCCGCAGGTTCGCGCCTGCCGACAACAGGTGCTGCACAATGATTTTAGCCGCTCCAACATTGTCGTCGATCATGAGACACCTGGTTTCGTGACTGGCATTATCGATTTTGGTGATGCGGTAAAAACAGCCATTGCCATCGACGTTTCCACCGCGCTCCTCAACCAGCTTCCTCGCGAGCCGCAGGCCGATATGTTTGCAGCCGGGCGCGATTTGCTGGAGGGCTATCTCAGCATCGCCGAGCTCAATGAAGATGAGCTACGTCTTATCCCACATCTGGTCATGGCGCGGGTGGTAGCCAGGGCATTGATCACGCTTTGGCGCGCGCGCATGTTCCCAGACAACCAGGCCTACATTCTGCGCAACACAGAACAGGGGTGGCATCAGCTGGCTTGGTTTCTTGATCAGTCGATGGACCAGGTCAGCACTTTACTGCTCGATAGCGGGGCAAAAGGAAAAACATGACAATGAGCACGCAGACGCCCCGCCGTGGCAAGATGGTCAACGGGTTTGATCCATCGACTGTCGAGCACTTGGACGCGCGTACCCGCGCTTTTGTTCAGCGTCGTTCTAGACTTCTCGGCCCAGCGTACCGCCTGTTCTATGCAGATCCGGTTGAGTTCGTACGGGCCAATGATGTTCTGATGTATGACGCCGATGGCAATGAATATCTGGATGCATACAACAATGTTGTATCGGTCGGTCATGGCCATCCGCGCGTGGTGCAAGCAGTGCATGAACAGATGCAAACGCTGTGCACGCATACCCGCTATATGCATGCGGGTATTCTGGATTTTGCTGAAAAGCTGCTGGGAACCTTTGAGGATGACATCGGCCATATGATGCTGACTTGCACCGGATCGGAAGCCAACGATCTGGCGCTGCGTATGGCCAAGCATCACACCGGCAATAAGGGTATCATCGTCACGTCGGAGGCCTATCACGGCAACTCTGACTTATCGGCGAGTTTCTCGCCGTCGCTGGGCGATAATGCACCACTTGGAACCTGGGTCCGACGCGTGCCAGCACCGGACATGTATCGTGTGAGCACCGAGGATATGGGCGCCTGGCTGGCCACCGAGGTCACCAAGCAAATCGACGATCTCAACCGTCGCGGCCAGAGCATCGCGGCGCTTGTCGTGGACTCGCTGTTTTCTTCCGATGGTGTCCTTGCCCACAAAGAGGCCATTCTCAAACCGGCCGTTGATGCGGTGCGCGCGGCCGGCGGATTGTTCGTTGCCGACGAGGTGCAATGCGGCTTTGCGCGCACGGGCTCTCACATGTGGGGCTATCAACGCCACGATGTGGTGCCGGACATTGTCACCATGGGTAAGCCGATGGGCAACGGGTACCCGGTTGCTGGGGTCGCGATGCGTCCAAATGTGGTTGAGGCCTTTGGTAACGATATGCGCTACTTCAACACGTTTGGCGGCAACACCGTTGCTGTTGCCGCAGCCAACGCCACCTTCGGCGTCCTTCAAGACCAGGATTTGCAGGCTAACAGCGCTACTGTTGGCGCGATGCTTAAAGCAGGGATTGAAGGTTTGGCGCGCAACGATGAGCGCATTGGCGATGTGCGTGGCGCGGGCCTTTATTTGGGCATTGAGATGGTGCGAGATCGTGCCTCAAAAACGCCAGACGCCAAGCTGGCGCTGGGCCTGGTCAATGCGATGCGCAGAAAGCGTGTGCTCATCTCAGCGACCGGTTTCAATGCCAATGTACTGAAAATTCGCCCGCCATTAACGTTCGCGGCGACCCATGTCGACCGGTTCCTGACCACACTTGAAGGCGTCTTGTATGAGAGCCGATAAATCAGCGCCGTTATTGTCGGTTGGAAGACCCTGGTTAGGCTGGAACCCGGTTCGCTGTTGGCGATTCATGTTGCTCAAATTGTGGGCTTTTTCGAGCCAATCCTGCCTAGCGATTGGGTTAAAGGCCCAAGAATTATGCTTTGCGGCCGATCCAGACATTATATCGATAAAAATCGATGCATCATGGTGTAATGCCGTATTTATGCGATGCGATTGCCGCCCGACCTTCTCTTCCAAGCATCAGGGTCGCCTGTGCTGTTCCGAGTGAATTGGAGATCGTACCAATGACAACATCAAGTATTCCAGCCAAGCTGAGCAAGCAGATGCTGATGCCGGCGCTTGTTTCTGCCACCGTCTTGAGCGCCATGGCCCCAGCGCATGCTGCCGATGAAATCGACTGTGTCTTTCCTTTCTGGTTTGGGTTCGCTCCAGTGTTTGTCGCTGAAGCCGAAGGCTACTTCGCCAGTGAGGACCTTGAAGTCAGCACTGCTTTTGACAATGACCGTGCCAACGTTCTGCCAGCCATGGCCAGCGGAGCGATCGACTGCACCATGCGCACGATAGGCGAGGTGATGTCGCGTCCGCGGACCGCCGATACAACCGGTGTTGTGATCGGGACAATCGATGTGTCTGTTGGTGCTGATGGGGTCGTTGCTGGTCCAGAAATCGAAACCGTTGCCGATCTGATCGGCCAGAACTTCGCCGGAGAAATCAACCATCCCGGCACCACACTGGTTGCACATGCCTTGGCGCAGCAAGGCCTGAGCATCGACGATGTTAATCTGCAACTGATCGCAACCGACGACAGCATGGCGGTTTTTGAAGATTCATCGATCGCTGCGGTTGCAACCTGGGAACCAATGATGAGTGCCATCGTCAATGGCACGTCGCGCGAGGGCGCACGCATCCTTCTTTCCTCGGCAGACTATGAAGGCCTGATCACGGACGTGATTGTTGTGCGCACCGAAGATTATGAAGAAAACCCCGAAAAGTACGCCAAATTCCTTCGCGGCATCTACCGGGCCATCGACCTCTATGAAGCCGACCCCGAACGCTTTGTTGAGATCGCTGCGCCGTTTTTCGATGTTCCCGCTGATGAGATGTCCGAGGCTCTGGAAGGCGTGCTCTACACCAACTACGAAGAGTCGGTCAGCTATATGCCAGGACCCGATGGTCCAGGACGCTTGAAAGAGGTTTTCGACGCGTTCAATGAGATCAACCTTTCGCTAGACCTTGCCGATGCTCCTCTGGACTATGACGGTTTGGTTACCGGTGACCTGCTTGTCGATCTGTTTGAAGGGCACACTCGCTAAACGCCATGTTGGGGGTCGCGCAAGCTCCTTCCCGCACAGTCTCTTGACTGTCTTCGGTTTGCGCGATCCTCTTTTTTTTTACCCTCGGCGAGGACGCTGACACGTGTTGAGCACCCTATTTGCCTTTCGCAAGCGATTGCCACGCCGCACCGAAGTGACGCTGGGTGTTATTGGGTTTTTCTTGTTCCTCACCACCTGGCATCTGATCGCAATTTCAGGTGCAATTAGACCGGAATTTCTCCCAACACCTTGGGCCGTTGCGAAGGCTTTTGTCAGCCTGTTCACCGAACGTGATTTTGCCACTGATATCGCAATCAGCGTCGGGCGTGTTTGGTTCGCCTTTTTCCTCGCCATCATTGTTGCCATTCCACTTGGGCTGCTGATGAGCACCTACCGTGCAGTCGGAGCGACACTGGAGCCCTTCATCGACTTCATCAGGTATTTGCCTGTCCCAGCGCTCGTGCCGTTGCTGGTGATTTGGTTCGGTGTCGGGGAGGCCTCAAAAATCGCCGTGCTGTGGATGGGAACCTTTTTCCAGCTCATCCTGTTGATTGCTGACGACACCAAGCGCGTGCCCAACGAATACATTGAGTCCGGCCACACCTTGGGCGCAAGCAAGGGCGAGATCATGCGCCACATCATCGTGCCGGCGGCGCTGCCCAACATGGTGGACAATCTGCGCATCACGCTGGGATGGTGCTGGACCTATCTCATCGTCGCTGAGATCGTCGCGGCAAATTCCGGCATTGGCCACGTCATCTGGTCGCTGCGCCGGTTCGTGAAAACGCCGGAGGTCATGGCCGGTATCATCGCGATCGGCATTATCGGTTTGCTGACAGACCAGGCGTTTCGCTTCGCTCACGCGCGGCTGTTTTCCTATCAGAACCGGTGAGTCATGAAGGACTTCCTGACCCTCGACACCATTTCAAAGACCTATTGGTCGTCTGACGGCAAGGTTGAAACACCGGTCGTTCAGCCGCTTTCCCTGTCGATCGATGAGGGCGAGTTGGTGATGTTTCTCGGTCCATCTGGCTGTGGGAAGACTACGCTAATGCGCATGGTCGGCGGATTGGAAACGCAGGACCAGGGCACCATCACGCTGGCTGGCGATACGTTGCGTGAGCCCGACCGGCGCCGTGGCATGGTGTTTCAGGCCTATTCGTCGTTTCCTTGGCTTACCGTGCGCCAAAACATCAAATTTGGGACCCGGTACCGCAAGGATATCTCCAGCGATCAGAAGGACGAGGTCACCGACCGCTATCTCTCTATGGTTGGGCTTTCCAACTATGCCGATTTTTATACAAACCGCATATCAGGCGGGATGCGCCAACGTGTTGCGATTGCCCGCACGCTTGCCTCGTCACCTGATATTCTGCTGATGGACGAGCCCTTTGGCGCACTGGATGCGCAGACGCGGGAATTCCTCCAGTTTCAGCTGATGGACATCAACAAGCAGGAAAAGAAGACCACCATCTTCGTCACGCATGACGTCGAGGAGGCTATCCTGCTGGCCGACCGGATCTTGATCTTTTCGGCGCGGCCAACGCACGTGATCAAAGAAATCAAGGTGTCGGACGTATTGCCCTACGATGACCGACGCAATGGCAAGGCGAACATGGATACGTTCCTCGCCATGCGAACCGAAATCCACGAAATCTTGCGGCAGGAATATCGCCGCGCGCAGGGTGAGGGGTGATCGCGATGGACGATTTCAACGGCAAACACGTGGTGATCACGGGCGCCAATCGCGGCATCGGCCTTGGCATAGCCGAAGGATTTCTAAAGGCTGGAGCGCGTCTCACGATTTGCGGTTTGGAAGAGGATACCCCGGAGATTGCCGCCCAGCTTGGGGAAACCTATGGGCAGCCGGTGAGGGGGATCTGCTGCGATATTTCCAACCGCAAGCAGGTGCATGCGTTCAGTGAGCAATGTGACAGCCTGGATGTGCTGATCAACAATGCCGGCTTTGAGTTCATCACACCGATTGCCGATCCTTCGCCGCGCGTCGACGATGTTTTTGAACGCATCATAATGACCAATGTCGTTGGCACATTCTCAGTAACGCGCGCCTTGCTCCCCAAATTGGCAGACGGTGGACGGATCGTCAGCACCTCGTCCATGTGGGGCAAGACGGCAGTTGCGGAGTTCAGTGCCTATTGCGCCTCAAAACACGCCGTTATCGGTCTGACGCGTTCGCTGGCGCAGGAACTTGCGCCGCGCCGGATCTCGGTCAACGCGGTGTGCCCAGGCTGGGTACGCACCGTGGCGTCCATGCGCTCGCTTTCGGCGATGGCGGCGCGCGAGAAACGCAGTGAGAACGAACTTCTCGATGAGATCGTCGGAGCTCAGGCACTTCCCGGTTTGATGGACCCATCGGACATGGCGGCGATGTATCTGTTCCTGGCCGGTCCGGCCGCCGACAACATTACCGGTCAATCCTTCACTGTTGACCGCGGAGAGCTGATGCAATGAGCGCTCAGACAGGCCAGGAGCTACACGGCAAGCGCACTTTGGTCACGGGCGCTGCACGCGGCATTGGCGCGGCGACTGCCAAGGCGCTGGCCGCGGCCGGAGCGACGCTCTGGATATGCGATCTGAACGACCCGGTCGAAACGGTGGCTGCGATCAAGCAAGCTGGCGGCTCTGCGACCGGCATGGCCTGTGATGTCAGCGACGCGCACGCCACCACAAAACTGTTTGACGCGATCGAGGCTGAATGGGGCGGTCTTGATATCGCCGTCAACGCCGCCGGCATCCTGATCGAAGCCAGGATCGCGGACATGGACATCGCGGACTTTGACAGGATCGTTGCCGTCAATCTGCGCGGCACGTTTCTTATTGCCAAGGGCGCGGCGCGCCTGATGCAAAAGGCCGGTGCCGGACGGCTGATCACCGTTTCCTCCGAGCTTGCCTATCTCGGCCGGGAAGACTTCTCGGCCTATTGCGCGACGAAGGCCGGTGTCATCGGACTGACCCGGTCGCTGGCGCGCGAGCTCGCTCCCGACATATTGGTCAACTCCGTGGCTCCCGGCCCAACCGATACACCTATGCTCGACCAGGAAAGCATGTCGCCGGAGTGGCGCGAAAAAGAGCTGCAGATTCCACTCGGGCGCTTTGGAAAACCTGAAGAAATCGCAGCGCTGGTGCGCTTTCTGTGCGGGCCCGATGCGGGTTTTTTCACCGGACAAACCCTCAGTCCCAACGGCGGGGCCGTGATGATTTGAACGAGCTGGACCGGCTGGGGTGACCACCCGTTCCCCCACGTTACTCTAGCTTTTTGTTTTTAAGCACTTTTCTGGCGTAGAACCGCCCAGACTTTTCCCAACGACGGGCGAGAAGGATAGTCCCATGCTGCAACGACCTGTCCCCTGGCCGAATGGCGCAAAGGTAGCCTGCGCGATCACGCTTGACATGGATGCCGACAGCCTCGTGCACATCCATCATGGCCAGAACGCACTGACCAAGCTGTGCACAACATCGATGCTGCAATATGGACCCAAGGTCGCCATTCCACGCATCCTCGATACCTTTAAGCGTTACGGCATGAAGCAAAGCTTCTTCATTCCGGCCTGGTGCATCGAGACGTATCCGCGCACGGTTGAGGCGATTGTGAAGGCGGGCCACGAGGTTGGCTTTCATGGCTACATTCATGAAGCGCCGAACCAGCTTTCCGCTGATCAGGAGCAGCATTGGATGGGCCGCTCGATTGAGATCATCGAGAAACACACGGGCCAGCGTCCGCGCGGCAATCGTGCAC
Source organism: Hyphomicrobiales bacterium (assembly GCA_040219355.1). Lineage (GTDB taxonomy): Bacteria > Pseudomonadota > Alphaproteobacteria > Rhizobiales > MH13 > MH13. The sequence goes on from JAVJSN010000013.1 coordinate 32,105, forward strand.
CGCTCTACCATATGTCGGACCAGACACCCGATCTTTTGGTCAAGGAGGGTTTTGTCTACGACAGTTCGCTGATGGGCGATGAGGTGCCCTACATCCTCAAGACCGACGCCGGGGAGCTGGTGGAGCTGCCTGTGAGTTGGGCGACGGACGATTGGCCGCCTTATGTGCATTGCTCTGACCTGGACTACCAGTTCCAGATATTGCCGCCCGAGCGGGCCATGGAAGTCTTCATGGCAGAGTTCGAGGCACTGCGCGCCCACCCCGGCGGCTTATGGATCGGCGTTTGGCATCCCTTCGTCAGCGGGCGCCTGTCACGCTGGGCGCGCGTGGAAAAGATGATCGATTATATGCTTCAGTCCGGTGATGTCTGGTTTGCGACGATGGAGGAGATCGCGCGTCATGTTCAAAGCCTGCGGGCTGATGGACGGTATGAGGCGCGCGTCGACACGCTGCCCTACTACGCGGAAAACCAGGTGCCGGACGATCTTCAAGGCAAGGCCTAGCCAGCCCGGTTGTACATGATGTGACCGATGGTGTTCATCAGGATCTGTGCCGCAAGGATGGCCGTCGATCCGGTGTGATCATAGTCGGGGGCCACTTCGACCAGATCGAGACCGACAATGTCACCGCGTGCGGCAAGTCCGGTCAGCAACTCCAGCACTTCGTAATAGAGGAAGCCGCCATGGCTCGGTGTGCCGGTGCCGGGGGCGATCGATGGATCGAATCCGTCAATATCGATGGTGACGTAATAGCGTTGCCCGGCCGGGATGCGGTCGAGCACGCCATCCTTGCCCAAGGCGCGCGCCTGGCGGACGCTCAAAATGTCGCTGCCGCGCGCGCGTGCATCGTCATAGCCCTCCTTTGAGGTGGACGAAACATTGCGAATGCCAATCTGCGTCAAGCCGCTGATATAGGGTTTTTCGGCCGCGCGGCGCATCGGGTTGCCATGACCATGGCGCACGCCATGGCGTTCGTCGACAAAGTCCAGATGCGCATCGATCTGCACCAAATGCATCGGGCCGTTTTTGGCGCAATCCTCCTCAAACGCACGGATGCAGGGAATGTTGATCGAGTGGTCGCCGCCAAGAACGACGGGCAGCGCGCCGGCCTGAAGGATTTTTTTTACCCCATAGGCAATGTTGGCGTGGCTCTTTTCGGTGTCGGTATGAACAATGTCTGCGTCGCCCAGATCGACGATCCGAACCACGCCGGCCTCCAGGAACGTCTTGTCCTCCTCGTGATCATAAGCACCGCCATGGCCGAAGGAAAAAAGCGTCGACGCTTCCCGGATGGCGCGCGGTCCGAAGCGGGCGCCGGCGCGCCACTGGGTTCCGAAGTCGAACGGCGCACCTAGAATGGCGACGTCTGCATCGATCGCGTCCCAATCCTCCACGTACCGGTTCTTGCCGAAAGTGCTGATGCCAACGAAGGGCAAGTTGAGCCGCCCGCCATCATACCCTGCCTTGGGCTCTTGCTTGCGGCCATTTTTGCTCATTGTCCGTTCCTTTGCCATTCCAAATCAGCGCAATCCTATTGACCTCGCCATCATGGAAAGCGCAGGTCGCAAGAGCAAGGTGGCTTTGGCTCCATTGGTCCCCAACTGTGCGTTGTCCAACGAGATTCACGCGCGTTGGTCAGGCATGTGAAACAGAGTGCGGTTCTTAGACGAAGTCAGGGGCAGTTTCTGCCGCTGACAAGCAGACCTCCGTGCCAGTTTTCCTGCTCAAGGCTTGCCGTTGATCGCTCGATCAAGCAGGAACGTGGACAGTTGATCTCTTGACAGAACGCGCCCGGTGCGACCCAATTGGCGCGGGGCTGTTACTGATTGTTTGATGCTGGTGTCCAGATGGCGAAAAAACCAATCTTTGTTTCTCGCGATGAGGAGAAGGACGAAACTGGCAATGACCATGCGAGCGCGTCGTCACCAACCCGGCTTTATCGCGATCCTGCCGAGACGACGCCACCCGACTTGCCCACCCATGCAGGCAATGCAACACGCATCATTGGATCAGAACCGGCAAGCGCAGGACGCGATGATGATCACCGCGGCGATGCTACGCGGCTTGTTAGCGAGGTTGCCGCGGCACCAGATTTGACGCGTGTTTTGGCGGTAGAATCGGTGCCAGAATCCAACGAACCTATGGACGATGCCCTATCTTCGAACCCCGTTGTGGGTTGGATGGTTGTCGTTGACGGGCCAGGGCGTGGCCAAGACCTGCGGTTTGCCGTCGGCATGAATGCAATTGGTCGTGGCGCTGGCAATGATGTGGTTGTTGATTTCGGCGACAACGAGATTGTCAGCGAGGCTCACGCCTACATCGTCTATGATGACGAGAAGCGCACATATCACGCCACGCATGCTGGGCAGAACAGCGTTGTACGTCTTAACAATGAACCCCTTTTGGAGGCCAAAACGGTGCAAAGCGGCGATCAGCTACGCTTGGGGCAAACCACATTGCGCTTGGTGACGCTGTGCGGCCCTGATTTTGACTGGTCAGGCGACTGAGCACCACGACCGTGACCACCAACCCGACCGAGTTTGATGTTGCCAGCGCCATTTGGAAGGGTATGCGCCCCTACCAAGAAGACAGCCTGTCGACCGATTTCCATGCCGGTTCGCCAGGCGGCTTTGCCATTGTCGCTGACGGTATGGGTGGCCACGCAGCCGGAGATGTGGCGTCGAACTTGGCGACCATTCACGGATCAGGTGAGTTAAAGCTTGCCATGCAACAGCTTGGCGGGAAGACCGATGGGCTTCCCGAGGCGTTAGGCGCTGCGATCGAAAAGGCCAATGGCGCAATCGCTGAACGGGTAAGCGCTGACAGCCGGGTCGCCGGTATGGGTGCTACGCTGTTGGCGCTGGCGATCAACGACAGCAATTTGTTCTGGGGTTCTGTTGGCGACAGCCCCTTGTTTCTGGTCCGTGATGGTGCGCTTCGACAGTTGAACCAGGACCACTCAATGGCGCCCGTCATCGCCGCCATGGTGGAACGCGGTGAGATCACACCGGAGCAGGCCAAGCAGCACCCGGATCGCAACGCTCTTACATCCGTCTTAATGGGCGAACGTATCGAGAAAAAAGACGTTCCGTCGACCGGGTTTCAACTGCTGCCCGACGATGTGCTGATCGCAGCGAGCGACGGTCTGCAATTCCTGCCGGATGACGAGATCTTGGATATCATAACGTCCACAATCCCAGCATCCAGTTCGACGCTTTGCGACCGGCTAATGCACGCCCTGAAAGAGCTCGGAGACCCGCACCAGGACAATTGCGCAATCGTTATCGTTCAGTTGCGCAATAAGGCCGCAAGACTGGCAGGCGTCCCGGCGGAAGAAACGGCTCCGGATGTCTCCATTGATATTGCGCGAACACGTATCGTGCCGGATGAGCCTGGAATTGAGAACTCGAGCGTTGTCGAGCTTGAGCCTGAGCATGAAGCGCAACGAACGACATTGGGTGATCAACCAGCATCAGAACCAGAACGCTCGGTGCCAGTGGCAACCGGTGGCGGTTCTGTGCTGCACTCCGGCGTCCTTTTCTTGGTTGTCGGCATTGCGGCCGTAGCGGCAGTGGCCTTGTTTCTTCGCTAATTTGGTGGGCGCAAGACCTTGGCTTGGACGCAACAATTTGCATAGGTGTCGCCGTCGCGGGTGGCGAATGGCTGGGGGAGCAGAATGGGCAAGGCGCAAATTTCAATCTGGCAGGCCGCATCCGGCGCGGTTTTGCTTTCAGCCTTGGAAATGCGTTTGCCGGTTATGCTTGGCCGACATGGTCCCAGCGATGCCGGACGACTAACTGATGCCGACGGCAAAGAGGTGCAGTTTGGTACCGGGCTCTCAACCCTTTCGCGCCACCACATGGACATTACCGATTCCGATACGGGCGGCGCTTGCGTCATCGACCGATCAAGTAACGGAATTCAGCGCAAGATGCCCGGTGAACCCAACAGCATGCTGGGCAAGGATGGTGTGGATATTCTGCCGGTGGGTAGCCAGCGGCAGTACGAAACGGTTGGTCTGGTCATTGAGATCAACCTGCCAAATGCCTCGCGGCCGCTGGAAGCCGGTGCTACAGGCCAAAAAATCTACGCGGTTTACGATAGCGCCAGCGCCGGGCGTCCAAAAGCCATTGATCTGACGAATGGCTACCTTTGCCTCATTCGCGATGCCAGTTCGGTGCGTATGGAGCGGCAATCAGGGCCGTCGGCTGCCGATGTCTTGCAAGCTGTGAAGGACGCCCGCCACGTGTGTCTGGCCGTGGTCGGCGGTGACGGTGAGGGACGGACCATCGTGATTCCCGGCCAAAACCGAAGCGTAATCTGCAATCGGCGATCGCTGCCGGAAAACACACCCTTCGCCTTGGCGCATATGGACACGCTTGAAGTGGGCGGGATGGATTTGCGCATCATGGAGGAGGGCGGCGAGCAGCCGATCGTGTGCGTCAATCCTGATTGTCGACAGATGAACGCTTATGAGGTTGGCGGCAACTGCCGCTATTGTGGCACTCGCCTTGGCGACGGCCGCACCCAGAAATTGCCGCTTGGAGCCTGATAATGCTGACCTATCCTATATTCTTTCAGGTTCAACAAATATCCGATCTTGGCCAGCCGATTGGTGAGGCCAGAACGCTGAAATGTGAGAGCCCCGGCGAGTTCACGGTGGGCAAATCCAAGGACTGCGATGTCCAGTTGGATGGAGCATCGGTCTCGCGCCAGCATCTGGTTCTGATCCTTGGCGATGATGATATTCGCGTGCGCGATGAGGACAGCACCAATGGGACTTTCCTGAACGGAACGCGCGTCGCCGATGCCGAGGTGGTTCCAGGCGATCAGATTGAACTGCCGGGATGGCATCTCATTTTGATGGGGGCAGAAAGCGACAAGGCTGATCAAACACCGAAGAGTGATGCCGTTGTTTTGAGCCGGCTGATTATGGGCGAGTCAGGGCAAGTGGCCGTTCCGCCACCGATTGACCCTTACACCGAATTGTTTGGTGGTAAGGAAGAGGTTGATGTCCAGACGTTGACCGCAAGCGGGTATCCGGTCAGCGAGGTGAAATTCTGCGCCGTTGGCGGCGGTCTTGGATCGTTTGTCTGGGTCGATCATTTACGCTGTTATGGGGTTCCCAGCAAAGATATCGCTGTCGTCGGTACCGAACGCAATTGCTACGATACCTACAAGCGATATTGCAAAAACAGCCAAATCCCCGATCACGAACGCTTGCGATCCAATTCGCTGTCGCGGCCTGACAATATATGGGGGTTCCCAGGGTATGCTCTGCGGGAGGTATTCAAGGGCCAGGCATCCGGGATCAAAGGGGTGTTCAAGGTTTTTGGCGAGCCGGCGCTTGCTGAGAGCTACACGCCGCGTGCCGGCGATGTGTTTGACTCGTTGGACCGCGAATCCAAGCGCATCCAATGGGAGGCCATGTACCGCCAAGGCCAAGTGCGCCGCCTAAGAAAGACCAACGACGGACGCTATTGCATCGCATATCAGCCGCGTGGTCAGGCGGCGGGCGGCGAGCGCCCAAAGATGGCGCTGATCATTGCCGATGTCGTGCATCTATCGACCGGCTATCCGGCGACGCGGTTTGTCGATGATTTCCAAGACTTTGTCGCCAATCACCCCGACAAGCGGCCTTTGGTGGCCAACGCCTATGAGCCGCACGATCAAATTTACCGCACAATCGAACAACGCCAGGACCCGATTTTCGTCGTTGTGCGTGGGCGCGGTATTGTCGCCAGCCGTATCCTGCAACGCCTCAGCGAGGCGCGAGCAAAGAACTCGCAAATCAAGATCATTCATTCGATGCGCAGCGCTTTGGGCGCGCGCGATGGTGCGACCTATGGCCGGGCGAAGCGTGCGGTCATCAACAATGTGGAAATTCAACCATTCAACTGGCCGAAAGCTGCATGGGGCGGCGATCTTCGGTTTGAATATGAAAAGGCCGATGATGCGCGCCGCGGTGAAATCCTTTCCACGCTGGGTGGGACATCAACGGCTCTGCGCTCCGATTGGGTGGCGATCGCCGAGCGCGGCACTGAAGAAGACTGGTACCGCGTCGTCTTTGGCTCGATCAAAGAGCTCGATCCGGTGGAAGGGTCGGCAGACCGCATTCGGGTGTTGATCGAAACACCGGAAAAGCATCGCGAAGAGCTTTTTGCCCATTACCTGATCGATTGCACCGGCTTGATTGCCGACATTCGCCGCTCGCCGTTTATGGCCGATCTTCTCGATACCTATGACCTTCCGCGTAACCACGCCTATTCGGTGCGCGATGGAAAAGCCGAAAAGCGTGGGCCGACAGGTTTGCAGGTGACCAATGACTTTGAAATCGCCGGTTTAAAGAACGGTAAAGGCAGAGCCTATGCGGCTGGCACGATCACCACGGGTGGGCCGTATCTGGCGGTCGATAGTTTTCTTGGTCTGCAATACTCGGCACTGCGGTCGGTGGATCATCTGGTGACCGACAAGACCCATAGCGTCCGTGACCTGACACCGCTGCGTTCCCTGTCGCAATGGCTCAAATGGGCCGTCGGCAGCGCACCTTGAGGAGGCCAACAGAATGATCCCGACACTCGCCGGCCGCATTCAGACCCGGCTTTTTCTGTTTGTTTTCCTTGGTCTGCCGATCACCGCCCTTTTTGCCTATGCTCATAATGGCTGGGCTTGGGATTGGGGTCAGGCGCAAATCTTCTTCCTGTTTCTGACAACGCTTCTGGCAGTCGGACTTGTTTTGGACCCGGTTTACATTTTCATCCAATCGGTCCGCTGGGATCGTGATTGGCCGTTTGCCTTTCAGTTCTTTTTTTCTATCATCGAGTTCGGCATCGTTGTTGGTTTGATGTTCAATGATTTGATCCCTTGGCTTCCGATGGCCGCTGGAAAAGGGGCGATTGAACTGCAAACCGTGACGCTGCATTTCGTTAGCGTGTTTATTCCGTCCTTCTTGGCCCTTCTTGGCCCCCTGTCGGTGTTCTTCATCCGCTGGCGATTTAAGGCCGGACAGTTCGGGAAGCTTTAAGCGGTGAGCCGACTGGTCAAAACCTGGATTCCCATCCATCTGGCCCTTCTGGCGGCGGCCTATGCGCTGTTGTTCTGGCAGTCCTCACTCACTTTGGATGTGCTTCTTGGCCTATGGTTTTTCGTGCCGGTCGGCGTGATGGGGGCCATCATCGCCAACGCGACGGGAACGGGTGGCGGCGTGGTGTTCGTGCCAGTCTTTGCTGCGTTGCAGGACGGCGGCATCATGGTGCCCGACGCGCTGCTTAGTCTGTTGCCGCAGAACGCCAATGAGGGCGTGGCTGTCTCTTTCACCATCCAGTGCTTTGGCATGTCCATCGGCGCGTTGACGTGGGCCCACGCAATCTTCGTCAAAGATAGTCTGGCGTGGGATGAGAAGATCGCGCCGCACACATTGCTTGCGTTGACCGCAACGCCACTGGCGACAGGTATTCCGGCTCTTCTTCTGACCCAAGCTTTTGTGGAGGTCGATGGCGATCAACTGATTGTTTGGTTTAAGTTTTTCTCGCTTGCGCTCGGCATTATCTTGCTGATTTTTACCTGGGTGCAGCGCCATCAATCGGCGCTGGAACGCAAGCTGACCATCGGACCTGGTGAACTGTGGGTGTTGCTGTTGCTCGGCGCTCTCGGTGGGGCGGTCACCGCCTTGTTCTCGGTCGGCATTGGCGAGTTTCTGGCGATCTATCTTATCCTGCGGCGCTTCCCGACAAAGGTGGCGATTGCTGTCGCAGTCTGGGTTTCGGTGATCTGTGTGTTCACCGGCTTTTGGGACAACTATTTCGCCGGATTGGTACGCCTGGAAATCGCGTTGATCGCGGTGCCTGGCGCCATTCTGGGCGGGTTCCTGGCCAAAGGTATCGCCTCGTTGCTCGGCTCGCTCTGGCTGAAGACAGCAGCGTCGATTTGGATCATCGCATCGAGCGTCTATTTGCTCGTAACCTGACGATCTTGGTTTTTACCGAGATGCAATGCCCTGAATTTGCAGGGTGGCATCACAGGTTTCATCTCGAACAAATGTCCCCACCCACACGTCGAGCCTTGCAGCTTCTTCGGCGTTAAAGGCTTCGATGTTGGGTATCATCAAGCGGGGCTGAAGGTTGCCATTGGAATCATCATCGAAGTACCAAATCGTGGTCGGGCTGTTGACCAGCAAGGTGGTATCGCACTCGGCGGTTACAGAAAATTCCACCACACCGTCATTGCTGGCGATCTCGGAAAGCAATACCGAGATGTTCGGCGCTTCAGACACATAGCCTCGTCCTGTGGCGTTTGGACAATCTGTCAGTGCAGCATCTCCGCCGGCACTCAACCGATAAGTCGGCGCATTGGACTGCAAAAAACTGCCGGTTAGCGCGACGATACGCGCCGCCCTGACATCAAAGTTGGGACAGCCAGCTGGAACCGCGGTGCCACCGCTTCGCTCAGCCGAAGCCAAGTCGACCAACGCCTGGTCGCGTTGCTGTTCGGCGGCAGCAAGGTCTACCAGTGCTCGATCAAGCTGGATTTGCTGATCGCTTAAGGATTCCACAAGGCCTTCAAGATCCACGATCCTGGCGTTGGCCGCAGAGAGATCAGCCTGCAGCGAGCCAGCTTCTTCAGCACTCATTCCACCGGTACCAAGCAGCATATAGGCGGCACCGGCCAGTACAGCCACGCCCACGCCGCTGAGCAACGCGCCGCGTAGAAATCCGCTTGATCCCGCTGTCGATGACGCTGCCACCGGGGAGGGTGTGGCGGATGAAGGCAGGTTGGGTGGCAAGGCGCGTGTGACGGCCGCATCCAGCTTTTCCAGCCAGGCCTTTGCTGACTGTGGCCGTTCTTTCTGGGAAATGGCCATCGAGCGATCAATGAGTGAAAGCAAAGCCGGATCATGGTCGGTAAACCGCCCTGACACCGCGACATAAGGATCAGGCTCTCCCGTCGCGACACTTTGAATACGCACATCAGCGGCAGGTGGCGCTTCTCCCGCAACCGCGTGATATAGCGTTGCGCCAAGAGAGTAGAGATCGCTAGCCGCACTTTGTTCTGCGCCAGTGGTATAGAACTCGCTTGGCGAATACCCATCGGAGACAACGCGGAAGGTGCCCATCTTGCGCGTTTCGGCTCGGATCTGTTGCCGAGCAGCCCCAAAATCGATCAGAATCGGGCGGCCGAACCGATCAATGCGAATGTTGGACGGCTTGATGTCGCGATGCAGCAGGCCGCTATCATGCAAATAAGCCAGCGCATCCAGCAAACTGCGCGCCATATCGACGACGGCAGTCGGCGTTAGGCTTTCAGCATCAGCATTGATGACAGTCTGTAAATCGTGGCCGTGGATGAAATCCATTGCCATATAGGCCGTACCGTTTTCCTCAAACAGGGTTTGAACGTGCACAACATTGGGATGGGATAGGCCCGCCAGAAGGCGAGCTTCGCGCAAAAACAAATTGCGGGCCGTACTGAAAGAGGCGGCGGTCGACTCACTGGCAGCACTCACGGAGCGACTGGATGAGCGGGCGACAAGGCCAAGCGGGAAGCACTCTTTGAGCGCAACATCCCGGTCCAAATTGTCCTTGGCGAGGTAAGTGATCCCAAAACCGCCGGCGGCGATGTTGCGGATGACCTTGTATTGCCCGCCGTTTAGCTCGGCCCCCACCGGCAATTCGCCCGGTGGGCCATCCGGCAAGGGTCGCGTCAGTTGATCATCATCTGCCATGGAAGCCCAAAATCCATCCTCCGCCCCAACGGATTGCAAGTATGACCAGACATAGGCGCCCTTGTAAATCCAAGTGTGCGTATCGCAGTGATGGTTCAGTGGCCAAATCGATGTGTCGCCTCGACATTTCAGATCCCATCAACAAGCATTGGCAATGCATTAGGTCTCCGCCAAGAGCCAGGAAGCGTCCATCCTTTCGATCCTGGATCACGGCATCTGTTTGGCCTTTTCACCCGTTCTGGTGCCTCGCTAAAGACGCCGATATTCGACCGTTTTGGTTGCGTGTTTGCATTTTGGCCGGTGGTACCATTTTCAAAGGGTGCGGCTTGGCTCTAAGTTTCAGCTGTGAAGACCAAGATCATCAGAGTTAAGCTTCCCAGATCGGAAGAGCGCGATCCAATGATGCCCTTTGCCCAAACAGCCATCATGGACACCAAGGACGTCGTGCTATGAGATGGCCGCTGATCGCCTTGATGCTGGCGCCGCTTGTGCTGCTGCCAGCTTGGGGTTTTGCTGACCAGGCTGCCCTCGATATGAGGCGGGTCGAACTGGGCCAGTTGCTCTTTTACGATCCGATTGTGTCGGGCAATCAGGAGGTGTCCTGCGCCACGTGCCACCACCCGCGTTTTGGCACGAGCGATGGGGTCTCGCTCTCCCTGGGCGATGGTGCGAGCGGTCTTGGGCCAGATCGGGTGCCTGATCCTGACAACTTTCCCGAACAGCGTCTGCCGCGCAACGCACCGGCCTTGTTTAATCTTGGCGAGCCAGAATTTTCGGTGATGTTCCATGATGGGCGGTTGGAAGCTGATCCAGCTTTACCGCATGGCATCCGCACGCCGCTGGGTGAGTCCATGGCCGAGGGCTTCGACTCGGTGCTGGCGGCGCAAGCGATGTTTCCCGTCCTTTCCGCCGATGAGATGGCCGGGCACTATTCGGAAAACCCTATCGCTCAGGCCGTGCGTATGGGTCACCTTTCCCTGCCGGGCGGCGCATGGGACCAGATTGCCGAGCGTGTCTCCACCATTCCAGCTTACCGCGCGCAGTTTGATGCAGTGCTGGGAGAGGCCCAGCCGATTACCTTTGCCGATATTGGCAATGTCATTGCCGATTTCATCCGCTTCGAGTGGCAGGCCACAAACAGCCCCTATGACCGCCATCTTGGGGGCGAGGATGTCCTTTCTGCCTCACAAAAACGAGGCATGGAGCTGTTCTATGGTGAGGCCGGATGCGGCACGTGCCATGCCGGACGTTTTCAAACTGACCATGCGTTCCATGCAATCGCGATGCCGCAACTGGGGCCTGGCAAGGCTGCGCGCTTTGAAAGCCATGCTCGCGATGAAGGTCGCATGCATGTGACCGGAGCACTGGAAGACGCTTACGCGTTTCGCACGCCATCACTGCGCAATATTGCGCACACCGCACCTTATGGACATGCAGGCGCCTATCGGACGCTGGAAGCGGTCGTGCGCCACCATCTCGATCCGGTGGCCTCGCTTTATGCTTATGATCGACGTCAGGCGATATTGCCTGATCTTGAAGGCGCTGACGATTGGCGCGTGCTGGACGATCCGCTGGCGCTGGCTGCGATTGCCGATGCCAATGATCTGGCACCAGTGAATCTCAGCGATGATCAGGTTGCTGATATTCTGGCGTTTCTGGAAGCGCTGACCGATCCAGCATCGTTGCAAGGCCGACTTGGAATTCCACAAACCGTACCCAGCGGACTGCCGATTGATCGCTAGGGACGAGTGATCGTGATGCGCTGGTTGGTCGCGAATTGTTGCCAGCTGCCAACCTCACCGCCGGGCCAGTGCACCCGAAGCTCAACGAGGTCAGTCTCACCAAGGCCGAAGTGTAACGCGCCTGACGTGCCGCCCGCATGGCCGCCGCCAACGGTCACTTCCTGCGTCCAGCGACGCTCGCCATCCTTTGCTTCAACGAAAGCGCCGACCGCAAACCGGTTCACGTTCGGCTGTTCCAACAAGACCTGAATCCAGTTGCCGAGGTTCGTCGTCACATTTTCGTAAAGCTCCATTGGAGCGCCGCGATTGACCACAGCCAAATCCTCACGGCCATCAAGGTTGAGGTCCATCAGTACCGCGCCGCGACTGCGATGCAGGCTGGCAATGCCTGCTTCCAATCCTGCTTCGATAAACTGCAATCCGTTGGCTTGGCCTAGCAAAAGGTTGTTGGGATCGTCCATCGCGCTGCCAGGCATCTGTTCCACATTGCCTTTGGCGACGAAGAGGTCGGCGAAGCCATCATTTTGCACATCGCCAAACGCAGCGTGCCATCCCGTCGAGGGTCGTCCATCACCGCCTGTATAGGGCCGATGTGCGGTTGCTCCAACGTCGAAAGGCGCGTCTATAAACGTCGGTGCGTCGGCTCCAGATTCAATGAGTTGCAGTCGCTGGTCACCCATGGAGGTGAGGTATACTTCAGCCAATCCATCGCCATCCAGATCGCGCGTCGCGATGCCCATGCCCCAAAGCTGATGGCTCTGCCAACCATCCTCCGGTCCATAAAGCCTGGGGGTGGGCTCCATGGCCCACATCTGCTCTTGTCCGCCGCGCACATAATAGTGACGATCGTTGGAGATGCGCAGGTCGCCGCGACCGTGGCGACCCCAATCGGTGAAGAGCATCGACAGTGCGCAATATCCCGGCGTGAGCGGCAAAGGCGGGCCATAGCGCTCGCCCTGCGGTCGCATCAGAATGTTGGTGTCACACGCTTCAAATGGGCCGTCTGGTTTGGTGCGATCAACATAATTTCCGATCGCTAAGGTCGGTAATCGTTCGCCACCCTCCCATGAGGCGGAGAAGGCCGTGCTCCAATCATCGCCACCATCAAACGCGAGCGTCTCAAATGGCGCGAAACGACAGTCACCCAGACCTTGCATCAACAGGTTTTCGCCAACGCGTAGGATCGCCAGATCGAGATGACCATCGCTATCGATATCGAGAGGGTAAGCACCGATGACACCGGTCAACGCCAGTGCCTGGGGCGTTTGAGTGTCGAAGCTGAGTTGCCCGCCTGTCTCGGTTGTGTTGAGAAATAGCTGAGCTGTGTTGTCTCCGCCAGCAGCATAGAGCTCCGGTAAGGCGTCACCATTGCAGTCAAAGGCTGCCAAACCACCACCGACGAAATGCTCCCATCCACCGCCGTAAACGTGTGAGCCGATGGCGCGCGGTTCAAATCGCGGTGCTGCCAAACTGTGGCCAATACCGGCCATTACCATCGCTGCCGACAGGCTCGCGACGATGCTACGCCGCATGGGCCGCAAGTCTTTGAATGGTGGTGTTGGAGACCTGTTCAATCGCGTAGGCCGCTGCGCCTTTTGCCCACATCAGATCTCCCCATTTGTGGACGCGGATTTCCGGTCGCTCGATATCGACATGTACGATGGAGGCCCACACACGCTCCAGGACATCTTGCGAGTAGAGAAAATCGTATTCCATCTGTTCGCCGGAAAGCACGACGAGCTTGGGATCGAAGATATTGATGATGTTCGCCAGTCCCATGGCGAACATTCGACCGGCGCGATCAAAGACTGAGCGCGCCATCGCATCGCCGTTCTGGGCTTGTTGATAGAGCGCGGCAAGGTCACTTTCGGGCTGCGTGCTGTCCAGAATGCTTGCCTCGCGGAGCAGGGCATAGTCTCCGACATAAGCTTCAAGACACCCACGCTGACCGCACCGGCACAGGGCGCCATCAAGGTGAACTTTGGCGTGACCGAACTCAGCACCGCACCCGCGTTCGCCACGGTAGATGGCGTGGTCAATCACAATGCCCATGCCGACGCCTTGCTCAATGGTGATCACAATGAAGTCTGAGACTCCGCGCCCGACACCAAATTGCTGTTCGGCCATCGCGACGAGATTGGCATCGTTGTCGACGAAGGAAGGAAACGGCAGGGCAGCGTCGAGTGCCTGGCCAAGTTCGACGTTTCGTTGGTTGAGCGATGGCGACCAGTAGACAAAATTGCGCTTGGCATCGATCAGGCCAGCAAGGCCAATACCCAGGCCTGAAATGTCGGACAATTTGCGTCCGGCCGATTGCGTGGCCTGCTCCAGCAGGTTGCGAACAATCGCAACCAAGCTATCGCAGGTCACAACGGATGCGGGCAGGGGTGTTTCTCTATGACCGACCGTGTTGCCGTCAAAATCGACCAGAATGGCCGTCGCAGCTTTGTCGGAAATTTTGATGCCAGCGATGAGATGCGCCCCACCGCAAATGCGAAGGGATACCCTTGGGCGTCCGCGTTTGACCGTGGTGCGGTCTGGCTCAGGTTCAATTTCCTCGATCAATCCCGCGCCGAGCAACTCTGAGGTGATGGCGGTCACCGTTGCTGGACTCACCTGCGTCTGTCTGGCGATATCAATGCGCGCAATGCGACCGGCATTGCGAATGGTCTCAAGCACCTGATGGCGACTGGATTCGCGCTGGTCGGAACTGGAAGACAAGCGAATGGGATCAGACAAGAGCGCCTCCTTCGGCCTATAATTCACCAAAGAAAATAAATCGGCAAGCTCTGTTGCTTGCCCTGTGTGCAGAAGCCCGATGGGGTCAAAATGTGAGCAAAGTGATATTTAATTTGCGCGCAAAAAAAAAGATGTTACGCTTACCTCGCATGATGTTCCGGACAACGGAACACGCAAGGGAAATTTTGGGAGAACAATCCATGAAGCTTATCAAGTTGATGGCTGCGACACTGTTCGCTGCCTTTTTCGCAACGACCGCTTACGCGCAGATGACTGTTGGCGTGAGCTGGTCGAATTTCCAAGAAGAGCGCTGGAAAACTGATGAGGCGGCAATTGTTGCTGCCCTTGAGGCCGCCGGTGCTACCTATGTTTCAACGGATGCTCAGTCGTCGGCGTCCAAACAGTTGTCTGACATTGAAAGCCTAATCGCTCAGGGTGTCGATGCGCTGATCATTTTGGCGCAGGATGCACAGGCCATCGGTCCAGCGGTTCAGGCTGCTGCTGACGAAGGCATTCCCGTTGTGGCCTACGATCGCCTTATCGAGGATCCACGCGCGTTCTATCTGACCTTTGACAATGTGGAAGTTGGCCGCATGCAGGCCCGTGCTGTGCTCGAAGCTCAGCCAGAAGGTCGCTATGTGATGATTAAGGGTTCGCCGACCGATCCCAACGCTGACTTCCTGCGCGGTGGTCAACAGGAAATTCTGCAAGCTGCCATCGACTCCGGTGCGATCGAAATTGTCGGCGAGGCCTATACCGATGGCTGGCTGCCAGCCAACGCTCAGCGTAACATGGAACAGATCCTGACCGCTGAAGACAATGGCGTCGATGCTGTTGTGGCTTCCAATGATGGCACCGCAGGCGGTGTTGTTGCGGCACTGACTGCCCAGGGCATGGAAGGTATTCCTGTCTCTGGACAGGATGGTGACCATGCGGCGCTTAACCGTGTTGCTCTGGGCACTCAGACTGTTTCCGTCTGGAAGGATGCACGTGATCTCGGTCGCGCTGCTGGCGAGATCGCCGTGGCCTTGGCCGGTGGCACCATGATGGACGCTGTGGAAGGCGCTCAAGAATGGACGTCGCCGGGCGGCACGACGATGACATCCATGTTCTTGGCACCCCAGCCCATCACGGCTGACAACCTGTCCGTGGTTGTCGACGCTGGCTGGATCGAGCTTGAAGCTCTTTGCCAGGGCGTCACCGATGGCCCAGCGCCTTGCAACTGATCGGTGGACGATCTTGACTGTTGAAAACCTTTAGAATGCGCCCCGTCTGATCGGGGCGCATTTTTTCTTTGTCCTGCCGATAGCTGGAGATCGGATATGACCGACACGGACCATCAACCCGCCACTCAACGAAGGAATCCGCTTCAGCAGCTTGAGCTTGATATGCGTCTGCTCGGCATGGTTGGCGCCTTTGTGTTGCTGTGTGTCGGGTTTGATCTTTTCACCGATGGCCGCTTTCTCACACCACGCAACATTTTCAATCTGACGATCCAAACCGTGTCGGTGGCGATTATGGCCTGCGGCATGGTTTTCGTGATCGTGACCCGTCATATCGACCTGTCCGTCGGTGCGTTGCTGGCAACGTGCTCGGCCATCATGGCGATGACGCAGACAGCAATATTGCCAGACCTGTTGGGCTTTGGTCTGAACAACCCGATGACCGCCCCGATCACGATCCTGGTTGGCCTGTTGGCGGGCACGCTGATTGGCGCCTTTCACGGGTGGATGATTGGTTATCTGACCATTCCGGCCTTCATCGTCACATTGGGTGGGTTGCTCGTTTGGCGCAATGTTGGCTGGTTCCTCACCGATGGGCAAACCATCGGGCCGCTTGATCAGAATTTTATGGTTTTTGGCGGCATCAATGGCACACTTGGGCCAACGATATCTTGGATACTCGGGGCGCTGGCGGCACTGGCAGCCATCGCCTTGCAATGGAACGGCAGGCGGTCGAAGGAAAAGCACGGCTTTGCCGCCAAGCCATTGTGGGCTGAGTTGACGATGTCCGGGATCATGATCGCCACGATCATGGGGTTCATCTGGATTTTGAACAGCTACCAGATACCAGCCGCACGCTTGCGGCGGATGTTTGAGGCGCGTGGCGAGGTTATGCCGGAGGGCTTCACAGCGACCTATGGATTGCCAATCTCGGTCCTGCTTTTGATTGCTGTGGCCATCGGTATGACGATCATCGCCAAGCGAACGCGCTTTGGGCGTTATATCTTTGCCACTGGTGGCAACCCAGATGCTGCCGAGCTTTCAGGTATCAACACGCGCATGTTGACGGTCAAAGTGTTCGCCCTGATGGGCGCGCTGACGGCGCTTTCTGCCGTGGTTGCGTCCTCGCGCCTCGCCAATCATACCAACGATATTGGCACGCTGGATGAACTGCGGGTGATTGCAGCAGCGGTGATCGGTGGAACGGCGCTTGCCGGAGGCGTTGGTACAATATTCGGTGCCATTCTTGGGGCGCTTATTATGCAGTCCTTGCAGTCCGGGATGGCCATGGTTGGGGTAGATGCGCCTTATCAGAACATCGTCGTCGGGGCGGTTTTGGTCTTCGCCGTCTGGATTGATATTGTTTATCGCAAACGCGCGGGGATTAGCTGATGGCTGACAAAGGCACACCGCTTGTAGAAATGCGCGACATGTCGATCTCCTTTGGAGGGGTAAAGGCTGTTGATCATGTCACCGTTGATCTCTATCCCGGCGAAGTTGTTGGCCTTCTCGGCCACAATGGGGCGGGCAAATCGACGCTGATCAAAATCCTCTCGGGCGCCTATCAGCCCGATGGCGGTGAGATATTCATCAACGGGCAAAAGGTTACCATCACCAACCCACGCGATGCGCGCGCGCACAATATTGAGACGATTTATCAAACGCTCGCATTGGCCGATAATCTTGATGCGGCCTCGAACCTCTTCCTCGGTCGCGAGCTTGTCTCGCCGCTCGGGCTGGTTGACGACGCGGCCATGGAGGCAGAAACGCGCGAAATCATGGGTCGGCTGAACCCAAACTTTCAAAAGTTCTCGGCGCCGGTTGCTGCCTTGTCGGGCGGCCAACGTCAGTCGGTGGCGATTGCGCGTGCGGTCTATTTCAACGCCCGCATCCTCATCATGGACGAGCCAACAGCAGCCCTCGGGCCGCATGAAACGCAGATGGTATCCGAGCTCATCAGTCAGTTGAAGGCGGAAGGCATCGGCATCTTTCTCATCGACCATGACGTCCATCAGGTGATGGAGCTTTGCGACCGTGCCAGCGTGATGAAGAATGGCAAACTGGTGGGAACTGTTAATGTAGCTGATGTCACCGACGATGATTTGCTGGGCATGATCATCCTCGGCAAACACCCGAACGAGAGTGCTGCGGCTTGAATGACAAGGCTAGCTTGACAATCGCGCGATGTTCGAACGTCAGCCTATATTAGGGCGGTCGATATCCAGGGAAATCGGCTTAGCAGGACAAGGATCACGGCAACAGCCAGCAAGAACGGCCAGAGCGATTTCAGGATGCGCCAGGGTGAGACGTTGCTTACCGAGGAGGCGATGTAGAGTCCGACGCCCACCGGTGGTGTCAGCAGCCCCAACACCAGATTCAAACACATCACCACACCGAACTGGTAGGGACTGATGTCATAATCATTCATGGCGATTGGCAAGAGGATGGGGGTGATAAGGATCACTGCTGCGATCCCATCGACCAGCATGCCAACGAACAGAAGGATTAGATTGACGATCAGCAGAAACACAAAGGGATCGCTGGTGATCGAAGTGATCAGGGCGGCCAGTTTTTGCGGTAGGGCCTCATAGATAATCACCCAACCAAACACGTTGGCTGCGGCAATCATGAAGACCACCATCGACGCATTCATCGCTGTGCGTTTGAACATGCCCAAAAGTGCGGATGGCTTCAATTCTCCATAGACCAGCCAGCCAACGAGAAAAGCAATGAGAGAGGCAATAGCGGCGCTTTCAGTGGGGGTTGCAATGCCAAACAAGATACCGCCAATGATGGCCAGCGGAATGAGCGCAGCGGGCAGGCAATGCAGGAGCGCTGCATAGCTCTCTTTTCGATTGAACCAGTTGCCCTTGGGAAACTCTGCGGTCAGCCCGATGGCAAAGATCACCGCTGCGAAAGCCGCCGCCAGCAAAAGGCCAGGCAAGATGCCAGCAAGGAACATGTTGCCAATCGGGATTTGCGCCAGCACGCCATAGATCACGAACATCATGGAGGGCGGAATGACTGGCGCCAATAGTCCTCCAGCTGCCGTTGTTGCGGCGGCAAACCCCTTGTCGTAGCCCTCTTTTTCCATCTCAGGCGTCATGGCGCGTGCCATCACAGCAATCTGAGCTGTAGCCGAACCGATGATCGCTGCCATGAACATGTTGGTCAGCAGGTTGATGTAGGCCAGTCCACCGCGAAACCCGCCGACAAAAACCCGTGCGGCATTGATCAGGCGTCGGGTCATGCCGCCTTCGTTCATCAACTCGCCGGTGAGCATGAAGAGGGGAATGGCCAAGAGCCCATAGTTCTCCAATCCGGAAAACATCTTCTGGGCGAAGCTGTCATAGAGAACGGTGTTTCCGCTCTCCCAGATGTACCAGATTGCCGTTAGCGCCAGAACCAGCGCGACGGGGACGGCAATAAGCAGCTTGAGGGCGAAAATCAGCGGCGTCATGGCTGGGCTTTTCGCTCCGTGGCGCCCTGGCCGAGCAGATTGGCAAAGCCGTGCAATGTGGCGCCAAGCGCGAAGGCCCACATCACCAACCAAACCCAGTATTTGCGGATGCCGAGTGTCGTGGTTGGTTCAGCGTAGATGAAGTTGAACGTCGCGCCCTGAAAGGCCTGGGTGTCAAAGCCGTGACGGGCAAGCTCCAGCGGCGAGTACCAGCGCCAGCAAAACCAGATCATGAAGAGCGCGAAAGCAAGCACCACCAGATCCACCAGCTTGGCAACAGCGCGTTGCAGAAGGGATGGTAGAGCATCCGTCAGGATTGTGATCACGATCGTATGGCCAAAATGCAGAGCAGCTGACGCGCCAAGAAACGTCATCCAAGCCATGGCGTAGATCGCCAGCTCATCAACCCAGAAGAGAGCTGCCCCGACGCTGCGGGTGACGACATTGAGCAGAATGAGAACGGTGATCGAGAGGGCCAGAAGCGCTGCAAGCATCAGCTCGATACGTGCCCACCTGGCTGAGATCCGTCCGATCATAGGGCTCTCTCCAAAAAATCAGGGCGCGTACCCAGGCACGCGCCCTGACCGTGAATGTCTGTGCGATCACTGCGCCGTTTCGGCCGCAACCTCACGCAGATCATCAAGCATTGAAGAGCGCTCAGACCAAATCTCGTTCCAAGCGTCAATGGCACCGCCGAAGAAGCTTTGATCAACTTCAATGTATGTTCTACCTGTCTCGCGGATCTGGTCCAGCCAGCCTTGCTCCCGCTCGACATAGGCATCGATGGTGGTATCGACATGGTGTGCCATCAGTTCGCCAATCATCGCGCGGTCGTCTTCGGACAGCCCTGCCCAAACCCGCGCTGAGACAAGACCCACCATCGGGAACATCATGTGGTCGGACTGTACGACGGTGTCGGCGTGCTCATAATATTTGAGAATCCAAATCAGCTCGGCATCCATATCGATCGCATCAACCTGGCCATTGGCCAATGCGTCATACACCGCAGGCAAGGGCATCGGTGTCGGCGCGGCCCCGATGGCATTGTAGAAATCAAGGATCGGTTCAAACGGCGTGATCCGAAGTTTGAGCCCTGCCAAATCCTCTGCGGATGTGATGTCGCCGCGGCTGACGATCTGGCGCAGGCCCGCCATTCCATAGCCTGTGCCCACAACGCCCACTTGCGCGGGCAATTGTTCGAGCATGCCCTGGGCTGTTTCGCTGCGCAGAATGCGTCCAGCATGGGCAATGTCGTCCGCCAGATAGGGTGCGTAAAGCGCGCCGAAATCAGGTGCGCGGTTGGAGACTTCGGCGACCGTCATGAAAGCCATGTCCAGTGCGCCGGTCTGGAGCTGCTGGAGCATCTCCGCTTCGTTGCCCAGCTGGCGTGCGGGAAAGACGGTCACGGTGTGTGCCCCGCCGCTGGCCTCTGCCAGTTCAGCACCGAACGCTTCTGCGGCCACGGTCCAAATATGAGGCGGCGGGGTGATGAGGCCGAGACGAAACTCTTCTGCAAATGCAGGCCCCGTTGAGGCCAGCGCGATGGCGGTCCCTGTTAGTGCTTTGACAATGGTGTTCATTGGTCTGGTCCTTGTTGTATTCGCATGGGTTTCAGAGCTGCACCCAGTCTTCAGGCGGTTTGCCTTTGCCGGGGTGAACTTCGCCGCAATTGGGGCATGTGCGCGCTTCTATGCTGTTATGGAAGGCGTCATAGATTTTTGGCAACGCCGTAACGATGCCTTCTGGGCCGTCTAAAGCGACCTCCTCGCGGTGAACCAGTCCTTGGCAGTTGAAGCAATACCACTCAAAGCCCTCTTTCATACCGGGTTGACGCGGCGCCTCGACAACAATGCCGACCGACCCTTCCTGGGGTCGCTGTGGGGCGTGGCGAACATGCGGCGGCAGCAAAAACACTTCGCCTTCGCGCACCGGCACATCATAGATTTTGCCGCCATCGGCGATCTTCAGCATCATGTCGCCTTTCTGCTGGAAGAACCATTCCTCGACGGGATCATCGTGAAAATCGACGCGGGTGTTTGGCCCGCCGACGACCATGACGATCATGTTGCCTTCCTTGTGCAAAAGCTGGTTGCCGACAGGCGGGCGCAACTTGTCAGCGTTGTCTTCGACCCATTTCTTGAAGTTGAAGGGCTTCAACGTTGGATGTTCGCTCATGATCTCCTCCCGCATGGTGCATTGTTCGCTGCTGCAACACTGCTTTCAAGACCAAAGCGTAGGAGAAATGGGCACAAAGCAATATTTGTTTCCGGGAAAGTGGATATCAGTATTCCTGATATCTGATCGGCCCAGAAATTGACCCAGAAACAGCTACGTCGTGCTGCTGATGGCCTCGAGCTAGAGTTGGAGGCCGCAGCCTTCGAAGGCAGCTTTGGTGGTCGCTTTTTCTGCCTCGGTCAATTCCAGCATTGGGTGACGCACGCGACCGCCAACCTGACCGAGAAGCTCCTGCCAACACTTTCCGTGGGCGGTTGGCTTACTGCCTGGCTTCGTGGTGCGGATGGCATCACGTACAGGCTGCAAGCTATCACGCACGCGCCTGGCGGCATCAAAGTTCCCGGCAAAGGCAAGCTGGGTGTATTCGTGCATACGGCGGTCATTCTTGGTTTGCAGCTGATAAGGCGGCGAGGAGCACAGATAAAGCTGCCAGCCAAGCTCCTCAATATTGTCCAACCAGTCATCTTCAGCCGACGTTGAGACCAAGATCTTGTCGCCGACCATCTGCGTCAGGCGGGCATAAATCTCCCGTGGAACGGAGTATTTGATCGCCATGATGTTAGGCAGATCAGCGATGCGAGCGCAGGTTTCCGGCTCCATCAGGTAGCCGCTGTCGGGGTGGCTCCACATGGCAATGCCGATATCGAGGCGGTCGCAGAGAAATTTGTAGTAATTGTAGAGAACCTCGTCGCGGTCATGACAGAAGCTAAGCATCGGCGCGTGGACCACGACATAATCGGCACCACAATCTTGCGCGTGATGACCCAACTCCAGCACTGTGTCGACGTTCTGGTCGGAGATCGACATGATCGTGCCAGCCTTGCCGCCGCATTCCTCCACCGCGATGGTCATGTTGCGTTTGCGCTCGTCCAATGACATCGACCAGAATTCACCCTGTTTGCCAGCGATGAACAGGCCCTGGATTTCTAGATCATCGATCCAGTGCCGGATGTTGCGGCGCAGCCCGGCTTCATTGAGATCCAGAGTGTCGTCAAAGGGGTTGAGAGCCGCCGCCCAGATGCCGCGCATCGTTTCGCGGGCATAAGCTTTGGCCTCGTTCTTGGCGTAGTTCATGGGCTTGGTTCCGTCACGAACGGCTTGGCTTAGATCA
This sequence comes from Hyphomicrobiales bacterium, assembly GCA_040219355.1. Taxonomy (GTDB): domain Bacteria; phylum Pseudomonadota; class Alphaproteobacteria; order Rhizobiales; family MH13; genus MH13. Next base: position 54,335 of record JAVJSN010000013.1, read on the forward strand.
CGCGGTGCGCCGTCGGATGTATTCACTAAGGCAGGCGTTGCACTGAAAAACCAATCACATTGACAGAAAGTGGATATCCAATATTTTGATATCAGGGCGCCAATGAATTCCGATACGCTAACTCCAGATTAGGAGGTATCTATGAAGATCGGCATCATCGGGGAGGGCGCGATTGGGCGATATGTGGCGGAAATTCTCCATGAACGCGGGTTCGGACCGCATGTGATCGTAACGCGATCCTGCCATCTGGATGAGACCTCTTCAGACAGTATACCGCATGTCGGATCAGTTGCTGATCTACCAGCGGGCATCACGTTGATGGTGGAGTGTGGTGGACATGAGGCATTGGCCGAGCATGGCTGCGCCGTTCTCGAACTCGGGATTGATTTGATCACGATTTCGCTTGGCGCGTTGGCCGATCGGGTACTTGCCAAGAACCTTGCCGATGCAGCGCGTAGCGGCAAGGCGCAGCTTCATTTGGCCAGCGGTGCCATCGGCGCGCTCGACTGTCTTCAGGCGGCCAAAGTCGGGGGCCTTACCGAGGTGACGTATATTGGGCGCAAGCCACCGCGCAGCTGGCTGGGCTCACCGGCGGAGACCCATCTTGACCTGGAAGGGCTGGAAGAGCCGACGATCCATTTTCAGGGCACCGCGCGGCAGGCAGCCACCACCTATCCGAAGAACGCTAATGTTGCAGCTGCCGTTGCCCTGGCGGGTGCAGGGTTTGATGCCACTCAGGTCAAACTGATTGCCGATCCGACCATCACCGCGAACACTCATGAAATTCACGCTGAGGGGGCATTCGGGCGGTTCTCTTTTCAGATCGAAGGCAAAGCCCTTCCGGACAATCCGCGCAGCTCGGCCCTGGCGGCGATGAGCGCAATTTCGGCCATCGAGCGACACATTGATCCGATAACGCTCTAAGGACTTCCGATGGCCACACGCCATACCCGCATCGTCGAACGCGCACTGACCAGACTGAAGTTGCGTCAGCTGCGCTTGCTTGTTGCAGTCGGTCAGCATGGTAGCATTCAAAACGCTGCCCATGACCTGAGTATATCTCAGCCAGCAGCGACCAAAATGATCCAGGACCTGGAACTGGATTTCGAGGTCAAGCTGTTCGACCGGACAAATCGTGGCGTGGTGCCAACGGTGTTTGGCGAGTCGCTCATCCGCCATGGCAAGCTGATTTTTGCCCAGGTTTCCAACGCCGCTCAGGAGCTGGATGATCTGAGCGAAGGAAGCAGTGGCCGCGTTGTGGTTGGCACGTTGCTGGCCGCTTCGCCCTCGCTGCTGCCGATGGCGGTCGAGCGGCTGTTGAAGGATCGCCCCAATGTCGCGATTAAGATCGTCGAGGGCACGAACGAGGTGTTGATGCCTGCGCTTCTTTCGGGCGAAATCGATATGGTCGTGGGTCGCCTGCCTAGCCATCGGCACCGCGAAAACATTACCCAGGAGAAGTTTTTCGACGAGCGCGTCGTGGCCGTTACCGGTATGCAGCACCCGCTTGCCAAGCAGGCTAACGTCTCCTTCGAGCAGCTTAAACCCTATGGATGGATCTTGCCTCCGGTCGAAACCACACTGCGCCGCCAGACCGATCAGTTTTTCATCCGGCAGGATCAATATGTGCCGCACTCGGCAATTGAGTCAGTGTCTTACTTGGCCAACCGCTCTCTTCTCATGGCGCATAACTTGATTGGCCTCATGCCTGCCCATGTTGCCGCGCTGGATATCCAAGGCGGTCTTCTGGCGGGCATCGACTGGGTGGCTCCCTTTGGTGCTGGTCCCGTCGGCGTTTCCTACCGAGGCAAGCAAAGCCTTTCGCCTGCAGGCGGTACTTTTCTTGGTGCCTTGCGGTTGGCGGCCAGCGAGATTGGACGCTCACCTTCGGAAAGCTGATATCGCAGTTTCTGATACCAGTATTTGTTCAATTCGATTGTGGTAATTCCCGGCGCGCGGGACACTTTGCCGAAACGCAAAGACTGCACCGAGGCTGCAATGAGCACCTATCCAGAACCCAAACTCTTCATTGATGGCGCATGGCGCAAAACGCCTGACACTCTGCCGGTCATCAATCCAGCCACCGAAGAAGAGATCGCGCGCCTGCCCCATGCCCGCTTGAGCGATCTGGAGGACGCGCTGAGTGCTGCGCAAACCGGGTTCGACATCTGGCGCAAAACGCCGCCGCGCACGCGCGCCGACATCATCCTGCGGGCAGCCGCAATCATGCGTGAGCGACAGGAAGAGATAGCCCGGGCGATCACAACGGAACATGGAAAGCCGCTGGCGCAGGCCCGGTTGGAGGTAATCCGTGGTGTTGAATTCTTTGAATGGGATGCAGGCGAAGCGATGCGGGCCTATGGCCGTGTCATCCCTTCGGCGCCCGGCAGCAAGATCTCTGTGCATCACCACCCCATCGGCGTGGTGGCGGCCTTCTCGCCCTGGAATTTCCCGATGAGCCAGCCGGCCCGCAAGATAGCTGGTGCGCTGGCCTCTGGCTGCTCGATCATTCTGAAAGCCGCCGAGGAAACCCCGGCCGGGGCAATTCACATCGTGCGTGCCTTTGAGGAGGCCGGCCTGCCAGCGGGTGTGCTGAACCTTGTTTTCGGCACACCGTCTGACATCTCGCAATTTCTGATCCCGCAACCGGCTGTGCGGCTGGTTGCGTTGACCGGGTCGACACGTGTGGGCCGACATCTGACGGAGCTTGCCGCACAAAGCGACACTCGCGTTCTGATGGAACTGGGTGGCCATGCGCCGGTCATCGTGTGCGAGGACACGGACGTGGATAAGGCGGCGATCAGCGGCGCGGTACGCAAGATGCGCAATGGAGGGCAGGTCTGCACCTCGCCGACGCGTTTTTTCGTTCATGAGAGCATTTTCGATGCGTTTGTCGACAGGTTCACCGAACGTGCAGCGGCCACTGTTGTTGGCAACGGGATGGAAGATGGTGTGGAGATGGGCCCGCTGGCCAATGCGCGGCGTGTTCCCTTCCTTGCCGGATTGGTGGAGGATGCGGTGGCGCAAGGGGCAAACGTTCGCACCGGCGGTAAGCGCCACGGCGAGAAAGGCTATTTCTTCCAGCCGACTGTGCTGACCCATGTGCCTGGGACGGCCACGATCATGCAGGAGGAGCCGTTCGGCCCGATTGCCATTCTCAATCCGGTGAAAAATCTCGATGAAGCCATCACAGCAGCCAACAGCGTTCCCTATGGTCTGGCGGGCTATGGTTTCACCAACCGCGCCGATTACATCACGCGCATGGTCGACGAGGTGGAGGTGGGCAATTTTTCCATCAACACATTGGAAGCTTCCTTGCCCGAAACGCCTTTTGGCGGAGTCAAATCCAGCGGTTACGGGCGTGAAGGCGGCACCGAAGGGCTGGAAAGTTATATGACAACCAAGAATGTTTGGCATAGCGCTGAAATAGCTTAAGCCCGACGCGTTTCTCTGCCTTTTTCAGGACGTTCCATGACCGATTTCACCCAGACCCGCGCGATGTTCGATATTCCGGAGGGGATGATCTATCTGAACGGCAACTCGCTGGGACCGATGCCCAAGGCCGCGCCGCAGGCGATGGAACGTTTTCTCAATGATGAGTGGCGCACTGAACTGATCAAGGGCTGGAACACCAAGAACTGGTTCATGCAGACCAACACGCTGGGCGACCGGGTTGGACGGCTGATCGGTGCGCCTGCCGGCAGCACGGTCGTTGGCGATACGCTGTCGATCAGGGTTTTTCAGGCGGTTGCCGCTGGCATGGCTCTGGTGCCGGACCGGAAGGTCATTCTCTCTGACAATGGTAATTTTCCGACCGACCTCTACATGGTCGAAGGCTTGATGAAGCTGAAGGATGCCGGGTACGAACTGCGCATCCCCGACCCTGAAGCGGTGCTCGACCAGATCAGCGAAGAGGTTGCGATGGTGATGCTCACCGAAGTGGACTATCGCACCGGTCGCCGGCACGACATGAAGGCGATCATCGACAAGGCCCACCGGCATGGTGCGGTGGTGGTGTGGGACCTGGCGCATTCAGCCGGCGCAGTTCCGGTCGATGTCGGCGCTCTGGACACTGATTTCGCGGTTGGCTGCACCTACAAATATCTCAATGGTGGACCAGGTTCGCCAGCCTTCATCCATGTTGCGCCGCGGCTGCTGGCTGTGGTCGAACCGGCTCTGTCAGGCTGGTACGCCCATGAGGCACCGTTCGCCTTCGATACCGATTTTCGCCCGATGCCCGGCGCCATAGAGCGGATGCGGATCGGCACACCCTCCATCGCCGCCTTTGCCCTGCTGGAAGCAGCGCTCGACATCTGGGAGGAAGTCGACATGGCAGATCTGCACCAGGCATCCATTGAACTCAGCGAGTTGTTTATTCATGAGGTTGAGGCGCGCTGCCCTGGTGTGACGTTTGCCGGGCCGCGTGATCCGCTGGCGCGCGGCAGTCATGTGGCGTTCCGTTTTGAGCATGGCTATGCCTGCATGCAGGCGCTGATTGCGCATAAAGTCATCGGTGATTTTCGCGCGCCCGATGTGATGCGCTTCGGGGTCACGCCGCTGTTCATTGGCAGGGATGATATTGCCAAAGCGGTCGACACGATGGAAACCATCCTGAAGAACGAGACCTGGCGCGAGGAACGCTTTCAGACCCGCTCGAGGGTTACCTGATCGATAGGGAACAGACAGCGAGCAACATGCCATTGGTTCAATTGCGTTTGGCCCTGTGCCTGCGAGCAATAGCTGGGTGTTGCAAGATCAACTCTTCATTCTGCCGCGGCTTTTAACACGCGGCGTTTAGGCGGCAAAAACAGTGATTGCTGCGCGCGCCAGCAAAGCAACGCTTGCCAAAACACAGAGCCCCAAAACGGCTGGCCGCAGCCAAGGCGCTGATCGTGGATCGGCGATGACAAAGCGCGCGGCGTAAAACCCAAAAAGGACCGCCGGGATCAGCGCCAGGCCACGCACCATGTCTGGAACGCCGAAGCGACCGAAGATCGTCAATGAGACAAGCGAGACGCAGGCACCCAACAGCAGAACGGCATTCATGGTCGCGCGTAGTTGGTTGGGTGGCATGTTCTGCAAAGCAATCGCAAATGGCGGCGCTCCAACCGATGTGAGGGTTCCCATGAAACCAGAAAGCACACCTGCGATGGCTGCGCTCGTCATGCTGGGCTTAATGGCTGGGCCGAACAATGACATGGCCACGGCGAGCAAAACCAAAACGGCAAAGAGAGTTTGAAACAGTGTGGGTGATAGGCTGGCCAGAAGCGATGCTGCGAGGATAGCCGCGGGAAGGCGCCCGGCGATGCCTGCGGCCACAAAGGATCGGTCGATGTGCTTTACATCGCGCGCAGCGGACAAAAAACTGATCATGATGCCAAGAAAAATGATCGTGCCTGGAACGAATTTGGGATCGATCAGCAGCATCACCGGCGCTGCAATCAGGCCAAACCCTATGCCGGTTGAGGACTGGACAATAGCGGCAAAAACCACCGCCACAAAGCCTGCGGCAAAGGCTGCAGATAGTATTCCACCATCACTGAGAAGCTCCATTGCGATTAGCCGACTGACGCGTCGATGGTCGCTTTGTCTCGACTGGACGCGATCTCCGTGGGAGTGTCGTCTGCGATCTCAGGAACGGCGTCGAGCAACGCGCGCGTGTAGGGCTGCGATGGATTGGAATAGATGTCTTTAACCGGACCACTTTCGATGATTTTGCCTGACTTCATGATCGCCACGCGATCGGCAATGTGGCGCACAACGGCCAGATCGTGGGCAATGAACAGATAGGTCAGCCCAAGGCTTGCCTGCAAATCCTGCATCAAGTTAACGACCTGCGCGCGGATCGACACGTCAAGCGCGGACACCGGTTCATCGGCGATGATGAAGCGCGGTTCCAGTGTCAGGGCTCTTGCGATTCCAACGCGCTGGCGCTGGCCACCTGAAAAGGCGTGTGGATGGCGTTCGGCGGCGTCAGCAGGAAGACCAACCAACTCCAGCAGATTTGCAACCCGGTCGCGCAACCTTTTGGGGTCGGTTTCAATGCCGTGCACGATAAGAGGCTCAGCCACAATGTCTTGCACAGTCATGCGCGGATTGAGGCTGGAGTAAGGGTCTTGAAAGATGAGCTGCATATCGCGCCGAAGTCGCCGCAAGGGTTCGCGGCCAAGCGTGGTGATTTCCTGACCGTCAAAGTTGATTGAGCCAGATGTCACCGGAACCGCACGTAGAACAGCGCGGCCTGTGGTGGTTTTGCCGGAGCCACTTTCCCCCACGAGGCCAAGCGTTTCGCCGGGCCAGATGTCAAAACTCACATCATCGACAGCCTTTAGGATATCGCGCTTTTGAAACAGGCCCTGGCTGCCAATCGGATAATGGACAGACAGATTGCGCACACTCAGCAACGGTGCACCTTTTGATTGGGCGGACGGTGCGTGTTCGCTTTCTCCTCTTGCAGTTGCTGGTGCTCGCTGCGTCACCGGATTATGGCACGCCAGTCGACCTTTGCCCTGTCCCAGCGGCGAGAGTGTAGGCGCAGCGGCGCATAGGTTGATTGCGTTGGCGCAGCGCGGTCTAAAACTGCATTGTGTGCGCGGCAGACGTAAGTCAGGCGGTTGGCCGTCAATGGTTTCCAGCCGGTGGCGGGTATGCGCCAAGGTTGGTGTAGCGGCCACCAAGCCTGCCGTGTACGGGTGCGATGGCGTATGGAGCATGCGGTTGGCGGGGCCATCTTCGACGATTTCTCCAGCATACATGACCGCAACATCGTGGCAGAGCTTGGCGACGACACCCAAATCATGGGTGATCATGAGCACCGCCAGCGATAACCGTTGCTGCAATTCGGCCAGAAGATCGAGAAGGCTTGCTTGCACCGTCACATCAAGTGCTGTGGTTGGCTCATCGGCGATCAAAAGCTCGGGCTCACTGGCGAGCGCCATGGCGATCAGAACGCGCTGGCGCATCCCGCCAGAAAACTCGTGCGGGAACTGCAAAACCCGCTTTTGCGGCTGCGAGATGTGCACCAGATCGAGCAACTCGGTGGCGCGCGCATGCGCCGCTGCCCCAGACAGTCCGCGATGGCGTGTCAAAACCTCGGCAATCTGGTCGCCGACTGTAAACAGCGGATCAAGACTGGTCATTGGGTCTTGAAAGACCATGGCGATATCGCGCCCGCACACTTCACGGCGATATTTGGCGGCATCCGATCCGATCAGGCTCTTGCCTTTCCAGCGCACGTCTCCGCCGACAATGCGTCCAGGCAGTTGCACCAGGCCCATAATGGCCTGCGAGGTAACAGACTTGCCGCAGCCAGATTCACCCACCAGGCCGAGCGCCTGTCCGGGTTTCAAAGAAAAGGAAACATCGCGTACCGCATGCACGCGTCCTCGTCTGGTGAGGAACTCAACATCCAGACCGTCAACGGTCAGCAGGGCATCGCTCATTTGGCGGCCCCGAAGCGCCGTGCAAAACGCTTCTCGCGCTCAACGGGATCAGTCGTTACCCGCAGCCACGAGGCGATGAGGTTGATCGCCAGAACCGTGAAGGCGATGGCAAGGCCAGGGAAGGTGACGAGCCACCAGGCGCGGAACATGTAGTCTTTGCCTTGGGCGACATCGAGACCCCAGGATGTAGCTGGTGGTTGGACCCCAAGGCCTAAGAACGACAGAGCCGCTTCGGCCAACACGATGCGGGCAAACTCTAATGTGCCCAATGTCAGCAACGGCGCGGCAAGATTGGGCAACAGGTGACGAATAAGGATGCGTCCGGTGCGGCAGCCAAGCAGTTCGGCTGCTTCCACAAATGCTGTTTGGCGCAAACCTAGCACCACGCTGCGCGTGAGCCGGGCATAGACCATCCATCCATTTAGCGCGAGCACGACGATGACGGTGGTCATGCTTGGACCAATAACGGCCAAAATGAGCAGTGCCAAAAGCAATCCAGGGAAGGCGACCTGGGTATCGATGAAGCCTGTGATCCACTGATCTGTTCGCCCGCCTGCGTAGCCGGAAATCAAGCCCATTAAGACGCCGAAGGAGCCAGCAACCAGCACGGTGGCAAAGCCAACAAAAAGTGAGATGCGCGACCCGTGCAACAGACGAGACAGCACATCGCGGCCCAGATGATCGGTGCCTAGCAGGTGGTTCCAGGTTCCGCCGTCCATCCAAATCGGTGGTTGAAGGCGGGCAATGATGTTCTGCGCAGCGGGATCGTGCGGCGCGATCAAGGGGGCAAAAACAGCGATGAAGAGCAGGATGCCAAGGCAAATGGCACCGATCAGACCAGGCGTGTCCGCCCGCAGATCAGCCCAATAGCCACCGGCGGGGTGTGTGTCGCTGATCGGCACGATCGGAGCGTCAGTGACGGCGGCGCTATCGGACTCCACAATGCTCATTTGGCGCTCATTTCAATGCGTGGATCGATCGCTTTGTAGACGATATCAAGCATTAAATTGAGGACGACAACCATGATTGCCGTGACAAAAACAATGGCCTGCAACAAGATCAGGTCCTGTCGTTCAATCGCTTGAATGGCGGTAAGGCCAAGGCCGGGCCACGCAAAGACGGTCTCCACGACCACCGTGTAGCCTGACACAATGCGGATGAGTTCCCACCCAGCGATGGTGAGGATCGGTACCGCTGAGTTGCGCAACGCATGCACGCCGACGACGCGCCAAGGCAACATGCCCTTGGCGCGCAGCACCTTCACATATTGCGCATTGAGTTCATCGATCATTGTCGATCGCACCACCATCACCAACCGCGTCATTGCTGGCAAGGCCAGGGTGAGGGCGGGCAGAACAAGGTGATCCAACCCTCCCGCGCCCGAGGTAGGTAGCCAGCCAAGAGTGAGCGAAAAGAGGACGATGAAAAGCAACCCCAGCCAGAACTGTGGGATTGAGAGTCCCAGCAGGCTGATAACCACCACGATCCTATCCACGATACCTTCTGGCCGTAGAGCCGCAACAACACCGAGCGGAACCGCGAGTGCCACCGCAAGTCCAATCGCCGCGAAGGTGAGCACCAACGTGGCAGGTGCGCGCTCGATGATGATCTCAAGAACGGGGCGCCGCTGCCAGAGCGATTCCCCGAAATCAAGCACGGCAACATCGCGCACATACGTCAGGAACTGCTCAAAAATCGGTCGGTCTAGGCCAAGCTGTGCCTCGAAGGCGGCGCGCTGCTCTGCCGTTGCTTCCAACGGCAGCATCACACGCACCGGATCTCCGATCAATCGCGTCAAGATGAACACGACGACGACAACTGACAGGACAACGATCACGCCTTGCCACAGGCGGTTAAGGACGAACCGACTCATTAGCGCTGTTCCTGATGGATGCGCCTACTCCACGCTCATCGTGCTGACGAACATCTTGCCGTCAACACGTGGTTCCCAGCTCAAGCGCTCGCTCATGCCCCAGATGTTGTTGATGTTGAGGAGGAACGTAAGAAGTGCCTCCTCATGGGCATACTCGACGACGTCTTCATAGATCGCCTGACGCCGATCAAGATCGATTTCGGTACGTGCTGCTGTGATCCAATCTTCCATCTGAGGAATGCTGTTGGAAGCACCGAAGCCTGACGGCGCGAGATACGCTGAGAAAGACCGGTCAGCATCAAGCAGCTCGTTGCCAGACACAATAAATATGGCATCTGACCGCTGCCCATCTTCAGACCGGAAAAGGCGCTGTAGATATTCATCGAACTCATAAATTTGGACATCAACGTCAAGACCGATTGCTGACCAATATCCGCCGATCACTTCAGTGAGTTCTCGATCTTTCAGCCAACGACCTGACGTGCTGACCAGCGTGATCTGGCCATCGGCAGCGCCCGCTTCGGCAAGCAATTCGCGTGCGCGGTCAGGGTCATAGGGGTAGGCAGAGATGTCTTCGTTGTACCCAAAATAGGTTGGTCCAAGCAGCTGTCCAGCCTCAACCTGTGCTTGTCCTTCGAACAGAGCAGATGCCAAGGCTTCTTTATCGATCGCATAGTTCAGCGCTTGGCGCACGCGCGTGTCAGCGGTGATGCCACCATCGTGGTTGAGCAGCACCATTGGGTGTTCAAGGCTGCGCATGGAGGCGGCCTGCGGCACTTGTCCCATGAACTCTGGCAGCAAGTTGGTGACCAGATCGACTTCACCGGCCAGCAGTGTGGAAAGGCGGGTGCCTGGCTCTTCGATGAATCGATAGGTGACGCCTGTGACATCGAGCGCACCGCCACGATAATCTGGGTCGGCTTCCAGAACGATTTGGTTGCCGCGATCCCAGCTAACAAACCGGTAGGGTCCGCTGCCGATGGGTGCCTGCGCAAAACCCTCGCTTTGGCTGGCTTCAGGCGGCACGATCATGAAATAGTACATGCGCGCTGGAAGGATCGGATCTGGACCCGACGTTGTGATGTGCACAGTGAGGTCATCAATAGCCTGTGCGCCAGACAGTGTGGAGAAATAGGATAGCTGTTCGGAATTAAGCTCCGGATCGATCATTCGTTCCACCGAAAAGGCGACGGCCTCAGCGTTGAGTGGCTCGCCATTGTGAAACATGATGCCTGGCTCGATCGTGAACTCCCATGTGTTGGCGTCGATCTGCGTTGGCCATGCCGATGCGATGCCCAAACCCAGATTGCCTTCGGTGTCGCGCACCATCAGCGTGTCGAAAATGTTATCGTTGACCGCTTTCTCGCCGCCATCATCGGCAGCATGCGGATCAAGTGTCGTCGGCTCACTGCCGATGACGATGGTGATGTCGTTGGCCCAAGCGGCCATCGGCGTGATGGCCACGATGGCGGCGACGCACCAGCTTACGAATTGGCTGCGCATTTATACTACCCCTAGTTGTCTTCAGATTTGTCTGCAAATGAGTTGGCCCGCAACCAGAAGATGACGCCAGCATTGCCTTAACGTCAACCGGCAACCGTTAATTAGGTTGGTAAGGATGTGGATCAATGGCTGGTTTACGCCCCAAAATGAGGTCCGACGTCAGCTGTCCAGCGCCTGCGGCCTGTGTCCAGCCATTGGAGCCGTGGCCTAGGTTGAGCCACAATCCATCTACGCCCGGTGCGGCGCCTATACGCGCGCGGCCATCAGGGGTCATCGGGCGAAAACCACACCACGGCGTTGGCTCTGCAGCTGTGCTCAGCGAGGGAAACAACGCTTCGGTTTCGGCTCGGATCGCATTGATTTGCTCGGCGCGCAGCTTTGTGTCGAATCCTGCCAGTTCGGCGACGCCTCCCACGCGCACTCTGTTGCCCAGGCGCGTGAACATCAGCTTGGAATCCTCATCCATAACCGACGATCGTGGTCCGTTACGTCCATCGTCTAATGTGTACGTCAGCGAATAGCCCTTCACAGGATAGATTGGCTGGCCAAGACCGAGTGGTGCGAGAAGCTTGTTGGCGAAAGGACCAGCGGTCAACACAAGTCGCTCGCCGGTGATTATTCCTGCCGATGTTTGAAGCGCTGCAAATCGGTTCGACGTCATCTCGATGGACAAAACATTCGTGCCAAACGAAAAACGAACACCGCGTTCTTCAAGCCAACTCGCCATTTCCTTGCAAAAGGCCGCGCAATCACCAGTTTGATCGTCTGGCAAGTGCAATGCGCCCGCGAACGTTGCCGATGAACCTGCCAAGGCCGGTTCGATTTGTGCGATCTCGTGCGACGGGACGAGCCGGTGGGTGATGCCTAGGTTCGCAAGCACCAAGGCTGCGCGCTGACCTGCCTGCCAAGTTTCTTCTGATCTGAAGGTCTGCAAAACGCCGCCCTTGCCATGATCGAAGGTCAGACCAGTGTCTTTCATCAGCTTGGCCAACTGGTCTTGGCTGTAGTGGGCAATGGCCTGCATGGCACGTTTGTTGGCCGCACTGCGGCTTGCAGCACATTGACGGGCGAACCGCAGCAGCCATGTCCACTGCGCGGGGTCCAGGCGCGGCCTGATTTTTAACGGAGCTGAAGGTGCGGCCATCCATTTGATCGCCTTGCCAACCATGCCCGGTGCAGCCCATGGCCCGGCAAACCCTGGGCAGAGGCCCCCGGCATTGCCAAAACTTGTCGCTAGCCCCGGGCCGTCCAAACGATCAATGATTTGGACGTCTTGTCCGTCTTTGTGCAAGGCGTAGGCGGTGGCAAGGCCGATGACACCGGCGCCAAGAACAAGAGTGGTCATCGCTTGGTTGCGTCTTTGATCTGCCTATTCAGCCGCTGCCATTGCTGCCGGGCCGGTTCGAAAACCATAACGCTGATCAAGGCCTAATTCTCGTACCATATCAAGCGCAGCATTGAGTGCCGGTGCGGGCAGGGGCTGCAACGGCTCGCGCAATGGGCCTGAGGGTAGACCAATGGCACGCATCAGTGTTTTGACTGCAACTGGATTGACCGCCGAATAGGCAAAATGCAGCACTGGTAAATTGTCCAGCCAAGCCTTGCGGCAGGCAAAGGCATCTTCGCCGGTTGCCCAAGGTTTTGAGATCACGGCCATTTCGCGTGGAATCAGGTTGCCGGTCATGTTGGCGGTGCCGTGCCCGCCCAGTGCCATCGTTGGAACGACCAGTCCGAGATTGGGCGAGCAGCAGCACATAATCGACATGTCCGGCTGTGCCGCGCACATTTGTGCAACCTGGCCAACGCGGGTGGTGGATTCTTTGAGCACGACCATGTTTGGATGATCAGCCAGGCGCGAAAGATCTGACCAGTGCAGATCTGTTTTCACTCGAGGTGGGTTGTTGTAAAAGCCCATCGCCAAGTCAGCGCTGTCGAGCACGGCGAGCGCATAGTCAGTGATCGCTGCGTTGTCGGCGCAAATGTACGATGGGGCGGCGATAATTGCGCCATCAGCACCTTCATTGGCGGCATAGCGCACATACTCAATGGTGGTCGCGGTGTTGTTGCCGGTGCAGCCGTACCACATGGTGACGCCAGGTTTGCGCATAGTGAGTGTGCGGGCAATGATTTGCCGCCGTTCCTCGGCCGACAGCATCGAGACTTCGCCCGTTGATCCCATAATCAGCAGAGCCGATGTGCCGTTTTCAGCATGCCAGTCGATCAGTGTGCGAAAGCCTTCATAATCGACAGACCCGTCGTCGTTCATCGGCGTGACGAGCGCAACAAATGAGCCGCTTGGTTTCTTGTGGGTTTTGGCATCGGTCATGCTGTGTCTCCTTGAGTGGTCTGCTGGCACTGGGACGGACGTTTACGGAAAGTCATAGCGTACCAGGGTAATCACCGCCATCCATGAGGATGGATTGGCCAGTCATCAGGCCCGCGTGAGACGAGGCAAGGAACGCGAACAGGGCGCCGATTTCATCTGGTCGACCAAAGCGTTTGGCCGGACTTTTGGCGGCGCGCACGTCCCAGATATCGTCAAATCTTTGACCCGTCGTCTCAACCAGCTTTTCAACATGCTGGCGCTGACCATCACTGTCGATAATGCCCGGCAGGATGTTGTTGATCGTCACATTGTTAGCAACGCCCAGCCGGGCGATGCCTGCGCAGAACCCGACCAACCCCGTTCGCGCCCCGTTGGACAGTGAGAGTTCAGCGTGCGGAATTTTGACCCCGCGCGAGGTGATATTCACAATCCGGCCAAAGCCGCGCTCCACCATTCCATCAAAGGTTGCGCGGATCATTTCGATGGGCGCCAGCATCATAAGGTCAAGCGCTTCGATCCAGGCCTCGCGATCATGATCTCGAAAGTCTCCCGGTTTCATGCCGCCGGCATTGTTGAGCAGGATGTCGGGTTGCGGGCAGGCGGCCAGCGCAGCTGCGCGACCGTCAGGCGTTGTGACATCAGCGGCAACGGTCGTGACATCGGCGCCGGTTTGATCGCGAATCTCCTCGGCAGTTTGGTTCAATGCCTCTTGCCCGCGAGCGGCGATGGTGAGTGCAACGCCTTCACGCGCCAAGGCAAAAGCACAAGCCCGGCCCATGCCTTTGCTGGCGCCTGTGAGCAGAGCTTTGCGCCCGGCAACTCCCATATCCATTGCTGTCTCCTTGTCGTCTTGGGCGGCAGTGTCATTGCCGTAAGTGTGCTGTCAATTGATTGCCCACCGCTTTGCCTTGGTTGAACCATTGCAGCCGTAAGGGCAATTGGGCATGGTCGCCGCAACCAATAAAAATGGAGATGGTGACATGGCTTCGCAGAAAATCGCATTGATCACAGCAGGTGGCAGCGGCATGGGCGCTGCTGCTGCGCGCCATTTGGCTGAGAAAGGCTATGGTGTTGGTATTCTGTCGATTTCCGGCAAAGGTGAAGCGCTGGCCAAGGAACTGGGCGGCGTTGGTGTCACTGGGTCGAACCTTGAGACCGCTGACCTGCAAATGCTGGTTGATGCCGCGATGGCGCGCTGGGGCCGTATCGATGTGCTCGTGAATTCAGCCGGTCACGCGCCAAAGGGGGAACTGCTCGACATCAGTGATGACGATTGGCACACGGCCATGGATTATCTGCTGATGAATGTTATCCGTCCAACGCGGCTGGTCGCCCCCATAATGGTCAAGCAGGGTGGTGGCACAATCATCAATATCTCCAGTTTTGCCACGTTCGAGCCAGACTTACTTTTCCCCACATCAGGCGTGTTTCGCACCGGTGTCGCTAGTTTCGCGAAGCTTTTTTCTGATCGGTATGCCGCCGACAATGTGCGCATGAACAATGTGTTGCCGGGCTTCATCGATAGTCTTCCTGAAAAAGACGAGCGCCGCGAACGCGTGCCCATGGGCCGGTATGGCAAGGTTGGCGAAGTTGCTGGGCTTATTGCCTATTTGGCGTCCGATGAGGCCTCTTACGTGACCGGGCAGAATATTCGCATCGATGGCGGCATGACACGATCAGTCTAACCCAGTCACCCGGCACCGGTTATGAGATTAGGCGGTACTGCTTGGCCTTGTTGCGCAAGAAGGGCAGACCTTTTGACATCACCTCATGATGATTGTCGGCCACAGGCCGCCAGACGGATAGCCCGTAGGCGATCTCCGGCGGCATGTTGATGAAGCTTTCCATCGCCAAACCGCCGTTGAACCCAATGGCTGCAAGCGTGGCATAAATTTCATCCCAATCGCAGGTGCCTTCGCCCGGCGTGCCGCGATCGCTCTCGCTCAGATGGATGTAGCGCAGGTGTTCACGTGCATCGATGATGCCATTGCCGGCGCCCTTTTCCTCGATATTCATATGGTAGGTGTCGAGGTGAAGAAAAATGTTGTCTGAGCCGACCTTCTCGATCATATCGCAGGCTTGACGCGAGGTGTTGATCAGATGGTTCTCGTACCGGTTTACCGGCTCAATACCGAACAGTAGGCCGATTTGTTTGGCATAAGCCGCCACCGGGCCAAGGGTTCGGGCTACCGCGTCATATTCTTCGGCTGTTGGTGGAAGGCCGCTGCGCTGCCCTATGCCGCCGTAGGTCACACCAGAGAGTGCTTCACCGCCTAAAGCCTTGGTCTTGTCGGCTGCGAGCTTGAGATAGTCGATTGCGCCGTCGACATCGTTGGTTGGCCAGATCTCCTCTGGTAGGCCGAGCGAGCAGATGGCACGCAGCCTGTGTTTTTCCAGCAAGGAGCGGGTGTGCTCAGTGTCCACATCGTGCGGACGCAGCATCGGGATTTCGATGAAATCCACATCATATTCAAGCGCACCGGCTACGGCGCGCTCGGCACCCTCGCGGTCCCAATTCATGGTCCACATGCTGGTATGAACGCCAAAGCCTTCCATCGGTCTTCCTTTCGCTTTGTCCTCAACCGGCAGATTCATGTGCAGCGGCCGCTGCCATATCGTTGCCGCCGACGATGGCACTGACAACCTCAGTCATCGTGGTCTGTTTTGTTTCAAGATTTGCTGTGGCCACGCCTTGGCGCAACACCACGATTCTGTCGGTCACGCTCAACACGTCATTGAGCCTATGTGAGATAAGGATGACAGATATACCCTCAGCTTTGAGGCTGCGGATCAGTTCCAGGACGCTTTGCACCTCGCGGACGGCCAGCGCCGCTGTCGGCTCATCCATGATGACCAGTTTTGGGTCGAAGGTGAGCGCGCGTGCGATGGCAACTGTCTGCTGCTGTCCGCCTGAGAACGACCCCACTGGCCGATTGATCGAGGGCAGGTGGGCACCCAGCCGGTTGATCATCTCCTGGGCTTTATTGTTCATCGTGCGCTTGTCGACCATGCCCGGCAGAACACCTAAGAACTTCTTCACAGGCTCGCGACCCAAGAAGATGTTGCTGGCGACATCCTGCTGCTTGGCCAGCGCAAGATCCTGATAGATCATCTCGATGCCAAGGGCGCGACGTTGGCCGGGGTCCAGGCCCATGATGGACTGTCCATTCATGGTAATCTCGCCATCATCGGCCGTGTACATGCCGGTGATGGTTTTCATGAGCGTGGATTTGCCAGCACCATTGTCGCCGACAAGGCCTATGACTTCGCCAGCTGCGACATCCAAATTGACACCGTGCAGAACGTCGACAGCGCCAAAGCTCTTGCGGATGTTGGCGAGTTTAAGGAGGCTCATACCTTGGCCTCTTTGCGGAACTGGTATTGGTCAATGAACACCGCCAGGATGAGCACTGCGCCGATGGCCATTTGCTGGTAATAAGACTGAACTGCCAGCAAGTTCAGTCCGTTCTGCAAAACGCCCATGATCAACGCGCCAATGATTGTACCTAGGATGGAACCTCGACCACCGAAGAGATTCGTGCCGCCAATGATGGCGGCCGTGATGGCTGTCAGTTCATAGGTTATGCCTGCGGTGGGATCACCAGCATTGATGCGCGCCATAAACAGCATACCTGCAAGACCGGCCAATCCGCCCGACAGGGTGTAAAGAATAAGACGGTGACGCTCGACATTGATGCCGGATGTGCGCACAGCGTTTTCATTGTCACCGATGGCCAGCGTGTATCGGCCAAAGCGGGTGAACGCTAGGATGTAGTGGGTCACCAGAGCTGTAACGATGAGAATGATCACCGGCATCGGGATGCCAAAGGGTCTTCCTTGGCCAAGGTAGATGAGCTCAGGCGGAAGGCCATAGATCACGCGGCCATCGGAAATCACAAGTGCCAGCCCTCGGGCCAACCCAAGCATGCCCAATGTCACGATAAAGGCTGGGACGCCGGCGCGTGTGACCAGAAAGCCGTTTACAAATCCCGCCAATGATCCTGCAACCAGACAGCCCAGAACTCCGAAGCCTGCAGGTGCGCCGATTGTAACCGCAACATAGGCTCCAACTACGCCAGAAAGGCCCATGACAGAGCCGAGAGAAAGATCGAGCCCGCCCGAGCTGATAACAAAGGTTGCCGCGATGGCCAGAACGCCGATGGTCGCCGTGGCCAGCAAGATGTTGAGGAAATTGCTGACTGACAGAAAGAACGGTGAGAGCAGGCTCATTACGATGCAAAGGCCGATCAGAACGACCAGGGATTCGAGCCGCAACTGGAAGCGTTCTTGCGATGCGGATTGCGCATTGCGCCACCATCCAAACGGTGATGAACGACGCGCGGTGGTAGACTTTGCCGTCATGCCAGAGCCTTAGAATTGCGTGGAGAAATGAGCGGCGCGCCACAAGGGAAGCGCGCCGCACGTGCGCCAGAGGTGGGAGAACCCTCCAGCGGTGTATAGTTACTTGACGAACTCAAGCATTGGATCAGTGCCAGCTTCCAGGATTTCCTGTGTGAGCACCATCGTGGGCACCTGGATGAAGCTTGGCACCTCACCACCGGCCAGAACGGTCGCAACGTTTTCGACCGACTGCAGACCCACAAGGTAAGGCAATTGGGCCACGGATGCCGTCAAACGCCCATCGGTGATGGAGCGCACTGCGTCAGAGTTGCCGTCAACACCAATGATCACAACCTCGCCGCCGCGACCAGCAGCAAACACGCTTTCAACGGCGCCAAGTGCCATGCCATCATTGGCGGCAAAGATGCCAACCAAATCTGGGTTGCGGATCAAGATATCGTTGGTGATCGTCGCTGCCTTGCCACGATCCCAATCGCCAGGAAGTGAGGCAACGACTTCAAGGCCCGGTGCCAGTTCAGCAAGCCGTTCTGAGAAGCCTGTTACGCGTGCCTGACCAGTGACATTGCCTGACAGACCTTCAATGATGAGCACGGGACCGGTTGCATCAGCGCCAAGCTGCTCGGCCATGTATTCAGCACCCTGCGCGCCTGCCGCCAAATTGTCCGAGCCGATGCGGAAGGCGATCTCGATGCCTTCAGCCTCAAGAATTGCCGGATCAAGATTGCCATCAAGATCGACAACGACAATGTCTGCTTCCTGGGCTGCACGTAGGCAAGGTAGCAAGTTGGTGGAGTTGATCGCAGCTGTGATCATGGCCACAGGGCTGCGCTGCAGCATGGTGTTGCAAACATTGAGCTGCTGTTCAGCCGCCTGATCACTTTCGACAGCTTGAATGAAGTAGGGAACGCCAGCCGCTTCAGCGCCTTCCTCAACGCCGGTGCCCATCGCACCCCAAAACGGATTGGCCAATGTTTTCATTAGGATGCCGTACTCACCGTCTTGTGCGGCGGCACTTGAGGCAGCGCATAACCCGATTGCGGTTGCGGCAACCAAAGTAAATCGGTTCATTTTTTCTATAAAGTTGACCATGAATTCCTCCTGTTGGTCGTTTGCCCGTTTTTTGTGGGCGTTCTTGGAAGTCTTAGGCTCTTTGCGGGTGTTTAGGCTCCTCGGACGACTTGCGGTTGGTTTGCTGGGACGACCGGCGAAACCTCGACAAGAGATTCACGCAGTTGAAGCGTGCAAGGTTCTAAGTGGCAGATGGAGGCGCTGGTTTTGCCGTCCTTCTGACTTTCAATTTTGGCCAACAACCTATGGAAAGCGTGGTCTGCCAATTTGCTGATGGGTTGTACGACGGCACTGACGGCAGGGTAGGTGACTTGCATCCATTCGGTATCATCAAAGCCAACCAGGCTAATATCTTGGGGGCAGCGCAGCCCACGGCGGCGGAACTCTGAAAGCGCAATGAGCGTGCCTTTCTGGAAAAGCGAGAAGACAACGCTGGGATGGCTGGTATCGAGATAGTTGGACAGGTGGGTGCGAAAATTATCTTCCCGCTCATCGATCATCAGCACATCGACCCGCATATCCGGGCAGATGGTTTGCGCTTCTTGCTTGAAGGCGCTGGCGCGCGTGCGCACGTTGCGCGAAACCTCATTGAGGCCAATCAGCGTGACGTGGCGATGGCCTTTTTCGGCCAGTAGACGAGCAACTTTTGCGCTGGCGCCGGCGTTATCAACCGCCACCGTATCGTAGATTTCATCGGAGACCACGCGATCTATGAGGGCGCCTGTCATTGACAGAGACTTCATCAGTTGCGTGCCGGCACCGCGTTCGCTGCGCACCGGGGCCAGGATTGTGCCAGCCACGCGCCACACATGCATGCGCTCGACCAAACGTTCTTCGCGCGCTTCGGACTCATGACTGGAAACAATGGATAGGCTGTACCCAGCGTCTTCAGCCAGAATCTCAAGCCGGGCTGCGATCTTACCGAAGAATTCGCTTTCCAGGTCCGGGACAATAAGTCCGATGATCTTGCGGGTGGTCTGGCGTAAGCCAGCGGCGAGGGGGTCCATTTTGTAACCCATCGCCTCCACGGCGGCCTGCACCTTTTCGGCGTTCGCAGTTTTCACCGTGGTAACACCGCGCAGCACTTTGGACACCGTCGCAGCCGAAACACCCGCGCTGCGGGCAACGTCGTGAATGGATGCGCGTTTGGTCGGCTGGTTGGTCATCAGTTCCTCTTCTGCGACTAAAATGAACCGATTTACTTTCAAATGTAAACCGATTTATTCTTGAGGGCTCACGTTCGAGGAAGCTGCCGCTATGACCGACCAAACCAAGCCGCTAATCATCTCCGCGCCGGAGCCGCGCACGATCGATTTGCTTTTCCAGCCCGCCCGCAAAGCAGAGCTTTTTGAGCGGTACGAAATTGTCGAAGTGTCGGAGCTTGAGGTCAATGATCTGGATGCGCAGTTGCTTGGGCGCGCCCGTTACATTCTCGGGCAACCGCCCTTGAGCCGGGAAACGCTTGAGCGGATGGAAAACTTGCGCTGCATCTTCAATGTGGAGAGCAATCTGCTCAACAACATGCCCTATGATTATTTGTTTTCCAAAGGTGTGCATGTTGTGACGACTGGCGCTGTGTTCGCGCAACCAGTGGCAGAGATGGGGCTGGCAATGGCGCTCAATCTGGCCCGGGATGTCATCGATGCCGATGTGGCTTTCCGAAAGGGTGAGGAACTTTGGGGCGGGGACGGCAACGCTCATGCCCGCCTGCTGACGGGCTCAAAGATCGGGATCATTGGCTTCGGTGACCTTGGCCGCGCGCTGGCTCAAGTCCTTTCAGGCTTTCGCGCTGATATTGCAGTGTATGACCCCTGGCTTCCCGCATCCATGCTGGAAGAAGCCGGGGTTCGCTCTACAAGTTTGCATGAAGTTCTGGGGACCAGCGAGACCGTATTTGTGGTGGCTGCGGTGACCAGTGAGAACAAAGGGTTTCTAGACGCTAAGGCATTTGCTCAGATGCGTAAGGGCGCGGCTTTTGTTCTGCTCAGCCGCGCCGATGTGGTGAACTTTGATGATCTCATGGAGGCGGTTGCCTCTGGTCACATATTGGCGGCCAGTGATGTCTTCCCCCAGGAGCCGCTGGCAGCGGATCACCCGGTTCGACGCTTGAAAGGTTTTGTTCGTTCCGCTCACCGCGCAGGCGCTCTGGATATCGCGTTCAAGCGCATGGGTGATATGGTGCTGGACGATATGGACCTTCTGGATCGCAGTCTGCCGCCCATGCGTTGCAAACGCGCGGAGCGCGAAACCGTAACTCGCATGCGATCAGTGCCGGTGACCAAGAATTAGGGTTTGTTCCTTGCGATAACGGCGCTGGACCTCCAGGCGTGTTGGTACGCAAACTATCCTAATGCGAAGATTACCAACATTTCAGCTTTGATTGGTGCCATTTTTTGTTAGGGCACGGTCTGGAAATCCAGTGCGACATCTTATTGATCGCTGGTATGATGCTTTCCGTCCTCTACCCTGCCTGTTGGTGGACCAATCCATTGCTGGAGATAAAATGATGAACCGACTTGCTGCTTGTTTTGCAGCTGCTACGCTTTGTAGCGGTTTGATCGTAAATGCCGGTGCCCAAGAGGTTGTTGAAGAGCTCGTCCGTCCGGTCAAACTGGTCGAGCTTCAGGCCAATGGCAACGGTGTTGAACGCCACTTTTTCGGCCACGTCGTGGCCCGGCAGACGGTCGATTTGGCCTTTCAAGTTGGCGGGCAGATCGTTGAATTCCCTGCCATCGAGGGAGAGGAGATCGCGCAAGGCGATCTGATCGCGCAGCTTGACCTGGAACCCTTCCTGCTGCGACGCGATCAAGCGCGTGTTCAGTTGGAACAAGCCGAACGCACGCTGGACCGGTTCGACCAGCTTTCAGACCTTGCGGTTTCGCAATCGACGATTGATGACAGCCAAACGCAGGTTGATTTGGCTCGCATTGCGCTGCGCGACGCTGAATATGCGCTTGAGCACGCCACGCTCTACGCCCCGTTCGATGGGCTCGTTGCCGTGCGTAACGTGGCCAATTTCTCGACCATTGCCGTGGGTTCACCTGTTGCTCGCCTCCACGACATGTCGGAGCTGCGCATCGAAATTGATGTGCCAGAAATCTTGTTTCAGCGGGCAGGGCAGGATCCTGATGTGACGCTGACGGCTGAATTCCCCGCCAGTGATACGGTGTTCCCGCTGCAAATTCGCGAGTTTGACGCTCAGGCGTCCTCTGTTGGACAGACTTTTCGGTTGACCTTGGGACTGCCCCGACCAACCGGTCTTGCCATTTTGCCAGGATCCTCCGTTGAGGTGACCGCACGCCTCGACAGTGGTGAAGATTTCTTGATCCTGCCGACGTCGGCAATTGGACTTAGCAATGAAGGCGACACGTTCGCCATGGTGTTCCAGCCAACAGAGGGTGATCAAGGCACACTGGATTGGCGGCCTATCGAGATTGAACCCACACGGGAAGGTAGATTTCACGTTCTTTCAGGGCTCGAGGCCGGTGAACTCGTCGTGATGACAGGTGTAGCGGATGTCAATGATGCCCAAACCGTTCGCCGCTTTACCGGCTTTGCGAATTAGGCCGTCACCATGAACATCGCGCGGGCGTCCATCGACAAACCGATCCTCACTTGGATTGTCATCCTCATCAATCTTTTCGGCGGTATCTGGGGCTTTTATACGCTCGGTCGGCTGGAAGACCCAGCCTTCACCATCAAGACGGCCGTCGTTGTCACCCAATATCCTGGTGCATCGGCTGAGCAGGTGATGCGTGAAGTCACTGAACCTTTGGAAGCGACGATCCAGGGAATGGAGGAAGTGGATAGACTTACCTCCATATCGCAGCCTGGCTTGTCGCGCATTGAGGTTGAGATTCGAGATACCTATAACGGGGACGAGCTTCCCGCCATTTGGACCGATTTGCGCGACAGCGTGAACGATGCGGCACGGTCGTTGCCTGACGGGGTCAATGACCCTTTCGTCAATGATGGCTTTGGCGATGTTTTCGGCATTTTCTACGCTGTCACCTCTGAGGGTTTCGATGATGCAGAAAAGCACGAGCTAGCGCAGTTCCTGCGCCGTGAACTGTTGGCGGTTGACGGCGTTGCCAACATCGAGGTTGAGGGGCTGCCGGACGAGGCTATATTCGTTGAGCCTGACCTAACGCTCATTGCCAACCAGAACATCTCTCCTGAGGCCGTCATCAATGCTATTGCGACCGCCAACTCCATTGACCCCGCCGGTTCGTTGGAAGGCGATCGGGTGCGAACGCGTATCCAAACGCCTGAAGGCTCTAACAGTGTCAGCGATATTGCCGGGCTGACGGTTGGCGTTGGAGGTGATGTTGTCAATCTGATTGATATTGCGGATGTCTCACGCGGTCGCCAGGATAATCCTTCAATCATGATCCGATTTGGTGGTGTGGAAGCGTTCACGCTGGGCGTTGCCGGACTAGGGACGGAAAACATCGTTGAGGTTGGCCAGCGCGTGGATGCGCGTCTTGCCGACCTACAAGTGGAAATACCGTACGGCGTTGAGCTTCATCCGATTTACCAGCAGCATATTGTGGTGGATACCGCGTCCACTGACTTTTTGATCAATCTTGCTATGTCTGTGGGTATTGTTGTGCTGGTGCTGGCTCTGTTTATGGGGCCACGTGCTGCCGTTGTTGTTGGCACGACGTTGCTGCTTACGGTCGTCGGTACGCTACTCTTCATGGCGATTTTCTCAATTGAGATGGAGCGCATCTCGCTGGGTGCACTCATCATTGCCATGGGCATGTTGGTCGACAACGCCATTGTCGTTGCCGAGGGCATGCAAATCTCAATGCGTCGCGGCAAGAATTCGCGTGATGCCGCCAGTGAGGCAGCTGGGAAAACCCAAATCCCGTTGCTTGGCGCAACGGTGATCGGCATCATGGCGTTTGCTGGCATCGGCCTTAGCCCAGATTCCACCGGCGAGTTCATGTTCTCACTGTTCGCAGTGATTGGAATTTCGCTCATGCTGTCATGGGTGCTTGCGCTGACAGTGACACCTTTGCTTGGTCACTACTTCTTCAAGGTTGGCAACGAAGGCGCCGACGATGCCTATTCAGGGTATCTGTTCCGCCTCTATGGCAAGACGCTTACCCACGCCTTGAACCGACGTTGGTTGGTGGTCGCGGCGCTCCTTGTCGTAACCGTTGTTTGCTATTGGGGTTTTGGGCAGGTGAAGCAACAGTTCTTCCCCAACTCCAACACGCCGCTCTTTTTTGCCCACTACAAGTTGCAGCAAGGCACGCCTATTGCCGAGACGTCAGACGATTTGGCCTTGCTTGAAGAGTGGTTGGTGGCGCGTGAGGATGTAGTCTCGGTCTCCACCTTTGTTGGTCAGGGCGCGACGCGCTTTATGCTGACCTATTCAGCCGAGAGCCCCAACCCCAGCTATGGGCACTTGATCATTCGTACCGAAAGGCTCGATCAAATTCCTGCGCTGCAAAGCGATCTGGAAGGCTATGCGGCTTCGGTGCTGCCAGCGGGCGAATTCCGCACCGCGCGGTTGGTGTTTGGTCCAGGCGGCGGCAACCCGATCGAGGTGCGGTTCTCAGGCAGCGATCCGACCGTACTGCGAGACCTTGCCGATGAGGCCATTGCGCGGCTTGAAGAGGCGTCGACCAACATTATCGCGCCGCGCACCAACTGGCGTGAACAGGAGTTGGTGCTGCGACCGAACTATGCCGATGACCGGGCGCAGACGGCCGGTATCACCCGTGAAGCTGTGGCGCAGCTCTTCTCTTTCGCCACTGACGGGATCACCGCCGGGGCCTATCGCGAGGATGATCGTCAGCTACCGATCATTGTGCGCGTGGCCGAGCAAAGTGGGCTTAGTCCGCTTGATCAGGTGGTCACCTCTGGGTCGGGTACGCTTCTGCCCATCGAGCAGGTGGTCGAGGGATATGGATATGAGGTGCAAAACACGCTGATGCACCGCCGCAACCGGGTGCCTACGATCACTGTTGGCGCGGACATTCCAACCGAGCTGACTGCTGCGCAGGTGCATGCTGAAATCAGATCGACGATTGAAGAGATACAGCTCCCCATTGGCTATCGAATGGAGTGGGGCGGCGAGTTCGAAAGCTCAGGGGACGCCAATGCCAGTCTTGGCCGTCAACTTCCCATCACGATCTTGATCATGGTGTTGATCTCGGTGCTGCTTTTCAATGCTTTGCGCCAGCCGCTTATCATTTGGCTGTTGGTACCGATGGCCGTGAATGGCGTGACGATTGGACTTTTGGCCACAGGGCTACCGTTCACCTTTACAGCCTTGCTTGGTCTTCTCAGCCTATCAGGCATGTTGATCAAAAACGGTATCGTGTTGGTGGAAGAAATTGATCTGGTTCGCGCGGAAGGCAGAGCGCTGCGTGATGCGATTGTCGAAGCTTGCAAATCAAGGCTGAGACCTGTGATTTTGGCTGCCGCAACCACGATCCTCGGCATGGCACCGTTGCTGACCGATGCGTTTTTTGTGTCGATGGCGGTGGCGATCATGGGCGGCTTGGCCTTTGCCTCGATTCTCACGCTGATTGCTGCGCCAGTGTTCTACGATCTGTTCTTCTCACGATCAGAGCGCAAAGCCTTGGAGGCGCAAGAGTCGCGGGAGGTTCAGCCGGCCTAGAGCACGTGTCGGGCGTAGATGTCGCCAGAATTCACATTGTCTGGGAAGCTTGTGATTTGGTCGCGCAGGTCTGATTGGCCGATCCAGTTTTGGTGGCGCAACACATGCTCTTCGCCCAGGCTGACGTTGAACTCATAGCGCGCCAGCTCGCTCAAACGGTTGATGCAGGCAAGCGCTACGTCGCGCTGGATTGTTGTGAACTCGAATGAGAGGGCAGGGATTGGCGTGCTCAGACCCAGCAGAACGTGGAGCTCATGGCCCTCCACGTCGATCTTCACGAAATCGGGGGCGCCATGCTTGGCGATGAGGTGATCCATCGTTGTGACCGGCACCTGGATCTGCGAGTCCCACGCTTGATCTTTCCATTCCTTGGTCGACGCTGCTGTGGTGATCAGGTCCTGGGAAGCAGTGGAGACGGTTGGATTGTTGCTGTTGAGGTGTATCGTGATCTCGCCTGGCTGCGCTCCTGCGGCTTGACAAAGAAGAACCGCTTTTGATGTGCGCCCATGGATCAACTTAAGCGCCCGAAACACACGCGGTTGCGGTTCTAAAGCAACCGCCGACGCTCCCAAGCGCAGGAAGCTGGCGGTTCGATCTCCGACATGCGCGCCAATGTCGAAGGCCAACCCGCCTTTGGGCACGAAGGCCGCGTTCAGCCGGTCCATGCGATGTGTGCGTTCATCGTCTCGATAGTAAATGTCCAGTGAGCGGCCGATGGCTGCTGCATTTTTCTTTAATCCATTCATCGGAGCGCTTTATCACCTATCGCGGAATGTTGAAGCGGTAAGGATGCCAACACGTCAGACGCGACGCGGGCTGTGTCGAGCCAACTTGGCAGCGTTTTGCCTGCTGATTGAGAGACCTTGGCCATTTGGGTGCGTTTGGCTGTATCGCTTAGAAGGTTCCTCAGCGCGTTTGCAAACGGCCCCACTTCTTCCGGAGGCACCAAAAGCCCGGCGTCTTGTGGCACTGTGTCGGGTACGGCGCCGGTGCGGCAAGACACGATCGGTAGGCCGTGGGCCAGGGCTTCATCGAAGACGATGCCATAACCTTCGTAGCGCGTTGCCAGGGCAAAGACCGCAGCAGCCTGATAGAAATCGTTTAGCTTTTGCGACGATACGCGACCGGCCAGTCGCACGCGCCCAGTCAGCTCTAGTTTTTCATGGAGCACAGTTAGATCGGATGCATGGTCAGCGTCATAGGGTGAGCCGACGATCACGGCTTGCCACTTCAAGTCCACAATCTGCGCCAGTGCTTTCAACAGAATGTCATGCCCCTTGCGTGGGTGCTGGATACCGACCGAGAGGATCAAAGGAGGGTCAGCGGGCGTTGAAACGCCCGTAGGTTTGTCGGTGCCAGGGCGAGCTATGGAGATGCGTTCTGGGTCTACACCATACTCTTCCGTCAAGATGGTGGCTGTGTGTGGGCTTGGCACCAATACGTGCTGGGCGAGGGCGAGATTGTCTCTTTCGGTCCGGTAGAGATGCGCACGGCGATTTTCACTTAGTCCACTTTCACGTGCCAGCGGATGATGGATCATCGCGACAATAGGCGCGCGCACTTTTGCCAGACCCTCCGTCGTTATTGAGCCATAGACCAACCCATCGAGAATGAGCGGACGGTTTTGAGGCAGTTCACATAGCTGCTCGATGGCATCTGCCACGTCGTTCGGCGAAGGATCGGGAAAGGATGCGGCAAGTTGGATGTGGGCCACATCATGGCCAAGTGTTCGCAAACCTTCCAGCAAACGGCGCTCATAGATGTAACCACCGGTAAGCGTGTTGATGTCACCGGGAATGGCGAAGGCGGCAGGCGATAAACTCATCTTGGCTAGCTCACGCAAGTTGCTCAGGTGCATAGATACGCAGAACGCGCGCTTCAATGAGCCCAACTGCGGCGTAGCCGAGCGCCGATAGGCCTGCCACCAGAACAACAGCACTCCACAACAGGTCGTAGTCTGACAGAGAGGATGACAATGCCATCAAGCTGCCGATTCCGTTTCCGGTTGCAAGCCATTCAACGACCGTGACTGCGAGCACGGCCGCAGGCACGCTCATGCGTGCTGCTGCAAAAAGGGCAGGCAGCATCGCCGGGATGCGCACCAGGACAAGCCTTTGGAATGCGCTGGCGGCGTAGCTGTCGAGCACATCATTCACTTGGCCAGGTGCCTGTCGAAGCCCGTGCAAGCAAGCGACGAGCGTGGGGAAAAAGACCATGACGGCAACCAGAACAATGGTGCCGGTCGCACCGCGACCCAGAAGCAGTACGATCAGTGGAGCGGTTGTGACAATGGGCACCGAGCGCAGCGCAATCGCCAGCGGCATCACCGTGCCAGCCACTGCTGGAACCAGCACGAACAGCATGGCAAGCCCAGCGCCCGCAAAAAGGCCTGCCAAATACCCAGGCACCAAGAATGTCGTCGTTTCCCACAATGCATTCGTGAGTGTTGCGCGGTTTGCCGCCGCGTCACTGGCTGTGAAAAGCGCGTTTAACACGTCAACAGGGCCTTTTGCCAAAAACGGATTGAGGCCAAGCGCTGCAATGGTTCCCCACCAGAGAACCAGAATCACTCCGCCGACAAGTGTGAGATTGACAACGAGACGCGATAAAGATTGTCTGTTGGCCGCAGCAGAGCGGGGAGGGGCAAGGATGACCGGAGGGACATCACGCAGGACCCGTGCTGCGACCCATCCGATGGCGAGGTAGGCAATTGTGGCGACCGCGGTGGCAATCGTTGCAAGCGCCCATGTCATCTCAACATCGAGTGCGCGCATCGCCCGTATGGTCAGCACGCCCATGCCGCGCTCAGCGCCGGTGAACTCGCCGACCATTGCACCGAGAAAAGCTGCCGGTGCAGCGATCTGCAAACCAGCAAAAAGGTAAGGCAGCGACGCCATGGTGCGCACATGCAGCAGTTCCATGATGCCAGAGCGCCCATAGCTGCGCACAAGGTCAAACCACGTGGATGGGACGGCCTTTAGCCCGACGAGCAGCGGAATTAGGGTTGTGTAGTAGGCCGCCAGAGCAGCCAACACGATCTGCGGCCCCTGACCAGGCCCAAAGAACACCCGCAGGATTGGGCCCGTTGCGACCAACGGCAGGCAGAACACCACAAGCGCCACGCCGGTGACGATAGTCTGGCTGCGTGGCCACGCAAGCGCGATGGTAGCAAGCAGTACCGCCGCAAGATTGCCCAGAACGAAACCTGCTGTAGCGTTGGTCAGTGTTTCGACGAGCGCGCGGGTCATTAGGGCATAGTTTTGCACCAGATAGAGTACAACGTGGGAAGGCGCAGCCAGCACAAAACTATCGGTCAGAAGCTGGGCACTGATTTCCCAGCAAAGAACAACAAAGGCGATGCCAAGAGCCGTCGAGGGCCAGCAGCGTCGACGAATTGCGCTCTGATGAGGCACGGCGATGACTGTTGTCATTGTGCGGCCAGTGCTGGTCTGCTTTTGGCCATGCTGTCGGTGAGCGCTGAAAAAACCTGATCGGCGATCGCAGCGAACTCAGGTCGTCGTGCGTGGTCTGGTCGGCGTGGCCGGGTCAAATCGACGTCGATGTCGGCAACAATTTCAGCCGGACGCGGTGACAGCGCAATGATGCGATCAGAGAGCATGATCGCCTCGTGGACCGAGTGGGTCACCAAAAGGGTGGTTGTTCCGCGCGCTTCCCATAGCCTAGGCAGATCTTGTGCCAGTTGGCGGCGGGTCAATTCATCAACCGCTCCAAAAGGTTCATCAAGCAACAACAGGCGCGGCTCGGTGGCAAGGGCGCGCGCGATGGCAGCCCGCTGGCGCATGCCGCCCGACAGTTCGGCGGGACGAGCATCGGCGAACCCGTCAAGTCCGACGAGCTCGACAAGCTGATCGATGTCTGTCTGTACGATGGGCCGCCGCGCCAGTGTGAGGGCTAGCTCTATGTTGCCACGCACTGTGCGCCAGGGCAGCAGAGACGGGTCTTGAAAGGCCACTGAAAGCTGCGCTTTACGCAGCGTTTCCGCTGGCGGCGATCCACCGATATCGACAGACCCATCGCTTGGCTCTTCAAGACCCGCGACCATGCGGAGCAGCGTGGACTTTCCGCAACCCGATGGTCCAACGATCGCCGTCGTTTTACCAGCAGCAAACGTCACATCCAGCGGACTGACAGCGACCAGGCCATCTGGATAGGTTTTGGCAAGACGCGTGCATACAATGCCGGGCGGGGGAGTGCGATTAGGCGCCATAAACCTCTTCAAGGATAGAACGATCCCAAAGATCGGCGGTTACGGTGCGACCGAGCAGACCGAGCGTTTCAATGTTTTCCGCCACCGCTTCGTCGGTCCACCAGCCAAACCCATTGGCCTCTGTAAGGTCGGAAAACATCAGCGGCACTTGGCGTGCGGCTTGCAGTTTTTGCGTCTCTAGGTCGAGCCCGGCATCGGGGAACATATCAAGTGTGAGTTGCGCTGCAGCATCGGTGTCGGCTTGATAGGTGTCCCAACCGCGCACTTCACCCGCCATCAGCTTGACCAGCTCTGAACGTCGATTGGCCAAGCTGTCTTCAGTCGCGATGTATGTCTGCGAATGAACCGCATAGCCGTGATCTGCCATCAACATAGTTTGGCTTTCGATGCCTTGAATGGCCATTGCCACCGGCAAGTCGGTTTCCCAACACAACAAGCACTCGACCTCGCCGACCAGCAGTGGCTGGGCGGAGTACTGGGTCGGGACGATTTCGATGCCGTTGATGTCGACGCCGTTGAGCGTGCAAAGGGCTTGAAGCACGGGTGTGTTGACAAGCGCCATGCCGATGCGCTTGCCCACCAGATCAGCAGGTTCGTTCACTGGATTGTCGGGCAGCGACGCCACAACGAACGGGTTCTTTTGCATGGCAACGCCAAGGATTTTGAAAGGTGCACCCTCTTCTACCGCTGCGGCGGTGTAATCGGCAGCTGATATGCCAACCAACGCCGTGCCGGCCACAACCGGCGGTTCTACAGGTGCGTTCGGTCCGCCAGGCAGAAGTGATACCTCTAGCCCGGCATCGGACCACCAGCCACGATCAAGCGCGATGTAACTGCCTGCAAATTGGGATGAATGGAGCCATGAAAGCTGAAGGCCGACGGATATTTGCGCATGGGCCATGGGGATGGGGCGGCCAAATGCAGCCATGCCCAAACCGATGGTTCCTGTGCCAAGGAGCGTGCGTCGGGTGAGCGAAAAGCGGTTCGTCATGCAGATCTCCTGTGACTTCGGGAAGCTAGAAAGGTTGGTTTAGAAGGCAACACGCGAAAGCGCGTATGTGAAAGAAAATGCGCGAAATTGTGCTTTGATTGTGCATTAAGCGCCTAGTTGGCCTCGTGCGCGCGGCGCCAAAGCGCAAGAAAACCGGGCAAAACGGCCACAAGCAACACCAGCCCGAACGCAACGCTGGCCGCAAAGCCTTCGCTCGCTGAAGCGCCAGCAAGTGGAAGGAGAGCGGCGGCAGCACCCTCTCGCACGCCCCAGCCGCTTATCGTCAGCGGAATGAGCATGGTGAACAGAATGAGCGGTACAAGTGCCAAAACGATGATCGGCTGTAGTGTCACGCCAACAGCCTGAGCGCAGAACGCAAACGCGACCAGATTACAAAACGTGGTGCCAAAGCTGAGCGCAATCTGCCGCGCTAAGACGTCGCGCGAGGCCAGAGCCTTCACGAGCGACTGCCCCAATCCCCTGAGGCTAGCTCCAATACGCCCCGGGAGGCGTGTGGCCATAAAGAATACTAACGGCGAAAGCGTTCCGATAAGTATCACCAGGAGGACGGGGGGTGCCAACCAAACTGGCCACTGCAACCCACCGGGTGCGAGAAGTGTCGCCAAGAATGCAAATGCCATAGTGACGAACATGGCGATCTGCCCCGCCAAGCGCTCGAAAATAACGGCCTGTCCAGAGCCCATCAATCCGACCTGATCACGCGAGCGTACCGCCCGGGCTGCATCGCCGACGACACCGCCTGGCACCGCCTGATTGACCATCTGAGCAAGATAATACTCGCGCAATGCGTGCAGTTTCGGCAGCCTAATGCCCAATTGGGCTGCTGTGAGCTGCCAACGCATGGCTGAAAGCACCGTCTGGAGGGTGAGGGCCAAGAAGCTTGCCAAAAGCCAGATCGGTTCAGCAGTGGCCAAAATGCGAGCGGTTTCCGGGCCGTCGGCGATCTGCCAAAGAAGGGCCAGTAGCCCCAGCGTGGCCGCCACCTGGCCTGCACGAACAAGGCGCGGCGGAAATGAAAGCGTTGCCGTTGTCATGGCGCTTCATCTGTTATCTGAATTGAGGAAAATGTCTGAAGCAGCAGGTGCCGCATACGATCCATAGGCAGCGCTGGCGTGTTTTGTGGTGGAATCAAGCCGGGTGAAAAGCCAGCACTGGTTAGGCGTTGAACTAGGTGCTGCGGACCGATGATATGAATCGGTACGTCGGGGCGTTCATCCAGTGCCACGAAACTTGCTGCCTGATGGTCGCCGACCACGATCAACAGCGGTGGCTCGGCTTTATGGCGCGCGGCATATGCAAACACATTCCTCAAGGCATAATTGATGGCCAGGCGATATTGCGCGCGCACGCGATCTCTGTCGCGCCAAACCACATCGGGAGGGTCTCCGGAGGTCGCCATCGCATTAAAAACGCGTCCATCGTCGATGGAATCCCAATCAACCAGCTCAGGTACAGGCACCCAAGGTGCATGGGAGGATCCAAGAGCGACCTGCACAAACAGCCTTTCATCCCTTTCACTGCTGTCGCGCAGTATGCGGTCGAGCGCCGTCAACGTGAATTGATCCGGCATTGTTACCCAGTTGAAGCGCTCGCCTTGATAGCCAAGATCGCTTGCAGCCAAGATGGTATCGAAACCCATGAACTGCGATTCTGGCCAATCCAAGGTGATTTGCGGCATGACCGCTGCTGTCTGAAACCCTGAACGCGCGGCGATGTGAAAAAGCGTTTCGCGCCCGCTTGCCAGCGCCGCCCCGTAGCTGGCTTGGCCGTCTATCCACAAGCCGTTGGCAAATGTTGCATGCGCCAACCAGCTTTGGCCGCCTTGCGTTGGTGAGGTGAGGAAACTGGATGCCATGGATAGGCCAAGCGCACCCAGTTCCGCCTGGGCGGTGAAAAGCGTCTCCCGGTGCAGATCGGCATAAAAGGGCGTATCAAAGCTTGTCCGACCATAGCTTTCGACAAACAGGATCATCACGTCGCGATCGATGTGATCAAGAAGGGTATCGATCTGACCATACGGGTCGTTCGCTGCTGCCAAACGGAAGGCGCGAAGTTCGGCCAATGTGGTCCGCACCATCTCGATGCGTTCGACACCAACGCGGGCTGTGAAGGCGGCGCCAGGTGGTTGAATTGGCAGGCTCCAATGCCGCATTGCATGGCCAACTTCGGCGATAGCCAAGCCAGTGAAAAACACAGTGCCGATGGCCGCCAGTCGAACCGTTGCACCTTTTAGAATGATCTGCGCCCAAATACCTGCGGCCCACCACAATATCGTTGCTACGGCAATCACGGCGAGCAATGACCCGATCACGGCCAGCACAGCAAATACCGTACCTAGGCTTCCGGCCATAAGCTGAACCAACGACACCACCAGGGGGAGATCAGCGACCGGATTGAAGCCTCGGTTGAGCGAAGTGAACATGACATAGTCGGCCGTTTTAAGCACTAGGATCAGCGTTAAAACAGCAACCAAAACGGCGCGGACAGGTTTACCAACGCGCCCGCTGCCGACGACCATCAAAGCCAACAGCACAGCGGGCAATTCCAGTGGCAAAACCAAAAGCGCCCCCCAGGTCATCGCCGCTGGATGGTTGGGCTGAATGAGCACAAGATGAAAAACCAGGCCCGCCAGAATCAAGCGGAGGATTTTGCCCAAGCTCTCCTGGTTCAAGAGCGCGCCCGCCAAAGCCAGCGGATATCGTGGACAAACGACCAGGCCAGCGCGAGCGCCACAGCTATCACGACAAGATCAAGGTCGACCGGTGCCATGATGGGCAACTGAAGCGCGATGAGAACCGTGATCTGGACCACGCACATGGCCTTGCGAGTAAAGCGCTCAGGCAAAGGTTGGTTGAGCCATGGGAACACCAGATTTGCCGCTTTGAACATATAATAAGGTAGCCCAAGCAGCACCACAGCAAAGCCTGCGCTGCCGCCAATCACTGCATGCAGTGTTAGCACCAGAGCAAAGGCTGCATCGACTTCTACATCGAAGCGTGCGCCGAAGGTTGAGGCGAGTTGCTGTCTTCTGGCGAGCCAGCCGTCAACACCATCAAGAACAAGTGCGATAGCAGCCAGAGTAAAAACCGCCCAAGATGGGCCCGCGCTCGATAAAAGAGCCCCAGCAAGGGTAGCGACAATTACCAGCCGGATGAGCGTTACGATGTTGCATAGCCCCAACACGTCGTGGGGGTAGGTGCGCAAAAGGGCAATGCTCGCCGTTCCGGCAGCCAACAGGTAAATGCAAATCGCGGCGGCAAAACCAAGCACGGCATGCTCGCCTACGCTGAACAAGCCGATGCTCAATGCGACGACCAGAATGCCACCTGTAAAAGCGGACATTGCAAAGCCAGCAAAAGGCGGACGTACGTCGCGGCGATAGAATGCATTGCGCGCGGTAGGCGCTTGATCTGGTTGCATGATACTCATACCACGCAGATTATTCGCCGGCACAGGAAGTCAAGAGCAACGTTGCTTAACTGAAGCATGAGAACCCAATCCTAGCTACCCTTGTAGGAGATTGAAGAATGGATACACCGACCACCGGCTATCGCAATGTGGCCCGACTTTTTCATTGGTCTGTGGCCATTTTGGTGCTGCTGATGATTCCAGCAGGTTTTCTTATGGTGCAGGAAGGGTTGGATCGGGCAACACAAAACACGTTGTTTATCTTTCACAAAAATGTGGGCGTTTTGGTGCTCATTCTTGTGGTGGCACGGATAGTCTACCGTTTAGCGCGGCCGCCTGAGCCTTTTCCAAGCGTGATGCCAGCCATGCAGGAACGCGCCGCGCACCTTACGCACCTTGCTCTGTATGGGCTTTTGTTCGTGATGCCGATCGCCGGGTACGTGCGTGTTCGTGCTGGGGGCTTTCCTATAGAATCGCTCGATGCAATGGGCATTTCAGCCATGGTGCCGCGATCCGATGAACTGGCTGAATTTGCCAAGCTTGTCCACTATCTCGGCAGCTATGCGATTGCTGCATTTGTGGCGCTTCACATTGCTGCAGCGGCCTATCACGGTCTGGTCCGTCGCGATGGCATATTCACCCGGATGTGGCCACCGATAAAAAATCGGTCGACTTAGCTATACTCTTGCCGTTTTTGTGCGCTGCAATACCTGTTCGTTGATCAAGACGCCATGACCATCGCGCGGACACTCAGCGCGTGGAACCACCCGGAGGCTTCCCCCCTTGTCAGTCACTGATAAGACGCTGAACACGGCTGACCTGCGCATAGGGTTGTTCAGTGCTCGGGTAACCTTTGTTGCATTAACGGGCTTGCTCTCGCTTGCAATTCTGGGGTCTTTTGCTCATTCGCTCATGCAATGGACGCTTGTCGCGGTCGTTGCTTTACCGCTGGTGTTGGTCAATGCGATTTGGATTTCGGGCGGCGCGGTGACGGCTTTGCTGGGTTTGATACAGCCGAGGACTGACCGCAAAACCCCGCCAGTGGATTGGTCACCGACAGGCCGAACGGCCGTTTTGATCACCTTATGCGGTGAAGATCCCGGCCCGGTTGCCGATGCTGCTCGTCAGTTGGTTCTTGATTTGGATCGGCAGAACCTGCCGCAAGAGGCGACGCGTATCTTTGTCTTGTCCGACACATATGACATTGATGCGATAGAGCGTGAGGCTCGCGCGTTCGGCGATTTGATTGGTTGTGGTGGTGTGGCGTACAGGCGCCGCACGCATAATGCGGGTCGCAAACCAGGCAACATCGCCGATTGGTTGCAGGCGGATGGGTCTGCGTACGATTATATGATGGTGTTCGATGCTGATAGCCGGATGTCGGCGCGTCGCGCGCGACAGCTGATATGGCAGTTGGAGACACGGCCACACACTGGGCTGATCCAGGCTGGTATCGCGCTTATCCCTGGGCGCAGTGGCTTTGGTCGTCATCAAAGAACATCTTCACGCCTGCTTTCTAGCAACTTTGGCAAAGGGTTTGCCGCTTGGTCGGGCAGGAGCGGCAATTATTGGGGCCACAATGCTATCATGCGCATTGCTGCCTTCCGCGCAGCGGCAGAGCTACCATGTCTGTCGGGCCGTGCACCCTTTGGCGGTGATCTTCTCAGCCATGATTTTGTTGAAGCAGCCTGGATCCGCCGGGCGGGGTGGTCCGTCGAGCTTGACCCTGATCTTGCCGGCAGTGCTGAAGATGCACCGCAAACGCTGGAAGCCTTTCACCGCCGAGATCGGCGCTGGTGCCAGGGCAATTTGCAGCACCTTCGGCTGTTGGCCGAGCCTGGTTTGCATCCAGTGAGCCGTTTTCATCTGGTTTCGGGCATCTTCAGTTATCTTGCTGCCCCGATTTGGCTCATTCTTGTTGGGTTCATCAGTTCAGGCGCCTTGGCGCTTTCCGGCGCTTTGCCGCTTGCGTTAGTTGCCTCTGTTCTGCTGCTGCCTAAGTTTTGTGCGCTTGCTGATTGGTTGATGCGGTCGACCACATTGCGGCGTCGAAGTGTGGTTGTCCGCGCATGGGTTGCAGAGCTTGGGCTTTCCTCGCTTTTGGCGCCGCTTATCATGGTGCGCCAGGCCGCTTCTGTGGGATCCGTTTTGCTCGGTATTGATTGCGGATGGAAAGCAGGTCGTCTTCGTAGATGGCGCTTGCCACGCGGATCGGTTGAGGCTGCTGTCGGCTTTGGATTTGTCGCGCTGGCAATCGTTATGGGCAACGCCGCTGCTTTCTGGCTCGCTCCGGTTGTTCTGCCGCTTCTATCCGCCCCGCTTGTCATACGCGCTCTGGATGCGGGAGCGTGATGCGCCGGCGCGACGTGCTTGGCGCCGCCGCGGCACTGTTTTCAACGCCAATTCTTGGGTTTACGGGCAAGGTTGCTCGTGCAGACCCAGTCATACCAGCAAGTTTGTTGGATGCAGCTCGAGCGCTAAGTCAGCGTGCCTACACGCCCAACACAACACCGTTGCGCGCGCCTTTCGCTGATCTTACTTATGATGCGTATCGTGGCATTCGGCCTCGACCTGGCCTCTCGGCGATGCTGCCTCACGGCGATGCGTTTGCGGTAGATCTGCTTCCGCCGGGGCTCTACTTTCCCAATCCGGTGACCGTTGATCGGGTCACACCGGACGGTTTGCAAGAGATCACATTTCGCTCTGATTTGTTCAGCTTTGAGCCGCGCTATTTTGATAGCCTGCCTGAAACCGGCCCAGGTGCTGGGTTTTCCGGGATTCGGTTACGCTATGGGCTGAATGATCCTGATCGTTTGGACGAAGTTCTTGTGGTGCAAGGTGCAAGTTATTTTCGCGCCATTGGACAAGCCATGGTCTATGGCCTTTCAGCGCGTGCGGTTGCCATTGGCACTGGTGGTTCGCAGCCCGAAGAGTTCCCACGTTTCACACATTTACGCCTGCATGAACCAAACGATGGTGCTTTACGGGTTGAGGGGCTTATTAATAGCCCCTCTCTTGCCGGTCATATCGATATGACACTCCAACCCGGCGCGAATACCGACATGCAGATCGCGGTGACCCTTTTTCCACGGGTGGAAATTGGCACTATCGGCGTGGCGCCGCTGACGTCGATGTACCTCAAGGGACCTATGCGGGCTGCGGTGTCTGATGATTTTCGCCCGCGTGTCCATGACAGTGATGTGCTGTTCATTGAGAATGGCGCTGGAGAGCGCCTTTGGCGACCGATCGCCAACCCCGCTAGCGTTGAAACCTCGGCTTTTGTGGATGAAAGCCCTGTCAGCTTTGGTCTGTTCCAGACTGCACGCCGTTTTGAGGACTTCGAGGACACCGAGGCTCGATATCACGATCGACCATCAGCGATCGTAAGACCCTCTGGTGACTGGGGCCGTGGCTCAGTGATGCTGGTCGAAATCCCAACAAGCGATGAATTCCTGGACAATATCGTCGCCTTCTGGCGCCCTGAAGCGGTGCTTGAAGCAGGCAGCGAATATAGCTTCGCTTACCAATTGACGTGGACGCGCGATGCTCCGAAAACCGCCAGTCTTGCACCCGTTCTTCAAAGTCGTAGCGGCCAAGAACATGATCGCCCGGGAACCAGGCGTTTCATTGTTGATTTTGATACAGTTGGTGCGAGCCCTGTGCCTGACGTTTCAGCTTCTGGTCAGGCGGAAATCTCCGGTGTTAGTGCGTTCCCGCTGCCGGATGATCAAGGGACGCGTGTGACGTTTCTGCTTGCGCCTGGCACGCTTGATGTGGTCGATATCCGCCTTTCTCTGCGGACCCAAGATGGCACGCCGATCAGTCCAGTATGGTTACACCGTTGGACCCGCGCGCGTGATGGCGGGGTATAGGCAGGCAAGTTCCTGATGAGTGAGGGTGATTCCACACGTGTTTGATGCACCGACGAATACGCATGGCGCTTTTGCGCGCTATGAGGCTGTGCGTGTGCGCCTGCCACAGGCGGACTTTCCAGAAACGTCCCAGCATTTGGCGCACCTCGGTGAGGTGGCAGAGTATGTGGATGGGTTTGTGCTGGATGCCTTTGGTGTTTTGAATGTCGGCGCAACAGCTGTTCCCGGCGCCATCGAACGGCTCGCTGACTTGCGCAAACGTGGTAAGAAGCTGTGTGTTTTGAGCAATGCCGCCTCTTTCACGCGCCTTGACGCTTTGGCGAAATATCAGCGGCTGGGCTTTGATTTTTCTGCTGATGAAGTGATTACCTCGCGTGATGTTGCCGTGGCGCGGATGAACACGATTGCACCTGGTGCAGTCTGGGCTGCGCTGGCAGCGGAGACCGACGATTTTTGTGATTTGCCGGCAAAGGTTATCGACGCTGTTTGTGAACCAGAAGCGTTGGAGCATGCCGACGCGATACTCTTTTTGTCGAGCCATCGTGTGACGCCACAGCTACACGAGCGGTTGTTGAGCGCCATGGAGCGCAAACCACGTCCCATGATTGTCGCCAACCCCGATATTACAGCTCCGTTCGAAGACGGTCTCTCACGTGAGCCGGGGTTGTTTGCTCATGATCTCATGGATCGGCTTGGGACTGAACTAAACTGGTTCGGCAAACCGTTCGCTGAAGGGTATGACGACATACTGAAGCACATGGAGCTGCCAGCT
This sequence comes from Hyphomicrobiales bacterium, assembly GCA_040219355.1. Lineage (GTDB taxonomy): Bacteria > Pseudomonadota > Alphaproteobacteria > Rhizobiales > MH13 > MH13. The sequence continues at coordinate 92,838 of JAVJSN010000013.1, forward strand.
GAACGATTGGCGATGGTTGGTGATACCCTGCATACCGACATTCTGGGCGGATGCGCTGCCGGGCTGAAGACCGTTTTGGTGAGCAACCATGGGATTTTCGGCGGACATGACGTGCAGCCGTTTATCGATCAATCCGGTATTGTGCCGGACTTTATTGTGCCCACGACCTAGGCTGAACAGCGTTTAGGGAACCAGCGATCGCGACCTGATAATGCGGTCTGGTGGTGCAGCCGTCACGATCCGATGTCGCATCTTTCTTCATGTTTGCGCCACACTTCCGGTGTTGGTGGCGAGGTAACGGGTGTCCTTTGGCTTGGCGGCAAAAAATCCTTTCACGAGGGTTGATTTCAGCCAGATTCGCGATTACTTCCAACTTTCTGGCGTGCTGCCCCGGTCGCACGCCCTTATTGTGTTGTGCGCGGCTCACAAGCAGGAGTCGCTGGAAACCCGTTACCGTAGGAAGGTATCTCATCGATGTCGGCTCAGATTGTTTGGGCGGCAGTGAAGGAGATGCGTCATTACGGTAGCATAGCCTACGTGGCAAAAGGTAGATGATGGCAAAGACCAATCCCTTCACTTTCTTTCAGGAAGTGCGGCAGGAAGTCTCCAAGGTTGTGTGGCCAACGCGCCGCGAAACAACCGTGACGACGATTATGGTGTTCATCATGGTATTCTTGGCAGCAATTTTCTTTTTGGCTGCTGATCAAGTGCTGAGCTTCATCGTTGGCCAGCTTCTTGCTCTTGGTCGCTGAGGAGGCGCAGAAAAATGGCTTTGCGCTGGTACATCGTCCACGCTTATTCGAACTTTGAAAAGAAGGTTGCTGAGTCGATCCGTGAGGGTGCTCAGGCTGCCGGTCTTGATGCCTTGTTCGATCAGATTTTGGTCCCAACTGAAAAGGTTGTGGAAATGCGTCGTGGCCGCAAGGTGGACACGGAGCGCAAGTTCTTCCCCGGCTATGTGTTGGTGCGCATGGAAATGACCGATGAGGCCTATCACCTCATCAAGAACACCCCAAAGGTCACAGGCTTTTTGGGATCGGATATGAAGCCGATCCCAATTTCCGATGCTGAGGCTGACCACATCTTGAACCAGGTTCAAGAAGGTGTGGATCGACCCAAACCTTCAATCACGTTTGATGTGGGCGAGCAGGTGCGTGTTTCAGATGGCCCCTTCGCCTCCTTCAACGGTGTTGTCGAAGAAGTGGATGGTGAGCGGGCGCGCTTGAAAGTGTCAGTATCTATTTTTGGTCGGGCGACCCCGGTCGAGCTTGAATATGGGCAGGTTGAAAAGCTTTAGGGCTTCTTGCTGCCGATAATCCGTGTGGGAGAGATGGCCAGGTTTCGCCGCCAGGTCTTGATCGCACCACACAACCCCAACCCAGCCACATGTGTGGCAAACTTATGAGGGATGAACAATGGCGAAAAAGATCGCTGGTTACCTGAAGCTTCAGGTGCCTGCCGGTGCTGCCAACCCATCGCCGCCCATCGGGCCGGCACTTGGTCAGCGCGGTTTGAATATCATGGAATTCTGTAAGGCGTTTAACGCCAAGACGCAGGAAATGGAAAAAGGCGCGCCGGTTCCGGTTGTGATTACTATTTTCCAGGACAAGTCCTTCACCTTTGATATGAAGACGCCGCCTGTGTCGTTCTTCTTGAAAAAGGCTGCCAAGCTGCAAAAGGGTGGATCTGAGCCCGGTAAAAGCGTGGCCGGTTCTGTTAGCGATGCACAGGTGCGTGAGATTGCTGAGCAAAAAATGGCCGACTTGAACGCCACAACCATTGAAGCGGCTATGCAGATGGTGAAGGGCTCCGCCCGTTCCATGGGCCTGAAAGTGGAGGGCTGAGAGCATGGCACGTGTCGCAAAACGGCTTAAAGTTGCCGATGAAAACATGAATGCAGAGCAGCTCTATCCGTTGGATGAGGCTGTCGCGATGGTGAAAGAACGCGCTACGGCGAAGTTTGATGAGACCATCGAGGTTGCGATGAATTTGGGCGTTGATCCGCGTCACGCCGACCAGATGGTCCGCGGTGTGGTAAGCCTTCCCAACGGAACTGGGAAATCGGTTCGCGTGGGTGTGTTTGCGCGTGGTGAAAAGGCTGATGAGGCCAAAGCTGCCGGTGCTGATGTGGTTGGCGCTGAAGATTTGGTTGAAATCGTTCAAGGCGGCACGATCGATTTTGATCGCTGTATCGCTACGCCCGATATGATGGGCCTGGTTGGCCGTCTGGGTAAGGTGCTGGGCCCGCGCGGCTTGATGCCCAACCCGCGTGTTGGCACCGTGACAATGGATGTTGCGACTGCCGTGGCCAATGCCAAGGGTGGTGAAGTGCAGTTCCGCGTTGAAAAAGCTGGCATCGTTCATGCTGGCGTTGGCAAGGCTTCGTTTACGGCTGAGCAATTGGCAGAAAACGTCAAGGCATTTGCTGACGCGGTTTCTAAGGCCAAACCGTCGGGCGCAAAAGGCACATATCTGCAACGTGCTTCTCTGTCGTCAACGATGGGTCGGGGCGTAAAGATTGATATTTCGAGCTTGAGCGCGTCATAAGCGCGAATGCTTGTTGAAGAATCGCGGGCTGGGCCAATTGTCCAGTCCCGGTAGGGCCGCCAGGCTCATTTGAATTTGGCGGCTTACCTGTCCGAGATTGCGGGTGTCTTGAGCCTTCCGTTTGAAGGTGAGGGGCTTAATCTGGAGATCCTCCAGGCCAGCATGAGACGCGAAGAACTGAACATGGGGCGGCGTATCAGTCCCACTGGTTAGTTCGATCCGTTATCGGCCACACCCAGTATGGGGCGGTCGGGGCAGGTTTTTGAACGGTGCGCGCGGGATACCTCGCACGCGCCAAATGAAACCGGCCTTGATCTCCTCATTGTGGGAAGGATTGGCCAACTGGAGAGAGACAGTGGATAGAGCGGAAAAGCGCGAAATGGTCTCCACGCTGAACGGGGTCTTTTCCTCGGCAGGCGTAGTGGTCGTTGCCCACTATGGTGGTCTTTCCGTTGCCAAAATGACCGATCTTCGCGCCAAAATGCGTGAAGCCGGTGGCAGCGTTAAAGTCGCCAAAAACCGCCTTGCAAAGCTGGCTCTTGACGGCACGGACGCGGCGCACATTGCCGATCTGTTCGAAGGGCAAACTTTGATTGCCTATTCGGACGATCCGGTTACGGCGCCGAAAGTGGCCAGCGCATTTGCCAAAGAGAACGAGCAACTCGTTCTTATCGGCGGCGCGATGGGCACAACACACCTTGACGCTGATGGCGTCAAAGCGCTGGCAACAATGCCGTCGCTTGATGAACTGCGTGCGAAAATTGTTGGGATGGTTCAAACCCCGGCAACGCGTATTGCGCAGGTTGTCAATGCACCGGCTGGTGGATTGGCGCGTGTGGTCCAAGCCTATGCTGACAAGGGCGAAGCGGCGTAAGCGGCTTTCAAAAACTGATCGAACAGACCTCTTAAGGAACTGAAACTAATGGCAAATTTAGACCAACTCGTGGACGACCTGTCCAACCTTACTGTTTTGGAAGCTGCTGAGCTTTCCAAGATGCTGGAAGAAAAATGGGGCGTCTCTGCAGCTGCCCCTGTGGCTGTTGCTGCTGCGGGCGGCGCTGGCGCTGCCGCGGAAGCTGTTGAAGAAAAGGACGAGTTTGATGTTGTCCTGACAGCTGCTGGCGACAAAAAAATCAACGTCATCAAAGAAGTGCGTGCAATCACCGGCCTTGGCTTGAAAGAAGCCAAAGACCTGGTTGAAGGCGCACCGAAGCCTGTTAAAGAAGGCGTTGCCAAGGCCGAAGCAGAAGAGCTGAAGAAGAAGCTTGAAGAAGCTGGTGCTTCTGTCGAACTGAAGTAAGGCGAGAGCTTTGCTGATGTGGCTGCGACGTAATGGGCGCAGCCACATCAACCAACCCCGTGTATTGAAGGGGATTGGATTGTGAGTTTTTAAGATGGACCGGCTCCGGATTCTGGGGTTCTCGGTGCCATCTTTTTTGGCGTCTCTGAGGCTATTTGCGGCTGAGGCGCACCTTTTGAATGATCGGATGACCTGGCAAACGCTGGCCAATTGCACTTCGTGCGCAGCGCTTTCCAGGTGATCTGATGCCAGACGACCCACCCCCTGCGGTCGAACTGGTTTTGGGTCCATACAAGGAGCGGACATGGCGACTATCGACGTGGCAAATACTTCAACGACTTCCGATCTTTCTCGCAAAATGAACACGGTACCGGTGACGAGCTTTTCTGTGCGCTCGCGTCCGCGGCGTATGTTCGGCAAAATTCGCGAAGTTGCCGACATGCCCAACCTCATCGAAGTGCAGATGGCATCGTACGAGCAGTTCCTGATGGTGGACGAACCTGAAGGTGGACGGCCGGATGATGAAGGTCTGCAGTCGGTTTTCAAGTCGGTTTTTCCAATTTCCGACTTCGCCGGTACGGCAATGCTGCAATTTGTGCGCTACGAATTTGAGCCACCAAAGTATGACGTGGACGAGTGCCGCCAGCGCGGAATGACCTTTTCTGCGCCTTTGAAAGTGAACCTCCAACTCATCGTTTTTGATGTGGATGAGGAAACCGGCGCGAAGTCTGTTAAGGACATCAAAGAGCAAGACGTCTACATGGGCGACATGCCGCTTATGACGACGAATGGCACATTCATCGTCAATGGCACCGAGCGTGTTATCGTCTCTCAGATGCACCGCTCGCCTGGCGTATTTTTCGACCACGACAAGGGTAAGAGCCACTCATCGGGCAAACTGTTGTTTGCTGCCCGTATCATTCCTTACCGTGGCTCTTGGCTTGACATTGAATTCGACGCCAAAGACATCGTGCATGCACGGATCGACCGTCGCCGGAAAATCCCGGTGTCATCGCTGCTCTATGCGTTGGGTCTGGATACAGAAGAGATCCTGAACACCTATTACACCTCTTCTGTGCACACAAAGACGAAGACAGGCTGGAAAACGCCTTTCGACCCACAAAAAATGGAAGGCATGAAGGTCACGCGCGACTTGATCAACGATGCGACTGGTGAAGTTGCGGTTGAGTCGGGCAAAAAGATCACGCCGCGTCAGGCCAAGCGTGTGGCCGACGAAGGCCTGAAGTATCTGCGTGTGGAAGCCGAAGACATGATCAGCCAGTATTTGGCTGAGGATGTTGTGAACGTGGAAACCGGGGAAATCTACGCCGAAGCAGGCGAGGAGATCACCGAAGAGCTGATGGAGCAGCTGCTTGAACTTGGCTTCAAGTCGCTGACATTGCTCGACATCGACCATGTGAACACCGGCGGCTACATCCGCAACACGCTGATGGCTGACAAGAATGAGAGCCGTGCTGAAGCGCTGTTCGATATCTATCGTGTGATGCGCCCAGGTGAGCCGCCAACCATTGAGGCGGCTGAAGCGATGTTCCAGTCGCTGTTTTTCGATTCAGAACGCTACGATCTTTCCGCCGTTGGCCGCGTGAAAATGAACATGCGTCTTGATCTGGATGCAGAAGACACGGTGCGCACGCTGCGCAAAGAAGACATTCTGGAAGTGCTGCGCACGCTGCTCGGCTTGCGCGACGGTAAAGGTGAAATCGACGATATCGACAATCTGGGCAACCGCCGTGTTCGCTCAGTCGGCGAGCTGATGGAAAATCAGTACCGTGTCGGCTTGCTGCGTATGGAGCGCGCCATCAAGGAACGTATGTCGTCTGTCGAGATCGCAACTGTGATGCCGCAGGACCTGATCAACGCAAAGCCTGCCTCAGCAGCTGTGCGTGAGTTCTTCGGTTCCTCGCAGCTCTCGCAGTTTATGGATCAAACGAACCCTCTGTCGGAAATCACCCACAAACGCCGCCTTTCGGCGCTTGGCCCGGGTGGTTTGACGCGTGAGCGTGCTGGTTTTGAGGTGCGTGACGTTCACCCGACCCATTATGGCCGGATCTGTCCGATTGAAACGCCTGAGGGCCCGAACATCGGTCTGATTAACTCGCTGGCGACGTTCGCGCGGGTGAACAAATACGGCTTCATTGAAACGCCGTATCGCAAAGTGAACGACGGCAACGTTACCGATGATGTTGTGTTCCTGTCGGCGATGGAAGAAGCGCGCCACTACATTGCGCAGGCCAACTCCGAGCTGGATGATGATGGCAATTTCATCAACGAGCTGGTGGTGTGTCGTCACCAAAGTGATGTGATGTTGACGCCGAAGGAGCGCGTTGACCTGATGGACGTTTCACCGAAACAGCTTGTTTCGGTGGCTGCCTCGCTCATTCCGTTCCTTGAGAACGACGATGCGAACCGTGCCCTCATGGGTTCGAACATGCAGCGTCAGGCCGTGCCGTTGGTGCGCGCTGAAGCGCCGCTGGTTGGTACCGGCATGGAACGGATCGTGGCGCAGGATTCCGGGGCTGCCATTGGTGCGCGCCGGACCGGTATTGTTGAGCAGGTGGACGCCACGCGTATCGTCATTCGCGCGACTGAAGACCTCGATCCAGGTCGTCCGGGCGTCGATATCTACCGCTTGATGAAGTTCCAGCGTTCCAACCAAAACACTTGCATCAACCAGCGCCCACTGGTGACGATTGGAGATGAGGTTAGGAAGGGCGAGATCATCGCTGATGGCCCTTCGACAGAGATGGGTGAGCTGGCGCTTGGTAAGAATGTGCTCGTCGCATTCATGCCATGGAATGGCTACAACTTTGAGGACTCCATTTTGATGTCCGAGCGCATCGTGAAAGACGATGTGTTCACCTCGATCCACCTTGAAGAATTTGAGGTGATGGCGCGCGATACCAAGCTGGGCCCTGAAGAGATCACCCGTGACATTCCCAACGTTTCGGAAGAAGCCCTGAAAAATCTCGATGAGGCCGGCATGGTCTATATCGGGGCGGAAGTGGAAGCTGGTGACATTCTGGTCGGCAAGATCACGCCGAAGGGTGAAAGCCCAATGACACCAGAAGAGAAGCTTCTGCGTGCTATCTTTGGTGAGAAAGCCTCCGACGTACGCGATACATCCTTGCGCGTGCCACCAGGTGTTAAGGGGACCATTGTTGAGGTCCGTGTCTTTAACCGTCATGGCATCGACAAAGATGAGCGCGCGATTGCCATCGAGCGTGAAGAAATAGAACGCCTCGGCAAAGACCGCGATGACGAACAGGCTATCTTGGATCGCAACGTTTATGGTCGCTTGGCCGACATGCTGTCCGGCAAAAAGGGCATTGCTGGGCCGAAGGGCTATAAAAAAGGCGATGCCATTTCGACCGATGTGCTCAACGAGTACCCGCGTTCGCAGTGGTGGACGTTTGCGCTTGATGACGACACCCTGATGGGTGAAATCGAAGCGTTGCGTGCGCAGTACGATGAATCCAAGAACCAACTGGAACAGCGGTTCATGGACAAAGTCGAGAAGCTGCAGCGTGGCGATGAGCTTCCCCCAGGTGTGATGAAGATGGTCAAAGTCTTCGTCGCGGTGAAGCGTAAAATTCAGCCAGGCGATAAGATGGCTGGTCGCCACGGCAACAAAGGCGTGGTCTCAAAGATTGTCCCACAGGAAGACATGCCGTTCCTGGATGACGGAACGCCTGTCGATGTGGTTTTGAACCCGCTTGGTGTGCCATCGCGCATGAATGTTGGGCAAATTCTTGAAACCCACATGGGTTGGGCCTGCTCAGGACTTGGTAAGTCGATCCAAAAAGCGGTTGACGCTTATAAAGCTGAAGCCAGTGTGGCGCAGCTCGAAGAGCGTATCACAACGATCTATGGTGACGCCGTTGAAGTCGACAAGCTGTCGGAAGAAGAGATCGTTGGTCTCGGCAAACAGCTTTCAAAGGGTGTTCCAATCGGCACGCCGGTCTTCGATGGTGCTCGTGAGCCTGATGTTGCTGAGATGCTTGAAAAAGCAGGCCTTGATCGCTCTGGACAGGTGACGCTTTATGATGGCCGTACCGGTGATCAGTTCGACCGAAAAGTGACGGTTGGGTACAAATATGTGCTCAAGCTTCATCACTTGGTGGATGACAAAATCCACGCGCGTTCCATCGGGCCGTACTCGCTTGTTACGCAGCAGCCGCTGGGTGGTAAGGCGCAGTTTGGCGGTCAGCGCTTCGGCGAGATGGAAGTGTGGGCACTTGAGGCGTATGGCGCAGCCTACACGCTTCAGGAGATGCTCACCGTGAAATCCGATGACGTTGCCGGTCGTACCAAGGTCTATGAAGCGATCGTGCGTGGCGAGGATGCGTTTGAAGCTGGCATTCCAGAAAGCTTCAATGTGCTCGTTAAAGAGATGCGTTCGCTTGGCCTCAACGTTGAGTTGGCCCAAAGCGAGGAAGACGAAGATGATGATGGCATCATCGACGTAGAGATTCCAACGCAGGACGCTGCTGAGTAACACACAGATACCAAGGAGCAGGGCGCTTTGCGTCCTGTCCCTTGGAGCGCGTGAACGATTGAATTGCCCGGGTTTGACGGAAAGCCGATAGCGCAAGGCTTCAAGCAGACCCCTTAGGAGACACGCTTTGAACCAGGAAATCCAAAACGTCTTTGGCCGTGACCTTCAGTCAACGATGCCGAGTTTTGACCAGATCCGCATATCTCTTGCGAGCCCAGAGAAGATTCTCTCTTGGTCGTATGGCGAGATCAAAAAGCCTGAAACCATCAATTACCGTACGTTCAAACCAGAGCGGGATGGCCTTTTCTGTGCGCGTATTTTTGGCCCGATCAAGGACTATGAGTGCTTGTGCGGCAAATACAAACGCATGAAATACAAAGGCATTATCTGCGAGAAGTGCGGCGTTGAAGTGACGCTAACCAAAGTGCGTCGCGAGCGCATGGGGCACATTGAGCTGGCTGCGCCAGTTGCCCATATTTGGTTCTTGAAATCGCTGCCATCGCGCATCGCAACGCTGCTTGATATGGCGCTGAAAGATGTGGAGCGGGTACTCTACTTCGAAAACTATGTTGTCACCGAGCAGGGCCTGACGCCGTTGGCTCCTTATCAGTTGATGTCGGAAGAAGAATATCTTCAGGCTCAGGATGAGTATGGCGCAGACAGCTTCACCGCCATGATTGGTGCTGAGGCCATCCGTAAGTTGTTGGGCGATCTCGATCTGCCGGTGCTGCGCGAGCAGCTTCGTGTGGAGATGGTGGAAGCCACTGGCGAACTGAAGCCGAAGAAACTGGCCAAGCGCATCAAGCTGATCGACGCGTTCTTGAATTCGGGCAACAAGCCTGAGTGGATGATCATGACCGTTGTTCCGGTCATTCCTCCCGATCTTCGTCCGTTGGTGCCGCTCGATGGTGGTCGCTTTGCGACGTCTGATCTCAACGATCTTTATCGCCGCGTGATCAACCGTAACAACCGTTTGAAGCGGCTGATTGAGCTGCGTGCGCCCGATATCATCATCCGCAACGAGAAGCGTATGCTTCAAGAAGCGGTCGATGCGTTGTTTGACAATGGCCGTCGTGGCCGCGTGATCACGGGCGCCAACAAGCGTCCGCTGAAATCACTCGCTGACATGCTCAAGGGCAAGCAGGGCCGGTTCCGTCAGAACCTGCTCGGCAAGCGCGTCGACTATTCTGGTCGTTCGGTGATCGTGACCGGCCCAGAACTGAAGCTGCATCAGTGCGGCCTGCCAAAGAAGATGGCGCTGGAACTGTTCAAGCCGTTTATCTACTCGCGTCTTGATGCCAAAGGCTATTCCAACACCGTCAAGCAAGCCAAAAAGCTGGTTGAGAAAGAGCGTCCGGAAGTTTGGGATATCCTCGATGAGGTGATCCGAGAGCATCCGGTTATGCTCAACCGCGCGCCGACACTTCACCGCTTGGGCATCCAGGCGTTTGAGCCCGTGCTCATTGAAGGCAAGGCCATTCAGCTTCACCCGCTGGTCTGTACTGCGTTCAACGCTGACTTTGACGGCGACCAAATGGCTGTGCACGTTCCGCTGTCGCTGGAAGCGCAGCTGGAAGCGCGCGTCTTGATGATGTCGACGAACAACATTCTGCACCCGGCCAATGGTCAACCGATCATCGTTCCGTCGCAGGATATGGTTCTGGGCCTCTATTACCTGACCATCGAGGCCGACAATGAGCCTGGCGAAGGCATGATTTTTGGGTCCACTGGCGAGGTTCAGGCCGCGCTGGATGCCAAGGTCATCACGCTGCACACCAAGGTCAAAGGTCGCTTCAAGACCGTTGATGAAGATGGCAACCCAGTCAGCCAGATCCATGAGACGACTGCCGGTCGTTATCTGCTGGCCGATTTGCTGCCGAAGAATGCCAAGGTACCGTTTGATGCTGCCAACCGTCTGATGACCAAAAAGGAAATCAGCCGGATGATTGATGCGGTCTATCGCGCATGCGGTCAGAAAGAGACGGTCATCTTTGCCGATCAGGTGATGGGCTTTGGTTTCCGTCAGGCCTGTAAGGCTGGCATCTCGTTCGGTAAGGACGACATGGTCATTCCGGACACCAAGAAGGGGCTGGTTGATGAAACCCGCGCCATGGTCGAGGAGTTCGAGCAGCAGTACAATGACGGTCTGATCACCCAGGGCGAGAAGTACAACAAGGTTGTCGACGCTTGGGCGAAATGCTCTGACAAGGTTGCCGATGAGATGATGGGCCGCATTTCCGCTGTCGCTATCGACGAGGAAACCGGACGTCAAAAGCCGATCAACTCGGTCTATATGATGGCGCACTCTGGTGCGCGTGGTTCGCCTGCGCAGATGAAGCAGCTTGCTGGTATGCGTGGTTTGATGGCAAAGCCTGATGGCTCGATCATCGAGACGCCTATTACGTCGAACTTTAAAGAAGGTCTGACCGTGATGGAGTACTTCAACTCCACCCACGGCGCGCGTAAGGGCCTTGCCGACACGGCGTTGAAGACGGCCAACTCCGGCTATTTGACCCGTCGATTGGTCGACGTGGCGCAGGATTCCATCATAAGCCAGGTTGATTGTGGGAGTGAGAACGGTATCCGTGTTCAGGCTATCGTTGATGCCGGCCAAGTTGTTGCCTCGCTTGGGCAGCGTGTGCTTGGTCGTACGGCCGCTGACGATGTGATCCATCCCGAAACGCTTGAAGTGGTCGTTCCCAAAGGCACGCTCATTGATGAGAAGTCGGTGATTGCCATTGAGGAAAGCGGCGTACAGGGCGTGAAAATTCGTTCTGTGCTCACCTGTGAAACGCGCCATGGGGTTTGCGGCACATGCTATGGCCGTGACCTTGCACGCGGTACGCCGGTGAACATGGGTGAGGCTGTTGGCGTGATCGCTGCGCAGTCCATCGGTGAACCTGGCACGCAGCTCACCATGCGTACGTTCCACATTGGTGGTACGGCTCAGGTGGTTGATAGCTCGTTCATCGAGTCCAACAATGAAGGGACTGTCAGCCTGCGCAACCGTTCGATCTCGCGCAATTCAGATGGTCATCTGATCGCTACAGGTCGCAACATGTTCATCATTGTCACCGACGATCAGGGCAATGAAGCGGCTGTGCATCGTGTGACCTACGGTTCGCGTTTGCTGGTTGAAGAGGGCGATGTTGTCCGTCGTGGCCAGCGTATGGCTGAGTGGGACCCCTACACCCGGCCGATCCTTGCCGATGTGGACGGTACAGTAGAGTTTGAAGATCTGGTCGATGGCGTGTCCATGTCCGAACAGGTTGACGAAGTCACCGGTATCGCCAAGCGATTGATCATTGATTGGCGCACCAGCCCACGTGGTGCTGATCTGCGCCCAGCAATGGTCATCAAGGACAAGAAGGGTGAGATTCTCAAAACCGCGCGCGGTGGCGATGCCCGGGCTCTTTTGCCTGCTGATGCCGTTCTTTCGGTATCTCCGGGTCACAAGGCTAAAGCTGGTGACGTGTTGGCACGTATCGCACTGGAAAGTGCAAAGACCCGTGACATCACCGGTGGTCTGCCGCGTGTTGCCGAGCTGTTTGAGGCGCGTCGTCCAAAAGATGCAGCCATCATGGCCGATATCGATGGCGTGGTACGCTTTGGTCGTGACTACAAGAACAAGCGTCGGATTTCGATCCAGCCACATGAAGAAGGCATGGAGCCAGCCGAATATCTCATCCCGAAATCCAAGCACATGCAGCTTCAGGATGGTGATGAGGTTCAGAAAGGTGACTTCCTGATTGATGGCCTGCCTGCACCGCATGACATTCTGGCAGTTAAAGGCGTGGAAGAGTTGGCGGCCTATCTCGTCAACGAAATCCAAGAGGTCTATCGTCTACAGGGTGTTCTTATCAACGATAAGCATATCGAGGTGATCGTGCGCCAGATGCTGCAGAAGGTGGATATCACCGATGCAGGCGACAGCGAATTCTTGTCCGGTGAGCAGGTGGATCGCATTGAGCTTGATGAGCTCAATGAGCAGCTTGTTGCCGATGGTAAGAAACCAGCGTCCGGTACGCCGGTTCTGCTCGGTATCACCAAGGCCTCCCTACAGACCCGCTCGTTCTTCTCCGCGGCGTCCTTCCAGGAGACCACGCGCGTCCTCACCGAGGCGGCGGTCAACGGTAAGGTCGACACCTTGGAAGGCTTGAAAGAGAACATCATTGTGGGTCGCTTGATCCCAGCCGGTACCGGCCGGATGATGAACAAAATCAAGCAGGTTGCTCAGAAACGCGATGATCTTATCCTGGATGCGCGCGAAGCTGAGCCAGTTGTCGATGTGGAAGCGGTTCTGGAAGACCTTTCCGAGCAAACACCCGCTGCCGAGTAGGCTCAGGCGCCCAAAAAGAATCGGAGCCGCTGGAATCAAATGTGGTCCCAGCGGCTCTTTGCCTGACTTGACCACTATGAACCTGTCGCGAACGATTGTTGCGTGAAGAGCCTTTCAAACGCATGCATTGCAAAGGACGGGGCGGGACGCAGGCCCTTGTTGGCCCTAAGAATGGTGAACCAGCTGTTTCGGGCTCAAATTTCCCGGAAAGTCCGGTGCAGGGGCTTGACCATAGGCCAGTCCCATCGTATCTCCGGCTCACTTTTGCGGCAGGCCGTGGTTCGCAAAGCCGATTAGCTTGTGCCTTTTCACAAGTGGGCTTGGTTCCAAACGCTGCTTTGACTGGCTGCAAATTGAAGCATGTCACGACCCGGAGTTCGCTCTTGGTCCTCTGATTGCAAAGCGCCCGGGGGCTTCCCCAAGGGGCGCTTTGTTTGTTGTCGTTAAGGTACGCGTCCTGAGGCGGTTTGGCTTGGGCGCAACTGAATAGGCGAAAAGCGGTCGGTTTGAATGATCGGCGCGTTCGACCAAAGAGGAAGAGGCTTAGATGCCAACAATTAATCAGCTGATCCGCAAGCCACGCCAGGCTCCGGTCAAGCGTAACAAAGTTCCGGCGCTGGAGCAGAACCCGCAGAAGCGCGGCGTTTGCACCCGTGTCTACACCACCACCCCGAAGAAGCCGAACTCGGCCCTTCGTAAGGTCGCCAAAGTGCGCCTTGTGAATGGCTTTGAAGTCATTGGCTATATCCCGGGCGTTGGCCATAACCTGCAGGAGCACTCGGTTGTGATGCTTCGCGGTGGCCGCGTGAAGGATTTGCCGGGCGTGCGTTATCACATTTTGCGCGGTGTTCTGGATACCCAGGGCGTTAAAGACCGTAAGCAGCGTCGTTCCAAATACGGCGCTAAGCGTCCTAAGTAAGGGTAAGAAGCGATGTCACGTCGTCACGCAGCCGAAAAGCGCGTCGTCAACCCCGATCCCAAGTTCGGTGATCTGGTTGTCTCAAAATTCATGAACGCCATCATGATTGATGGCAAAAAATCCGCCGCCGAGCGTATTGTTTATGGTGCCTTTGACACCATCGAAACGCGTACCGGCCAGAACCCGTTGGAAGTATTTCATCAGGCGCTTGGCAACGTGTCGCCTTCGGTTGAAGTGCGTTCACGCCGTGTGGGTGGTGCAACCTACCAGGTGCCGGTTGAAGTGCGTACCGAGCGTCGTCAGGCGTTGGCCATTCGATGGCTGATCACGGCTGCTCGAGGGCGCAACGAAAACACCATGGTTGATCGCCTGTCAGGAGAAATGCTGGATGCATCTAGCAACCGTGGCACTGCTGTGAAGAAGCGCGAAGACACGCACCGGATGGCAGACGCCAACCGCGCGTTCTCGCACTATCGCTGGTAATTTAGAGCCTGTTGGCTCGCTAAGGAGCATCCCCCCATGGCACGCGAATACGTCATCGAGGACTATCGCAACTTCGGCATCATGGCTCACATTGATGCTGGTAAGACGACCACGACCGAGCGCATCCTGTATTATACAGGCAAGTCGCATAAGATCGGTGACGTTCATGATGGTGCTGCCACCATGGATTGGATGGAGCAGGAGCAGGAGCGTGGCATTACGATCACCTCTGCTGCGACCACGACCTTCTGGGAAGGCCGTGATGGCAAGAAGCGTCGCTTCAACATCATCGACACACCGGGTCACGTGGACTTCACCATTGAAGTTGAGCGTTCGCTTCGCGTGCTTGATGGCGCCATTGCGCTTTTGGATGCCAATGCTGGCGTAGAGCCGCAAACCGAAACGGTGTGGCGCCAGGCTGACAAATATCACGTGCCGCGCATGATCTTCGTCAACAAGATGGACAAGATTGGCGCTGACTTCTACCGCTCGGTGGAGATGATCGAAGAGCGCCTTGGCGGCAAGCCCGTTGTGATGCAGCTGCCTATTGGTGCAGAAGACCAGTTTGCAGGTGTGGTTGACCTGATCGAGATGAATGCGCTGGTTTGGAAGTCTGAGAACTTGGGCGCCGAGTGGGATGTTGTTGAAATCCCCGATGACTTGAAAGATCGCGCTGAAGAGTTCCGTGAAAGCCTCATCGAAGCCGTCGTGGAGATGGATGATGAGGTGATGGAAGCGTATCTTGAAGGCAACATGCCAGACAATGATACGATCCGCCGCTTGATCCGCCGGGGCACATGCGATGTGCAGTTCTTCCCAGTGTTTTGTGGATCTGCCTTTAAAAACAAGGGTGTACAGCCGCTTCTTGATGCAGTGGTTGATTTTCTGCCAAGCCCTGTCGACATCCCTGCCATCAAAGGTATCGATGTTAAGACCGAAGAGGCAACGAAACGCCGCGCCGCTGATAGCGAGCCTCTGTCTCTGTTGGCGTTCAAGATCATGAACGACCCCTTTGTTGGCTCTCTTACGTTCTGCCGTATTTATTCAGGCCAGCTTGAGCAGGGTTCCTCGCTGCTGAACTCCGTGAAGGAAAAGCGCGAACGCATTGGCCGTATGATGCTGATGCATTCCAACAGCCGTGAAGACATCAAGGAAGCGTTTGCTGGTGATATCGTTGCTATTGCAGGCCTGAAAGAAACCACGACCGGTGACACTTTGTGCGATCCGGCCGATCCGGTGATCCTTGAGCGGATGGAATTTCCAGAGCCTGTGATCGAGATTGCGATTGAGCCGAAAACCAAGGCCGATCAGGAGAAGATGTCTATCGCTCTCAACCGTCTGGCGGCCGAGGATCCTTCCTTCCGCGTGAAGGTTGACCACGAGTCGGGTCAAACGATTATTGCTGGGATGGGTGAGCTTCACCTCGACATTTTGGTTGATCGCATGAAGCGCGAGTTCAAGGTGGAAGCGAACATCGGTCAGCCGCAGGTGGCCTATCGCGAAACGATTACCAAGACAGCCGATGTGGATTACACCCACAAGAAGCAGTCGGGTGGCTCGGGCCAGTTCGCTCGCGTGAAAATCACCATCGCGCCGGGCGAGGCAAATTCAGGGTATGTGTTCACTGACACGGTTGTTGGCGGTAACGTGCCCAAAGAGTACATCCCAGGCGTGGAAAAAGGCATTGGATCAGTTATGTCCTCGGGTCCGATTGCCGGCTTCCCGATGCTCGACATTACGGCCACGCTCACTGATGGCGCCTACCATGATGTAGACTCCTCGGTTCTTGCCTTTGAGATCGCTGGACGTGCGGCGTTCCGTGAAGCGGTCCAGAAAGCAGGTCCGAAACTGCTTGAGCCTGTGATGAAGGTCGAGGTCGTGACGCCCGATGAGTATGCGGGTTCAGTCATGGGCGACCTTAATTCACGCCGCGGGCAGATCCAGGGTACCGAAACCCGTGGTGTTGCCACAGTGATCAACGCCTTCGTTCCGCTGGCCAACATGTTTGGTTATGTATCGTCGCTTCGCTCTTCAACGCAGGGCCGTGCGCAATACACCATGCAGTTCGATCATTATGAGCAGGTTCCGCAGGCCATCGCGGAAGAAGTTAAGTCCAAATACGCTTAAGCGTTTGGTTGGACATTAGATTAACCCGACGTCAGTCGAGATTACGGAGAGCCGAAAATGGCGAAAGAGAAGTTTGAGCGTAACAAGCCGCATGTGAATGTTGGCACGATTGGTCACGTTGACCATGGCAAGACGACGTTGACGGCGGCGATCACGAAGTATTTTGGTGACTTCAAGGCGTATGATGAGATTGACGGA
>JAVJSN010000014.1:0-563717 GCA_040219355.1 Hyphomicrobiales bacterium
GCTTGAAACCCGGCTTGAACTGGCAGCCAGGCGGGACTTTGAACTGGCAACCCTCAGCGGTCATGTCGTTGGACGTCTTGGCTGGCAACACCGCGCTGCGATGGGTGATGATGCCGTTGCCATCACCATGATCGGTCAGAACAACTCTGTCAGCACATCCACTCAGGACGCCAGCGCAGCCTATCTGGGTCTTGATGCATCCATGGATATTGGCGACACCGCATCGCTTGCTCTGGGCGCTGAATACAGGCTTGGTGATTCCGTCCAGGCCATGCGTGGCATGGCGACACTGACGATTGCGTTCTGACCCCCCGTGGCCCCCGTGGCTGCCACCGGCGGCTGAACAGGGCTAGGGTTGCGGCGCCTATGTAATTTGCGGCCGGTCAACCACATCAATCTGCGCATCGACGCTTGCCAACGCCGTCATGTTCACCACGCCCCTGCTTGTTACGGAGGGCGTGAGCACGTGAGCCGGCTTGGCCGGACCCATCAGGATAGGGCCGACATGCAGCGCATCGGCCAGAACCTTGGCCATGTTGAGCGCGATGTTGGCCGCATCAAGGTTTGGCATGACCAGAAGGTTGGCTTCCCCCTTCAGATGGGAATCCGGCATCACCCGGTCGCGCAGCACCTGGCTGAGCGCGACATCGGCGTGCATCTCCCCGTCGCATTCAAAATCAATGCCCTGTGCCTGCAGCATCTGGAAGGCCTGGCGCATCTTCAGGGCCGAGGGTGTTGGCCGTGAGCCGAAATTGGAATGCGAAACCAGAGCAGCCTTGGGTTCAATACCAAAGCGGCGGATGTGATGCGCGGCGCGCAGGGTCGTCTCGGCGATTTCCTTCGCTGATGGATCATAGCTGACATAGGTGTCGGTCATGAAATAACCGCCCTTGTCCATGATCAGCAGGGACAGGGTGGAATAATCGTCAATGCCTGGTGCGGTGCCCAGAATGGAGCGCACATTGTCGACATGGCCCTTGAAGCCGCCCTGCAGACCACACAACAGAGCATCGGCATCGCCCAGCTTGACCGCTATGGCCCCGATGACGGTTGTGTTGGTGCGCACAACCGTGCGTGCCGCATCGGGCGTAACGCCAGATCGACCAACGCATTCAAAGTACGCATCGACATAATCGCGATAGCGCGGATCATCTTCTGGATTGATGATCTCACAGTCGATGCCTGGCTTCAATTTCAGCCCGAAGCGCTGGGCGCGATCAAGCATGACACTTGGACGACCGATTAGGATGGGAACCGCGATCCCGTCTTCCATGGCGATCTGCGCTGCCCGCAAAGACCTCTCGTCTTCACCCTCCGCATAGATCACGCGTTTTGGATTGGCTTTGGCTTGGCCAATCACCGGCTTCATGATGAGGCCAGAACGGAAGACGAAGCGGTTCAGCCGATCCATATAGGCGTCGAAATCTTCAATGGGCTGGTTGGCGACACCTGTTTCCATGGCTGCCTTGGCCACCGCCGGCGCGATGCGCAGGATCAATCGATTGTCGAAAGGCGAGGGGATCAAAAACTCTGGCCCGAAGGTGGAGGATTGTCCGCCATAGGCACGTGCGGCAACCTCTGATGGTTCTTCGCGGGCAAGGGCCGCAATCGCTTCCACGGCAGCCAGCTTCATCTCAGTGTTGATTGTGCGTGCGCCGACATCCAGCGCGCCGCGGAAAATGTAGGGGAAGCACAGGACGTTGTTGACCTGGTTGGGATAGTCCGAGCGTCCGGTGCAGATGATCGCATCCGGGCGCACATCACGCGCGGCCTGTGGATCAATTTCTGGATTGGGGTTGGCCAACGCCATGATCAGCGGATTGTCCGCCATTTTTTCCAGCATCTCTGCTTTCAAAACGCCGCCAGCAGAAAGCCCAAGAAATACGTCCGCCCCTTCAATGACCTGACCGAGCGTGCGCAGATCTGTCGCCTGGGCATAACGGTCCTTGTACGGGTCCATAAGTTCCTTACGGCCCTCATAGACGCAGCCCTCAAGGTCAGTAATCCAGATGTTTTCGCGCGGCAGGCCGGCTTCTTCCAGTAGCCCCAAACAGGCGAGTGCTGCAGCGCCAGCCCCGGCCGTGACCAGCTTGATTTGTTTGATGTCTTTGCCCGAAAGTTCCAGCGCGTTACGCACGGCCGCCGAGACGATGATGGCCGTGCCATGCTGATCATCATGGAAGACCGGAATGTCCATCCGCGCTTTCAGCGCTTCCTCGATGATGAAGCATTCCGGAGCCTTGATATCCTCAAGGTTGATGCCGCCAAAGGTCGGCTCCAGCGCAGCCACCGTATCGATGAATTTCTCCGGGTCCAGTTCGTCCACTTCGATGTCGAACACATCGATCCCGGCGAATTTTTTGAACAGGACCGCCTTGCCCTCCATGACCGGCTTGGATGCCAAGGCCCCAATCGCGCCCAGGCCAAGAACGGCGGTGCCGTTGGAGATCACGCCGACAAGGTTGGCGCGAGCGGTGTATTTGGCCGCTGTCAGCGGATCTTTTTCGATTTCCAGGCAAGGCGCCGCGACACCAGGCGAGTAGGCAAGGGCTAAGTCACGTTGGTTGCCAAGTGGTTTGGTGGCTGAAATCTGAAGCTTACCGGGCCGAGGGTACTCGTGATAAAAAAGTGCCGCTTGGCTGAGCTGATCCTTGCCGCTCTGTGCGCTATCGGCTTTCACCGGCGTATCTTCATCCATTGTTTGCTCCCAGACATCCAAATCAGTTTTCAGAAAGGCGTAGCACACTCCGTGGCGTCGTCATCGCGCTGCTTGCGGAAAAACATCCTTTCTCTCCGGTGCCCAACCTCAAACCCTCGTAAATCCGGGTCATAAACCCAAGTTTATTGCGCCAAAGATCAACCTCAGCGCAATGGGAACCGCGACAGGTATCGCCCACCTCATCGACAGCGACGGGCACCCCCGCCCGGCGTGTTGTTGAAAGGAACTTTGGAAATGTCTGTGTTGAAAAAAGCCCTGCTTGCCGCTTCTGCCGGTGTTCTTATTGCCCCAGTGGTCGCGCTTGCCGCGCCGACCGTTGGTGATACCGTGGGCACCAGCCTGGAGGAGGTCATGAACAACCTCACCGACGCAGGCTACGAGGTGCGCGAAATCGAAGCTGAAGACGATGAACTGGAAGCAGTCGTCCTGGCCAATGGACAGCTCCTTGAGTTGGAGATTTCGCCAGAAACCGGCATGATCCTCTCAGTCGAACTCGAAGAGGACGACGATGAGGATCATGATGAAGACGATAGGGGCAACTAAGCTCTAGCAACCGGCTGCGTTCACCAGCGTAGCCGGTTCACCTGCAATGGACATGCTGATGCCAACCAATTTTTCTACGCTCATCCGCCAAAATCCAGGCCTTTGGATTCTCTTTGTACTGCAGGCCATGTGCGCACTGTTCTTTGGGTTGGATGCCGTGGGTGATCTGATCGGAAACCAAAGCTTGGCCCATTGGGGCGAGTCCGATGTGATGGAGTATCTCATTACCAGCGTTCTGGTCATCAGCCTCTTTTTCACCGGTCGGCAGCTTTTTGCGCTGCTGCAACGGCAAAAACGATTGGAACAGCAAATGCAAATTGCCTCAGGCGCATTTGCCGAACTTCTTGAAGCCCATTTTGATGCCTGGGCACTTACCCCGTCTGAACGTGACGTGGCTCTGATGGCGATCAAAGGCCTCTCGATTGCCGATATGGCGCGGCTCCGCGAGACGAGGGACGGCACGATCAAAGCGCAGTGCAATGCGGTCTATCGTAAGGCCGGTGTTACTGGACGCCCGCAACTGCTGAGCGTCTTTATCGAAGAACTCATGGCCGATGGCCTGGCGACCAGCTAGCCCAAACACCCCATCTCTCAGTCTTTTGAAGGATCAGAACAATGCGCCCACTTGGCCTGTTGATTGTTGCGCTCGCGCTTCTCTCACCGCTTCTTGGCTACATTCCGTTGGCGGGGCGCTATGATGTGATCCCGCTCATCAGCCAATACATTGGCATCATCGCTCTGGTTGCGATGGCTCTGGCGCAGATCCTCGCCACCCGATTGGCCGGTCTGGAGATGATTTTCGGCGGACTTGATCGCATGTATGTGCTGCACAAATGGCTCGGCATTGGAGGGCTTGCGGCGGTGCTGATCCATGACACGATAGATGCTGATCTGCCGGCACTTGGACGCGAAACGCGGTTGCACGATTTCGCCGAGACGCTGGGCGAGGTGAGCCTCTACGGCCTTGTGGCGCTGGTGCTCATCACCATCGTGACATTCATTCCTTACAATCTTTGGCGCTGGACCCATAAACTGATGGGGGCATTCTTTGCCGCCTCAGTGGCGCATTACGCGCTGATTATGAAACCGATCGCAAACACCGATCCCGTGGGCCTCGGCATTCTCATCATCTGTGGTCTTGGCGTTCTTTCCTGGGTGTACACGCTCCTACCCTATGGCCTGTTCCAGGGACGAGCAGCTTACCACATCGCCGATATCGACAAGGAAGGTTCCTCTGTCGCCGTCACGCTTGAACCCACGGGCAAGGGTATTGCGCATCAGGCAGGCCAGTTCGCCTTTGTGCGCTTTGGCCATGAAGGCGTGTCGGAAACCCACCCCTTCACCATCTCAGCAGCACCGCAAAAGGATCGCACGCTGCGCTTTACGGTGAAGGCGTTAGGTGATGACACACGCAATTTCGCAAGACGTTTAGCGGTTGGCCAAAACGCAAGAGTCTCGCGAGCCTATGGCCACTTTCGTGCCTACAAAGGCGAAAAGCCGTCCGTCTGGATCGCCGCTGGCGTTGGCATCACGCCCTTTACAGCCTTTGCTGGTGAGCTGGAAAAGCATAAGGGGCCAGTGCACCTGGTTTATTGTGTTCGCGATGCGTCCGATGCCGCCCATTTGGATGAGTTACGCGAGGCCTCCCAAAACCATCCTGGCTTCGCGCTCCATCTGTTTGAAAGCGCCAAAGGTCAGCGCTTAACGACCGAAAGCCTCGCCGAGCGTGTCGATGTTGACTGGCGCCAGGCGCGCGTTGCCTATTGCGGGCCAGAAGCGCTGCGCGAGACACTGCGCAAGGGTCTTATCGCCAAAGGGCTGAAACGGCGCAACTTTGCCTTTGAAGCTTTTGAAATCCGTTCAGGGCTCGGTGTGCGCAAGCTGGCGGGCTGGCTGATCAAGCGCTTTGGCGGATCTGGCAGCTCTTTCCACAGCGCTATTCAACTCGCGCCGCTAGTGCCGTTGCGCAATAGCCCGCGCGTCACCAGGTAGAGCGTCACGGCATTAAGCAGATGCCATGTGAAGTGGGTGCCAAGTGGTACCGCTTCACAAAGCGGCATATCCAGCGTTCGCAAGGTGAGGGAGAGAGCAAAGACGGGGGTGGCCAACAGGAAGTATCGGGCAAATCCATCGCCCCGCCGCGCCAGCAACAGACCGAACAGTGCCAACGTGACAAGCGCCGGTAAGTAACCGGCCGAGCCACCTGGTATAACTGTTACCAGCGGCGACAGGCCGATCATCACACCCGAGAGGAAGAACACCATAGCACCCAGGGCAGCAAACTGACCCGGCAGCCCAAAGCGCCTTTGCAGCCCGATCACCACTGCCGACATCATGAAGAGCGTGATGGGCAAGACATCCGCGATGGCAGCCCAGCGAGTGGCAAAGGTGTGAAACAAGAACGAGCCGACACCGATGACGGCGATAAGGGCAGCGAGCGCAAGCGCCACTCGGTCACCAGTACCCCGAAGGCGGCGGTACAACAAAAGGGCCACCAACAAAAAAGCTGCATTTGTTACGGCATTCAGCGGCTCGGCCCAAAACCCCGCGTCCATCCGCTCACAATACGCATCTATGAAATCGTTCATACCACTTCGCTCTTTCACTGGTCGCTGGACGATGCGCCGTCGGTGGCGTAACAGATGCGCGCACCATCCCGAAGCCCCTGATTTACGATCTGTCGAGCACCCCTTGCTGTATCACTCCACCCGCGGCGCTTCTGAGCGCCTGACCTTTGCTGACGCCTTGCTAGCAGGCCTTGCGCCAGATGGCGGGCTGTACATGCCTGAAAGCATTCCGACGTTATCGCAGGACAAAATCCGTGCCATGCGCGGCAAGCCCTATGCCGCTGTGGCCTTTGAGGTCATTCAACCTTTTGTCGGCGGCACGATTGATGATGATACGCTGCGGACCATCATTGATGGCGCGTATGGTACGTTTCGGCACACCGCTGTGACACCGCTGGTCCAGCTTGATGAGCGCCATTTGGTGATGGAACTTTTCCATGGCCGCACATTGGCGTTCAAAGACGTTGCTATGCAATTTTTGGCCCGCGCAATGGACCATGTGCTCGCCGAGCGTGACCAGCGTGCGACCATCGTCGGCGCGACATCTGGTGATACCGGTGGCGCAGCAATTGATGCATTTTTGGGCCGTGAGCGCACCGACATGTTCATCCTCTATCCAGACGGCCGGGTATCGGATGTCCAGCGTCGGCAAATGACGACATCGGCCGACGGCAATGTGCATGCGCTTGCCATCGATGGCACATTTGATGACTGCCAGCGGATTGTGAAAACGATGTTCACGAACACCGCGTTTCGTGAGCAGGTTGCGCTATCGGGCGTGAACTCGATCAATTGGGCGCGTATCGTGGCGCAGATCGTCTACTATTTTACTTCTGCGGTGGCCTTGGGCGCGCCGGATCGCAAGGTATCTTTCTGCGTACCGACCGGCAATTTTGGCGACATACTTGCCGGTTGGGTTGCCAAACAGATGGCACTGCCGATCGATCGGTTGATCATCGCAACCAACACCAACGATATTTTGGCTCGTACGCTGGAGACAGGTCGCTACGAGGCTGATGGCGTTGTCCAAACGACATCACCGTCGATGGATATTCAGGTATCGTCCAATTTCGAGCGATTGCTTCATGCCGCCATGAACAAAGATAGTGACGCGCTCGGCGCGCTTATGAGCAGCCTGAAGCAGTCCGGTTCATTCACCGTGCCCGATGAAGCGTTGACAGCTATGCGCGCTGAGTTCTCCGCCGCCCGTGCCAGTGAGGATGTCGTCGCCACGACCATGAAACGTGTGCTGGGTGAGCAGGGCTATCTGCTCGATCCACATACTGCGGTGGGCGTTGCAGTGGCACATCATGTAGCCGACGAAGAGAATCTCGATCCATCGGTCCCGATTATCACGCTGGCAACGGCCCATCCGGCAAAGTTTCCAGCCGCTGTTGAAGCATCAACAGGCCTCACGCCATCACTTCCACCGCACCTTGCCGATCTCATGGACCGGCAGGAGCGCATGGAAAAGCTGCCGAACGATCAAGGAGCGGTTGAAGCATTCGTCGTCTCCAAAGCGCGCATAGCGGCGGGCAACGCTTGACTGATGTCTCCCGGTTGCCGTCCGGTTTGACGGTTGTCACGCAAACGCGCCGCGACGTTGAAACGGTGGCGCTGGGTGTATTCGTCAATACCGGTACGCGCGATGAGCGCCCGGATGAACATGGTCTTGCGCACTTCCTTGAGCACATGGCCTTCAAAGGCACCAAGCGGCGGTCAGCCTATCAGACAGTGGCTGAAATTGAAGCGCTTGGCGGTGACATCAACGCTGAAACCAGTCCCGAAGCGACCAGCTACACCGTGCGTATGATGGCCGAAGATTGGCGTATTGGGCTCGATGTGCTGCTCGATATTGCTTGCGCACCCAACTACCGCCAGGCAGATATCGCCCTTGAGCAGGATGTGGTGGTCCAAGAGATCGCCGGTGCTATGGATGTGCCTGACGACCGCTTGATCGATGGTATCGGTTTGGCTGCATTTGACGGCCACGCCATTGGCCAGCCGATCCTGGGCACCGAGGAGACGGTAAGGGCTCTGCGCCCAGAAGGCCTGCAGGGGTTTCAAGCGCGCACCTACGCGCCCCAAAGCATCATTATTTCTGCCGCCGGAGCGTTGCAGCATGCCGATTTGGTGCAGGCCCTTGAAGCGTTGGCACCGGCATTTCCCGCCTTGAAATCCAATCCACGCACAACACCAAAGTTCGCCGCGGGCCACTTTTTTGAAAAACGAGATACATTCGACACCCATCTGGCGCTGGCTTGGCCCGCGCCAGCGTTCGCCGCAGAAGGTTCTATGGCGCACGCCTTTACCGTTCAGATGCTCGGCGGCGGTATGACATCGCGGCTTTTCCAAGCGATCCGTGAGGAAACAGGGCTGGCTTATGCTGTCGATGCCTACCAAATGATCTACAGTGATTGCGGCCTGGGCGTCATTCAAACCGCCACATCAGCCGACACGGTTGGCCCGATGATCGAACGCCTGCAAACCGAACTGATGCGTTTTGGCGATGATATGCGCGAGGAAGAGCTTCTCGCGGCAAAACGCCAGTTCCGCGCCTCACTGGCCATGGCATCTGAAAACCTTCCGGGCATCGCGGCGCGGCATGCCCGTCAGCTTGCCATTTTGGGTGAACTTCGCCCTCGTGAGCGCTTAGAGCAAGAGATCGAGGCCACAAGCCTTGATGATGTCAAAGCCGCTTGGATGACAATCATGCAACAAGACACGTTTGCCAAAGCTGCTGTTGGCGACGCCAAAGCCCTTGACCTTTGGGCTGATTGGTCGATGGTAATGGAAAAATAGCCGGTGTAAGTCTCCTGCACCAAAACAGTGCTTTTGATACTCCAACACGCTGACTGCCCGTGACGTTCTTTCGTTCTCTTTCGCAACCATCGCCTCCAATATTTGAGAGCGAACGCTGCCTGGTCCGAGCGCCTGAAGAGGCCGATTTTGAACGTTGGGCTGCGTTGCGATCGCAAAGCCAGACGTTTTTGCAGCCCTTTGAGCCGCGCTGGCCGGTGGGTGAACTCACACGGCCCTCTTTCCGGCGTCGTTTACGCCGCTATGCGCAAGACGCCCGCGACAAGCAGGGCTATGCTTTCTTTGTGTTTGACCAGGATGGCGTGAACCTATTGGGCGGCTTGACCATCTCCAACATTCGTTATGGCGTCAGCCAATCATGCAGTTTGGGTTACTGGATGGGCCAGTCCCATGCGGGCAAGGGCTATATGAGCGAAGTATTGCCTGCCATGTTCCCCTTTTTGTTCGGAGAGCTCGGCATGCATCGCATTGAAGCAGCCTGCCTTCCGGACAACCAGGCGTCTATTAACCTGTTGCAGCGCGTTGGTTTTCACGAAGAGGGTTTGGCCAAAGCCTACCTCAAGATCGACGGGCGCTGGCAGGACCACCGACTTTTTGCCAAAATCTCTCCGCTTTGACGGGGCAACCTGCGGCGATAGGTCGATTGTTCGCCAACTGACACCGCTTGTGCACAAGGCCTTGAAACGTTAGGGAACCAAGCCTTGGTGCGAACGTCTTTTCGCGCCATGATGACTCGCGCTTGTCTGAAGTCAGTAACGGAATCAGACCGCCATCGGGAGAAGCCGCTCTTTGCGCCTGCTGCATGCCCTCTTATTGAGCCTGATTTGCCTGGTCACGACTCCGGCCGCTGCCCTTGATGCGATCAATGTGCCGCTTGATGTCGAAGCGCTGGATCTGACTCGCGCGGTCGACCGCTTCGTTGATGTCGGTGATCGCATTCAGGTTTCTACAGCCCCAGGGCTCGATGGTATTGTGCGTCGTATTGAGGTTCGGGCACGCGAAGGTGATGGCAACGGAAGCTGGATCGTCTTCGCGCTCACCAACACGTCCGACGAGCAGATCGACCGCCTTTTGGTTGCGCCGCACTTCCGACTTGCCAACAGCCAGATCATCTGGCCGGATCTCGGCGCCTCGCGTTTGGTCGCCATTTCGCCCAGCCAAGGCCTTGCACCTGAACGTTTGGAAAGCCAGGAGGCCGATGTTTTCCGCATCACGCTCGATCCTGGCGCCGTTGTCACCTACGTTGTCGAATTGCGCACACCTGGCCTGCCGCAGCTTATTCTGTGGGAGGATGATGCCTATCGCGACAGCGTCAACGCGACCACGCTCTACAAGGGTATCGTCCTGGGTATCGCTGGGCTTTTGGCGCTGTTCCTAACGATCCTTTTCATTGTCAAACGCTCTGCAATGTTCCCCGCCGTGGCTGGTGTTGCATGGGCTGTATTGGCGTATTTGGCCATTGAGTTTGGGTTCTGGAACCAAATCTTCGACTTGCAACCGGGCGACGAGCAGGTGAGCCGAGCCATTGCTGAGGTGGTGCTGGCGGCGGCATTGGTGCTTCTGCTTTATGCCTATTTGAGTTTGAGTTCGGTCCACAGCGCGTTTTTCCGCATTGGCCTCGTTTGGGCGGCGTTCTTTTCCTCGCTCATTGGATTGGCCGTTTTCGATCCACAGATCGCTTCCGGCATCGCTCGCATGGGCCTAGGTGTAATAGGTGTCGGTGGGCTGATCGTTATCGTGCCGATGTCCTTGCAGGGCTATGACCGGGCCGTGCATCTCATTCCTAGCTGGACTGTTTTTATGGCCTGGCTTCTGGCTGCTTGGCTTGCCGTCTCCGGCTACATCGTCAACGATTTGGTCTCCCCTGCGCTTGCAGGTGGCTTGGTGCTGCTCGTCTTGTTGCTTGGCTTCACGGTGATGCAGCATGCGTTTTCGGGCGGGACGTTGGCCGAAGGGTTGGTATCTGACTCAGAGCGCAAAGTCTTGGCGCTCAGTGGATCGGGCGATCTTGTTTGGGATTGGGATCTTGCCAAGGATCGGGTGTACTCCTCGCCGGCTACCGAAGACATTTTGGGGCTCAAGCGTGGCTCGCTGGCAGGGCCGTTCCAAGACTGGATAAGTGCTATCCATCCTGGGGAGCGCGATCATTTCCGCCACGTCGTGGAAACGGTGGTTGACTCCGGTAGGGGAAGGATCGATCAAACGCTTCGCATGCGCGCCGAAGACGGACATTTCAAATGGTTCCGCCTGCGCGCGCGGCCTGTGGTGGCCGATGAGGGCGTGTTCCGTTTGATTGGCACGATGCTCGACGTCACCGAAATGAAGACAACGCAGGAACGCCTGCTGCGCGATGCGATCCATGACAGCTTGACCGGTTTGCCCAATCGCGAGCTTTTCCTTGATCGCACGCAGACAGCGCTGGAACGCGCGCGCGCTGAGGAGATTGCGCGCCCGACCCTGGTCGTCGTCAACATCGACCATTTTTCCCAGCACAACGATGCTGTTGGCACAAGCGCAGCTGATTCCTTGCTGACGATGGTAGCGCGCCGCATTGATCGTCTTCTAAAGCCCAATGACACGCTTGCCCGGTTTAGTGGCGATCAGTTTGGTATCCTGCTGTTGTCAGAGCAGAAGCCCGCCTCCGTCGCGCGGCTGACTGAGCAGATACGTCGTGCCCTCAAAACACCGGTGGTGTTTGGTGACGACGAGGTCAATCTCACCGTTTCGATTGGCGTTGCGACCTACGACCCCAATGCCGATGGTGCCGAAGACTGCCTGCGCGATGCTGAGATCGCCATGGCGCACGCCAAGCGCTTGGGCGGTGATCGATGCGAGGCCTTCCGTCCGTCCTTGCGCGAGCATGGTCGCTCGATCGCGGCGGTGGAAGCTGATCTTCGCAAGGCGCTCGACAATGATGAGCTGACGGTCTTTTACCAGCCAATCATTCGCCTGGAAGACCGCAAGCTTGCTGGCTTTGAAGCCTTGCTGCGCTGGGATCACCCACGCCACGGCCGCATGGCACCGGCTGAGTTTGTTCCCATTGCCGAGCGCTCGGGCCTTATCATTCCTGTCGGCCTTTTCGTGCTGGAACGCGCGGCCCGCGACCTCAATCGCTGGATGCGCAATGATCCCAACGCGGCTGGCCTGTTCACCAGCGTCAATATTTCTTCCCGGCAGCTTCTGCGCCACGATTTGTTGAATGATCTGCGTGCCATTCTCGCACGTGCCGATTTACCTGGTTCGGCGCTCAAACTGGAGTTGACCGAATCTCTGGTGATGGAAAATCCGGAGTATGCCTCGCAGGTTTTGGCGCGCTGTCGCGAACTGGGCATCGGCCTCTCACTGGATGATTTCGGCACCGGCTATTCATCACTGGCCTATCTGCAGCGCTTCCCATTCGACACGATCAAGATCGACCAGTCCTTCGTCACCGACATGGTGCCCGGCGAGCCAGCCGTGGTGCTTGCGGCCATCGTGGCACTTGGTCACGATTTAGAAATGGACATTGTCGCCGAAGGGATCGAAAGCGATGAGGTTGCCGTCGAGCTTGCTAAGCTTGGCTGTGAATATGGACAGGGCTTCCAGTTTGGTCATCCAATACCTGCCTCTGGTGTTCCCACTTTCCTTCGCTCCTTCGGCCAGGAAATCGCTTTGAAACGGCAGGCTTCGGCTGCTGCAGCACAACCACCCACCCCTACACCGACGCCCGCCACGACACCCCCTGCTATCAACGCACCACCACAGACACAGCCTGCGCGACGTTCTGCGGAGGCTTCGTCTGCACCTCCACCGCGCGCCGCCCGTCCAGAACGGACTGCCGAGGCATCAAAAGCTGAATCCACTGCCCCACCATCGACAGGTGCTGGTCGTGTCGAGAAGCCGACCATCCAACCGGCGCAACCCCTGCGAACCAAGAAGGCTCAAGAAGAGCCGATGGATGAACAGCCTGTCGTCATCGAGCACGATGCCAATGAAACTGGTGCCGACGATAAGGGTGCTTCTGCCAGCGACAGCGGCCAGGAGGCGGGCAACAAAAGCAAAACATATAACGTGCCCAAAAGTGATGCCGATGACGCTCAACGCACAAACGGCGAGATTACAAGCAAGCCGCCATTACCCAAAGACGAGGTGAATGCCGAGCCAAAAGGTGATGAAAAGTCAAAGCCTCTGGGCAGGCCGCGTCCCAGTGCTTTGGACCGCTACCGCAGCAACAGCGGGCGAGACCCTATTGGGACGCCCAAACCACTTCTTCCTGCATGGCAACCAGCTGGCACCAACGGTGGTGGCAGCAAAGATGAAGACGGTGATGCTGCAGCCGACAGTGACAAGTCGCTTTCCGCCTCGCCGGATGGCCCCACAGACGACGCCAGGCCCGAAGCCGCCGCCAAATAGGCAGTCACACAATCGTCCCTAAGATGGTCGAACGTAAGGCCCTACGCCTTAATCAGGACATATGATCCAGGCGCGTCCATGATCGGTTTGTAGGTCCGGGACCCCATTTTGGGCGGTTTCACGCGTTCGCCGTCCAAGCTTTCGGTCCATGCCTGCCAATCTGGCCACCACGAGCCCGGCGTCTCGTCGGCTTTTGTAACCCAATCCTCATACCGACCGCGCGGTTCATCGCCGGTCCAAAACTGATACTTGTTCTTGTCCGGTGGATTGATCACACCGGCAATATGTCCGGAGCCGGACAGCACAAAGCGCACATCGCCGCCAAAGAACTGCGAGCCAAGAAAGACCGATTGTGGTGGCGCGATATGATCCTCGCGGGTTGCCAAATTGTAGATCGGCACTTTGACGTCGGCGAGATCAAGCCGGACATCATCCAGCACCATTTTGCCACGCGACAGCGTGTTTTCCAGATAGCAATTGCGCAAGTAAAACAGATGGTTGGCCGCTGGCATCCGGGTCGAGTCAGAATTCCAGTAGAGCAGGTCGAAGGGCAGGGGGTCTTTGCCCTTTAGATAATTGTTGATCACGTAGGGCCAGATCAAATCATTGGCGCGCAGCATGTTGAAAGCCGACGACATCTTTTTGCCGTCCAAATAGCCTTTGCGGGCCATTTGTTCTTCCATGACCTTCAACTGCTCTTCATCCACGAACACTTTCAGGTCGCCTGCATGGGTGAAGTCCACCTGTGTGGTGAACAACGTGGCAGAGGCAATACGATCGTCGTCGGTGGCAGCCATATAGGCCAGCGACACCGATAGCAGCGTGCCACCAACACAATAGCCAGCAGCATTCACTTGACGCTCGCCTGTGATGTCCTCAATGGCGCTCAAGGATTCCATGATCCCCTCGCGCATATAGTGCTCAAACCCCTTTTGTGCCTGACTCGCGTCTGGATTGATCCAAGAGATCACAAAGACCGTGTGCCCCTGCTCCACTGCCCATTTGATGAATGACTTCTGCGGATTGAGATCGAGAATATAAAATTTGTTGATCCATGGTGGCACCATCAGCAGGGGGCGCTTCAGCACGGTGTCGGTTGTAGGCGTGTACTGGATCAGCTCGCAGACATCATTGCGCATCACCACCTTGCCGGGCGTGGTGGCCATGTTCTCGCCGACCTTGAACTTGCGCGTGTCTGTCATCCGCACTTTCAAGTCGCCATGGCCCTCCTGGAGGTCCTCAGCAAGCATGGAAAGGCCGCGCACCAAATTCTCGCCGTTGCTGGCAAGTGTTTCTTTGATGAGCTCAGGGTTGGTGCCAACAAAATTGGTTGGGGCAAGCGCACTGGCGATCTGCTTCACATAAAATTGCGCTTTGTGTTTGGTGTGAGGGTCAAGGTCGCTCGCCTCATCCACCAGATCATCGGCCCAGTTGGAAATCAGCAGATAGGCTTGTTTCAACGTGTCGAAGAACTGATTGCGTGACCACTCAGGGTCTTTAAAACGGCGGTCGCGCGCATCCGGCTCGACGACCGGCTTGGTTTCTTCACCTGACACACGCGCCATCGACCCGGTCCAGAGATCAAAGAACCCGGACCAAAGCCTTGTTTGCGCTTCCAAAAGGCGTTTTGGGTCTGACAGCCAATATTCCGACACCTGACTCAAGGTCTTAACGACCTCACCCATTTCGTCAGCCTGCACGGCGCGCACTTCGCCTTCTTCGCGAGGCTTCAGATAGGCAGCCCATACCCGACCTGATTGCTCAACGAACTTGCCCAAGTTCTCGGCAAAAGCTTCGGGGTCGTTGATGGTGTAGTCTTCCAAAGGGCGCTCATCGGGTTCTGCAGCGCGTCGTTTGGGCTGTGCGGGTGCTTCCGGTGTTGGTGGCGTCACCGGTTTGTCAGGTGTGACGACCGCTTGCATGGGCTTCGCGGCTTTGGCGCTGGAAGATTTTGCTGGCGCACGCACAGAAACCTTTGTCGTGGTTTTGCGTGCAGATGCGTTGGTGGTCTTTGTCCTGGGTGCGGTAGTTTTTGAAGTCGCCGCTTTCGACGCTGTTGTTTTGGTGGATTTCGTGGCTGTGGATGCCTTTGTCGCGGGCTTTAGCGTCGTCTTGCTGGCACTCGATGAGCGCGCCGGTGTCTTCGATTGTGAAGCTTCGGCGGCCTTACCACTCGCAGCTTTGCTAGTGGAAGCGCGTTTGGTCGTGCCCCGCTTAGCCTGTGTTGTCTTGGCTGTTCGGCCCTTGGAGGATGTGCTGTCGCCTGTCTGCGCCATCGCCAGATCGTTTCCTTATGTCCCGCCAGCTAAGGTGGCGGTTGCCGCCAAACCGGGTTTGCGCCCTTGTTGCCTTAACGCTTCATTCACCATGCTCTAGCAGCCTGTACAATGACAAGGTCGCATCTAGCATAGGTCATACGCCTTTGCGGCAATGCCAACCAAAGGCTTTTCGGATGCACCTATCAATTGCCCCGGTTAAGCCTTTGTGAGACACCACGCGCACAATGCAATGATGCGCCGCAAAGCAGCCACTGTTTTGACGACACATTGTTTTAAGAATCGTCCCTAACGGGGCACTTTTTCCCTCGCACCGTTTGGTGCCCAACCTTTGAGGTCGAGATGAACGAGTTTCACCATGTTCGCCGCCTGCCGCCTTATGTATTTGAGCAGGTCAATAAGCTCAAGGCGAAGGCGCGCGCGAACGGTGCCGATATCGTCGATCTCGGGATGGGCAACCCAGATCTGCCAACGCCGGAGCATATCAACGAAAAGCTGATCGAAACCGTTGGCAAGCCGCGCACTAATCGCTATTCCGCCTCGCGCGGGATCACCGGTTTGCGCCGTGCCCAGGCAGGTTATTATGAGCGCCGCTTTGGCGTGAAGCTGAATCCAGATACCGAAGTTGTTGCAACGCTCGGCTCCAAAGAGGGCTTTGCTAACATGGCGCAAGCCATCACTGCCCCTGGTGATGTGATTCTCGTTCCTAACCCCAGCTATCCCATCCATGCGTTCGGTTTTTTGATGGCAGGCGCGGCGGTGCGCTCGGTGCCGTGTGAACCTGGCCCAGGGTTTTTCCATGCACTCGAGCGTGCCGTTCAGCATTCCATTCCAAAGCCACTGGCGTTGGTGCTTTGCTATCCATCCAATCCGACGGCCCACGTGGCAGACCTTGAGTTCTATAAGGAAGTGGTGTCGTTCGCCCGCAAGAACGATCTGATTGTCCTCTCGGACCTGGCCTATTCAGAGGTCTATTTCGACGGCAATCCGCCGCCATCGATCCTTCAAGTCAAAGGCGCCAAAGACGTGGCTGTGGAGTTCACGTCCATGTCGAAAACATATTCCATGGCCGGATGGCGCATGGGCTTTGCGGTTGGCAACGAGCGGCTGATCGCAGCCTTAGCACGGGTGAAATCCTATCTCGATTATGGCGCTTTCACGCCGATCCAAGTGGCGGCTACCGCTGCGCTCAACGGTCCGCAGGACTGTGTGGACGACATGCGGGCCACCTATAAAGGGCGCCGCGACGTGCTGGTTGATAGCTTTGCACGGGCAGGGTGGGACATCCCATCGCCGGCAGCATCCATGTTTGCGTGGGCACCAATTCCGGACAAGTTCAAGCATCTTGGCAGCCTGGAATTCTCAAAATTGCTCATTGAGAAGGCTGATTTTGCAGTCGCGCCTGGTGTCGGTTTCGGCGAGCATGGTGACGATTATGTGCGCATTGCTCTTGTGGAGAACAAAGACCGCATTCGCCAAGCTGCACGCAATCTTCGCCGTTTCCTTGAAACTGCCGACGAGACTTTGCATAACGTGGTCGCCCTCAGCGCTCGCGGTTAGCACACCAATCAACCGCATGCGCTGATACACCCTCTTATTGGCGGGAAATCCGCCAGCTTGGACGTACCGCGCATGACTCTACCATCCAGCGACAGCCCACTGCGTGTGGGCGTTGCAGGGCTCGGCACCGTAGGTGCCGCGCTCGCTCGCCTGCTTTTGACCCGTACTGAGGAACTCAGCGCGGAAGGTGCTCGCCCGCTGCGGCTCACCGCCGTTTCAGCGCGTGATGCCGCAAAAGATCGCGGTTTTGATGTTTCCGGTCTGACGTTTCATACCGATGTCGCAGATCTGGCACGTGATCCCAATGTTGATTTGGTGGTCGAACTGATCGGAGGCGAAGACGGTGCTGCCAAGTCGGTGGTCGAGGCCGCATTGGAGGCTGGAAAACCCGTCATCACTGCCAACAAGGCGCTGCTGGCCGCGCATGGCCTTAACCTTGCTGCGCTGGCAGAAAAGTCCTCTGTACCGCTACTCTTCGAAGCCGCTGTAGCAGGCGGTATCCCCGCCATTCGTGCGCTACGCGATGCTGTGCCGGGCCAAAAAGTGACCCGCGTGTCCGGTATTCTCAATGGCACATGCAACTACATACTCACCCGTATGGAAAAGGAGGCCATAGCCTTTGATGCGGTGCTGGCAGATGCCCAGCGCCTCGGCTACGCCGAAGCTGATCCAACGTTCGATGTCGATGGATTTGATACTGCGCACAAACTGGCAATCCTTACCTCTCTTGCCTTTGGAACTGAAATCGAAGCCTCCGACATGTATATTGACGGCATTCGAGCAATTACACCTGATGATATGGCAGCCGCTGCAGAGCTTGGCTATCGCATCAAGCTGCTCGGCGTAGCGCAGCTAACCGATAGTGGCATCGAGCAACGGGTGCACCCGACCATGCTGCCGCTTGATTCCACGCTGGCGCAAATCAATGGCGTGTTGAATGCGGTAGCCATCGACACGGATTTGCTCGGCGAGATCGTTCTGTCAGGCCCAGGGGCAGGGGGCGATGCAACCGCAGCATCTGTGTTGGCCGATTTGCAGGACTTGGCGCGGGGCATGGATCCCAAGCCTTTACGCTTGCCGCGCGGTGATCTGCGCCCCTACCAACGCGCGCGCATGCGCGCCCATGAAGGCGGGTATTATGTGCGCTTGTCCGTGGTTGATAAACCAGGCGCCTTCGCAGCAATAGCTCAGCGCATGGCCGAGCACGGCATTTCGCTGCAATCCATCGTTCAGCGTCGCAAACCAACCGACACTGGCCCCCATTCCCATCAGCCAGTGATCATCATCACCCATGAGACAATGGAATTATCTGTGCGCGAAGCCATGGACGGCATCGTTGCAGACGGGCATGTGAATGCTGCACCGCAAATCATTCGAATCGAGCGGTAGTCGTTTGCCGCCAAGGAGTCGCGCTCTATGACCAATTCCATTCTGACGCCGGGCGAACTCGTCCTTGAGCGCATTTTAACTTTGGAATTGGTGCGGGTGACCGAACGCGCGGCGGTATCCGCTGCGCGCTGGCGTGGCCGTGGAAACGAAACCGAAGCTGACCAGGCCGCTGTCGATGCAATGCGCCGCGAGCTCAACAAGCTGCCCATCGCCGGCGAAGTGGTGATCGGCGAGGGTGAGCGTGACGAGGCCCCCATGCTCTATATCGGTGAAAAGGTGGGCACCGGCGACGGCCCTGAGGTGGATATCGCCCTTGATCCGCTGGAATGCACGACGGTTTGTGCGAAAAACCTGCCCAACTCGCTGGCCGTTGTGGCGCTGGCTGAAAAGGGCAGCCTGCTGAACGCGCCGGACGTCTACATGGACAAAGTGGCTATTGGACCGGGGTTCCCGAACGATTTGGTGAGCCTCGACAAGACCGCGACGGAAAACATCAAAGCCGTTGCGGACGCCAAGGGCGTGCCGGTGGAGCAGATATCAGCTTGTGTGCTTGATCGCCCACGTCATGCGGCCCTAATTGCCGAAATCCGTCAGTTGGGTGCCTCGCTGCGGCTGATCCCAGATGGCGATATCGCTGGCATCATTCACTGCACGACACCGGAAGAAACCGGTATCGACATCTATCTGGGTATAGGCGGTGCCCCTGAAGGCGTATTGGCCGCTGCTGCGCTCCGTTGCGTTGGTGGGCAGATGCAAGGACGGTTGATTCTCGACACCAAAGATAAGCGCGACCGTGCACTTCGTATGGGCGTGACCGATCCCAACAAAGTGTATCGGGTCGAAGAATTGGCTGGTGGCGACGTAATTCTATCTGCAACGGGCGTGACTGAAGGCAATCTGCTGAACGGCGTGCACTTTGGTAGGCATGTGATCACCACCGATACCGTTGTGATGCGCTCAGCCTCAAAAACGGTGCGCTGGATCAAAGGCAAGCACACACTGCTTGAAAAGTTCCATCTCGATTGATGATGCCGCGCTGGTTCTAAAAGTTGCTCGTTCCGTTGGCGGGCAGCGCTGGCTGCGCCGTTTGGAACCAAATGATCCACGTCCATTTGCAATTCAGGAATCCGCAGGCATCAACGCAGCCCTGGCCAAGGTTCTGGCTGGACGTGGCGCTGATGCGCACACCGCTGCCGATATTCTAAATCCGACTTTACGTACCTTGATGCCCGATCCGTCGGTTCTGCGTGCTATGGATGAGGCTGCAAGCCTTCTTGCTGACGCCGTCGAAGCTCAGGCAACGGTGGGTCTCTTTGGCGACTATGACGTCGATGGCGCAGCCTCTTGCGCACTGATGGCTCGTTGGCTGTTGGCATTAGAGGCAAGCCCGGTTGTGCACATCCCAGACCGCATATCTGAGGGCTATGGCCCCAACAGTGCGGCGATTGACGGCTTGGCTGACCAAGGCATTGATTTGCTGATCACGTTGGACTGTGGAGCGACCAGCCATGAAGCGCTTGCGCATGCTCAATCGCGCGGCCTGCCGGTGCTGGTGCTCGATCATCACCAGATGCGCGACCTCGGTCCACCAGTCGAAGCGCTGGTGAATCCCAATCGTCCGGATGATACCTCCGGTCTTGGTCATTTGTGCGCTGCTGGCGTGACATTTATGACGTTGGTCGCTGCCAATCGTGAGCTGCGCAAACGCGGCTATGAGCAGAATGCACTGCCTGACCTGCTTCAGCTTTTAGACTTGGTGGCTCTGGCAACCGTTGCAGATGTGGTGCCGCTCACCGGCCTCAACCGGGCCTTTGTCGTGAAGGGCCTTCAGGTGGCGCAGGGGCGAACCAATATGGGTCTTGCAGCGCTGATTGAGGCATCCAGACTGTCCGGACCGTTGCGTCCCTATCATTTCGGTTTTGTGCTCGGCCCTCGGATCAACGCAGGTGGGAGGATTGGTGATGCCGCTATGGGCGCTCGCCTCCTGATGAGCGCGAACGCCGATGAGGCGCGGGCACTGGCTGCTGAGTTGGACACGCTGAACGCGCAGCGCCAGGCGATTGAGGCTGAAGCGGTAGAAAGTGCCATAGCAATGATTGAACGTGAAGCCGATGTGCCGTCGGTCATCATGGTGCGTGATGACACTTGGCACCAGGGTGTGGTCGGCTTGATTGCGGCGCGCCTGAAGGAGCGGTTTCACCGACCTGCCTTGGCCTTCACATTGACACCGGATGGCACTTGGACCGGGTCGGCCCGGTCCATTCCTGGCATCGACATCGGGCAAGCTGTTCATGGACTGGTCGAGGCTGGACATGCTGACAAAGGCGGAGGCCACGCCATGGCCGCCGGACTGACATTGGCGGATTCAGCTTGGAACGATGCGCAGATCGCATTGGTGGAGGCTCTCGACAAGGCCTCAGACAATGCGGCAGCGACCAGAAGCCTTGACGTGGATGCTGTTCTTACCGCCAGCGCCGCATCGCTTGATCTTGTCCATGCCATCGAAAGCGCAGCGCCGTATGGCACCGGGTTTCCTGAGCCGGTGTTTGCATTTGCCAGTCACCGCGTGACCTATGCTGGCGCGGTAGGCACCAACCATATCAAGGTCACACTGTCTGACGGGCAGGGTCCAGGGCTTTCATCCATTGCTTTTCGCGCCGCTGAAACGCCGTTGGGTGACGCGTTGATGGTGGCGCGGGGTGGTGGGCCGCTTCACATCGCAGGAACCCTGTCGATCAACAGCTGGCAGGGACGTGAAACGGTGCAACTGCGTATCCTTGATGTCGCTAACCCTTGATTTTCACGGCCGAACAGGCCACCCAATTTGTTTATGAGCGAGCAAGAAACTCCACCCTTTTACAACAATTTGGACGCGACGCTTGACCAAGCGTTGGCATTAATGGTGCGTGGCGTGAAGGATCGCAAATCAGGCATGCACACATTCACCGTGGCAACGGTTGGCGACGATGGTGCGCCGCGCTTGCGCACGGTTGTTAATCGCGGATTTGATCCGCAAACGCGCACGCTGCGCTTTCATACCGATGCCCGCTCACCGAAGTTGAAGGAGTTGGCCGAAGATCCTCGTGCCGCCGTGCATTTCTATGACCCACGCGCAAAAACACAGCTGCGCTTGGAAGCGGTGGCAATGATCCATACAGACAGTGATCTTCGCCAGCAGGCTTGGGATGCCACGCGTGACTTTTCCCGCGAATGCTACCGCGTCGTTCATGCGCCCGGTGATGTTGTTGATACACCTTCGGCTGTAGCCTTCACCCAAGGCGATGATCGCGAAGAAGGCGCACAGAACTTTGTCGCGGTAACGCTGCATATGCACGCGATGGAGTGGCTCTACTTGGCCAGTCAGGGCCATCGTAGGGCGCGTTTCGTCTGGGATGACTTAGGAAACCTGACCCAAACATGGCTTGTGCCATAGCGCAGTTTTCAATCTAGGGTTTTGCCTGTCGGCACGAATAAGGGCATACTATGAGTACGGTAAAGCGAGACCCTTATGCGCCTTTCAAAACAAACATCTTATGCCATCCGAATTTTGTTGGATTGCGCCCATGCTATGCCGCAGGCTGTACGCTCCAGCGAGATCGCTGAGCGGCAAAAGATTAGTGAATACAACATTCAAAAGCTGGTAGCTCAGTTGGCCAGCGAGGGTATCTTATCGACGGCGCGCGGTCGAGGTGGCGGCATTAAGCTGGGGCTAGAGCCAAAAGACATCAATTTGGGCCGTGTTCTGCGT
The DNA here is from genome assembly GCA_040219355.1 of Hyphomicrobiales bacterium. Classification (GTDB taxonomy): domain Bacteria; phylum Pseudomonadota; class Alphaproteobacteria; order Rhizobiales; family MH13; genus MH13. The sequence continues at coordinate 22,015 of JAVJSN010000014.1, forward strand.
ATCACCGAGCCAACCCGAATCGTTGTTGATTGCTTTGGCGAGCCGGTTGATTGTGCGGTGCGCCAGATTACGCCAGTGAACCGAATTTTCGCTGCGGCCTATGATGGTTTTGTCGATGTCCTCGATAAGTACACGCTGGACGACCTGCTAAAGGGCCATCAGATGGTGTCGGCAGTCGCTTAAGTTTTTTGGCTGCAAACAACTGTTGGCCAGGGCGCCCAGAGCGAAGAAACGTTTCGGTTTAGCGGAACACTCAGCGCAAATACCGTCGAATGAAGAGGCCGGCATAAGCGCTCTGGACATTTGCTGCGCAGACGCCTGCAGCTAGTTTCGCCAATCGCTTAGCGATTGACGATGGTACGCCCAACGGGACTCGAACCCGTGTTTCCGCCGTGAAAGGGCGGCGTCCTAGACCACTAGACGATGGGCGCACATTGTGTGTCACAAATGTGCCAGACAGGCGGCCCTTATAGGGTGGGTCTGATTGGTGTTCAAGCGGGTGAATCCAAAAAACTGTACGCAGCGAAAATCGGCCCGCGGACGAGACAAAAAGACAGATCAAAATTGCTGCGACTGAACAGGTACAAGACAAAATTTGGGGCCGATGCCGTACGTAGCGTCAAGCGCACTCAACGTCGATTTATCGTAAACATATGGTTAAGGGGCTTGCCCGCCCGCGCCTGTCGGGGGCATCCTTTACTTAGGGAATCAAAGTGCTTCGCCTGATGTTTACAGAAACATGCGGCTGATTCGCAGCGATTTCAGCGCGTGTATGTGGCGGAATGCGTGGGTAGGGCTGGTTAGAATGACGGGTAAACCCCCTCTTGATCCTGAGCTCATTGCCGAACTCGGCGATGACGCAGGCCTCGATGTTTTCGAGGTAGCAGGGCTCATCAAATGGTTCGATGTTGGCAAGGGCTTCGGTTTCATCGTGCCCGACAACGGCATGAAGGACATTCTGTTGCACGTCACATGCCTGCGGCGCGACGGATACCAGACAGCCTATGAAGGCGCGCGCATCGTGGTCGAGGTGCTGGACCGTCCGCGCGGCCTTCAGGCGCTGCGAATTTTGTCGATGGACGAATCAACCGCGCTCCATCCCTCACAGCTACCTCCCTCTCGCACCCATGTGCAGATCACGCCGACTTCGGGTTTGGAAACAGCAACCGTGAAATGGTTCAACCGCATTCGTGGTTTCGGGTTTCTCACCCAAGGCGAAGGGACTGAGGACATCTTCGTCCACATGGAAACCTTACGTCGTTACGGCCTCACAGAACTGCGCCCTGGCCAAGATGTCCTGGTGCGGTTTGGCGATGGTCCCAAGGGTCGGATGGCTTCGGAAGTGCGTCCCGTCAACGGCAGTTCCATACCGGCGTCACATTGATCCATAATACACCGGTTATGCCGCGTATCGTATCGCCTTTTGTTTTTACAGTCTTGTTGGCCGCCCTGTTGTGGGCAACTGCGGCGTGGGCGTTTGAAGAGTCCTCTCTTACTGTTGAGACCGCGACAGGGTCGCACCAGTTCACCATAGAGATTGCCCGTACACCGCAAGAGCAGGGACTGGGCTTGATGCACCGGCGCGCCTTGGCGCCAGACTTTGCCATGCTGTTTCCCTTTGCGCAGGCGCGCGAAGCGTCGTTTTGGATGCGCGATACCTACGTGTCACTGGATATGGTGTTTATCGCCGAAGACGGGGTGGTGCACCGCATTGAACGGGGAACCGAGCCTTTGTCTTTGCGTTCAGTGCAATCGCGTGGCCCAGTTATTGCGGTGCTTGAGTTTGTTGCGGGCACCGCGGATCGTATTGGCCTGCAGCCAGGCGATACGGTCATCCACCCTGATTTGCAGCGTCAATAGGTGTTGGTTAGGTGCGAAGCCAACGTTGGCGAGCCGTTTTTTACCATTTGGTTGGGATCCCAGGCTTGACGCCCGCTCAAATGTAAGACAGTTCGTGGCAGACAATTTCGTATCGGGGCATAGCGCAGCCTGGTAGCGCACCTGTTTTGGGAACAGGGGGTCGCAGGTTCAAATCCTGCTGCCCCGACCACGAAATTTTCATTGCCGGTCGGCCGACCCTTCCGGCGCGACGGTGGAGAGAAAAGCCAATGGTTGCCCGTATCTTCCGGCCCACCAAAACTGCTATGCAGTCTGGCCTTGGCAAGACAAAAGGCTGGGTTTTGGAATATGACCGCTCGCAGCCGCGCTCAGTTGAGCCGTTGATGGGCTGGACATCCTCTTCCGACATGCAGGCGCAGATCAGCCTTAAGTTCGACACCAAAGATGATGCCGTGGCCTATTGCACCCGCAATGGCATTGCCTTTCGCGTTGAGGAACCCAAAGAGCGCATTCGCCGCCGCGTCGCTTACGCCGACAATTTCAAATACGACCGACGTGTACCCTGGACTCACTAACCGTCGACCCACAAGATCAGCATGCCGTTGTCCGGCGAAGGGCGGCAGCGGGCAACACCGACAGGACTGACTTCGGCCTCGTAGCTCAGCTGGATAGAGCACCGGACTTCTAATCCGACGGTCGCAGGTTCGAATCCTGCCGAGGTCACCACCAGCAAATTCTAGCGTCCAACGAAGAGCTTCTTCTGGCGATGGCCAAACCACCCAAAGACAACGATCCATCGCCGGACACGCCGCCAAAAGGCGCGGGCAAACCGCAGGCTAAAATCTCCACATCTACCAAGGAAACGCCTGATCGTAACCGCTTGGCTGGCAAGACGGCTCCAAAAACGGTTCCCAAGGAACCCCAGGAGCGACAGGCGGCCGTCAAGATCTCCGCGCCCTTGTTCGCTTCGGCGATCACCTCAGATGCGGCAAGGAGCGCCGGTCTCTGGGCCCTGCCGATAGGCGTAGACGACGACGTCAGTACTTCTCGATCAACGCTCACTACCCCTGTTGCAGATGAATTTGCGGAGGAAACCACCGCTGTATCCGCACCTCAGCCAGCCAGCCCGACGCCGCGGTCATGGCCAAGCTGGATGCCGGGTTGGGGATGGGTGGACAGTTGGGCCCGAGCACTAACACCAGTGTTTGAAGGGCTGGCACGCCTGCGCATTGTTGGCGCGATATTCATTGCTTTGGTGGCGATCTCAGCGTTCACGCCTGGGTTCACGACAATCCCACCGATCGACCGAGATGAATCGCGGTTTTCGCAGGCAACCCGTCAAATGGTGGCTACAGGCGACTATGTCGAAATTCGGTTCCAGAATGATGCGCGGTATCAAAAGCCCATTGGCATTTATTGGCTCCAGTCAGCGGCTGTGACGCTCTATGGCGCAGATGATGGTCAGGCGCCAATATGGGTTTATCGCACAGTGTCGTTTGTTGGCGCGGTGGCTGCAGCGCTTCTTGTTTATTGGTTGGCGCTTGGGTTTGGTGCCCCGCCTGTTGCCTTTGCCGCAGGCTTGCTGGTTGCGCTCACCATCCTCTTGGGCGCCGAGGCACGTCTGGCCAAAACCGATGCAATGCTGTTTGCGACCATTCTTGTCGCCCAGGGAATACTCGCCAGAGCATTTCTGGGTCGGCGCGACAGTTCGGTAAAGTTCTGGCACGCCGGACTGTTCTGGACCGCTGTTGCGGCCGGTATCCTGATCAAGGGACCCATTCTGCCAATGGTTGTGGGCAGCACAGCGTTGGTGGCAAGCCTTTTTGAGCGCAAGATCATGTGGCTAAGGCGTTTGCGCCCTGGCCTCGGCTTCATGTGGATGCTGATTCTGACGCTGCCCTGGTTCATTGCCATTGGCATCACCTCAGGTGGCGATTTTTATGCCCAATCGATTGGGCGCGATTTGCTTGAGAAAATCGGCCAAAGCCGCGAGCGACCATTTGTGCCGCCCGGCGCCTATACGTTTGGCTTTTTCCCGACCTTGGGCTGGCCTCTCGCGCCGCTCGCATTTCTGGCCATACCTTTCGCCATTGCCAGTTGGCGCGACAAGAGCACGCGTTTCTTGGTTGCATGGATCGTACCGACATGGGCGATATTTGAGCTGTCGGCCACCAAGTTGCCGCACTATATCTTGCCGATCTATCCAGCGCTGGCGATCCTAGCCGCGCGGATGATGGTCTATGAAAAGGTTCCCAAAGGCTGGCTGGCCGGCATCGCCAAAGCGCTTTTCCTGCTTGTTCCCGTTGCTGGAACTATAGGCCTGCCCGTCGTTCTCTATGTGTATGGCGATAACATAAGCCCCTATGGCCTGGCCCTCATGGTCCTGGGGCTTTTTCTGCTGATTGGTGCATTCTTGCTCATTCTGCGGTCACACGCGCGGGCAAGTCTTGTGCTCACAACAGTTGGCACTCTGCTTCTCTATTCGGGTGCGTTCGGTTTTCATGTTCCCGCAGCACGAACAATATGGGTGACGCCACAGCTTGTGACGGCGCTTGATGGCGTGCGCTGCGAAAACCCTGAGCTTGCAACGCTTGGCTACAATGAACCCAGCCTCGTTCTGATGACGCGCACCGATCTGCGCTTGCTGGACTCCTCAGAAGCCGCTGCTGATTTCCTGGCGGCAGGCGGATGCCGGGCAGCCTTTGTTGACGCGCCGTTCGTTGAAGAGATGTTCCAAGAGCTGGCCGGCATCGCGCCAGAGGGCAGCACATCAGCGGTGACTGTTCGCCTTTTGGCACGTGTTGAGGGCATCAATATCAATGGTGGCGATGAGCTCAACATGCATGTTTTCGCCGCAGGTGAATGATTGTGGTGTGCTGACCATCGGTGATGGCCCTCTTTCGCTTTGGCCAACAAAGCGGTAGGGAACCGGCACCCGGCGAGCTGCGCCGACCTCTCTGCCAACCCACGGACCTCTCGTGCCAACGCCAAATACCCCCACGCCTTTGCAGGGCCAGAAGCTCTCTGTTGTCATTCCGTGCAAAAACGAAGCTGAGAATCTGCCGATATTGATTAGCGAGATCGCACAGGCTTTAGCCGGTCGCGAACTGGAAATTCTCGTCATCGACGATGGGTCAACTGATGACACCGCCGCCGCAGCTCAGCGAGCCGGCGAAGAGAATGGAACAAATGTGCGTGTCCTGCAGCATGCGCAATCGTCTGGCCAAAGCGCCGCCGTGCGCACCGGTGTGCAGCATGCCTCAGGCGACATCATCGTGTGCACCGATGGCGATGGCCAGAACAACCCAGAGTTCATGCCCATCTTAGTGGACACACTGGTGGAACGCGGTCCGGCATTCGGTATGGTCGGTGGTCAGCGCGTCGGTCGTAAGGATACTGCCTACAAGCGGTTCGCGTCGCGTTTCGCCAACAGTCTGCGTGGCGCCATGCTGGCTGATAAAACCCGAGACTCTGGGTGTGGATTGAAAGCGGTACGCGCAGACCTGTTTCGCCGCTTGCCCTATTTCGATGGCTGGCATCGTTTCATGGCAGCGCTCGTATTGCGCGAAGGCTACGATGTTGATTTCGTCGATGTGATAGACCGGCCTCGCCAGTTTGGCGTCTCTAAGTACGGTGTGTTTGATCGCGCACTTATTGGCTCCATCGATCTTTTTGGCGTTTGGTGGCTAAAGCGTCGCCTGAAAAAACGCCCCGTCGTCACCGAGATGGTGTCACGCAACGCACATAAAGGATAAGCCACACCATGCTCGACGGGCTCATTGCTTGGTTCCAAGTCGTTTTTGTCGATCAGTTTGACTGGTGGGTTGTGTGGGGGCTGGCAGCACAATTCATGTTTATGATGCGCTTTGTGGTTCAGTGGGTGGCTTCGGAACGCGCCAAACGTTCCATCGTGCCGATCCCTTTTTGGTTCTTTTCCATAGGCGGCGGCCTGATGTTGCTCACCTACGCCATTGAGCAGCAGGATCCGGTTTTCATCCTCGGTCAATCACTTGGTCTGCTGATCTATGCACGCAATGTCTGGCTTATCTTCGCCGAGCGTCGCGCAGCCGCCCGACCCGAGGGCGACGCTGCCACTTAAGGATTGCAGTCTTAGTTCGTCGGCAGGCCAGCAGCTTTGGCCGCTGCCACCAAATCAGCTTTGAGATCTCCAACCGTTTCAAGACCGATTTGCAGACGGATGACTGGCCCATCCAGCCACGGGCGGGTTGTGCGACAATGGGTGAGTTCAGCGAGTACCGCCAAGCTTTCATAGCCACCCCATGAATAGCCAAGTCCGAACAGCTCAAAGGCGTTAAGCATCGCGCGGCCCTGATCGCGTGTGCCAGCAAGCTCAAATCCAAAAAGTCCGCTGGCACGGCCTTTGAACAGTTCAAGCCAGAGCGCGTGTCCAGGATCAGAGGGCAGGCCAGGGTGCATGACTTTGGTCACAAAAGGCTGTGTCTCAAGCCATGAGGCGATCTCAAGCGCTGACCTTTCATGCTGTTCCAAACGAACCCGCAAGGTTCGCATGCCACGCAATGTCAGGAAAATTTCCTCAGTACCAGCCTGAACGCCGATGTTTTCGCGCGTGCGATAAAGGGCTGGCCACGCTCTTTTGCTTGCTGAGACAGAGCCAATCAAAAGATCTGAGTGGCCTGCGAAATACTTGGTGCCGGCCTGGATGGAATAATCAAATCCGGCAGGCACCGGTTTGTAGATCAACGGCGTCGCCCATGTGTTGTCGATCATAGTGATCACATCATGGCTCTTGGCCGCGGCCAGAAAGGCATTGAGGTCGGGCATCTCAAATGTATTTGACCCTGGTGCTTCAGCAAAAAGCACGCAGCCACCCTCGCAGACCATAAGATCAGCTATGCCTGCACCAATCAGCGGGTCGTAGTAGACGGTCTCAACGCCCAGCCTCTTCAGCGTGTCATCGCAGAAGCGACGTGTCGGCCAGTAGACATTGTCTGGTACCAAAAAGCGCAGACCCGGCTTTGCAACAGCAAGAATAGGGATTGTCACCGCAGCAAGGCCCGATGGCACAAGCACAGTGCCTGCAGCCTCTTCAAGTGCGTTGATGGTATCAACCAAGGCATCAATGGTGGGTGTGCCGTTCAGCCCATAGGTGTATTTTGGCTTAAGAGGGTCGTCGGCGTTCCGTGCCTCCATGGCTTCGACGCTATCGAACAGAACTGTCGAAGCCCTGACGACAGGTGTGTTCACAAATCCGTGGTAGGCGTGCGAATCGCGTCCAAGGTGTGAGAGCTGCGTATCGATCCCTTTGGTTGACAAATCAGGCTTTGCTTTGCGCCCATTTTGCTCATCAGCCACGGCATGATCCTTTGTTTTCGTTCCATTTTGCTGGGAAGAGGCCGTTTTTTGGCCTATCTTGTCACCCACTGTGTGAAAGCTTTTGACAGGGGAGTGGAACGTGGCACAAGGGCGGTTGTGCGCGGTCTGCCTCTTTTCCTTTACGACGTATGAGTTTGGTGATGTTTTACCCGCCCAAATCTTCTGGCAGCCGCCTTTGTGTTCTGGCCTTTGCCAGCGCTCTGACAGTTATGGCGACTTCGCCGGCCCAGGCAACTTCCACTCTTGATGACGTGCTGGCCAAGGGGTTCGTCCAATGTGGAGTTTCCGAAGGTCAGCCGGGATTTTCCAGCCAAGATGCTGAGGGAAATTGGCAGGGATTTGATGTCGAGTATTGCCGCGCCGTTGCTGCTGCGGTTCTCGGCGACGCGGATGCGGTAGAATTCACCTCATTGCCTGCATCTCAGCGCTTTGATGCATTGACCGATGGCGACATCGATATCCTTTCGCGTAACTCCACATGGACGATGGCGCGTGAGGTTGGCCGCCCTGTCAGTTTTGTGGGGGTGAACTATTATGATGGCCAGGCCTTTATGGTGCGTCAGTCGATGGGCATCACATCGGCGCTTGAGCTATCCAACGCCACGATCTGCGCCAATGCTGGCACCACCACTGTTCTGAACGTCACTGACTTTTTTGAGTCGCGCGGCATGCCATTTGAGTTGGTAACGTTTGAGAATGTTGAGGAAGTCGTGGCTGCCTACGATTCCCAACGCTGCGATGCCTATGCGCACGACACATCTGGGCTATTTGCTCAGCGGCTCAATCTCGTTGAACCTGAACAGCACATCGTTCTGCCTGAAGTGATCTCAAAAGAACCGCTCAGCCCGGCTGTTCGTGCCAACGACACGCAATGGTTCAATGTTGCGCGCTGGGTACTGTTCGCAATGATCAATGCTGAGGAATTTGGCTTAACGACCCGAAATGTCGAAAGTTTTCGCGGCAGTGACACACCTGCGATCGCACGGTTGCTCGGCGCCGAGGGCGAGTTTGGCACCCTACTTGGCGTTCGCCCTGATTGGGCCTACCAGGTGATCGCACAAGTCGGAAACTACGGTGAAGTCTTTGAGCGCACGATTGGATTGGATTCTGATTTGGGCATCGGACGCGGCCTCAACGAGCTGTGGTCCGAGGGCGGACTGATCTACGCGCCGCCCATTCGCTAGGTTAGCTTTTCAGGACCTGTCTCGATGGGCATATTATCCTCGCCACCCCATTCCGCCCAGGAACCATCGTAAACACGCACGTCCTTCGCCCCGCTCAGTTCCAGCGCCAGCTTCAATGTGACCGCCGAAACACCGGAACCGCATGAGGTAATCATTGGCGCGTTAAGATCGATCTGTTTGTCGGTGAAAAGCGCTGTCAGCGCATCTGTAGGTTTTAAACGGCCATCTTCAATCAAATCAGTAAATGGCACAGAGCGTGCGCCAGGCATATGGCCAGCGCGCAGGCCTGGGCGCGGCTCAGGCACCGATCCTTCAAATCGCGCCGCTGGGCGCGCATCCAAGACACCAATTGATTTGTCAGAAAGGGCTTTTGACACGGTTTGCAGGTTCGCCAGCGCTGAGCCATCCATACGCGCAGTGAAATGGCGCGGCGAGCGATTAACCGGCTCATCTGACAGCGCAAAGCCGGCTGCCTGCCATGCCGGCAGACCGCCATCAAGCAAGAAAACCGAGTGCACGCCCATCACTTTGAACATCCACCAGACGCGCGGCGCGGAAAACAGACCGGCACCGTCGTAGACAATCAGCGTCAAGCCATCGCCAATGCCAAGCTTGCGCATATTGGACGAGAACCGCACGGGTTCGGGCATCATGTGAGGCAAATCGCTGGTCGGGTCGGACTGCGCATCTAGGTCGAAGAATACAGCGCCTGGAATATGCGCGTCTTCATACTCTGCACGTCCGTCCCGGGGCTCACCGTCGCGCAGCATGGTCGGCAGATACCAGCTGGCATCAACCGGCAAGATATCAGGGTGATCGATCCGTTCGCTCAGCCATTGCGGGGTAACAAAAATATCTTCACGGCGCATCGGATGCCATCCTCACTCTAAACTGCATCATCACCGGACAATCGAATGCGCACGCGGCGGTTCTGTTTGCCCTTGTTCTCTATTTTGCGGATCTCAACCTTGCCGATCTCAGCGGTGGACTGCACATGCGTTCCGCCGCAGGGTTGCAGATCAACATCGCCGATACGGACCAGCCGGACTTTGCCTGAGCCACGCGGGGGCTTGACGCTCATTGTCTTCACCAGGTCCGGCCGGGCATCCAACTCAGCATCGGTAATCCATTCCTGGCCCACTGAATGATCAGCATCGATAAGCGTCTGCAATTGCTCGCTCAATGCTTCCTTATCGAGTGTTGCTTCGGCAATATCAAAATCAAGCCGGCCGTCGCCGTCGCTAATCTGGCCGCCCGTGACAGGGTAGGGCATCACGACGGACAGAAGGTGCAACGCGGTGTGCACCCGCATGAACCGATAGCGAAGTGCCCAATCCACATGGCCGGTAAGGGTGTCCCCGACTGACACCACGCCAAGCGCGTCCGGCAGCGGGTCTTGGCCATCACGTAGCACCAAAAGAAAGCTGTTGCGGTCCGGCCCATAGCGCGTCGTCAGCACAGGCACTGTGTCGCCATTGGAAAATTCGAGCATGCCTTTGTCGCCGGGTTGGCCTCCGCCTTGAGGGTAGAAGATACTGCGTTCCACCAGAACGCCATCCTCATGCAGGCCTGTTATTGGCAGGTCGGCGGTGCGCAAGTACGAGTCGGATTGGTAAAGCGCGTCGATCATCATGTTTCCATGTCGGCAAAGGTCTCTAACGGTTTGATCAGAGCGTGATGGAAATGGCAACGAAAGCGCGACATCGGCGCACACTTTGATGCCAATCGAGTTGAAATCTCCCTTCGTTGTCGACGCTGTGGATGGTTCCGCTCGAAGCATGCGGGTGGCAAGGTGGAGATGATGACGAGATGCATAAGTCCGACGCTGCGACCAACAATTGATCCAATGCGCGCAGTCTGCCGTAATCACCATTGAACCGGACAAAACCGGTTTGATTTTGAGCCTAGCATTGGGGCAGGTTGCTCACTGTAGGTTGAATAGTGGGCCATCGTTGTGGTGGTTCTCGTCCAGACAATGGGCGTCCGAGGTGAGTTTTGAACTGACCGTTGGAAATGGTTGATACATAGGTCCGACGACAAGATTGGGCCTCCGCTATGTGAACAAAAGCCTGGGCGACCAGGATCGAGAGATGAAGTGTGAACATTAACGCAACCCGTCAAAGCGACATGGTGTCAGGTCTTCTAGCGGAATACGCGCTGGGCGGTCTTTCAACCCCGGCCCGGGTGCTCGTTGAAAGTCATTTGGAGCTTTCACCACACGCCGAACGTTGGCTGGACGACATCCATGCCCTTGGTTCGACACTTGCGAGCAAGGCAGGCAAATCTGCAAAACCCTATGAGCCGCATGTGTTTGATCAGATCGAGCCAGTGAGCTTCAAGGATAGTGAATCTGCGCTCCAATCCATCTTTGCGACAATTGACGCCGGTGAGATAGCTAAGGCGTCGACGCCAAAGGCGCTTGAACAGTTTCTTGGCATGCCAGTGGCTGATGTACCCTGGAAAAGGGTGATGCCGGGCTTGGCTGAATACAAACTGCCTGACATGGAAGGTTCGGAAATCAGTCTTCTTCGCATCGATGGTGGCAAGGCGATGCCTGTGCACACGCACCACGGGTCGGAGGTGACGTTGGTTTTGCAGGGTGGTTTTTCCGACGGCAATGGCCATTACGGCGTTGGTGACATTGCCTATGCCGATGATGATGTGAACCATAAGCCAATCGCTGATGCCGGTGAGATTTGCATCTGCTTCGCTGTTGCTGATGCTCCCGTAGAGCTCACCGGCCCTATCGGACGCTTAATGAATTCGTTCATCCGCTAAACACCGGATCAAATTCAAGAAAAAGGCGGTGCCGATTGAACTCGGCTCCGCCTTTTTGCGTAGAGAAAGAAAACCCGTTTTCTCCCGCACCAAGGAAATCATCACATGGCCAAACCGCTCGTCTGGATCACTGGCGCAAGCTCCGGCCTCGGTCACGCCCTGTCGCTGGAAATGGCGAAACGTGGCTATCGCTTGGTTCTGACCGCGCGCAAACGCGATGCCTTGGATGAGCTCAAATCAGAGATCGAGCGCAAGCACACCGGCGCCGAGGTGTACGTCGCCGAAGGCGATATCGTGGATGCACAACGTATGGCCACCATCGTTCAGGAGATGGAAGCGCACGGTGGTATCGACATCGCTGCCCTCAATGCCGGCATCTATATTCCAATTGATGGGACAAAACCTGATCTAGACGCGTTCCACAAAACCTTTGATGTGAACCTTAAAGGCACGGCAAATTGCGTAGTGCCGCTAATCGAGGCCATGAAGCCTAAGCGCAAAGGGCAGATTGCGCTGGTTGCATCCGTCGCTGGGTACTCTGGGTTGCCAATGGCCGCGGCCTATGGGGCCACCAAGGCTGGCTTGATCAACATGGCCGAAGCGCTCCGCTTTGACACCGAGCGTATGGGGATCACGATCCAGGTGGTCAATCCAGGTTTTGTTGAGACGCCAGCCACCGATGACAACCCGTTTGAGATGCCATTTCTGCTGAAAGTCGATGATGCGGCACGGCGCATGGCCGATGGGCTGGAGTCAAAATCGTTTGAGGTGACGTTCCCCAAACGCTTTACCTACCAGCTGAAGTTTATGCGACTGCTGCCGTTCGACCTTTATCACTGGCTGGTTTCGCGTGCCACAAAGTGGCACGGCAAACAGCTGGACGAGAGCTAAAGCGTTTGGCGTTTAATTTAAGACACATAGCATCACATAATGCGTTGAAATCTTTGATTTCAGGCAGCGTTATGTGTTCCAAGTTTAACGCCAAACGCTATTGACGCGTTCAGCGCCCATGCTCGTAAACGACCTGTCGCACATCGATGTTGCCAGCTTTAAAGCCGGCCTCACAATAGTGCATGTAATATCGCCAAAGGCGCTGGAATCGTTCGTCAAAGCCCATAGGTCTGATGGTGTCCCACTTCTCCATGAATGTTGCTCGCCACTCTTTTAGAGTTCGTGCATAGTCACGGCCAAAGATCAGTTCATTGGTCAAATCGAGCCCAACAGACTGGCCCAGTTCGCGAAGATGCGTCGGCGTGGGCAGCATGCCGCCAGGGAACACATATTGCTGGATAAAGTCGGTGGCCCGACGATATTGCTCGAAATATTGATCCTGGATCGTAATGATCTGCAATCCAGCTTTACCGCCTGGCTTCAGGTGTTTCTTCAGTGTCTCATAATAGGTAGGCCAGTAGGCTTCGCCGACGGCTTCAAACATCTCTACCGAGACAATCCGGTCAAACGTGCCTTTTTCGTCGCGGTAATCCTGGAAAACGATATCGACCTGATCGCTCAGACCCAGCCGTTTCATGCGTTCTGTCGCAAAGGTATGCTGCTCATGGCTGATCGTTAGGCCACGCACATAGACGCCACGGTCCTTGGCCAGATATTCGGCAAACCCACCCCAGCCACAGCCAATTTCCAGTACATGATCACCTGCCATCACGCCGGTCGCGTCCGCCAGCGCCTTATATTTTGCCCGCTGTGCGCTTTCCAAATCATTGGCACCAGTCTGATAAAGCGCTGAGGAGTATGTCATCGATGGGTCGAGCCACTCCTGGTAAAAATCATTGCCCAAATCGTAGTGGGCCGAAATATTGCGCTGTGCTTGGCGCTTGGTGTTGCGATGCAGCCAATGCTTCACACGCATAAGGAAGCGCGCAACGGGATTGCCGTTGATGCGCTCGTGGATGATCCGCTCGTTGTAGCAGAATAGCTCCAGAAATCGGGTGACATCACTGGATGACCAGTGGCCCTCAAAGAAGCTTTCCGCCACACCGATATCGCCATGGCGGATGACATCGCCGATGAAATTGTACGAATGAATTTCCAGGTCGGCCACGGGATCTTTGGATTGGCCTTCAATTCGAAAGCGCTCACCTGTCGGAAGGGTTATCGCAAGCGTTCCATGCTCCAAGCCAATCACAAAGCCCAGCGCGCGGCGCACAGCGCGCGGCAATTGCCCGGTCAGTTCGGCAAAGTTTTCCTTGGTCAGCGGTGTGTAATCGATCAAACGAAAAGGTTTCTTGGTGCGCTCATGGCGCTCCGGCATGCTGCGATCAGCCATCATGTCGGTGCTCATAGTCTCATCCTCCTCGACTTAATCCCTTGCAAAAGGGTTCGGCTTATCGCGCCGCACGTCTGTTTGGCGGCGTCGGCTCACGGCTTGTTGCGTCCGCCATAGTTTCTTTTCCGACCTCTCCATCAACAACGCTAAAGCGCGGCGGAGCTGTTGGACGGTCTCTTAGTCTGATGCCCTTCAACCAAAGGCGCAAGGCTTCGTAATGAATCGCGCCAACGACTTTTGCGGTCAGAAATGGCACCCGCAACGCCTCGCCAAACAGCGTTCTCGTTGAGACCGGAACCGCTTCTCCATGAAATGTGGCCGACAAAATTGGCCCTTTTGGGTCATGCTCCAAAATACGGATCGTGACCGCATCACCTGGTGGCTTCAGGTTGAAATGGTAGCGCATGTCCATGTCCATCAACGGTGAAACATAGAACAGTTTGGCGCGCGTTTGCCTGAGTCCTGCTGGGGTATGTTGTCCGGGTTCAACCTTGGCCACATACGCATGGCGCTCGCCAAAGGTGTTGCGTACCTCATAAATGACGCCAACCAATTGATTGCCATCATCGTAGGCATAGTAGACCGAAAGCGGATTGAAAACGGCGCCGAAAATACGCGGATAACAAAGAAGCATGATCTTCGCCGCGCGCGTCTCCAAGCCGCCTTTTGCCAGCATCGCATCAGCCCAAGGGCGCAAGGCTGAGCCGTCAGCAGGTCCGTGATCTTTGTCGTGAACGGAAAACAGGTTCCCGCGATTGTGCGACAGGGCAGGGCTCAAGCGACCCATTTCATCCTGGCGGTCCAGGTCCATCAGCACTGAGTAGACGCGATAGCTGAAACGGTGCGATTTCGGTCGCATGCGCTGATGCATCACCAGGCCGCTATACAGCGTCAGTGGTGCATCGGGCGGAGGCGTCACCAGTGGCAAGGGCTGGGCAGTGTCGTGGTAGATCGGCGCAGCGCTGTTCATAGCTTAAGGCTGGGGCGCACCAGCCCGCTCGTCAAGCAAAACTGGATGGCTAACTTATTCAGCAGCTTGCACCGCAACATCGCCCGCGCTTTCCAGGGGATCTAGAATGCCTTGGCGCCACGGCACATAGGCTCCCAGGCCCTCTGCAGCATTGAGGCCTGAGCGCAGCCCATCTTCATGGAACCCATAGCCGGTCCAAGCCCCGGCAAACCAGATGCGCCCTGAGCCTTGTACGTCCGGCAATCGCTTTTGCGCCGCAAGCGCTTTGGCGTCGAACTGGGGGTGATCATAGCTGGTGCGCAGGAAAACCTTTTCTGGGTCCGGAGCCTTGGAGGGGTTGAGTGTGATAAACATTGGATAGTTTTTGTCGATGTTTTGTAGCTTGTTCATCCAATAGGATACCGAGACGCCAGAGCGTGTTTGGGCGGTGCGCCCGCTCGACATGTAATTCCACGCCGCCCACGTTTTCTTGCGTTTGGGCATCAGCGATTCATCGTGATGCAAATACACATCATTGGGCCGGTATGCGACGTCGGCAAGAACAGACGCCTCAGCATCGGAGGCATCCTTCAACATCTCCAGTGATTGATCTGAGTGGGATGCCATCACCGCGTGGTCATAGTGCCGGGTGTCGCCGCTGCTATCGGTCACAACCACACCGCCGTTTTCACGACGTACCTCGATCACTTGGCGACCAAGAAGAACCTTGTTGCCAAGCGGATCGACAAGCTTTTTCACATATTCGCGGCTGCCACCGGTTACGGTGCGCCATTCAGGTGGGCGAAGTTCCAACAGACGGTGGTTGGCAAAAAACCGAACAAAGCTTGCCGCTGGGAAATCCATGATGTCGGCGTCGGGTGTGGACCATATCGCCGCGCCCATTGGCACCAGATAGTCTTCAATGAAACCAGCGGGATAATGCTTGGCGCGCAAGTAATCGCCCAATGAGAGGCCGGCTAGAGCGCCGGAATTGAGGTCGGCGAGCGCATTTTTGTTAAAGCGAAAAATAGAACGCAACATCATCAAAAAGCGCGGGGAGACGAGGTTCTTTCGCTGTGCAAACACCGCATCCAGATTGTCACCGCACCATTCCAACGCGCCATCACCAACTGATATGCCAAGGCTCATATCGCTCCATTCGGTCTCCACGCCAAGATGGGCAAACATGGCTGTGAGATCGGGATAGTTGCGGCCATTGTAGACAATAAAGCCGGTGTCGACGGCGATCTGTCGGTCACCATGGTGAACATCAACCGTCGCCGAATGGCCACCGGCTCGCAGGCGCTTT
This sequence comes from Hyphomicrobiales bacterium, assembly GCA_040219355.1. Classification (GTDB taxonomy): domain Bacteria; phylum Pseudomonadota; class Alphaproteobacteria; order Rhizobiales; family MH13; genus MH13. The sequence continues at coordinate 37,713 of JAVJSN010000014.1, forward strand.
TCATAAAGCGTCACATCATGGCCACCAAACGTATGCAGCGCCCAGGCGGCCGCATTGCCAGCAATGCCAGATCCGATAACGGCAATGGATGTCATAAAGTGTCTCGATTCATTGGGGAGATGCGCACTAGGCAGCGTTTGATGTGTCGCTGAGGGACTTGAAGGCTCGTAAAGCCCGATCGCGAGCTGATTTGTGGTCAACAATGGGGCGCGGATATGTGGAACCGAGTGTCATGCCAGCATCACGTAGGACAGTGGTTGGCGCTTCCCAGGGTTTGTGCAGATATTTCTTTGGCAGCTTGCCAACGTCAGGTACCCACCGGCGGGTGTAGGCACCGTCGCCGTCGAATTTTTCACCCTGAAGCACAGGGTTGAAGATGCGAAAATACGGCGCAGCATCGGCGCCAGAACCGGCTATCCACTGCCAGCTTGCAGTGTTGTTGGCTGGGTCAGCATCCACCAGCGTGTCCCAGAACCAAGCCTCGCCCACTCGCCAATCGATCAAAAGGTGTTTGACCAAAAACGAGCCGACGATCATGCGCACACGATTGTGCATATAGCCGGTGTGCCAAAGCTCGCGCATGCCTGCGTCGACGATTGGGTAGCCGGTCTGCCCGCGCTGCCATGCTTTCAGCTGCTCAGCACCCTTGCCATTGGTGTGATCGATCCAAGGAAAGTCATCGAACTTGGATTGATGGTTTTGAGACCCTAGGTCCGGATAATGATAGAGCAGATGGTAGGAGAACTCTCGCCAAAGCAGTTCTTGGTGGAACTTGAAAATCGAATCGCGCGGGGCGTCGGCGACTTCGACTGCGTGCCAAACCTCACGCGGTGAAATCTCGCCAAACCGCAAGTGAGGCGAAAGGCGCGTTGTCGCTTCAAGACCGGGCACATTGCGATCATCCGGGTACCCGGGAAGCTTATCAGCGACGAAGGATGCCAGATTGGCGCGAGCACCGTCGGTGCCCGGTTGCCACATGTCTTGCAGACCGCCGGCCCAATCAGGTTGCGTTGGCAGTAGGTTAAGATCACTCAGATCCAGTGTCTCAGCTGTGCCGGACCATCCTCGCATCGTTCTTGGGGCAGGAACGGTTTGATTGGGTATCCCTGAGGCACGAGCAGCGCGTGAAAACGGCGTAAAAACCCGGTAAGGCCCACCAGATCCAGTTTTCAGTGACCAAGGTTCATAGAGCAAATGTGCGTTAAAGCTCTCAGCTTCAATATTATTTGCTTTTAGGCGCGCTTTGATCGCGGCGTCTTGTGTGATTCCACATGCCGTGTAGCGCCGATTCCAATATACGGCTGCCGCACCGATTTCAGTGACCACAGAAGGCACCACATCGCCAGCATTTCCTTCACGCAGCAGCAAAGGCACTTTCAGCTCGTTCAATGATGCTTGGAGAGCCGCCAGCGTGTGGTGCAGCCACCACAAAGACGCGCCACCCAACGCACGATCGCTGCTTTGGTCAAAGACATACAGAGCAACAACAGGCGATCCATTGGCAGCAGCTTTGATGAGTGCTGGATTGTCATCCAGACGCAAATCATTGCGATACCAAACAATGGACGGCGCATTAGCGGTGGCAGGAGGGGGCATTTTAGGCAAATATAAACACCATCAGATAGGTCCGGACGTCTTGAACCTTACGCGAAACCATAACCATCGGATCACACAAAATGATCCATAAGCGTCTGATAATGATTGGAAAAGTTGGCTCCCCGAGTAGGACTCGAACCTACGACCCAGCGATTAACAGTCGCTTGCTCTACCAACTGAGCTATCGGGGATCACCCAAGAGACCGGCGCTATACCAAAGCGTTTTGGTGTGCGCTAGCCCCAAATCTCACCTTTAGGCGAGAAGTGTGGTGTTGGAGGCCTCGCCCGGAATCGAACCGGGGTGCAAGGATTTGCAATCCTCTGCGTAACCACTCCGCCACGAGGCCTCTTGCAGGTCGGTTAGCAAGGCACCCTCAAACTGGCAAGAGCTAAGAGCACCAATAGTAATCAAAGATGGAACGCGCCAGAAAGCGCGGCAAAACTTTGCCAGCAAAGAAGCGATACTGGGGCCAAAAGGTGAAGATTTTCGGCGCTTCAACCATCTTGCGTTGGCACGAACTGACTTGCATAAGGTCTGCGACACGTAATCCTGTGCGCCGAGCGTTTTGCCGCTTGGACTTTCGAGGACCCCATCATGCCTGCGAGCGCCGCCTCCATGACCGAACAACGCATCAAAATGGTCGATAACCAACTGCGCCCCTTTGACGTTTTTCAATATGATGTCTTGGCAGCCTTCCTTGACGTTCCACGTGACCTGTTTGTTCCTCAGAACAAACGCGCCCTAGCGTACAGCGATGCCGAGATCGAAATTGCCGATGGTGATGACATTCGCCGGATGATCCGGCCAATGCATCTGGCACGCATGGTGCAATCGGCAGGCCTTACACGTGACAGCGTGGTACTGGATGTTGGGTGTTTGACGGGCTATTCCTCTGCGATTCTTTCGCGCTTGTGCGGGTCGGTTGTTGCCTTGGAAGCCACTGACGCCATGGTTCGGCGTGCCACGGATGCTCTTGCCGACGCCGATATTGATACGGTTGCCGTTCTGGAGGGTCCACTTGCCGATGGATATCCGTCTGAAGGCCCGTTTGACGCTATCCTTCTAGGTGGGGCCGTGGATCAGGTTCCAGAAAAACTTGTTGCCCAATTGCGCGAAGATGGCGTGATCGTTGGGCCGATTGGCAACGGAGGAGCGGGACGCGCTGTTTCCATTAGGCGTGATGGTGATGGACATACTGTCGTGCCGCTGTTCAACTGTTCTGCGCCACCTTTGCCAGGTTTTGAGCGCGAAGAAGTCTTCACCTTCTAGCCGACGACCAGATGGTCATAACCGTTGCTCATTTGCAGCAACGCTGGACCAAATTGGCAGCCTGTCAGCAGATGACATCACAAAATGTAAGTGACACTTGCATGGGCTGAACGCGAACCTTAACAAACCGTAAAGGTTGTCCTCGCCGCACCGTGTTAGGCGGATGGGCAATCGACGATTTTGTTTTTGTAAAGCGTGTGGGCAGGCATTCCAAACATGAAAAAGAACTGGCGAACCGTGATGTTGGCAGGCGCTGCAGGCGTCCTACTGGCAATGTCTGGATCCATCGGCGCGGCCAATTCCGAAACGTTGGCAGGAGCCTTGGCCCGTGCTTACCAGCATAACCCGGAATTGAATGCCGCCCGCGCCGGTGTTCGCGCAACCGATGAAGGCGTACCGCAGGCCTTGTCCGGCTATCGACCGACAATAACCGGCGAGGCAAGCGTAACGGCCAGTCAGGTATCCCGTCGCCTTGATGGTGCTCCCAACGCAAGTTTTGGCACAACAACCTCAAGTGCCTCAATTACAGTTGTCCAGCCACTCTTTCGGGGTTTTCGTACACAAAACGCTGTTGCACAGGCAGAAGCTGGCGTTGCAGCTGCCCGTGCGGGCTTGGAAAACACCGAGCAAAACATCTTCGTATCGGCCACCCAGGCGTATATGGACGTTTTGGCAGACCGGGCTATTCTAACCCTGCGGCGCCAAAACGTCGGGTTTTTGGAAGAGCAGGTTCGTGCGGCACAAGCGCGCTTTGATGTTGGCGAAGGCACACGAACTGATATTGCCCAATCAAATGCCCGCCGTGCGTTCGCGCTCGCTCAAGTGAGCGCCGCCCAGGCGTCTCTTACCGCGTCCAACGCAGTCTATCGGCAAGTCGTTGGAACCGACCCAGGACAGTTGGTCACGCCAAGCCCATTCACCAATGGTATCCCGAGCACACTTCAAGGCGCGCTGGACAACGCGCTGGCCACGCACCCGGCAATAGTCGCCGCACGTGCGAACATCGACGTTGCACAAAGCGCTGTTGCGTTGGCTGAAGGCGAGCTGTTGCCAGAGCTAAACCTTGTTGGAAACGCTGAGCGTTCTTGGACGGAAGGTGGGACCGCCGCAGGTGGACCCAATGATACGCTTTCAGCGACCCTGCGTTTGACAGTGCCAATCTACCAAGGCGGCCGGGCTACTTCCACGGTACGCCGGGAAATTGAAACACTCGGGCAACGTCGCCTTGAGCTTGACGTGACCCGTGAGCAGGTGCGCGCCGCGATTTATGCAGCGTTCGGAGGCCTGGAAGCCTCTCGCGCACAAATCGAAGCCTCCAATGCGCAGGTGTCTGCTGCACAGGTGGCTCTGGCCGGCACGATTGAGGAACAGCGGGTTGGTCAGCGCACGACCTTGGATGTGTTGAACACACAAGATGAACTAATCACCGCGCGCATCGCCGAAATCAACGCTCGGCGCGATCTGGTTGTGGCCTCTTATTCGTTGGCCTCTGCTTTAGGTCGCTTGTCGGCTGATACGTTAGGCCTTCAGGTCGCCCGTTATGATCCCGTTGAGCATTATGATGCGGTTCGTGACCGATGGTACGGGTTACGCACGCCAGATGGACGCGGTGGTGTGATCTTCGGCGACTGAGGTTGATAGTTTACCCGCGAGCGCCCCAAACTTCCCGGTAACGTGCCCTGAATGGTCATGGTTAACGGTTCGTTAAGCGCTTTCCCCCAGAAAAAGCACATACGATTGGCATTTGAATCGCATGGCAGAACGCCGCGCTGTGTCATAATGCAATCGAATCAAGTCGGTTTGCAGCCAGCGCTGCTCCCATAGACCGAGGTCGGTCAGAACAATGGGCGCCAGATATGGCTGGAAATCTTGGGTATTGGGAAGCGGTGCGCAATGTCTAAGTCCAGCGCGAATGCTGAACCTTCGATGGAAGAAATTTTGGCATCCATTCGCCAAATCATTTCTGACGATGAGCCGGAAGCACCGGCTGACGATGAGTCGCCTGAGGCCGAGGCTGACGCGGAACCAGAGCTTGAAAGCGCTGATGATGAGGTTATCTCCGAAGCTGACCTCGACGCGCTTTTTGCCGATCCGGCGCCAGCAGAGCCTGAACCGGATGAAGAACCATCGGACGATTTAGACGATGGTTTCGCTTCTGTGGCAGAAGATCCAGAACCTGAACCGGAGATGGACCTTGAGGAGGACGAGGACGTCCTTGATCTTGCCTCAATGGCTGAGCCGTCGGCAGAAATGGCAGATGAGCCATTCGATCCCCCAGAGGATCTTGATTTTGCCGAGCCCGAACCGGAACCTATCGCAGAACCGGTTGTGGCCGCGCCTGAGCCAGTGGTGCACGAACCATTGGCGCCTGCTTCGCGTCTGCTTTCGCAACAGACTGACAGCGCGGTTTCAGCAGCCTTTGCTGACCTTGCCTCGACAATGCTTTCAGGCAATGCCCGCACGTTAGAAGACTTGGTGCAAGACATGTTGCGGCCCATGCTGAAAAGCTGGCTCGATGAGAATCTGCCCACCATGGTTGAGAAGATGGTGCGTGAAGAGATTGAGCGTGTGGCACGCCGAGGCCCGCGTCCTTAACTCAGCAAACATATCGTAGAGCCGTCGCACTCGTTCGTTCCGGTTGACAGCAATGTCACCGAGCGCCTTTAACGGGCGCACAGACGCCTGTGTGCGCCCAACCCCCTATCTTTGATATGTGACAGCCATGACGATGGAAAAAACCTTTGCGCCCGCCGACATCGAAGCGCGCATCAGCAACACTTGGAATGAAGCCAAAGCTTTTGAAGCTGGCGCCGGTGCACGTGATGGCGCCGACAGTTTCAGCATCGTCATCCCCCCGCCCAACGTTACCGGCTCCCTGCATATGGGCCATGCGCTCAACAATACGCTTCAGGACATTTTGGTCCGCCAAAAACGCATGCAGGGCTATGACGTTCTTTGGCAGCCGGGCACGGACCATGCTGGCATCGCGACGCAGATGGTGGTGGAGCGCGATCTCGCATTGCGTCAAATTCAACGCCGCGATCTGACGCGCGAGGAGTTCCTCAACCATGTCTGGTCATGGAAGAACGAGTCTGGTGGAACCATCATCAATCAGCTGAAGCGCCTGGGTGCCTCTTGTGATTGGTCTCGTGAGCGCTTCACAATGGACGAGGGCCTCTCCAAGGCCGTGCTCAAAGTGTTTGTGCAACTGCACCGCGAAGGGTTGATCTACAAAGACAAGCGATTGGTGAATTGGGATCCGCAGTTTGAAACGGCGATCTCCGACCTTGAAGTGGAGAATATCGAGGTCGATGGCCACATGTGGCACTTCAAGTATCCGCTCGCTGGTGGTGAGACCTACGAGTACGTGGAGAAAGACGATGACGGAAACGTCACACTGAAAGAAACGCGCGATTACATTTCCATCGCCACCACGCGGCCTGAAACCATGCTTGGTGATGGTGCCGTAGCTGTTCATCCGTCAGACGAGCGCTATGCGCCAATCCTGGGCAAGCTGTGCGAAATTCCAGTTGGACCAAAGGAACACCGCCGCCTGATCCCGATCATCACCGATGATTATCCTGATCCGGACTTTGGTTCGGGTGCTGTCAAGATCACCGGTGCGCACGATTTCAACGATTATGCCGTCGCCCGTCGAAACCACATCCCTCTCTATCGACTTATGGATGTGAAGGGCGCGATGCGCGCTGACGGAGAACCTTATGCGCGCGAAGCTGAGAAGGCCAAAGCCATTCTGGAGGCAGGTGGCGAACCCGATAAGAACGAGGTCGATCTGATCAACTTGGTGCCGGACGAGTATCGCGGCATGGATCGGTTTGAGGCACGCAAAAACGTCATCGCCAACATCGACGCCGAAGGTTTGATGATTGAGGTCGAAGACAAGCGCATCATGCAACCCTTCGGTGATCGCTCCAAAGTGGTCATCGAGCCGATGTTGACTGACCAGTGGTACGTGGATGCAAAGACGCTTGCCGCGCCAGCCTTGGCTTCGGTGAAGGATGGCAGCACAAAGTTCGTGCCCAAAAACTGGGAAAAAACCTACTTCGAATGGATGGAAAACATCGAACCGTGGTGCATCTCACGCCAGCTCTGGTGGGGCCACCAGATCCCAGCCTGGTACGGGCCAGACGACCATATTTTTGTCGCTGAAGATGAAGAAGTGGCGCTTGATATGGCTGTCCAGCACTACCTCTCGCACGAGGGCCCGTGGAAGGCGTGGGTCGAAGAAAAAATGAATGATTTCAAGCCTGGCGAGATTCTGACACGTGATCCTGACGTTCTTGACACCTGGTTCTCTTCAGCGCTTTGGCCGTTCTCAACGCTCGGTTGGCCCGATGAAACGCAGGAACTGAAACGTTATTACCAGACCGATGTGTTGGTCACCGGTTTTGACATCATCTTCTTCTGGGTAGCCCGGATGATGATGATGGGTCTGCATTTCATGGAAGATGAACATGGCAAGCCAGTTGAACCGTTCCACACCATCTACATCCATGCTCTCGTGCGAGATGAGCACGGGCAAAAAATGTCGAAGTCCAAAGGTAACGTGCTCGATCCGTTGATTCTCATCGACGAGTATGGCGCTGACGCTGTGCGCTTCACACTGGCTGCCATGGCTGCGCAGGGCCGCGATATCAAGCTATCCACACAGCGGATCGGCGGCTACCGGAACTTCGCGACCAAGCTTTGGAACGCGGTTCGCTTTGCGCAGCTCAATGGGGCTGAGCATCTGGTGGATTTCGATCCAGAGACCGTCAAAGAGCCGGTCAATCAGTGGGTGCTCACAGAGGCGAGCCGCGCCGTTGCTGAGATCAACGAAGCACTGGAAGGGTATCGATTCAACGATGCTGCTGCTGCTGCCTACAAGTTCACGTGGAATCTGTTCTGCGATTGGTATCTGGAACTTTTGAAGCCGACGCTGAACGGCGATGACGGTCCAGCAAAGGATGAAGCCCGCGCAACGATGGCCTATGTCATCGATACGATTTTGGCGTTGCTGCATCCTTTCATGCCATTCATCACCGAAGAGCTTTGGTCTGAAACCGAAGGCGCCCATGGCCGTGAGAACGTTCTCGCACTCTCGCCTTGGCCAACCCTTGATTATGAGAATGAAACCGCTGCCGCCGATCTCAACTGGGTAATCGAATTGATCTCACAGACGCGGTCTGTCCGCTCGGAAATGAACATTCCGCCAAGTGCGAAACTATCCGCAGTGTTGGTTGGGGCAAGCGATGCCACCAAAGCACGTCTCAATGGCCAGTCTAACGTCTTGCAACGCGTGGGGCGTTTTGAAGCGATCACACTTGCCGACATAGCCCCAGAAGGTTCCATCCAACTGGTGGTTGGGGAAGCAACGCTCTGCCTGCAATTGGGTGATGTTATCGACCTGGGAGCTGAGCGCGCGCGCTTGGCGAAGGAAATTGATCGCCTAGAGGGTGAGATTGCCCGTATCGACAAAAAGCTTGGCAATGAGAAGTTTACTGCCCGTGCGCCCGAAGAGGTTGTTGCTGGTGAACGCGAAAAACGCGCTGGTTACGAGGCAGAAAAAGTTCAAGTACAAGAGGCGCTTAGCCGACTGCCGACATAACGCCTAATCAAGAACAACCTCATAGCCGGGCTTGACCCGGCTATGAGGTTGCTTGCCCGCTGAAAACGAAAGGGTGAAAGCGGGGAACACGGCGGGTGCATCCTCGGCGCAAGCCCAAGGGCGATGAGCGTGCAAGAACTAGGCCACGCCGTTGGGATGCAAAACTTTACCCAAAATGTGATCGTCGCGCCGTATCACATGCGCCGAGTGGCCAACGATCAGTGGATCAGGACCACGCGCGACATCGCGGCTTTTGTCGGGGTAAGGGAGCGACGCCAGGAAGTGCCGCATACAATTGAGGCGGGCGCGCTTCTTGTCGTTTGACTTTACAACGGTCCATGGCGCATCGGCGGTGTCGGTGTAGAAGAACATCGCTTCTTTTGCCTCAGTGTAGTCTTCCCATTTGTCCAGCGAGGCTTTGTCGATCGGGGACAGCTTCCACTGTTTCAAGGGGTCGTGCTCGCGAGATTTGAATCGGCGAAGCTGTTCATCCTGGCTCACAGAGAACCAGTATTTGAACAAACGAATGCCCGAGCGAGTGAGCATCTGTTCAAACTGTGGCGTCTGACGCATGAACTCCAGATATTCCGCAGGCGAACAAAAGCCCATGACACGCTCCACTCCAGCCCGGTTGTACCAAGAGCGATCAAACATGACGATCTCGCCGGCGGCTGGAAGGTGCTCAATATAGCGCTGATAGTACCATTGCGTCCGTTCGCGCTCGGTGGGCTTAGACAACGCAACAACGCGCGCTGTGCGCGGGTTCATGTGCTCCATGTAGCGCTTGATTGTACCGCCCTTACCGGCGGCATCGCGCCCTTCAAACAGCAGGACAATGCGCTCGCCTGTTTCTTCCACCCAACGCTGAACCTTGAGCAATTCGACCTGAAGCTCGGCCTTGTTGCTTTCGTAGGTTTGCCGACGCATCTTGTGTTTGTAGGGGTACTCGCCCGTTTCAAAGAGGCGACGAATGCTTTCCGGGTTGTTCCTATCAGGAGGCAACTGATCAGGCGCCGCCGGCTGCAAGTCACCAGCTCCATTGGGCTGAACGGACGTGATGGTTTCGCTTGGTGTTTGGCTCATGCTGTCCTCGATCTGTCAGGCTGTTAGGCGCACTAAAGGTTGTAGCCACGCACATGTTCGCGTTTTGCGCCATGATCCGTCTCAAATCTTGAATAAATAACCATAAACGCCGGTTCTGCTGTTCGGCTGATGGTGAACAACCGGCAAACGGGCGAATGTGACCCAAACGCAACAGCGCTTGCAATTGCTCTGCCCTAAGAAGGAGGGCGGCGGGTTTGCCCCCTTTTGGCCCAACTTCGCGCGGACAGCCACTGCACAACGAGCGCAGCGGGCGGCCGATCGGGTTCTTCGGGATCGCTTTGCAATTGAACACCATCGCTCGTGGGGAATGAATTTATGGACGCCAAAGTCTTCGACAAATCAAAGTTGCCTAGCCGCTATGTGACCTCTGGGCCACAGCGTGCGCCGCATCGCTCTTACCTTTACGCAATGGGTTTGTCGCAGGACCAGATTGGCCAGCCGCTTGTCGGCGTCGCATCGTGCTGGAATGAAGCAGCGCCTTGCAACATCGCATTGATGCGTCAGGCCCAGGCCGTCAAAAAAGGCGTGGCAACAGCGCACGGCACCCCGCGCGAATTTTGCACAATCACGGTCACCGACGGCATCGCTATGGGACACGAGGGCATGAAATCCTCGCTGGTCTCGCGTGACGTGATCACTGATTCAGTCGAACTGACCATGCGCGGTCACTGTTACGATGCGCTCGTTGGCCTTGCCGGGTGCGACAAGTCGTTGCCTGGCATGATGATGGCAATGGTTCGTCTCAATGTGCCGTCTGTGTTCTTGTATGGCGGTTCGATCCTGCCGGGTACGTTCAAAGGCCGTCAGGTCACAGTGCAGGATGTATTCGAAGCTGTCGGCATGCACTCGGTCGGCAAGATGTCGGATGAAGACCTGGAAGAGCTGGAGCAGGTTGCCTGCCCATCAGCTGGCTCGTGCGGCGCCCAGTTCACGGCCAACACAATGGCAACCGTTGCCGAGGCTATCGGCTTGGCCTTGCCTTACTCCTGCGGCGCGCCTGCCCCTTATGAAATCCGTGACCGGTTCTGTGCCGCTGCCGGAGAGAAGGTTATGGAGCTGCTGGCCAACAACATTCGCCCACGCGACATCGTCACCCGCAAAGCTCTTGAGAACGCTGCCACCGTGGTGGCCGCCTCTGGTGGATCGACCAACGCAGCGCTTCATCTGCCTGCCATAGCCAATGAGATAGGCATCGAATTTGATCTGTTCGATGTCGCCGAGATATTCAAAAAAACACCCTACATCGCCGACTTGAAACCTGGCGGAAAATATGTCGCCAAGGATATGTTTGAAGTTGGCGGTATCCCGCTTCTCATGAAGACGCTGCTCGACCACGGCTTCCTCCATGGGGACTGCATGACCGTCACCGGTCGCACCATGGCTGAGAACATGGCAAGCGTGGAATGGAATGACGATCAGGATGTGGTTTACCCGGCCAACAATCCGATCACAAAGACAGGCGGCGTGGTTGGGTTATCTGGCAATTTGGCACCAGAGGGCGCAATCGTAAAAGTTGCAGGAATGAGCAACCTGAAATTTAACGGTCCTGCGCGATGCTTTGACTCCGAAGAAGAGTGTTTTGAAGCGGTGCGCACCGGTGCCTTTGAAGAAGGCGAGGTTTTAGTTATTCGCTACGAGGGACCGAAGGGTGGACCGGGGATGCGCGAAATGCTCTCCACGACAGCGGCGTTGTATGGTCAGGGTATGGGTGACAAGGTAGCTCTCATCACCGATGGTCGTTTTTCAGGCGCCACACGCGGTTTTTGCATCGGCCATGTTGGCCCGGAAGCTGCCGTTGGTGGCCCCATCGGTCTTTTGGTCGATGGTGACATGATTTCGCTGGACGCTGTTGAAGGCACGATCAGCGTAGATCTCACTGACGATGAGCTCGCTGAGCGCAAAAAAGCCTGGAAACCGCGCGAAACTAACCACACTTCTGGCGTGCTTTGGAAATACGCTCAGACTGTTGGCCCCGCACGCGATGGCGCTGTAACGCACCCTGGCGGCAAGGCTGAAAAGGTAACCTATGCTGATATTTGATGCCCTTCAGCGTTTGCGCAATCGTTGTACCAACGCGATCTTCCGTTTTCCAGTGTTTGCGCTCGGGCTTGCGCTGGGCTTCGGTGCGGCTGGCGCTATGGCGCCAGGGGCAGCCCATGCGCAAACCTCACCGACAGACACCTGGATTGATGACCCGCGCGCAGCGTTTGCTGCCGGCACGTCGGCCTACTATTCAGGCGATGTACAGACCGCACTTCAGGCACTCGAAGCTGCTGCTGAGGGCGGTCATGCGGTCGCGCGCTGGAAGCTTGCACGCATGTATGCCGCTGGCGACGGTGTCGCCGAGGATGACGCGCGTGCGTTCACCTATTTTTCGCAGATCGCCAACGCGCACGCCGAGGATAGGCCCGATACCCCCCGGGCTCGGTTCGTTGCCAACGCGTTCGTCGCGCTTGCCGGATACTACAACAGCGGTATTGGTGGCGTTTTGTCACCCGATCACACCCGTTCGCGTCAGATTTTCTCTTATGCTGCGTCCTATTTCGGTGATCCCGACGCCCAGTATCACCTCGGTATGATGCTGCTCCACGGCGAGGGTGGTGATGTGGATGTTCGCCAGGCTGGTCGTTGGCTTCGGCTTTCAGCTCTCAAAGGCCATGTCGATGCGCAGCTGAGCCTTGGTGAGTTGTTGTACGCGGGCGCCGATGGCATGCGCGCTAGCCCTGCTGATGGACTCAAATGGCTTCTGATTGCAGGTGAGTTTGCCGTGAATCCTGACGAGGAACAACGCGTGCGCAACGTCCAGGAGCGGTACCTGGCTCTTGCTAACACCGATCTACGTGCCCGCGCGTTGCAAATGGCCGAGGAGTGGCTCACCAGCGCCGATGGTCTGGCAGTTCTTCATGCGCGTCGGGCCGAAGAGGTCGCGAGCCAGTAGAGGCTATTTTACCGCAGCGGCAACCTAACGTTGTGACAAAAATTTGAGATCAGATGGTCCTGGTACGGGTCAGGGTTAACCCTTCCATTACCTGGATTCTCTATCCCTAAAAGGGTGCAACCACCTGCGCCTGACGAATGGGATCGACCTGTCTATGAAGATTTTGGCACTGACGGACGGCTCAGTGAAGTCGGCGACGGCGCTCGACGCGTTCGATGGCAGAACGCAAGTGGACATGCACGTCCCGCTTGCACCGCTGCCCGACGTCATGGCCAAGCCCGATATCGTAATCATGTCGTTTGTCGATTTCCCAGAGTACGGGATGAAACCGCTTCTTGAGTGGCTTGAGAAGCATGAGCTTGCGAACAAGCCACGCATCCTGTGCATGCCCAAAAGCATTGCGCGTCAGTTTTCAGCATCGGTTCGCCTTTTCGCCGATAAGCTTTTGCCGCTTCCCGTGCGTGCTGACGTGATGTTGGATGAGGTTGAGCGGATGGATACGCGCCTGCCAAAAATCCGCAAACAGGAACGCAATGAATCAGCTGCAACGGTCCAAAGCACCGCCCGAAAGTTTCTCAGTGCGTTCTCATCAGACAAAGGCGATGAAGCCACGACCGTTGTCGCACTCAGCGCTGCCACCAAGGATATTTGCTCTGCTCTGGATTCGGGCGGGCTCAGCAAATGGCTTGAAAGCATTGAGTCCTACCATTCCTCCACTGCACGCCATTGTATGGCCGTCGCAGGGTTCGCGTCGATCTGGGCGAGCATGCTAGGTGTGAAAGACAGGGATTTGCACATGTTCACGCGCGGAGCGCTGCTTCACGACATCGGCAAGATGCGCATTCCATTGGAAATTCTGGACAAGTCTGGCCCCCTGACCCCCGAAGAACTCAAAATCATCGAGACCCACCCAGAAGAGGGAAAGCGCATCCTCGAGGCCGGTGATAATGTGAATGCAATGATTGTCGATCTTGCTTACTCGCACCACGAGTTGCTCGATGGATCCGGATACCCAAGGGGCCTAAAGGGCTCCCAAATCAATGATATGGTTCATTGCCTGACGATCATCGACATGTATGCGTCGTTGATCGACAAAGGCTCTTACAGGCCCGCTATGCAGCCCACAGAAGCGTACGCCTACTTACAATCGATCCCTGAGAAACTCGACAAAGGACTGGTAAGGGCATTTGGCCCAGTGGTCGATGCGCATATGGAACAGACCAGGGCTGCTGCCTGACTTTACGATATGACTCAGGCCGCAAACTGCCCGACAACTGGCACGTGGTCTGACGGTTTCTCCCAACCACGCACATGATCATCCACGCGTACGCCAACGAGTGTGTCAGCCAACTGCGGCGACATCATCAGATGATCGATGCGGATGCCGTGGTTTTTTTGCCAAGCACCTGCCTGATAATCCCAAAACGTAAAGTGCTGATCATCGCTGACCGCGCGCAAGGCATCGGTGAAGCCAAGCGCTTCCAATCTGCGTAGCGCGCCGCGACTCTCCTGCTGATAGAGCGCATCATCGAGCCAAGCTTTCTCACTGTAGAGGTCGCGGGCATCAGGGATCACATTGTAGTCGCCCGCAAGCACAAGCGGTTCTTCGTTTTCAAGGCTCTGGCGGGCATAGGTAATCAGGCGCTCCATCCAGCCCAGCTTATAGGGAAACTTTTCCGTTCCCAGCGGGTTGCCGTTAGGCAGATACAGGCAAGCGACCCTTACCGGCGGCAGGTCACTGTCTGCAGGCGCTTCGACCAGCGCAGTGATGAAGCGAGCCTGTAGATCGCTTTCATCTCCAGGTAGCCCACGTGTGACATCGCTGAGTGGTGTCTTGGAAAGAATGGCCACACCATTGAAGCCTTTCTGACCATGGGTTTCTACATGGTAGCCCAGCGCTTCAAAGCGATCTCGCGGAAAGGGCACATCCTCAGACTTAATCTCTTGCAAACAGGCGACATCTGGCGAGGTCTCTTCCAGCCAAGCAAGAGACGTTTCCAGTCGCGCCTTCACGCCATTGATGTTCCAAGTCGCGATATCCATGGCGCCTAATCAGCCCTTAAAGAGAAAAGCTGGTGCCGCAGCCGCACGATGCAGTGGCGTTGGGGTTGGATATTTCGAAGGCCGCACCCATCAGCGTCACCTTGTAGTCGATGATGCTGTCGGCAAGAAACGGCAGAGAGACTGTGTCCACCAATACCTTCACCTCTTCGTTGCCAAGAACGACATCGTCTTCCAGCTGTTCCTGGGTAAGCTCATATTTGTACTGAAAACCCGAGCAGCCGCCACCTTCCACGCTGACGCGCAGCATGGTTCCAGCTGGCTCGTCTTGCATCAGCACTGCAACGCGATCGAGAGCGGCCTGGGTCACCGAAACACCATCCACCTCAATCGGTGGCGCGCTGGGCTCTGTCGGTTCACTCATCTGAATGGTCATGATTTTGTCCTATGGTTCTCACCTCTGGTGCGAAGCGGCGTAATCGCTCGTCAACACACCAGCTTTTGACTAGAGGTAAGCATGAACGACGCGTAGATCAAACCCAATCGAAACCATTGGACCAAACCTACCTGTGACCAAAACGTCCACAGACTCGCTGGCTACCTATGCCGCTCGCCCGTTGGCTGAGCACAATCGGCTGATGGATGAACCGGAAACGCCGCAGCGCGGGCCGTTTCGGCGCGACCGTGACCGCATCGTCCACGCCCAAGCATTCAGGCGCTTGGCGCATAAGACTCAAGTTTTTATTACCGAAGAGGGTGATCACTATCGCACCCGTCTCACCCACACGATTGAAGTGGCGCAAATCGCTCGTTCGCTGGCCCGCAATCTGGCCTTAGATACTGATCTGACCGAAGCTTTAGCACTGGCGCATGATTTGGGGCACACACCCTTTGGTCATACCGGTGAAGACGCTTTGGCCGCTGTCATGGCCCCCTATGGCGGCTTTGAGCACAATGCTCAAACGCTACGCATCGTCACCAAGTTGGAGCAGCGCTATGCAACGTTTAACGGGCTCAACCTCACCCTTGAAACCCTTAGCGGAATCATCAAGCACAACGGACCGATGTTGGGTGAAACCGGCAACGTTCTCGACCCCAAACTGAGGGGTGTTTTGCCGTTTGCATTGACAGATTTCATGAGCGTCAATGGCCTTTCGGCCACAATGCTCGCTCTCGACCAGTATGCGAGTCTAGAAGCGCAGATCGCAGCCATCTCTGATGATATCGCTTATAATACCCACGACATCGATGATGGTGTGCGTGCCGGCTTCTTTGCGCTCGATGATCTAAGACATGTCGCTCTTGTAAATAGCATATTGAATGAGATTGATGCCGCCCACCCGCAGCTTGCTGCGGAACGCCGGATGGGCGAGTTCACCCGCCGATTGATTACGCGGCTGATCATGGATGTCGAGGCGACGACCCGCGAAGGTCTGTTCCAGTGTGATGTTGAAACCGCACAAGACGTGAAGCACGCGGGCAAGACCCTCGGCATGTTCTCCGACCCAGTCGCCGAGGATGTTTGGATGATCAAAGCATTCCTTTTTAAAACTGTGTATCGCAATGCGCAGATGATGGAACTAAGAGGGGAGGCTGATCGTGTTTTGCGTGAGCTGTTTGCCCACTTTTTCACCCACCCAGGCGCGTTGCCCAACGACTGGCGCTTAACGCCGATACAAACAGCGGGCGACGCTTCATTGGCTCGCGCAATTTGCGATTTCATTGCCGGCATGACGGACCGTTATGCGCTGAATATGCACGCACGATTGTTTGACGATACACCCGACCTGCGATACGGCGCTGCCATCTGAGCGCCTGCGCGCCGAAAATCTCCCCCCTCACCAAAGTGATTGATGATGTCCAAAACGTACGATTTGTTTGCCGATTTCCGCGCTCGTGTTCTTGATGCGCTTGATCGATCGGGCGTTCTGGACGGTGTAGATCGTGATGGCCTTCCTCTCGCGGCGATCACGGTCGAGCCGCCGCGCGATGAAACCCACGGCGATCTTTCTACCAACGCGGCAATGGTGCTTGCTAAACCGCTGAAATCCAATCCACGGGCGATCGCAATCTCGCTTGCTGATGCGCTGGGCGCAGACGCTGATATCATCAGCGTCGATGTTGCTGGACCTGGGTTCATCAACCTTCACCTCGCGCCGGTTTTTTGGCAGTCCGTTCTGACCAAGATACTGAGCGAGGGAGAGGACTATGGGCGCAACGTGCTAGGCACGCCTGACGATTTGCCAAAAACCAATGTGGAGTATGTATCGGCCAATCCAACGGGGCCGATGCATGTTGGCCATTGTCGCGGCGCTGTTGTGGGAGATGCACTGGCGGCCATTGTTGAAGCTGCAGGCTATCCGGTCACCCGCGAGTACTACATCAACGATGCAGGCGGCCAGGTGGACACGCTCGCCCGTTCAGCTTTTCTGCGGTACCGCGAAGCTTTGGGTCAGGATGTCGGGGCGATTCCTGAAGGTCTTTATCCCGGAGACTATTTGATCCCTGTCGGCACGAAACTCGCTAATACCTATGGCGAAAAGTTGCTTGCGATGGAAGAGGCCGAATGGCTGCCGATTGCCCGCGAGGCGTCGATTGAGGCCATGATGGACCTGATCCGCGAGGACTTGGCCAGTCTCAATGTGCACCACAATGTGTTTTTCTCCGAAGCGAGCTTGCAAAACGGCAATGAGGGCGACCGTGTTGCGCAAGCGATCAAGGAGCTGAAGTCGCGCGGTTTGGTTTATGAAGGTCGTCTTGAAAAGCCCAAAGGCGAAAGCACCGAAGAGTGGGAAGATCGCGAACAAACGCTTTTTCGTTCCTCGCAGTTCGGCGACGATACGGACCGGGCGTTGCTGAAATCGGATGGCAGCTACACCTACTTTGCCTCCGACATCGCTTATCACTACGATAAGTATCTGCGCGGCTACACCAATCAGATCAATATTTTTGGCGCCGATCATGGCGGCTATGTAAAGCGCATGAAGGCCGCGGTGACCGCCATGAGCGATGGCAAAGCCTCACTGGATATTCGTCTCTGCCAATTGGTGAAGCTTTACCGTGCCGGTGAGCCGGTCACCATGTCCAAGCGCTCCGGCAACTTTGTAACGTTGCGCGAGGTGGTGGACGAAGTAGGGGCGGACGCGACGCGCTTTATGATGCTCTACCGCAAAAACGATGCGCCGCTGGACTTCGACTTCCAAAAGGTCACCGAACAATCCAAGGACAACCCAGTATTCTATGTACAGTACGCCCATGCTCGCTGCTCGTCGGTGCTGCGTTTGGCGGCATCCGAACTGCCTGACGAAGACTTTGGCCCGCTCGCTCTGAAATCAGCAGATCTTTCGTTTTTAAATGACAACAGTGAGTTGGGCCTTGTCCGCCTCATGGCATCTTGGCCGCGTACGTTGGCTGCCGCAGCCACGCACAGCGAGCCGCATCGGATCGCCTTTTATCTGCACGATCTTGCCAGCGCGCTGCACAGCCATTGGAATCTGGGTAAGGGCGAACCGAACTTACGCTTTGTTAACCATGATAACCCATTGTTAACACGAGCAAGAATGGCGCTGGTGACTGGTCTTGCACAGACGTTGAGGCAGGGATTGACCCTGCTAGGCGTTGGGGCACCGGACGAAATGCGCTAAAATCGACCATGCAGGTTCCAGGATTGAACCTTGCCTGGGCCATGCGTGAGCCACACTTAGGCCACGCTCGCAGGTAATCGGGTGAGGGTAACGCACATGAAGAACCCGGATACATCCCCGCAATCTGCCGAGGGTCAAGAATTGGACCCGCTGGAAGAGTTGGCGCGCATCATGAACGAGACAGACAATCCAAGCCCAAACAAACGCCCTAATGACGCTCAAGCGCCGCAGGACGACCCGCTGGACCTTGGTCTTGGTGACCAGGGGCTTGCTGAGCTTTTTGGCGATCAGCGCTTTGACGAGGATCCCGTGCTCGCGACCTCTTTTGAAGCTGAGCTCGACAGCGCCGCAAACGAACCGGCGGATGCTCTTTTTAGGGATTTGGACTTCAGTGAGATCGAGTTGCCAGATTTGGACGATTCAGCTCCTGTATCGGCGTCAACTCCGCCACCGATGCCTGAAAGAGCGACGCCTCCACCAGTTTCAGCCCAATTGGCCGATCCTGTCACAGACATCCCGCCTATGCCGTCTTTGACTGACCACCTGACTCCGCGCCCCATGCTCGATGCAGAGCCTGAACAACACGCGTATGGCGCCGTTCAGGAAGATGACTTGCTCGCGGCCATGGATGCGTTGGCGCTTGATGAGCCAGCGCAGACGGCCATGTCAGCGTCATCAGCCCCCCCGCTACCCTTTGAGCAACCCGATGTAGCGCCGCCTGCTTTCGCGGCTGCCCATTCAGACCATTCCGAGTTTGGTCAATCCAATCAAGCTGATGACTTCGGCTTTGATGCTGAGCCGGATCAACAGTCTGGGTTTGGCGCGTTTGAAGAAGCTAAGGCAGAAGAGCGGCGCTCTGGCCCTGGCAAAATGGTGCTGATTGCGCTTGCGGCTGTCGCCTTGATCGGTGTTGGCGGTGTGATCGCCTTTGGACTTTTCACTGGCAACAACGCCGACGGTACAGCTCCGCAAGTGATCGCTGCTGCTGAAGGTGACGACAAAGTCGAGCCTGTTGATACCGAAGACACACAATCGCGTCCGGGAGATGCTGTCTTCAGCCGACTGGATGAAGGAGATGCGCCCGCCGACAGCACGCCAAGGGTGGTTTTGCCTCAACCGGCCAATGATGGACTTCCACTGCGGTCAGGCGAGCGCCTGCCTAGCGTCGATATCGCGCCTGCCGCGCCAGGTTCGACAGCCAGTCGTGCTGTGAGAACGGTTACTGTGCGCGCTGATGGTACTGTTGTGGAGTCGACTACACCGTCACCTAGCGCCACACCGGATGTACAAGGCGAGGCCGCCGATGCACGCCCAGTGGAGGTTGTCTCGGTGAGCCCGGCTGGCGTTTCGGTGAACACACGGCCAATCTCAGAAGCAGTTTCTGCCGCACAGACGGCAGCTCAGAGTGTCGAAACGACAACCCAACAAGCGTTGCAGAACGCTGCACAGGCGGCTCTTTCTGAAGCCACACAAGCTGTTGCATCGACAGCACCGCCGGTGCCTGTTGCGCGGCCATCCTCGGTTCCAGTGCAAACGCAACCTATACAGGTGGCTCCAACTCAAACGCCGGTGCAGTCGGCGACGCCTATTCAGTTGGCAACACCCGCAACAGCGCCTACGCAGGCCGCGACACCGCAGCCCGTTGTGCCACAGCCAGCTGCAACGCAGCCTTTGACGACCGCGCCGGCTGCCACGCAACCCGTCACACCTGCATCCGTTCCGGCAGGGGACTTCGTTGTGCAGCTTGCAAGCCTAAGGTCAGAAGAGGAAGCGCGCGCCACATTTGGTCGCCTGCAAAATCGTTTTGGCTCCATATTGTCAGGCTTTGGCCCTAATATTCAGCGCGCTGATCTTGGTGACCGCGGTATCTACCATCGCGTGCGGGTTGGACCGATGGATCGTGCCGCTGCCGACAGCCTTTGCCAGCGCTATCAGTCGGCTGGTGGCGACTGCTTTGTTCAGCGTCAATAGGTGTTCGCAGTTGCCGGCGGCTTAAGCAGAGAGAACGCGTGACCATTTCCCCTTTGCCTGGCGAACGCCTGCCGAATGTCGGCCTGCCGAGCTTTGGCACGCGCGCCTTTATTTGCGGGCTTGAAGGTCGAGCCGTAACTGATTTTGAGCGAGCCTACCTAAAGGAAACCAAGCCCTGGGGCGTGATCCTTTTTGGGCGGAACATCGACAATCCTGATCAGGTACGCCGTCTCACCAGCGATGTGCGTGAAGCGCTTGGCTGGCATGCGCCGATCTTGATCGATCAGGAAGGTGGTCGCGTTCAGCGTCTCAAGCCCCCGCACTGGGACCGATACCCCGCTGCCAGTCGATTTGGTGCCATGGAACGGGCCGAGCCAGGCGCTGGCGTTGAAGCAGCGCAAATTGCCACCTGGATGATCGCTGATGACCTCTTGAGCGTTGGCATCAACGTAAACTGTGCACCGGTTTTGGACCTGCGCGTTCCTGGCGGCACTGACGCTATCGGCAACCGGTCCTTTCATGGTGAGCCGAAGACGGTCTGCCAATTAGGTCGCGCAACGCTAGACGCCTATATGCAAGCAGGCGTCGCTCCGGTCATCAAGCACATACCAGGCCATGGCCGGGCGGTGGTTGATAGTCATGTCGGCTTGCCCCGCATCACAACAGATCGCCAGACATTGGAATCAACGGACTTTGTCCCTTTCCAAGCGCTGAGCGATGCGCCGATCGCGATGACTGGACATCTTGTTTTCGAGGCTATTGATCCTGAAAATCCAGTGACGCTGTCACCAACCATGATCGCCATCATTCGCGATCAGATTGGATTTGATGGGGCCTTGATTACCGACGATCTTTCCATGGGCGCTCTGTCCGGCTCGATTGTTGAACGCGCAACGGGTTCGTTGGCGGCAGGCTGCGACTTGGCGCTTCATTGTAATGGCATGCAGACCGAAATGGAGGCGATTGGCGAGGCTATCCCGATGTTGGAAGGCCGTTCGGCTGAGCGCTGTGCAACCGCGCTCGCCCGCTTGGGGCGCCAAACCTTGGACCGCGCTACCTTGTCCAACCGGCTGGAAAGGCTTTTCGCAAGTTTTGGGGTCGATGAGGTAGGTCAGGACCCTACAGTCTTTACGCGCCACACCTAACGAACGGCGGCGAACCTTTAACTTCGCGACCAAGCCATGCTAACTCACCATCAATGTTGTAACGAGGAAACCGCATCTACCGGTGCGGGTTGCCCGCTGCCTTTTGAACCAAACGAGCGTTATGCCCGATCTTTTTGACACGAATGCTGCTTCGATAGAACCTGATCCACGCGATGCATTCGTTGTGGATGTCGATGGTTTTGAAGGGCCGATTGATCTGTTGCTTGCGATGGCTCGCACACAGAAGGTCGATCTGGAGCAGATCTCCATTGTCGCGCTTGTGGACCAGTATGCCGACTTCATCGAAGAGGCGCGCACAAAGCGTTTGGAGCTTGCCGCTGACTATCTGGTGATGGCCGCTTGGCTTGCTTACCTCAAATCACGACTGTTGCTGCCTGATCCCCCATCCGATGATGAGCCCAATCCGCAGGAAATGGCTGATGCTCTGGCCTTGCGTTTGCAAAAGCTTGATGCTGTTCGCAATGCCTCCAATGCCCTTTGGCGTCAGCCGATGAAGAATGTGCATCTGTTTCCAACGCATCGGGTCAAGCCCATAGGCGTTCAAGCTGATGCTCCATGGACCGCAGAGCTCTTTGATTTGATCGATGCCTATGCTGGCATTCAAACCCGCAAGCTTGAAGGCACCATTACCCTGTCACGTCGCGAAGTTTGGTCGCTGGCCGACGCCCGCGCACTGGTTGAAAAAGCGCTTGGCGATTTGGCTCAATGGACACCCTTCGATGTTGTTCTGGCAGCGCAAAGTGCGTTGCGCGGGATGGTCAACAGCCGCGAAGGCATGAAGGCGTCAGCTTTTGCAGCAAGCCTGGAGTTGGTGCGTGAAGGACAGGCCGAGCTTCGTCAGGATGACGCCTTCGCGCCGCTTATGGTGCGCGCCGCGCGTCAAGACAAAAAGGCGCAAGGCGGGGAGGGTGCATGACCACAGACCCGCAATCTAACGCCGACGCTGTGCAGCATGTCGAGGATGGTGACGCTGCTGAATTATCTCAGGAGCGCGTTCCACCAATGCCATCTGTGCCGTTTGACGAAGCTGTGCGTATCGTTGAGGCGATGCTGTTTGTCAGCGATGCGCCGTTGACCGCCAAAGTGCTGACCCACCACATCGGCGATTCCTTAGGGCCGGTAATGGACCACCTCAAGGGTCGTTACGCGACTTCTGGCGTGAACCTGATTGAGGTGGCCGGTGGTTTTGCATTGCGCACGGCGAGTGACCTTTCCTATCTGTTTGAAGAACAAGTCAGCGAGCCAAAAAAGCTCTCGCGCGCTGCCTTGGAAACTCTGGCGATCATTGCCTATCACCAGCCGGTTACACGTGCTGAAATCGAAGAAATACGCGGCGTTTCAGCCTCCAAAGGCACGCTTGATGTGCTGCTGGAAACGGGGTGGGTGCGCATGCGCGGTCGCCGCAGAACGCCGGGCCGTCCGGTGACCTATGGCACAACGCCTGCCTTTCTTGATCAGTTCACGCTCGCCAGCGTTGGTGATCTGCCAGGCCTTGATGAGTTGAAAGGTGCCGGTTTGCTCGACGCTATTCCACAAGGGGCATTGGCGGTCATGCCAGCCGGTGATGCAGATCAATTGTCTGATGATGAAGACCCGCTAGACGATGATGATGCCGCGTCGGAGCGTTCAGCCATGGCGCTTTGGCCGCAGGATGAGTTGGAGCAGTCTGTGCCAGACACATCAGATGAAGAACGAGACGCTGATGGATAAGGCCGTCTCGTCCAAGACGCGCCTCGATTTTGATTGGGGTGAGCCCGGCACACAACCGGCCAGCGTTGCGACCGCTGTAACCATTGAAGGGTTGCGTCACAGTTATGGTGGCGATGATGCGGTGCGCGGCATTTCGTTGAGTGTGCAACCGGGCGAAATCGTTTGCCTTCTTGGTCATTCGGGCTGCGGAAAGACCACGCTTTTGCGTCTTCTGGCTGGCATCGAACGGCCCTATGCGGGGACCATCCGTATTGATCAGCGTGTCGTTGCTGGCCCCGACACGTTCGTGGTTCCGGAAAAGCGCGAAGTCGGCTTAATGTTTCAGGACTTTGCGCTCTTCCCGCACCTCACAGTCCTGGAGAACGTCACTTTCGGCCTCAATACGCTGAAAAAAGAAGATCAACGCCGCGAGGCTCTGCGCGCACTCAATCGGGTGGGTTTGGCACATACCGCCGATGATCACCCGCACATGCTGTCCGGTGGCATGCAGCAACGTGTTGCACTGGCCCGCGCCATTGTGCCGCGCCCCCGCGTGATGCTGATGGACGAACCGTTTTCCGGCCTTGACCGTCGGACCCGCGACAGGGTGCGTGACGAAACGCTGACAATCTTGCGCGAGATGCGGGCCACAACCATCGTGGTTACCCACGATCCCGATGAGGCGCTACGTATTGCCGACCGTATCGTGCTGATGCGCAACGGGATGATCGTGCAGGACGGTCACGCTCGCACGTTTTACGAGAGGCCCGCCGATCTCTTCGCGGCGCGTTTCTTCCACGAACTCAATGAGTTTGAGGGTATTGCCCGGGGAGGGCAGGTGGCCACGCCGCTTGGTTTGATCCCAGCGCCCGGTCATGCCGATGGAACAGCTCTTCTCATCGGTGTGCGCCAGTCTGCGGTCATCATTGACCTGGAAAATGGACCGGCAGACGGGTTGCCGGCGCGCGTGCGTGCGGTTCAATTTTTGGGTGAAGCGGACCTCTTGCACCTTGCTGTGCCAGGGTATGAGCGACCGGTGTTTGCGCGAACCACGCAGACAGACCAGTTTAAACAAGGGCAGTCAGTGACAATCGCGATTCACCGCGATGCAGCTTTGATCTTTCAAAAACCAGATCCACAACCTACATAAGTCAAACGCTGACCCGGTCGATTGCGCCTTTTCCTTGACGTGGGCCTAGGTTGCAGGCCAAGTCCGGAGATATCGTTTATCAACGGCTGCTCAGGCGGTCATTGGGCACCTATCGCCGCGTCGCGAGGGTGCCGAGCACACATAGCGCGCCGTAAAGGCGCTAAGGGAGTTGCGTTATGGTTCCAGGTTGGATGCAAATTCTTCTGGTTGTTTTGTTGATCGTTCTGCTTTTTGGGCGCGGCAAGATCTCAGAGTTCATGGGTGACCTTGCCAAGGGTATCAACAGCTTCAAAACTGGCCTTGCTGGTGACGACAAAGATGAAAACGGTCGGACAATCGAGCACACAGCCGATGAAACTGTGAGCACCGCAAACACGACCGCCAGCACAACGCCGGCAGACGAAAGCAAACAAAGCTAAGCTGCTTTGATTGGTGTCGGAGGCTAGATCGGGTGTGCAGCTGCTTGCTGCACAGACCGGTTAGGCATCTGCGTTTGGAGGCGACATGTTCGACATAGGAGGCGTTGAGCTGCTTGTGATCGCCGCCGTGGCGATCCTTGTGGTTGGTCCGCGCGAGCTGCCAGCGATGCTGCGCGGCATTGGTAAAGTTGTGCGTCAGGCACGTGAAATGACCAGTAGCGTTCAGCGACAGTTTAACGATGCGCTGAAGGAAGCTGAGCTTGATGATGTTAAGAAGACCATCGATGATGTCCGCTCGCTTAATCCAGCCACAAAAATTCGCCAAACCATTGCCAAAGAGATGAAGCCGCTGACGGATGTTGGTGACAGCTTGAAGACCGCTGGTCAGGCCAACAGCATTGGCAAGCCTGAAGCGAAGCCTAGCGCCGCTGCGCCAGATGAAACAGCCAAGCTTGGTGGGAACACAGCTGGTGATGGGTCTACGCTCACGCCTGCCAAGCCGCGTGTGAAAGCGCCCGCTGCCGCTGGTGTCGCTGCGCCTGTTGTTGAAACGCCCGCTGTGCAAGCGTCGGCATCTGCCGAATCTACCAAGAAAACCGGAACCGATAATGGCGGATAAGCCTGATCCTGGTGAAGACGCGCCGCGCGCGAAACCCAAGTCGCCTACCGGTACAAACGAAGCCGACACACCATCGGACGATGAGCCGGTGTCTCTCGCACCATCGCCCAAATCTGACGCCGCGCAATCCGAGGCCAGCAGTGCCGAGGATAAAGCAGGGCAGCCTAAGGTCTTGGCCAAGGCATTACCCACCGAGGACGATCCTCTAGAAGACAACGCTGAGATCGAAGATGAAGTGGAGCAATCCCGTGCGCCGCTCATCACCCACCTTATCGAGCTGCGCCAGCGCCTGTTATATGCCGTCATCGCGTTCGGCGTTGCCTTTATCGGCTGCTACTTCATCGCCGACCAGATTTTCAATATATTGCTTGGCCCATTTGAACAGGCAAAAGGCGAAACGTCCGAGCTGGAACTGATCTTTACCGCGCCGCAGGAGTTTTTCTTCACCCAGCTGCGCATTGCCCTGTTTGGTGCGCTCTTCATTGCTTTCCCGGTGATCGCGACGCAGATTTATATGTTCATGGCGCCTGGCCTCTACAAGAATGAGAAGGCGGCCTTCCGTCCCTATTTGGTGGCGACTCCTATTCTCTTCGCGATGGGTGCGGCGCTGGTCTATTTCGTTGTGATGCCACTGGCGCTCAATTTCTTCCTGTCCTTTGAACAACAGGGCGGAGATGGTGAAGCCAGCATTCAACTTATGGCCCGCACCAGCGAATATCTTAGCCTCATCATGACGCTAATCTTTGCCTTTGGTTTGGTGTTCCAACTGCCCATCGTGCTGACCCTGCTTGGGCGCATGGGTGTGGTTTCGGCCGCGGGTCTTGCCGCCAAGCGCAAATATGCCATTGTGGCTACGTTTTTGGCCGCTGCGTTCCTTACCCCACCTGACCCGATCAGCCAGATCGGCCTTGCGGTGCCCACGCTGCTTCTTTACGAGGCTTCCATCTGGATGGTTCGACTCGTGGAAAAGCGGCAAGCCGCTGAGCGGGACGAAGAAGATACCGACACAAAGGCAGAAGCTTCGGCATAGACCACATTTGGTTTTGGCCTCTCGCTTTGCCCAAAACCAAGTACCGCTATGCTCGATATTCGCCTGATCCGTGACAACCCCGCCGCTTTAGACGACGCGCTAAAAAAGCGTGGCGCTGAGCCTGCTTCCGCCGACATTTTGAAGCTGGACGATGCCCGCCGCGAGCACTTGACCAAACTTCAGGATGCGCAAAGCGCCCGCAACACGGCCTCGAAAGCCATCGGTAAGGCCAAGGCGAGCGGCGATGAGGCTGAAGCGGCGCGCCTGATCGAGGAAGTTGCCAAGCACAAAGCCTTCATCCAGGACGGCGAAGAGGAGGAGCGCCGCCTGACGGATGCCCTGGAAACCGCGCTTGCAAGCCTTCCCAACATCCCGCTCGATGACGTCCCTGTGGGGGCAGACGAGCACGCCAACGTTGAAGTGCGCCAGGCTGGCGCCAAGACGATCCCCAACTTCCATGCCAAGGAGCATTTCGAACTCGGTGAGGCGATGGGCCTTATGGATTTTGAAACCGCAGCCAAACTGTCTGGTTCGCGTTTTTGCGTGATGAAGGGGGCCTTGGCCAAACTGGAACGGGCGCTTGGCCAACTCATGTTGAACACGCAAACGGGCAAGAATGGCTATCTGGAAGTAGCACCACCGCTGTTGGTACGTGATGAGGTGATGTTCGGTACCGGGCAGCTGCCAAAGTTCGCCGATGATCTTTTTCGCACCGCTAAGGACGAAGACGATGGCGAGAAAAGCTCCACCCTGTGGATGGTGCCGACAGCAGAGGTGCCACTGACCAATCTTGTCCGTGAAAGCATCGTCGATTCTGACACGCTGCCACATCGGCTAGCGGCGTTGACCCCCTGCTTTCGAGCAGAGGCGGGGTCTGCGGGCCGCGATACAAAGGGCTATTTGCGCCAGCATCAGTTCAACAAAGTTGAGATGGTGTCGATCACCCATCCCGATGAAAGCGATGCTGAACTTGAACGTATGACCGCCTGTGCTGAAGGCGTGCTGACCGATCTGGGTCTGCACATCCGCACGGTGGTGCTTTGTACCGGCGACATGGGCTTCGGCGCGCGCAAGACCTACGACATTGAGGTGTGGCTGCCTGGGCAGGGCAAATATCGTGAGATTTCAAGTTGCTCCACCTGCGGTGATTTCCAGGCGCGGCGCATGAATGCGCGCTACCGCGATGAGAATGGCAAACCGCAGTTTGTCCACACGCTCAACGGATCTGGCGTTGCGCTCGGTCGCGCACTGATCGCGGTGATGGAAACCTATCAGACGGAAGATGGCGGCGTTCGCGTCCCAGAGGTTCTGGTACCTTATATGGGTGGCACGACGTTCATCACCGCTGATGGGCAAGAGGTCACCTGATGCGCATTCTTGTCACCAATGATGATGGTATTCACGCCAAGGGCCTTGGACACCTTGTTCGGGTCGCTGAGCAAATCGGCGATGAGGTTTGGACCGTTGCGCCTGAAACCGATCAATCCGGTGTTGCGCATTCCATGTCGCTCAATGATCCGTTGCGCTTGCGCAAAGTTGGTGAGCGTGCCTTTGCGGTGCGCGGCACCCCGACTGACTGCGTGCTCATGGCGGTGCGTCATGTGATGCCCGAACCGCCCGACTTGGTTCTCTCTGGTTTCAACAAAGGCCAGAACCTCGCCGAGGATATCACCTACTCGGGGACGGTTGCGGCGGCCATCGAGGGTACCATCCTTGGCGTGCGCAGCATCGCTCTGTCGCAGGCCTATTCCTTCGCTCCTGATACCGAGCCTCCCTATGAGACCGGCGAAGCGCTGGCGCCTGATATTCTGCGCAAGCTTCTTCATCTTGATCTGCCGCGCGAAACACTGATCAACATCAACTTCCCAAATCGCACGCCTGGTGCGGTTGAAGGTGTCCGGGTGACCGGGCAGGGGCGCCGCAACATCGACTTTCTTGCTATCGACAAGCGAATGGATGGTCGCGGCAATGCCTATTACTGGCTTGCCTACAATGGACAGAACCCTAAGCCTGATACAGGCACCGACTTGGAAAGCGTGCGCGCTGGCTATGTTTCGGTGACACCACTGTCAGTGGATATGACGGATCATGCGAGCCGCGATGCGGTGGCACGCGCCTTGGAGATGGGAACGGATGGGCTGGATGCGCCCGACAGCCAGTAGTCTCTGGACATTTCTATGAGCAGCGACGATGCGCTGCGCCGCGCAAGCCTGGTCTTGCGGCTGCGTTCCATGGGGATCACTGATCATCGATTGGTCAGCGCCTTTGAAGCGACACGTCGAGAGGTTTTTGCACCCGAACCCTATGCCGCCGATGCGTATGCGGACCGATTGATCCCAATCGCATGCGGACAAATCATGGAAGCGCCCAGCGTTTTGGCTCGCTTGCTCAAAGCAGTCCCGGTTGAATCACACATGTCCGTGCTGGAGGTTGGTGCTGGGTCTGGCTATTTTTCTGCACTGCTCGCCAAGCTCTCGCGACGGGTTGTTGCCCTTGAGCGTTTTCGCAGTCTGGTCGAGCGTGCGCGTAAAAATCTTGATAGCCAAGGCATCCCAAACGTTGATTTGGTTTTGACAGACGGTCACAGCGGGTGGCCTGCTGCTGGGCCCTACCAGGCGATTTTTGTCACCGGGTCAGTCGAAGCACCGAGTCCAGCTTGGCTGGAGCAGTTGGCACCAGGCGGCAAACTAATAGCGCCCATTGGGCCCAAAACCAGCGCACAAACCTGGGTTTGCTTTGCAAAAGATGAGCAAGGCATCATTGAACAGGACGTGGTTGGAACGGCGTTTGCAGTCCCGCTGGAGACCGGTCTGGCACGCGCGCTCTGAGCGCAATTGGTGCCTGCAAACCGTCTTTTGCTTCACAAATCCTTGCTTTATCGGCGGCCTTAAGCCTTCGGCAACATTAATGGTGTTTGAATGCGCACTGTAAGTTTGTGTGTTGTGAGTAAGTGTAATGCGTACAATGTCACGCGGTCCGTTGCGTCGCAGGGCTTTTCGGCTCGGCTTGTTATCCGTAACGGCAGTTTTCATTTCTGCCTGCTCGTCCGACTCCGACCGTCTGAGTTTCTTCGGTGTCGACCAGGCGCAGCCAACAACAGTTGCCGCCAGCCAACCCGGCTTTCAGGCGACATACGCGCAGCCACAGGTCACCTATCAGCAGCCAACCTACCAAGCCGCACCTCAGGTCACTGCGTCCGGCGCACAACCGCTGACGCAGCCTGCACCTTATACTGCGCCGACATTCACAGCGCCTGGCTATCCGCAAACAACGGCCAGCATCAGTCGACCGACGGTTCAGACACAGCAGACTTACCAGGCGTTGCCGCAGCCGGTTGTTCAGCAGCCCACATACACAGCTGTCCAGCGATCGCCTGTCAGTGCACCGACTGCCCACCTTGCGCAAACGCCTGGTGGAATGGTTGGCGCGCAGGTTCCGCGGACCACGCAAGTGGCCAGCGTTCAGGCGCCGCGCGTTGTGTATCAACAGCCGCAGGTCACATACCAACAACCTCAGGTGACCTATCAGCAGCCGACCTTCCAGACCGCGCCGCAGACGCAACCGATCACGACTGCATCCATTGGTGCGCCGCAGGTGATCATGCCGCAGCGTGTCTCGCCTGATCCTATTACGACTGCGTCGATCCCCCCGGTTCAATCGGTGCCCGCAAGCCTACCGACGCCACAGATGATGCCAGCACAGCTGCCCAGCCAATCCAGCCGAGAAGCTGGATGGTCCGCTGTTGGTGGAACGCGCGTTCAAGTGCAGCAGGGCGAGACATTATTCTCCATGTCGCGTCGCTACGGCATCCCCGTTGACGTTCTTCAGCGCGTGAACAACATTTCCGACCCGTCGTCTGTTCGGGTGGGCCAGCAGATCATCATTCCGGTTTATTCCACAACATCGGCTGGTATGAGCGTTGCCAGTGCCGGCGTTGACACAACATTTACTGGGTCCACACCGACAACGTCAGCAACACGACGCGTGCCTTCACCAACGCCGCGCCCTGCCAGTTTGCGCTCGGTTGCCACCGCGCAGCCAAGCTTTCCGACCAGTCCTCAGACCACAACGCAGACCGCGCAGGTCATGCCAACCGCGGGCACGCACGTCGTTGCCGCAGGTGAGACGCTCTATTCGGTCGCCCGCCGTTACAACATGTCTGCGCAACAGCTGATCGCGGCCAATTCAATCTCCGACCCGAACGCGATACGCGTAGGACAACGTTTGGTAGTCTCCTCATCGGGCCAAGCGCTGCCACCGGTGGCTCAGTTGCCGGCGCCCACGCAGACACCAGCTCAGGTAGTCGCCTCTCGTAGCTACACGCCGCCACGTCCAGCCGAGACGCAGGCTGCCGTTCAACAAACTGCAGCGATTCAGCAAGTTGCCGCGCGCAATGACGATATCGCTGAGCAAACACCGCTGCAGTTCCGTTGGCCGATCCGTGGCCGCGTGCTTGCCGGATTCGGCGTCCAGGAAAATGGTGTGCGCAACGACGGCGTAAACATCGCCGTGCCTGAAGGCGCATCCATCCGCGCTGCCGAAGAGGGCGAAGTTGTCTATGCTGGCAACGAGCTTCGTGGCTTTGGCAATCTTGTGTTGGTTCAGCACCGTGGCGGCTATGTCACCGCTTATGCGCACAACAGTCGCTTGGATGTGCAGCGCGGCGACCGTGTGAGCCGTGGCGATGTGATCGCTCGCGCTGGTTCCACCGGTGATGTGGACACGCCTCAGCTTCACTTTGAGATCCGCCGCGGCACAACGCCCGTCGATCCTGGCCCGTATCTGCCGTCTAGCTAAGCGATAGCCCAGCTTTTCCGGCCGCATCTTGAATGAATTGCCACGCCACGCGGCCTGATCTGGCGCCGCGTGTCGTTGCCCATTCAAGAGCGTCGCGATGAAGTTCGCTGGCTTCGCCTGGAAGGCTAAAATGGTGATGGTAGGCATCAACCATTGCAAGATACTCGTCCTGCGAACATTTATGGAAGCCAAGCCAAAGGCCAAAACGGTCCGACAGCGACACCTTTTCCTCGATTGCATCGCCAGGATTGATCGCTGAACTGCTTTCATTGTCGATCATATCGCGCGGAAGCAGGTGGCGTCGGTTAGACGTCGCATAGAACAGCACATTGTCCGGACGCCCTTCCAAACCACCTTCCAAGGCCGCCTTTAGCGACTTGTAGGTGGTCTCGCCAGCGTCGAAAGAAAGATCGTCACAAAAGACGATAACCCGATAAGGCTCCGTGCGCAGACGTGCCAACAGTACGGGCAGTGACGCGATGTCTTCGCGATGCACTTCAATCAGCTTAAGCCGTTCTTCGCCTGATCTGCTTTCATTGATGTGCGCGTGAACCGCTTTCACCAAGGATGATTTGCCTTGCCCGCGCGCGCCCCAAAGCAGGGCATTGTTCGCAGCAACGCCCTTGGCAAAATGTCGCGTGTTTTCAAGCAGTGTGTCGCGTGAGCGATTGATGCCCTTAAGAAGATCAAGCGGCAATGCCGCGACGCTTGCCAGTGGCATCAGGCTTTTGTCGTCCGATTGCCAAACAAAAGCATCGGCACTGCTTAGCGACAAATTGGCTGGGGCGGCTGGAGCCAGCCGTTCCAAAGCCTCAGCAATGCGGCGCAAAACAGCCGCTTGATCGTTTAAATCTTCCATCAAAGGTCTGCGCGTGCCTGTCTTATTGGTAAAACCCACCACAACCGTGTGCGATCACTCTTGTGGTTGCGTCGCGAAACGCTTAATCGAAAAACGCGTTTAGACCGCACGCTGCTTGCCTGCCAAGGCAGGGAGCAGGGTTTTCGGTACGCTGATCAGGAAAAGGGTACGCCATTTTGGCACCTGGCCTGGTAAGTTCCAAGCCTGGTCACCATCATTGAATAGGCGTTAAGCCAGGCCGCCGCCGAAGCACGGCGCGCCACCCAAGGAGAGTTCTTATGTTTGTAACCCCCGCCTACGCTCAGGCTGCAGGCGCCGCCGGTGGTGGCAGCCTGGTGATGACGTTCCTGCCGTTCATCTTCATTTTCGTCATTATGTGGTTCCTCATCATTCGGCCACAGCGTCAGCAGATGAAGCGCCATAAGGAAATGATCGCCAATGTTCGCCGCAATGACACGATTGTGACATCCGGTGGTATCATAGGCAAAGTCACCAAAGTGCTTGACGACGAAGCCAACGAGATCGAGGTGCAGGTTTCAGACGGCGTAAAAATTCGTGTGGTTCGCTCCATGATTCAGGATGTGCGCGCCAAAGCCGAGCCCGTAGCGGCGAACGACTGACCGTATTGGCAAGCGCCCGTTTTGAACTGGCGCTTGTTTTCATCCAAATTTCACTCGCCAATCACCTTTGATAGGTCACGATGCTCTATTTTGCTCCTTGGAAAACGGCACTGATTGTCGCTTTTGCGATACTCTCAGTGGCCTTTGCGCTGCCCAATGCGTTTGATGAGGAGACGGTTGAGAGCTGGCCTGATTTTTTGCCCCAGAAACAAATCGTGCTGGGGCTTGATCTGCAAGGCGGCGCCCACATGCTGCTGCAGGTTGAGAGGGAAAGCCTGGTCGGCGACAGGCTAGAAGTGCTTCGCGATGACGTGCGCACTTCACTACGCGATGAACGCATCGGCTATACGGGCCTTAGCGTTCAAAATGATGCCGTTCAGCTTCGCATTCGCGATCTTGATAGATTGAATGATGCCAGCACGGTGCTTGAGGGACTGGCCGCGCCAGCCGATCCTTTGTCCTTTGGCGCCCAGGCCCGTGACGTCGATGTCGTTGTTTCTGATGATGGCCTTGCTCGCCTCACATTGACACAGGAAGGCATTGATGCACGTCTTGCGCAGGCTGTGCAGCAGTCCATTGAGGTGATCCGCCGCCGTATTGATCAGCTAGGTACCACCGAACCCACGATTCAGCGCGAAGGCCAAGACCGGGTTCTTGTTCAGGTTCCGGGTCTTGATGATCCGCAGCGTCTGAAAGACCTTCTGCAACAAACTGCTGCGCTGTCGTTCCATCTCCTATGCGAGGATATGAGCGTTGATGAAGCACTGCGCACCCGCCCACCAGCTGGTTGCTACCTTGCCAACTCGGTTGATGAGCCTGTGCAACCTTACTTACTGCAAACCCGGGCGCTCATCACCGGTGATCAGCTTGCCGACGCCCAGCCAGGCTTCGATCAGCAAACCCAGGAAGCGATCGTTTCGTTCCGTTTCAACACCTCCGGAGCGTCTACCTTTGGTCAGGCAACAACGGCAAACGTTGGTCAGCCATTTGCCATC
Source organism: Hyphomicrobiales bacterium (assembly GCA_040219355.1). Taxonomy (GTDB): domain Bacteria; phylum Pseudomonadota; class Alphaproteobacteria; order Rhizobiales; family MH13; genus MH13. Next base: position 71,189 of record JAVJSN010000014.1, read on the forward strand.
GTGCTTGATGACGAGGTGATTTCAGCGCCAGTTATCCGCGAGCCTATTTTGGGTGGGTCGGGTCAAATTTCTGGCAACTTCACACCGGAACTCGCCAATGATTTGGCGATCTTGCTGCGCGCGGGCGCCTTGCCTGCTGACCTCACCATCGTTGAAGAGCGTACCGTTGGACCTGGTCTCGGCGCTGATTCCATCGCTGCTGGTGAGATCGCCGGATTGATTGGTGCGATCGGTGTTCTGATCTTCATGGGTTTGTCCTACGGACTGTTCGGCATGTTTGCCAACATCGCCCTGTTTGTGAACATCTCACTCATTCTCGCTGCTCTCTCGGTGCTCGGCGCTACACTCACCTTGCCTGGCATTGCCGGGATCGTGCTGACCGTCGGTATGGCGGTCGATTCCAACGTGCTGATTTTTGAGCGTATCCGTGAAGAGGTGCGACGCGGACGCAAAACCATTGCCGCAGTCGATGTTGGTTTCCGCGAAGCATTGCGCACCATTTTGGATGCCAACATCACCACGCTGATTGCTGCTGTTATTCTCTTCCAACTTGGCTCAGGCCCGGTGCGCGGCTTTGCTGTAACGCTCGCCATCGGCATCGTTACCACCGTGTTCACCGCCTACACGCTGACCCGTCTGCTCGTCGCGCTTTGGGTGAAAACCCGCCGCCCGACCGCACTTCCCATTTAAAGGCCGCCTGCATGTCGTTTGCCCTGATCAAATTCCTGCCTCAGGAACCCAAACTGCGATTTATGGCTTATCGCAATTGGGCGTTTCCGTTTTCGGTGGTCATGATGGTTGTTTCTCTTGGGCTATTTGGCGCCCTGGGACTGAACCTTGGCATCGATTTTCGCGGCGGTACGGTGATTGAAATCCGGACCACCGATGGTCCTGCCGATATTGGCGGCATCCGCACACAACTCAATCAGCTTCAGTTTGGCGATGTCGAGGTGCAGTCTTTCGGCAATGAAACCGATGTGCTGATCCGGATCCAGCAACAGCCAGGCGGTGACCGTGCCCAGCAGGCTGTGGTAGAACGCGTACGCGGTGAGTTGGGCGACCAAGCCATTGAATACAGGCGATTTGAGGTGGTCGGGCCTCGTGTATCTGGGGAGCTTGCCGTCGCTGGTGTCATAGCCGTGGTCGCCGCGCTTGCTGCGATCCTTGTCTATATCTGGGTGCGGTTTGAGTGGCAGTTTGCCGTTGGGGCGATCATCGCCACCGTGCACGATGTGATTTTGACACTTGGGCTCTTCGCGGTGACGGGGTTGGAATTCAACCTATCCTCCATTGCCGCAATCCTGACCATCGTGGGCTATTCGCTGAACGATACGGTGGTTGTCTACGACCGGGTGCGCGAGAATTTACGACGATACAAACGCATGCTGATCGATGATCTTTTGGATCTGTCGGTGAATTCCATGCTGTCGCGCACGATCATGACGTCGGTGACGACGCTCATCGCGCTTGGCTCGCTGTTCTTGTTTGGTGGCGAAATCATACGCTCCTTCACGGCAGCGATGATTTGGGGCGTTTTGGTCGGTACATACTCGTCTATCTTCGTGGCCGGTCCCGTGCTCGTGTTCTTGAAACTGCGCCCCGCTAAGGCACCCAGCGCTGACGATGATGCATCATCGGGCGGTGATGACACCGACGGTGAAACGGCATCAGCGTAAGCGCCGATGGCCTCAACCGATAAGTTTCTCCCTGCCCAGGCGCCCATCGATGCCGTTCTGAACAATGGATTTCGTTTTGGTGAGATGTCGCACCAAGGAGGCTTGATTGGCCTTCCTGGACGCACGCAGGCTTGGGCACCTCAAGGCACAGCCTTTGACCTAACGGTCGAGGACCTCGCCCCCGTTTTTGAGAAGGCGGACACAATCGATATTTTGGTCATTGGCACGGGCCGGGACATCGCGATTTTGCCCCAGTCAACGCTCTACGCGTTGCGCGATGCCGGATTGGCAGCAGAGATCAGTGCCACCCGCGCGGCAGTGCGCACCTACAATGTGCTGCTTTCAGAAGACCGAAGGGTTGCAGCGGCGCTCATGGCCCTCACATAAATGGCATGACGTCAGACACGACAGCCCTCGTCACCGATCATTTGCGCACCCATGATTTTGAGTGGTACGCGGCACTCCAGTTTGCGCCCGCTAGCAAGCGCCCAGCCTTGATGGCGCTTTTTGCGTATCTGGCAGAGATCGCGCGCGTCCGCTCCCTGGTTTCTGATCCAATGCCTGGGGAAATCCGCTTGCAATGGTGGCGTGACACGCTTTCTGGCACGGCCCATGGCGCTGTTGAGGCCAATCCTTTGGCCGCAGACTTGTTACAAGCGATGGAAACCCATGCGATGCCGGCCGCACCATTGCTTGCGGTGCTCGATGCGCGCACCTTCGATCTTTACGATGATGCCATGCCGTCAACCTCCGACTTTGAAGGCTATGCTGGTGAGGCCTGGTCCGGACCGATGTCTCTGGCAGCATCAGTTCTATCCAGTGAAAGCCCCGCACGCTTTGCCGATGTCGCTGGCCATGGTGGTGTGGCGCTGGGTGTCGCGCGAGCCCTCGTCACCTTCTCGCGATGGGCGGGCAGGGGGCAGTGCTTTCTGCCGGTCGACCTGATGCAGGCGCATGCGCTGGAGCGGGACATGTTTGCCCAGCGCCGCGTAACGCCACCGCTAACGGCGGCTTTGCGTGCTTTTGCCAGCTACGGGCTGAACCATTTGGATAAGGCGCGAACCGCAGCTTTCGACTGCCCAGGTAGTGCGAAGGCCGTATGGCTGCCCCTAGCGCTCACCCGTCAGACTTTACACGACACAACATCATGGTCGCTCAATCCCTTTGTGCGACAGCTGACTCGCCCCAAATGGCAAAAACTTCTTAGGCTTTGGCGCGCTTCAAAGCGCACCCCTGTTTTTTAGCTAAGCGGCAGCTTGCCGCAGAAGGCTGTTCAGTGATTGCACCCAGCCATCGCAATGCTCCAGTGCGCGCCGTGCCAACGCCTGCTTGCGCGCCAGTCCTTTCGCCTTGCCCTTGACCCTGTTGCCGTCAGCATCAACCAGCGGCCCGTCATGGGGCGGAAACAGACCAAAATTGATGTTCATCGGCTGGAAGGAACGCGGCTTGTTGCTCTGCTGGTCTGCATCGTCTGTCACGTGTCCACCGGTGATATGATTGACCAACGCACCAAGCGCTGTTGTGTCCGGCAAAGGTGGCAATGAGAGGCCAAGCCGTTCGGCGGCCGCAAGGCGCCCGGTGTAGAGTCCGATGCTTGCCGATTCCACATAACCTTCACAGCCAGTGATCTGGCCAGCGAAACGAAGGCGCGGCTGGGCCTTCAGGCGCATTTGCTCATCAAGCAGCACCGGCGAGTTAAGGTAGGTGTTGCGATGCATACCGCCCAGGCGCGCGAACTTCGCCTCCTCGAGGCCTGGGATCATGCGTAGAATGTCCGACTGTGACCCATATTTGATCTTGGTTTGGAACCCGACAAGATTGAACAGCGTGCCCAGCGCATTGTCCTGCCGAAGCTGCACCACCGCGTACGGTTTTGTATCGGGATCGTAGGGGTTGGTGAGCCCGACCGGCTTCATCGGACCAAACCGCAGGGTTTCGCGCCCACGGGTGGCCATAACTTCAATGGGCAGGCAGCCATTGAAGTAGGGCGTATCCTTTTCCCAGTCCTTGAAGTCGTGGGCATCTGCCTCAACCAGCGCATCAATGAACCGGTTGTAGAGCGCCTCATCCATCGCACAGTTGATGTAGTCCTTGCCCGTGCCGCCTGGCCCTACCTTGTCGTAGCGCGACTGGAACCAGGCTTTTTCCATGTTGATGGATTCGGTGTGCACTATGGGTGCAATGGCATCGAAAAAAGCCAGTGAGTCCTCGCCGGTGAGCGCCAAAATTGCTTCGGCCAGAGACGGCGCAGTAAGCGGCCCGGTGGCGATGATCACGCTGTCCCAGTCTTCTGGCGGCAGACCAGATATCTCACCGCGTTCCACGCTGATCATCGGGTGGTCAGCCAGCGCTTTTGAGACGCCATCCGAAAATCCGTCGCGATCCACGGCCAACGCGCCACCGGCCGGCACTTGATTGGCATCGCCTTGGCCCATGATAAGCGAGCCGAGCTTGCGCATCTCCGCATGCAGCACACCAACGGCATTGGACGTGGCATCATCGGAACGGAATGAGTTGGAGCAGACAAGCTCAGCCAACCCATCAGTCTTGTGAGCGTCTGTTCCAGGGTGACCAGAGCTGCCGCGCATCTCATGCAACACAACCGGAACGCCCATTTGCGCCGCCTGCCAGGCAGCTTCTGATCCGGCAAGCCCGCCGCCAACAACATGGATAGGTTTCATCGCCATCACCGCTCTCTGGTCACTCGAAGCGCTGTTTGTAGTGTCCTAGCTGCAACGCGGCAAGCCAATCACGCGAGGGCGACAGGCGCGCATCTTGCCGCGCCGCACCGCTGTTGCTAGCCAAGCAAAGTCTTTTCATAGGATATCCTTGTGTCCGCTCAACGTTCTGCCTTTCTTGCCACCTGCGCTGCGCTTGCTCTTGCAGGCTGTGTCTCATCGGGCACCAGCCCTTTGGGCTGGTATGCAACCCAGGATGCGCGCACACCGAATGGTTTAAGTCTTGGCATATGCCATGCTTTTGGGTGTCAGCGGCAAACCACAGTTCAGCTCGGTGAGAGCGATGTGGCGGTGCTCGCCGGTATCATGGAAGCTGGGCGCGAAAGCCCGCAGGCTGAACGTACTGCCGTTCGCCGCGCTGTGATGTGGATGGAAGAGCGCGTTGGGCCTGTCGTTGGGTCGCACAATGATATTGGCGGCCTGGATATGCAGAATGCCGGCACGCCTGGGCAGATGGATTGCTTGGACGAAACAACCAATACAACCACAACGCTGATCGTGTTGGCGGAAAATGGCTTACTTACCCACCACACACCAGGCTATCCGGTCGCGCGTGGGTTTTTCCTTGATGGCCGCTATCCGCATGCCACGGCGGTTATGACTGAAACCGCCTCCGGCGAGGATTGGGCGGTCGATCCTTGGCCTTATGCCAACGCAGAAGATGTGGACGTTATGCCACTATCTGACTGGTACAACACCTGGCCCTACGCGAGCTAGGCTAACTGTTGAGCAACGTCGTGACGTCAGATGCTTGATCACCAAGGGTGTAGGGCGGATTGATCACAAACATTCCGCTGCCGTGGAGACGGTGGCCTTCCGCAGCGGCTGCAAATTTGACCTCATGGCGCAGCGTATCGGCAAACCCCATTTCTTCGATCTCGTCCATCATCACCTCATGCTCGCCACTTGGCAGCATCGGATACCAGAGCATGATTACGCCAACCGGCCATAACCCGTGCAACCCTTTCAGGAAGCCCGGCAGCCCAGTGAAATCGTGCGCCAGCTCGTAGCTGGGATCGATCATCATCACACCACGTCGCGGCGTTGGAGGACAGCGTCGCGCGGCCCAGGGAAACCCATCTTCCTTGTAGACGTGTACGCCTGATCGCGGCATCACGTCGGTTAAGGCCGCGTGCTCTTGCGGATGCAGTTCGGCCAGTTGCAGCCGATCGCCGGAACGCTCAATGTTGGAGGTCAGCATCCGTTCTGCGATCATCGGCGAGCCGGGATAAGCGCTCTGACCATGCTCAGCACGAATTGCTTCGACCACGCGTCGATAGGGGTGATCGGTTGGAAAACGCTCAAGCAGCTCGGCAACACCTGATGTTGCCTCACCGGTTTTTCGGGCTTCCCTGGAACTCATATCGTAGAGGCCGCGCCCCGCATGGGTTTCCATATAGCTCAGTGGCTTGGGCTTGTGCGTCATATACGCTAGCACGAGTGCCAGCAGCGCATGCTTGTGCACGTCAGCGCGGTTTCCCGCATGATAGGCGTGTTGATAGGAGAGCATTATTCCGCTGCCACGGACTTCGAGGTTCCGCGCGCCAAAACTTCTGCCAAATATTGTCCAGTGTAAGAACGTGGCTCTTTGACCACCTGTTCGGGCGTGCCGGAGGCCACGAGCTCCCCGCCGCCATCGCCACCTTCCGGGCCAAGGTCGATGATCCAGTCAGCGGTCTTGATGACCTCCAGATTGTGCTCGATCACGATCACGCTGTTGCCCTGATCCACCAGCTCGTGCAGCACTTCCAGCAGCTTCGCTACATCGTGGAAGTGCAGACCAGTGGTCGGTTCATCCAGAATGTAAAGCGTGCGACCGGTCGAGCGTTTGGAAAGTTCCTTAGCAAGCTTCACGCGTTGCGCTTCGCCGCCCGATAGTGTCGTCGCTTGCTGGCCCACCTTAATGTAGCCAAGGCCAACGCGGTTCAGTGTCACCAGCTTGTCGCGAACGGCGGGCACAGCTGAGAAAAACTCCGCACCTTCCTCCACTGTCATATCCAGAACATCGGCAATCGATTTGCCTTTAAACCGAATGTCCAATGTCTCGCGGTTGTAGCGCTTGCCATGGCAAACATCGCAGGTGACGTAGACATCTGGAAGAAAGTGCATCTCGATCTTAATGACACCATCGCCCTGGCAGGCTTCGCAGCGCCCGCCTTTCACATTGAACGAAAAGCGTCCTGGCTGATAGCCGCGTGCTTTTGATTCCGGTAGTCCAGCAAACCAATCGCGGATCGGAGTGAAGGCGCCCGTATAGGTCGCCGGATTGGAGCGCGGTGTGCGGCCAATCGGCGACTGATCAATGTCGATCACCTTATCAAGAAATTCGAGCCCGTTGACGCTGTCGTGTGGAGCAGGGTTCTCGCGCGCTCCGTTCAGGCGCCGCGCTGCCACCTTGTAGAGTGTCTCTAAAAGAAATGTCGATTTGCCGCCACCTGACACACCGGTCACGCAGCTGAACGTGCCAAGCGGCAAGCTTGCCGAAACATCTTTCAGATTGTTGCCGCGCGCGCCTTTGACCTTAATCGACTGACCTTTTTTGCCCTTTCGCCGTTTGGCTGGCACAGGAATGGCCTTGGTTCCAGACAGATATTGCCCGGTGAGCGAATTGGGATTGGCCATCACCTCTTGCGGTGTGCCCTCGGCCACGATCTCCCCGCCGTGGACACCTGCTCCCGGGCCGATATCCACCACATAATCTGCCGTGCGCACCGCGTCCTCGTCATGCTCGACGACAATCACCGTGTTGCCCAGATCACGCAAATGTTTCAGCGTTTCCAGCAGACGGTCATTGTCGCGCTGATGTAGGCCGATGCTTGGCTCATCCAGAACGTAAAGGACGCCGGTCAGGCCCGAGCCGATCTGAGATGCCAGGCGAATACGTTGGCTTTCGCCACCGGAAAGCGTGCCGGACGAGCGTGATAGCGTCAGATATTGCAGGCCAACATCATTGAGGAAACGTAGCCGGTCGCGAATTTCCTTCAGGATGGCCTTGGCGATCGCGTTCTGCTTCTCGCTCAGCTTCTGCGGCAGCGTGTTGAACCAATCATTGGCCTCGCGAATGGAGAGCTTTGAGGCAGTGCCGATATGCTCGCCAGCCACCTTCACTGCCAGCGCTTCCGGGCGCAGGCGATTGCCATCACAGACCTCGCAAGGCCGGCTCGATTGGAACCGAGACAATTCTTCTCGCACCCACTGGCTGTCAGTCTCGCGCCAACGACGCTCAATGTTACCAATCACGCCTTCAAACGGTTTGGAAGTTTTGTAGCTGCGCAGGCCGTCATCATAGGTGAAGGTGATGCTTTCTTCGCCGGATCCATAAAGAATTACATCCTGCACCTTCTCAGGCAGATCGCTCCAGGCCTTGGCCATCGAGGCTTTGTAGTGGCGGCAGATCGCGTCCAATGTTTGCGTGTAATAGGGCGAGGTGTTGCCAGTCTTGGCCCACGGCGCCACGGCACCTTGGCGAAGTGACAAAGAGGGATCGGGCACGATCAGTGCTTCTTCAAACTCCAGCGTGGTGCCAAGGCCATCGCAGGTCGGGCAGGCGCCTTGTGGAGAGTTGAAGGAAAACAGCCGAGGTTCGATTTCTGGAATCGTGAAGCCCGACACCGGGCAAGCAAAGCGCTCGGAGAACACGATGCGCTCGGGAAGCGGTTCGCCCTCCTTAAGGTCCGCATACTCGGCCACGGCCAGCCCATCGGCTAGCTTCAATGCGGTTTCAAAACTATCAGCAAGGCGCGTCGCAATATCTTCGCGCACCACGATGCGGTCCACCACAACGTCGATGTCGTGCTTGTATTTCTTATCAAGCGCAGGGGCGTCCGCGATCTCATAGTACTCGCCGTCGATCTTCAGCCGTTGAAAGCCCTGCTTCATCAGCTCGGCGATATCCTTGCGATATTCGCCTTTGCGCTGACGCACGATGGGCGCCAACAGGTAAAGCCGCGTGCCTTCAGGTAATACCATCACGCGGTCGACCATCTGGCTGACCGTTTGGCTTTCAATTGGCAGCCCTGTCGCAGGAGAATAAGGCACACCAGCTCGCGCCCAAAGCAGGCGCATGTAATCGTAGATCTCTGTCACCGTGGCCACGGTGGACCGAGGGTTCTTACTTGTCGTTTTTTGTTCAATGGAAATGGCTGGAGACAACCCGTCGATCTGGTCGACATCGGGTTTCTGCATCATTTCCAGAAACTGCCGCGCATAGGCCGACAGGCTTTCCACATAGCGCCGCTGGCCTTCTGCATAGATCGTATCAAAAGCCAGCGAGGATTTGCCGGAACCTGAAAGCCCCGTCATCACCACCAAGCTATCGCGTGGCAACGTGACCGACACATTTTTCAAATTATGCTCGCGTGCGCCTGACACGGTGATGTGTTTCGACGAGGGGCGGGGAGTGGAGGGTGTGCCTGCCATGGACTGTCTCAATGCGGAAGGGGGTGGTGCGACGCCTTAACGTAGGGCATCTCGCTCGACTCAGAAGAGTGAACAAACATAGAACATCTCTTGTCTCCTGACACAAGAGCCTATAGGGTGTGGAAAACTAAGGCGAGGCAGGGTCCGCTCTTGCGGGCAACTGCCTGCAGGGTCACACCGGAGCATACAGGGTGCGCCGGCGTGCGCCCAAAACAGTGCAAGGAGTTGAAGGCATGGCTGGTTCGGTGAACAAGGTCATTCTGGTGGGCAATCTGGGTGCGGACCCAGAAGTGCGCAGCATGCAATCTGGCGACAAGCTGGTGAACTTGTCGGTAGCGACATCCGAAACGTGGCGTGATCGCCAATCCGGCGAGCGGCGAGAGAAGACCGAATGGCACCGCGTCGTTATCTTCAACGAAAACCTCGTAAAGGTTGCCGAGCAATATTTGCGCAAAGGCTCAAAAGTTTATCTTGAAGGCGCGCTTCAAACCCGCAAGTGGCAGGATCAGAACGGTCAGGACCGCTACTCTACAGAAGTTGTGCTGCAAAAATATCGTGGCGAACTGACCATGCTGGACGGACGCAATGATCGCCAAGGCGGCGACGCTGGGTATGCTGGCCAAGGTGGCGGTCAGTCCATGCCGCAAGACCGAGGTCCGGCGCCGGCGATCAGCTCGGATATCGACGACGATATTCCGTTCTAGATGATCCCTGGCCTAGACCGGACGCGATGAGCGACATCCGCCAATCCTTGCTCCACACCGCTCTGGTGGTGCGCGACTATGACGAAGCGCTGGCTTTCTATGTCGGCAAGCTGGGTTTCGACCTCATCGAGGACACCTATCAGCCAGAACAGGACAAGCGCTGGGTTGTGGTTGCGCCGCCGGGGTCAAGTGGCAGCACCATCCTTCTTGCCCGCGCCTCCAAGCCTGAGCAGGAGCGCTTCATCGGCGATCAGGCTGGTGGGCGGGTGTTTCTATTCCTGAAGACCAACGATTTTGAGCGCGACTACGCCCGCTATGTTGCTGCTGGCATCGAATTTGTTCGCCCGCCAACGCAGTTCGACTATGGCAAGGTGGCGGTGTTTAAGGACCTCTACGGCACTTTGTGGGACTTGGTCGAGCATGTGCCCGATCATGCTTTGGCGGAGCGGTTTTGAAGCCAGCTAGTGGTGACCATCTAGGGGAATAGCCCAAGACTTCGATCGGCTCTTTATCTTAGTGGATTAAGCCCAATTGCCGGTCAAGAATGGCGCTATCGTAATAGTTGCGCCCTCAACAACAATGGCGTCCTTCACCCGCATGACTGAGCAAGAACAGACCTCGGCACGCTTACCACTTCGCGAGCCAGAAACACCGCAGTAGATCTCAAGGCTGCCGCCAACGCTCACAGATACATCAAAGCACAACCTGGTTGGCGGCAATGACCAACTGCGTCACGCCATCGGCAATGAACTGCACCGCCAGGGCCGAGAGGATGACGCCAAGAAGGCGCGTCAGGATGATGCGGCCGGTATTGCCCAGCATGCGCTCGATACGGTCGGCAAGCAGAAACACCGCCAGGCAGGCCAGAACAATTGTGGTCAGCACACCAACCAGAGCGCCGGTGCCAGTCCACCCTGCCAGTTCATGAGCCTCATGCGAAAGGAGAACCATCGCTGCAATAGCGCCGGGACCTGCCATCAGTGGAATGGCAAGCGGGAACACGGCAATATTTTTGATGTGATCCTTATCGATTGCGCGCGTAGCGGTGTTGTCGCGCCGCTCTGTGCGCTTTTCAAACACCATCTCAAAGGCAAGCCAGAAAAGCAGAACGCCGCCTGCGATACGAAAGGCCGGAAGGCTGATCCCTAGGGCATCCAAGAATGCCTGGCCGCTCAAACCAAACACCAGCAAGATACAAAATCCGATGATGCAGCCTCGGATCGCCACTTCGCGACGCTCAGATTTGTCCATGCCGCGGGTGAGTGTCACAAACAAAGGCGCGAGCCCGATCGGGTCGATAGTCACCAGCAAAGTGACAAAGGCATTCGAGACAAAATCGAGCATGATCTCCGACCCCTTACAGGTGTGCTGACAAGCCGCAAGAGCCCGCTGGCTCCAGCAATCAGATGAACGGTTGAAAACCAAGCGGATTCTTTGTGCGCAGGCGCTGAATCGGCTAACAAAAACAGACGAAACAACAATGAGATTCGCACGTGGCCGACGATACGAACAACGACACACCAGATGATGACAATCCGCCGGGCACTGGCGGCCGTTCAGGCGGCGATATGAGCGACACGCGCACGGTCTCGATTTCAAGTGAGATGCGAAAATCTTACCTCGATTACGCCATGAGCGTGATCGTATCGCGGGCCTTGCCAGATGTTCGCGATGGATTAAAGCCGGTCCATCGGCGTATTCTTTATGCCATGCAGGAGGCTGGCTACGACTGGAACAAGGGTTATCGCAAATCGGCCCGTATCGTCGGTGATGTGATCGGTAAGTACCACCCGCACGGTGATCAGTCGGTGTATGACGCGTTGGTACGCATGGCGCAGCCCTTCTCCATGCGCATGCAACTGATTGATGGGCAAGGCAACTTCGGTTCTATCGATGGCGATCCACCAGCCGCGATGCGGTACACCGAGGTGCGGCTCGCCCGGCCAGCCCACTCGTTGGTGGAGGATCTCGACAAAGACACCGTTGATTATCAAGAGAACTACGACAACACCGAGTCTGAGCCGACCGTTCTGCCGGCGCGGTATCCCAATCTGCTAACCAATGGTGCTGGCGGCATTGCTGTTGGCATGGCGACCAATATCCCACCGCACAATCTTGGCGAAGTGATCGACGCTTGCGTTGCGATGATCGACGATCCGGAAATCGATCTTGAGCAACTCATGGAGATCCTGCCGGGGCCAGATTTCCCGACTGGTGGTCTTATCTTGGGACGCACAGGTATCCGCAATGCCTACGCGACGGGTCGCGGATCCATTATCATGCGCGGCAAGGTGAATACCGAAGAGGTCCGTAAAGACCGTCACGCGTTGATCATCACTGAGATTCCCTACCAGGTGAACAAATCGTCGATGATCGAGAAAATCGCTGAGCTTGTGCGCGACAAACGCGTGGAAGGCATCAGCGACATTCGCGACGAGTCTGACCGTGACGGCATCCGCGTTGTGATCGAATTGAAGCGTGATGCGGTGGCTGAAGTTGTGCTCAACCAGCTTTACCGGTTCTCGCAGCTGCAATCGACGTTCGGCGCCAACATGGTTGCGCTCAATGGCGGTAAGCCAGAGCAAATGAACCTGAGCGACATGCTGTCGGCGTTTATTGGCTTCCGCGAAATTGTCATCACGCGCCGCACGAAATTCCTGCTCGCCAAAGCGCGCGACAGGGCTCACGTTTTGGCTGGCCTTGCCATTGCCGTTGCCAATATTGATGAGGTGATCAAGCTCATTCGTTCTGCGCCAGATCCGGCCACGGCCCGCGCGCAGCTTATGGCCCGGGCATGGCCAGTGGGTGACATACGCCCGCTCATCGAGCTGATCGCTGACCCGCGCTACTTGGTGAGCCAGGAAGGCACCTATACGCTCTCCGAAACCCAAGCACGTGCCATTCTTGACCTGCGCTTGCAGCGCCTGACGGCGCTTGGTCGTGACGAGATTGGCGATGAGCTGCACAAAATCGCCGATGAGATTCGTGATTATCTGGAGATTCTGGGATCACGTGCCCGCATCCGCTCGATCATTAAAGATGAGTTGGCCGAAGTGCGCGAACTGTTTGCTACGCCGCGTCGCACAGAAATCACCGAGAGTGACGCCGACTTTGAGGATGAAGACCTCATTGCACGCGAAGATATGGTCGTCACCGTCAGTCATGCCGGGTATATCAAGCGTGTACCGCTCTCCACATATCGTGCGCAGCGCCGTGGCGGCAAAGGCCGCTCGGGCATGACAACGCGTGACGAAGACTTCGTCACGCGCATCTTCGTCGCCAATACTCATACGCCGGTGTTGTTCTTTTCCTCTGATGGACAAGTGTATCGCCATAAGGTATGGCGCCTGCCGCTGTCTGCTCCGCAAGCGCGTGGCAAGGCACTGGTGAACATTTTGCCACTGTCGCCAGGCGAGCGGATCACCTCTATCTTGCCGCTACCGGAGGATGAGGAAAGCTGGGCGAACCTTGACGTGGTCTTCTGCACCAATGTCGGCTCAGTGCGTCGCAACAAGCTGTCGGACTTCCAGCGCATCAATCGTAACGGCAAGATTGCCATGAAGCTCGACGAGGGTATGAGCATTCTCTCGGTCGACGTCTGCACCGATCAAGATGATCTGCTGCTGACGACCGCCATGGGACAAGCCATCCGTTTTGCAGTTGCTGATCTGCGTGTCTTCCAGTCACGCGATTCGACCGGTGTGCGTGGTATCAATCTGGCTGAAGGTGACAAGGTGATCGGCATGTCGGTGCTGCGCCACTTTGATGCGACGCCAGCGCAGCGAGCTCAGTACATCAAACGTCGCCGCCTGATGGAGGGTGAGGTGGATGATGTACCAATGGATGAGGAGGATGCTGCTGACGGTGGCGCTGAACTCACCGAGACTGATTACATTGCGATGTCGGCTGCCGAAGAGTTCATTCTTGCGATCTCAGAAAACGGTTATGGCAAACGTTCGTCTAGCTTTGAGTATCGCGTTTCTGGTCGAGGTGGGAAGGGCATCACGGCGATGGCGGTAACGCCGCGAAACGGGCCGATCGTTGCCTCGTTCCCGGTTGAACATACCGACCAGATCATGATCGTTTCCAACAACGGTCAACTCATTCGGGTGCCTGTCGACGGTATACGTGTTGCTGGTCGCGCCACTCAGGGCGTTACCGTCTTCAACGTTGGATCGGACGACACCGTCGTCTCCGTGGAACGCGTTTCCGAACCGGAAGATGATGAGGCCGATGATCTTGATGGTGAGGGGGGACTACCTGAATCTGATTCAGAGGATGAACCGCCAAGCCCATCGGACGAAGCGTGATTCAACAGCTCAACGTTCATCTTTAAGGTTTTGATCTAAAACAAAAAACCGCCTCTCCTTCTGACAGAAGAGGCGGTGATGCTGGGAGGTCAACTTGAATCAATTTGGCAAAAGCAGTGTTTTTGTTATCGCCACGGTTTCCTGCGTTTTGGCTTAGCGTGCTGCCACTTCAACAGGCTGAGCTTTGGTGACCACGCTAAAGCCGTGATCGGCATCGTGCATCGTCATGGAGATGGTGCGATCGATGCGAGAGTTGTTGCTCGAAGCCGCGATCCAAGCGGCGCAACCGTCGGTGAAATGTGGCCAAGCTTGACCTGAGCACAGGTCCAGTTCGGCGGCGCCAAGGCGCACATCAACACTTACTGAAGGTGCAGCCTGTTCGGCGCTGGAATTGGCGGGCGAGGTTGTGGCGAGCCACATGCCCATAAGGACAGCGACGAGAACAGCGATGGACGTCATGGTCAGTGTCTTGGTCAGGGTGATCATTGGTCTGCTCCGTGTCTTCTTGTGGTCTGTTAACGTTTCTTGCTGCTGGTTGGTTCCAACAGAACTTCGATGAACCCACCTTGAACCAGGCCGTCATCAAAGCCTGTGATGACCATCACCATTTGACGTTTCGCTTAGTCATGCCGATCAAACGCGCTGCTTGCGCGCACTATCCAGCACTTGCTAGGACGTGCGGCAGCGAGCAGAAGCGAGGCACTATGAAACGGGTTGCCCTTTTTCCCGGATCTTTTGATCCCATCACCAACGGTCATGTCGATGTCATCCGTGCTGGACTGGCATTGGTGGACGAGGTGGTTGTGGCAATCGGTCAAAATCCAACCAAGACGCCCATGCTTGCGTTGGAAAAACGTCTGATTTTGGTTGAACAGCTCGCCGAAGACCTTGGCGGGGCGGGGCGTGTTCGCGCAACGGCCTTCTCGGGCTTGTTGGTGAACTTTGCGAAGGCTCATGGTGCAACGATTGTTCTACGCGGGCTGCGCGATTCCGCCGATTTTGCCTATGAGATGCAAATGGCCGGCATGAACGCGACGATGGCACCGGCACTCGAAACCGTGTTTGTGCCTGCCCGTCCGGCCAACCGTCACGTTACCGCCACGCTGGTGCGTCAGATCGCTGGAATGGGTGGCGATATCAGTGCCTTTGTGCCAGAACCCGTTCGCGCCGCCCTTGCCGATATCAACCAAGTCAATAGGCGGCCAAGTCGCTGACTTCCCATTGTATGAGAGAGTTTATGATCACTTCACCTGTGTTCCGCCTGTCGGCTTTGGCCGCTTTTGTGCTGTTTGCCTTAATGGCGGTTGCTTTGCCCACCAACGTACTTGCTCAAAACCAGCCGATTCCAGGAGCCGTCGCCGATCTCGATCCCACGAACGTTTTGGTGATCGAAGTGGATGGTGGTGCAATCTATGTTGAGCTGTTGCCCGATATTGCACCTCAACATGTGGCGCGTATCCAAAGGCTGGCGCGCGAAGGCTTTTACGACGGTGTGGTTTTCCACCGGGTGATTGATGGTTTTATGGCGCAGACTGGCGACCCCACCGGTACTGGCACTGGTGGCTCAGACTATCCTGATCTTCCTGCCGAATTCTCAGACATCGCCTATGAACGTGGTGTGGTCGGTATGGCGCGCACCAACGATCCAAACAGCGCCAACTCGCAATTCTTCATTATGTTTGGCCCGGCACCCAGCCTCAACGGCCAGTATACGGTGTTCGGTCGCGTGGTTGCCGGTATGGATGCCGTCGATGCGATCAAGATGGGTGACGCCCGCCGCAATGGCATGGTCACCGATCCGGATGCGATGATCCGCGCGCGTCTTTTGGCCGACCTTAACGGCTGACCGTTTTTCCATTTCCGAAAGAAAGGGCCGAACCTATGGCCGAATCCAATACACTCGTTCTCGATACCTCCAAAGGTGAAGTCACCATCAAGCTGCGCCCAGATCTGGCGCCCAACCATGTTGAAAGGATCAAAACATTGGTCGGTGAAGGCTTCTACGACGGCGTTGTGTTCCACCGCGTGATTGACGGCTTCATGGCGCAGGGCGGAGACCCCACCGGCACAGGCATGGGTGGCTCAAAGCTCCCAGACCTCAAGCAAGAGTTCTCCAGTGAGCCGCATGTACGCGGCGTATGCTCTATGGCGCGCTCAGCAAACCCAGACAGTGCAAACTCGCAGTTCTTCATCTGCTTTGGTGATGCGAGCTTCCTTGATGGCCAATACACCGTTTGGGGCGAAGTGACCGAAGGGATGGAAAACGTTGACCAGTTTGCGCGCGGTGAGCCTGTGCGTAACCCCGATCAAATCAACTCTGCCAAACTGGTCTAGCCCGCAAGATTTGCTGACCCATGCGGGTTGATGCCTTCGATTTTGACCTGCCAGAAGAGAGGATCGCGCTCTACCCTGCCGATCCGCGCGATAGCGCGCGCCTGCTTCACGTTGGCGCTGATGGTGCATTCGCCGATCATATCGTTCGCGATTTGCCATCACTTCTGCAGCCTGGCGACCTTTTGGTGCTCAATCAGACACGCGTGATCCCGGCGCAGCTCGCCGGGGTGCGCACACGTGAGGGTGCTGAGGTTCTACCTGTTTCGGTCACGCTTGTGGAAGCTCAGGACCGAGAACAATTGCACTGGAAGGCAATGGCGCGACCTGGAAAGCGCATCAAGCCGGGCGATACGCTGTCCTTCCCCGCTGATGGTCCAACCACGCTATCTTGCTTAGTGCAGAGTAAGGGCGAGGACGGCCTTATTGCGCTCGCCTTTGACGGTTCGGCGCAAAGCTTTGCCGACGCGTTGCACGCTGTCGGTATGCCACCGTTGCCGCCCTATATTGCAGCCAAGCGTGGCTATCATGAAGACGACAAGCATGACTATCAGACCGTCTATGCGCAAACCGAAGGGTCGGTGGCGGCGCCCACTGCGGGTCTCCACTTCACCGATGACCTGTTTGCTGCCTTGGAAAAGCACGGTGTCGGGCGGGCGTTCGTCACCCTGCATGTTGGCATGGGAACGTTCTTACCGGTAAAGGCTGACGACACCGAAAACCACACAATGCATGCCGAATGGGGCGAAATCACTCCGCAGGTGGCTGAGCAGATCAATGCAGCACGCGCTGCTGGTGGTCGAGTTATTGCAGTTGGCACGACTAGCCTGCGCATCTTGGAAAGCGCCGCGACAGACGACCTAACGGTGAAGCCCTTTCAAGGTGCAACGGATATCTTCATCACCCCTGGCTACCAGTTCAAAGCCATCGATGCGTTGATGACGAACTTCCACCTGCCACGTTCAACCCTTTTCATGCTGGTCTCGGCATTGTGCGGACTGGAGCGAATGCGGGCCGCCTACGCGCACGCCATAACCAATCAATACCGTTTCTACTCTTATGGTGATGGCTCGCTGCTTTGGAAGGCAAACACCGAGAAAGCCAAGGCATGAGTGGGTCTTTTACCTTCCAGGTTTCCAAAACAGACGGCAAAGCCCGCCGTGGGCAGATCACGACGCCACACGGGTTGGTTGAGACGCCAGCGTTTATGCCCGTGGGCACGGCAGGCACCGTCAAAGCGATGTACACCGATCAGGTGCGCGAAACCGGTGCAGACGTGGTGCTTGGCAATGTCTATCACTTGATGCTGCGCCCAACGGCTGAGCGGGTCGCGCGCTTGGGTGGGTTGCATACGTTTATGCGCTGGCCGCATACGATCCTCACCGATTCCGGTGGCTTTCAGATCATGTCGCTCGGCGCCCTACGCAAGCTGAATGAAGACGGTGTCACCTTCAAATCCCACGTGGATGGCTCCAAGCATTATCTCTCGCCCGAACGCTCGGTGGAAATTCAAGGTCTGCTCGGCTCTGATATTCAAATGCAGCTGGATGAATGCCTAAAACTGCCCGCCGAACGATCCCAGGTTATCCGAGCCATGGAGCTGTCAGCCCGATGGGCTGAGCGCTCCAAGACGACGTTTGAAAGCTTGGGCGGGCCGCAAAAAGGCCAGGGGCTTTATGGCATCGTGCAGGGCGGCACCGATATTGAGCTGCGCCTGCAATCAGCCAAGCTTCTGACAGATATCGGTTTTTGGGGCTACTCGGTCGGCGGCTTGGCCGTTGGTGAGCCACAACATGAAATGTTGGCGGTGTTGGATGATACGTGCCCGGCACTGCCAGAAAATAAGCCGCGTTACCTCATGGGTGTTGGCACGCCAGATGACTTGATTAAGTCCGTCGCGCGCGGCATCGACATGTTTGACTGTGTGATGCCAACGCGCGCGGGCAGGCACGCCACGGCCTACACGCGTTTCGGCAAGATCAATCTGAAGAATGCACGCCACGCCGATGACCCTCGTCCACTGGACGAGCAAAGCAATTGCCCGGCGGCGCGAGACTATTCACGTGCCTACCTTCATCATCTGGTGAAAAGCAATGAGTCGCTGGGCGGTATGCTGATCACCTGGAGCAATATCGCCTACTACCAAGACTTGATGCGTGGTGCGCGTGCGGCGATTGAAGCTGGCCAATATGATGGCTATCTGGCGACCTGCTCCGAAGGCTGGGAACGTGGCGATATCCCAGCCGTCTCTTAAGCGGATTTAGATTTGACGTTCGTTTTGGCGCCGTAGAAACACGCCAGAAATCAGCAAGTTGCCGTCTTCTTCTTCAGCAAAGGTGTAAAGCCCACGCCAAACTTGGCCGTCCTCACCGACAAACTCAACCTGCTGCGCCGGACCTTCCGGCGTCAGCGCTGAACCAGCAAATGAAAAGCTTTGTGGCGCATACACGGCAGGATAACCACGCTGTACCATAGTCGCGAAGATCGAAGCAGTTGGGAAACGCATCTTGATGGGTGCAGCAGCAAACGCGTAGGCAGCATCGGCGTCCTCAGCCAAAAAAGCATCAATCTGTGCTGTGATAATGTCTTGCATCTGCAGAACTGTTGCCGATGGAACCTGCGTTGTTGTGGCTTCGTCAGCACGCGCAACGCTTGCCATCACCAATGCTAGCGCGGCAAAAGCGACCAAACCAAGAAGAAGCAGGCGGTACCTGCGCACCATATGCTCTTGCAAGGACGTGGCAAGTGCTATGGATTTTCGGGAACGCCGGTTCGGTACGCGATTGATGGAATGCGGCATAGTGAAACCCTCCAGTTCAACGGTAAACTAGAGGGTAGAGCAGAATTCTGCGATGCCAAGGGCCTTCTATGAGCAAAAGTTGCTGATGTTTTGACCCCCGAAGCGGTCAATACGCATCAACCGATGGACGTTCTCTTCGCCGTCGCGATGTAAAGCTGG
Organism: Hyphomicrobiales bacterium; assembly: GCA_040219355.1. GTDB lineage: Bacteria > Pseudomonadota > Alphaproteobacteria > Rhizobiales > MH13 > MH13. The sequence continues at coordinate 90,326 of JAVJSN010000014.1, forward strand.
CGCAATCGGCTTGCCGTCGGGCCAGGTGCGCCGTTCGACATGACGCGATCGTCAACCTTCACGACTGGCATCACCAGCGTTGTCGCGGCGGTGATGAACACCTCGTCAGCCTGATACATTTCATCAACGGTGTAGGTGCGCTCTTCGACCTCAAGGCCCTGTTCCTCACAAAGCGCCATAACTGAGAGCCGTGTGATGCCCGGCAGCACCGAGTTGCTCAAGTTACGGGTAATGAGCTTGCCGTCTTTGACCAGCCATGCGGTCGACGACGAGCCTTCGGTTACAATCCCATCTTCCACCATGATGGCTTCAGCAGCGCCAACTTTGGCCGCTTCTTGCTTCGCGATGGTCTGGGCGATCATGGATACCGACTTGATGTCGCGGCGCTTCCATCGCAAGTCGGGCGTGGTGATGACAGCAACGCCTGTTTCCGCCCGCGGATCAGCAACCAGGTTGCGGGTTTGGGTAAACATCACAAGGCTGGGTTTGGCGTCCTTCGGGTAGGAAAAATCGCGTTCAGCGGCGCCACGCGTTACCTGCAGATAGATGCCACCTTCGGTCAGCTTGTTGCGGCGGGCTAGCTCCAATTGCAGGTTCGTCAGTGTTTCGAGCGGCACCGGATGAGCCATTTCGATTTCGCCAAGCGAGCGTTCGAGCCGCGCCAAATGGGCAGCATTGTCCACCAGCTTGCCATCGATGACTGCAGTGACCTCGTAAACCCCGTCAGCAAACAGGAACCCTCGGTCGAGGACAGATATCTTGGCCTCTGCAAGGGGCACGAAGTTGCCATTCACATAGGCAATACGGGGGTCATCTGCGGCGATCATGGGCGTTCCCTTTATTCAATCCAGGCCAAGCACATCTCTTGCGGCCTCAACATAGTCGCTGTCGATGCCATCGCACTGTTGCAGGTAGGCACGCAAGGCGTTTGACCCGGCATCGCGGGCAGTTTCATACGTAAATCGGCTGTTGCACAGTTGCTCACGAACGCCGCTCGCTCGGGTATCGTCTTCCCGATCGGCTGTTTGTGGGCCTTTGCGTGGTTCGTCATCCACATCGACTTGTGTTGGGCGATTGCTATCGCGCTGGTCCTCCACCTCCACCGAACTGCTTTCATCATCGCCAAACAGTCCGCCGGATGCCACGGCCCACGCAATAGCCAACGCTATCGCAAAGCTCAGGATGGTGCCTACGCCAATTTTGCGTTTTGGTTTGGTTGTGGAACGACCTGATGAGGGTATCGGCGGCGGCGCTTGCCCAATTGTGCTTGTCCGCTTGGTGTTGGGGATTGGCGGAACGCCGCCAGCGCGCCGGCTGGCGCCGGGGATCGGTGGCGGTGCCGCCGCCGTAGGAGATGAACCACCTTCAGCGGTTTTTGACCATGGGCTAGACGGCAGAGGCGGTGGCGCTGTAGTACTTTGCGCCGCCTCGCCAACATGAGGTTCCAAGACCTCGCCAAGTGCAATCATAGACTGCGGACGGGTCGCTGGGTGCAGGCGGAGACCCGTGTCCAACGCCCTTGCAACGCCCGCATCAAGATCCGGCAAAATCTCAGACATGGATGTTAGCGGATCTTCATCACGTTGCGCTTTGGAGGTAAGGCGCTCGTCAGCCGAAGCTGGTGGTGTGCCGGTCAATGCCCACCGCAGCAGGGCGCAGATCGAATACACATCGCCAACGGTGCTTGCAGCCTCGCCGGAGACCAACTCAGGCGCTTGAGCTCGCTTAAATTGCTCCAGCGCCTCGCCGCCATAGGCGAGCCAAGGGCCAAGAAGCCGGGCATTGTCCTTGCGATCAACCAGCACCTGGCTGGCGGAAATCCGGCCGTGAGCAATGCCGCGCGCATGCAAGGCACCCAAGGCTTCGATCAGCGGTAGAAAAAGCGCCACCGTCTGGCTCAGTGTCAAAGGTGCGCGCCTTTGCAGCCAAACTGCCAGCGTCTCGCCAGCAAGCGGCGCGCCTTGCTCTTTGCCAACCACCACAGCGGAGCCTGTGCCAAACCGCACCACTGTGCGCGGGCCAACCAGGTCGTCACGATCAATGTGGTCAAAAGTTCGCGCCAGATCGAACAACGATGAGGAGTCTTGATCCTCGGAGAGCTGGATCAAGGTAACCGGCGCCTCGCGGTCGCGCGTGTCTTTCCCGGCATAGCTGGCGTCGAGGCCGGTTATGTCGCCTGCGCCAGTAACCTCATAGCCCTGGCTGCGATCACCGATCACCAAGCCTGTTGGCATTTCCTCAGCCATGCAGTTCTCCGATTGCGCAGTGGTTGCTGCACGCCTTTAGTGAGCTTTCTGTTTGCGCAATAGGAGCGCCAGTTTCAAGAGCCGTCAGAAACGTCGTCCTTGCCACCAATCATGTGCCGCAAAATGTTGCGTGCACGACCTCATCAGGCTTTGGTGGATGGGCCAGAGCCGAGCCTTCGCCCGATATCGGTGCGTCGTCATAAGGTGTCGCCAGGGCTTCGACCATGGCATGGAATGGTGCGAAGTTTCCTTCTAGGCCAGCAGCAATCATTGCTTCCACGCGGTGATTGCGCGGAATGATAGCTGGACTTGAAGCACGCATCATCGTGCGGCGCTCCTCAGAAGAAGTAGGCTGTGCCGCCAGTCGCACCAGCCAGCGGTCGTGCCATGCCCTTCCATCCTCGCCAATAAATGTCAGCAGGCGTGACGCATCATTCTCAGCCTCGCTAAGTGCGCGAAACGTTCCGGTAAAATCAGCTTCAGCATCGGTCATCAGTTGCAGTAGATCGCGCACAAGTTGGCCATCGTCCTCGTGACCGTCGACAAGACCAAGCTTGCCGCGCATTACATCCAAGTACGCCTCCTGGAAGATGACGGGGAACCGGTCTACCGCCTCTTGTGCCAGCTTGACCTCTGATGCTTCTTCTTCGTCGATCAAAGGCAATAGTGCCTGCGCCAGTACGGCCATGTTCCAATGAGCGATGGGCGGTTGATTTGAGAACGCGTAGCGGCCTTGGTGGTCGATGGAGCTGTAAACTTGCGCCGGGTTGTAGCCGTCCATAAAGGCGCAGGGCCCATAGTCGATGGTTTCGCCTGATATGGTACAGTTATCCGTGTTCATCACACCATGGATGAACCCAACGCCCATCCACCGCGCAATCAACGCCGCTTGTCGATCAATAACGTTCTTCAAAAGCCGCAACGCAGGCGGGTTATCATCCTGCCCGTCACGATAGTGGCGATTAAGCGCGTAGGTCACCAGTGCAGCCAAATCATCTTTGTTGCCGCGAAAAGCCGCCAACTCAAACGTGCCAACACGAATATGGCTCGACGCCACGCGGGTGACCATTGCGCCGGGCAGTATGCCCTCGCGCAGCACTGGATCGCCAGTTAGCACAGCGGCCAATGCGCGCGTGGTCGGTATACCCAGCGCTGCCATGGCCTCGCTCATCACATACTCGCGCAACACCGGGCCGAGCGCAGCGCGACCATCGCCTTGGCGGGAATAGGGCGTTTGGCCCGAGCCTTTAAGTTGAACATCATATCGCTGTTTGTCGCTGCCAATCACTTCGCCCAGAAGCAGCGCCCGTCCATCACCCAATCCCGGATTAAACCCGCCGAACTGGTGACCAGCATAGGCCATCGCGAGCGGTTGAGAGTTGTCGGCCAAGCGATTGCCGGCGAATATTTGCGCGGCGTCGTGATTGGCCAATCCTGACAGATCAAATCCCAACACCTCAGCGAGAGCATCGTTTAGCTTCAACAATCGTGGTGCAGACGCGCCATAAGGCTGGACAAGCGAATACAACGAGTTGGGCAGTTGCGTGTAGCTGGTGTCGTAGTGCGGAAAAGGCGAAAGCTTGGGCATTGTTAGGTTTACCGATCACAGTATCTGGGCGTCACCAAGCATGTAGGATACAACTGATGCGATTGTTAGACGGCCATTCCCTAAGCGCATAGCAGCCGCCCGGCGCCAGTGCCAAAATGCCATGCCACTGCCACCATTGGCGCGCATCGCGCCATCTCATCAAGTGCTCAAAACTAGACAGAACTGACTTTTGCCATGGCGCGCCATCTTCTCCCCCTTGTTGCCCTCCTTATGGGATCGGGTTTTCTCTTCTTTGCCGGTGGCATGAATGCTCTCCTTTTGCCGGTTCGGGGCGGACAGGAAGGATTCTCCACGCTTTCTCTCGGCTTGCTGGGCACAGGGTGGGCTTTTGGGTTTGTTACCGGATGTCTGGTTGTTTCCAAACTGGTGGCCCGGGTTGGCCATATCCGCTCCTATTCGGTGATGGCCGCGCTGGCCTCGCTGGCAGTTCTCACATCGTTGTTGTTGCTCACGCCGTATGCTTGGGTCCCGTTGCGCGCGCTTTCTGGCTTCTGTTTTGCAGGCGCAGCTATGATCGTGGAAAGCTGGCTGAACGAACGTGTCGATAGCCAATCCCGCGGCAAAGTTTTCGGCGTCTATCAGATGGTGAATTTGACCTCGACAACCGCCGGCCAACTTCTTCTGACCGTGGGTGATACGCGCGGCTATCTGTTCTTTGTGATCGCTGCAATGGGTTACTCGTTGGCGCTCATCCCGACCGCCGTTTCATCCTCTCGGGCACCCAAGCCGCTTGTCGCCACCAAGCTCAATCTGAAAGAGCTCTGGGTGAATTCGCCAGTTGCAGTGGTGTCAGTGGTGCTTCTTGGTGCCTCCAACAGTGCATTCGGAACGCTTGCGGCGGTCTATGCTGCCCAGGTCGGGCTGCAGATCTCATTGGTGGCTTTGTTTGTGGCGATGCCTGTGCTTGCCAGTGCCGTTATCCAGGTGCCCATAGGCGCGTTGTCGGACCGGGTGGACCGACGCTATGTCATGATCGGCATGGCACTTTTGGCGATTTTCGCTGATATCCTGTTCATCACCTATGTCGATCCATCGCCGGAGTTGCTTATAGGCTTCGCGCTGATGTTTGGCATGGCGATCTTTACGCTCTTTCCGCTGGCGGTTGCCCACGCCAACGATCATGCGACCCCTGATAGCTTTGTGCGCACGTCTGGCGGTCTGTTGCTGTTGTTTGGACTGGGGTCAATCATCGGGCCGTTGGCAGCGGGCGCCGCAATGGGGCAGTTCGGGCCGTCAGGCTTGTTCATGATGACATTGGTCACGCATGCTGGTGTGCTGCTTTACACCATCTACCGAATCTCGCGCCGTGCGGGTGTCGCGCGGGACGCAAAGACCCATTTCGCAGCAACCCCACAGGCCCGCAACACAACGCCTCAAACACCGGCCCTACGCACGGGCGATGATGTGTATTTCATCGAGGACGAGATCAGCTAGGAAAAGAGGTGGTGAGCCGGCAGGGATTCGAACCCTGGACCGTTCGATTAAAAGTCGAATGCTCTACCAGCTGAGCTACCGGCTCTCACCAAGCGCTGCCTAACAGGCTCATCAGCGTTGCTCAAGGCCCAATTCTCAACCTTATGCAATGCGCGCTTTCTTTCAGAGGTAACATCCACATGTTACCCAATTACAAAGGCCTCTCAACGACGCTCGAAGAATTATCTCAGAGCCAATTGCTGACCATCAAAAATGGCAGGTAGGCATCGCTCCAGCCCCGCTGCAACAAGCTGAGCGCACAAAATGGCTGCATCGGCCGCATCGTTGATCGGTCCGGCAACCAAACGTAGATCAAGCGTTCCAGTGCTGGTTTGCTGCAACAAGATGCGAGGCGTAAGGCCACCCAATGTTTCAGAAAACCTAGCTTGCTGGTCTATCCAGAGGGTATCGATAGCTTCAAGCGTTGCAGCGCCACCTATGTCGATAGCAAATGGTGTTTGTGATACCGCCAACATCGGTTGCTCGCTGGGCAGCGGTGTATCTGTCGATTCGCTTGCTGTGTCGTTGGATGCAGCCCCATCGGTGCCGATGGTCAGCGGTCTCATGCTCACGGCGATCGAACCGCCATCGGCGGGCGTCGGCGATTGCAGCACCACGCGTGGCTCGGTCACGGCCAGTGTCAGCGGCTCAATGGCTTCCGGCAAAGCCTGGTCGCTGGCTTCGCCCGGGATGTTGCCAATGCTGGCCGTCATGAAAGAGAGATTTTGCTCAATGTCGGTGAGCCGACGATTGGTGCTAACCGTCGATGCCTGAGCCGCCGCAAGGGCATCACGCAGTGCGGCCATCTCCATGGTGATCGAATCAAGGCGTACCTGAAGGGCAGTTGGAAGATTGGGCATGGGCTGGCTGGCGGCTTCGCCAATCGAGCCTGTCATGATGGGATCAATGCCGGGGGTCGTGCCTTGAAGCGTTGCCACAAGCGGCATGGATTGCTCGGCGGGATAGAACTGCAGAGCTCCTAGATAGGCGCCGACAGCCACAAGAGCTCCTGCACCCCAGCCCAAAAGAGCCATGCGCTGATCTTTGCGTGACATCGGTTCTTTCAAAGAGAAGCCGCGTTTCGCCAACCTGTTTTGTCCTCTTGCAGAGCGCCGTTGCCCGAACGCCTAACCGTGATAGATGCCTGAGTCGGACGATTGCGCCAACGACTCACGGCAGAATTCGTCGTGATCCTGGCCGCAATTGGTTAACAACTGTTAAGCATACCGCGTTTCGCTAGGCTCACATCGCCGGGCGATCCGTTCAACGAGACGATGCTGCACATATGGTGAGAGAAGCGATGTCATCATCCAATACGCGGCCCCAGGCCATTATTCTTGCCGCAGGTGAGGGCACGCGCATGCGCTCAAGCTTGCCGAAAGTTCTTCACAAGGTTGGCCATCTTCCGCTGATTGCACATGTGATGGAAGCTGCGAGTGCCGCAGGTCTCTCCCATCCACGCTTGGTGCTGGGACATGGTCGTGATCAGGTTGAGTCAGACTTGCTAGGCCGTGGCCTTGCGTTTGACGTTGCCGAGCAATCAGAGCGCCTCGGTACAGGCCATGCAGTGATGATGGTGCGCGATGCAGGGCAAATGCCCCATGGCCCGGTTATGGTACTTCTCGGCGATGCGCCTTTGATCAAGCCAGAATTGATCACAGGTGCTCTGGATCAGGTGGGGCAGGGCGCAGATGTTGTGGTTGTCGGTTTTGAAGCCGCTGACCCAACCGGATATGGGCGCCTCATTACCTCCGGTAACAGCCTAGAAGCCATCATTGAGGAGAAGGAAGCGACGACGGAGCAACGAAAAACTACGCTTTGCAATTCTGGCCTTATGGCTTTTTCCGCCGGGACGTTAGAACCCCTGCTTAACGAAATTGGCAATGACAATGGCAAGGGTGAGTTTTATCTGACCGATGCCATCGCCATCGCTCGAAAAGCGGGCAAGAAGGTTACCTTTACGCTTGCTGATGAGGCGGATCTGGCCGGTGTGAACACCAGGGCAGATCTGGCCGCCGTTGAAGCGGAGTTCCAGCGCCGCCAGCGACAACAGCTAATGCTGAGCGGCGTAACCATGCTCGCTCCCGACACGGTAACGCTTGCTCACGATACACAGATCGCGCCGGACGTGATTTTGGAGCCCAACATTGTGTTTGGCCCGAAAGTCACCATTGAGAGCGGGGCCATTATCCATGCCTTTTGCCATTTGGAAGGCGCACATGTCGCCAGAGGCGCCACCATCGGACCATTTGCCCGACTGCGCCCAGGCGCTGACATCGGCGAAGCAGCCAAAGTTGGTAACTTTTGTGAGGTGAAAAATGCTGACGTCGCCGCCAGCGCAAAAATCAATCATCTTTCCTACATTGGCGATGCATCCATCGGCGAGAAGGCAAACATCGGAGCAGGCACCATCACGTGCAATTATGATGGTGTGAACAAGCACAAAACCACGGTGGGCAAGAATGCCTTCATCGGCTCAAATTCGTCGCTGGTAGCGCCGGTGACCGTCGAAGATGGCGGGTATGTTGGGTCTGGCAGTGTCATCACAAAGGACGTGCCAAGCGGCGATTTGGCCATCGGGCGCGGGCGTCAAATCAATTTGGCCGGTCGCGCACCAAAACTGGCTAAGAAATAAACGTGCCTTAACGATAGACTAGGAAAGACCACGTGATTGGCGTGGCGCGTGACCTAGCGCTAACCAGTTTGTGCGCCTGTTCTGGCGACGAATTTCATTCCATCAATACGTTCGAATAAAACGTTCCAGCCAAGGGTTGATGCTAATGTGTGGCATTGTGGGGATATTGGGCACTGAGCCGGTTGCTGAAGACATCGTCGATTCATTGCGTCGCTTGGAGTATCGTGGATACGATTCCGCCGGTGTAGCAACATTGGAAAACGGTAACCTCACCCGCTTGAGGGCCGAAGGTAAGCTCAAAAACCTGGCCGCTAAACTCGCCGCCCAACCCCTGTCGGGTCACACTGGGATCGGCCACACGCGCTGGGCGACCCACGGCGCTCCCACCGAGCGCAATGCTCATCCGCATACCGCTGGCAAGGTTGCGGTTGTCCACAACGGCATCATCGAGAACTTTCGCGAGTTGCGTGATGCGCTCTCTGCCAAAGGGGTCAACTTCGAAACCGAGACCGATTCGGAGATCGTCGCCCAGGCTGTTGCTGCACGCATGCGCGACGGGCTTGACCCGGTTGCGGCCGTCAAAGCCGTTATACCAAGCCTTGAGGGCGCCTTTGCGCTTGCCTTCATCTTCGATGATCACCCCGACTTGATGATGGCCGCCCGCAACGGCCCTCCGCTTGCCATCGGCCATGGCGAGGCCAAGGGCCAGATGTATATCGGCTCCGACGCCATCGCGCTTGCCTCGCTGACCAACGAGATCACCTATCTGGAAGATGGCGATGTGGCGGTCCTGACGCGCAGCGGCGTAGAAATCTTCGATGCTGCAGATATTCCCATCGCGCGGCCGCGCAGTATCTCCGAGGCGCAGGTCTATGCCATCGACAAGGGCAATCATCGTCATTTTATGGCCAAGGAGATAGCCGAGCAGCCCGAAGTCGTGGGCTATACGCTGGCCCGCTACATCGACCTCACTGTGGGGCGCCTTGCCATGCCCGAGAGCCCAGTCGATCTTTCGACCATCAACCGGCTCTCCATTACCGCCTGTGGGACAGCCTATCTCGCCGGGCTTACCGCTAAATATTGGTGCGAGCGCTTTGCGCGAATCCCGGTCGATATCGACGTCGCCTCCGAGTTTCGCTATCGAGAAACCCCGCTGTCGCCCGGCGGCATGAGCGTCTTCATCTCCCAGTCCGGCGAAACCGCCGACACGTTGGCGAGCTTGCGTTACTGCAAAGAAGGCGGACAGGTCATCACATCGGTGGTGAATGTGCCCGAATCGAGCATTGCCCGCGAGTCCGACCTGCTCCTACCGACACTGGCGGGGCCGGAAGTCTCCGTTGCGTCCACTAAGGCGTTCACCTGCCAGCTTGCCGTTCTGGCCTGCCTGTCGATCGCCATCGGCCGCGCCAAAGGTGTGCTCACTGAAGACGATGAAGACCGCTTGGTCAAAGCTCTGGTAGAAGCGCCACGCCTTATGAACGATGTGATGGCGCTAGGCCCGCAGATTGAAGCGATCTGCCGTGAAGTGCTTTTGCATGCCTCTCACGCGCTATTCCTTGGCCGTGGAACCAACTATCCGCTGGCGATGGAAGGAGCGCTGAAACTCAAAGAAATCAGCTACATCCACGCCGAGGGTTACGCTGCTGGCGAACTCAAACACGGTCCCATCGCCCTGGTGGATAAGGACATGCCGGTCATCGTCATCGCACCATTCGACCGGGTGTTTGAAAAAACCGTTTCCAACATGGAAGAGGTCGCTGCGCGCGGCGGAAATATCATTCTGATCACCGATCAGAAGGGTGCCGATGCCGTGTCCTCTGAGGCCGTTTCCAAGATCATCATGCCGGATATGCCGGCCACCATCACGCCGCTGGTTTATGCAGTGCCGTTGCAGTTAATGGCCTACCATACCGCTGTTATGCGCGGCACCGATGTTGATCAGCCGCGTAATTTGGCCAAATCGGTCACGGTGGAATAGACCCTAGCCGCGCGGAGGCTCGTCGTCGCTTGCTCGCATTCGGGCAGCATCTTTAGCATCTTGGGCAAAATCATCGGCCGGCAGTGGTCGCGACATCACGTACCATCCGCTGGCAAGTACAATGATTGCGGCCAGTGCAACCCAGCGCAGGTCTTGGATCGTGAGTACAACAAGGACCATACCCAAACCCATGCCCCAAAGCGCGGCAGCTTTGCCACGCTTGGAGATAGCGCCTTCATCAAACCAGTGTCGCAGGGTTTGACCATATTTTGGGTGGCGGACGAGATAGGCATACAGCCGCGGCGAGGATCGGGCAAAGCAAGCAGCCGCCCCGATTAAGAAGATCGTTGTCGGCAGAATTGGGACCCAAACGCCAATAATACCCACCGCCAAAAGCACCAGACCAAGCAGGCTGTAGGCACGCATGACGATCAAAGCGCGCATGGAAAGCTGTGGATCGCCAGGCGGTAGCGAGGGCAATGGGTTGTCTATCGATTTGATCCTTTTTGCACACAAAGGCCAGCAAATCCGACCTATCTACGGCGAGCTATGGAACGCTTAGCACTAGCCTGTCCGTTGGGTGGGCCTTGCCATAAGTAGGTGTTCTGCGTCTCCGGTAAAGATGCTTTCGGCGTACTTCCTAGGCCAAGGCCCTTGCAATTTGCCGGTGTCAGACCTCATGTGTGATCAACCGCTGTGTGCGGTGTATGACCCCAACATCATTGCCCGAAGTCTATGCAAACTCACGACGAAGACCATAACGAGCGCCAGCGCAACGCCCATCCTATGGCGCGGTTGCGCAATTACTTTTTCACCGGCGTCATCGTTATCGCACCAATCACAATCACTGGTTACTTGATTTGGACCTTCGTCACGTGGGTCGACCGGATCGTCAAACCGCTCATTCCACCGCAGTACAATCCCGACACCTATCTGCCATTTGCCGTTCCAGGATTTGGTCTGCTGGCCGGGGTGCTGATCGTCACCATGACGGGGTTCCTGGCCGCCAATCTGGTTGGTCGTTCGGTAGTGAACTTTGGCGAACGTTTCCTTGATCGCATGCCACTTGTACGCACACTGTACCGCGGGCTGAAACAGATCTTTGAAACGGTTCTCAACGACCGCTCAGACAATTTTCAAAGCGTCGGGCTTATCCAATATCCACGTCCTGGCATTTGGGCTGTGGTGTTTCAGTCCACCGATACACGCGGGGAGGTTGCCGCAAAAATCTCTGGCCAGTACGGCGTTGAGGATCTTGCAAGCGTTTTTCTGCCGACCACGCCCAATCCGACATCTGGGTTCTTGCTGTTTGTCCCGCGCAAAGACCTCATCCAACTCGATATGACAGTCGAGGATGGGGCAAAGCTCGTCATTTCAGCGGGGCTTGTTGTTCCAGACCATCAAGAAAAACTGGCGAAATTGGCGGCAGAGGCTCAAGCCAAGGCGCGCGCTTCTTAGCTTGCGCTAGCCCGACGCCATCAACCGAATGGCGCTGTCGCGGCGGAAAAGCTGCAGCAACAGGCGCAGAGCTTTGCCACGATCAGAGCGCAAATGCGGGTCTTTCGACACCACAAGTCGGGCGTCGTCATGCGCCAGCGCGATCAAGTCTTTGTCGAGCGCCGGATCAGCCACCTCGAAATCCTTGAAACCGCTCTGACGTGTCCCTAAAACTTCGCCTGAACCGCGAAGCTCCAAGTCTCGCTCGGCAAGCACAAACCCATTATTGGTCTCGCGAAGGGCTTCCAGCCGTGCCTTAGCTGTCGCGCCCAATGGACCTTTGTAGATCATCAAGCAGGTGGACTGCTCTTCACCTCGCCCGATACGCCCGCGTAACTGGTGCAGTTGTGAGAGGCCGAAGCGTTCAGCCTGTTCGATCACCATGATGGTCGCATCGCGTACATCGACACCCACCTCAACGACAGTTGTGGCAACAAGCAGGCGCGTGTCTCCTGCTTTGAACGCCGCCATCGCAGCGTCTTTTTCTTCAGCCTTCATGCGCCCATGAACAAGACCAATTTTGCGACCGAGGTTTGGCCCCATTGATTCCTGCAGGGATTTGTGGCGCTCCACAGCCGCCGTTAGATCAATTTCATCACTCTCTTCGACCAGCGGACATATCCAATAGCCTTTGGTGCCATTCTCTAAAGCTAATTTGAGTCGATCCATCACATCATCAAGCCTCTCCATGGGTACGGCCCGCGTCTCGATGGGTTTGCGCCCCGCCGGCTTCTCATCAAGCTTGGAAACGTCCAGATCGCCGTACCAAGCCATAATCAGCGTGCGTGGTATGGGCGTGGCCGTCATCGCCAGCAAGTCGACTGCATTGCCTTTGTCGGCCAGTTTCAAACGTTGCGCGACACCAAATCGGTGCTGCTCATCAACAACCGCAAGACCGAGGTTTTCAAATGTGACAGAGTCTTGGATCAACGCGTGTGTACCGACCACCACATTGATGGAGCCGTCCGCCAATCCTTCGAGGATACGATTGCGTGCCTGGCCCTTCTCGCGACCGGTCAGGATTGCGATCTCCAAGCCCGCTGCCACGCCAAAGCCCGACAACGTCTCAAAATGTTGTCGGGCAAGCACCTCTGTTGGCGCCATTAAAGCGCTTTGCGCACCACTCTCGGCCACATCCGCCATGGCAAGCAAAGCCACAAGCGTCTTGCCGGCGCCAACATCGCCCTGCAGCAGCCGCACCATACGATCCTTGGAGGCAAGGTCATCACGAATGTCAGCATGAGCCCGAACTTGCGCGCCCGTCAGCGCAAAGGGCAGGGCCTTGATGAGCTTTTCTGCCCGCGCGCCTTGTGCCTGTCGCGCAACCCCTTTGCCGGTGATCGAAAAGTGCCGGATCAGCGCAAGCGCCAATTGGCCGGAGAGGATTTCGTCATAGGCGAGCCGCCGACGTGCCTTGCCACCCAAACCCGTTTGATCATCGCCGACATGAACGGCGTTGAGGGCATGTGAAAAAGGCGGCAGGTCACGCAGCGCTGGATAGGTTTTGTCTATCCAATCCGGCAGTGCCGGCACGCCAGGCAAAGCCGCTGCGATGGCTTTACGCAAAAGCTTTGGACTCACCCCGGCCGTCATCGGATAGATACGCTCAAACACTGGGATTGTGTGCGCTTTGTCGCGCGTCACCGCATAGTCTGGATGCACCATCTGGCGATGGCCGTTCCAGAGCTCAACCTTGCCGGAAATGGTGATCGCGTTGCCAACGCTATAAACGGGCACAAGCCAATCAGGGCGCGCGTTGAAATAAACGATTTCTATGTCGCCGGTTTCGTCTTCTGCGGTAATGCGGACCGGGCGGCCAAACCGCGCGCCGTCCAACCCCCGCACATCAGCCACCTGCACATCCATCGTGGCAATGGTTCCAGGCTGCGCATCGCGCAGAGGAACCCGTTGTGAGCGGTCGACCACGGCAATCGGCAAATGCAAGAGCAGATCAATCAGCGTTGCAGGAGGTGTGGCCCCGCCTGGAAGGACCAGTTTTGACAGAGCCGCTTCCACTTTCGGGCCAATGCCAGAAAGCACAGAGACAGGCCGGAACAGGGGCTGTAACCGTTCATCACGCATACAAAGCCAATACGCGTAATTGTCGCGTGTTCCAACCGATCTGCGCCCGTGACAGTGTGGACAAACACCGCTAGAACGCAGCGCCTCAGCTTACAAAGGCTTGCAAAATGAATGACACGATTGGCCGCGCCGTAACAGGCATGGGCCGTACATCAGATGGCCTGGACGCACGGCGCAAGCGCATGATGTTTCGCGCTTGGCATCGCGGCACCAAGGAGTTGGACATTATTCTGGGATCCTTCGCCGACACGCATCTTGGCGGCATGAACAATGACGAGTTGGATGCATTCGAAAAGCTGCTCGAAGTGCCAGAGCCGGACCTTTACAACTGGATTTCAGGTCGTGAGGCCCTCCCCAACAATTATGAAGGTCCGCTGATCGAGCGGATCATTGCCTTCCACAAGGAGGGTGGCGCCGTATTTATCGGCTAGCCGAAGAATTATGACATCCCCCCTTTTCACGCTTCCCGATCTGCCTCTTGACGAAGCAGGAACGACCACTCTGTCGGCGGTACCAGACGGCCTGACGCCACTGGTGTTGGCGCAAATGGCGCAAGATGCCGGCAGCGCAGTCTTGTTTATCGCGCGCGATGGCCCGCGTGCCCGCACTGTGGAAGAGGCTTTGGCGTTTTTCGCGCCAGATATGGCGGTGCTGAACCTGCCGCCGTGGGATTGTCTGCCTTACGATCGAGTCTCACCGTCTGCACATGTTGTTGCCAAGCGCCTGTCTGTGCTCGCCAAGTTGGGCGCGTACCGTGAAAATCGCTCCAAAAAGCCTATGGTCGTGATCACCACTATCAACGCGATGGTACAAAAAGTCCCGCCTGCGGAGGTTTTGGCCAGCCAAGCCCTGTCGCTGGCGCCGGGTCAGTCGCGGTCAATGGAAACCGTGCTGGGGTACCTAGAAGCCAACGGCTATGACCGTACTTCCACCGTGCGTGAGGCCGGTGAATATGCGGTGCGTGGCGGTATCGTCGATCTTTTCCCGCCTGGGGCGCTTTCTCCCATTCGCCTCGACTTTTTCGGTGACACGCTGGAATCGATCCGAACATTCAGTGTCGAGACGCAGCGCTCAGAAGAAACCCGTCGATCGCTTGAGCTACTGCCCATGAGCGAAGTGCGCATGAACGAGGAAACCATCCGCTCGTTCCGCCGCGCCTATGCCATGCAATTTGGGGCGCCCTCGCGCGATGATGTGCTTTATACCACCATCTCATCGGGTCGCCGCGTTCAGGGCATGGAACATTGGCTGGGACTGTTTGAATCTGAACTGGTGCCGCTGACCGATCATCTGCCCGATGCGCCGATCGTGCTCGATTATCTGATCGCCCCGGCACTGAAAGAGCGCCTAGACACGATCGAGGACTATTATCAGGCTCGTATTGAGGTGCTGGAGCGTCAGGGTGAGAAAGCAGGATACAAACCAGCCCCACCTGCCACGCTCTATTTGGACCAAACGGGTTTCGAATCAGCCCTCGGTGGGCGTGCGCGTCTCGATATCTCTCCATTTGCCGAAGACGATGTCGCCGGTCTTCGGCAGATCACCGGGCACGCGAAGCAGGGCAAGAGCTTTGCTGCTGAACGTGCAAGCGCCGAACGCAATGTTTTTGATGCCGTACGTGAGCACGCCGCGGGTTTGGTCAAAGCGGGCAAGAAAGTCGCCATCGCCTGTTGGTCGGAAGGGTCGCGAGACCGCATGGCTCAGGTTTTGGCGGACCACGACCTGTCAAACGCCCGCGCAATCAAAAGCTTAGGCGAGTTGGCTGATGCGCCAAAAGCGCTAGTCGGCCTTGTTGTCTTGCCCATCGAAGAGGGTTTTGAAACCGAGAAGCTCGGCATCATCACCGAAACCGACATACTCGGCGAGCGTATGGTGCGTGGAACCACGCGGCGCACCAACAAAGACGCACTGACCGAGGCGGGAACGCTGCAACCGGGCGATCTGGTGGTGCATGTCGATCACGGCATCGGCAAGTTTGTCGCGATGATGACGCTCGACATTGCCGGTGCCCCCATCGAGTGCTTGGAACTGCATTATGCCGGTGGCGATAAGCTGTTTTTGCCGGTCACCAACATTGAGCTTCTCACCCGTTACGGAGCTGATGGCTCTGAGGCCAATCTGGACAAGCTTGGCGGCGGCGCTTGGCAAGCCCGCAAGGCAAAGCTCAAACAACGCATCCGCGACATGGCGGACAAGCTAATTCAGATTGCGGCGCAACGGGCCATGCGCACCGCCCCTCTCATCGATCCACCGGAAGGGCTATACGAAGAATTTGCCGCGCGCTTTCCCTATGATGAAACTGAAGATCAATTGAACTCCATCACGTCTGTGATTGAAGACCTATCATCGGGCCAACCCATGGATCGGTTGGTTTGCGGTGATGTCGGCTTCGGTAAGACAGAAGTCGCTCTGCGTGCTGCCTTCATGGTCGCGTTGTCCGGTCGCCAGGTTGCGATTGTCGTTCCCACGACGCTGTTGGCACGACAGCACTTCGCCACTTTCAAGGATCGCTTCAAAGGCTTCCCTGTGAATGTGCGACAAGCCTCGCGCTTCGTCGGCCCAAAAGAACTTGCTGAGACCAAGGCCGGCCTAAAAGACGGAACCATCGATATCGTCGTCGGCACCCATGCGCTGCTTGGCAAAAGCGTGTCGTTCAAGGACCTTGGGCTGCTGATCATCGACGAAGAGCAGCATTTTGGCGTGGCACACAAAGAGCGGCTGAAAGAGATGCGCTCAGACGTGCATGTGCTCACGCTCTCGGCAACGCCCATCCCGCGGACGCTGCAACTGGCGCTAACCGGTGTTCGCGAACTGTCATTGATCGCTACGCCTCCGGTGGACCGTCTGGCCGTGCGTACATTTGTGTCACCCTATGATCCTTTGATCATCCGCGAAACGCTGCTGCGTGAGCATTTTCGTGGTGGGCAGAGCTTTTATGTTGTGCCGCGCATCAAAGACCTGGAAGAGGTGCGTCGGTTCTTGGAAGAATCCGTGCCCGAGGTGAAGGTTGGCATTGGCCACGGTCAGATGTCGGCCACCATGCTCGAAGAGGTGATGGAAGGGTTTTATGACGGCAAGTTCGATGTTTTGTTGTCCACCACCATCGTGGAATCAGGTCTCGATATCCCATCGGCCAACACGCTCATCGTGCATCGGGCCGATATGTTCGGCCTCGGCCAACTTTACCAGCTTCGAGGACGGGTAGGGCGCTCCAAAACCCGTGCCTATTCGTTGTTCACCGTGCCCGCCGACTACAAAATTACGAAGGTGGCCGAGCGGCGCCTAAAGGTTCTGCAAAGCTTGGAAAACTTGGGCGCTGGGTTCCAGCTTGCCAGCCATGATTTGGATATTCGCGGTGCAGGGAACTTGTTGGGCGAGGAACAGTCAGGCCACATCCGCGAGGTCGGATACGAGCTCTACCAACAGATGCTCGAAGAGGCTGTCGCCAGCCTGAAAGAAGGCGATGGCGCAGAGGAAGATGACGGCCAATGGTCACCGCAGATCACATTGGGTACGCCTGTGATGATCCCGGAAGGCTATGTGCCTGATCTACAACTGCGCTTGCAGCTGTATCGCCGCCTGTCAGCGCTCGAAAACGTGGATGAGATTGATGGTTTTGGTGCAGAGATGATCGATCGGTTCGGTCCACTGCCGCCCTCGGTCGAAAGTCTGTTGAAGCTGGTCTACATCAAGGTTCTTTGCCGCCGCGCGCATATCGAAAAGCTCGACACCGGGCCAAAAGGAGCAGTGGTTATGTTCCGCCAAAACACCTTCCCCAATCCCGCTGGACTGATGAAGTTCATCTCCGAGCAGGGTAGCCAAGCGCGAGTGAAGCCCGACCACAAAATCGTGCTCACGCGCAATTGGGGCAAGGTGGATGATCGCGTGAAGGGTGCTGCGGTTCTTGTCGCCAAACTTGCCAAGATCGCTGAGGCTGAGCAGGTGGCGGCCTAACGGGCTCTAAGCAACGGCGGCTTGGGTCCGGATTTCGTCGCCTTCAGCGGTGCAGGGTGCTTCCCAAACATGGTCCGGCAGGGCGGCAACGTCCACCAATCCGCGGCCGCGTCGCGGCACGCGCGTGACCAGATGTATTTTCACCGGTAGACCTGCATCGCCAATGCCGCTTTCCAGAAGCATACTGCGCACCATGGCCAATGTCGGTAAGGTTTGAGCCTCTCCATCGCCTGCGCGTGGTTCAACAGCCACTTCAATGCGGTTTTTCATCAAAGGGTCAGGAACCGTGAAAACAGCGGCATCCTGCCATCGTCCGGTCAAGCCTAAAGCACGATTGATGACAGAGAGCATCACACGGTGTGCGCCAACTTGAACGGCAGCAGCATCTGCATCTGTCAGCACGTACACCGGCCGCCGTTCATCGTCTTCAGCGACACGGGCCATCTGACCGGTAGGTTGAGGATCTAAAAGCTTGCCGTTTCGCGCGGCCACCAACGGACTGTCGAGGCAAACCTTACCGGTCAAAAGCGTTCCACTGGCGCTGTTTTCCTGGGCGCCGCCTTCTAGGCGCAGCGTTCCAAATGTCATCGCCGCCCCGTTGGGTGGGCCAATTGTAATAGCGCCTGGGCGCATCTGAGTTTGACCTTGACTATTCTGTTTGGCCGGTAGCAAAGCAGTACCACCACAATCAACCAGCAAATGATCACCCTTGGGCAGCGCATGGCTCGCCGAGCCGTTGGAAACCCAGACACGTTTGGCTCCAGCAGTGCTCGTCTTGAATCCGACGGCATGGGCAAAAGCAGCTGGCAAGACCAATCGATGGGTCTCGCTTTCCTCGAGCCAAAGCTGCATGCGCGCGTCAAGGCTGGGGTCTACCGCCTCAAAAAGCTGCACGCCGCATCCAACCAGGAGTGCTGGAAGCGTGGTTGCGAGCAGGCCATGTGCGCCTATTGGATCAAACGCTGTGCCGATGAGGCTATTGATTGAAAGATCGCTGATCATGGCGCAGGCAAGCGCCTGAGCCAAAAGCTGATTTTGCGTCCGCGACAAGCGTTCCAGCTTACCGTCTGCACTGTGTCTTAGAACATGCACCACCGCGTCTTGGTCTGGATTGATGGACGGTAACGCCTTTTCATCCATCGGCGG
The DNA here is from genome assembly GCA_040219355.1 of Hyphomicrobiales bacterium. Classification (GTDB taxonomy): domain Bacteria; phylum Pseudomonadota; class Alphaproteobacteria; order Rhizobiales; family MH13; genus MH13. The sequence continues at coordinate 108,946 of JAVJSN010000014.1, forward strand.
AGCTTCAACAGTTGCCAAATCAACAAACCCGTCAGGCGCTTCGCCAAAACAGCCAACAAACCTTATGGTGAAAAGATTGGCGGCCATCTCCAATATGCGCAGAGAGTCAGCCTTGTCTTGGCAGAGCGTTCCAGCGTCAATAGCAAGCTTGGGCGCATAAGATACAGCACCCTCTGTTACTTGCCGTGCGCTCATTCCTTCGGGTGCGAGACAAATTTGCAGGCCGGTTTTGATGGCGGCCAGCAGCATGATGAGACCTTCAGGGCGTCTACCAGCACGCAGAAGCACACTATCGCCTGGTCCAAAGCCCTGTGCCCTCATCACATTGGATATTCGAACAACGTCATTTTGGACGTCAGCGAATGTTAAGGCTGGTCCGCCATAGGGGAGCAGAAAGGGCGTATCACCGCGTGTTGTAGCCCACTTTTCCAAAACACGTGCAAAGGTCAGCGACCCCCAACTAGGGCAAGCGCGCGCCTTAGACGCTTCGTCTTTGGTGGCACCAACTGCGCTCACCGTCAGTCCTCAATCCAAATCGTGTCAGGGGTGAAGAATTGATAGCCCCAAACAGAGCTGTTCTCCGGGAAGTTCACCTCGCGCGCGTGAGCAATCCACTGGGCTGGAGCGTGGTAGTGCGGAATAATGTAGCTGCCTGAGATCAAAAGACGGTCCAGCGCACGCGCCGCATGGATAAGATCGTCTCGATCAACAGCGCTGACAATAGCATCAATAGCTGCCGTGACGCCCGGCTCTCTTATACCGGCAGTATTCCATGACCCTTCCTGATCTGCCGTTGAAGGACCGAAACGGTTGTACTGCTCGTTGCCAGGCGAAAGACTTTGGTACCAAACGTAGGGGATCATATCGTAGTCAAAGACACGGCGGCGTTCTTCAAATTGAGCGCTGTCGATGACGCGCACACTCATATCGATACCAGCCAGTTGCAGTGTTTGAGCATAGGCGAGTGCGACTCGCTCTGCACTCGGCGAGCTGGTGAGCAGTTCAAAACTGAATTGCTGTCCGTCGGCGTTGACCAATGTGCGACCGTCCAGGCGCCATCCTGCTTCCTGAAGCAGCTGCAGGGCAGCGCGAATGTTGGCGCGGTCGCGCCCTGATCCATCTGATGTGTTGGTCTGCCAGGTGCCGTCAAGAACATCTGGCAGAACTGCATCCACATGATCGCCTAGAACGGCAAGCTCTTCATCAGACGCTGGGTGCCCAATGGCTGAAAGTTCAGAGCCGTGAAAATAGCCCTGGGTACGTTCGTATTGACCTGCAAATATGGTTTGATTGATCCACTCAAAATCGAACATGAGGTTGAGCGCCTGGCGCACGCGAACGTCTGAAAAGATCTCGCGGCGCGTGTTGAACACATACCCACTTGGTGCTTTAGGGCGTTCATCGACAAGCGCGCTTTGAACGATCTCGCCCGCTGCTGCTGCTGGAAAATTGTAGTTGTTCAGCCAAGCGACTGGGTCACCCTCGGCATAAAGGTGTAGACGTCCGGTCGAGAATGCCTCGAACAGAGCTGTTTCATCGCGAAAATACTCAACCGACCACTCATCGACATTATACTGACCGACATTGACCGCCAAGTCCTTGCCCCAGTAATCCTCTCGCCGTTCAAACACTGCCAGTCGGCCTGCATCGATGCGAGAAAGGGCATAAGGGCCGCTTCCCACAGGCGGTTCAAGGCTTGTTTCAGTAAAGGTCTCAACCGTTGTGGCGTGCTCTGGCAAAATAGGCAGCAACCCCATGAGCACTGGCAATTCTCGATTGGACCCATCACCAAAATAAAAGGTCACCGTCAGATCATCGACGCGCTCTACCTCTGTGATTTGCTCATAGGCGCTTCTTTGGCTGGGCCGCCCATGCTCGCGCAGCAATTCCATCGAAAAAATAACATCGTCAGCAGTTACCGGCTCACCATCTGAAAATCGGGCGGCCGGGTTCACACCAAATGTAACGAAGGTGCGATCCTCTGGAACGATGATCGTTTCAGCCAAAAGACCGTAAAGGGTGAAAGCCTCGTCGCGCCCGCGCGTTGCCAGGCTTTCCCAGACCCAGCCGCGAACCCACCAGACCGGCGATCCGCGCACAATCAGCGGGTTCACACTGTCAAACGAGCCACGCAAACCAAACCGGATCGCACCGCCAGATGGGGCATTCGGGTTCACATAATCAAAATGCTCAAAATCAGGGCCATGTAGCGGTGTACCATGCATGGCCACCGCATGGGTCTGACCATCTGCATCTTGCGCTAAGGTTGGTGTTGCGACGATGGCTGCACCGACAATACAGATTGCGCCAAGGAACCGGGTGGCTGACCGCCAAACCTTTGATGAAACTGTGTGAAACATGGCCCCTCGTCTTTACGCCGATTCGTTCGTCTGGTGAGTAGAATGCCGTGCAGAGCACCTGTCCAGCTTCGCCAGCAGCCTGCCAGAGCAAAAAGTCGAGAAAGTGCGGTATCTGGACATTGCTATCTGGTCATGGCTCACGAGTTTGGCTACACGAAGGCTCAAACACCGCGCGGCGCTCGTCTTGGCTGTGTCCCTTTTGGGATTAGGCCATCACTCCGCCGCATTTGCCCAACATCGCCAAGCCGCGCCGTAGTGCCTTGCGGTCGTCCGGTGCCCGCTCGGGTTGGATGGCAATTTTGGGCGGGCAAAGAAAATGATGAAAGCCAGCCTGGCTAGCGGGCTGTACAGTGGAGACGATGGAATGCTGCCAACACTTATGTCCAACAAAGGTGCCCGTTCGCTGGCCACAGCGCTGGCGCTGGTGGCGTTACCAACCGGTGTCTTTGCCCAGGCCGCCCAAGAAGCTCCTGCCGAGCAGCAGCTGACACCTGAGCAACGCCTGCAACAGATCATCGAGAGCGTAGACCCTGCAGAAGCCAATGCATTGGCCGATCTGCTGCCGGAAATTACGTGGATCAAGGTCTGTGGTGTTGATCAGCGTGCCAACCAATCGGTCTGTAATATTCGCGCCCGTGAACTTCAGGTTGAAGGGGTCACAGTCGCGGCTCTTCAAATCATTGAGTCTGAAGGTGGTGAACGCCAGATGGTCACCATTCTGCCGACTCGATTGCAAATCCCTGAAGGTGTGCGAGGCCAGGTGGACGATGGTGCACCTGTCACTGGCGAATTCCGGATCTGCTATCCGCAGAACTGCTTTGTAGAGTTCGAAGCCAATGATGCGCTCATCGATTCCATGAAGGCTGGTGGCGAGTTCACCGTCACAGCCCTGAACGAGGCTGGTCGGGCCGTACCTTTTGCGTTTTCTCTTTCGGGTTTTACCGCTGCCTATGATGGCGAGGGCTATGATTCAACGGTGCTGATTGCAGCCGAGCAGGTTGTTCGCGAGCGCGCTGCCTCTGGTGCGGCGGAAACCGCACCTCCGTCAGACGAATTGCAAAATGCTCTTGAACAGCGCGCCCGCGAACTGCGTGAGCGTCTTCAGCAGTAGGTGGGATCTATCTACAAGCAAAAAAGGCGGCCTATCGGCCGCCTTTTTCATTTGGGTTGGCTATGATTCTTGCTAGTGCGCCTGGCCCGCAAAGATTAGGTCGCCATTTGGACCTTCATAGAAAAATTCAGCGATCTGTGCGTTGCGCAGGGGTTTTTCACTATCGTCGGGCAGAAGGTTTTGCTCCGACACATAGGCCACGTATTCAGTTTCCTCGTTTTCGGCGAGCAAATGATAAAATGGTTGATCTTTATGCGGGCGAACATCAGCGGGAATGGCATCCCACCACTCGTCAGTGTTGCTGAATACCGGATCGACATCGAACACCACGCCGCGAAACGGGTAAATGCGGTGTTTGACGACGTCGCCGATGGTAAAACGTGCTGTACGCATGGGCGTATCTCCTTCAACGGCCATAGCTAGGCGCGTCGAGAGCCAGTTTCAAGCTTTGAGGTAAACAGAGCGTTGCGACCTTAAAGCCCATACTGCTCGGCAAGAGACGGATCGCGCGCAACCAACTGCTTGGCAAGGTCTGCAAGCACCTTAGCCTGTTTCCAGGTGGCATCATCCTGCATTTTTCCATCGATCATTACCGCACCGGTCCCGTCAGGCATGGCGTCCAGGATACGCAACGCGAATTTCACCTCCTCAACCGGGGGGCTGAACACCTCACGGGCGATATCGATTTGGCTGGGGTGCAATGTCCATGCACCGGCGCAGCCCATCAAGAAGGCATTGCGGAACTGTGCGCGGCAGGCTTCAGGGTCGGAGAAATCTCCAAACGGGCCATAAAAGGCTTTGATGCCAGCCGACATACAGGCATCCACCATTTTGGCGAGCGTATAGTGCCAGAGGTCTTGTTGGACTGCGCCACGAGGGTCGCCAGAATCATTGGCATCGGCAAGCACCACATAGTCAGGGTGGCCACCACCAACGCGCGTTGTTTTCATGCCGCGTGATGCTGCCAGATCAGCCGGGCCAAGGCTCATCCCGTGCATGCGTGGGCTGGAAGTTGCAATGGAATCAACGTTCTTAACGCCTTCAGCTGTTTCCAGGATGGCGTGAATTTGGATTGGCCGCTTGATCGCGGCCTTTGCCTCCAGTTGTGCCAGCAACTGGTCCAAATAATGGATATCCCAAGCGCCTTCGACTTTTGGAAGCATTATGACGTCAAGCTTGTGACCAATCTCACCAACCAAAGTGGTGATATCGTCGAGCACCCAGGGGGAGTTCAGGCAGTTGATACGGCTCCAAAGACCGGTTTCGCCAAAATCATTGTTTTTGACGAGTTGCACAAATCCAGCGCGGGCTGCCTCTTTCTGGTCTGCTGGGATCGCATCCTCTAAGTTACCAAGCACCACGTCCACTTTGGGGATAAGCGATCCCAACTTCGCAACCACCTTGTCGATATGCGGCGGCACGAAATGAATCATGCGTTCAACATTCACTGGCGGTTCGCGAAACGGTTCAGGAGCGCCGATAGCCAAGGGCCGGAAGAAGGCGTGTGGAGTTTTGGTCATAAGATGAGCCTGTGCGACGATGGTTTGGCGCAACACTGACATGCTGCGCCGCACAATGGCCAGCCACGCTTTGGTCTATCGCCGTCATGAGCGCTAGTTAGGCTTTAGGGGCGACGAACCTCACGGGACCAGCGACGATGCGCCCACATCCATTCATGTGGGCGGTCACGGATCCAGGCTTCCAACTGGGCATGGATCGCGCCCGTCACGCGCTCAACATCTGCTTTGCTATCACCTGTGGTTTCCGCAACGATTTGTTTCAGTTCAACCACATAGCGCGCCACGCCGACACGTTTGCAGCGTCCCAGAACCAGTGAAGCTCCGGTCTTCAATGCAAGTGAGGCGGGCAAGGGGGTGGAAGGCGCAAGCTTGCCAAAAAACGGCACCTCGACATCACTGCCGCTGACACGATGGTCGGCCAGAATGCCGATACCATCGCCCTGGCGAAGCAGACCTACAACGCGCTTCATTGCAGAGGAGCCTTTGGTGATCATGCCCGCTTGCCAATACAGTGTGCGTTGGCGGCGTAGGTTTTCATCAACGAGGGGATTGGCAACGGACTGATAGAGTGCCGCAGCATGGATGTCCTGGCCACGCACACCGATACCAAAGGCCTCCCAGTTGCCTGAATGCATCGAGACGAGAATAACGCCACTTGATTTGCCGTTCTCGTTTACCGGAAGGCGTGCTTGTCGCAAAACATCAAGATTTTCTACCCGGATACGGTCGGGGTCCTCACCCAATTTGTCCAACACCAAACCTTCGGCGAATGTTTGACCCAGACCATCCCACATGTCGCGCGCGATGCGTTCACGTTCTTTTTCTGAAAGTTCAGGTATCGAGGCCTGAAGTTGCAGGAGTGCGCGGCCATGCCGTTTTGTCCATGGCGCAAAGGTGCGCCAAATCCAGCCCATAAAACGCGAGCCGCGCTCGATACCTAAAAGCAGGAGCAGGCCACGGACAAAACGTAGAACCAAAAACTCGGCGCGATGGGAAAGGGTGGTCTGCATAAGCACCTGCCGATAGCCCTTGAACTGAATGAAATCAACGCTCGAATTGACCTGCCGCATCAAACAAGGGTCGTTGTAGGCAAGGCCGGTGGCGCGTGGTAGGCGAGCAAAGGCAGTCGCATCCCTGCCAGCAGATGGACATGTTGATGGCCGACATCCTCGCTCTCGTAGCGCCCTTCTTTGGTTTGATTTTCCTTGGGTTCTTTTCAGGGCGGGTTGCCAATCTACCAGAGGGGGGGCTGGTGTGGCTCAACTTCTTCATCATTTTCCTGGCGCTACCGGCACTGTTCTATGACCTGCTGTCATCAACACCGCTGGATCAGTTGGAAGGCTGGTCGTTCATTGTTGTAACAACGCTTGCAGCTTTTGTGGTCTACGTGTTGGCAACGCTTGTTGCTGCCCTGCGCGGGCGCGATCTCAGCGAAGCGGCCATGCAAGGCGTTGCAGGCTCCTACTCCAACATCGGCTATATGGGGCCCGGTCTGACGCTTTCGGTATTGGGCGCGCCAGCAGCCGTCCCAACCGCGCTGATCTTCTGCTTCGACAATGCGTTACAGTTCATTTTAACGCCTATCCTCATGGCGATGAGTGGCACCTCGCAGGATAGGCCGCTTCAAATCGCGCTTTTGGTAACGCGAAAGATTGTTTTTCACCCCTTTATTATAGCCAGCGCTTTGGGCATCGCTGCAGCGGCGTTTCAGTTCCAAACACCCGGCCCACTTCAACGCATTATCGATTTTCTAAGCGGGGCAGCCGCCCCGTGTGCCCTGTTTGCAATGGGCGTTACGATTGCGCTGCGCCCGCTAACCCGCGTGCCGACTGAGGTGCCGTGGCTTCTTTTTGTGAAGCTTGCCATCCACCCACTGCTCATCTGGGTTATGCTGTCTTGGGCTGGCGACTACGATCCGATCTGGGTCTACACCGCAGTGCTGATGGCATCGCTACCGCCTGCCTTGAACGTGTTTGTGATGGCCAGGCAGTATGATGTTTGGGTTGAACGGGCATCGTCCATGGTACTTGTCGGCACCATTGTTTCCGTTCCAACACTGACGGTGATGATCTTGCTCATCACAGGCGGCCATCTTCCGGTGGATCTGTTCCCGCGCTGAGTTGGCGATCAGGCAGCTCGGCGCATCACATCGCGCATTGAGCCAACAAGGCTACGCAGGCCGAATGGCTCAAGTCCTGCCACCATCAGCCCTTTCTTCAAGGCTGGAGAGAAACGGGTCGCTGACATCGCAAGCGCCCGCCCAACCTGCATCAGTGGGTTGTCTGACAACAACGAGCGATTGAGCGCATCTACGCCAAAAGTTCGGGCCCAAACATCGGCACGACGCTTGGCGCTGTACCGAGATGCCATGAGCATGGAAGCTGGATCTTGTCCTGCTGCAAGAGCACCGCTGATCACCTCTACCGCATCGCTGCCATCGCGAATTGAGAGGTTTAACCCTTGGGCGCCAATCGGCGGGAACGCGTGCGCTGTTTCGCCGGTGAGATAAACACCTTTGGCGGCAAACGCGCTTGAAACCAACGCTTCCAATGGCCAAAGCTGTACCAGGTCTTCCAGTTCCAACGCACCAAACAGATGCTGCGAGCGTTTCTCCAGAAAAAGACTGGCTCCGGGCAAATCCATCTGAGCCAAAGCGCCTGCATCGTCCGGCGAAAGCGCGCAGACGAAGCTTGAACGATGCTTGCCGTCCGCGTCGGGCATCGGAACGAAGGTGAAGGGTCCGGTTTCGGTGTGAAACTCGGTGGACACAAAATCATGGGGTTTAGCGTGCCGCACAATCCCGACAGCAGCTGTTTGCGGATAGCTCCAACGTCGCACCTTGATGCCTGCTGCTTCTCGCGCCGGTGAACTCTTGCCATCGGCAGCGATAACAGCCTGTGTCTGCAAGACCTGCCCATCGCTCAAGGTTAGAGCAATCGGGCTTGAACCAAGCGCATAGTCGACGACCATTGCCTCAAAGCGCTTGATGGCGCTTTGCCGCGAAACAGCATCCAACAGCATCTGGTTGAGTTGTGCGTTGGGACAATTGAGCCCAAACAGCGACCGGCCAATCTCTTCGGCATCAAACGAAACCGTCGGCGCACGCAGCAAGCGTCGCGAACCGTCCATCAACCGCATGGTCATCAGCGGTGTGCCGACTTCTGTAAGCGCCTCGGCCAGTCCAAGATGCTCGAGGGTATCCAGCGATGGAGCAAGAAGCGCCGTGGTGCGTTTGTCCGCTAGATTGATAGCTGGACCAACCAAAGCCGTCGAAAGGCCTGCATGAGCCGCACGGAGGCTGGCAATCATTCCCGCCGGTCCTGTCCCAGAAATCACCACGTCGAATGGGGTTTGGTCTGTGGACATGTCCTTGCTCCTTGGCTGTATCCGCACTACCTGACGCTTCAACCAACAAGGGTCAATGCGGCATCCTGCCGACCACCCGCTCCAACATTCTGGAAGGCAGTCATCGTGACCACTCCAACGCAGCGCATCATCATCAAGCAAACCGGCGGTCCACAGGTGATGCAACTGGAAGACGCAGTGTTGCCTAACCCGGGCCCCGACGAGATCGTCGTCGAACACACAGCCATTGGGCTCAACTACATCGACGTTTACTTCCGCACAGGGCTTTACCCAGCGCCCAATGGTTTGCCCTTTACACCTGGCAATGAGGGCGCCGGCAAAGTGACAGCGGTAGGGGATGCGGTCCAGAGCCTGACGGTAGGCGATCGTATCGCCTATGTTGGCCCTCTTGGCGGCTATGCCCGTCATCGCATTATCAAGGCCGATATTGCGATTAAGCTGCCCGACAGCATTGACGATGAAACCGCTGCTGCCATGATGCTAAAAGGCATGACTGCCCGCTATCTGCTGCGCAAAACTTACAATGTAACCTCCGACACGACGCTGCTCTTTCATGCCGCCGCTGGAGGTGTTGGACTTATCGCAGGGCAGTGGGCCAAACATCTTGGCGCAACGGCCATCGGTACGGCTGGCTCCGATAATAAGTGTGGTGTGGCACTCGAGCACGGCTACGCCCACTGCATCAACTATTCCAGCCAAGACTTCGTTGCCGAGGTGGCACGTATCACCAGCGGCTCGAAGTGCGACGTGGTGTTTGATGGTGTCGGCAAAGCGACATTCGAAGGCTCGCTGGATTGCATCAAACCATTTGGCCTATACGCGTCATTCGGCAATGCGTCCGGCGCCATCGATGCGTTCAACCTCGGCGTCCTAAGCGCTAAGGGATCGCTCTACGTTACGCGACCAACGATCTTCGCCCATATCGCGACACGCGCAATGCTCGAAGAGACAGCAAGTGATTTGATGAACGTCGTCGCATCGGGCGCTGTAAAAATCCCGGTAGCCCAGCGTTTTGCGCTGAGCGAGGCAGTGCAAGCGCATGAGGCATTGGAAGCCCGCGCCACCACCGGTGCGACGGTTCTTCTGCCAAACGGTTGAGCACTTTGCTCGGTGTGGGCGGTCGATGTGCACAGCTTTGCGGCATCCATCGCCTAAGTCGCAGTTGCCGCGATGGCCAAACAGGCACTAGATTGCCCCGGTGGCGCGTGGATAGGCATGTCTAATAGCTAGGCTGGCCTCGGTACGTGCCGCATAGACCATCTGGGTGACCTTGCGTTTGGGCAATGATGTTCCGCTTCTGGCCGTCGAGGGCCTCACCAAATCGTTCGGCGCGTTGGTCGCTGTCGGTGGCGTCGATCTGTCGATTGGTGAAGGGTCGATTCACGCGCTTTTGGGTGAAAACGGGGCTGGCAAGTCCACCCTGGTGAAGATGCTGTATGGCACGCTGCAACCTGATCAAGGACGCTTCGTCATAGCCGGCAAGCCAACAGTCGTGTCGTCGCCCAATGAAGCCCGTGCCTTAGGCATCGGCATGGTTTTTCAGCATTTCTCGCTGTTTGAATCGATGAGCGTGGCAGAAAACATTGCGCTGGCACTGGACCACAAACCAACCCCGGATCAGGTGAAGGCTGAGCTTGCCGATTTTGTCGAGCGTTACGGCCTGTCTGTCGATCCCGATGCGACGGTCGGAGACCTTGATGTGGGTGTGCAACAGCGCGTGGAAATTTTGCGCGTGCTCTTACAAAAACCGTCGCTTGTCATTCTTGATGAACCAACGTCTGTCCTGACGCCGCAGGAAGCCGAAAGCTTGTTTGGCGTTTTGCGTCAGCTGGCCAGTGAAGGCAAAAGCATCCTCTACATCTCGCACAAGCTGGATGAGGTGAGGGCGCTTTGTGACGATGCCACCGTCATGCGCCATGGTAAGGTGGTCGCGCGCACCGATCCGCGAAAAGAATCCTCAGCCTCGCTGGCCCGCGCGATGGTTGGCTCAGATGTGTCTGAGGTGAGCCGGAAAGCTGGCTCTGTTCCTGCCGATGCCCCGCTGGTCTTTGAATTGAACCAGGTAAAGTACGACCCAGGCACGCTGTTTGGAATGAGCCTGAAGAGCATTTCCATGCGTGTGCATTCGGGCGAAATACTTGGCATTGCCGGTGTTGCTGGCAACGGCCAGAAAGAACTGTTTGATGTCCTTTCTGGTGAGGCATTGGTTGATTTGGACGCCGTGCGCATGGACGGCCACCCGGTCGGATCGCATCCGATCTCCAAACGCCGCCAACGTGGGGCAGCTTTTGTGCCAGAAGAAAGGGCAGGGCACGCTTCGGTTCCGGCGATGGCGCTCAGCGAGAACGCACTTATTACGCGTAAAGCGCCAGAAGATGGGACGCTGGGCTCGCTTGGCGTGATGAAGTTCTCAGCGATCCACAAGCTCTCCAGTATGATCCGCGATGCTTTTGATGTGCGCTCGGCCAAAGGTGATCCGGCCGCGTCAACACTTTCCGGCGGAAACCTGCAAAAATTCGTCGTTGGGCGCGAACTATCTCGCGATCCAAAAATTCTGGTTGTGAACCAACCTACCTGGGGTGTTGATGCCGCTGCAGCGAGCTTCATCCGCGGGGCCATCCTTGAGCTGGCGGAAAAAGGCTCAGCCGTCATTGTGATCAGCCAGGACTTAGATGAGTTGCTGCAGATATCCGACAAGATTGCCGTACTTTCGCACGGGCACCTGTCCGAGCCTCTGGACGCGTCCAATGTAACATTGGAACAGCTTGGTCTGTTGATGGGCGGTGATCCGACAGTGAAAGCGTTCCAAGCCACCGATGTGGAGCGCTCCGATGCAGCTTGAGCTGGTTAAACGCGATGCGCCGTCAAGCAAGATGCTCGTTGCAGCCCCCTTTATGGCGCTTGGGCTAACAGTGCTCACCTCGGGCGTCATGTTCGCGGTCATGGGCTTCAACCCGGTGGCCGCGCTGTACGAGTATTTCATCGCCCCACTGACCGAGCTTTGGTCGGTATATGAGTTGCTTCTCAAAGCGGGGCCACTCATCCTGATCGCACTTGGATTGGCCGTTTGCTATCGAGCCAACATCTGGAACATTGGCGCGGAAGGCCAATTTACGATGGGGGCAATATTTGGCTCCATCCCACCGATCCTTTTTCCTGAATGGACCAGCTGGGCAACGCTGCCATTGATGCTCATTCTTGGCATGGTAGGTGGAGCGCTTTATGGCGGAATTCCAGCCTTCTTGAAGGTGAAATTTCGCGCCAACGAGATCCTGACCTCATTAATGCTAGCCTACATTGCTCTGCTGATATTGGACTATTTGGTGCGAGGCCCATGGCGCGATCCAGGCGGCTTTAACTTCCCAGAATCACGCAACTTTTCCGACGAGCAATCGCTTGCCACATTAGAGGGTTCGCGCCTGCACGTTGGCATTTTGATTGCGTTCGCCGCCGTTCCGGTCATGTGGTTCTTTATGAGCCGCACATTGGCTGGTCATGCCTTTAAGGTCGTCGGCGAGGCGCCGCGCGCCGCGCGCTTTGCCGGCTTCTCTTCAAAAGTGCTCACTTACGCAGCTCTAATGTTCTCAGGCGCTTTGGCGGGTCTTGCTGGCATTATGGAAGTGGCGGGGCCAATCGGCGAGCTGCGTCCAACCATTTCACCAGGCTATGGCTTCACCGCCATCATCGTCGCGTTCCTCGGACGCCTCAATCCATGGGGCATCATGTTGGCCGGGCTATTGCTCTCGCTTTCGTATTTGGGCGGTGAGGCTGCGCAGATTACGCTGGGACTGTCGGATAAAATGGCGCGTGTGGTGCAAGGCATGCTGCTCTTCTTCGTGCTCGGCTGTGACACGCTTGTACGCTACCATGTGCGCCTCAAACCCAACCCAAAGGTCGCGTCGACACCCACTGCAAGCGAGGCTGCTGATGCTGCTTGAGTTTTTCAGCTTCCTCCGTGAGTTAGCTTCCTTTTTTGTCTATATATTTTCGCCAACAATTCTCCCCGGCGTTTTGGTCACGGTTGTTGGTTCCGCAACCCCGATTGCCTTAGCAGCTACAGGCGAACTTGTCGTAGAACGCTCGGGCGTTTTAAACCTTGGTGTCGAAGGTATGATGATCATCGGTGCGGTGGTTGCCTTCGGCGTCTCGTTAGGCACTGGGAACCCATATTTGGGAGCGCTGGCTGGCGGTTTTGCCGGCATTGGAACGGCACTATTGTTTGGCTTTTTCACGGTGTATCTGGCGTCAAATCAGGTGGCTACCGGCCTTGCATTGACGCTTCTGGGGCTGGGTTTGGCTGGTCTGATTGGGGAGAGCTTTGTTGGAACGCCAGGCGTACGGCTGGAAGCAATTACCATCCCGGTGCTGAGCAGTATTCCCTTCATCGGCCCAGCGCTGTTTGACCGAGATATTCTTGTCTATCTCTCTTTCGCCATTGTTGCAGGCGTCAGTTACACCATGTTCAAAACCCGCGTTGGTCTTATCCTGCGTGCAACGGGTGAGAACGCCGAGGCGGCCCATGCTCTGGGCCGCAATGTGCGTCTCATCCGCATGGGCGCTGTTGCTTTTGGTGGTCTTTGTGCCGGCCTTGGTGGTGCTTACCTATCGCTGGTTCTCACCGCCCAATGGACCGAAGGCATGAGCGCCGGGCGTGGCTGGATAGCCCTTGCAATCGTTGTCTTTGCCACCTGGCTTCCTTGGCGTGCGTTGGCCGGGGCCTATTTGTTTGGCGGCGTGATTATTCTTCAGCTACACGCGCAAGCGTATGGTCTGTCTATACCTTCGCAAGCAATGAACATGCTGCCCTACATCGCGACTATCGTCGCGCTTGTGCTTCTTTCCCGCAATCAGGCCGTCATGCGCCGCAACACACCTGCCGCACTGGGCCGTGCGTTCGTGCCTGATCGTTAACCCGTCCTGCGCCCAGCGGATCGCGATGGCCCTCCGCAAAGCGCCTATTTCCACCCGCCATCACCATAACTGAACCAAAGGATGCCACGATGAAAAGACTGACGTCATCACTGTTGGCCCTCGGCGCTGCCGCCGCCCTCTCCATGGGTGTTGCAAGCAGCGCACAGGCCGATGATCACACTGTTAATGCCGCTTTTGTCTATGTCGGCCCAATCTCTGACCATGGCTGGTCTTACGCCCACGATCAGGCGCGCCTTGCCATGGAAGCGGAGCTCGGCGACATGGTCGAAACGACCTATCTGGAAAGCGTGCCGGAAGGTGCCGATGCGGTACGTGCTTTGGAGCGCCTGGCCCGTACTGGCCACGACATCATCTTTGCCACCTCCTTCGGCTACATGGAATCGGTGATGGAGGTCGCGGAGCGTTTCCCGGACGTGAAGTTCGAGCACGCCACCGGCTATTTGTCCTCGGAAAACTTCGCCAACTACAACGGGCATTTCTATGAAGGCCGCTACATACTGGGAAAAATTGCCGGTCTTGAAACCGAGACCAACACCATCGGCTACATCGCATCGTATGCGATCCCCGAAGTGATCTCGGGCATCAACGCCTTTATGCTCGGCGCGCAATCGGTGAACCCGGATGTCGAAGTGAAGATCATCTGGGTGAACACCTGGTACGACCCGCCGCGCGAAGCGGAAGCGGCCAATGCGCTTATCGATCAGGGTGCTGACATTCTGGTGCAGCACACAGACTCAACCGCGCAGTTGCAAGCGGCCCAGGAGCGCGGCGTGCGCGGCTTCGGTAACGATTCTGACATGAGTGCCTTTGCTCCAGAAGCCCAGCTGACCGCCATCGTCAACAACTGGACGCCTTATTACATCGACCGTGTCCGCGCCGTCGCCGATGGTACATGGGAAACTGGCTCGGCCATGGGCTCCATGGAGTCCGGCATGGTTCAGATGGCGCCATTCGCCAACATGTCCGATGAAACGCGCGCTGTGGCTGAAGAAACCATGGCTGGCATCATCGCTGGTGATATTCACCCGTTTGCCGGTCCGATCTTTAACCAAGATGGTGAGGAGATCGTCGCTGAAGGTGAGCAAGCACCGCTCGATATGATCCTGGGAATGAATTTTTACATCCAAGGCATCGACGACGCCTACCCGAATTGATCGGCCGTTAACGTGCAAAACAAGAAAGGCCGGGTGATGCTCGGCCTTTTTCACATGCTTTTTTACCAGACTTGAATAATTCGCTTACCCCTTGCGCACCTCTCCTTTGAGCGCCATAAGCGCACCCACTGGAGAGGTGGCCGAGTGGTTTAAGGCACTGGTCTTGAAAACCAGCGTGCGGGTAACCGTACCGTGGGTTCGAATCCCACCCTCTCCGCCATTTTCTCTATGGTACTGAATTTTATCACCAAATTAGCGCCCAACCTCTGACAGCAAATATTTCAAAGGCTTAGGCATCTGATTTTAAATGCATTTTGGTTCGAAAGTACCGCACACTTTCTGACGATTGATTTGTTTCTGGATCTGATGCGACAAAATACGATATAATCGTATGTATGAAGGAGGTCCAAAACCCATGAGCCTTGTAAAAAAGACAATCAACGTAACAGATACACAGGAAGCTTGGATCAGAGCGCAGATCGAAAGTGGCCACTATGGCAATGACAGCGAATTATTCCGCGATCTTATCCGCCGCGAGCAAACGAGAGCCGCCGAAATCGACGTCATCCGCGCCGCGCTGATTGAAGCCGAACACAGCGGTCTCAGTTCCGCTATGCCCGTAGATATCCGCACCCGCGTACAAACCCGCTTGAGGCAAAATGGCGTCTTACCGTCTAACACATAAGGCGGAAGATGACCTTGACCGGATTTATGAGCGCGGCATTCGTGAGTTCGGGCTGCATCAAGCCGATGTATTTTACGACGGGTTGATCGCGCGATTTGACCACATCGCCGCTGCGCCTCTTCTTTATCCGGCGGTTGACTTCATTCGGCCCGGCTATCGCCGCAGCGTTTATGAACGCCTTTCCATCTATTATCGCATAGATGGTGAAAAGGTCGTCATCTCCCGGCTCATAGAAAAGCAGCTAGCGATTGTCGATGAGGAGCTGAACGATGACACGAGCAACTAAGGCTCTGGACAAACAAGTTCGTCGTCTTGGGAGAGCTATGGATTTTGATTCTCACCAAAATCCGGCAGGGAACTCAAAATTGCTTCCCAGTCTTCCAGGTCTTTGAAAATATCATCGATATGGTTCGGACTCTCTCCCAGCAGGTCCGCCACACTTTAACGTATTGATATGAATAGACATTTCGATTGAGAGCCGATCCAGAATTTGCGGCTCTTTTCCGGGAGTTAGCCAGGTGACACATGACGTTGGCGTTCCCTAGACCGGCCAGGTGCGCCCAACGGCGCTACAAAACCGCCGAAATCTCTTAGGTCGATGTTGGTGGTGCGACAAGACCCGCGCCGGCGAGGCGCACCGCACCGAACTCCCTCTGGAGACCTGGGTAAGCGGCGTGATCGCGATCGCAGACGTGACACGCGAGATTGATCAGATCCGGATACCCTTCAATCCATCGAGCGAGCAACTTGACGGCGCGCGCAGGTGCGGGCGGATCTGCCCCTTCGCGTCTTGCAGGCGTGATGCAGGATCACTAGATGCCGAGCACTGTCTGCTGCTTATTCCAATCCACCGGAACCCTTTGGTCGCTGGCGAGGCGCTTGGCGGTCAGATCGAGTGGATGCTGGTCACGCAAGATGGCGGTTACGATGTACGGGCTGAGGAAGCCAAGCCGAAGGATGCGCGAGAGGTAGAAACTGCCGACACTGGCATCGGCGGCAAGCGCCGACATCGATTTTGAACCGCCGCACATCGCCATGTTGCGATAAAGCTGCGCCTGGGCAAGAATCCGGTAGAGGCGGTGATCGGGCTTGCATCGGGCATCGTTGTCCACATCCTCAATTAGCAGCCGCATCTCCAATCCGGTGGGTTTGAGGCGCGCTGGTACGTATAGCACTATGTTGGCTGCGTTGTCTGTAGCCTCTGGCGCCAGCCCAGAACGTTCGGCACCCTCCGCATGGATGGCCGCGATCCATCGCGACCCCAACTGGATGTCCAGTGTCTTGGGCAAAACGTCGAACCGTTCGATCAGCTTGGTGGGGATCGCACGCTTTTCGTGCGGCAGGTGTAGAGACCATCGACAGGCGGCAAGCAGGCTGGGCTGCGCTGCCTTGCCGCCGGTCTCTAGCTCTACCCAGCTTGCAGCAAGAATCGGTTGAACACCGTCCCAAGGGACCTGGTCGATGATCTCCTGCTTGAGCCATATGTGGGTCGTCGCGACGCACGTTCAAACATGCACATAAGGCGTTCAGCGCTGTACCCGGTTCTCACCAGCTTGACGATCTCCTCCGCCAAAGTGCTTAGGTAACAGTTTCTGGTCCTCGGCATGAAAAACACCCTCTTTCACAATCGGAAAAATGTCCGACAAACCGGGTAACTCCAACTTCAAAGCCGACAATCAGACAGGCTTTTCTCTCAGCAGTGCCATCTCCCCGCCGCGGCTTGGCGTTGATTGATAAAAATCAGCCGCTCGTCGGCGACCGCTTGCATTCTCCTGATCCTGGCAAGGGCGGGAACGTTTGCATGGACACAATCTTCAAAAAAAGTGCCGAGGAGCGGGCATCGGCTTCCATGCCGGACCCAGAACAGCTCCGCCAATCCTTCGAATGGAATGATGCTCTTTCGCTGCTCGATGGCCTGCCAGACGGCGGCTTGAACATCGGCTATGAGGCTGTGGATCGACATGTTGCGGGCGGTCACGGCGACCAAGTTGCATTATGCTGGTTCGGCAAGGACGGCAGCACGCGCAACCTTTCCTATGCCGACATGGCAGGCTTGTCCTCGCGCTTCGCCAATGTCTTGAAAGATCATGGCTTGCACAAAGGCCATTCGCTGTTCGCAATGATGGGGCGCGTGCCTGAACTCTATGCAGCGGCCATCGGCACGCTGAAAGCCGGCGTTGTGTTCACGCCGCTGTTTTCGGCCTTCGGGCCTGAGCCCATCCGCACGCGCATGGAGATCGGCGAGGCCGATGTGCTGCTCACCACCGCCTCCATCTACAAACGCAAAATCGCAGCCTGGCGCGATGAGATTCCTTCGCTGAAGCTAGTTCTCATCGCCGGTGATGACGCGCCGGAAGGCTGTGTGGCCCTTGGTCCAGCGCTGGAGGCCGCTTCGGATGATTACGAGGTTGTGCGCACCGAGCCGGAAGACCCTGCGCTCATCCATTTCACCTCCGGCACCACCGGCAAGCCCAAGGGTGCGGTTCATGTGCATGGCGCGGTGATCTACCACGCTTTTTCGGGTCGCAACGCCTTGGAGCTCAAGCCCGGCACGATTTACTGGTGCACCGCTGATCCTGGATGGGTGACCGGCACGTCCTACGGCATTCTCTCGCCGCTGGTGAACCGCGTGACGATGATTGTCGATGAAGCCGAGTTCGATCTGGAACGCTGGTACAAAAGGATCGAGCGCGAAAAGGTCGAGGTCTGGTATTCGGCGCCGACGGCCATTCGCATGATGATGCGGGCAGGCGAGGAAGCCGCAGCGCCTTACGATTTCTCTTCGCTTACCTTTTTGGCCAGCGTCGGCGAGCCGCTTAACCCCGAAGCCGTTGTGTGGAGCCAGAAGGCTTTCGGGCGCCCGTTCCATGACAATTGGTGGCAGACCGAAACCGGCGGGATCATGATCGCCAACACCAAGGCGATGGATGTTCATCCGGGGTCGATGGGCAAGCCGCTGCCCGGCATTGAGGCCGGGATTGTCAAACGTGAAAACGGTTCCCTGCGCGAGCTTGCCGCTGGCGAAATAGGCGAGCTGGCGCTGCGACCGGGTTGGCCATCCATGATGCGCGCTTACCTTCACGAGAAGGCGCGTTACGACAAATGCTTTGTCGATGGCTGGTATCTTTCCGGCGATCTGGCGATGCGCGATGCCGATGGCAATTTCTGGTTCGTTGGACGCGCCGATGATCTGATCAAATCTTCTGGCCATTTGATTGGCCCGTTCGAGGTGGAAAGCGCGCTGATCGAGCATGAAGCCGTCGCCGAGGCCGGCGTGATTGGCGTGCCGGATGAAACAGCTGGCGAGGTGGTCAAGGCCTATGTCGTGCTCAACCCCGACTTCAAAAAGTCTGAGGAATTGGAGCGCGCTATTCGCGGCCATGCCCGCAAGAAGCTTGGGCCAGCCGTGGCACCACGCGAGATCGTTTTCCGCCAGACCCTACCCAAAACGCGATCCGGCAAAATCATGCGGCGCCTGCTCAAAGCGCGCGAACTGGGCCTGCCGGAAGGCGACATCTCAACCCTCGAAAGTGATGAAACATGAGTGTGATCGACCGACCGCGCCTGGACCATGCGCATGTGCTGGACCTGCTCACCCACATGGTCCGTATTCGCCGGTTTGAGGACAAATGCGCCGAGCTCTACACCCAGCAAAAGATCCGTGGGTTCCTGCACCTTTATGATGGTGAGGAGGCGATCGCTTCGGGCATCATCCCAGTTTTGACGGCCAACGACCGCATTGTCGCAACGTACCGCGAACATGGCCACGCGCTGGTGCGCGGCATCCCGATGACGACCGTGATGGCGGAGATGTACGGCAAGGCGGAAGGCTGCTCGGGTGGCCGCGGAGGGTCGATGCATCTGTTTGACAAGGCCACCAATTTCTATGGCGGCAATGCGATTGTTGGTGGCGGTTTGCCGTTGGCTGGCGGGCTGGCGCTGGCCGACGCGATGCAGGGCCAAAGCCAAGAACGCAACAATGTCACGGCCTGTTTTTTTGGTGAGGGCGCCGTAGCCGAGGGTGAGTTCCATGAGACGCTCAACCTTGCCAGCCTTTGGAATCTACCTGTTCTCTTCGTCTGCGAAAACAACGGCTACGCGATGGGCTCAGCGATCGCGCGCACTGAGGCTGAAACCGATATTCACCTCAAAGCTGCTGGCTATGGCATCGCATCCGAAGTGGTCGATGGCATGGATGTGGTGGCCGTCGAGGCGGCCGCGCGGCGTGCCGTGCAGCGGATCCGGGAAACACGCGCGCCCGTGTTCTTGGAATGCCGGACCTACCGGTTCCGCGCCCATTCCATGTTCGATGCACAGCTTTACCGTCCCAAGGATGAAGTGGAGCAATGGCGGGACAAAGGCCCCATTGTTCGTTTCCAGGGATGGCTACTGGAAAACAAACTGATCCACGAAGACGACATCGCCAAGATCGAGGCCGATGCCGATGCCGAAATCGCTGAGGCTGTCGCCTTTGCCGAGGCGGGAACCTGGGAGCCGGTTGAGGACCTGGAGAAGTATGTCCTTGGCGAGCAGCCCAAACCTCCACCGCCTGCCCAACCGTCCGGCGAAACCGTTGAGGTCACCTACCGCGAAGCGGTCAAGCAGGCGATTGAAGAAGCAATCAAACGTGATGATCGGGTCTTTCTGATGGGCGAGGATGTTGGCGCCTATGGCGGTTGCTATGCCGTGACCAAGGGGCTCATGGAGCAACTGGGTGAAGACCGCATTCGCGATACCCCCCTGTCGGAGTCCGGGTTCACGGGTGCCGGCATTGGCGCGGCTGCCGCCGGCATGCGGCCCATTGTGGAGCTGATGACGGTCAACTTTAGCCTTTTGGCGCTCGACCAGATTTTGAACACTGCTGCTACCATGCGGCACATGTCGGGTGGTGCCTTTGGCGTACCGCTTGTCATCCGTATGGCCACAGGCGCGGGCAAACAGTTGGCCGCCCAACACTCGCATTCGCTGGAAGGTTGGTACGCACACATTCCTGGATTGAAGGTGCTTGCGCCGGCCACCGTCGAAGATGCGCGTGGCATGCTTTGGACCGCGCTTGAAGATCCCGATCCGGTTCTGATCTTTGAAAATGTCATGCTTTACAACCGCACCGGCATGCTCGACACGAATGCGGGGGCCGTGGACATCAGCAAAGCCGCCATCCGTCGGCCCGGCAAGGACATCTCGTTGATCACCTATGGTGGGTCGCTGCACAAAGTGATGGAGGCTGCTGACCTGTTGGCCGCCGAGGGCATCGAGGCGGAAGTTATCGATCTGCGCACCCTGCGTCCGGTGGATGATGAAACCATTTTGGGCTCGCTGGCGCGCACGCGCCGGGCACTGATTGTCGACGAAGGCTGGCGCACAGGATCGCTGGCAGCTGAGATATCTGCACGGATCATGGAACAGGGCTTTTGGCATCTGGATGCGCCGGTCGGCAGGTTGTGTTCAAGCGAGGTTCCGATCCCCTATCCCAAACATCTGGAGGACGCCGCGATCCCGCAAACGCCGAGCATCGTTGCGGCCGCGAAGTCGGTTGTGGGACGCTAGCGATGGGTGTGTTCGAGATGCCGTCTCTGGGCGCCGACATGGAAGCCGGGACGCTGGTCGAGTGGATGGTCAAGCCTGGCGACGCAGTAAAGCGCGGCGATGTCGTTGCAGTCGTTGAGACCCAGAAGGGTGCCATCGAGATTGAGACCTTTCAGGCCGGCACGGTGCATCATCTGGAGGCTGACCTGGGGCAGAAACTGCCCGTCGGTGCGCCGCTGGCGGTGATCCTTGGCGATGGCGAAGAAGCACCTGCCGAACCTGTCGCCGCACCAGAAGAGGCTCGTGCGGAACCGGTACAGCCCGCGGCTCCTCAGCCTCCGCCACCGCCCGAGCCGGTCACTGCACCGGCGACCGCGCCTCCAGAGCCTACACAAGCGGTACCGCCACCGGCTGGTCTGATGGCCTCGCCAGTCGCCCGGCGTCGTGCTGCCGAACTGGGTGTCGATCTAAGCCAGATCACTGGCACGGGACTTGGAGGTGCCATCCAGCTCGCCGATGTGGAAGCTGCGCATTCGGGCTCAGCGGAGTCCAAACCGGCTGAAGTAATCCCCGAGCGAAAACCAGCCTCGCCGATGGCCGAGATGCGCAAGGCGATTGCCGCAGCCATGTCCCGGTCAAAGCGTGAGATCCCGCATCTCTATGTCAGTCAGACGCTTGATTTGGAGCCGGCCACGCAATGGCTCGCCAAGGCAAATCAAGGACGCGATCCAGCCTCCAGGTTGCTGATGGGGGCGCTGTTCGTGCGCGCGACCGCATTGGCTGCCGCCAAGGTTTCCATGGTCAATGGACAGTACGTCGGCGACCCCTTCGAACCGACCAAAAGCGTTCACGCCGGAGTCGCTGTCGCGTTGCGTGGCGGCGGACTCGTCGCGCCGGCGCTTATGGATGCGCAAGACCTCCGGCTAGACGAAACAATGAGCGGTATGCGCGACCTCGTCACGCGGGCGCGTGCTGGTCGGTTGCGCGGGTCAGAAATGACCATGGGCACCATCACCATTTCAGCGCTTGGTGAAACAGGCGCCGAAGCCATGACCGGTGTTATCTTCCCGCCGCAGGTGGCGCTGCTTTGTATCGGCGCGCCGCAGCGCCGGCCCTGGGTGGTGGGCGACCAAGTGGAGCCGCGTCAGACCGTCACCGTCACTCTGTCGCTCGATCACCGGGTTGGAGACGGGCGGCAGGCGGCGCGATTCCTCAACGCCTTTGAGTCCTTTATGCAGGCCCCGGAGACCCTATGACCCCGCAAGAGATCCGCACCGTTTTCCTCATCGAGCTTTCCAAGATCGCACCTGATATCGATCCATCGACGGTATCGGACGATGATCATATCCAGGATGACCTGGAACTGGATTCCATGGATGTGCTCAACCTGGTAACGGCGCTGCACGTGCGATTCGGGATCGACATCCCGGAGAGCGACTACCCGCAGATCGCAACACCAGCTCTGGCGGTTGCTTATCTGGCGAAAGCGGGTCGACAGGTGGGCTATGAATAGAGGTCAGCATTGAGCAAAAAAGCTTGAACCGAGAGAGGCAGCGAAAATAGCATGTTGGCTGATCATTCGGTGTCTGGGAAAAAATATGCCGGGCAAACCTTCATCCATCATCGAAGGGTGTGAAATCGTCACCCCAACGGCCGTTAACCGGGATGTCCGTCAGAACAGTTTCACGTGGACCTCCGTAACGAAAGTCTGGTCGCTCATGGGTGGTCGGACGTAATCATGTTGTGGCGGTCTTTCTTCCAGAACGATCAGATCACGCTCGATCGTCTCGTAAGGGACCATCGACAACAGATGGGAGATGCAGTTGATCCGAGCATGCTTCTTCACATCCGACTCCACAACATACCAAGGGCATTGCTTGATGTCCGTGTGAGCAAACATCACATCTTTGGCCTCTGAATAGTCTACCCAGCGTTTGCGGCTCTCCAGGTCCATCGGGCTAAGCTTCCATTGCTTGTTTGGATCGTTGATCCGGTTTTGAAAGCGCCGCTCTTGTTCCTCGTCGCTTACCGAAAACCAATATTTGATCAATTGGACATCCGCGCGCACAAGCATGCGCTCGAATTCCGGGCAGCTTCGCAGGAACTCCAGATACTCCTCCTCGGTGCAAAACCCCATGACACGCTCCACGCCAGCACGATTGTACCAGGAGCGATCAAAGATCACGATTTCACCTGCTGCCGGCAGGTGCGGAACGTATCTTTGGAAATACCATTGCGTCTTTTCTCGCTCGGAGGGCGCAGGCAGCGCAACAACGGTACAGCCGCGAGGGTTCAACGCCTCAATGATGCGTTTTATGGTTCCGCCTTTGCCAGCCGCATCGCGCCCTTCGAACAGGATCGCCACCTTATGTCCCGTGATCTTGACCCATTCCTGCATCCGCACCAATTCCGTTTGCAGACGCGCTAGTTCTGCCAGATAGGTCTTATTTGAAAGCTTA
Source organism: Hyphomicrobiales bacterium (assembly GCA_040219355.1). GTDB lineage: Bacteria > Pseudomonadota > Alphaproteobacteria > Rhizobiales > MH13 > MH13. The sequence continues at coordinate 132,059 of JAVJSN010000014.1, forward strand.
GAGTCTTGCTGGCCGTGTTTGTGGCTCATGGCACACCTCGGTGGGACCAGATATGAAAGCAAGACGCAAGGCGGCCGCGCACGGTTGGTGAAAGCTTGGCGTCCGACGTCACGGTTCTAAGCGCCCCGCCTGACCCGGCCCCGGCTCAGGAAAAGGCGCTCGCCCGATAGGGTTGAGATTTTCACGTTCGACGTGTCATGGCAACAGCATCCCACGCAGCATGAAATAGAACATAGCGGCCAACAAAGCAGCCAGCGGAACAGTGATCACCCAAGCTGTAGCAATGCGTAGCAACAAATTGCGCTTAACCAGTTCGATCCTATGCACCCGACCAAGGCCCTTACGCTCCTTTTTCCGAAGCAACCGATCGCCAGCGTCTTGCACCTTCATCTCACGCAGCATGTCGCCCTTCACCGTGACGTTCGCAGCCTCGAAGCGCTGGAGGAACGCCTCAACTTCCCGGGGATCGTTTTCAGCGTGATGATCGCGGATGTCATCTAGCATCCGCGCGTAATTCGACTTGATGTATTCACGCAGGAAACCAACGCCGAAAACGCCTCCCACAGCGATGTGGGTGGAACTGACGGGAAGGCCGAGTTGTGATGCGATGATTACCGTGATCGCAGCGGCCATGGCGATGCAGTAGGCGCGCATCTTGTCGAGTTCAGTGATTTCGCTTCCGACCGTTCGGATTAATTTGGGCCCATAAAGCGCCAGCCCAAGCGCAATTCCGATGGCGCCAACCGCCATCACCCAAAGCGGAATGGAGGCTCTGGCCGCGACCCCACCTTCCATGATCGCCTCGTTGATCCCGGCCAGTGGCCCAACCGCGTTCGCCACGTCATTGGCGCCATGGGCAAAACTGAGCAGAGCGGCCGCAAAGATCAGCGGGACGGTGAACAGGTCATTGACGCTGGATTTGTGATTGTGAAGGCTGCTCGTCGCGCGCGTGATGAAGGGCCGCATCGACAGATAAACCACGACCGCCAGCGCAAAGCCGATACCCGCGGCAGCCAGGAACTCGACATCAATGACTTTCGAGACACCCTTGAGCATCAGATATGTGCCAAAGGCCCAGGCCATCACCGCCACCAGGATCGGGACCATCCGATTGGCCGACGCCAGTACATCGCTCTGGTAAGTGATGGTTCGCTTGATGATGTAGAGAAACCCCGCCGCTATCAGCCCGCCCAGAACCGGCGAAATGATCCAACTAGCAGCAATCAGAGCGACTTGGTGCCAATCGGCAATGCCCCAGCCGGCCGCGGCAATTCCGGCGCCTAGTACACCGCCGACGATTGAATGGGTCGTCGAAACAGGTGCGCCAATGGCGGTTGCAAAGTTCAGCCACACTGCGGCTGCCAAAAGCGCTGCGATCATCAACCAGATAAAGGTGTCGCGGTTTGCCACCAAATCAGGATCAATGATCCCCTTCTTAATGGTGCCGACCACATCACCACCGGCGATCAACGCGCCTCCAGCCTCGAAAAAAGCGGCGATCAAGATGGCACCGGTCAGCGTTATCGCATGGGACCCGACAGCCGGCCCGACATTATTGGCCACATCGTTGGCGCCGATATTCATCGCCATGTAGCCGCCGATCATGGCAGCGACAACGAGCAGGATGCCGTCGACTCCTCCGTCGGTGCGCACGATGGTGAACAGCATGACGCCAACAATGAACATGAGGGCGGTCCCGAAGCGGAACAGTTCATCACGGTTCAACTGTATGGCAGTTTCCACATTTTCTGTTTTGAGCATTGTCCACCCCCCTTTGGCCGAAACCGCAACCACCAAGGCTCACGGATGGACGGGCTTGTCGTTGACAAACGTCAGGCGCAGACTGTCCGGCTCTGGCGGTGTAAGCTCGGCGTGGTGCGGGCTTGGCCTGGACCACGGGGGATTGGCCATGCGACCATCGGTACACGAGAGCGGCGCCGTCGATCAGAGGGCGCAAGGCGCGGCAAACTTCACGGTGGGCCTGCGCGACCACGACGGGCGCGCCAGCCGCCCAGCCAAGCGGGCATTGCGCCCGGTCGACATTGAGGCAATCGCCAGATGAGGAAGTACTACCTCCCGGTCGTAATCGCCTTGATCCTGGCTGCATTTTGGTTCAGCGCCGATGCCCAGGAGATTGCTGCAGGGGTCGCGATCTTCCTGTTTGGCATGATGATGCTGGAAGACGGGTTCAAGCTCTTCAGTGGTGGAACACTGGAACGCATGCTGGAACGCACGACCGGTTCCACGCCGCGCGCGCTTGTTTTCGGCATCCTCTCGACCACGATCCTGCAGTCAAGTTCGCTCGTTTCGGTGATAACCATCTCCTTCCTCAGTGCTGGGCTGATATCGCTGATAGGCGGAGTTGGGATTATCTTCGGCGCCAACATCGGAACCACAACTGGTGCCTGGCTGGTCGCTGGCCTGGGGCTCAAGGTCAACATCGCGAGCTACGCGATGCCAATGATCGCGATCAGCATTGTTCTGGTGTTCCAAAAACCCAAGCCTCTTCGCGGCATTGGCTACGCGCTCGGTGGCCTGGGGTTTCTGTTCCTGGGCATTCACCACATGAAAGAAGGCTTCGAGGCCTTCAAAGACCAGATCGATCTTTTGCGCTTCGCGCTGCCGGGCCTCCTGGGCCTTTTGGTCTACACGCTACTGGGCACATCGGCGACCGTCATCATGCAGTCGAGCCACGCGACCATGGTGCTGATCCTGACGGCACTGGCCGCCGGCCAAATCACCTATGAAAATGCCTTGGCGCTTGCCATTGGCGCTAATATTGGCACCACGATCACTGCCATCCTTGGGTCACTGAGCGCAAACTTCCAAGGCAAAAGGCTGGCGCTCGCGCACCTGATCTTCAACGTTACGACGGCGGTTGTGGCGCTCGTTTTTATCGCCCCGCTGCGTGACGTCGTCGATCAGATCAGCCTCTTGGTCGGCATCGGCGATCAAGACTACGCTTTGAAACTGGCCGTGTTTCACACCGTGTTCAACACGCTAGGCGTGGCGCTAATGCTGCCGCTCTTAACCCGGCTGATCGCTTTTTTGGAGCGACGCATAGTCGAGCCGGCACTTGATGTCAGCCGCCCACGCTACCTCAACGGGGCGGTCGATGCTTTCCCGCAGACGTTGGAAACGGCGCTTCGCCAGGAGGTCCAGCACCTCAACGAGAATGCGATCGAACTGATTCTGCACGGACTCAACCTGCACCGCCAGGACATCTACACGACCGACAACATTGCCGAGACTGTCCGCAAGAGCCGCGCTCCGATGGATCTTGATATGGACGAGGGCTACGAGCGCCGCGTCAAAACGCTCTATTCCGCCATTGTCGAGTTCACCACACGCGTTGGGGAACGCAGCCTGGAACCTGATATCAACGAACGCGTGCATGCCTTGCGCGATGTGTCAGGTGACATCGTTAAGGCGGTCAAATCCGTCAAGCACCTGCGCAAAAACGTCCTGCGCTTCACCGGTCGAGACATGGGCGCGGTGACCAACCTGTACGATGGCCTGCGCACTGAAATAGCCAGGATCGTCGTGGAAATCCATAAGCTGGAATCGACCGATCCCGATGACCGCAGTGCGCTCTGGCTCGATCAGGAACGCGCCCAGATCGAAGACGATGCGCTGGCGACCACGCGCCGCGTTGATGATCTGATCCGTCAGGGCAGACTACAGCCCGCAGCGGCGACCTCGTTTTTGAACGATTCTGGTTATGCCTATGCAGCCATGCGCAACCTCATCGAAGCGGCCCGCAAATACTATATCGAGCGGGACAGCGCGATGGCCGAAGTTGAACGGCTGCTTTCACTGGAGGACGAAGAGTTGGACGAGAACCGCTTGGTCACCGATGCGTCACCTAATTTGGAGGCCAAACACCATGGTAATAAAAATGTCGCGCGGAGGACTTAGATTGCCATTTTGTGCGTACCGGTCGGGATTACGGTCATGGGATTGAAAAAGCTCGCCGAGAAGGTCGTGGACTATAATGAGCGCTTCGAACGCGGCAAGGCTGAGAAGATCAAGCCAAGCCACGTCGAAAAAGTTCTCAGAAAGCTGCGCAAAAAGGCAGTTGAATTGGAGACCGACATCGCCTCCGCGCACTCGGCCGACAAAAAGGCGCGACTTCATAAGAAGCTTGACATCGCGAACACGCATATCGAGCGCGCCGAATTTCTAATGAAGGCAATTGATTGATCATTGGCATTGCCGAGCGAATCTAGACTCCTCTGAGGACCGATGGTTGGCCGAGAAGCAGATTCAGAGAAACAGACCGACTACCTTCTTTCTGATCTCACGGAACACGGGCGATCGCCCGTGGCATTCTCTACCGTGTAGGACACGGTTTCGCTTCGGAGCGGCCAGAGGCTTAGATGCGGCCGAAAAGATCGAGGGGCGCGGCCATAGCCTTGGTCGATACAGATGGTCGAGCTTTGGTCAACACGTTCAGGGGCTGACATTCAGGACCGCCATGGGGTAAATCCAGGCCTCCAAAGCTCACGACGTAGATTTCCCTTTGTCGAGCGCACTTTGGCCGACGGTACCCATGGTGCACAGAGGATCCAGGACGGAATACCCATCACACTTGAGGTCGTGCGGAAGATCGCCGATCAGGTGGGTTTCCAGATCCTACCACGGTGTTGGGTTGTTGGGCGGTTCTTTGTCTGGATCAACTACAACAGACGTTTGGCGAAAGACTTTGGAGCCTCAATCGCATCGGTTGGACTTTCTCTTACGCCGCAGCCGTTGAGATCCTTTTCAGGCGCATAGCACGACAAATCTGAGTTTCGAGACGGACTCTTAGATGCGTAGCGGAGTTCCAACCTCCTGGCTAATCAATGAAATTTTGTCGTTCTCGATTGCTATGGGGTTCCCTATTCAGGCAAGTATTTCTCTGATTTTTCCTGCGGAGTACCTGTTCACTTGCTGAAGAAACTTGGCGATGAATTGCCAAAATCGACCTAATTTAGCCTTTCGGGGCACTTGTCATTCCAAATCCGGTGATTTTTCCTGTATTTTCGCCGCTTACCAAGCTGTGACACCAGAGGCATGTTCGCACCAAAACGCCTGCACTGCCGTCCTTTAAGTTATCGATATAAAAGAACAATTTTACCTTGCACGGAATCGTAATTCGTGAATCTTGTCCGCGGGTTGTGCTAGTCGAGTATCGCATTGACGTCCGTTGGAGTCGCTCTGGAGCACCAAACTGCGCTGCAAGTCAGCTAAAGTCTTTTAAGTCGATGTTGGTCGTGTGGCCGAACACGCATCGGTAGCGCGTCGAGCATCCGCAAAGACCTGCATGACAGTGCTAAGTGAGACCTCAGGCGAGATTGCCTAGGTTCCGATGGCGCTTATTTAAACCCAGCATCGATTTGGTTGCCGCTGACCACTTGATGCTAAGAAAGGTCCGCTGCGCCTGGGCAAGATGGCGCCCACGACCGCTAAAGCGTTAACTTAAGCCCATCGTCCAACGAGTAGATTGTTGGCAGGATATCGTCTCCTCAGCCACAGCAAACCAACCTGCCGAAGATGGTGTCCTTCGAAACGCGCGATCATTGCATCGACTTCCAATCTTTTCGTTGGAACCAAATCCTGCGTTGCGCGTTAGGCAGTACCGGTTTTGCCGTATGAGCGGCTTCCCACAAGATAGGCATATCACCATGAGTTCGACCAAAGGCCGCGTCATCGTCACCTATGGGCGCTCATTGATGGCGCTTGCCATTGCCCGGTCTCTCGGTCAGCGCGGCGTTGAGGTCGTTGGGGTCGATGATGTTGACCTGACGGTGTTATCTTTCTCCAAATGGGCCACCACCAGCGCCAAACATGCAAAGGCTTCCGATGATCCGGATGCATTTCTCGATGATCTGGAAGCGATTATCCGCGAACACGCGCCAGACGATGATCGGCCATATGTTCTTATGCCGATATTTAATGAGACACAGCTGATTGCCAAGCACGCAGATCGCTTCTCACCACTGATCAAAGTGGCAGTGCCGCGCAAAACGTCCATCGATGCATTGCACCCGAAAGATGCGTTTGCGCGCACCGTCAATCGCCTCGATCTGCCAGCACCGAAGTCCTTTGCTTGCGACACGCAGGAGGATCTGGACGACGCGGCTGATGCCCTTTCCTTTCCGTGCATCATCAAGCCTGCCGACGGCGTCGGAGGGCGTGGCATCAGTAAGGTCGACTCGGTGGAAGAGCTGGGCCGGCATTGGCAGACCTTGAAAGATGAGTTTCCTGGTGCACCGGTGGTTCAAGCTCTTAGCGAGGGCGATGATTATTGCTACTGCTTCCTCGCCAAGGATGGCGAGATCGTTGCCGACATGGCCTACCGCAATCTGATGAGCTATCCGGCCGACTATGGAGCGGGCGTGGTTCGCGAAACCATAGATCATGCGCCATTCCAAGAAGCTGCCCGAACGCTGGTCGGTGAGGCCGGATGGACGGGTGTCGGCCAAATCGACTTCATGTGGACGGGCAAGGCCGATGATACCCCGCAGATGATCGAGCTTAATCCACGATTCTGGGCAAATCTCGATCACTCGATCAGTTCAGGGGTCGATTTTCCATGGATGCTGTATGAGCAAACAGTCTCAGGGACCGTGAGCGACATGCCGCGCCCAGAGATCGGCCATCAATCCAAGCTGCCTGGCCTTTGGTTGCTGGCAGCCCTGGAAAAAGCCAAGTCCGACACCAACGCAGCAGCGCTTTCTGAAAACAACGCTGCTCTGTTGGAGAAACTGAAGTCCGGTAACATCGCAGATGCGCTCAAAGCTTTTGCCAGCAATCCCAACACCGGGCTTGGCTTGCGCCAATCTTTTCAAGCACTGAAAAAGCACTTAGCCGATGTTGAAGCCGTTGAAACTGCGGGTCTTGAGGACGATGACCCCTTGATTGGGCTTGGCATTCTTTTCGTGTTGGGTTCGCTGTTGGAACATGGCGAGCTGCCGCCAGAGCTCAAAGCATGACCGATCAAACCAAGCCGTCTGTTGGTATAACTGTTTCGGGCAACGGCTTATCGATCAACAATTTATGGTTATGGATGGGCGTTTGGTTGGGGGGCGCTCGTCCAGTCGCCCTGTCCGCAGAGCTGCCAGAACCCGATAGGGTGCCTGATGCTTTGCTTTTGACAGGCGGCACGGACATCTTTCCAGATCGGTATGGCGCGGCGCCGAAGGATGGGTATCGCTATGATCAGGCGCGTGATGAGTTGGAAACCGCGTGGATCGAACGCGCCGACCAGGCCGATATCCCACTGATGGCCATTTGCCGAGGCTTACAGCTTTTGAACGTCGCCCGTGGCGGTACGTTGCACGTGGATGTGCGCACCATAGCCCAGCGTCAAAACTATCCAGGTGCAGGCATCTGGCCGTCGCTGACATTCCGAAAAAAAGCAAAGGTCAAACCTGACACGCGTCTGGAATCCATCGTAAAAACGACCGATCTAACCATCAATGCCCTGCACACACAGGCCGCAGATAGGCTTGGAGACGGCTTGGAGGTGACAGCGCGGGATGGCGATAATGTGATTCAGGCGCTGGAGGATAAATCCCGCAGCTTCTGTCTAGCAGTTCAATTTCATCCTGAATTGCTTCTCTACCGCAAGGCGCATCGAAATTTGTTTGCCGCGCTAGGTGAAGCGGCGCGATCTCACGCACTCTCTAAGACTTAAATGATCGCCGAGGGGCGCTGAACCTCAACCTTTTTGACCACGAACAAAAAAGCACCCGTCACAGATGACGGGTGCTTTGATTTATGAGTCGATGGCCGAGGCAGCGACGTTAGACGCCACGTCCACGCATAACATGCATGACAGCCGAAACAGCCAGCAAAACCAGCGCTACGACGAAGATGATCTGGGCAATAGAGGCTGCCGCACCAGCGATGCCACCAAAACCCAAAACAGCCGCGATGATGGCGATAATCAGAAAAGCAAGAGCCCAACCAAGCATGACATTCTCCTTTGCGATGTGTCGGTAATCAGAGAACTCTTTGCGGCGCGAATGGTTGCAACGGGTCAGACCATATTGTCGGGCACATACATCTTTGAAGCCGCAAAACGTTTGGTGCGGTGATGGGGGTACAAAGCTAAAAACGTATCTTGACTTGGGGCCGAAGCAAACCGGAAAGCGTCAACCACAGAAGAGGTCTTGTCCTCGAGGATATTCGGCGCTTGTAAAGTTTTGAAATGCTTTGCCCACAGCGCCTGCTGGAACGCTGAAACTGCCGCGGCGTCACGCCAGACCACACCGCTTTCCGTGTCCCACCGCATGCTGCGACCATTCAGATTGGCGGACGACACCACTGCTTGCCGCCCGTCAACGATCATAACTTTGGAATGGACATAGATGATCGGCTGGCGATTGACACGTGCATGTTCGGTGATGTCGTCCGGATCACCCTCGGGCGCTTTGGCACCGACCAAGCTCAGAAAAATCACGCGATCCCCGAAAGCACGCTTGATTGTGTCCACGGCCCGCGCCTGAAGCCAGGTTCCATGTTTGGAATCGGGCCCCGTGTTGTTTTCAAACGCCAAATCGTCTGGTGCAGCTGGCAGCAGCGCGACGAGGTGTAGCTTGGGATTTTGCGCGGCGCGTCTTCCCAGCACTTCGGCGATCACGCGGGAGCGCAGATACTGCGTTTCCAGATAGATTAGGTCGTTGGCCGTTTCGATAAGCTGGCAATGCGCTTCTTCGATCTCATGGACTTGGTCATGCGGACCAATCGACAGAGCGCCTTGTCGCGGCGAGGCGAAAGTGCGTACAAACTCCAGCGCTCGGCTTTTGCCTGGTGGATTGCTTGTATCGGCAGTAAGCGGAGTGAGATTTTGCCCATGATCTTGGGTTCCAATGGCATTGTTCCAGAGATTGGCAAAGTGCTGCGCAGCTTGGCGTGTTGGCTCTACTTCCCCTTCGACCTGCAGCGACACATCGTGCCATGTTTGGTCCGCCGGTCGCTCATGCGTCGCGTCGTCATAGCGCCGCTCATTGACATCCAAACCGCCGAGGATCATGCGGTCTTGATCGACGATCATCAGCTTCTCGTGATGCACCAAGGGATGCAGGCTGAAAGGCGGCCAGCGCTTGGCTGCTTTCCGGCTTGATGGATTAGTGTTCAGCCATGCCCGAAGTCCAGGATACAGGTGCGCAATCTCATGCTCGCTGGTCCCATCGACCCGAAGATCAGCCAGCTTTTGCCTTAGTCTATGCCTGGCAGGCCACCAGAAGGCCAGACGCGGCAACCATCCAAGTTCATGGGGGTGCAGTGCAGCTACCGCCTGCATGTTGATAGTTGCAGCCTCGCGAAAACCCTCAACCGAACGATGGCTAAGCCCATGCAAATCCGTGGCGCCAATGGCATCAAAGTCCGTCAGCCGAATGCGCCAGTCGACGCCTCGCGCGCAGGACCAGCGAGCGAGATCAGCCCATGTCTGCAAACCCTCGTCGGTTGCTTCTGCGCTACGCAGCTTGGTTTGCGGATCGAAGATGCGGAACGCCAACCAGACGGACTGGCTGGCCCCCATCACCATGCGCTCCATCGCTGGATAGGCCTGAGAAGCCTGAATAAGCGGGGTGACCGGCATGACACTCTCTTATGGGCGGCGTTGGTCCAACGCCTACCACTCTAACAGTTCAATAGCGCCTGCAATCAACAACCGATCCGCATGGCCGGGTGGGCAAAGTGCAAACAACGACGACAGAACATTGCTCTGCTGTCGCTGTTTTCAAAGTGTGAGCTTGGCAGTTATTCGCCTTCACCCTTTCAGGCGGCAGCCCCGCGCTCGAATGCCGTGGAGATTTCACGCGCCGATTGTGAATGAACTTGCGGTGATGCCGACAGTTGTTGGCTGCCATTCATCAACTCTTCCAATTCCGCACGGGCGCGCGAAACGCGGCTTTTCACCGTTCCGGGTTTAGAGCCCATGATTTCGGCTGCTTCTTCGTAAGAATAGCCGCTGGCTGTTACCAGAAGCAGCGCTTCGCGCTTTTCAGCGGCGATCATTTGCAGAGCAGACATCAGATCTTTGACCTCAAGGCTGTCGTGCTGGTGGTCAGGAGCAACCAGGGTGGCTGCAAAATGGCCTTCGCCATCTTCCACTTCACGGCGACGTTTGCGGCCTTCAGAAAAATACTGGTTGCGCAAAATGGTAATCAACCAGGCCTGCGCGTTCGAACCTTCCTGGAAAGAATCGATTTTTGCCAGCGCCTTTGTCAAGGCTTCCTGAACCAAGTCATCTGCGCGAACCGCGTTACCGCACAGCGAACGAGCGAAAGCGCGCAATGCTGGAATGGCGTCGATGAACTGTTTTTTGACGGCAGCACTCATCGGCTATCTCCAGTCGACGCAGAGGAGCCACCGGCGGTCGTCGAAACCTCTTGCTCGCCATCCTCCTCGTCATCCAGTGCATCCAGAAGTGCCAACATGTCGTCGGGAATGCCTTCTTCCACTGTGGAGCGGTAGAGTTGCTTCAAGCTGGAAGCCACCCAATCTTCGTTTTGTTCGCCATAGGTCAAAGCGGCCTCATCGTCAGATTGCTGGTTTTCACCCTGGTTGGAATTTTCGCTTGGCTGCTTGCCAGTCATGCGCATTGTTCCTTCCTTCGTGGACTGCAAACGCAGCTCGTTATAAAAAGTTCCAAAAAAAAATTCAAAAGATGGAACCATATTCGGACCAGCGCATAAACAGGTAAATACTGCCGCCCAATCCAGGAGCCAAGAATGTCGACCATGAGCGAAACAATTCGTCCCCACCTGCCATTTTTGCGGCGGTATGCCCGTGCGCTCACGGGGTCGCAAAAGTCGGGTGATGCATATGTGCGCGCGTGCCTTGAAGCGCTGATTGCCGATCGCTCAATGTTTGACAAAGCGCTGTCACCGCGGGTTGCTCTTTACAAAGTGTTCCATGCGCTTTGGTCGTCATCGAACTCTCAACCCGCTTCAGCCACAGATGCGAGCCTTTTCGAACGCACCGCTCAGGAACGCTTAGAGCGTATGGCGCCTGAGAACCGTCAGGCGCTGCTATTAAAATCCTTAGAACAATTCTCTGAGGAGCATGTGGCTTTGATTATGGATCGTTCGCCCATGGACGTGGCGCTGTTGGTGGAGCGCGCCATCAGCGAGATCACCGAAAGTGTAAAAGCCGATGTTTTGATCATCGAAGATGAACCGCTCATCTCAATGGATTTGGCTGAAATCGTCGAGGATCTCGGTCATGTCGTCAGTGGCCAAGCCACCACGGCATCGCAAGCGGTTGCTGCGGCTGGCGCGAAGAAGCCAGATTTGGTGTTGGCCGACATTCAACTGGCCGATGGATCATCGGGGATCGATGCCGTCAAAACCATTTTGAAAGACATTGACGTACCGGTGATCTTCATCACCTCGTTCCCGGAACGGTTGCTCACTGGTGAGCGCCCCGAGCCGACATTCCTGATCACCAAACCATATGAGCCTGACATGGTTCGAGCGGCTGTTTCTCAAGCGCTTTTCTTCCGCTCCACCAAACCGTTGGAGTTGGCATTTTAACGCGCTGCTAAGCATAATCTCGCAGGCAAAAACTGTACGTGGAACGATCGGCGGATGGCGCCGTTGTGTTTGTTGAAAATCATTAAAATGAGGTTCAACATGTCATTGTTTAGTCGACAGCCGCCGCGCAAAGATAGCCAAGATCAACTGTGGAATCTGCTCGGTGATCACAACACCTTTATGCTGGTGACAAAAGGTTCGGAACGGGACGCAACTCCTGTGCGGGCTAGGCCGATGGCCGGTTATCCGCGCCGTGATGAGCAGCGTATTTGGTTTTTGGCACACAAGGATGGCGTCAAGGACGACGAAATTGCGATGAACCCACAAGTGTGCGTCACATTATCTGATCCCGGTAAGCAGCACTTTGTGTCGATCAGCGGTAAAGCTTCGGTGAAGCACGATCTGGCGCGAAAACGCGACCTTTGGTCTGTTGCAGCACAAGCATGGTTTCCCGACGGGCCGGAAGATCCCAATATCCAGCTTCTGTGTGTTGATGTGGACAAAGGCGAGTTTTGGGACGGGAACCCCAACCCGATCATCGTTGCAGTCAAAATGGCGCGCGCCGTCGCCGAAAGAAAAGATATCAATCTTGGTGAAAACGAGAAGGTGGACTTTAAGCGTGAATCTACCGGAACACCGACATCACTGTCGTTCTCTTCGCGCCATTAGGCATCGATAATGCGCAGCCTCGCATCCGCTCAGCCGGAAACTGCCACGCTTCCGAGCAAAACCCGTTCAAGTTTTTCTGGTGTACGCGCCTCGATCGCTATCATTGCAGGCTGCGCATTGTTACCGGTGCTCTATTTTGGGGCGGGCTATTTTGTACCTATCGTCGCGGCTTTTGTGGCGGCGTTGATCATGGGGCCCGTTCAAGGCCGGTTGGTCGCGCGCGGCCTATCCGGCGGCTTTGCAGCAGGTCTGCAAGTGCTCAGCCTGTTGATAATCCTAGTTAGTCTCATCGGCCTTACAGCCGGGTCCTTTGCCAGTTGGGCCAACGATCTGCCGCGCATTGGCAATGCATTGGAAACGCTGATCGACGATGTGCGCCGCCTTGCCTGGCGCCTACAGTCTGCAGGTCAGGCTGTGGAGGAAGCGATGGGCGTAGACCCTGTCGAGTCGGGCAGTCAATTAGGTGCGCTTTTCAGCAACGGCGTTGGCCTGGTCGCGCTCCAAACACCTATTTTTCTTGGACAGTTGGTGGTGTTTTTCGCCCTGCTTTTCTTTTTTCTGGAGAGCCGTATGCGTCTACGCGCCGGCATTCTGCGCTTGTGCATGACGCGCGAAACACGTTTGCGAGCAGCGCACGTTTTTCGGGATGCGGAACAACAAGTCAGCACCTATTTGATAACCGTGACGGCCATCAACGCCGTTTTGGGCGTGGCGACGGCACTGGCAATGTGGGCATTTGGATTGCCCAATCCCTTGCTCTGGGGCGTGTTAGCTTTTGCGCTGAACTACGCGCCTTATCTTGGCCCAAGCATCTTAATTGTGTTGCTCTTGGGTGCGGGCTTGGTCAGCTTCGATGAACCCGGTCAAGCGTTGTTTCCAGCGCTTGCCTTCTTTAGCTTAAACGCGCTCGAAGCGAACTTCTTCACACCTAGCATCGTCGGCAGCCAAGTGAAGCTGGAGCCGGCGATTCTCATCATGGCGCTGGTATTGCTGTTTGGCCTTTGGGGTATCGCTGGTGCAATGTTGGCAGTGCCGCTTCTTCTCATCCTGCAAGCGGTGCTTAGTCATACCGTGATCCGCGCTGGAAAACCCAGGCGGGCACCTCACGCCAAATGAATGGTTCCGACAGTTAAGAAAAGCCCCAAGTCCATCGGATGGTTTGGGGCTTTTCTTACGAGCGCTGCAATTTTAGTGGGTCATCAAATTGCACCGTGCGAATTGGGAAGGGTATGTCGATGCCTTTAGCATCCAACGCTTCTTTGACATTCTTCATCACGTGATAGTTTGTCTGATATGATATCATTGTATCCGTCCACCAGCGCGCCCGGATGTTGATCGACGATCCTGCCAGATCAACCAGACCTGCGTCTGGTGCCGGATCGGACAGCACATTTTCGGTGCGTTTTACCGCGTCCAAAATAGTGTCAATCGCCTCATCAATGTCGGTGTCATAGCCGACACCGAAATCGTATTTTCGGCGCAAATATGGCTGGGCGGTCATGACCATGACGGCGTTGGTGAAGATTTCGCCATTGGGGATGATAATCAAACGCTTGTCGAATGTGCTGATCTTCGTGGACCGTGTGGAAATCTCTTCGACAATCCCCTCGAAATCTTCGTAGCGGATCCAGTCACCCTCGGTAAAAGGCTGACGAATGAGGATCAAAATACCGGCTAGGAAGTTCTGCAGAATATCACGAAACGCAAATCCGATTGCCACGGAGCCAACTCCGAGAAGCTGGAATAACTCAGCCGCTCCAATGCTGGGCGCAACGATAGATATAGCAATCAATCCACCAGCGAATATGATCGCGATGAAGGCCAGGCGGCCCATCGCAACACCCAGGGAGTGTTTCGATGCCTTCCGGCCAACCAAGCGCTGCACTCCAAAGCGCGCAAATCGGGCCGCTATGTAAAAGGTCACCAGCACCAGGAGGGCAATAACAAGGAGGGGGATCAGACCAATAAGGCCGTTGATCATAGCAGTAACGGTGTCGACGGCCGTCGAGATGTCTGCGTCTACGGCTTCAACGTCGAGCTCATTCATTTGCTTATCCTGGAGATCGGGGAGGGTGGTTGGCGGCGCGTCCTCGCGCCTCGGTGACGCCCGCGCGAGCTGCACCGGAAATTTTTGGTGTTGCTGCCTTAAATCGCGAAAAAGACAAAGCCCAACACAACGCAAGAAAGCCCCGCTACGGTCGCACCGTAGCGGGGCCTCTCAAAGCGTGGTTTGTTTGTTTGAAACATCAAACCGACATTTGCTTAATTGAATTTTGCGGCCATCGCGTCAATTTCGCGCTCGGCTTCTTCTTTGGTCTTGCCATACTGGGCTTGCAGCTTGCCTGCTAGCTTTTCGCGCTTACCATCGATCTCTTTCCAATCGTCGTCGGTGAGCTCGCCCCACTTCTCTTTCGCAGCGCCCTGGAATTCGGTCCACTTGCCTTTAACTTGGTCCCAATTCATTGTGAGTACCTCCTCGTCAGATGTTAAAACACGTCAAATACGCAGACTTGCGCATCTAGCTTAACAACGTCGATGCAGGCCTCACGTTCCAAGACAGCGGCAAAAAACTTTGTGGCTGGGAACTTGGATCGCTATGGCACGTAGAAGCAGGTGGTCACATGGATAAGGCGGCAGATATGGACGAGTTTCGGGTTGAAGAATTTGAGGATATCGAGCGACGTATTCTTCTTCAGTCCCTTGTTGACAGCTCCACATGCCTGCTGACCTTCAATGAGGCTGGTATTGTTGCCAAGGCTCGCAACATAGGGTTTGCCTCCGAACGCTTTGCACTGCTTAAAGGCGCTCCTGATCGAACCTTTAGCGATGCAGATTGTGCTGGACGAAACATTGCTGAAATCTGGCCGCCGGACCTCCTACCTATCACGCAGATCGTCACCAACCGAGCGCTTAGCACTGGTCAAGACGCGAGCCTTGAACACACGCTAGCCGACGATAATCGTAACCCTATTCATCTGAAGTTCCGTGTTGGTGTGTCTGGTCAGCCCGACGAGAAATGCTTTCACCTGGCAATCACAGACATCACAGCGCGTCGTCTGCAAACCACTCAGATGGAGGCCTACGGCCGAAACCTGAAGGAAGCAAATACCCGGCTCAGGCTCGCCCTTCACGGGTCAAAAATCACGATATTCGAGCAGGACTTGGATCTGCGCTATACATTTATGGCCAATGCGCCTGCCTTTTTCGAAGAGTCGCCGATAGGAAAGACTGATCGCGACCTTTTTGGCCAAACTGGCGAAGACCTTACCACGTTAAAGCGCGAGACTGCGCTGTCCGGCAATGAATGGACTGGGCGCATTGACGTGCCGGACGGTGAACAGGGAACGATCAGTTACGATGTTGAGCTGGAACCGCGCTATTCTGCGCACGGCGATGTGATCGGTGTAATCGGTACGGCTATTGATCTTTCTGAGCTCAAACAACACGAAGATGCCATGCGCTTGGCGATGCGCGAGATAACCCATCGCACCAAAAATTTGTTGGCTGTTATCCAGGCAACAGCGCGGCGCACCGCGTCCAAAGCGCCGACCAAAGAAGCTTTTGTCGATAGCTTTGCTGCCCGTCTATCGGCGATGTCACAGAGCCATGACTTGCTGGTGCGTTCGAACTGGCGCGGCGCTGACATGGCCGAGCTTGTCGAACGCAATGCAAGCCAAGCAGGATCATCAAAGGAAGGCTCGTTTTTTGTAGAAGGACCGAGCAAAACGCTAACGAGCGATTCAGCGCAACACTTTGGTATGGCGTTGCACGAGTTGGTTTCTAACGCGCTGAAATACGGAGCGATGTCGATTGAGGGTGGGCAGGTGTCCGCGCGTTGGGAAGAGGTCGGCGACGACGTCCATTTCCACTGGGTCGAGACAGGTGGCCCAGAGGTTTCACCACCCACCAGCACAGGTTTCGGCACGTCCTACTTGCAACGCGCCATTTCGATGGCGTTAAACGCGCAAACCAGCCTGGATTTTGATCCGGCTGGTTTGCGATGTACGATCATTTTGCCGGGCGATTGTTTTCACTAAATAAAGATCGCCCAGCCGATCTTCAGTATTTTAACCCGTCAGCAAACCCGCGTGCAAACGCATAACTGCTCGTGACGGGATCTGACGTCGACCTGGCCGAGCCTGCTGCCCGTTCACGGCGATGACGTTCGTTGATGAACGCATCTTTTCCCTCGCGTGCCAAACTGGATGGCGAAATCGCTTTGGCCAACATAACGCCAATCAAACAAAACAGACTGGCCATAGCGAGCAGCGCCGCCGCTGCCCATGAAAGCACTATCTGTGCATCTGGCAAAAGGTCTGCCAAGATGGCCGTTATCGCCACGGTACCCACGCCGATGCCGGCTATGGCAAGGGTGAGAGCTCCTATCGAAAAGCCTAAAGCCCACAGAGCGCGGCCCAAAGCCTTTTTTGTCGGCTTTGTGACCGCCTCTGCTGCCGCGTACACAAGGGGTTTCGCCTCGCGGTCTATCAGCATTTGAAGAAGGGCAAACATTAGCGTTTCGCCAGCGCGCCAGCCAAAAAGCCGATCCCTGCAGCCAGCGCCAGGGCGGCAAATGGATTTTGTGCGACATTGCCTTGGATCTGGGCAGCGGCGGCTCGACCGGCGGCATACGCATCATCGCCCGCGACTGCTGCACGCTCTCGCGCCACTTCGGTGGTCTCGCGCAGTTTTTCCGCTCCGTCCTTGGCCAAAGCAGATGCTGTTGTTGTCGCCCGGCGACTGGTGTCGTCAGCCATTGCCTTAATGGTGGCGGTCAGATCAGAAATGTCAGCGCGCAGCGAAGCTAGCTGATCATCGAATTCTGAAACAAGCTTAGGATCGACAAGATCAGTGGGAGCCGAGCGGCTGTTGGTGGATTTACGTTGAGCGGCGGTCGCCATGATACATCTCCTTAGATTTGATTGCGTGTCTGAGCGGTGCCCAGGCGATGGCCTGTTGCCATTCGATCAATCAACGTGCGCCCTTCATCATGGTTCCATCAAGGCAACAAAAAACGCGCGCCTGTGGCAGGCGCGCGTTCGTTCTTGTGTAAGAGCGCTACTTTAGCTGCGCTGGCTTTCAAGCTGTTCGAGGGCACGCTCGACGCGTTGAACCATAGGACGCTCCCCGCCGGCCATACCTTCAGATGCAGCACGCAAGAGCGCCTTTTCATCTTCGAGCCAATCCATCAGGATTGAGTGCTTTTCGTCAGCGCTTAGCGCGCTTTTCAAAACAGCGTCAGGCGTGTCGAAAACAGACCGCGGATCGTCCATCGAGACAGCCGGATCGACCGGTTTGATAGCTGGCATAGCTATCTGCCTACGCCAAGCTGTGGGTTGATTTGGGTCCGAAGAAGAACCAAAGAATGAGACCGATCAACGGCAGCAGAAGCAGAGCCAAGATCCAAAGAACTTTGGAGCCGGTGGAGGCTGCTGACCCGACTGTTTTCACAATTGCGTATACCACGCCAACGAGTAGGATAAGGCCGAAGAGGCCGCCAACTTCAATCATAACTGTTCTCCTGGTTTTGTAGTTTTATTGGCCAAGCATAGCGCGGAGCATCCACGCTGCTTTTTCATGGAAAGCGATGCGTCCGGTCAGAAGATCTTCTGTCACTAAGTCTTTGTGTTCGCCGGCGAACTCGGCGACGTCGCGCATTGACGCTGCGATCAAATCATGTTGGTCGACCAGGTCTGTGATCATTGTTTCGGCGCTCGGCATATTTGAGCCCGGTGAAGCAGCGGTCAACGACAGCGTCAGGCTGTGCTCGCCAACAGGAACCACATGGCCCAAGGCGCGCACGCGTTCGGCCAAGTCATCGGACGCCTGAAAAAGGTCTTCATAATGCTCTTCAGTGAGATCATGGATCGACTTGAAGGTCGGACCCACGATGTTCCAATGATAGAGATGCGACTTCAACGTCAGTACGTAATTGTCGACCAAAATGGCAGACAACTTCGTGGCTATTTGCTCGCGCGCCACGTCATTGATGCCGTTCTTTGCGGTTGACGTATCGGGTGTGGACTTCAAAACGGACAAGGTCATTGAGACCTCCTTTATTGGATTTTGGGAGGCAGGGGTCTGCGCTATCGGGTGCCTGTGATAACAGCTTCTTGCGCTTCACTCGGACCAAGAGCCAACGCTCCATCAGCAGAAGCAGTACCAAGATCTGTGACCAGAACCGTGTCCGAGAAGATTCCGATCAAGGCATAGAGAATGAGCAGAAGAAGTACGCTGGCAGACAGGACATAGAGCATGCGGGTGCCGCGCTTGCCCTGGCGCGCATTTTCAGCAGTTTTGATGGTTGCACCATCTGGCGTGATGGTCGACCGCGCTTTGCGATCCATCGGCTGCGGATTGTTGCGTCGCGTTGCGGTGCGAGTGCCCATGGGCATGGTTGTCGTTGATGAACTGGTCATCTCGTCCTCCTATGTTGGTAGGTCGAGGATCAAACGCTAGCACCGCCGCTTGGTTCCAAAGTTTGTGAGCTGCTTGCAGAATCTTGGCGATTGCGCCGCTACAAGGGCAAACGCTTGGTGGCACGCCAGGCCTGCCACAAGAGTTCAGCAACTTGGTCACGGTCCGCTCGCTCAGCCAAGCATCCGCGAGCCGAGCTCACGCTAAGCCGGATATGCTTGCGCAAAATTCTGCTATGCGCAGCATTGGAATGCTTGGCCAAACGGTTGAGAGCTTGTGCCAGTGCGATCATCACCAACACATTGTCTGCGGCTGCCCGGCGAATGGGGTGGATCGCTGAGCCAACAATGTCTCGCACAGATAGAAGATCCGCAACCACACGAACTCGACCTTCGTCATCACGCAATCTTGCCTGGCTTGTCGTTGTTTGCATCAGCGTCACAAGAGATGCTGAAAGCTGATCGATGGCGGCAATCGCTGTAAAAGCATCGTTTATACCTGGAGACAAAGCGCGCAGCGCAATCTCGACAATCAAATGAACGTTGAATTTGACATCGCCTTCAGGCGCGCGAGCATCGCGGATGTCGAGATAGCGTCCAGCTTTCTTCTCAAGCAACTGAGCTGCCTTGGTTGGGTCACCTGCTGTGCGCACTGTGCCCAAAGGTTCATCTTTCAGAACAAAGTCACCAGTTTTCGATCCCAGAATCAGCATTGCATCCATGCGCTGCATACTGACAGTGAGCGCCTCAAACTCGAGCGCAGTGATGTAGCCCGTTTTGGGAGCCTTCCACGATTGGGCATTGGAGAGTGATTCGCTGGCGCCCTGGTGCCCATCAGCTTCAGCGCTTTGGTTTAACCGCGCCGCCATTTCGACAATGGAATGGCTGAGCATGCGTTGAATGCGCGCCAATTCGTTGTCAATTTGAATACGGTGGGCAACGTTGTTGACGAAAGAAATCAACAACACCACTGAGGCGATCGCCAACACAACAGCGAGGGCGGTAGAAATAAGCGGTGGCTTATCAGGCGGCGCCATGTACAGCGTCGCAAGCGCGAAGACAAAGGTCCCAGCAAGCAAGCCTGCGGTAATTTGGCCCAGCCGATTGTCGCCAAAGGTGCGGATGATGCGGTTGCCCAACGAACTGGCGGCCAGCGTGAAAACCACCAGCGTCATGGAATAAACCAGACTGAGGATTGTTATGGCTGAACCCGCAACGGTCGAAAGCACCGCGCGGGCATCATCATTGCTTAACCGCAGCACCTTCAGTGCATCGGCAATTTCATCCTGTGCAGCGAAATGATCATCTCCATGGGCGGCAATCGCTGCCAAGACCAGTGACAGAGCAACCATAACAAGCGGCCAAAAGAGATAACCGCGAAGGAATGTTCGCAAAAGATGCAATGACATGATGGAGACATCCTGAGTCGGCGGGCAGTCGTAGAAGACAGGATCGTCTAAACGCTAGCAACATCTAACGCGCCAAACCACGTTGCGTTGCGCCGACGAAAGGTTTGCGATGAACGAATTGGACTTTGCTGCGTTGGGGCGGTGAGAGAACCTGATCTTGCAGGAGACAACCATGCCCCTTCATGCTGTACTGTTTGGCGCTATCGGTGCGATCGTTGAGACATCGGAAATCCAGCGCGCAGCCTTCAACACCGCTTTTCGCAATTACGATGTCGACATTTTTTGGGACCGTGCAGAGTATGAGCTTTTGCTGCATCAGCCCGGTGGCAGGGTTCGGATTGCTAAGGCTTTGGAGGCCAGCGGAATGAACGATGAGACCTTAGTTGATGCGATATACAACGAGAAAACCGCGCTGTTTCTAGACGATCTCAAAGCTGGCATCGAGCCCCGTCCCGGTGTGCTCAACCTGCTGGAGCAGGCTGGTCAAGCTGGACTGGCCGTCGGGTTTGTGTCGGGCACGGACCGACAGGTCGTTGACGCGGTGATCGAGGGCGCGGTGGGTGTATCGCCAAAGCATTTTGATTTGATTTTGAGCGGCACTGACGCCAAGAACGCCAAACCCAACCCTGAAATCTACGACTTTGCCCTTGAGCAATTAGGGCTTGAAGCGCAGCAGTGTGTGGCGATCGAGGACACCGTCTCAAGCGGCAGGGCAGCCATGGCCGCCGGCATACCTGTGCTGTTCACGCCTGGCGCAATGACCCAACGCGAGGATTGGGGGTTAGTGGATGGGCAAATCGCCAACCTTGAATCTCTGGGTGTCGGCCCGATTGCTATCGATGCGTTGCAAATCTGGCACGCAGACCAGCTGAGCCAGAAGGCTGCTTAAGTCCGTGTCCATACCCGTTCCAGAATTCAACACGTCTCGCCCCGTCAGTCCAGCACGGACCGCATGCGCCAACTGTCCTTTTCGCGCCAACGCCAACTTTAAAGATTTTAAGGCTGATGAGCTGCGTTTCATCGAGCGATTTAAAATCGGCGAGCTACGGTTGGATGCGGGCACCAACATATTGCTGGAGGGGGCGCGCAGTCCTCACCTGTACACGGTTCTGCGTGGCTGGGCGTTCCGCCACAAAAGCCTGAACGACGGACGCCGACAGGTGCTCAACTTTGCCTTGCCTGGCGATTTTGTCGGCCTGCAAATGTCTGTACTTGGTGAGATGGAGCACACCGTGACCTCGCTGACAGACGCGACCCTGTGCGTGTTTGATCGAGAACGCCTGTGGGAAGTGTTCACCCATTATCCCGATCTCTCATTCGCTATGACGTGGATGGCATCCCGTGAAGAACAGCTGCTGGATGGCAACCTGGTCTCGCTTGGTCAGCGGTCAGCAAAAGAGCGCATAGCCTATCTCATTCTTCAGCTTTTTGCCCGCGCTGAGCAGGTGGGCCTGGCGGGCAACCAATCGATGGAAACACCGTTCAATCAGGTGCATTTGGCAGAGGCGTTGGGTCTAACAAGCGTACACATCAGCCGCACCCTCAAACGCCTGGAATCTGAAGGCCTACTTGCATGGAACCGCCCGATGTTGCGGATCCTCGACAAGGACGGTTTGGAGGCTGTGGCGCGCGAGAAACCGCCCGTGCCAGATCTTCGTCACTTCATTTGATCGTCCAAACAGACAACTCCGTCCCCTATCGAGAGGTATTCGTTTATGGCCAAAACCTATGATGAAGGCACGCGTGTGCAATGGAACTGGGGCAACGGGTCAGCTGAAGGCACGATTGTCGAAACGTTCACCGACGATGTGACCAAAACGATCAAGGGAACGGATGTGACACGCAATGCCAGCTCCGACGACCCAGCTTATCTGATTGAACAAGATGATGGTGATAAGGTTTTAAAAGGCCACAGCGAGTTGAAGCCCACCTCATAGTGGCCCAACTCATCGGCAATTCCACCGTATATTCGGGTCTTCTAATTTTTTCGATCGAGCGCATAACTTATGTTATCGCACCGAGTTGTCTGTCGTGCTTCCACAGGTCCTGAGGGCTTTACCTTATCCGGCAAATGCCGGTGAGGTGCTTTGAATGGGATTGTGCGTTGAACGACGATAAGCAAAAAGATCACGTGGTTACCGCGCTGTTGGTAGAGGACAGCGCGATGATCGCGATGGATATCGAGGATATTCTGCGTGATCATGGCATCAACAATGTGCGTTTGGCGACGACGCTGGAAGATGCTGATTATCATCTCACTGAAACGATCGATGTGGCGGTTCTGGACTTTTCTTTGGGTAAGGAGACGACCGAATCTTTCGCAATACGCATGCTGGACCTGGGCATACCTTTTATTTTTGTCAGTGGGTTTGCCGAAAAGGTTGGATTGCACCCCTCTTTGAGAAACACGCCAATTGTCACAAAGCCGTTCCAGCCAGCGGACCTAATGGCAGCGGTCAATGCTGTGCTTTTGCGCAGTACATGCCAGAGTGATGGAACGGTTCCAAAGCACGCGCGTTAATGGATCACTGAAACAGTAGGGTGTGGTCCATGGCAGTGGCGCCATCAGGGGAACAATCAAAGCACAGCGAACGCGGTCGTCAAGCTGAAGCACCGACCAATATCCCACCGCGGGGTTGGATGGATGTCGGTCGTCGTGTGTGGGCTAAAATCGGTGATGGCAATCTCACTTTGATCGCCGCAGGCATCGCGTTTTTCGTTTTGCTGGCTTTGTTTCCCGGAATTACAGCGTTGGTTGCTTTGGGCGGTCTGCTGTTCCTTGATCCGGACCGAATTGTCGAACAGTTCAGCGATGTGGTTCGCCTTTTGCCTGAGGACGCCCGCGTCATTCTAATCGATCAGGCAGAGTCCGTCGCGCGAACCGGATCGGACGATCTAGGCTTAGTTGCGATTTTCGGTCTGGGGCTAGCGTTGTTTTCAGCCACCAAGGGCGTCGGCAGCCTTATTGGCGGACTGAACATCGTTTATGATGAGCGCGAGAAACGCGGTTTTCTTCACCTGTTCGCGCTCAAGCTTGCCCTCACGCTCCTGCTGATGATCGGCATTTTGATCGGTTTCGTGATGGCTGCGCTTCTGCCGGCAACACTGTCCCTCATCCAACTGGATAGCCTAATAGAAATTGCTGTTTCCGTTGTCGGTTGGACGCTTCTGGTCGTGTTCGTTCTCCTAGCGCTGGCAGTACTCTTCAGGGTTGGCCCGTCACGCCGCCAGGCGCGCTGGCAATGGTTGTCGGTCGGCTCCCTCGCAGCTGCATTCATCTGGCTGATCGCATCAGCAGGTTTTGCATACTTCACCGCGAACTTTGCCTCCTACAACCAGAGCTTTGGTTCCTTGACTGGTGTGGTGGTGTTGCTGCTCTGGCTTTGGATTTCGGCCTTCGTGGTCCTGATGGGAGCTTCGGTGAACGCTGAATTGGAAGCGCAGACGCGGGTGGACTCCACCATTGGTGAACCGCGCCAGATGGGTAAGCGCGGTGCAAGAAAAGCCGATGAGTTGGGCGAAGCTTTTGGCTGATCCACGTCGACGAGAAGTATCAGGAGAAGATGATGACTAACGAAGACCGACCGTCCGTCAAGGACGAGGAAACCTATGACGCCCTGCGCGAAGATGGTGCATCGAAGGAAAAAGCGGCGCGCATCGCCAACGCTAAGGCCAACGACAATCAATCGCCGTCCAAGAAAGGTGGAAACGCGCAAGCCTACGAAGACTGGACACAGGATGAGCTGATTGAGCGAGCAGGCGAGCTTGACATCAAGGGTCGCTGGGGCATGACCAAGGATGAGTTGATAGACGCGCTGCGCAAGCACTAGCTGGACAAGCCAGTAACCCCAGAAACACAAAACCTAACGAGGAGCAGCTGATGGCAGCGCGCGATGTCCTTCTTCACGACTTCATGGACCGCGTTGAAGCGCGTAATCCAGGTGAGGATGCCTTTCTCCAGGCCGTCGAAGATGTGGCCAGTGATGTATTGACGGTTGAGAAGGCGCACAGCGAATTTGCCAGCGCACGTGTCTTAGAGCGATTAACTGAACCTGATCGGATCATTGCGTTTCGCGTGGTCTGGGAAGATGATGCCGGCAATGTCCAGATTAATCGCGGTTGGCGCGTGCAAACGTCCAACGCCATCGGCCCCTACAAGGGTGGCATCCGTTTTCACCCGACGGTCAGCCCGTCTATTCTAAAATTTCTTGGCTTTGAGCAAGTCTTCAAGAATGCGCTCACCGGCTTGCCGTTAGGCGGAGGCAAGGGCGGTGCGGATTTTGACCCTAAAGGGCGCAGCGAGCGTGAGATCATGCGCTTCTGCCAGGCTTTTATGGCGGAGCTGGCGCACCATATAGGCCCAGACCGCGATGTACCGGCTGGCGATATCAATGTCGGTACCCGCGAGATTGGTTATCTGTTTGGTGCTTACAAGAGGCATTTTGGACAATTTCACGGAGCGCTGACAGGCAAAGGTCAATCTTTTGGCGGAAGCGCAATGCGTGTTCAGGCAACCGGGTTTGGGCTCATCTATTTTGTCCAGACCATGCTGGAAGCGCATAAGCACACCATTAAAGCTAAACGCATCGTTATCTCCGGCAAAGGCAATGTGGCCACACACGCCGCTGAAAAGGCCATTGAGGTGGGGGCAAAGGTTATCACCTTGTCGGACACGTCAGGAACGCTGATCGCAGAGGATGGCCTGTCGCTGGAGGCGGTTCAGTGGGTTCGCGATCAGAAAGCCGCCGGCGGTGAAGTTGCCGAACCTCCAAAGAAATTTGGGTTGACCTTTAAAGCCGGTGAGCTGCCGTGGGGCCAGGAGGCTGACATTGTGCTGCCATGCGCCACGCAAAACGAGATGAATGGTGACGGCGCGCAGGCTGCTTTGGATGGAGGTGCCATGCTGATCGCCGAAGGAGCCAACATGCCTTTGACGCCGCAGGCCAGTGCCAAAGTGGACAATGCCGACATTCTGTATGCGCCTGGAAAAGCCTCCAATGCCGGTGGCGTCGCCATTTCCGGACTGGAGATGAGCCAGGACTCTCATCGCCGCTTTTCCAGCGCTCAGGAGGTCGATGAGGATCTGAAAATGATCATGCGCCGTGTTCACGACACCATTGCTGAAGAAGGTCGCGACGGCGGCAAAATCGGTTATCGGCGAGGGGCCAATATTGCCGCCTACCGACGCGTTGCCAGGGCGATCACCGCCTATGGCGTTCTCTGATCCACACCGTCCGCCATGTTGGTCGTTGATCCCACAAAGTTTCCGATCCGTCGGAAGATCCAAGACAGTCAGGCGACTTACGTTTGGAGCGAGCGGCGCGAAACGGTTGCCGAAACCCGACTGGTCGCCCGCCTTGATGCGTTGGCCGTACCCCCAGCCTGGGATCCAGCGTTCTTTGCTGCCTCTGGTCGTTGTAAGGTTCAAGCGCTAGCGATTGATGGATCAGGTAAGGAACAGGCGATCTACGCAGCCTGGTTTCGAGAGAAACGCGAAACCGACAAGTTCGCTGATTTATGGGCATTTGGCGCGGCATTGCCAAACATTCGACGACGTGCAGTCGGGATCTTGCGTGATGACCAGTCCGACCCGTTTAGCAAAGCTGTCGCTGCCTGCGTCCTTACGATTGATGAAGGTGCCTTGCGTGTCGGCTCGCGAACCTACCGCCAGTCGAATGGCACCGTTGGTGCCGTCAGTTTACAGGGTAAGCACATTGAGGTTGGAGACCGCTCGGTCGAGCTGAGCTTTACTGCCAAAGGCGGCAAAGAGCGGTTTGTCCGCCTGTGCCAGCCGGATCTGATTGCGTATCTGAAGGCGCGGAAAGTGAAAGCGAACGAGGACCTGTTCGCCGTTCTACTTGGATCGCTGTCGCGCAAAGTCCGCCCGCGCCATATCAGCCAGTGGTTGGCAGACAATGCCTCACAGCTAAAGGCAGCAGACCTGCGTCTCAACCCTTACACAGCCAAGAGTTTTCGGTTGTGGCATGCAAGCGCTGCGGCGTTTGCGCATGAGCAGAGCACTGATGGCAAAGCGACAATCAAAGCTATGAGCCAAGCAGCAGCGAAGCGACTCGGTAATACGGCGACAGTGGCCCGCAACAGCTATATTCATCCCGATGTCCTGGCTGCTGAGCTTCTCAAAAAGCGCTCGAAAATTTGGAATGCGGCACGCGCTCGTCCATTCGTGGCCAGGGCCGATGCCGCCCTGTTGGCTTTTCTTAGCTCATAAAAAAACCGCCAGTCCGGGGGGAACTGGCGGTCGATAATGGCCTTTGGTTGAGCCTTAATTTTGTGCTGGCTCAACTTCAAGCGTTGGCAGCGTGATTTCTCGCTCGTTGGTGGTGATTTCCACGTTTGGCACTTCAACCGTTTCGGTCGTCGTACCGATATCGACGCTGCCTGTTTCGACATCAAACTCTGGGGCCTGGCCGCCTTCAACCTGGATGTCGACTGTTGGCATGCGTGCTTCCTGGGTCTGCTCGACGTCTACGAAGTAGAACGCGCCGTAAGCGACAACTGCCAAAGCAGCGACACCCAAAACCACACCGAAAATCTTACCGTTGCTCATGATAATTCTCCTTCGTGTCATGTTCGACCCAGTGTTGGAAAACCAACACTGATCATGCTGTGATCTATCGAAAGGAGAACGACGTGATCGAAGATTGGTTCCACGCCTGGACCAAATTTAAATTTTGTCTCGGCAACACTCAATCTGATCGCCTGGGTAGAGGTCATCCTGTCCGGTTTGAACGAACACGGAGCGCTGGAACAGCGACGTTCGAACGACTGCCCGCGTAAAAGCCTCGTGATTAGTGCGTAGGCATTGAGGATTGGCGCACAACAAGGTTGGTTTCGATCTTAACGCAAACTGGTCCTTGGTCTGATTTGAGCGCTGACAGGATAAGCTCAGCCGCCTGTTCGCCGATCCGGCGCGGGTGAGGATCAATCGTTGTTATGGTCGGCACGCATATATCGGCGATCTCGTAAGCGCCAAAACCTGCAATGGCTATGTCCTCGGGCACACGTACACCGCGCCGCTGACATTCACTCATCGCGCCGAACGCAGAAAGGTCCGAAACACAAATCACTGCCTCTGTGTCGGGCAATTCTATAAGCAGGCGAGCCATCGCATCCGCGCCCTCGCGCATGGAAATCGGTGGTGTTCCAGCACCAATCAGCCGTGTTGGGTCGATGCCCTGCGAAGACATAGCCTGAATGAACCCTCTGCGCCGATCGGCGCCACGCGTATCGCCATCGGTATCGCCGCCTATGAAGGCTATGCGGCGGCGGCCGGTTGCAATCAAATGCTCGACCATAGCCTGCATGGTGGCAGCATTGGAAAACCCAACGACATGGCCGATAGGCTCCGGGGGCAGATCCCACGTTTCGATGATGGGAATGCCAGAACTGGTGAGCAGGCGTCGGGTGCGTTCGGTGTGGCGACCACCGGTGAGAACCATCGCCTCTGGCCTGCGGCGCAAAAGCTGCTCTACCAGCCTTTCTTCCTCTTTGATGTTGTAATTGGTGTAGCCAAGGATAACTTGCAGCCCGTTCTGGCCCAAGCGGTCGGACAGTCCGCCGACAGTGTCGGCAAAGTTGGCGTTGTTGATCAAAGGAATGGTGATAGCAACGAAACCGGTCTTTTGCGATCTCAGATTGGCTGCGGTGCTATCGAACACATAGCCAAGATCATCTGCAACTTTGCGAATTTCCTGGCGTGTCTCCGGCCTGACCGACGTATCGGCTTTGAAAGCTCTGCTGACGGTCATAACCGAGACCCCAGCGGCCTTGGCCACATCCTTCATCGTTATTGCGCGCTGCATGCGGGTGTCCCCATACTCCTAGGCCCGACGGTTGTGGTCAGTATGCCAATCGCGGTTTCTTCCATCTTCCAGCAGGCAAGTCCAGAAGGCCTGATGACGATAACCTGGCGCAACAGCGAGCCGCGCCCGTACTGCACTCGCTTGCCAACAAAATAGCAAAAAGGCCGGGCATGGCTGCCCGGCCTGAACAATGCTTTAAAGAAAGCCGTTGCGCCTAGCGCTCCAGAGCGCCGACCCCGGAAAAGCGAAACGCTTCCTGTTCCAGCGCATCGATTTCCTCAATGCTCATCTCGTCATTGGCGATCGTGATCCGGCCAAGGAAGATGAGTGGCAGCTCGTCTTCGCGGCCTTCGAGATGATATTTGATCGCTTCAGCAACCGCAGCGCCGACATCATCGCCCATACGCATCGGCGTAGCATCCAATTCGCCGTTGCGAATGGCCTCCAGCTCAAGCCCGGTGCCGCCCCAGCCGGTCGAGAAGATCTCGCCTTCTACGCCCATAGCCAGCTGGGCTTCCACTGATCCCATTGCCATAGCAGTGTTAGCGTTATGGATGATCGTCGCTTCGGGATAGGATTGCAGGATGAAATTGGTGCCGTCGAACCCACCTTCACGACGATATTCGCCGTAGTGTTCGTAGGCTAAATTCCAGTTTCCTTTTTCTTCCACGCAAGCGGCAAAATCACCCGACCGTTGATTGTCGGTGATGCCAGGGATGCCGCGGTTCATCGCATAAGTCTGGTCTGGGCCTAAGCGCTCAATCATGTAGTCGCAAATCAGCAACGCACCTTCAGAGGCTGAGAAGTCAAACCAACCAGCTGGCTGGTTTTCCAAGTATTTGGGCGGCGTGAAGAACGAAATGACGAAAGTGGTGAAATCTTCAGTCCCGGCCAACTTGTCGATGTTATCGGCCTGCGTCGCTAGCTCAGATGGTCCAAAGAGGACAAAATCCCAAATGTCGGCATCTTGAATGACCTGCGTGGTGTAGGTCGCCTGCAAAGAATGCTCGATCTGTCGTGACGCAAATTCGGTTGTTTCGTATTCGATTCCCAACTCGTCGAGGCGCGCGGTAAAGGCCAAATACATCCGCGCCCAAAAGTCTGACACATCGGCCGATGGGTAAACCAGGGCTATCTGCAACGGCTCATCCTGCTCCACTGCTAATGGCACGGCAGCCGATCCGACAACCTCACGCAGTGCCTCAAGCTCTCCAGGCCGGTTCATCTGTTCAACGAGATAAAAATCTCGATCCTCATCACCCTCGACCGCCATGAGTGGTATCTGCCTGTCGTTCTGAGCAAGCGCCACTCCGGCGGTGCATGCCATGAGGCCTGCGGCAAGTGCTGTGATCGCATGTTTCATTGTGTTTTCTCCCTTTATTGTTTGTTTTCTGCCTGCAATTTTTGAGCTGACTGGATTTAACCGGAGCGGTTGGGGTCACCGGCAAAACCCCAGCCAAGCAGCAAGATGATTGCCAGCGCACCGACGATCATGCCGATCAGTTTGAGCAATCGCTGCGTCTCCGGAAGGGCAAGCGCGGCCAAGATTCCCTGCGCTCCATCACGATCTTTTTTCTGAAGCCAGGTGTAGAGCGCGACCGACGTCACAATGACGACGCCTGAGCCAACGGACTGCCAGAAAAATTCGATCCGCAGCGTGACCAGTGCGTTGATCATCAAGGCTAGCAAGAGAACACCGGCCAGTGATCCCAATAGCGATGCACGCCCGCCGAAGAGCGACGTTCCACCCACAACCACTGCTGCAATGACATGCAGATTGAAGTAAGGTGCGCTTGTCGCTTGGACCGCATTGAGCTTGCCGAGAAGCATAACCCCGGCCAAGCCAGCCATCGCGCCCATCAAAACATAGGCATAGATCTTGTGCCGGTCGATTGCGATGCCGGTCAGCTCGGCGGCCTGAGGTTCCGATCCGATGGCAATGGTGTAGCGGCCAAAATGCGTCCGCGTCAGCAGCACCCAACCCGCCAGCATCGTCAACAACCCGATGCATACGGGAATTGGAAGGAACCAGCTGATTTGTCCCCGACCAATATTGGTAATGAGATCAGGATAACGCGCGAGGACCAGGCCCTTGGCCAGAACCAGCGCGAACCCGCGATAAACAAGATCCATGGCCAAGGTGCCGATCAGATCAGGCACCTTAAACTTGGTAATGATGAGACCGTTGATCAGTCCCATCGTGGCTCCCAACGCAATGGCAACCGACACACCGGCCCATGCTGGAAAGCCGTAAACCTTCATCAGAAAGCCAGCGATGATCGTACTGAGCGCTGCGACCGACCCAATTGACAGATCAATGCCACGCTGGGTGATGACGAAGGTCATCGCCATGGCCATTGGCATATAAAGTGCCGATTCCAGCAGGATGATCTCAAGGTTAGAGAGGCGGAAATACCGGGCCGGTTCAAGGATCGCCATAACGAGCAAAATGGCTGCGATCATCGCCACCGGAGCGATGATGCCCATGTAGGGTTCGAGTCGTGTTCGAAGGTCAGGGGCGCCGTCGGGGGGAGACGCGACTGTTGTGTTGGTCACCGGACTGGTGGTCATCTCGTGCTTCTCCTGCTCAGGCGTCTTCGGACGCGCCGACAATCATGCCGAGAACGTCTTGTGTGGTAACATCTTGGGTCTTGACGACGCCGACTCGTTTTCCACGCCGCATCACCTGGACGCGGTCGGCCACTTCAAAAACATCGTCGAGAGAATGCGAGATCAGAATGATTGCCAGACCTTGCTCGCGCAGAGTCTCGATTAGGCGTAACGTTCGCGCTGTTTCCTGGGGGCCCAGCGCTGCGGTTGGCTCATCCATCACAAGAACGCGTAGATCGGAATGATAAACTGCGCGCGCAATGGCAATCGCCTGACGTTGGCCGCCAGATAAGCTTGCAGCCGGGCTGTCCATATCAGGCAACCGTACGCCTAGCCGCTCGAAGAGCACCGTTTCAGCCTCTTGTCGCATGCGCCGATTATCCAGCAGTGGGACGCCGAGAAAATTGGTTGTCAGCTCGTTGCCGAGAAACACATTGGCCGCTGGCGGCAGATGATCGGCCAGCGCAAGGGTCTGGTAGACCGCATCAATTCCCAGCGCGATGGCATCGGAATGGTCGGACATCAACAGCGGCTCGCCATCCATCTCGATGCGCCCAGCGCTGGGTTGATAAACACCGGTCAAAATCTTGATCAGGGTGGATTTGCCTGCGCCATTGTCGCCGACGATGGCAAGCACTTCTCCAGCATATGCGTCTAGATCGACCCCGTTGAGCGCGACCACGCCGCCAAACCTTTTGGTAATGTTGCGCATCAAAATTACAGGCTTTTGGTCGGCCAAGTTCCAGGCCCTCCCTTTGATACCTAACGCCCTCTTGATGGAGCTGCCTTCAGCTTATGTTATCGATATCATTCGTCAATGGGGTATCGGTAACATTTTTGATAATTGTCGCAGAAAAAGTTCTACGCAGAATGACGAGAGGGAAAATTGTGTTTGTTTTTCAGTGTTTTATTGATAATACTGTTCTGCAATCGTCATATAATGGTGAACGCAGCCATAGCAAAATTCCGTGACGATCTGACCGATTGCGTGTCGCGTGGTCATTTGAACTGCTCTCTGTCCGGCCCACGGAAAAATTCCATCAGCGCTGCCTCGTCCTCACCGCCCAATCCTGCTGCGGTCATCATGCGATGGATTTCGCCGCAAAGCGCAGTGAGTGGCATCGCGGTGTTCGTTTTGCGGGCGAGGTCCTGCACGCCGTTGAGATCCTTGACCATATTGTCGATCCGACCGGTACGCCGATAATCCTTGGTTGCGAAGCGCGGCATGTACTCTTGCAGCAGAGCGCTGTCAGCTCGCCCGCCTTTTAGGGCCTGCGGTATTTTTTGAGCATCGACGCCGGCGTCCAGCGCAAGCTGGGTGGCCTCGGCAACCGCAAGAAAGCCAAGCCCGCAAAGCACCTGATTGATCAGCTTGGTCGTTTGGCCCGCGCCGACGGGGCCCATATGGGTGTAGTTTGAAGCAACGTGTTGCAGCACCGTGTGCGCATCTTTCACATCTTCATCGCTGCCGCCCGCCATAAGGGTCAACTCGCCGATCAGCGCTTTGGGTGCACCGCCCGATAGGGGGCTATCAACCCATCGCAGGCCGTGCTGCGACGCCTTTTCGGCCAGGTCCTGAGTGGCGCCTGGATCGATTGAGGACATATCGATGATCAGTGTGCCGGGCTTTGCACCCACTGCCACACCGCTTTCGCCAAAAACCGCAGCATCCACAATGTGAGGCGCGTTGAGCGATGTGATCACATAGGGTGATGTAGCGGCGGCCTCGGCAGCACTGGCAGCACCCTTTGCGCCTTGGTCAACCAAGGTCTGGACTTTCACCTCATCAAGATCAAAGACCGTTAGGTTCTGACCGGTGGCGATCAGGCGGGCGCCAATGGCGCCGCCCATCGCGCCTGCGCCGATCAGCGTGACATCAAGCGGCATAGAGTATCTCCTTCAAGACCATCGTAACGGGGTTCACAGCGAAGCCGTGATGCCGCCATCGACGAAGACAGTGGTTCCGTTGACGAACGACGACGCGCGCGATGACAAGAAGATGCAAGTCCCAACCAGTTCGTCCACATCGCCCCAGCGTCCCGCTGGTGTGCGTTTGGCAAGCCATGCTGTGAACTCAGGATCATCGACGAGCGCTTTGTTGAGCGGCGTATCGAAATACCCGGGAGCCAACCCATTGCATTGCAATCCATGCTTAGCCCAGTCAGTCGCCATGCCTTTAGTGAGGTTTGCCACCGCTCCCTTGGTGGCCGTGTAGGGCGCAATTCCGGGGCGAGCGAGGGCGGTCTGCACGGAACAGATGTTGACGATCTTGCCAGCTCCTCGTCTGATCATGTGCCGAGCACAGGCCTGACCAACATGGAAAACACTGGCGATATTGGTTTGAAGCAGGCGCTCAAATGCGTCAGCAGGAAAGTCTTCCAAGGCTGCCCGATGCTGCATCCCGGCATTGTTCACCAGAATATTGATCGCGCCGGTTTGCGCCTCGAAACCATCCACGGCAGTTCGCACAGCCTCATGGTCCGTCGCGTCGAAAGGCAGTAAGGCCACATCAGCATCATCTGCGCGTAGGCGATCTGCTGCGTTGGTCAGTTTCGCCTCGTCACGACCATTGAGAACGATCTTCGCCCCGGCGGCCGCGAGGCCACGTGCAAGTGCAAATCCGATGCCTTGCGAAGAACCGGTGATCAGCGCGCGCTGCCCGGTAAGGTCAAACAAGGTTAGGCTCATTGGTTATCCTTTTGCACTCGACAACATGTTTAACCGTGTTTATGTTATCGATAACAACAATTGTCAATGAATGAGCGATGATATGACGAAACCCAGCGTGCTTCAGGTCGGCCCTTATCCAGACTGGGATCAGATACCGCTCGAAGAAGCCTTTGCGATGCATCGCTACTTTGAAGCACCGGATAAGACCGGTTTTCTTGCCGATGTCGGGTTCAACATTCGCGGCATTGCCACGCGCGGTGATTTGGGTGCGGACCGAACCATGATCGACGCCTGCCCCAATCTGGAAGTGGTGTCGGTGTATGGCGTGGGGTACGACGCGGTCGATCTGAGCGCCTGCAAGGAGCGCGGTATCCGTGTCACCAACACACCTGATGTGTTGACCAAGGACGTGGCTGATCTGGGTGTGGCGATGATGCTGGCGCAGACGCGCGGTATCTTGGGCGCTGAGCAATGGGTTCGAGACGGCAATTGGGTGAGCCGAGGCTCTTATCCATTGACGTCACGTGTTTGGGGCAAGCGGGCAGGGGTTCTTGGTCTTGGTCGTATTGGCCACGAGTTGGCCAAGCGGCTCTCCGGTTTTGATATGGAAATTGCCTATTGTGATGTTGCCGCCAAAGACTTCGCACCCGACTGGACCTTCATTGCAGACCCTGTAGCATTGGCACGTCATGTCGATGTCTTGTTCGTGACCCTTGCGGCCTCTGAGGCCACACGGCACATCGTTGACCGCAACGTCATCGAGGCAGTTGGACGCGACGGCATGATCGTCAACATATCGCGCGCCGCCAACATTGACGAAGACGCTCTTCTGGATGCCTTGGAGTCAGGCGCGCTTGGTTCAGCGGCACTTGACGTCTTTGAAGGCGAGCCTGCCCTCAATCCGCGTTTTTTGAACCTACCGAACGTGCTTTTGCAGCCTCATCATGCCTCCGGCACGGTTGAGACACGCAAGGCGATGGGCAAACTTGTTCGCGACAATCTGTCAGCCCATTTTTCCGGACAGCCTCTGCTGACACCGGTACTTTAGGAAGGCCGGGTCGCCATGAAATCCATCGTTATCCATGGCCCAAAAGACCTTCGGATCGAAGAGCAGAAGGTCGAAACTCCTGGACCTGGACAGGTGCAGATCACCTTGGCCGTTGGAGGTATCTGCGGCTCGGATTTGCATTACTACAACCATGGTGGTTTTGGCACGGTGCGCTTGCAGGAGCCGATGGTCCTTGGCCATGAAGTGTCTGGCTATATCGCGGGCCTTGGGCCCAATGTCACTGGTTTTGCCGAGGGGCAACTGGTCGCTGTGTCGCCCTCGCGTCCGTGCCACACCTGTCGCTATTGCCACAGTGCGCAATTCAACCAATGCCCTAATATGCGCTTTTATGGCTCGGCAATGCCCTTTCCGCATGTTCAGGGCGCGTTTCGCCAGGTGTTGGTTGCCGATGCGACACAATGTGCACCCGCCAACGGTCTGTCCCCAGGTGAAGCCGCAATGGCAGAGCCCTTGGCGGTGTGTTTGCACGCGACACGGCGCGCAGGAGCAATGTTGGGTAAGTCGGTGTTGGTCACCGGCTGTGGACCGATCGGTGTTCTGTGCATTCTTTCCGCCCGCCGCGCTGGGGCGGATCTAGTCGTCGCCACTGACTTAAGTGATTTCGCCCTGGAGCATGCCAGACAGGCCGGCGCCGATGTTACGTTGAACATTGGCACGAACCCGGAAGGCCTTGTGCCCTATGCCGCAGACAAAGGCCGGTTTGATGTCCATTTTGAGTGCACCGGCGCAGAGGTGGCGCTGACTGGTGCAATCCCGGCCATGCGACCGGGCGGAACGATCATGCAGCTTGGCCTCGGGGGCGATATGACGCTTCCTGTGCAAGCAATGACGGCCAAAGAGCTGGCACTGAAAGGATCTTTCCGTTTTCACGAGGAGTTCCACACCGGTGTCAGCTTAATGCGGAAAGGGCTGATAGATGTGAAGCCCTATGTCACGCACACCTTTGCGCTAGCAAACGCCGTAGAGGCGTTCCAGACTGCAGGAGATCGTAGCCAAGCGATGAAGGCACAGATCAGATTTGATCAAGACGCTGCTTGAGCCAAAGATAATAGGCTGAATGGTCCAAATCCCCGCCGTCACGACGCTCCACAAGATCGCGGAATCCATCGCGAATGCAGGCACCAAGCGGCAACTCAAGCCCAAACCTGTCCGCCTCTGACATCGCATTGTTCAGGTCTTTCAACTGCGCCACCGACCGCCCGCCGGCAACAAAATCGCCCTCCACCATGCGCTTGCCGTGCAGTTCCAGAATGCGGCTGTCAGCAAAGCCGCCAGCAAGCGCCAGTCGCACTTGGGCTGGATCACAGCCACCCGCTTCGGCCAATCGCAAACCCTCAGCCACTGCACCGATGGTGCTGGCGACGATCAGTTGATTGGCAAGCTTGGTGATCTGTCCGGCGCCGACAGGCCCTAGATGGGTTGGCCTGCCAAGCGCGTTCAGAACGGGGCTAACGGCTTCGAAGACTGCCATATTACCGCCGACAAAGATCGACATGCTCCCGTCCTGTGCGCCAACCACACCACCGGACACAGGCGCATCGAGCAGATTGCAATCGCGGTCTTTAGCGAGCTTGGCCAAGTCTTGATCCGTCTTCGGATCAACTGACCCCATATCGATAATCGTCGTGCCAGAGTCCAATGCATCCATAACGCCGTCATCAACCAGCGTGGATCGCGTTATGGGGCCATCCAAAAGCATGGCAATTATCACCTTCGCGCCTTTTGTGACGTCGGATGGGTGCCTGGCCACGCGTGCCACATCGCTTAATGCCTGAGCGCGCTCTTCGGTCCGGTTCCAGATCGTGAGATCATGGCCGGCCTGCGCCAGCCGCCGCACCATGTGAGCTCCCATCAGCCCAGTTCCAAGAAATCCAATTTTCATAGCTCGGCTCCAATGGCTGAAAGAGCGGCGCGCGCGACATCGACATCCTGGTCACCTGTTCCCGAACCAACACCGATGCCGCCAACGAGATGTCCTTCAAGAACGATCGGCAATCCGCCTGGTAGTCCCGTCATGCCGCCGCGTGTCGCCAAACCAATCAGCTGGCGCACATCCTCAGGTATATTCGTGCTTTGCCCGCCTATGGAGGCCGCAGTCAATGCCTTGGCTTTTGCGCTCATACGGCTGAGAAATTTTGCGCCTGTCATCCGCAACTCACCGAGCGTCTCACCGGAAGCGTCCACAATCACAATGCATTGCGGCTGGCCCATTTCCTCAGCTCGGGAAACGGCAGCTGCAAGCATCGTCATAACGCCATGATGGGTAAGGGCACGGCTTGGTTTGGAATAGTCCATCGGCAGATCCTGTCTGTTTGACGCAAGAGTATGTTATCGATAACCAGTTCGCATGATTTTGAGGAGTCCAAGGAGGGGCTAAAGCATGTCTTTTTTTGAAGTGATTGACCCAGCATTCGAGCGCTTTGTATTGGGAAATGCTCCGGTCAAGCAACTGGCAACAGGCTTTGATTGGGTGGAAGGCCCTGTTTGGTTTGGCGATGCGGGGTGCCTTATTTTTTCCGACATTCCGAACAACCGGATGCTTCGTTGGGTGCCCGAAACAGGCATCTCAACCCACCGAGCGCCGTCCAACTACGCCAACGGGCACACGCGTGACCGAGAGGGGCGTTTGATTTCCTGCGAACATGGGACGCGCCGTGTCACCCGTACTGAACACGATGGGTCGATTAGTGTTATCGCCGACAGTTACGACGGTAAGCCGCTCAACTCCCCGAACGATGTCATCGTCAAATCGGATGGCACGATTTGGTTTTCAGACCCCCACTACGGAATCATGACGAACTATGAGGGCTATGCCAGCGAGCAAGAATTGCCCTGCCATATCTATCGCGCTGATCCGGTGACCGGTGCGCTGGCCGTGATGGTTGATGACATGCAGTGTCCCAACGGGCTTGCCTTCTCTCCAGACGAAAGCCTGCTCTACGTAGCGGATACGGGACGCATGTTCAGCGAAGATGCGCAGCATATCCGTGTTTATGACTGCGCGTCTGACGGCGCACTGTCCGGTGGTCGTCATTTTCACACCATCAATCCGGGCGCGGCTGATGGCATTCGACTGGATCAAGATGGAAATGTCTGGTCGTCTGCCGCTGATGGCGTCCATTGCATTGCGCCCAGCGGCAAACTGATGGGCAAGATATTGGTGCCCGAACTGGTGTCCAATCTCTGCTTCGGTGGGCGCGCCAAGCACGAACTTTACATCACCGCAACGACAAGCCTTTACCGGGTCACGCTCAATCGCCGAGGCATACAGTTTCCGTGAAATAACGCCGTCATTCTTTGTTAGACGGTGAAGTCGTCGATCAGAACTTCCGGCTTGGCGAAGTTGGTAAGATCGTCGACATTGTTGATCCTAACGCGCGCGCCATCCACTTCCACACCATACCCCTGCAGGGTCTTGAACGCGCGCGAGAGGTTCTCCGGCGTCATGCCGAGATAGGATGCCAAACGGCGCTTCTCCATAGACAGGTGAACTGTGTCACCATCCTCGCCAAAATTTCGTACACGCAACAGATAGTTGGCCAGCCGTTCGATCGAGGTCCGCAGTTTCAGGTTCTTGGTATTCTTGATGACACCGCGATAGCACTTGGCCAGTTCATCCACGATGGCGCGTGCAAAGACCGGATCGGCTGAAAAAACCTCGCGTACATCAGTTGAGGGAAGCAACACAATGCGTGATTTCTCAATCGTACGCGCCGACATAAGGTAAGGCGCGTCGCGGATGGTCGCAGCTAAAATGAAAGTAGAAACCGGAC
Organism: Hyphomicrobiales bacterium; assembly: GCA_040219355.1. Lineage (GTDB taxonomy): Bacteria > Pseudomonadota > Alphaproteobacteria > Rhizobiales > MH13 > MH13. Next base: position 170,029 of record JAVJSN010000014.1, read on the forward strand.
GCACCGTGGCCATCGTTGTTTCGCGACCGTTCCACGAGGCGTACAATTCAACGGACCCGCCGACCATCACGTGCAGAAAGTCGCACGGGTCGCCTTCGGTGATGAGCTCGATCATGGGCGGGAAATTTTGGACATAGGCGCCACGAAACAGGGCTTCAAAGCTTTCATCAGCCATGCCCTTGAAAAGGCTGAGCGCCCGGATGTCGGCTTCTTCGGTTGGCTTCACGGTCGCTCGCGGCAAATCAACATACCTAACATTTATCAAGCCATGACATGATGAATGTCAACAGGCGAATTGCGCTTAACCAAACGTTAGCATGACGTTATCACAAGGAGAAGCTGATCAATCTTAGGCTTTGATTTATTTGACTATTTCGAGCTCTGTTACTTGATTTACGTCAAATTCGTTCCCTTGGAGAGGGCGCAGACCCATTCCGGTGCTTCGGCAATTTGGCTGGAGCAGAATGCCGGAGAGACCCGATGGAACTGCAAAACAAGGCCACCGCTCTGTGGTCGAATTTCCTCAAAGTGAACATGGTGCAGATCAGGACGTTCCACATGACGTGGTTCGCCTTCTTTGCCTGTTTCTTCGCTTGGTTCGGGATCGCACCGCTTATGTCGGTGGTACGTGACGAGCTTCAACTCACCCCTGATCAAATCGGCTGGGCCATCATTGGCTCGGTTTCGATGACGATCTTCGCCCGATTGTTCATTGGCTGGCTGTGCGACCGTATCGGTCCGCGCAAAGCTTACACCGGCCTTCTGCTGCTAGGGTCATTGCCTGTTATGGGCATCGGTCTGGCGCAGACCTTTGAATCCTTCCTTCTGTTTAGGGTTCTGATCGGCTGCATCGGTGCGTCGTTCGTTATCACCCAGTACCACACCAGCGTAATGTTTGCCCCCAATGTGGTGGGGCAGGCCAATGCGACCTCTGCAGGTTGGGGTAACCTTGGCGGCGGTGTCACCCAATTCGTCATGCCCCTGCTTTTCTCGGTGATGGTTATCGGCTTCGGGTTTTCCGAGGCTGTGGGTTGGCGCCTGTCGATGGTTGTTGTCGGCGTGATCATCATGCTGATCGGTATCGCTTACTTCTTCCTCACTCAGGATGCGCCTGACGGCAATTTTGATGACCTGCGTGCGCAGGGCAAGATGGAGGAGAAGAAGAAGGTCACCGGCAACTACATGCATGCGCTCACCGACCCGCGCGTGTGGGTTCTGTTCGTCATCTATGGCGCCTGCTTCGGCATTGAGCTGACGGTCAACAACGTCGCTGCGCTCTACTTCATGGACTATTTTGACCTGAACTTGGTCACCGCTGGTTTTGTGGCGGCTTCGTTCGGCCTCATGAACATCTTCGCTCGCACCTTGGGCGGCATCTTCGGCGACAATTTCGGCTCCCTGTGGGGACTGAAAGGTCGGGCATTTTGGCTCTTCATCTGCCTGCTATTTGAAGGCATCGCCTTGATGATCTTCAGTCAGATGAGCGTGTTGTTCCTGGCTTTGCCATCCTTGATCGTGTTCTCACTGTTCACCCAGATGGCTGAAGGCGCGACCTATTCCGTCGTTCCCTTCATCAACAAAAAAGCCCTTGGCGCGGTGGCTGGTGTGGTGGGCGCAGGCGGCAATGCCGGCGCCGTGCTGGCAGGCTTCCTGTTCAAGAACGTGATCGACTGGTCTGAGGCCTTCCTCATCCTTGGCATCGTTGTGACATGCGCGTCATTCCTGGCCTTCTTCGTGCGGTTTTCAACCCGGCAGGAAGATGAGGAGCGGGCTGCCTTTGCAGCGGCGAACATTGAGACGCTGAAACGGCGCGCAGCCAAGGCCAATGCCGAACTCGAAGAAGGGTTGGTCGCGATCGCCAATCGCAACCCCAAGCCCAGCCCTGCTGAGTAACGACACGCCTTCACGAACCATGACGCGTGGCATCCGGCCACGCGCCTCTTCCCAACCGCCAAGACCCAATCAAGGACACGATTATGGGACAGGACCTACGAGACTACACGCCAGACGATGAGGCCTTTTGGGCGTCATCAGGCAAGGCGATCGCCAATCGAAATCTATGGATTTCCATTCCCTCGCTGCTCTGCGGCTTCGCGGTATGGCTCTACTGGGGCATCATCACGGTCCAGATGATCAATCTGGGGTATCCGTTCGAAACGTCGCAATTGTTCACGCTGACCGCCATCGCTGGTCTTTCCGGTGCGACGCTCCGCATTCCCGCGACCTTCTTCATCCGCATCGCCGGTGGTCGCAACACAATCTTCTTCACCACTGCGCTGCTGATGATCCCCGCGGTCGGGACCGGCATCGCGCTGCAGAACCCCGACACGCCGCTCTGGCAGTATCAGATATTGGCTCTGCTTTCGGGCATCGGCGGCGGTAACTTCGCCGCCTCCATGTCGAATATCTCCTTCTTCTTTCCCAAGAAGATCCAGGGCTATTCGCTGGGCATGAACGCCGGTCTCGGCAACTTCGGTGTCACGACCATGCAAATCGTGATCCCGCTGGTGATGACCTTCGGCTTGTTCGGCGGCGAATCCCAAACGCTGGTGAATACGTCCGGTACGTTGATTGGCCGCATCCCCGCAGGGACCGAAACCTTCATCCAGAATGCAGGTTTCGTGTGGTTGCTCGCGCTCATCCCACTCGCCTTCTTGGGCTGGTTCGGGATGAACAATATTCGCGATGAGCATGTCAGCCCGAACATCCCCAACCCTATCGGCGCGTTCTCGATCATCGGCTTCATGTATCTGATCGGCCTTGCTGCAGCTGCTTTCGGTCTCTGGCTGATGCTGCCCGCAGCCGTTGGTGGCTCCGGCTTTGGCGTCTCCAAATGGTTTGTTCTGCCAATCGTGATCGTTCTCACGGTCGCAATACTGCGCTTCATCCCCGGCCAGATCGGCCAAAATCTGGCGCGCCAGTACAAGATCTTCGGCAACAAGCACACCTGGGCAATGACAATCATCTATGTGATGACCTTCGGCTCCTTCATTGGCTACTCGGCTGCAATGGGGCTGACCATCAAGGTTGTGTTCGGCTTCCAGCATTTGATGGTCGATGGCGTGCTCACCCACGACACATCCAACCCCAACGGTCCAAGCGCTTTGATGTTTGCCTGGATGGGCCCCTTCATCGGCGCTCTGATCCGTCCGCTGGGTGGTGTTTGGGCCGACAAGGCCGGCGGCGCGAAGGTGACCCAGATCATCTCGATCGTCATGGTCATCTGTGCTGTGGCACTCGCATACATCCTGCAGCAGGCCTACGCCTCGGCAACGCCGGAAGAGTATTTCATTCCCTTCCTGCTCCTATTCCTGGTGTTGTTCGCAGCCACAGGCATCGGCAATGGCTCGACGTTCCGCACGATTGCTGTGGCCTTCAACAAGGAACAGGCTGGTCCGGTCCTCGGTTGGACATCAGCGGTTGCGGCGTATGGCGCCTTCCTGATCCCCCAGATATTCGGCGAACAGCTACGGGCCGGGTCCCCTGAACTTGCCCTCTATGGCTTCGCGATCTTCTACACGGTCTGCATCGTCATCAACTGGTGGTTCTACCTGCGGCCCAGCGCTTACATCAAAAATCCCTGATTTTTGAGAGCTTTAGCTGCGCCGCATCGGGCGGCGCAGCTCCCCATTCTTTGTGAGGACAACGACCATGAGCCACCTGCTCGACAGACTGAATTTCCTGCAGTCGAAAGAACTGGAACAATTCTCCAATGGCCACGGACAGGTCACACGCGAAAACCGCGATTGGGAAGACACCTATCGAAACCGCTGGCGGCACGACAAAGTGGTGCGCTCCACCCATGGCGTGAACTGCACCGGCTCGTGCTCGTGGAAGATTTACGTCAAATCGGGCATCGTGACCTGGGAAACCCAGCAGACGGATTATCCGCGCACGCGTCCCGACCTTCCCAATCATGAACCACGCGGTTGCGCCCGTGGCGCCAGCTACTCCTGGTATCTCTATTCGGCAAACCGAGTGAAAAACCCGCTTGTGCGCGGCCGCTTGATGAAGGTGTGGCGCAAGCTGCGTGAAACACTGGGTCCGATTGAAGCTTGGACCAAGCTGCAAAGCGACCCTATTCTGCGGGCAGGCTATGTCGCGACTCGTGGCAAAGGCGGCTTTGTGCGCGCCACGTGGGATGAGGCGACGGAGATTACCGCCGCGGCCAACGCCTACACCGCCAAGACCTACGGCCCGGATCGTGTATTCGGCTTCTCGCCCATCCCGGCCATGTCGATGGTCTCCTACGCCGCTGGCTCGCGCTATCTTTCGCTGCTTGGCGGCGTCTGTATGAGCTTTTACGATTGGTATTGCGATCTGCCGCCAGCGTCTCCGATGACCTGGGGCGAGCAGACCGACGTTCCTGAGTCCGCTGACTGGTACAATGCCGGCTATTTGCTGCTCTGGGGCTCTAACGTCCCACAGACCCGTACGCCCGATGCGCACTTTTATACCGAGGCCCGGTACAAGGGCACCAAATCTGCTGTCATCTGCCCCGACTATTCCGAAGCCGCGAAGTTCGGCGACGTCTGGCTGAATGTGAAGCAGGGCACCGATGCCGCGCTTGCCATGGCGTTTGGCCATGTGATCCTGCGCGAATTCCACCTCGATAAGCAGTGCGAGTACTTCGAAGACTACACGCGCAAATACTCTGATTTCCCGATGCTGGTGAAGTTGGAAGAGAAAGACGGCAAGCTGGTCGCCGGGCGTTTCCTGCGCGCCGATGATCTCAATGGCAAGCTGGGCGAAGACAACAATCCAGAATGGAAAACCGTTGCCTATGACGAGACCTCTGAGGGGCTCGTCGCGCCCAACGGCTCGGTTGGTTATCGTTGGGGCGAGGACGGTGAATGGAACCTGGAAGAACGCGCGTCGAAGGCGGATACGCGCCTGAAGATGACGTTTGTGCTGGAAGACGATCATGACGATGTGGTCGGCGTTGACTTCCCCTATTTCGGCGGAGAGGCCATCGGCCAATTCGCGACGGATGCCAATCACCCCAACATTCTGACCCGCAACATTCCGGTCAAGAAGATCAAGACCGCAGAAGGCGAAGCCTATGTCGCCACCGTGTTCGATCTGTTCTGCGCCAACTATGGGCTGGACCGCGGATTAGGCGGTGACTGGGTCTCCAAAGACTATGCCGATGAAACACCAGGCACGCCTGCCTGGGCTGAGAAGATCACTGGCGTATCCGCCGACAAGATCATCCATGTGGCCCGTGAATTCGCGCAAAACGCTGAAAAGACCCAGGGTAAGTCGATGATCATCATCGGCGCGGCGATGAACCACTGGTATCACATGGACATGAACTACCGCGGCGTCATCAACATGCTGGTGATGTGCGGGTGTGTCGGTCAGTCCGGTGGTGGCTGGGCACACTATGTGGGCCAAGAGAAGCTACGCCCACAGACTGGCTGGCAGCCATTGGCCTTTGCGCTCGATTGGTCACGCCCACCACGGCACATGAACTCCACATCGGCTTGGTATGCCCATTCCGATCAGTGGCGCTACGAAACGCTGAAGGCCGATGAGATCATCTCGCCAACCGCCCCTGAGGGCGACTGGGATATCAACCTCATCGACTACAACATTCGGGCTGAACGGATGGGGTGGTTGCCGTCTGCGCCGCAACTGAAAACCAATCCGCTGGAGGTGGCCAAAGCCGCCAAGGCAGCCGGCAAAGAGATCCCAGCCTATGTGGCCGAGCAACTAAAGTCCGGCGATCTGGAAATGGCCTGCGAAGATCCCGATGATCCGGCCAACTGGCCGCGCAACCTGTTTGTTTGGCGCTCCAACCTGCTCGGTTCATCGGGCAAAGGGCACGAATACTTCCTCAAGCATCTGCTTGGCACCGACCATGGCGTGATGGGCAAGGATTTGGGCGAAGAGGGTGCGCAGCTGCCCAAGGAAGCCAAGTGGCATGAGGAAGGACCACGCGGAAAGCTGGATCTTCTGGTGACCATCGACTTCCGCATGTCCACCACCTGCGTCTACTCCGACATCGTTCTGCCAACGGCCAGTTGGTACGAAAAGGACGACATGAACACTTCGGACATGCACCCGTTCATCCACCCGCTTCAGGCGGCTGTGGACCCGGCATACGAGTCGAAGTCCGACTGGGAAATTTTCAAGTCGATCGCCAGGAAGTTCCAGGACATCGCACCGGGGTATCTCGATCAGGAAACCGACATTGTCGCGCTGCCGATCCTTCACGATACACCAGGTGAGATCGCCCAGGATCAGGTGAAGGACTGGAAGAAAGGAGAGTGCGACCTGATCCCCGGCAAGACGGCGCCAGCCTATGTGCCTGTCGAGCGCGACTATGGCGCCATCTACGACCGGTTTACGGCGCTAGGACCGCTGATGGACAAGCTCGGAAATGGCGGCAAGGGCATTGCCTGGAACACCCAAACCGAGATCGACAATCTGGCTGCCCTCAATGGCACCCAAATTGAGGGTGCCGCAGAAGGCCGTCCGAAAATTGAGACAGCGATTGATGCCTGTGAAGTCATCTTGATGCTGGCGCCGGAAACCAACGGCGAAGTGGCCGTGAAGGCCTGGAAGTCGCTTGAGAAAGCAACCGGGCGCGAGCATGCGCACTTGGCTGAAGGCGAGCACCACAACAAGATACGCTTCCACGACATTGCCGCTCAGCCGCGCAAGATTATCTCCTCACCGACCTGGTCAGGCATTGAGAGTGAGAAGGTCAGCTACAATGCCGGCTACACCAATGTGCATGAGCTAATCCCCTGGCGCACGCTGACCGGCCGTCAGCAGCTCTATCAGGATCACCTTTGGATGCGCGCGTTCGGCGAGGGCTTCATGTCTTATCGCCCACCGGTCGATCTGAAGACGATCACCGACGAGGTGCACACCGACAAGAACAGCCCACACGTGGTGCTGAACTTCATCACGCCGCACCAAAAATGGGGCATCCACTCCACCTACACCGACAATCTGTTGATGCTCACGCTCAACCGTGGCGGGCCAGTGATCTGGATCAGCGAGAACGACGCGGCAACCGCCGGCATCGTCGATAATGATTGGGTCGAGCTCTACAACACCAACGGCGCTTTGACGGCACGTGCGGTGGTCTCTCAGCGGATCAAGGACGGCACGACGTTCATGTATCACGCGCAGGAGAAGATCGTGAACACGCCGGGCTCTGAGAAGACCGGTCATCGCGGCGGCATCCACAATTCGGTGACCCGCGCCACGCTCAAACCCACCCACATGATCGGCGCTTACGCCCAGCAGTCCTACGGCTTCAACTACTACGGAACCGTTGGGTCGAACCGGGATGAGTTTGTTGTCGTTCGCAAGATGCAGAAGGTCGACTGGCTCGACCGTGAAGCCCCCAAAGACATGGAAGCCCCCCGGAAGGAGGCAGCCCAATGAGAGTACGCGCGCAAATCGGCATGGTGTTGAACCTCGACAAATGCATCGGGTGCCACACCTGCTCCGTGACCTGCAAAAACGTTTGGACCAGCCGCGAAGGTGTTGAATATGCCTGGTTCAACAATGTCGAAACCAAGCCGGGCACAGGCTATCCAACGGACTGGGAAAACCAGGCGCGCTGGAACGGCGGCTGGGAGCGTACAGCTTCTGGCAAGCTTCAGCCCAAACAGGGCTCCAAGTGGCGCATCTTGTCTAACATTTTTGGCAACCCGGACCTGCCTGAAATCGACGACTACTATGAGCCGTTCGACTTTGATTACGACCATCTGAAATCGGCCCCAGAAATGGAGGCGTTTCCGACGGCGCGTCCCCGTTCAAAAATCACCGGTGAGCGGATCGAGAAGATCGAAAAAGGTCCGAACTGGGAGGAAATTCTCGGCGGCGAATTCTCCAAGCGCTCAGAGGATTACAACTTTGAGGGCATCCAGAAGGAGATTTACGGCGAGTACGAGAACACCTTCATGATGTACCTGCCACGGTTGTGCGAGCACTGTCTCAACCCAACCTGCGCAGCCTCTTGCCCTTCCGGCGCGATCTACAAGCGCGAAGAAGACGGCATTGTTCTCATCGACCAGGAAAAATGCCGTGGCTGGCGCATGTGCGTCTCCGGCTGCCCGTACAAAAAGGTCTATTACAACTGGGAATCGGGCAAGTCGGAAAAATGCACGCTGTGCTACCCGCGCATTGAATCGGGCAACCCGACGGTCTGTTCCGAAACCTGCGTGGGCCGCATCCGCTATCTTGGTGTCATGCTCTACGACGCCGACAAGATCGAACAGGCAGCCAGCGCCGACAAAGAAACCGATCTTTATGACGCGCAGCTCGATGTCTTCCTCGATCCCAACGACCCTGAGGTGATAGCAGCAGCACGCCGCGATGGTGTCCCTGAAGATTGGATCAAAGGCGCGCAGGAAAGCCCAATCTGGAAGATGGCGATGGTCTGGAAAGTGGCGTTCCCGCTGCACCCAGAATACCGCACACTCCCGATGGTCTGGTACATCCCGCCGCTGTCGCCGATCCAGAATGCGGCCCAGGCCGGAAAGATCGGCATGGACGGCGCGATGCCCGATGTGAACTCGTTGCGCATTCCTGTGAAGTACCTCGCCAACATGCTGACAGCCGGTGATGAGCCGCCGATCGTGCAGGCACTGGAACGCATGCTCGCCATGCGCTCCTACATGCGCTCCAAAACGGTGGAAGGTGTGACTGATTCCGGCATTGCCGACCGCGTTGGCCTCACCCCGGCCCTCATTGAAGACATGTACAAGATCATGGCGCTTGCCGACTATGAGGATCGGTTTGTCATCCCCACAACCCACCGCGAGCAAGTCGAGGACGCTTACGACCTGAAGGGTGGCTGCGGCTTCACCGACGGCAATGGCTGCTCGACCGGTGACTCTGGGTCGCTGTTCGGCGGCAAGAAAAAGGCTCTGAAAATGCCCGAAGCGCTTGGATTGGGAGGGCGCTGATATGGCACAGCTTCATGATCGCACCCTCAAGGCCCTTTCGCTGATCCTCAGCTATCCGACTGAGGAACTTCAGCAAGCCATGCCGGAAATCGGAGGCGTTCTTGCCTCTGACGACCGCCTCACGGCGGCTGCCCGGCGGGCGTTGCGTCCGCTGGTCGAGGCGCTGGCGAGCGACGACATCTACGATCTGCAGGAGCGGTTCGTGATGCTGTTTGACCGCTCACGCACCCTGTCGCTCAATCTGTTTGAGCATGTCCACGGCGAGAGCCGTGATCGAGGGGGCGCAATGGTTTCCTTGATCGAAACATACCGCGAAGGCGGGTTCGACCCGGTCACCAGCGAGCTTCCTGATCATCTGCCCGTGCTGTTGGAATTTCTGGCAACCCGTCCCAACGCAGAGGCTCGTGAAACCCTTGCCGATGCAGCTCACATTTTCACCGCACTCAGCGAGCGTCTGGGGCGGCGTGAAAGCGACTATGCGCCGGTGTTTACAGCGCTTGTGCAGCTTTCTGGTGTTCACGCCGACAAACAAGCCGTCGCCGAACTTCTGCAAGAACCAGAGGTTGATCCCAACGATCTGGAGGCGCTCGATCAGGTTTGGGAAGAGAGCGAAGTGCGTTTCGGTCCCGATCCCAACGCTGGCTGTCCGCAGGTGCGCGACCTGCTTGCCCGCATGGATGAACCCATCAACCCAGCCCCCAACGCCGTACCGGCCCATGTGCCGGCGGCCGAATAGGGAGGAAAGACCATGTTTCCCAACTTTGATATCGACTTCATCATCTTCGGCATCATGCCCTATGCGGCACTAACCATCTTGGTTGTCGGGTCGATCGCGCGCTATGAACGCGATCCCTTCACGTGGAAAAGCTCCTCCAGCCAGCTCTTGCGCCGCAAGCAATTGATCCTGGGATCGGTGTTGTTCCACGTTGGCATCATCGTCGTATTCTTCGGCCATTTACTCGGGCTTTTCACGCCGATTTGGATCCTTGATCTGCTCAGTGTGCCCTATGCGCTTAAGCAATGGGCCGCAGTGCTCATTGGCGGCTTTTTTGGTGTCATCGCCTTGATCGGCAGCAGCCTGCTTTTGCATCGCCGGCTTTTTGATGCGCGCATCCGTACCCACTCCAGCTTCGGCGATATCGGCATCATGGTGCTGATCTGGTTGCAGCTGATCATCGGGCTGGGCACGATCTTCCTGACGCTTCAGCACATGGACGGCGCGGAGATGGTTCTCTTCATGAACTGGTCGCAGAGCATCGTCTCATGGAACATCAATGCCTGGGTCAACGTGATTGATGTGCATTGGATGTACAAGCTGCACATCTTCCTTGGGCTGCTGATCACGGCGCTGTTCCCGTTCACCCGGCTGGTGCACATCTGGTCAGGCTTTGCCGCACCGTTCCGATATCTGCTCGGACGAACCGGCTACCAGATCGTACGGTCAAGGCGTCAAACCCCTCTTGGCCGGACGAGACAGGACGCGCCTTCGTCCACACCGGCGGAGTGATGCGATGACGACCCCAACCCATACGCTTGCCAACGCTGGTGCCCCGAAAGGGGCCCAGCAGACCCAAGGCTCCATTGTCGTTAACGGTGAAGCCATCACACCCGAAGCCATCGGCTTGGAGGCGCAGAACCACACCGCGCCGAGAAACAAGCCTGGCAAGGCCTGGAACCACGCCGCTCGCGCCATGGCCGTGCGCGTGCTCTTGCTTCAGGCAGCGCGGCGCAATGGTTTGAAACCTGAGCCCGCTGAAGTTGGACCTGGGCGGTTTGAAACCGAGGACGAAGCGCTCATTCGTGCGCTCTTGGAAGAAACAATCACGGTGCAGCGCCCGCTTGAGGAAGAGGTTCACGCGGTATGGACAGGTGATCCTGAACGTTTTCGCTCGCCGCCGCTGTGGGAGGTTTCTCACATCTTGGTCGCGTGCGACATGGGCAATCCTGAAACGCGCGTCGCTGGTTTCAAGCGAGCGGTGGCGTTGGCAAAATCGGTTCAGGAAAAACCACGGCAGTTTGCAAGGTTTGCCATGGATCACAGCGATTGTGATTCCAAAGCCAATGGCGGGGCTCTGGGCCAGCTGTCGCCGGGCGACAGTGTTCCCGAATTTGAGGCCGCTCTGCGCACACTTGGCGAAGGCGACATCACGCCCAAGCCTGTTCCAACGCGCCACGGGTTTCACATCATCCGCATGGATGCTTTGGCGCTTGGCCAGGTGCTGCCCTACGACGCCGTGCGCGGCAAGATTGCCGACGCCATGGAAAAAACCGCATGGGCCAGCGCGGCCCGCCAACTCGTCAACACCCTCGTGCAGGACGCAACAATAGAAGGGCTTCAACTTAAGTTCGCCGATGTCTAGGCGGCGCTGACAGGAGCAAGCAATGCTCAGAAATCAGAATGAGACGCGAACCGACGGGACCGACAAAACCTCTGCGCGTCTTGAAGCTGATCCGCTGACCTTTTTGGCCGAGGATCACATGCAGCAGAGAGAGATATGCGCAATGCTGCATATGGTTGCCAGCCAACCCTATCCTGAGTTCCGGTCCATGGGCATAGCACTGGCTTATCTGCGCCACGAGTTTCTCCTGCACAACGCAGACGAGCGAGCAGTGCTGTTCCCCATGATGGTCGCGCGTTGCGAAAAAGAAGATGAAATTGGTTTCATTGTTGACCGCCTTTTGCGTGACCATGAGGCAGCGGAAGTTCAGGCTCAAAAGATATGTCAAATTCTGGAAAGCATCATGGAAACCAGCAATGCGCCCGATGATGCCAACCGCGCCGAACTGCAGGACTTCGCTGGGCGATGCCAACGATATTTAATCTTGGAAAACGCCATCATTTTAAGGCTTGCGCGCGTGCGCTTGACCGAAAGCGACTTGGAGGTCTTGTCACGCAAAATGCTACTCCGGCGCGGGCTCATCGAGCCTGACCAGGTCATGCCGAAGGAATGCTAACATGATCAACGACCTGCTCTCGCGTAATGCCGATTGGTCGGCCATGCGTCATCAACAAGACCCTGCCTATTTCGCCCGACTGGCTGAGCAACAGGCGCCAGAATATTTTTGGATCGGCTGCTCTGATAGCCGTGTGCCTGCCAATGTCGTTGCTGGGCTCGACCCTGGTGAGGTGTTCGTTCACCGCAATGTTGCCAACGTTGTCCACGCCTCCGACATGAACTTACTCAGCGCGCTAGAATACGCTGTCGATGCGCTCAAAGTGCGAGAGATCATCGTTTGTGGCCATTATGGCTGTGGCGGCGTTAAAGCCGCAACCGAAAGCCTGCCGCATGGTCTCGCCGATCACTGGCTGGAGCCAATCAGGCGATTGGCCCGCGCTTATGCGCTGGACCTTTCCCAGGCTGTTTCTCTTGAGGAGAAGCAAAATAAGCTCGCCGAACTCAATGTCATTGAAGGCGTATTGCGCGTCTCAGAGACCCCGATTTTGCAGCGAGCTTGGCAACGCGGCGATGAGATTTCCGTCCACGGTCTGATTTACGGGCTTAGCGATGGTCGGCTACGCAACCTCAATTGCACCGTTGGTGCAGGACATCTTGATCAACCATCAACAGCACAGGCCACACCATGAAAATAGCGTACACAATGATGCCTGGGCGAGGAGATATGGATCGGCTCCTTTCCACCTTGGCCAGCGATCTTATCGCCGATGGATTGCGGGTGTGTGGTGTGGTCCAGTCCAATCAGGAACGCCCTGGCGATCATCCATGCGACATGGATATCAAGGTTTTGCCAGACGGCGTTGAGCTTCGCATTTCGCAGACTCTGGGCAAGGGATCACGTGGCTGCCGCCTTGATCCTTCCGTGTTGGAACGGGCGGCCGTGGACGTTGAACGTAATCTTGAGGCGGGCGCTGACATCCTGCTGATCAACAAATACGGTAAGCATGAAGCGCAAGGGCGCGGACTGGCAACGGCTATCGCCATGGCTGTGGAGCGCGACATACCGGTCATTTGCGGGCTCAACGAGCTCAATGTGGAGGCGTTCAACGTATTCACCGCCTCACAAGCAATTCAACTTAAACCCAATCTGGATGAGCTTGTCAGCTGGACCAAGGCTAGTTTCGCCGCGTCAGGTTACAATGAACGCGTGGCATAGGTCGAGGACTCGAACCCTCAACCTTGCGCTTAAGCCGTGAAGCCGAGGTCCTACACTGGGTCCGGCGCAAAGATTTGCGGATACATGTGCCTCATCGCTTCTTCATCAAACTCTTGTTTGAACGCGTGCTGGGTGGGCAATGCCTTGGCGCGTTGCGCAGCGGGCCGTGCATCAAGCTCTCTCATCAGCCGATCAAGGTTGGGGTACTTTTCCATAATGTTGTCGTCGGCCAACATATAGGTAAGCCGGTCGCCCCAACCCCACACAGCCATGTCGAGGATCGTATACGTATCGCCCATCATGTAGCGACCTTTGGTAAGTCGATCATCGATGATTTGCCAGTGGCGCCGCGCCTCAAAATCATAGCGCTTGATGGCGTAGGGTATCTGTTCGGGCGCGAACTTGCGAAAGTGAACGGCCTGGCCGGAATATGGTCCAACTCCGGAGGCGATGAACATTAACCAGGAGAGCAGAGTTCCGCGTGATCCGGCTTCGTCTGGCGGGAGAAATCTGCCGGTCTTATCAGCCAAATACAATAAGATCGCATTGCTGTCGAACACCGGCGTGTCGCCATCGATGATGGCGGGAACCTTGGCGTTGGGATTTATCTGCTTGTAGGTGTCGCTGTGCTGTTGGCCGCGTTTGGAATCGATGGGGATTGGTTCGTAGTCCAACCCGCTTTCTTCAAGGAACAGAGCAACCTTCATTGGGTTGGGCGCTGCGTTATAGAAGAACTTGATCATTCCTATTCCTAACATGTGCGATATCGTAACACTTGTGCGCATGTTGAACATGGGCGACCTTGGCTGGCAAGCGCATCGCGAAACACATCAGCAATGACGAGGCCAAACCGACATGAAGCCCACAATCAATCATGATAGACCCTGGGACACGGACGAGGCCACCTGGCGAGGCTTGGTCGATCAAGTGCGTGCAGGTCGGGAGTTGAGCCCGAGATCGTGGCCAGATGGTGCGCAGTGCGCCATGGCACTGTCCTTTGATTGCGACCACGAAACCTTTGAGTTGGGCATGGGAAAGGCGGCCATCGGGCGTCTTGCCTGGGGAGAGTTTGGACGTCGGCGCGGCGTGCCGCGGATCCTCAATGTGTTGGCGCGGCAGGGCGTCAAGGCCAGCTTCTTCGTGCCAGCCGTGGCTGGCTTGATTGCCCCTAGTGCACTGCAGCCGATCATCGCCGACGGACACGAAATTGGGGTCCATGGGTGGATCCACGAGAACACCTCCAAACTCGACCGCCAGACCGAGCGCGATTTGCTTTTGCGGTCTCGCGACACGCTGGAACAGCTTACCGGAAGCACCCCCGTCGGTCATAGAGCAGCCAACTGGGATCTGAGTTCTAACACCGTCCAACTTGTAGCTGAAGCGGGCTTTTCTTACGACAGCAGCATGATGGCCGATGACAGTTGTTATGAACTTTTGAGTGAGGGACGCGAGACCGGGCTGGTGGAAATTCCTGTCGATTGGGTACGAGATGATGCGGTCTATCTTTTGTTCAATCGCGAGCCAGCAACGCGGCCATGGACCGCGCCAACCGACGTGCTCGACATCTTCAAACGTGAGTTTGATATGGCCTTCGATGAAGGCGGCGTATGCCAACTCGTCTTCCACCCGTTTGTGATCGGATATCGCTCCCGCATTTGGCTGTTGGAGGCGTTGATTGAACACGCGAAGTCACGTGGAAAAGTTTGGTTCCCGACCCATGCTCAACTTGCCGACTGGGTGCGCAACCATGGGTAGCAACTAGCATCATTGCTCCTTTTGTTCGCAATACGCACAAAAATTTACCTTGCGCACAATCGTTAAGTGTTCCATCTTAGGTAGTTGTACGCAGGCTTTCCTCTGCGGCTGTCTGGGTTGGGAGGCTAGCTTTGAGATTGTTTGTTGCGGCCGTGGATCGCGTAAATGCTTTGGCAACGGCGCTCGTGGCGGCGTTGCTCGCCATAGTTGCTCTGGCCGTCATGGGCCAAGTGACTGTGCGGTTCGTGCTCACGGCCTTTGGCATTAACATCTCTGCCCCGTGGACCGAGGAGATCGCACGCTACACGCTAATCTGGATGGTGTTTTTGGGCGCAGCCATCGGTGTGCGCCATGCCCGCATGATCGCGCTGGAGTTCGGTATTCGCAAATTGCCCAAAGGCATCGGCGTGCCAATTCGCTATGCCGTGATGATCATGAGCATGGCCTTCTTCGGCCTGCTCTTTTGGGTCGGCATGGACTTCTTGGAACTTGGACGCTCCGAGCGTAGCCCCGTGCTCGGCATCACCCGCGACTATGTCTACTGGGCAATGCCCGTCGGCATGGTGCTGATGATCTTGAATTCACTGGCATTGATCGCCGAAAACCTCCTCGAGGGACGCGATATCCGCTTTGCCTCCGATTTTGCGCCGGAGGACTAAGCCATGGTCATGCTCGTTGTCGTTCTTCTGGTGCTCTTTGTGGCCAGCGTTCCCATCGCGATGGCGCTCGGCATGGCCGCGATTCCAACGCTCATGGATCGCGGCATCCCGTTTATCGCCATTCCGCAGGTCATTTTTGAAGCGCTTGATAGTTTCGCGCTCATGGCCCTACCGCTCTACATCCTTGCTGGCAAACTTATGCAGCATGGCGGTATTGCCGGTCGGTTGGTGAATTTCGCAAAGGCGCTGGTCAGCTGGGTGAGGGGCGGTCTGGCGGCGGCCGTCGTCATGACATCCATGCTCTTTGCCACCATCTCTGGTTCTTCGGCAGCAACCGCGGCGGCCATCGGTTCGATGCTGATCCCAGAAATGGAGAAGCAGAAATATCCGCGCCCCTTCAGCGCAGCCGTCACCGCATCCTCCGGTGAGTTGGGTGTGATTATACCACCGTCTGTCGCCATGGTGATCTATGGCGTCATCACCGGCGTTTCGATCACCGACCTGTTCATTGCTGGCTTTCTGCCTGGTTTGATGATCGCCGTTTCACTTATGACCACCGCCATCCTCATTGCCTGGATAATGGGTTATGGTGAACGTCAGCCGTTCAGCCTTGGTCCGTGGGCGCGCGGTGTCGGCTATGCTCTTTGGCGTGCTTCGCTCTCGCTGTTCATGCCAGTGATCATTCTGGGCGGCATATTTGGCGGTATCTTTACCGCCACTGAGGCCGCTGTTGTTGCCGTGTTCTACGCGCTTTTCTTGAGCCTGGTTGTTTATCGCGAGATCAGTCTGCGCGACCTGCCGCGCATCTTTGCAAGCGCCGCCATCACCTCATCGGTGGTGATGATTATTGTTGCCTTCGCCGCCATGTTTGCCTTCGGCTTGCACCTGCTGCGTGCGCCGCAACAGCTCGGCAATCTGCTGACCACGATCACCGAAAACCCCATCCTATTTCTGCTGCTCGTAAACCTCTTCCTGCTCATCGTTGGTATGTTCATGGAGACGTTCGCGGCTATTGTTATCCTTGGCCCGATCCTTTCACCGATTGCGGCAAGCTACGGCATCGATCCGGTTCATTTCGGCCTGATTATGATCGTCAACCTGGCCGTCGGCATGGTGACGCCGCCGGTCGGTGTCAATCTGTTCATCGCCTGCGGAATAGCGCGCATCAGCATGGAGCAACTGATGCGTCCGTTGGCGATCTTCCTGGGTGTGCTCATCATTAACCTGATGATCATCACCTACGTGCCGAGCATCTCGCTCGCACTGCTCCGCTAAAACCAAAACTGGGAGTATCGACCGCATGACCATCAAAACGACCCTCATAGGGGCCGCCGTCGCCTTTGCTTGCACCACGGGTGCTGCGCAGGCGCAAACCTACACCATGACGCTAGCCCATGTGCTCAGCGACTCAAGCCCCTATCAAGTAATCCTGGAAGAATTCAAAAGCCTGATCGAAGAGCGTTCCGGCGGCGATATCGCGGTGGAAATCCAATGCTGCGGCCAGGCAGGTAACGAAACCCGCGCCATTCAATCCATGCGCACAGGCATTCTGACCGGCGGCTTTGTCGGCGGCTCGACGCTGGAAAACGTTGTGCCGGCCTATCGCGTGCTGTCACTGCCTTATCTTTTTGAAGACAAGGCGCAGGCCTACGAAATCCTGCAAAGCGAGATGGGTCGCGAAATGCTCGACCTGCTTGGTGAGTTCGACATGTACGGCCTAGGCTTCGGCTCGATCTATGAGCGCTCAGTGGCGGCCAAAGAACCAGCACGCGTCGAAACCATCGAAGACATGCAGGGGCTGAAAATCCGCGTCCTACCGACCCCTGGCTTCGTGGAAGCCTACAATGCGATGGGCACACAACCGACACCCATGTCCTATGGTGAGCTGTTCATGGCGATCCAGAACAATGTCGTTGACGCGCTGGAGATTTCGCCCGACGCCATCGTCGCGGATGGCTTTTATGAGACGGTCAACAGCTACACGATGACCCGCGCGCACCAGTCGACGACGGTGTTCGTGCTGTCAGAGAGCTGGTGGGCTGGCTTGCCTGCTGATGTTCAGGCGATGATCCAGACGGCTGCCGATGATGCCATTGCTGTTGGTATTGAAGCCCATGATCGCTTGGCTGACGAAGGATTGGAAACGGCCCGCGCAGCTGGCGTTGAAATCATCGAGCCAGACCTTGGTCCGTTCATGGAAGCGGCGCGTCAGAGCTGGGATGTTATCCTCGCCGATCAGCCAGAAGCAACCGAGTTCAAGGACCGCTTCGAAGCCTTTATGGCGCAGTAACTCGAAGCGTCAAAAACTTGGAAAGGGCGGTCCAAAGGGCCGCCCTTTTTCGTGCTCAGCTTTGTTTAGATCAAGCCAACATTGCTGCCAGCCCGTTTAAAAACGGGGATATGTTCGAGCGGTGCATCGACGGAGAGGGTTTGGCCACCGTGATAGTGTGTGCCTGACCAAGCGTCTTCCCAGTCGGTGCCCATGGGCAAGTAAACCTCACGACTCGTCCTTCCGGCTTCCAGAATGGGTGCCACTAGCAAATCAGGACCAAGCAAATAGCTGTCCTCCTGCGACCAGCTGGCCGGGTCATCGGGGAAGCCGAACAGGAGCGGACGCATAACTGGCGCACCAGTGGCGCTTGCCTCGGCGCGGCAGATTTTCAGATAGGGTTTTAGCCGTTCACGCAGATGCATATACCGTTCCAGGATTGCGTAAACGTCCTCGCCGAATGACCAGACTTCATTGTCGGCACCACCGAATGAAAACAGCTCGCCAAACCGCTCGTCGCGCGAAGCATCTTTGCGGAATCCGTGCAGGCGGAAGATTGGGCAAAGCGCGCCAAACTGGAACCATCGGATCAGCAGTTCGTGGAACGCTGGATCGTTCACGTCACCGCCCTTGAACCCACCGATATCGGTCGTCCACCAAGGGATACCGCTCATCGCCATGTTGAGGCCCGCACGGATCTGACAGCGGAAGTCAGCAAAAGTCGATTTGACGTCGCCTGACCACACCACCACCGGATAGCGCTGCGTGCCGAGCCAGGCTGAGCGCGAGAGCATCAACCCGTCCTTAAAGCCTTCATCCTCGAAGGCGTTGGCATAACCCTTCTGATGCTCCACCGGGTAGACATTGGCAACGGCCTGACCATCACCTGCCCAGAACCGCAGATTGTCGCGGTGCATGGGGTACATTTCAGGCTCGTTGGCATCCAGCCAAAACGCATGAATGCCATGATCGGCGTAGCCTTGTTTGACGCGCGACCAATGAAACGCCCGCGCGTCGGGATGGGTAGCATCGTAATAGGCAAGTGCATTCATCGCGTCGGGTTCACGGTCGTAAAAAATCATGCCATCCAGCGCGCCGCGTTTGCTCTGCACCATCCACCCATTGTCGTGCAGCTCTCCCCAGGTTTCAGCGTTGGCGTTCACCGACGGCCAAACGGACACCATTGGGGTCACGCTCAATGCGCGCAGTTCGGCAACCATGGCCGAGGGATCAGGGAATTCTTGCGCGTTGAACTGCCATTCGCCCATCTTCGTCCAATGGAAGAAATCGATCACCAGGCAGTCAAGTGGCAAACCCCGGCGTTTGTGCTCGCGGGCGACTTCCAGCACTTCCTCTTGCGTTTTGTAGCGCAGCTTGCATTGCCAGAAGCCGAGCGCCCAATCAGGCAGTTGCGGCGGTTTGCCGGTGAGGTTGGTATAATCGTCCAGAATAGCTGCGGGTGTTTCACCAGCGATGACAACGTAGTCTAGTTGCTCTGTTGCCTCCATTGCCCAAAGCGTGCGGTTTTCAGCCAGCTCGACACGACCAACACCTGGATTGTTCCAGATCAGTCCATAGCCTCGCGACGACACTAAGAAGGGAATGCTGATCTCCGTGTTGGCCTGTGCCAAATCGATGACGCAGCCCTTTTGGTCAAACTTTCCGTGCTGGTGCTGACCTAGCCCGAAAAACTGCTCGCTATCCTGAGCTTTGAAGCGTTGCTCCACGTTCCAAAGATCACCCTCTTTGGCCCTGTAGTGGCGGGTGCCAGGCCAGAGAATATGGGGCATTTCTTCTTCAAGGAGCAGTCCGCCGGTGACGGCGTTAAGGAAGCGTAACTCGAGCGCTGGCCCCATGCCACGGGGGAGCAGCCGCAGTTCAGCGCGCAGGTGACCATTGGTTAAAACAGCTGCGCCATCGTCAATGTCCCAAGAGATGCTCGGCGCCTTGGTAGCCAAGAGCGCGGAGATTGCATGCTCATTGATTGTGCGATTGCGCGTTGTGCGAACCCGCGCGCCATTGGTTCCGCATGGCTCCAGCCACATCGTTTCGCCGCCCAGACGGGCAACAATTCTGTCGCCACTCCGTTCAAACACTTTTGGCATCCACCGTGTTCTCCTTGTCAGGTTTGCGTGCAGAATAGGGACGGGTTTGCTTTTTGGCAAACGTTTGTATTGACCTGATGGAGATGGCGCGCCATCTTAAAAATTGACTGTATTTTGAAACACAAGGGCTCGATATGACTGACTTTTTCCATGGCATTCCCAAGCTGCGCTATGAAGGCCCTGACAGTCAAAACGAGTTTGCTTTTCGCCACTACAATCCAGAAGAAATGGTGGGCGACAAGACGATGCGTGATCATCTACGCTTCGCCGTGGCGTACTGGCACTCCTTTGCTTGGCCGGGTGGGGATCCGTTTGGCGGGCAGACGTTTGAGCGCCCTTGGTTTGGCGACACGCTGGAGCTTGCCAAATTGAAAGCCGATGTGGCGTTCGAGATGTTTGATATTTTGGATGCGCCATATTTCTGTTTTCACGATGCTGATGTGCGGCCAGAAGGCGCTGACTTTGTCGAGAACACCCGCAATCTGGCGTCGATCACAGACTATTTTGCGCAGAAGATGGAAACCTCCTCCACCAAGCTACTGTGGGGCACCGCTAACCTCTTCTCCCATCGGCGCTTTATGGCCGGCGCTGCCACCAATCCCGATCCAGATGTTTTTGCCTGGTCCGCCGCAACGGTGAAGACCTGCATGGATGCCACACACAAGCTGGGCGGTGAGAACTATGTGCTTTGGGGTGGCCGGGAGGGCTATGAAACACTGCTCAATACAGATCTTAGCCGGGAAGCAGAGCAGGCGGGCCGTTTTCTCACCATGGTGGTGGAGTACAAGCACAAAATAGGTTTTGGCGGTACGATCCTCATTGAGCCAAAGCCGCAAGAACCCTCAAAACATCAGTATGATTATGATGTTGCCACGGTCTACGGCTTCCTAAAACGCTTTGGGTTGGAAAACGAAGTCAAGGTAAACATCGAGCAGGGGCATGCCATCTTGGCTGGTCACTCATTTGAGCATGAGTTGGCGCTGGCGACGTCGCTCGGAATTTTCGGCTCCATCGATATGAACCGCAACGACTATCAGTCGGGTTGGGACACCGATCAGTTTCCCGATTCCGTGCCCGAAATGGCGCGCGCCTATTATGAAATTCTCAAAAGTGGTGGGTTCTCAACCGGCGGCACAAACTTTGACGCCAAGCTACGTCGTCAATCACTTGATCCCGAAGATTTGGTGCTCGCTCACGCAGGCGCCATGGACGTTTGCGCGCGAGCGCTCAAAGCCGCGTATGCAATGTTTGAAGATGGTAGACTGGAAACAGCGCGCAACGATCGTTACGCCGGTTGGGACGAGCCAGAGAACGCAGCCATGCTAAACTCGGACCTTGCTAGCATCGAGCAGCGTGTGCGCGATGAGAACATCAATCCGCTGCCGCGCTCCGGCAAACAGGAACGGTTGGAAAACCTCTGGCACCGCTTCGTTTAGGGCGCCAGCAGATGCGAACCGCGCAACAGCGCGCGAGGCTCAATCACTTGGCCCTCTAGGTCGTCATCATTTTGCGGTCCGTCGAGCCGTCGGAGCATAACAGCGCTTAGAAGTTCCGCCACGCGACTGTCTTCTGTGGAGAACGTCGAGAGCGGCGGGGCGGTATGTTCTGACCCTGGAAAGTTCTGGCCACCAAACACTGAGGCGTCTTCCCCCAATTTCACGCCATGCGTTGCTGCAGCCCGATAGACGCCGAAAGCCAGCGAATCCTGAATGCAGGCCAAGGCCATGCGGCCGCCCGGCTTGAGCAGGCCCATGGCGGTTTCCTCGCCCATCGCCTCGGTCATCTCAATGCGGTGGGTATACACCTCGGCCAGGCCGGCTTTCAGCGCAGCGCGCTTTGCGCCAGCTACATAGTTGTCGGCGAAGCGCAGACCTTCGGGCGCCGAGAGAATGTGCAGCGCGTCTGGCCTTGCCGAGACAAGTGCTTCAACAGCTATTTCACCTGCGCGTGAATAGTCGATCTCCACCCAAGGGTGCTCACGCTCCCAGCCAGTTCGACCAAAGGTCACAAACGGAAAGCCTGTTTCCATCAGATAGGCAACACGAGGATCATCCTGGCGTGTACGGCCAAGCACAATCGCGTCGGCTAAGCGGTCTTCGACCACCGCGCGGACAATATCGATTTCCTCATCTCGCTCTTGAGCAGCAAACACTGCAAGACTGCGCCCCGTGCCACGCAATCGCTGATCCAATGTAGAGAGCAGTTCCAGAAAGATGGGGGAGGCGAAACGCTGCTGCGGTGGAGAAAGCAGAACTGCCACCCGATTGGTGGTTCCCCCTTTCAACGCCCGCGCCATCGCGTTGGGGCGATAGCCCATACGCTGTGCCGCATCGCGAATAACGTCAGACGTCTCAGGTTTGACCCGTGGGTCCGCACGCAGGGCACGCGAAACGGTAGAGACATCAAGGCCCAGATGTTCAGCGATATGCTTCAGACCAACCCGGTTTGGCATCCACGCGTTCTCCCCATAAGCCCGCCAAATCAGCGATTCTGTAGCATCTTCAAGTCGCGTCTTTTACACCGGAAATGATACACTTAGCAAAAATACAAAGGTTTGTATTGACGCAAACGCCCATTTATCGTGAAGTGTGACAACGATAATTGGGAGGATGCATGATCAAGCTCGTCGCCCTTGTGCGCCGCCGACCTGACCTAAGCAAACAGGCATTTGCAGACTATTGGGTCAATGTTCATGCACCGCTCGCCGCTGCCATTCCAGGTATGCGCGGTTACCGTATCAACATTGCTGGCGATCCAGGTGATATGCCTGCTGCCGCGTACGATGGTTCAGCCGAAATATGGTTTGACAGCCGCGAGACGATGGACGTCGGCCTGTCGTCCCCAGAAAACGATATCGCCGCCAAGGACACAGAAAACTTCCTTGAGCATTTGGAATTTCTGGTTGTCGACGAACATGTGATCCTTCCCAAGGGTGCTGCTTGATGGCCGCGCGCATGTTTCCAGTTTCGGGCCGCCATAAGGGTAAGGTCTATGTGATCACCGGTGGCGCTGACGGTATTGGCCGTGCCTGTGCAGAGCGATTTGCACAAGAGGGCGCGCAGGTGATGATCGCCGATATCAACCCTTTAGGTGCTGGGGTTGCCGATAGCATCGGGGCAGCCTTCCAGCTGACCGATATGGCGCAGCCAGAGCAAGTGAGGGCGCTTGCCGCAGCCACAGTGGAGCGCTTTGGCAGGATCGACATCTGGCACAACAATGCTTTCACCGCTGTCTTCAAACCCATACATGAACAGACCCTCGAGGAGTTCGACTCCATCACCGGCGTTGGCATTCGCGGTTATTGGATGGGCGCGAAAGTCGCGGTTGAACAGATGCGACGTCAAACTGGCAAGGGTGTCATCGTCAACACTGCCTCGGTGCAGAGTTTTGTCGGCGAAAGAGGTTTTTCTGCCTACCAGGCCACCAAAGGCGCGGTCTTGGCCATGACCCGCTCTCTTGCGGTAGACCACGCGCCAGACATTCGCGCGGTCGCCATCGCGCCAGGATTGATTGAGACCGAAGCCGTAAAAGCCATCCCTCAGGATGTGATGGGTGAGGTGATAGCGGGAATTCCTGCCGCTCGCGCTGCGCAGCCTGAAGAAGTCGCTGCGGTTGCCGCATTCATAGCCTCAGACGAAGCCGACTACATGTCTGGAACAGCCGTCATTCTTGATGGTGCCTACCTTGCGATTGGATAAGTGATGACCCCTTTGTTCGCCCAAAACGGGAATGCACTTGTCTGCCATTTCCAGGCTGAAACGTTGCGTGTCGAGCCCTGGGGCACTGATGCCCTGCGCGTACGGTCTCGGCCAGGTCGCTCGCTCGTTGATCTCCATGTCGATGCCCTGTTGCCGGTCGCCAGCCAAAGCTCGCAAATCACTATCGACGGCGAAAAAGCCTCCATCACGCGGGGCCGTCTGCGCGCTGAACTTTGGATCAAGGTGCGCTATGGCGCGGACGTGCGCCGCGAATTGATGCTGCGCTTTGTGCGGTCTGATACCGGTGAAGAGTTGCTATCGGAAACGCGCTCACATTTCGCTGGGCCGCGCCCACGCAACTTCAAAGCCATCGCCTCTGGTTCCTGGAAGCTGGAACAGCAGTTCAAAGCTTATGACGATGAAAAGCTCTGGGGTCTTGGCCAACCGCAGCACGGCAAGATGGACTTGAAGGGCGTTTCCACCACACTGCTGCAACAGAACGCGCACGTGGTGATCCCATTTGTGGTTTCTTCGCGCGGCTATGGCTTTTTGTGGAACAATCCTGCCGTCGGGCGAGCCGAGTTCGCTTCCAATGTCACGCGTTGGACGGCAGACGCCACGAATGGCTTGGATTACTGGATAACAGCTGGCGACACCACGCAAGAGATCGTTCGTAGCTACATCACCGCCACCGGCAAATCGCCTGACATTCCCGACTGGGCGCTGGGGTTCTGGCAATGCAAGCTGCGTTACCGCACGCAGGACGAACTGTTGTCCGTGGCGCGAGAATACAAAGCACGTGGTCTACCAATCTCTTGCATCGTGATCGATTTTTTTGCCTGGACGCGTCAGGGCGAATGGAAATTCGATCCCGCGGATTGGCCCGACCCCAAAGCCATGGTCGATGAGCTGAGATCCATGGGCGTTGAGCTGATGGTTTCCATCTGGCCGACCGTGTCAGCATCCTCCAAACACTACAAACAGATGACTGAGCGCGGGCTGATCTTTACCTCAGAACGCGGGTCGCCCGTCATGATCCCGTTTCCGGACAAAGACCCATTCGGCGCAGGTTTCTTTACCTACTACGACGCGTTCAACCCGGACGCGCGCGCCTTTCACTGGAATTTGGTGAAAGAGAACTATGTCGCCCATGGAATTAAGCATTTCTGGCTTGATGCCTGCGAGCCAGAAATGCGCCCCGCTCACCCCGAAAATGTGCGCACGTCGCTTGGCAATGGCGCTGAAATGCTCTGTGGCTACCCACTGCTGCATGAAGAAAACTACCGCAACGGGCTCACAGCGGCCGGACACAGTGACGGCGTGCTGCTTTGTCGTTCGGCTTGGGCCGGCTCACAGCAGCATGGTGTAATTCTCTGGTCTGGTGACGTCTGGTCCGATTGGGATTGGTTCCGTGCCCAGCTTCCTGCCGGTTTGCACGCTGGCATGTCCGGTCTTGGCTGGTGGACGACAGACATTGGCGGTTTCTACGATGGCCATGGTGAGTCAGAAGAGTTCCGCGAGTTGCTGGTCCGCTGGTTCGAGTTCGGCGTCTTCTCTCCCATTTGTCGCCTACATGGCTTCCGCGTGCCTGAGGGTGTGCCTGCCCCTGGACCGGGCGAAGAGGTCACTTACGGTCAAGACACCTTCAACATCTTCACCAACACGGGCGGACCCAACGAAGTCTGGTCCTATGGGCAAGAGATCGAAGCGATCCTAACTGAGTTGCTGCGCGTGCGCGAAGCACTTCGACCCTATCTGGAAGGCGTTTTTGCCACCTATGCCCAAACCGGTGACCCGGTCATGGCGCCGCTCTTTTATCATTTCGATACCGATGCAGGCGCCGATGGCACCAGCTACATGCTTGGCCCAGACTTTCTAATTGCACCAGTTTTAAACGCCGGCGAGCGTTCTGTGACCGTCGATCTGCCAAAGGGCGAAACATGGGTCCATGCCTGGTCCGGCCAAGTGCATGCAGGTGGAACCCAAACAACGGTCGATGCACCTTTTGGGCAACCCGGCGTATTCGCGCGCGCCGACGCTGCCCATCAGTTCACCCAAGCCTTCCCCGCACTAGCCCCGTGAAACCATAAGAAGAGCGCCGTTCGCAGCGCTGCCCACGCAAAATCAACAAGGGAGATACCCATGAAACGCACATTCACCGCGCTGGCTTTCTCAGCGCTACTGACATCCACGGCATTAGCTCAAGATGTGACATTGACCCTCTGGACCGAAAGCGCCACGGGTGCAGAAGCCACCTTTGCTGGCGAGTTCTCCGAAATGGATAACGGCATCACCATTGATGTCCGCGAAATCCGCTTTGACGATATTGTGACGGAAACACTGCGCGCCTTTGCAACGCGCAGCAATCCGGACATTATTTCCATCGACAATCCTGATCATGCGGCGTTTGCAGCGCGTGGCGCGTTCCTTGATTTGACTGATCTGGTCGCAGCATCTGATCAGATTGATATGGACAATTACTTCCCTGGCCCGCGTTCCTCGCTCACCTGGGGCGACGGCGTATACGGCATTCCGCGCGCCTCTAACACCATTGCGCTTTATTACAACAAGGACCTGTTTGAAGCCGCTGGCCTGGACCCCAATAGCCCGCCAAGCACATGGGATGAACTTTATGAAGCCGCCGCCGCGCTGACCGATCCGGACAATGATGTCTATGGTATCGCGTTTTCAGCCAAAGCATCGGAGGAGGGTACATTCCAGTTCCTGCCATGGCTTCAAATGACCGGGGGCTCCTTCGAGAAGGTCAACGGTGAGGGTGCAGCTGATGCGCTCGCATTTTGGAAAACCCTCTTGGATGAGGGTCTAACCAGTCCTGACACGCTGACCCGTGGCCAGTGGGATTCCACCGGTACCTTCAATGGCGGCAATGCGGCCATGGTAATCTCCGGTCCGTGGGAACTGAACCGGATGGCAGCTGATGCGCAGTTCGAGTGGGGCGTGACCTTGCTTCCTGTTCGCGAAGAAGGCGGTCCCCGTGCATCAGCGCTTGGTGACTTCAACCTCGCGATCTTCGACAACACCGAGCATCCCGAAGAAGCCTTCGCTTTCTTGGAGTATTTCGACAGCCAGATGGACCGCTTGTGGCCGGAGTTCACACGCATGCCGCCACGTGCGGACGTGCCGCTGGCACCAACAGGTGATGCGCGGATCGACGAAGCCGCCGGAGTCTTCACTGAGCAGCTTCAATACGCTGCCAACCGTGGCCCACACCCCGAATGGCCACGCATTTCACGTGCCATTCAGGATGCGATCCAGTCTTCGCTGACCGGTCAAAAAGAACCGCAAGAAGCGCTTGATGACGCCCAAGCCGTGATCGATGGTATCTTGAACTGATTGCTTTCGATCATCGTGATCTGGTCAGGCGGTCCACCCGCCTGACCTTTGCAGCAAGGCGCGACCATGACCCTCTTTAAGAGCTTCCGTGATGGCATCGGTTTCGACACGCTGCTGATCGGCTTCGCGCTATTCTACCTGTTCGCCTTTGCTGGCCTGCCGCTGATTTACAATGTCATCATCTCGTTTCAGCAGGTCGATGTTTTCTCGCTTGGCACGCTCTTTCATCCCTCTGCGGGCTGGGACAATTACCTCGCCATCTTCCGCGATCCGCTGGCAAATATGGTGTTTTGGAACACCGTCATTTTCACCGTTGGCTCGGTTGCCTTCCAATTTACCATTGGCTTCGCTTTCGCACTCTTCTTTCACCAGAAGTTCCCCGGCGCGACCTGGTTTCGTGGGCTGTTTCTGGCGGCCTGGGTGATGCCCGGACTGGTTGTCGGTGTGCTCTGGAACTGGCTGCTCTCAGGAGACTTTGGCGTCATCAATCATGTGCTTCTGACCACCGGATTGATCGCTGAGCCGATCTTCTGGCGCTCCGATATAGACGTGGCGCTCTACTCGGTGATCCTTGCCAACATTTGGTACGGCATGCCATTCAACATGATCCTGCTCTCGGTCGGTTTGGCGGCGATTCCAGATGATCTCTACGAGGCAGCCGAGCTGGACGGCGCGACTGCCTGGCAGAAGTTCTGGACCATTACGCTGCCCATGATGCGTGCCACCATAGGCGCCGTGTTGGCGCTGGGCACGATCTTCACGTTGCAGCAGTTTGATCTTTTTGCTGCCATTACCTCTGGCGGCCCCGCAGGCTCTTCCACGGTGGCACAGTACTGGTCCTGGCAGCTTTCCTTCCGTGAGTTTGATTTTGGCCGAGGCGCTGTGATCTCGGTCATGATGATCATCGTCGTGCTCGCCGTCTCTCTGGTCTATGTGCGCTCTACCCGCGCAGAGACACGGTTGTGAGGGCGGAATCATGAGATCAGATTGGCATAACCGCGCCCTCTTTCTCATCGCTCTGGTGCTGGCCGCTATCTATCTGTTCCCACTCTATTGGATGTACGTGACGAGCCTTAAAACGGGTTCGGCCATCTTCGCCGTTCCGCCTGAAATTTTGCCGACTGATCCGCAATGGGGAACCTATGCGGAGGTCTGGGCGACCACTAATATCCCGCGCTATCTCTGGAATTCGATGCTCATCGCCACCGGCGTCACAGCGGTCACAGCGATCCTGGGCGCTGGGGCCGCCTATGTTCTGGCGCGCTATCGCAATGTGTGGATCGATGTCGCGCTCTTCACCGTGCTGATGCTTCAGGTTCTGCCGCCGAGCTTGATGGTGACGCCGATCTTCGTTGGGTTCGCCACCATCGGCCTGCTCGATTTCCCGCGCACGGCTGCCGTGCTCGCGATCGCTGCCAAAACCATGCCGTTTTTCGTCATCCTATGCCGCGCAACCTTTATGACCATCCCGCGTGAGCTGGAAGAAGCGGCGCTGGTGGATGGCAATTCGCGGGCAGGGGCGTTCTTCTTCATCGTCCTGCCATTGGCCCGCAACGGTATCCTCGTCGCGGCGCTTTTGATCTTCATGCAGGGCTTTGGAGAGTACGTCTATTCAGCCTCGCTGATCGCCGACAATCGCCTGCAACCGGCCTCCATCGGCATGACCAACTTCCTTCAGCCGAACGTCGTCAACTGGAACGCGATCATGGCCTTTGCAGCGACCTATGTGACGCCGATCCTTGCCGCCTTCGTCCTTCTGCAACGCCAGATCGTCAACGGTCTGACCTCCGGGGCCTTGAAATGACCAACAGCCAAATACGCATCCAAAAGGTCAACAAGCACTATGGCGCGTTCCATGCGCTCAAAAGCATTGATCTTGATATTCCCAAGGGTGGTTTCGTCGCGCTGGTTGGCCCGTCTGGCTGTGGGAAATCGACGCTCTTGCGCACAATTGCCGGATTGGAGAAGATTACGTCCGGTGACATGTGGATCGAAGACCAGCTGGTGAACACGCTCGCGCCGCGCCACCGCGATCTGGCGATGGTTTTTCAGTCCTATGCGCTCTATCCGCACATGAACGTGCGCGACAATCTCACCTATGCACTACGCCTGAAGGGCATTTCCAAATCGGAGCGCGCCAAACGCGCGGAGGAGGTTGCTGCGGTTATTGGCCTGGAAAATCTTCTTGATCGCTTTCCTCGCGCCTTGTCCGGCGGGCAACGCCAGCGCGTGGCCATGGGGCGGGCGATTATCCGCTCACCAAAGGCGTTTCTGTTCGATGAGCCGCTGTCCAATCTCGATGCGGCTCTGCGCGTTAGAATGCGCAAGGAAATTCGCGGTCTGCACGATCGCATTGGTGCCACGTCAGTTTATGTGACCCATGATCAGATCGAAGCCATGACCATGGCTGACCATGTGGTGGTCATGCGCGCCGGTGTGATCGAGCAACAGGGCGCACCGCTGGACCTTTATGAACGCCCGGCAAACCAATTCGTGGCCGGGTTCATAGGGTCGCCAGCGATGAATTTCGCGCCCGGCGTGGTTGCCGAAGACGGCACATCGGTGCGGTTGTTGGATGCGGAAATCCCAACCGATCTTGCCATGCAACCTGGCCAGGATGTCATTGTCGGTCTTAGGCCAGAGCACATCACGGTCACCGATCCACAAGCGGTTGGCGCAGTTCCGGTGCGCATTTCTGCCGTCGAGGCCACTGGGTCCTCCAGCTATCTGTTCACCGATGGTGATCCGGAGCTGGTTTTGGTGACCAACGGCACAAGTGCCCTCAAAGCCGGTGAGACGGTTGGTTTGTCGGTGGCGCCGGACCAGGTGCATCTGTTCGACAGCGGTACTCAGGCGGCGCTGCGTTAAGCGTAGCTCCAGGCACGTCCACCGGGCAGAGCCGTTTTCAAATGGTAGAGCGACGACACAGCGGTGATGAAAAGATCATCAAGGTTAGGTCCGCCAAACTCCACGTTGGTGACCATTTCCGGTACCAGAGCGTGGGCAATCTGAGATCCATCGGGCGCATAAACATAGACTCCATCGCCACCGCCAACCCAAAGGTTGCCTGCCGTATCGACGCGCATCCCGTCGGGTACGCCGACTGGCATTACAGCGAAGTCGCGCAAGTTCGACGCTTCCCAATGCTCCGAGATGTCGCAAGCGAGGACCTTGTGGTGTTGCTCTGAGCTATCGCTCACATAAAGCGTGCGCTCGTCCGGTGAGAGGCACAGCCCATTGGGCCGGTAAATGTCGGTCAATACCGGCTTCGGACTGTCCGCATCCGTGCCGACTTTAAAGACGTAGCAACCGGGGATCTCCATCGCTTGCTGATAGCCGTGCAACACGCCATCCTCAGCGCGCACGCCAAAGGGTGGGTCGGTAAAGAGGATCGTGCCGTCCGACGTGCAGATCACGTCGTTGGTGGAGTTGAGCGCCTTGCCGTTGATAGAACGAGCAAGAATATCTCGTTCGCCGTACTTACCATCGGCGCCGACCCTTAGAGCCGACAAACTTCGTGTGGAATGCTCGCAAGAAAGCACACGTCCGTCGGTAGCGCGTGACAGTCCAATGGCAAAATGAGCATTGTTGGTCCAAAGCGATGCGCCACGCTCAGCACGCCAAGCATGGATCGCGTTGCCGGGAATGTCAGTGAAGAGCAGCGTCTGGTGATCAGGCAACCAGACTGGCCCTTCGGTGAAAGCATACCCGGTCGCAAGCTGTCTCAAATCGCTGGCAATCAGGCTCATGTCGCAGCTCCTTTTAGATCTCGCGCCCAACGATCAAGCAGCACAACGACTATCACCAAAACCCCTTTGATCACCTGCTGGGCGTTGAAATCCACGTTCAGGATGGCCAAGCCGTTGTTGAGCACGCCAATCAGCATAACGCCGATCAGCGAGCGCACCAGAGACCCCGTGCCACCGCCTAGCGCTGTACCGCCTATGACCACGGCGGCAATGGCATCGAACTCCAAGCCAATCGCGCCGTCGCTGCGGGCATTGCCGATGCGAGAGATGAGTATCATCCCGACCAAGCCCATCAGCGCGCCAGCCATGGTGAAGATCAGGATCTTGATGCGATCCACCGCTAGTCCAAGCATACGTGACGAGGGTTGGCTTCCGCCGATAGCGTAGACATGGGCGCCAAAGCGGGTGCGCGCGAGCAGCCACCAGAGTGCCAGAAACACAAACAGCAGCCAGAGGAACGCGCTACGCAGCCCAAACACCGAACCGGTGGCGAAAAGTTCGCGGAACCAATCGGCATCAAACAGGATCGTGCGCCCGCCGGTCAGCGTCAGCGCGACGCCTTGTGCAATGAAGAAGCTGACCAGGGTCGCGATAAACGAGGGGACGGCGGCATAGACCGTCAGAAGTCCGTTCATCAGGCCAAACCCTGCGCCAACACCTACCCCGACGACAATGGCCCAAGGGCCGTACCCTGCAGCCAATGCCATGGCGGTCACCACGCCAGATGCCGAGGCCACCGCGCCGACGGAAAGATCGATCTCACCGGCCAAGATTACGAAGGTCATCGCGAAGCTGGCGATGCCAAGCACCGCGACTTGGCGGCCAATGGCGATCAAATTTTCGGGCGCGCGGAAGGCGGGGCTGGCGATCATCATGCCAACCACCACCAGTGCGAAAGCGACGAAAATCCCGTAGTTGGCCAGCTGGGCGCGGGTGAATGACCCCATCATGTCCGTGCTCCTGACGCCAATCGTTCCAGCACCACAGCGAAAAGGATAATCACGCCCTTCACGATGTACTGCGCATCGATGTTGACGTTCATCAGGACCATACCGTTGTTGAGCACGGCAATTAGCAGCGCGCCCAATAGCGTTCGCAGTACGGATGCCCAGCCACCGAACAGGCTTGCCCCACCGATGATCACCGCCGCAATGGCATCGAGCGTCAGTGTAGGGCTTGAGCCGGGTGCGCCGTTGCCAAGCCGCGCGGCGCTCAATACAGCGCCCAGGCCGACCAGCAATCCCATGATGGCAAACACCGCCACTTTGCGCTGCTTCACCGGTACGCCGGACAGTCGCGCGGCTTCCATATTGGCCCCAACGGCAAACAGTTCACGGCCAAACCTTGTGCGATTGAGTGTCAGCAGGCAGGCAATGAAGGCCAGCGCGACGATGATCAGTGGGATCGGTAGGCCAAAGATCTGATCAGAGTAGAAAAGATCAAGGAAGTCATATTGCAGAATGGCAACCGAAATCGCACCGGTGAAAACGAACGCAAGCCCGGTCGCGATCGCCAGCATGCCCAGCGTGACGATGAAGGACGGAATTTGGCCATAGACGGTGATCGCGCCATTGAGCGTGCCGATGGCAACAGAAATCACGATCACCAGCATCATCGCGATAGGCCAGGCCATCCCTGCCACCATCATCTGCGCCAGGATCACTGAGAGCAGTCCAACAACGGCAGAGACGCTGAGATCGATCTCGCCAATCAATATCACAAGCGTCATACCGAAAGCGACCAGCATGAGGGTGGCACTGTCTGTGGCAAGACGCTCGAAGTTGCGCGCGTTGAGAAAGAACTCCGAGGCCAGCGAGAAATAGCCAATGAGCAAGATCAGCCCCAAATAGGGCATCAAGTCACGCAGCAGCTTGGCAGCTGATTGGTTCATGCCGCAGCCTCGTGATCAGGTGTCACTTCGGTAAACGCCAGCTCCAGTAAGCTTTCTTCGGTGGCATTGGTGGCGGACACCACACCCGCAATCCGTCCTTGCGCCATCACGGCAATCCGGTCGCTGATTTGCAACACTTCGGGCAGCTCAGAAGAGATCACCATCACCGCTGTGCCCTGTGCGGCTAGATCGCGTATGAGAGCGTAAATCTCGGCCTTTGCGCCGACATCGACACCCCGGGTTGGCTCGTCGAGGAGAATGACTTTTGGCGCGATAGCCAGCCATTTGGCGATCGCCACTTTCTGCTGGTTGCCGCCCGATAGTGTGTCGGCGGCCACGTCTGGCGACGCGGCACGAATGCCCAGCTTGCCTGACCATTCTTGTGCCAAAGCTTTCAGCTTTGTCATGGAAAGCCAGCCGGACCGGCTGAGCGATCCAAGGCTGGGCAACGCGATATTGTCCGCCACAGAAAGGGAGAGCACCAGTCCTTGGGTTTTGCGGTCTTCAGGAAGGTAGGCGACACCTGTTTTGATGGCATCGGACACACTCGCTGGACTGTAGTTTTCTCCGAACAAGGTCATTGCGCCAGCATCTGGCCTATCAACGCCCGCCATCAGACGAGCTAGCTCTGTCCTGCCGGCGCCCATCAACCCGGCAACGCCCAGTACTTCGCCAGCATGCAAATCCAGAGAGACATCGCGCACCGCCGCATCTCGCGATAGACCGTCAACCCGCAGCGCAACAGGCAGATCCGAAACCACGAGTCCGCTCCGGCGTTCATCGACCGCACGTCCAACCATCGCCGAAATCAGCTTTTCCCGCGTGAAGTCGTTTGCATCGCCGGTCACCACATGCTTGCCGTCGCGCAGAACGGTGATGCGATCGGCCAGGCGAAAAACCTCCGACATGCGGTGGGTGATATAGACAATGCCAGCGCCATCTGTGCGCAGCCGGTCCACCAGATCGAAAAGCAGCTCTTCTTCCTGACGGCCAAGCGACGAAGTGGGCTCATCAAGCACCAAAATCTTTGGCGTTTCGCCGCACGCGCGGGCAATTTCAACCATTTGCCTTTGGCCAGCCGACAACGCGCTGATGGGCGTTCGAGCGTTGAGCTTGATGTCGAGGCGATCAAGGACGGCCTGTGCATTTGAGTAAAGCGCACCGCGATCCAGCCACACGCCGCCACGCATGGGCTCCTGCCCGATCATGATGTTTTGCCCAACATCCAGATTGGGCAGCACAGTGAGCTCTTGAAAGACGGTGTGGATACCAAGGTCTGTTGCATCCGAAGGTTTGGACAGCGCCAAGCGCTGACCTTCAACCTCAATGTAACCCTCATCGGGCCGATGGATGCCCGCGCCGATCTTCATCAGCGTGGATTTGCCGGCCCCGTTCTCACCCATGAAGGCGTGCACTTCTCCAGCGCGCACATCAAAGTTGACATCATCCAACGCCGTCACGCCAGGAAAGCGCTTCGTGATGCCATGCAGAGAGAGACGAGGCAAAGTGTGGTTGGATGAGGTCACAGGCTGCTCTCAGAAAAAGAGCAGGCTCTTTCGCTGAGCCTGCTCAAGTTTTCGGGAGGGGACTGGTTACCACGGTTGATCGGCACCTGGGTATTGGACGGACCAACTCTCTTCGAAGTTGTCAGCGGTCACGAGCAGATTCGGCGTAATGATCTCATTGCAGAGTTCGGCGCCGAGGATGGCTTGGGCCAAACCCTCAATGGCCGCTCGACCTTGAAGCGCTGCCTGCTGGCCAGAAAGCGCGACGATGTTGGTGTCGCCGCTGGCAAGTTCCACATAGCCAGGCACTTCAGAATCGTAGCCGGCAATCACAATATCGCGGCCGGACTGTTCGACTGCCTCAGTTGCGGCATTTACGGCCAGGCTCCAAGTGGCAAAAATGCCTTTCAGATCTGGGTTGGCTTGAATCACGTTGGTCGCCAGTTCCAGCAGGCGGTCTTGGCTAAAGTCCGACTGCATAGAGATTACCTGGCCTCCAGCAGCGCCAACCGCATCCAAAATGCCTTTTTCACGATCGCGGATGGTTTGCAGGGCGAATGGTATGCCGAGGATGGCCACTTGTGCGTTTGCTTCGCCAATAGCCTCCATCATTGCTGATCCAGCATCGAAGGAACCTTGATAAGATGAGGCGTTCATCACCGCGATCACTTCACCGCGGGCGGGAGCACCGCCTACAATGAACACCGGCACGTCATCTTGGTTGGCGCGGTTGACAGCCTGTCCAATAGAGCTGGCGTCAACGGCCGTTAGGAAGATGCCGTCAACCTGGCGCTGCAAAAGCGCATCAAACTGTGAGAGCTGCGTGTTGGCGTCGAAATCAGCGTTATTGACGATCAACTCAACGCCTATTTCTTCTGCGTAAGCTTCACCACCGGCAACAAGCGTGCGGCTGAAATCATCGGAAATGTTGTTCGTCAAAAAGCCAAAGGTGAGGTCGCGCTCAGCCACTTCGGCCAGTTGAGCATCGCTCAGATGCAAGTCTTCAGCCGTTGCCAAGCATGCATCCTGTGCCGCGGCAGGTGCGGCGGTCAGAAGCGCCAGAGCTGAGGCTGCAACTGCCAGGCGGGTCGTACGGGTCATGTTTAGTCCTCCCAAGTTCAGGCCTTTTCGCCCTTATGGAGAGGAAACAGCATTCTCACCGGCAAATCAATACAAACGATTGTATTTTTTGCTGAAGAATGACCCAAGCTTCCATACCAATTGATTTGATTGGAGAAAACTGGATGAGCGAGTGGTGGGGAACCGACCGTTAGAAGCGCCGATAAGGATCGTCATAGCGAACGATGTCATCCTCACCCAGATAGCTTCCGCTCTGCACTTCGATCAGCTCCATCGGCACTTTACCAGGATTTTCCAGCTGATGCTTGGCGCCGAGCGGCACATAGACCGACTCATTCTCACCCACCAGCTTGACCTGGCCATCAACCGTGACGCGCGCTGTGCCTGTAACTACGATCCAATGCTCGGCGCGATGCATATGACTCTGAAGCGAAAGGGCTGCGCCTGGATTGACCACGATGCGCTTAACCTGGAACCGTTCAGACAGAGCCAAAATATCATACCAACCCCAGGGGCGGTGATCACGAGGAAAGGCCTCGGCCTGCTTGCTGCCCTTCTGGCTAAGAACGTCTACAGCTCGTTTGACGTGTTGCGCTTTTGATTTATCGGCAACCAAAACAGCATCTTGGGTGGCGACCACCATCACATTGTCCAAGCCGATGCCTACCACTGCTAAATCATCGTTGTCTGAGCGCAAATAGGTGGACGTGCAATCAAGTGCGGTCGCGTCTCCTACGGTCACCACGCCAGCTTCATTCGGCGTGCTTTCCCGCCAGAGGGCATCCCAGTCGCCCAAATCACTCCAACTGCTATTGTAAGGAACCACCATTATGTGGTCGCTTTTCTCCATGATCGCGTAGTCGATGGAGATGCTCTCGACGTCGCTCCATGGCTGCGCAGCTAGCCGCTCGAACCCAAGGTCTTCTGTCCGATTTGCAACGGCAGCGCGGACCTGTTCCAGCATCGCGGGTTGGTGGGTCGCGAAGGCATCGACCAAAGTGTCAGCGCGAAACAGAAAGATACCCGCATTCCAGAGATAGTTGCCGCTGGCGAGCATCGCCGCAGCAGCTTCTGCATCGGGCTTCTCTACAAACCGCGAAAGCAGCACGACAGGCTTGTCATTGGTTGTGCCGGCCAGTTCCAAATAGCCATAACCAGTTTCAGGCCGCGTAGGGGTGATGCCAAACGTGACGATGGCACCGTTTTGCGCCACCTCCACACCCGTTTGGATCGCCTGGCCGAACGCTTGCGTATCGGCGATCAAGTGGTCGGACGGAGCGGCAAGCAGCAAAGCTTCTGGATTGGTCTCTTGTGCAATCAAGGCGGCGGCAAGAATCGCCGGTGCTGTGTTGCGTCCTTCGGGCTCGATCAGCACGCACCCGGGCTTAACCTGCGCTTGGGCAAGTTGATCGCGCACCAAAAAGCGATACTCATCGCCCGTGACAATGATCGGGGCATGAAAGTTTAAGGAGGAAAGCCGACGCGCCGCACCGACGAACAGGCTTTCATCGCCGATCAGTTGAGCAAATTGCTTGGGCAAGGCCTTGCGGGACACGGGCCAAAGGCGTGTCCCAGCGCCACCGCTCAGCAGAATGGGCGTGATGCTGTCCATAGGCTTTCTCCTATAGCAAAAAGGCCGGTCACCATTGGGACCGGCCTTTGCGCCTAAATCAATATCGATGAACCCGAAGGGCGCTCAATCAACCAATTCCGTCAAACAAGCGCCGCTTGCGTGGCTGCTCGGATATCATCTTCGCTGACGCCCGGTGCTGTTTCAACGATCCTCAATCCGCCGTCCACCACATCCAGTACACCCAAATTGGTGATGATCCGATCGACCACCGCTTTGCCCGTCAGGGGCAGGGTGCATTCCTTGAGAAGTTTGGACTCACCCCTCTTGTTGGTGTGATCCATGACCACGATCACCCGGCCGACACCGGCCACGAGATCCATCGCACCACCCATGCCTTTGATCAGCTTGCCAGGAATCATCCAGTTGGCCAGATCACCATTCTCGGCAACTTCCATCGCGCCAAGAATGGCCATGGCGATCTTGCCACCGCGGATCATCGCAAAACTTTGAGCCGAATCAAAATAAGCTGTGCGGTCAAGCTCAGTGATCGTCTGCTTGCCAGCATTGATAAGGTCAGCGTCTTCTTCGCCCTCAAGCGGGAAGGGGCCCATGCCCAGCATCCCGTTTTCTGATTGCAGCGTCACGTCCACGCCGTCGGGAATGTAATTGGCCACCAGCGTCGGAATCCCGATGCCAAGGTTTACATACATACCGTCTTCAAGCTCTTGCGCTGCGCGGGCAGCCATCTGGTTGCGATCCCAGCCCTTTGCCTCATCAGCCATTTATGCAGCCCTCACAGTGCGTTGTTCGATACGTTTTTCATGCTCGCCTTGAATGAGGCGGTGCACATAGATGCCCGGCAGATGAATCGCGTCGGGGTCCAGCGAACCGGTTGGCACGATCTCTTCAACCTCAAGCACACAGATTTTGCCGCAGGTCGCGGCAGGCTGATTGAAGTTGCGTGCCGTCTTACGGAAAATCGCATTGCCCGTTTCATCGGCTTTCCAGGCTTTGACGATGGCAAGATCGGCAAAAATGCCCCGCTCCAATATGTAAGTCTGCCCGTCGAAATCCTTGTGTTCCTTGCCCTCGGCGATCACCGTTCCCACACCCGTCTTGGTGTAGAAGCCGGGGATACCTGCACCACCGGCGCGCATGCGTTCAGCCAGCGTGCCTTGTGGGTTGAACTCAATTTCCAACTCTTTGGCCAGATATTGGCGCATGAACTCGTCGTTCTCGCCGACATAGGAGGACATCATTGTTTTGATCTGCCGGGTGTCCAGCAGTTTACCCAAACCAAAGCCATCTACCCCACAATTGTTCGACGCGATGGTGAGATCTTTCACGCCGCTCTTTACTAGCGCGTCGATCAAAAGCTCGGGAATACCGCAGAGGCCAAAGCCACCGGCGGCGATCAACATGCCGTCATTGAGCAGGCCATCCAGGGCACTATCTGCCGTGTCAAAAATTTTGCGCATCGCGCTCCCCTATAAGAATGTCGCCAGAGAGGTTGGGAACAAGTGGCGCAGTCTCTCCCATGCCGCGCTGCAATATTCAAGCACGCGGTTGGGCGGATCGCCCAGAGCCAACAAGAATGCCGGTTGGGCGGATCGCCCAGAGCAAACGGGAATGCCGGTTGGGCGG
Organism: Hyphomicrobiales bacterium; assembly: GCA_040219355.1. Lineage (GTDB taxonomy): Bacteria > Pseudomonadota > Alphaproteobacteria > Rhizobiales > MH13 > MH13. The sequence goes on from JAVJSN010000014.1 coordinate 208,357, forward strand.
ATCGCCCAGAGCCAATCAGAATGTCGAGTTGGCAGCGGGCCGCGCGCACAAAGAGGTAGGGCCAGCATCCAACGCTCCTCACTTACCCTTCATTAACCAAACACCGCCGCCCAAGCGCCACACCGTGGCATCCTTGCAACACAATCTCCCAATCATATCCCCAGCCCACCAAACACCGCACTTGTCGCTTGCATGGGCAAAACCGTTTGATAGGCATGGATCACGAGAAGGGTTCGCCCGACTCGGCCTGTTTCGGATGTTTTTGGTTTCGCTTCTAAAGCTCCCGCATCCCAAACAGGCTTAGCTGGATCAGATGTGGTCTGACACGCACTGATCTTTTGTTTGATGATTTGGAGGTCAATTATGACTTTGGCAAAACGCCTTCTCCTCGGTTCGGCTGCAGCTGTTGTTGCAACCACTGGGGCTCAAGCTGCCGACCTCGGCCTGCCGGTTGCACCGGCTGTCGATTACGTGCAGATCTGCTCGATCGGTTCTTTCACCGGTTTCATTCTTCCTGGTTCTGATGTCTGCTTCGATATCTCTGGTTTCGCTCGTTTCCAAGCTAACTTTAACGCCGACGTCACGCCGAACTCAAGCGAAGACGACGATGATGAGTACGACTTCGACGGTGTTGCCGAGCTGAACTTCGATGCGCGCACGATGACTGAGTGGGGCCTTCTTCGCGGCTTTATCCGCATTGACGGTACCGGTGGTACGCCGGGTGACGGCGCGGTGGAGCTGCAGAAAGCCTTCGTTCAGATCGGTGGTCTAACCGCTGGTTACACTGACTCGTTCTTCGACATGGTGTACACTGACTATGCACTCGGTCCGGTTGCGGCTCCCGATGGCGGTTCGACCGATAGCGCTCTGATCGGTTATGCCTACGCTGTGGGCAATGGCGTCACCCTGATGGCGTCGCTCGAAGAAGCTGACAACCGTGAAGCTGGTATCGCCGGTGTGTTCGGCGCAACTGCACCAACGCTTGGTGGTTTCGCTGCCGGCGTTAACCAGTTCGGTGCGATCGGGACCACGGTTCCTGGCCAGGACGGTGCACGTTCGATGCCAGACTTTGTCGCTGCTGTGCGCGTTGATCAGGCTTGGGGTTCGGCCAAGCTGTCCGGTGCTATCACCAACGTTGATCCCAACGACATCGTTGTTGGCGGTGCTACCATTGCTGTGGACAACGAAATCGGTTACGCGATCGGTGCGTCCGCTGAGTTCAATCTTCCAGTTGGCTATGACTCTGAGTTCGGCATCTTTGGTATCTATACCGATGGTGCGCTTGGCTACGCTGGTGCATCTGCCTATGGGTTCGATGCGATTGTGACTGAAACCGGCGGCATCAACACAACCACGGCATTTGCCCTGGGTGCGGGTTTCGAGTTCGGCCTGACCTCGATGCTCGATCTCGAAGTTGATGCTTATTATGCGTCGATTGATCATGATCTCGGCATCACTGGCGCCGACGCTGACTCCGACGTTTATTCGGTTCGTGGTTCGTTGGCTTATCGTCCGGTTTCTGGTCTCGAGTTCCGCGCTGGCGTCGGTTATACGTCGTTTGATAACAGCGAAGTTGCTCGTTTGTCGGCTACCAACGGGGTTGTTTCTGCCTTCACCCCGCCGACCACTACACAGGATCGCGACGACGAAGTTGCGGCAACGTTCCGCATCACACGTTCTTTCTAATCTGATCCGTCCGGCTTAGAATTAACATCGGAAGGGCCCGGCATTTGCCGGGCCCTTTTGCGTTCTGATCATATCGTCATTCGAACTCAATGCGGCGCCAGGCTTCAGACTGCTGGCGTTCATTGAGCCCCAATAGAGCGCTTAAGAGATGTGTACCCTTGCACCCCTTGGCAAAACCGGCTTTCTTGCTGCTGAGCAGGGTGACGAAGGGAACAACACCACATGTGCAATTGGCGTGCTTGGCTTCTCCCAGGGCTTTTGACCCTCGTTTTATTGACCGCCATTGCGGTTCTGGTGCGCGGCGGGTCGATAGAAGCCGATCTCACCGCGCGATCCCTGCAAATGTTCGAGGCCGATGGCACGCCGTGGGCATCGGCAGCCCTGGATGGCCGTGACGTCACGCTTTCCGGCACTGCGCCGACACTTGCAGCGCGTGACGCGGCGATGAACGCAGCGCAGCGGGTGGCTGGTGTTTTTCGGATCGATACGGCGGGCCTTGATGTTCTGCCACTCGCCGAACCCTATACATTATCGCTGGCAGTCGATCCTCAGAGCGTGACTGTGACCGGCAGCTTTCCCGATGGTGTCACACGCGCGTCGCTGCTCGACGATGTGCGCGCCGTGATCGGAACCAAGACGCTGGTGGATGAAACAACGCTTGCCCGCGGTGCGCCGATTGGCTTCGATGATCTCGCATCCTTCGCCATCGCTGGTTTACCTGCGCTGGATTCCGGAACGATTTCTCTCGATGGATCAACGCTTTCCATCACAGGCGATGCTGCAACGCTTGATGGCTACACTGCCGAACTTGCTCGTCTCGCTGAGCCGCCATCATCATTGACCACTGGCGATATTGCGCTCAATCCGCCAACAGTCTCGCCTTACACTTGGTCGGCGGATGCTACAGAAAGCGGAGTGACCCTCTCAGGTTTCGTGCCCGATGATGCTACGCGCTCAATGATCCTGGATGCTGCCGCATCCTTGGGAACGGTCACCGATTCTATGGAGTTGGGCTTTGGAGCACCGGACGGTTTCGCTGACGCCGCCGCTGCTTTGCTCACTCAGATGCAAACATTGGACAACGCGTCCGGATCCATCACTGACCGTGATCTTACACTGTCCGGTGATGCTGCTGACAGTACGGGCTATGATGCAGCCAACGCATTCCTCAGCGGGCTTCCGACCGGGTTTGACAGCATCTCCGGTCGCATAGCGCCGCCCATTGCCGATCCGTTCATCACAACGCTGGTTAAGACAGGCGAGGGCTTCTCGCTTTCTGGCGTTTTGCCCGATGAAACGGCCCGTGCCGTTATTTTGGACGCACTTGGCAGCGAATCGGTCATCGATACTTCGACCGTGGCACGTGGTGCGCCAGAGAACATCGCGATTGGCGATCTGTTCACATCCATTGCTAGCTCTTTTCGCGATCTTTCCAACGCGACAGCCACGCTGACAGGCGCCGAGTTGGTGGTGACCGGAACGGCTTCCAGTTTCTCCGCTGCGACGGGCGCTGAGGCGGCTCTTACAGCGCTTGGCACTGATACACTGTCCGTCGCCGCCGACATCACGCCAGGGCCAGCTTCTCCGTTTAATTTCGGCGCATCAGTCGAGGATAGCGCCATAGCGCTTCAGGGGTTTGTGCCGGACGAAGAGGTGCGGGAGGCCATCCTGGCAGATTTGGCGGCGCTCTATCCTGGACGAGACGTAATCGATGGTTTGACCGTTGCCGATGGCGCTCCAGAAGGATTTTTGGCCATGGTGCAAGCCGGTCTTCGTGGTCTTGGCCGGTTGGTCAGCGGCAACCTTCAGATCAGCGACACCAATGCATTGATCTCTGGCGACGCGTATTATCAAAATTCGGTGGATCGCATCGCGGAGACGATTTCAAGCACTGCACCTCAATCCTTCAGTCTGACGGCTGCTATCGGAACGCTCGATCCGCCGGGCATCATCTTTCCGCAGGCCTGCCAAATCCAATTGAGGCGGCTGCTCTCTGGCAACACCATTCGTTTCGAAACGGGCAGCGCTGCCATCAATGCGTTGTCCAACGGGCTGTTGGACCGCATGGTGCGGATATTGCAAAGCTGCCCCAATGCCACGGTGGAAATTGCTGGGCACACCGACGCGCAAGGTTCGGAAGAGGCCAATTTGACGTTGTCTCAGGCCCGTGCCGAGGCGGTCAGTGCCTACCTCGCCGATGCTGGTATTCCTCAAAACCGTCTGCTCGCGGTTGGCTATGGTGAAACTGATCCGATCGCTGACAACGAATCTGAAGATGGCCGCGCACAAAACCGACGCATTGAGTTCACCGTTCAGCGCTAAGGGGACCTCTCTGGCGTCAAAACGCAAAAAGGCAAGCCGATGTATTATCTGATCACCCAGCTCTGGCTGTTCCTTCTCATCGCTTTTGTAATCGGCATCGCAACCGGCTGGTTCACCAGCCGCTCGTCCAGCGATGATCGCGCGTAGGGGGCATCATGTTTTATCTGGTACTCCACACCGCGCTGCTGATTCTTGCAGCCTTTGTTCTTGGCGCCATCATCGGTTGCCTGTTGAAACGGTTTGCTTCGGGCGGAAGCGTCTACAGCACGAACACCGCTGACAAACAGCGCTCAACACCGGATCAATCCGCTGCTGCAGCGGCTGCGGCAACGGTTGCTGCCCGTGCCAAAGCGCTTGAGCAGTCCGCCGAACATGCGTTTGGCGAGGCGGCACACAAGGTTGAAGAAGCGGTCGAAACACTGTCTGCCGATGGGCCAACCATGGACAGAACAGAAGCGGCTCCTGCCGATATGGATGACGATGCAGTCGAGGCGGCTCTGTCTGCCTTGCCCGCTGACGCAAGCAATGAGGACAAGGCCAATGCTGTCGGCACGCGGCCAACGGGGCTAAATGCGCCGACAGGCGGAACGAAGGACAACCTTCAGCGCATCAAAGGCATTGGTAAGGTCAATGAAGGCAAGCTCAACGATCTGGGCATCTTCCATTTCAGCCAGATTCGGGACTGGACACCTTCTGAAGCGCGGTGGGTTGGAACGTTTTTGTCGTTCTCAGGTCGAATTGAGCGCGAAGACTGGATTGGTCAGGCCAAAACGTTGGCTGATGGCGACTAGTGCACCAGTCCATTAAAGATGGCGGTTGGCAAGGAACTGTTCGATTTCAACCAGTACACCACCGCGAAGGCTTGGCGCATGGCCTTGGCCAGCAACAGTATGAGCGGTTGCGCCCATGGAAACGGCATCGTCTAAAATGGACTGATCCAACAGGTCTGAATGCTCACCATGCAGCATCAGCATGGGGCGGGTGACAAGGGCGCGGAACGGCCTGGATAGGTCCAAATAAGGCAAGCCGTCAGGGATCGCATTCAGCGGTTCCAAAAGCTTGGGATCGAACGCTCTGGCCGGTTTGCCATCCTTCTCAACGAAGGTAAGACGCGCATAACGTGCCCAATCAGCATCATTGAAAGCTGTAAACTGTGCGCCCATGCTCGCCTTCACACGGGCAGTTGCTTCCTCCCAGTTGGCAGGCAGGGTCGAGGAGGGCAGTTGGTGTTTCAAGCGCGTAAGCCCGGCGCCGGCAATACGAGGACCAATATCGTTGAGCACGCTACCGGCCAGCAGGCCTGGACGCGTTAGAGACAACACCATGGCAAGAATACCGCCGCGCGATGTGCCAACAATAATGGTGTTGTGCACGCCCAACGCGCACGCCACCTGCGCTGCATCATCGGCTTCACGCTGCACGGTGTAGTGGTCAGCGCTTGGCGCATGGTCTGAATCGCCCCGTCCACGGGTATCCATCAACACCACGCGGCGCGGTTTGTCGGAGTGGAAGGCAAAATGATCGCGCAACTCATAGAAGTCACGCTTTGTGCGCGTCAGCCCAGCCAGGCAGAACAAAGGCCGATGCGCCGAACTATGGCGCGGACCGGAATCTTCTACGGCCAGGCGCAGACCATCGCTTGCCAAGACCGTGAGATGGTGGATCTCACCCACTTAGGTCAGCCATTCGCCGTAAGGTGCTGGTAGACGAAGATGTTTTCAAGCACGCGTTGCACGTAGCTGCGGGTCTCGGAAAAGGGAATAAGCTCAATCCAATCAATCACATCCACACGCCCAGCACGTGGGTCGCCGAAGCGCTCAATCCATTGTGGCACACGGCGCGGGCCGGCATTGTAGGCGATGAAGGTCAAGATGTACGAACCGTTGTACTCGGCGATTAACTCATCAAGATGATACGCGCCGAGCGTTACGTTGTGAGCCGGGTCTGAGGTCAGGCGCGCGGTGGAGTGCGAAACACCAACCTGGCGGGCGATGCGGCTGGCGGTTTCAGGCATCAACTGCATCAGGCCAAGGGCGCCTGCATGGCTGCGCGCGCGGGCATCAAAGCCGCTTTCTTGACGCGAGATGGCGTAAGCAACGGCTTGTGGAAGACGCTCAGGAATACGGGCATCTTGTGGGAAAGCGCCCGTGGGATAGCCAAGCAGCGCCAGCGAACGATGGCTCAACGCGCCAATCTTGCCGATCTGAACCACGCTTGTTGCATCACCATGGCGCGCGGCCAGGTCTGCCATCGCGGCAATCTGAGCGGGGCTGGTGCCGTCGTCTCTTGCCAGCGAGTAAAGAAAGAGCCGCGCATCGGTGCGCCTGTCCATGCTGTAAAGCGCATCAGCATAGGAGAAGTAGGCATGGCTTGGAGTCTGGGCCCGCGGGACTTGCTCAAAGCGGATCGGCAATCCGGTGATCGTCGATGCAGCCTGCCCGTAAAAGGTTTCGCCGTAACTCATCGCCTGGGCGTAGGCCTGGTTGGCACCGGTGGTATCGCCACGCGCTGAGAGGGCGCGACCCAACCAATAATAGCCGCGCGAGCGCGTGATAGGTGTTGTGCCGATTTCCAAGATTTGTCGAAAATGTGGTTCGGCTCGACCTGGATCATCGAGATAGCGCAGGGCAATCCAACCGGCCAGGAATGCGCGCTCGGCCTCATCGCCTGCGTCTGATCCGGTTGGCGCTGAGGCTAGCTCATAAGCACTGTCGGGCTGGCGGGTTTCGATAAGGTCACGGGCCACAATGTGCCGTTCGCGCCACCAAATGTCGGGTCGAACAAGCGCATCGCCAACTTGGCGCACCGAGCGCAGCAGCCGGGCAGCTTCCCGCGGTTGGTCGGCGCGACGATAGAGGCGTGCCAACTCATAGGTGATATGAATATCGCCAGGATTGGCATCATGAGCACGGCGCACAACATCGCGAGCGCTGGCACCATCGCGGATCGCTCGGCCGCGCACAGCAATGGAGTTCTGGTCAGCGGCGGGCAAATACTGTCCCACACGCTCTGCGCCTGTTACCCGGTCGCGATAAAGCAGCCAATGAGCGCGGTGGCGGTGATCGTCCTGCGTTAGAAGACTGCCAAGTGTGGAAAGCAGGCGGCTTTCCAGCCCATCGTCCAGAACATCGGTGCGCCAAAGCTCCGAGGCTATTCGGCGCGCATCTTGTGTGCGTCCGGCTTGGGCAAAAGCTTGCGCTTGTGCGAGCTGTGCAGCCGGCGTGCGGGCGTCAGCTGTGCCAAACAGGGAAAGGGGCGGAACCTGATCTTGATAGCGCTCCATCATTGCGACATCGGTTTGTTGGGCAATGATACCAGCGCCAGGCCAGCCCGCGAACGCATCGCGAAAAGCGGTGCGCAACTCCAGTGGCAGATCATCAGCGCGGGTGCGCGCAATCATCCAAAGACCGAGATCACGCGTCGCTGGGTCCGTGATCCCTTGCGCAATAGAATAGGCGCGTTGGCCTTGATCATTTGCCAAGGCTTGAGAGACAGGTTCCAATGCGCGAGCAACTGCCGACGCGTTCCCACCAATGCTGCCGGTGAACAGGGGCGCAGCATCTGCTTGGGCCTGGCGGGCAAGCGCGTGTGCTGTGCCAATAGACGAGGAAGCAGATGTCGATGCAGACTGCGCCGTAGCGCCGCCGCCTACCGGATGGGCCACCGGATTAGGCGGAGAGTACCTTTGAGCGGCCTGCGCGCCACCAAGCGCAAACAAAACCAGGACGCCTGATACTGCGGAAATGGCAAAACGAGAAAGCGGAAAAACCGACACGGGAGCAAAGTTCCTTCAATACGGGTTCTGCGCGAATACTCCAACAACTGACAGACTGACGCACAAAGTGGCGAAAGTCTGGTCATTTAAGACTGGAACGTAGCCGACAAGATTTGGTTCACCATGCACTGCTCTTGGTGAAAACGAGGTGAAGATGGGGCCGAACAAGCCGATGACCTTCGTCAACGTTCCATCAACCATGTTGGTAGACTAACCATTCGCACCGCGCCCGCTTGCGGGATTGCCACTGTCTACATATGGTCCGGCAACCTTATTCAAGGCTGCCGCAAAAATCTGCGGCGGCCTTTCTTGCCTTTGAAGGAGACTTGGCCATGCTCACACTGGGCGGCTCAATTCCAGCGCTTGTTACGCCATTTGATGGCGATGCCGTTGATTTCGACGCGTTGGACGCAATCGTTGACTGGCAGATTACCGAAGGGTCCTCCGGCCTTGTGCCAGTGGGAACAACCGGTGAATCGCCAACTCTCAGTCATGAGGAGCACAAGCAGGTTGTTGAGCGGGTGGTGAAACGTGCTGCTGGACGTGTGCCAGTGATTGCCGGTGCTGGGTCCAACAACACCGCAGAAGCCATCGATTTTGGCCGCCATGCCCGCAGCGTCGGCGCCGATGCGATTTTGGTCGTCACGCCCTACTACAACAAGCCTAGCCAAAAAGGCCTTTACGCCCACTATATGGCCATCGATGCAGCCGTCGATCTTCCGACAATCATCTACAACATTCCCGGTCGCTCGGTGATCGACATGAGCGTTGAGACGATGGCGCGCCTGCACAAAGATGGTCGCGCGATTGTCGGAGTGAAAGACGCCACAGCCAATTTGGTACGTGTCTCCGAACAGCGCGCTGCAGTGGGTCGTGATTTCATTCAATTGTCGGGCGAAGATGCCACCGCCATTTCTTTCAATGCTCATGGTGGTCAGGGCTGCATTTCGGTAACGGCCAACGTTGCGCCGGCACTTTGCGCGCAAATGCAGGCTGCTTGCGCTGCCAATGATTACACCAAGGCGCTTGAAATCCATGACATGCTGATGCCGTTGCACACCGCGATGTTCGTTGAGACCAATCCATCGCCGGTGAAGGTCGGGCTTGAAATGCTTGGCAAATGCAAAGCCGATGTGCGCCTGCCCATGGTGCCAGTCTCTGAGGCCACGCGGGCGCAGATTCAGGAGGCGATGCAGTTTGCTGGCCTCTTGAATAGCTAGGGGCCTAAGCGCATTTAATTACCATGGCACCTAAGAAAAAAGGCGCGAATGACGGCCCGCGGCGCACTGTAGCCGACAACCGGAAAGCGCGCTTCAACTATGAATTTGTCGAGACGTTTGAAGCGGGTCTGCAGCTTACAGGCACCGAAGTCAAAAGCTTGCGTGAAGGCAAGGCGATGATCGCTGAAAGCTACGCAAGCGCCGAGGGTGATGAGATCTTTCTCATCAACTCCTACATTCCTGAATATCTTCAGGGCAATCGCTTCAACCATGAGGCACGTCGCCCACGTCGCCTGCTGTTGCATCGCAAGCAGATCAACAAGCTGATCGGTGCAACGCAGCGCGAAGGCATGACGATGGTGCCAACCAAAATCTATTTCAACGATCGTGGCCGCGCGAAGATCGAGATCGCACTCGCTAAGGGTAAGAAGATCCACGACAAACGCCAGACCGAGAAAGCCCGCGATTGGCAGCGTGACAAGGCCCGCCTCATACGTGAGCGCGGCTAAGGTGTTTGGTGCTTGATTTCCGCTTCAATGCTATCGAATACGGCCTCAAACATCGGCACCGTCAGGCGGCCGGTGTTCGTGTTGTAGCGCGAGCAATGGTAGCTATCGATCAGCGTCAGCCCGTTTTCCAGCCTATGAACGGCATTGTGCCCAAAGGCATGCGCTGACCTTTTGGCGGCAAACGCGCGTAGCACTGCATCATGCGAGATGCGGCCAAGGGCCATCACCACCTTCAGATATGCCATGTCGCCAAGCAGGTCCTTTAGGAACGCGTTGCAGGTCGCGATCTCCGCTCCGACCGGCTTGTTTTGTGGAGGAACGCAACGCACAGCATTGGTGATCGCGACATTGTGGAGCGTCACACCATCGTCGGGACGAGCGTCATACGTACCCTTGGCGAAGCCATACTTGCCAAGGGTCGCATAAAGCAGATCGCCGGCATAATCGCCGGTAAAGGGGCGCCCGGTACGGTTGGCCCCACGAAGCCCTGGGGCCAGACCAACGATCAAAAGCTTAGCATTGGCATCGCCAAAGGTAGGCACCGGACCATTGTGCCATTGGGGATGTTCGTCTTGATGGGAAACAACGAAGTCATGCAGGCGCGGGCACAGTGTGCAGGGCAGGGGTGGCTCGCTGCTGGGAGGAAAGCCTGCCGCCACGCCTTGCTGATCAGTCATCGTAGTCGTCATACTCATCTTCATCATAACGCTCGTCCGGGCGTTCGCGCCGAGGTGGACGCTCCGAAGGATCACGGCCAAGGCGATCCGTCAAATCGGCCAGATCAAGAAAATGATCGGCGGTGCGCCGCAGATCATCAGACACCATGGATGGCGTGGTTTTGAGTGAGGAGACGACAGTAACCTTCACCCCCTTCTTCTGCAGTGCTTCAACCAAAGCGAGATATTGCCCGTCGCCTGAGAAGATGACGATATGGTTCAGGGAATCGGCCAGCGTCATCGCGTCAACTGTTAGGTCGACGTCAAGCGAGGGGCGGGTGCGCCGCCGCTGGCCACTGTTGTCGGTGAATTCACGCATAGGTTTGGTGGTGATCTGGAAGCCATTGTAATCCAGCCAATCGATCAGCGGGCGCAGCGATGAAAACTCCTGATCATCAGCCATTGCGGTGTAGTAATGGGCGCGCAGTAGATACGCCTCACCGACGAAACTGGTCAGCATACGTCGATAATCGATGTCGACGTTCAAATTGCGCGCAGTTTGATAAAAATTGGCGCCATCAATAAAGAATGCAACGCGTTCGCGCATGTCAAAAGGATAATTTGACGGCATTATCGTCTTCTCCGAGCTATAAAAATGGAATCAAATATTGGAAGGATTGCTGCCTATACTGCAGCCCCCTCTGGCTACGCAGAAATGGCAGCAAGCACAAGAGGAGACACCCACGCAAAGCTGTGGGTGCGCGTTTTGCTTGCCTTTCCCAGCCAGCCTGCGTATAGCCACTGCCAATCCGAAAATCTTTTGAGGAGGGCCGCATGGCTCGTGTGACTGTCGAAGATTGCGTCGACAAAGTCGAAAATCGTTTTGACCTGGTGCTTCTGGCCGCTCACCGCGCGCGCCTGATCTCATCTGGTGCTGAACTGACCATTGATCGTGACCGGGACAAAAATCCGGTTGTCGCGCTGCGTGAGATTGCCGAGGAAACCATTCTTCCAGGGGATCTGGAAGAACAGCTTATCCATTCCCTGCAGAAGCAGGTTGAGGTGGATGAGCCAGAGCCAGATGTGGTGCCGATGATCCCATCGCCGGAAGCCATGGCAGCCTCATCGGCTGGGGGCGACGCGCCTGACGAAGGCATGTCGTTTGAGCGTATGACTGAGGAAGAACTCCTTGCTGGCCTGGAAGGTATTGTTCCACCCGAGCGCAAAGACGATATGTAATCGTTCCGTCGTCAACGAACTTTTTCAAAGCGCCGGCTTGGATCAACCAAGTCGGCGTTTTGCGTTTGCATTCAGGTCTTTAAGGGGTCACCCTATTCTTAAAGCACGCGCCCGGTCGCCGCTGGTCGACCGATACCTATCCGAGCCAACACCATGATGCGTCAGTACGAGTTGGTTGAGCGGGTCGCCCGCTACAACCCCGATGCCGATGAAGCCTTGCTCAACAAGGCCTACGTCTATGCCATGCGTGCCCATGGCAGCCAGACGCGCGCATCCGGCGACCCCTACTTCTCACATCCACTGGAAGTAGCGGCGATCCTCACCGATCTGAAACTTGATGACGCAACCATCGCCGTTGCGTTGCTTCACGATACAATTGAGGACACCGACGCGACCCGCGATGAGATTGATCGCCTTTTTGGTGATGAGATCGGCAAGCTGGTTGATGGCCTGACAAAGCTAAACCGGCTTGATTTCATCACGTCGGAAGCCCAGCAGGGCGAGAACCTGCGCAAGCTCTTTTTAGCAATTTCTGATGATGTGCGCGTTCTGCTGGTGAAGCTTGCTGACCGGCTTCACAACATGCGCACACTTGGTGCCATGCGCGAAGACAAGCGCCAGCGCATCGCCCGTGAAACCATGGAAATCTATGCGCCGTTGGCCGGTCGTATCGGCATGCAGTCCATGCGCGACGAGCTTGAAGATCTGGCATTTGAAATTCTCGATCCAGAGAACCGGCAGATGGTGCTGGATCGTCTTGCTGAGCAGATGGAGCAGTCGGACGCGATCATCGGCACCATTATTGAAACGGTGCAGGCCAAGCTGGCGGAGTATGGCCTGGCATCAGAGGTAACCGGGAGGCAAAAGCGTGCCTACTCGATCTACCAAAAAATGCTGCGCAAAGGCCTGTCGTTCGAGCAGCTGTCGGACCTTTATGCGTTTCGTATCATCGTCGCTAATCCCGCAGCCTGTTATCGCGCGCTGGGCATCGTGCACACAACTTGGAAGTGCGTGCCGGAGCGCTTCAAAGACTACATCTCGGTCCCAAAACAAAACGATTATCAGTCTCTTCATACGACGGTGATTGGGCCCTTCTCACGCCGTGTGGAACTGCAAATCCGCGATCATGCCATGCATGCGGTGGCCGAATATGGCATCGCCGGTCACGGTTTTTACAAGGACGGCATGACGGTTGGTGGCTCCCAACTTGATGCGCTTCGCCGCGACAGTCGCGCCTTCGCCTGGATCAGGCATACCGTCGATATGCTCGATGGTGACGATACCGCTGAGGAGTTTCTGGAGAACACCAAGCTAGAACTGTTCCGCGATCAAGTGTTCTGTTTCACGCCAAAGGGCCGGGTGATTGCTCTTCCGCGCGGTGCCACGCCCATTGATTTTGCCTATGCGGTTCACACAGATGTTGGCGATACAACCGTTGGCGCAAAAATCGACGGTCAGTTGATGCCCCTGTTAACCGAGCTCAAGAACGGCAATCAGGTGGAAATCATCACCTCACGCTCTCAGGTTCCTCCGCCAGCCTGGGAGCAGTTTGCCCGCACCGGAAAGGCGCGCGCCGCGATCCGCCGTGCCACCCGCCAAGCTGTCAGACGGCAATATTTGGGCCTTGGAAAAGAGGTGGTTCAGCGCGCCTTTGAGCGTGTTGGGAAGAGTTTTAAGCCAGCTTCTATTGAAAGCGTGCTGCACAAGCTGGCGCACAAAAGTGTCGAGGACGTTTTCACTTCTGTTGGGCGCGGCGAGCTCGCCTCACGGGCGGTACTCGCAGCGGTGTATCCCGAAGCCAAGGACGTTGAGCCAGGGCCTGCACCCACTGCCCAAGATGGCTGGTTCGGTCTGTCAGATATGACAGCCCTGCAATTTCGTATCCCCGGCGAAAAGGCCGACGCCTTCCACACAAGTGCTGATGGACAGGTCGGAAATGGACATGATGATCAGCGTGCGCCTGTTCGTGGATTGGATAAGGAGATGCCAGTGCGCTTTTCCACTGACGAGCCGCCCATTCCCGGTGACCGCATTGTTGGCATTGTGACACCGGGTGAGGGCGTGACGGTCTATCCGATTCACGCGCGAGCGCTTGCTGCTTTTGAAAATCAGCCAGACCGATGGCTGGACGTGCGTTGGGATATCGATCCCAGCCAGACGCGGCTTTTTGAGGCCAAGATTCGCGTGACCGCGCTGAACGAACCAGGATCATTGGCGACGCTCGCCGCGATCATCGCCGATCACAGTGGCAATGTTGAAAACCTCATCATGACCCGCCGTGGCCCGGACTTTCACGATCTTCTCATTGAGTTGCAAGTGAGTGATGTGAAGCACCTCCATCGGATCATCGCCCAACTGCGCTCCAGCCCGGTGATCAGCAGCGCGGCGCGCGCGGAGAGCTGAGCTTAGGCCATTCTCACGCTTGCCCTTGATCATCGAGAAGGCTAGGTCCATGCCAAACAAAACCGGTCGGGGATGAAGGGGCGCAACCATGAGTGATTCCATCTTAAGCGATGAAGACGTCCTGGATGTATTTCGCTCCGAGGACGCCATCCTAGATGGACATTTCATCTTGTCCTCGGGGTTGCATAGCCCTGTGTTCTTGCAAAAGGCACTTGTTTACCGCTCTCCGGCGAAAACTGAACGCCTTTGCCGCGCGCTGGCCGCCAAAGTACGCGCAAGCGACCTAGGCCACATTGATTGCATCATTGCTCCGGCCATGGGCGCCGTTGTCCCTGGCTATGAGACCGCGCGGCATTTGGATGTGCCTTACATGTGGGTCGAACGCGAAGGGGGTAAGTTTGCCCTACGCCGTGGTTTCACGTTGGAAAAAGGCGCCCGCGCACTGATTGTCGAAGACATCATCACAACAGGGTTGTCGGTGGGAGAGGCGGCAGCCTGCATTCGTGATCTGGGCGGCGTGGTTGTCGGCTGTGCCTGTCTTATCGATCGCTCGGCCGGCAAGGCGGATATCGGTATGCCGTTAGTGGCGCTCGCTAACTATGAGGTACCAGCCTACCCCGCCGATGCGCTGCCAGACATTTTGAAGGCTATTCCTGCCACCAAACCCGGTTCACGCGGGTTGGCCTGAATATCATGCTCTTTAAGCGCCGTTCCAAACCGTCCTGGGCTAAAAGAACCCGCGCTATGGCGTGGCCGACAAGCAGCTTCACGCGCTCGGCGCGTTACTTTTTTAAACGGATTCTGCGGATAAACGCATCGCCCTATGCCATTGCAATGGGTGTTGCTATTGGCGCATTTGTATCCTTTACGCCACTGCTTGGTCTGCACTTTTTTATGGCCTTTGCGCTGGCCTATTTGCTGCGTGCCAACTACTTTTCTGCCATCCTCGGCACTGTAGTTGGTAACCCGATCACGTTTCCCTTTATTTGGGCGTTCACCTTCCGCGTCGGTCGTGTGATTTTGGGTGATCCTGTGCACCGCAACGCCGAACCGCGTCTGGATGGACCGAGTGCCTACACGGTTGAAGCGATTTCAGGTTTTATCGAGCGCACGTGGCCGGTGATCAAACCAATGCTTGTGGGCAGTATTCCTCTTGGCCTCACCGCAGCAGTGGCCTGCTACTTTCTCACCTACGCCACCGTGGTGGGGTATCAAAAGGCGCGTGCAGCCAAGACATTGGCAACGGCAAAGAAACGTGATGCCCGCCTTGAAAGCGCAGATGCATCATGAAAGCGCTGCAATGATCATCGGTCTTGGCAGCGATCTGTGTGATATCCGACGGATCGAACAAACCCTGGAACGCTTTGGTGAGCGCTTCACCCAGCGCGTGTTTACCCCACTTGAGCAAGCCAAATCGGACAGGCGTAAGCAGCGCGCAGCATCCTATGCCAAACGTTTTGCCGCCAAAGAGGCATGTGCCAAGGCGCTTGGAACAGGACTACGTCACGGTGTTTTCTGGCGCGATATGGGCGTGGAGAATTTGCGCTCCGGTGCCCCCACCATGGTGCTAACAGGCGGCGCCCAAGATCAGCTTCAACGCCTGGTTCCTGAAGGGCTCATGCCTGTGGTCCATCTGTCTATCACCGATGATTTTCCTTACGCGCAGGCCTTTGTCATCATCGAAGCTTTACCGCAAAGCTGAACCAACAGTCGCTGAACGCGTGACCAAAGCGCCACGATTGTGGCGCAATTGCCCACCAAAGGCTTGCCTTCACCTAGGGCGAAGGTTGACTTGTGCCCGCTGACCCCCGACATGGGCGACACAAATGGCGCAACGTGCGCCAGGAATCGACCATTTTTGATGAAGCAGGAAGGCACCCATCCTATGGCGCAGGACGGATCCACGGACGAGGCGACCGCCCGCGAGCCGGAAAAGAAGAAGAGCGAACTATGGGACACCATCGTCGTTCTCTTGCAGGCATTTGCCATCGCGCTGGTGATCCGAACCTTCTTGTTTCAGCCCTTTGTCATCCCATCCTCATCGATGGTTGGTACGCTTTTGATTGGCGATTATCTCTTCGCCAACAAGTTCGCTTACGGTTTCTCCCAACACTCCTTACCCTTCAGCCCTGATGTGTTTGATGGCCGCATTTTGGGCTCCGATCCGCAGCGCGGCGACGTCGCCGTTTTCAAGCTGCCATCCGATGGCTCGACCGATTACATCAAACGCGTCATCGGCCTTCCCGGTGATAGTGTGGAAGTGCGCAACGGCGTCGTTTTCATCAATGGCGAGGAAGTTGAGCGCGAGCGCATTGATGATTTCATTCATCCCGAGACTGGTGAGGGTGTCGCCCAATACCGCGAAACATTGCCAAACGGCGTTAGCTACAATGTGCTCGATCTCATCGACAATTCGATGCTCGATACCTCGCCGGAACCGTTCGTGGTGCCGGAAGGTCACTATTTTATGATGGGTGACAACCGCGACAACTCGTCCGACAGCCGAACCGCGCTTGTTGGTTTTGTGCCGCTGGAGAACTTCGTTGGGCGCGCTGACTTGATCTTCTTTTCGATCGCGCCTGGCTCGTCGCCATGGCAGGTTTGGCGCTGGCCATCTGATGCTCGTTTCGACCGGATGTTTGATGGAATTTAAGCGTGTTGAAGGTGTGCTGGGCCATACCTTTGCCGACCCGGCCTTACTTGATCGTGCGCTTACCCATGCAAGCCATGGCGGTGGGCAGAGCGACGCCAACAAGACCTATCAGCGCTTGGAATTTCTTGGTGACCGCGTTTTGGCGCTGGTCATCGCCGATGCTTTGATCGCCCGTTTTCCAAGTGCCGATGAAGGCGAACTGGCACGCCGTCTCAATCATCTTGTTCGCGCTGAAACCTGCGCTGCGATTGCCAAACAGCTCGGGCTTGATCGCGATGTCCGCACCGACGATCTGGATGTCACAAAACCAACGCGCGCGGCGCGTGCTGTGCTTGCCGATGTATGCGAAGCGTTGATCGCAGCGCTGTTTCTCGATGGCGGCATGGAGGTGGCCAAGCGGTTCATCCTTACTCATTGGCGACCGGTCATGGATGAGGCTGGTGCCGCCCGCCGCGATCCGAAAACCGCGTTGCAGGAATGGGCGCACTCCAAGCGCAAGGCTACGCCTACCTACACCGAAGTTGGCCGTGATGGGCCGGACCATGCGCCGGTGTTCAAGATATCCGTTTCCGTGGATGGGATCGATCCGTTGGAAGCGCAAGGCAAATCAAAGCGCGATGCGCAGCAAGCCGCCGCCATGGCAATGCTTGTGCGCGAGGGCGTATGGAAACCCGATAATGACCGAGCAAATGCAACCAGCTGCTGATACCCGCGCCGGCTTCGTCGCGCTGATGGGCCCCACCAACGCTGGCAAATCAACCTTACTCAACCGTTTGGTCGGCTCAAAAGTCGCCATCGTATCGCACAAGGTGCAGACCACCCGCGCGCTGGTGCGCGGCATTGCGATTTTGGAGGAAACCCAGGTTGTGTTTGTCGACACGCCCGGCCTCTTCAAGCCCAAACGGCGTCTCGACCGTGCAATGGTCGATACCGCCTGGTCGGGTGCCAAGGATGCCGAGTGCGTTTGCTTCGTTATCGATGCCCGCAAAGGGCTGTCTGAGATAGTTGAAGCCGCTCTTGAGCAGCTCAAGAGCATCCGTCAGCCCAAATGGCTGATCCTCAACAAGATCGACGAAATGGACCAATCCGAATTGTTGCCATTGATTGCTGCGATCAATGACAAGCTGCAGTTTGACGAAACCTTTCCGCTGTCCGCCATTACAGGTGAGGGCGTAGAGGTTTTCATTGATGCGTTGCGCAGGACCATGAAGCCTGGCCCATGGCTTTATCCAGAAGACCAGATCTCCGACATGCCAATGCGGATGCTGGCGGCAGAACTCACGCGCGAAAAGCTCTATGAGCGCCTGCACGAAGAACTGCCCTACGTCTCTCACGTGGTGACTGAAGATTGGAAGACCACCCCCAAAGGGCATCGCGTCGAACAAACGATCTACGTGGAGCGCGATAGCCAGAAAAAAATCGTACTCGGTAAGGGTGGGCAGACAATCAAATGGATATCCATGAACGCCCGCAAGGCAATCAGCCATGCTGTCGATGCGCCGGTGCACCTGTTTCTGTTCGTCAAAGTGCGCCCCAATTGGGCCTCAGACCCAGAGCGCTACAACGAGATAGGCTTGGACTTTCCCACCAAGTAGCGCAGAGTCGCGCCCATGGAATGGACGTCCAGCGGCATTGTTCTTGGCCATAAAAAGCACGGTGAATCGAGCCTCATTCTCGAGGTAATGACGCGCGAGCGTGGCCGCCATATGGGCTTGGTGCGCGGCGGTCGATCGCGTCGCATGGCAGCACTTTTGCAGGTTGGCAACACGCTCTCGCTTACCTGGCGCGCGCGTCTTGATGAGCATCTTGGCCTGTTTCAGGTGGATGGCGAAACGCTGCGCGGCGCGCAACTGATGGATGAGCCGGTGGCCCTGCTCGCCGCCCAGCTTTGTGCATCCCATTTGCGATTGTTGCCAGAGCGCGACCCGCACGCCCGCCTGCACGACATGCTGAGCCTCATCCTGGATCATCACGATGAACCGCAAACCATCGCTGCACTGGTGGCGCGCTTTGAAGTACTGCTGCTGGAAGAGCTTGGTTTCGGCCTTGATCTCACCAAGTGTGCCGGCACCGGCGTGCAAACCGGGCTGATCTACGTTTCACCAAAATCGGGTTGCGCGGTCAGTGCTGATGCTGGTGCCCCCTACAAAGACAAATTGCTTGCTTTGCCCACTTTTCTTACTGGATCCATGGATGATCTATCGTCAGATCAAACCTCAGAAGCCTTTGCGCTGACGGCTTTCTTTTTGCAGCGCAACGTATGGGGCCCACGCGCATTGCGTCCGCCAGAGGGTCGCGATGCGCTTATTCGCCGGATTCACGGGCTTTCTGCACAATCAAAGGCCAGTATTGCTTGAAGCTTTGAGCGCCCTTGGGTACGTCCAGAGGCATGAGCGACATGACGATTCGGCCACCCGGCGCGGGTGATGATGGTGGTGATGACGGCATTGAGGCCATCGATCTCGATGCTGCTTTGCGTGAGCGCTATCTTGCCTACGCCCTTTCCACAATCACGCAACGCGCGTTGCCGGATGTGCGCGACGGTCTGAAACCGGTCCATCGCCGCCTGCTATACGCGATGCGGCAACTGAAGCTGGACCCGGCGCAAGGCTTCAAGAAATCGGCCCGCGTCGTCGGCGATGTCATCGGTAAGTACCACCCGCATGGCGACCAGTCGGTCTATGATGCCTTGGTGCGTTTGGCGCAGGATTTTGCCGTGCGCTACCCGCTCGTTGAGGGCCAGGGAAACTTCGGCAACATTGATGGCGATAGCGCTGCTGCCATGCGTTACACCGAAGCGCGCATGACCGACGTCGCCTCGCGGTTGCTTGAGGGCATCGACGAGGATGCGGTCGATTTTCGCGAGACTTATGATGGCTCGGAAAGCGAGCCGATTGTCCTTCCGGCTGATTTTCCCAACCTCCTTGCCAATGGCTCCACCGGCATCGCGGTCGGTATGGCAACCTCGATCCCGCCGCACAATGTGGCCGAGCTATGCGATGCGTCTCTGGCGCTGATCGACAATAGGAATATGGAAACGCCAGAGCTTGTGAAGCTGGTTCCAGGACCTGATTTCCCCACGGGTGGGATCATGGTTGAGGACGAAGCAAGCCGCATCCAATCCTATGAGACAGGCCGTGGTGGTTTCCGCGTTCGTGCGCGCTGGCACAAGGAAGACCAGGGCAGGGGCACCTGGGCCATTGTGATCACCGAGATCCCCTATCAGGTGGTCAAAAGCCGCTTGGTCGAACGCATCGCCGATCTTCTGCTTTCCAAGAAGTTGCCACTTCTCGGCGATGTGCGCGATGAATCCGCCGAAGATATGCGCCTGGTTTTGGAACCAAAGAACCGCAACGTCGATCCAGAACTGATGATGGAGTCGTTGTTCCGTCTGACCGAGCTGGAATCGCGCATCTCGCTCAACATGAACGTGCTTGAAGGTGGTCTTACGCCGCGAGTGATGGGCCTTCGTGAGGTTTTGGTGTCGTGGCTCGATCACCGCCGCGATGTTTTGGTACGCCGCTCCAACTTCCGCCTTGGTAAGATCGCAGCGCGGTTAGAGCTGCTCGAAGGCTTCATTATCGCTTACCTCAATCTGGACGAGGTGATCCGCATCATTCGTTACGAGGATGAGCCGAAACAGGAGCTAATGAAGGCGTTCGGCCTGACCGACACGCAGGCCGACGCGATCCTCAACATGCGCCTGCGCGCGTTGCGCAAGCTTGAAGAAATGGAGATCCGCAAAGAGCGCGACGCCCTGCTGGAAGAGCAGGCAGGACTAGAGGCACTGGTCGGTTCCAATGCTCGGCAATGGACGCGCATCGGCAAAGATATCAAAGCGCTGCGCAAAGCCTATGGTCCGGACACTGAACTCGGCAAACGTCGCACGACCTTCGCTGATGCGCCCGACCTTGACCTTTCTGACATTGATGCGGCCATGGTTGAGCGTGAACCGATTACGGTCGTGCTGTCCCATAAAGGCTGGGTGCGCGCGCTCAAGGGCCACAACGCCGATCTTTCAAAGCTCGATTTTAAGCAGGGTGACCGACTAAAGCTAACCTTGGAAGCCATGACCACGGACAAGCTCGTGGCAGTCTCAACGGGTGGCAAAGCTTTCACGCTTACCGCTGATAAACTGCCGGGCGGGCGTGGTCACGGCGATCCATTGCGGATCATGGTCGATTTGGAAGCAGGGCAGGATATCGTCGCGCTTTTTGTCCATGATCCAAAGCGCAAACTGCTGATGGTCAACACTGAAGGCTATGGATTCGTAGCGCCGGAAAAAGACATTGTAGCCAACACCCGCAAGGGTAAGCAGGTGATGAATCTGTCTGAGCCGACCGAACTACAGATGTCAGTGCCGGTGGATGGCGATATGGTTGCGGTCATCGGCCAGAACCGCAAGTTGCTTCTCTTCCCGCTGGCGCAGATCGCCGAGATGGGCCGCGGCAAAGGTGTGCGCTTGCAACGCTACAAGGATGGCGGCATTAGTGATCTCATCACCTTCAAGGGCGCAGAGGGCCTTACTTGGTCCGACAGTGCTGGACGGCAGTACAATCGCTCGCTTGAAGAAATGACGGAGTGGCGCGGGGAGCGGGCGCAAGCCGGTCGCATGGCGCCGCAGGGCTTTCCTAGAAACAACAAATTTGGGTGATGGCGGCTTGCGTTGCGCCGTGTTCTGCCCATGTGAATTGGCGCCTCCAAGTGGCGGCTTCAATCGACAAGCGATTGCAGCCCCGGCCCTGTCAGTTATCAGCGCTTGGGGGGTGGGGTTGGTATGTTGGGTCCAAATCGGTCTAAAATCAGAGGAATGTTTGTCCTCTGTGGTTCATAATGTCTGATACAAAAATCAAAACGATGGAAGAATTCGCCGCCGTTAGCGGGCTATCGCGACCGACGGTGTCGAAATATTTTTTCGATGCCAACAGCGTTCGTCCAAAGACACGGGCTCGAATTGAAGACGCGATAGAGCGTTACGACTATCGCCCCAACATTTACGCGATGAATCAAAACCGGCGGCTGACGCGCACGCTTGGCATTGTTGTGCCTTTTTTGGCGGACCCCTTCTTTGCCGAGTTTGCCAGAATCATTGAGCGCCTTTGTATCGACGCGGGGTTCCGTCCCATCGTTTTTAGTTCGCACGGCGAACCTGACTTGGAAGCCGAAAATCTGAAGAGCTTGCTCGCGATGAAGCCTTCCGGCGCGTTGTTGGCACCGTTGGGGCGCCTATCCGACCGCGCGGCACTGGTCAATTTCACAGCTGAGGTGCCGTCCATTCTTTTTGACAGCAACATGGATGGTATCGGCGAAGGCTTCGTTGGCCTGGACAACAATCAGAGCATTGGCACAATCGTTCGTTATCTGTGTGAGTCAGGCCAGCCGCCAAGTTTCTTTGAAGGCAAGATGGCACCCAACCCCAATGTGCAGTCCAAGTTAGAGGCCTATACCCAATCGATGAAGCAATTGGGTCATGAGCCGCACATCGTTTATGCGGAAGGTGAAGGATGGGACTTTGAATCCATCGGCTACAATGCCGGTATTCGTGCGTTGCAGGCACGCGATTTCCCAACCAATACAATTCTTTGCGGAAATGATCGCTTGGCAGTTGGATTCTTGGCCGCCGCTTATGAGGAAGGCTTGCGTGTCGGGCGAGGCGATGGCTGCGCGTTGCGTGTTGCTGGGCATGACGACCACCCTTTTTCGCGATTTACTTGCCCGCCGCTGACCACTGTATCGCAAGATTTCGATGCTATTGCCTCCAAAAGCGTTGAGCTTCTGATCGGGCTTTTTGATGATCGAACTGAGCGGCCTACCGAGCGACAAACAACACTTTTTGATGGTCGATTGGTGATACGCGCATCTGCATGACGCAATGGTTGAATTTTACGCGCGTAAAATTTTGATTGACACGTTGGAATTTTCCTCAGTACGCTACCCTCCTAAAAATAAAACTAAGTCCCGGGAGGAGACACAATGTCTTTTGCATCGAAGCTGTGCACCGCTACAGCGCTTACACTGACAATGTCCGGCGGCGTCGCAATCGCCCAAGACGCCACCATCACCATCGCCACTGTGAACAATGGCGATATGATCCGCATGCAGGGTTACACAGATAACTTTACTGAGCAGACCGGCATTGCTGTTGAATGGGTGACGCTGGAAGAAAACGTTCTGCGTCAACGTGTGACGACAGACATCACCACCAATGGTGGCCAGTTCGACATCATGACCATCGGTATGTACGAAACGCCGATCTGGGGCGCCAATGGCTGGCTGGTTCCGCTGGATGATCTTTCCGATGAATACAATGTCGGCGACATTCTTCCAGCCATGCGCGACGGTCTTTCTCACGATGGCACGCTCTATGCCGCACCGTTCTATGGCGAAAGCTCCATGGTCATGTACCGCACGGACCTGATGGAAGCCGCTGGCCTGGAAATGCCAACCGCGCCGACCTGGGAATTCATTCGTGAAGCTGCGGCGGCCATGACCGACCGCGACAACGAAATCAACGGCATCTGCCTGCGTGGTAAAGCTGGTTGGGGAGAAGGTGGTGCGTTCATCACCGTGACAGCCAACTCATTCGGGGCTCGCTGGTTTGATGAAGACTGGAACGCCCAATTCGATCAGCCGGAATGGGCCGAAGCGCTGAACTTTTTCGTCGGTATGATGGAAGAATCTGGCCCTCCAGGATACGCGACCAATGGCTTCAACGAGAACCTGTCGTTGTTCCAACAGGGCAAATGCGGCATGTGGATTGACGCCACCGTTGCTGCATCTTTCGTGACCAATGCGAACGATTCCACTGTCGCTGACAGCGTCGGGTTTGCTCTGGCACCCGATACAGGTCTTGGCAAACGCGCTAACTGGCTGTGGGCCTGGGCACTGGCTGTTCCAGCCGGTACGCAGCAGGAAGACGCTGCCAAGCAGTTCATCGAATGGGCAACCTCGACCGATTACATCGAGTTGGTTGCCGAGAACGAAGGCTGGGCCAATGTTCCTCCTGGCGCCCGCACGTCGCTCTACGAAACACCTGAGTATCAGGCCGTTCCGTTTGCTCAGATGACGCTGGACTCCATCAACGCTGCCGATCCAACAAACCCAACGGTCGATCCGGTGCCCTATGTTGGCATTCAGTTCGTGGCCATTCCGGAGTTTGCTGGTATCGCAACGGAAGTCAGTCAGGAGTTCTCAGCGGTCTACGCCGGTCAGCAGACCGTGGAAGAAGCCCTGGCGAATGCTCAGGCTATCACGAACGACGCCATGGAAGCCGCCGGCTACCGCTAAGCGTCTCGCGTGAGATGATGAGGGGCGGTTCCTCCGCTGCCCCTCGTCCTTTCGCTTCCCTATTGATACCCCTGATCGCATCTCAGGCGGGACAAAGCTAACGTAGGTGATTTGCGTTCGCAGTGTCCGTCAACGGAAGAAGTGTATCCATGGCTACCAAAGCATCCAGATCTGCCGCCCGCATCATGATGGCGCCCGCTGTGATCCTCCTCTTGGGATGGATGTTGGTGCCACTGACGATGACGCTTTTCTTCTCGTTCAAAAGGTATTTGCCTCTGCGCGGTGACAGCCTCGAACGTGGATTGGATTGGGTTGGGTTCGAAAACTACGCCCGCTTTCTCTCCTCCAGTGCATTCTGGCCAAGCGTTCAGACCACGCTGATCATGGTTGGTGGCGTGCTGATTATCACCGTGGTGCTCGGCGTGTTGCTCGCCATTTTGCTCGACAAGCCGATATGGGGCCAGGGCGTCGTTCGCATCCTCGTTATCGCGCCCTTTTTCGTCATGCCGACCGTCACGGCGCTGGTTTGGAAGAACATGTTCATGGATCCGGTGAACGGGTTCCTTGCGCACCTATGGCGGCTGTTTGGCGCCGAACCCATTTCCTGGCTGTCCGAGGCATCGCTTTCCTCCATTGTCATGATCGTGTCCTGGCAGTGGCTGCCGTTCGCAACGCTTATTCTGCTGACGGCGATTCAATCACTCGACAGCGAGCAACTGGAAGCTGCTGAGATGGACGGGGCCCCAGCGCTGAAGCGCTTCTGGTTCATCACGTTGCCGCACCTTTCGCGAGCAATCACCATCGTGATCCTAATCCAGACGATTTTCTTGTTATCGATTTTTGCCGAGATCTTCGTCACCACGGGCGGAGCCTTTGGAACACGAACCCTGACCTACCTGATCTTCCAACGCGTCATTGACGGCCAGAACATCGGGCTTGGGTCGGCAGGCGGCGTCTACGCCATCATCCTTGCGAACATCGTTGCCATCTTCCTGATGCGCATCGTCGGCAAGAACCTGGACAAATAGGGGATAAGACGATGGCACGCGCAACGACAACTCGCCGTAAGATCGCATGGACGGCCCTGGCATGGGCTGTGGGCCTACTGATCTTCTTCCCGATCTATTGGACGATCCTGACCAGCTTCAAAACCGAAGCGCAGGCGATCAATGACCCGCCACTGTTCTTCTTCTTTGATTGGACATTGGAAAATTATGCCGTTGTCCAAGAGCGTTCAGACTACATGCAGTTCCTTTGGAACTCAGTGATCATCGCCGGCGGATCAACTTTGCTCGGTGTTATCGTCGCTGTACCGGCTGCCTGGTCCATGGCCTTTGTGCCCTCCAAGCGCACCAAAGATATTCTGCTCTGGATGCTTTCAACCAAGATGCTGCCAGCCGTCGGTGTGCTTTATCCGATCTCGCTGATCTTTGTGCATTTCGGCCTGCTCGACACCCGCATCGGTCTGGTGATGGTGCTGATGCTGATCAACCTGCCGATCATCGTATGGATGCTTTACACCTACTTTCGTGAGATCCCTGGTGAGATCCTTGAGGCCGCCCGGATGGATGGAGCCGGTCTGCGCGAGGAAATCTTGTATGTCCTCACCCCCATGGCCATTCCAGGCATCGCATCCACAATCCTTCTCAACTTCATTCTTGCTTGGAACGAAGCGTTCTGGACGTTGAACCTGACGGCAGCGAGCGCGGCACCGCTGACGGCCTTTATCGCCAGCTACTCAAGCCCCGAGGGCCTGTTCTACGCCAAGCTCAGCGCGGCTTCGACCATGGCCATCGCGCCAATCCTCATCCTTGGCTGGTTTAGCCAGAAACAACTTGTACGCGGCCTCACGTTCGGCGCTGTGAAATAGGGAGACGACGATGGGAAACATTGTCCTCGATAAGGTCGAAAAGGCATTTGGCAACGTTAAGGTCATCCACCCGCTCGATCTGGAGATCAACGAAGGTGAGTTTGTCGTGTTTGTCGGCCCTTCGGGCTGCGGCAAGTCCACGCTGCTGCGCCTGATTGCTGGACTGGAAGACGTCACCGGCGGCCAGATTCGCATCAATGGGCAGGACGCGACCAACGTTCCGCCGGCCAAGCGCGGCCTTGCCATGGTGTTTCAGTCCTACGCGCTTTACCCTCATATGACGGTGCGCAAAAACATCGCGTTTCCGCTGCGCATGGCCAAGCTTGACCAAGCCGAGCAAGATCGCCGGGTAGAGCAGGCAGCATCCGTGCTTAACCTCACCGACTATCTCGATCGGCGTCCCGCAGCGCTTTCCGGGGGGCAACGTCAACGCGTCGCCATTGGCCGTGCGATTGTCCGTGAGCCAGCAGCGTTCCTGTTCGATGAGCCGCTTTCCAACCTTGATGCAGCGCTGCGCGTGGGTATGCGCCTTGAAATCAGCGAACTGCACAAGCGCCTCGACACCACCATGATCTACGTGACCCACGATCAGGTGGAAGCCATGACCATGGCCGACAAGATTGTGGTTTTGCAGGCTGGCGTCATTGAGCAGGTCGGCAGCCCACTGGAACTCTACAAAGCACCTCGCAACCGCTTCGTCGCCGGGTTCATTGGCTCACCAAAAATGAACTTCATGGAAGGCGAAGAAGCCGCCAAGCATAATGCCCATGCCATTGGTATTCGCCCAGAGCACATTTCAGCCTCGTCCACCGAAGGCAGATGGCAAGGCACTGTGGGCGTTTCGGAACATCTTGGTTCAGACACTTTCTTCCATGTGCACATGGAAGGCCGCTCCGATCCGATGACGGTGCGCGTTGGCGGCGAGGTGAACATGCATCATGGCGACACGATTTTCCTCACCCCGGAGGAAGACCGTATCCACAAATTTGATGCTGAAGGACTGCGCATCGAATGACACGACTACAGGGCAAGTGCGCGCTGATTACCGGCGCGGCCCGCGGAATTGGTTTGGCCTTTGCGCAGGCTTATGTCCGTGAGGGCGCGCAGGTTGTGATTGCCGATATTGATGAGGGTGCAGCGAAAGTTGCCGCCGACAGCATCGGCTCTGCAGCCATCGCTGTGCCTATGGATGTAAGCGATTTGGTGAGCATTGCTGAAGGTGTTGAGACGGCCATCAATGCGATGGGTCGGATCGATGTGTTGATCAACAACGCCGCCATATTCACCGCCGCGCCCATTGTGGATATCGATCCCGACGATTTCCAAAAAACCTTCGATATCAATGTCGCGGGCACATTGTTCACGATGCAGGCGGTCGCGCGCCACATGATTGCTCGCGGCGGCGGCGGCAAAATCATCAACATGGCCAGCCAAGCAGGTCGCCGGGGTGAGCCGCTTGTTGCGGTGTACTGCGCAACCAAGGCCGCTGTGATAAGTTTGACCCAGTCAGCAGGCCTCGATCTCATCAAGCACGGCATCAATGTGAACGCTATCGCGCCTGGCGTTGTGGATGGCGAGCACTGGGACGGTGTGGATGCGCTGTTTGCCAAGCTTGAGAGTAAGGCGCCTGGCCAGAAGAAAAGAGAGGTAGGCGATGCCGTTCCCTATGGACGCATGGGACGCGCCGATGATCTCACAGGCATGGCCGTTTTTCTGGCCTCTGATGAAGCCGATTACATCGTTGCACAAACCTACAATGTTGATGGCGGCCAATGGATGAGCTGATACCTTTGTCGCTCGCCCATCTGAACCGTCTGCCCCGTTCAGTGGCGCGGCCGAGATATGAGCGCAGCGAACTCACGCCTGGGATTGTCCATATAGGTGTGGGCAATTTCCATCGCGCCCATCAGGCTTGGTACTTGCACCGCTTAATGCAAACCGGAGAGGCCCATGATTGGGGCATTCTGGGTGCAGGGGTGCGTCATTACGATGCAGTGATGCGCGACAAACTTTTGGCGCAAGACTGCCTCACCACGCTCATTGAGTTAGACCCAGCTGGCGTCTCAGCCGAAGTTATCGGCTCGATGATTGACTACATACCGGTTGAAGAAGGCAATGGACCGCTTATCGAAGCGATGGCCGACCCAGCCATTCGCATCGTCGCGCTCACCGTGACCGAAGGCGGCTATTACATTGACCCGGTAACAAATGCCTTTGATGCAGCCCATGGCGATATCAAGCATGATGCCGACCAGACCGACGCGCCGATCACGGCCTTTGGGGCTATCGTCGCCGCTCTCAAAGCGCGGCGCAATCTGGGTTTAGGCCCTTTGAGTGTGCTCAGTTGCGATAACTTGCAAGGAAATGGCGCCATCACCCGCCAAGCCATTGTGTCACTGGCAGCGCTAAGCGACCCCGACCTGGCTGATTGGATTGATACCAACTGCACGTTCCCCAACTCCATGGTCGATTGCATTGTGCCTGCAACCGGTCCCGAAGAACTTGCCATGGTGCACGCCTTGGGCATCGCTGATGCTGTGCCGGTGACTCATGAGAATTTCCGCCAGTGGGTGATCGAAGATGATTTCTGTGCCGGGCGACCAGCTTGGGAGAAGGTTGGCGCAACCATCACGCGCGATGTCCATGCCTATGAGGCGATGAAACTGCGCATGCTCAACGCCGGTCATCAGGTTCTGGCCAATGCCGGTGAGATTCTGGGCTTGGAAACGATCGCTGATTGCATGGCCGATCCAGCAATTCGGGGTTTCTTTGAGAAGGTGCAGATCGAAGAGATTCTTCCTATCGTGCAATCAGTGCCCGGGATGTCGCCGCGCCAATATCTGGACCTCATAACGCAGCGCTTTGCCAACCCGTCGATCAAGGACACCACACGCCGTGTCGCGTTTGATGGCTCTGCCCGGCATACAGGGTTTGTCTTGCCAACCGTTCGCGATGCCATGCAGGCTGGTGCCGATGTGATGGGCCTTGCTCTGGTGGAAGCGCTTTGGGCACGTATGTGCTTTGGCACACGCGAGGACGGATCGACGATAGAGGCCAACGACCCCAACTGGGCTGATCTGAACGCCGCTGCGCGCGCAAGCAAAACGAACCCCATGGCATGGCTCCAGCAAAGCACGATCTATGGTGACTTGGCGCAGGCGACGCCGTTCACGACGGCCTTTGCTCATTGGCTACCACTGATCTGGCAGGAGGGAGCAGAAGCGGCGATTGAAATGTATTGCGCGGCGACAGAAGCACCGCTTTCCTTGCAACGAACATCGCGCGTTTAAGGACACTACCGTATAGGCGGTCCAGTGGTTGGCTTCTAAGAGCGCCGAACGCGCCCAGAAATACAAAGCTTGGCGTCAAGCCGCGCTTTAAGGTCGCCTTTTGACACTTAGACCAGTGAGCAGGCTGCCCAATAGGAACGGCAGCAGGACCGCAAACACGATCACATTGGCTTCAACGCGATCAAGGTCTTCGAGCGTCCGACTTTGCACGAATTGGAATATCGCGGCAGCCACCAACATGGCCCAAATGGCGTAGAGGATCTTCCGGCTAAGAAATCGCGCGGCCAGCGCGCCACATAGAGCGCCAAAGGCCGCGATAACCAGGGCGCTGACTGCGAAGACGATAACCATGGACCAAGCTTTCCTAACAAGACATGCTTACGCGTAACCTGCCGTTTTTTATCGGCTCGCCCGCCATCCACTGGGCGTCAAATGCTCTTGCGGTTTGAAGCGGGCTTTGTAGGCCATCTTCTGGGAGCCTTCGACCAGATAGCCCAGATAGAGGTAAGGTAGGCCGCGTTTGCGAGCCCGCTCGATGTGATCGATGATCATAAAGGTGCCCAGCGACCGGACCTCTAAAGACGGGTCCGGGTCGAAAAAAGAATACACCATCGACAGACCGTCAGCCACTTGATCGGTTAGGCAAAGTCCCACAAGTGGCCCGCCATCCTCACCGTCCAACGCGCCGGGCCGGCGCTGGCGATAACTCACAATTTGTGTGTCGATGTGGCTATCTTCTATCATCATCGCGTAATCGAGCACGCTCATCTGCGCCATGCCACCATCCTCATGGCGGGTGTCCAGATAATCGCGAAACATGGCGTATTGCTCAGATGTTGCACGGCTGGCTTCATCGCGTCCCACGATATCAATATTGCGCTTGATGATGCGTTTCATCGACTTGGTCGGGCGAAAATCATCCACTTTAACCCGGACCGAAACGCACGCATTGCAACCTTCGCACGCGGGCCGGTAAGCGATGTTCTGTGATCGTCGAAAACCACCAGTAGACAGCATCGCGTGCAACTCGCGCGCCTGCGAACCAACCAAGTGGGTAAAAATTTTCCGCTCGCGCTTGCCGGCCAGATAAGGGCAGGGCGATGCGGCCGTGAGGTAAAAGGTTGGCGTATCAAGCGGGTGCTTGGTCATCGAGAGTGGCCAGTCCTGGCAGGCAAAGCGTGATTGAGCTATTCTAGAGGGAAAAATACCAGGGCGCCAGAAGTGTGAAGGCAAGCCAATAGAGCACCACAAGCGGTGCACCGGTTTTGACATAGTCCGAAAAGCGGTAGTGACCAGGTCCCATCACCAACAGGTTGGTTTGATAGCCAATCGGTGTGGCGAAGGAGCAATTGGCTGCCAGAAGGACAGCCATGAGGAAAGGTTCTGGAGGCAACGAAAGGTCGCCAGCCAGTTGCAAGGCGATGGGTGTGAACAGCACAGCCGTTGCATTGTTGGAAAGAATGTTGGTGAGCACCGCCACAACCAGAAAGAAAGCTGAGAGAATCACGGTTGGTCCAGCATCAGCTGCCAGGGCTATTACGCCCGCGGCGATCGTCCTATCGCCGCCAGTCACTTGCAGCGCGGCACCCATGGCCAGCGCTGTGCCGATCATCATGACGATACGTGGATCAATCGCACGTGTGGCTTGGCGGATGTTCAGGCATCCTGTCGCCACCATCGCAAAGGCCGCCGCGACGGTCGCGACCATTAGGTCAGCGAATCCCAACAGCGCGCAGATGATCGCCACCGTAAAGATGCCGATGGCCATCGGCGCGCGTTCCCGATTGCCGATCTCCGCGCGCGTCTCCTCAAGGATTAACAGTTCCCGCTTGCCGCGGAGATTTTCTAGGCCCTCATCAGTGCTTGCCAGCAGAAACACATCGCCAGCCTCCAGCCGAAGCGCATCCAAGGCGACACGCGGCATGCGGGCACGCCGCTCAATCCCCAAAAGCTTGTGCTCACTACCAAGATAGGCGGCGATCACGTCGATACTCTGACCGACAAACCGTGCACCAGGTGCCAGCATCGCTTCACTTGCATTTACCGAAAGCACGCCACGGCGATCCTCTTCCTCAGCCGGGGCGGAGGCCACGAAAGCCTTTACAAGTTCATCGCGCTTGGCGGCCAGGACGACCGTGTCACCAGGCATCAGTTCCAGATTGTCAAAGGGTGGCAGAAACAGGCGCGGTCCGCGGCGCACCGAGCGCACTGTGATGTCTTTGAGGCCCGTGAAAAGCCCCCGCGTTGCGCGCGCGCCTACCAGTGCATCGCCGGCAACCAAACGTTGCTCGGCAATGAACTGCTTGCCGCGAAAAGGCGTAGTCGGCGCCGACGCAGCATCCTTCCTCAAAATGTTCGGCAGAACCCAAAGCAAATAAGGCAGTGTTACGATCACAAGAAGCACCGCCAACGCGCTCTGGTCAAAAAAGCCAAGCATGTAGCCCGCATTGCGCTCGGCGGTTGATGCCACAAGCAGATTGGTCGATGAGCCGATCAGGGTGGTCGTTCCACCCAAGATTGTTGCAAATGAAAGCGGGATCAAGAATGGCCGCGCGCCGCCTGGCAACTTGGCTGCCATGGCGCCGATTACTGGCAAAAGCATCACCACCACGGGTGTGTTGTTGAGAAAGGCACTGGACGCACCGGCGGTCAAAATGATCAGAAGGATCGCCACCACCTCGCGTTTGCCGCCAATGCGTGTGGCAAGGCGCGCAACAGGCGCCAGCGCATCGGTCTGAAACAGCGCCTGGCCAATGACAAGCAACGCAAGAATGGTGAAAAGGACGGGGCTAGCAAACCCATCGAGCAAAAAGGCCGGATCCACAAAGCCTTGCTGAACGGCTGCGCCAATAGAAACACCAAACCGGTCGCTCAACGTTGGGCCGACCATTGGCAAGATGGAAAAGACCAGCAACAGGGCGGCCATAATGCCAAGCGAGACAAACTCGATTGACCAGCGGTCGGACGCATAAGCAATGATGGCAAGGCCAATCACCGCATAGACCATCCAGACATCGAGTCCGATCAAAGGCAAAACCCTCACGCCGCTCCATAGGAGGTAAGCATGCGGCGAGAGGGTAGGGATTAGCAACCAGCTTTTTGATGCGCTCTGTGGATGGGGTCGAGGCTGCGCCTAGGCGCCGCCGAGCTGAGAAGCGCGTTGGTTGTTGTTGATGACGACGGTTCCCAACAGGACGTCATGCAGGCAGCGCTTGGTGGAGGAAAAGAGGCTCGCACCCAATATGATAAAGAGCAGCAAGCCTGTGCCAGCCGAAAAATAGAACGCAAGAGCATGGACAATGGCCAACAGGCTGTACATCGGTGCGCCGTGCCAAAGCCGCATCTCTATGCCCATGGCCTGCATGCCAGGCGTAGCAGACTTGGCGCCACCGAGAGTGAAGCCGATGTAAGCAATGGCAATCAACGGCAGCAAAATAGGATAGAGCAGCCAAGCTAGACCAAATGTCGGTAGGCCAAGAATCGCAATCACCACCGCAGCGATGGTAACGAAAATCGACAGAACAATCAGGTCGAGCACAAAAGCGAAGATGCGTCGTGTGCGGACACCATCAAAAAGCCAAGGCTCACTAACCGGATCGAAGGCAAAACGGTCGCGTTTTGGATCGCTTCCATCAATCGGCATGATCGGTGGGCGCGGGGAAGACGACTGTGATGATGAGGCGGTGGTCATGGGGCTCAAGTCCTATGCGAATGTGTGCACCAGACGTGGGCATGGCAAAGGCGCCCTTCAAGTAATAATGCGCTATTTTGCCAGTTTGGCAGCGATTTCAGGCGCAAAATAGGTCAGAATGCCGTCTGCACCGGCTCGCTTAAAAGCAAGCAGGCTTTCCATGATGGCCTTGTCGCGGTCGATCCACCCATTGGCTGCCGCCGCTTCGATCATCGCGAACTCGCCGGAAACCTGATAGACCGTGGTTGGCACGCCAAAGGTGGATTTCACCCGGTGCACAATATCGAGATACGGCATGCCAGGCTTGACCATCACCACATCTGCGCCTTCTGCGATATCCAACTCTACCTCGTGCTCGGCCTCTTGGCCATTGGCGGGGTCCATCTGATAGGTGCGCTTGTCGCCCTTCAGCGTTCCTGACGCGCCAACCGCGTCGCGAAACGGCCCATAGAAGGCTGAGGCGTATTTCGCCGCATAGGCCATGATTGGCAAATCGGTGTGACCCGCGTCATCAAGACTTGCACGAATTGCACCGATGCGCCCGTCCATCATGTCTGATGGTGCGATCATGTCCGATCCAGCATCAGCAAGCGTTTTGGCTTGCAGAACGAGCTGTGCGACCGACGCGTCATTGTCGATCTGCTGGTCATTGCCGCCGAAAACCCCATCATGGCCGTGGCTTGTATAAGGGTCGAGCGCCACGTCGGTGATCAGCCCAACATCGACCCCTGCCGCCTTAATGGCCCGCACAGCGGTGCAAACCAAATTGTTGCTGTTAAGCGCCTCGGTTCCAGTTTCATCACGCAGCGCTGGATCGGTGTTGGGAAACAGAGCCAGCGCACGAATGCCAAGGTCTTCAGCCCGTTTGGCGGCATCGACAGCAAGGTCAGGCGAGACGCGCGAAACGCCAGGCATCGACACCACCGGCTCGCGTTTTCCCTCCCCATCGGTCAAAAAGATTGGCCAGATAAGGTCATCGACGGTCAGAACGTTCTCGCGCGTGAGGTCGCGCAACCAGGGCTGAAGCCGCCGCCGCCGCATCCGACGTCCGCCGGTTACCTCATTCACAAGGCCGCGTGCTGTGTGCTTGTCCATTATGTCAGCCTTGTCTTGCTTGGTGCCATTGCTGTTGTGTAGCTAGCAGCGGGCCGCAGGTCGGGCAATGTCGTGGAAGGCCTGATGTGGCCGAGCTGATCAAGCCGATAAGCACGCCTTGCTCTTGCCCAGGCGGTTCGGCATAAGCCAACATAGTACCTGCAAGCCTACAAAAGGATCGCCCCAACCCAATGGCGCGAACATCCGCTCCCGAGCCCATTGATCCTATTTGGATCACACCACCACCCAAACAGCGGCTCGACCCGATTGAGCGCTGGTTCATCGTGGTCTTGCGCGTTATCGCCTTGGTGCTCTTGGTGCGCGCTGTTTACGGCTGGTTGCTGATTGTGGGAATTTTGGAGCACCCAGAACTTGGGCGCCTGCTGATTGCCGAACCCTATGTGCGATTTGCCCTGTTTGGCATTCTCACCGTTGCCAGTGTCATTGCTTGCGTTGGGCTTTGGTTGCTTGCACCTTGGGGTGCCGTGCTGTGGCTGGTGATTGTGGCCGCTGATGCGTTGATTTTCTTTCTGCTGCCCAATCTTGGCATCATCAGCATCACGATTGTGATGGCCAATGCGGGGCTCGTGTCGGTTTATTTGGGCATGCTGTTGCAGGTTCGCCGGTTATCGCAGGAGGTGCCACCGCTACGATAAACGCGTCGGCCAAAGTTAGCCTCAACGCTCCGTCACCAGTACTGGTTAGGCGTTCCTCACCGCAATTGGTGAACAGCTTCTTGCACCAATGCGAGAAGAAATATGAAATTAATCAAAGACTTTAAGCGAGGTTTTAGAGCTCGCTGCTAGGGTGCTGTCACGACCGGAGGAAACATCCGGCATTCACAGTGAGGCTTACCAATGACCAAGACCAGTGCCGCTATGGCAACCTACCTGGCCGACCAAGATGAAGACCAGGGTATCGAACCGCTTTATATGGAATCGTTGCACCTTGTGGAGCGATTACACCGCCGCCTGCTTGATGTGATCAAGGATGAGTTTGACCGCCAGGGGCGTTCGGACATCAACTCCGTGCAGGCGCTTCTGCTTTTTAACATTGGCGATTCTGAGTTAACCGCAGGGGAGCTGCGCACGCGCGGCTACTATCTCGGCTCCAACGTGTCGTACAATCTGAAGAAACTCGTTGATCTCGGCTTCGTGTCCCACCAGCGCTCGCGCATGGACCGTCGCTCGGTTCGCGTCAGCCTGACAGACAAGGGCAAAGAGATCGCCAAGATCGTCGGCGACCTTTATCAGCGCCACTTGCTTTCCATCGAAAAAGTGGGCGGCTTGGGTACTGATGAGTTCAAGACTTTGAACAAGTCACTTCATCGTCTTGAGCGTTTTTGGACCGATCAGATCCTTTATCGTCTGTAAACAACAAGGCCGACAAATCTCGGCGCAAGACTTTGCTAACCAAAACCCCGCATCATCATTTTCGATGGTGCGGGGTTTTTGCATTTGCCACCCCACAGTGCCTATCTAAACGGCGGGTATTCTGTGTGGTTTTTGTCGCACCTCATCACAAATGCGTTAGGTGCAAGCGGCACCAAGGGCCAACCACAAAAGAGCCACATTGCATTGGCGTCACCGAGACCAACATACGATACAAATGCCTGTAACCGCTCTAACGGGTGTCAGGTGGCTAGTCGTGCTCTCCCGATTTCTGTAGGATGCTGTGATGGATGATACAAACCGCAAGATGAAAACACGACGCCAAGTTTTGGCCGCCGGCCTTGGTCTTGGCGCCTCCGCTCTGGCAATGCGCGCCGCGCACGCTCAGCAGTCCGCACTTGATGCACTTCTCGACCAGCGTTTGCGCGAGCACAATTCTGGCTGGGGCGACAATTTCGATTCGACAGCGCAGGGCCAGGCTCCGGTTATCTCGCCTGAGCCAATGTTCTCGCCTGCCAGCGCAGTGAACCTTGAAACGGCGCTGCGTCAGCATTCTGACATGATGGCCCG
Organism: Hyphomicrobiales bacterium; assembly: GCA_040219355.1. Lineage (GTDB taxonomy): Bacteria > Pseudomonadota > Alphaproteobacteria > Rhizobiales > MH13 > MH13. The sequence continues at coordinate 244,014 of JAVJSN010000014.1, forward strand.
CGGCGGCTGGAACCAGGTGCCTGCAGACACTGTGCTGCGCTTGGGCGTGCGTCACGCCAATGTGCAGCAGCTTCGCCAGCGTCTGATCGTTGGCGGCGATTTGGCCCAGCAGTGGGGCATTTCAGACATCTTCGACAGTTATGTCGATTCGGCAGTCAAACGCTTCCAGGCGCGACATGGTTTGGTCGTCGACGGCATCATGGGGGCCGAAGGCTATGCGGCCATGAATGTGCCAATTGGTTTCCGGGTTCAGCAAATGCAAACCAACTTGGTGCGTATTCGCTCCATGTCGGGTTTCTTGGGTGATCGCTATGTTATGGTGAACATCCCAGCCGCAGCGCTTGAAGCCATCAATTCGGGACGCGTGACGACGCGCCACACCGCCATTGTCGGTAAGGTGGATCGACCCACACCGATCCTTGATAGCCGCATTCATGAATTGAACTTCAATCCGTATTGGACGGTGCCGGTTTCCATCATCCGCCGCGATTTGATTCCGCTGATGCAGGAAAACCCAAGCTATCTGGCGGAGAACAATATTCGTATCTTCAATGGTTGGGGTTCCGGCGCACAGGAGTTGGCCCCTGAGCAGGTCAACTGGAACACCGAAGAGGCGACCCAGTACATGTTCCGGCAGGACCCAGGTGAAATCAATTCGCTCGGATCGGTGAAAATCAACTTCCACAATGAGCATCAGGTCTATCTGCACGATACACCCGATAAGTCTTTGTTTGGCGACGATTACCGCTTCCTCTCATCGGGTTGTGTGCGCGTGCAGAACATTCGCGAACTCGTCACCTGGCTGCTTGCTAGCACCGATGGCTGGTCGCGTCAGCGTATCGATCAAGTGATCCAGACTGGTGAGCGCATCGATCTGAGCATTCCTGATCCTGCCCCGCTGTATATCAATTACGTCACGGCGTGGGCTGCATCGGATGGCACGGTCAACTTCCGCGAAGACATTTATAACCGCGATGGCCTGCCAAACCTTGCGTCCAACGGATAGAGCTTTGGCGGCGTGAGCAGCGAGATCTATCTCGAAATTGTTCCCGTCGATAAGGCGCTACGCGTCACAGCTATTGATCCTGTAACGGGGCTGGAAGTGGTATTTGCCGCTCCCAGCTACACCGCGCGTGAGCGCATCAACGAGCTTGCTCGTCGCAAGTTGCTGGCGCGTATCGCTCGCGAGCGGCCAGACTCCGGATCATCGAAGCCCGATATCGTACCTGGGCGTGGCAAGCTCGTCTGAGCATTAAATCCCGCGCGCATTTTACGCGGCGAACAGTGTGTTGGACAGCGCCGTGCAATGTGTTAGCTGCACATCTCGCTTGCCAATTGCCTGTAACGCGCGCGCTGGCGCGCGGACCCATCGCCGATCTATCACCAGGGGGCCCTCATCCATGGCTATGACCGAACACGACGCACAGGCGTTGTATCCGACCTTCTTCACCGATGATCTTGCCACGACCGATCCGCAATTGGCCGCTGCCATCAAAGGAGAGCTCGGCCGCCAACAGCATGAGATCGAACTGATCGCATCGGAGAACATTGTCAGCCGCGCCGTGATGGAAGCGCAAGGCTCTGTGATGACCAACAAATACGCCGAAGGTTATCCTGGTCGCCGCTATTATGGCGGCTGCCACTTCGTTGATATTGCGGAACAATTGGCCATTGAGCGCGCGTGCAAACTGTTCGACTGCGAGTTCGCCAACGTCCAGCCGAATTCCGGCAGCCAGGCCAACCAAGCGGTGATGCTTGCACTTGCCAAACCAGGCGACACCATTCTCGGCATGAGCTTAGATGCCGGCGGTCACTTGACTCATGGTGCAGCCCCCAATCTCTCGGGCAAATGGTTCAATGCCGTTCAGTATGGCGTGCGCAAAGACGATGGCCTGCTGGACTATGATCAAGTCGAGCAGCTGGCGCGCGAACACAAGCCGACGATCATCATCGCGGGTGGATCGGCCTACTCGCGCCAGTTTGACTTCGCTCGGTTCCGTGACATCGCCGATTCTGTTGGCGCGTTGCTGCTGGTCGATATGGCGCATTTTGCCGGTTTGGTGGCCGGTGGACAGCACCCTAGCCCGTTTCCCTACGCAGACGTTGCGACCACGACCACGCACAAAACCCTGCGTGGACCGCGTGGCGGCATGATCCTTACCAACAAGGGCGACATTGCCAAGAAGCTGAACTCGGCTGTTTTCCCAGGCCTCCAGGGTGGCCCACTGATGCACGTCATTGCCGCCAAGGCAGTGGCCTTCGCAGAAGCGCTACGCCCAGAGTTCAAAATTTACGCCAAAAACGTCGTCGAGAACGCCGTTGCATTGGCTGAAACGCTGAAAGGCCATGGCTACGATATTGTGTCCGGCGGCACGGAAAATCATATCGTGCTTGTGGATCTGCGACCGAAGAACCTCACTGGTAAAGTCTCGGAGAAGGCGCTGGAGCGCGCGGGCATCACCTGCAACAAAAACGGCGTTCCATTCGATCCGCAGAAGCCGTTTGTTACCTCAGGCGTGCGCCTTGGCTCACCTGCTTGTACGACACGCGGTTTCGGAGTGGCTGAGTTCCAGGAAGTTGGCCACTTGATATCTGAGGTGCTTGACGTTCTGTCGCAGAACCAGACCGACGAAGATACGCTGGTGGAAAAAGCTGTTCATGAGAAAGTGGTGAAGCTGACAGATCGTTTCCCGATCTACACTGACCTCGGCTAGAAAGACCACTGACGTTCGATGCGCTGTCCCTTCTGCCAAAGCCTGAACACCCACGTTAAAGACTCACGGCCCGCCGAGGACAATGCTGTCATTCGTCGTCGCCGGGTGTGCGGCGATTGTGGCGGTCGGTTCACTACATTTGAACGCGTGCAACTACGTGAGCTGACCGTTGTAAAACGCGATGGCAAGCGCCAAGCCTTTGATCGCGATAAGCTTTTGCGATCAGTCGGAATCGCTGCGCGCAAACGACCATTGGCCGAAGATCAGCTTGAGCGCTTGGTGTCCGGCATCGTGCGCCAGCTTGAGAGCACTGGCGAGACGGATGTGCAATCTGACAAAATCGGATTGCTGGTCATGGACGCCCTCAAAGGTCTGGATGATGTCGCCTATGTCCGGTTTGCCTCCGTGTACAAAGATTTTCGCGAGGCGCGCGACTTTGAAGAGTTCGTTGAGGAGCTTGCCAGTTCCTCCGGCGTGGCAGGCAAGCGCGTTGACCAGGCCGAGTGATCGCACCGGCGATGACCCAAGAGCCTGATCGTCGCTATTTGGCCGCGGCTCTTCGCCTTGGCAATGCACAACTGGGTCGCACATGGCCCAATCCAGCCGTTGGATGCCTTATTGTCAAAGACGGCGTCGTTGTTGGCGCTGGCGCGACCGGGCAGGGCGGTCGCCCGCATGGTGAGACCGTTGCTTTGGACGAAGCAGGCGAGGCCGGGCGCGGCGCCACGGCGTATGTCTCGCTGGAACCTTGCAATCACCACGGCAAGACCGGTCCGTGCACGCTGGCGTTGAGGGAGGCGGGGATCGCGCGCGTCGTGATCGCTTTGGGTGACCCTGATCCGCGCGTTTCCGGGTCTGGTGTTGCACGGCTGCGCGAAGTAGGCGTAGAGGTGCTGTTTGAGCCGTTCAATGACATCCGCGTCAGCGCCATCCACGCGCATCGCGGTCATGTTACGCGCCTTGCCAAGGGTCGCCCCCATGTCACGCTGAAACTGGCGCTGAGCGCTGATGGCGGCATCGGTCTGCCAGACAAGGGTCAAGTGGCCATCACCACACCGGCCACCAATCGGCTGATGCATGGATTGCGCGCCCGTATGGACGCCATCGCTGTTGGGGCAGGCACCTATCAGGCGGATGCGCCTCAACTGACCGTGCGCCTTGAGGGGTTGGCCCAATGTTCGCCACAGCGTGTTGTTTTTGGCGGCAAGGAGGCTCCAAAAGGCTTCATTCATCTGCCAGGGCATGACCTGGAAACCAGTCTGCAAAAGCTTGGCGAGCAAGGTATTACGAGCTTACTGGTTGAAGGCGGTGGAAAACTCGCCTTGAGCCTGCTCAGTGCCGATCTGGTAGATGAGGCCATTTTGATCAAAGGTGCCCCGGTGCTCGGTGAGCGAGCCATAAGACCCTTTGGGACGGATCCTTTTTATACCGGACTAGACGGCTTCACCGTACACTCGCGGCGACAAAGCGGCCCTGATCGTATCGTCACCTTTGTGCCAGCTAGAAAGGCTTAGCCCATGTTCACAGGCATCGTTACCGCTATGGGCTTTGTTGAGGCCGTCGAAACCATGGGTGCCGACAAACGCTTCGCGATCCTCTCGCCCTATGATGCGGGTACCATCGATCTTGGCGCGTCCATCGCTCATGACGGCTGCTGCCTGACGGTCACCACCTTGGATCAAACGCCGGATGGCGCGCGCTATACCGTTGATGCGTCAAGCGAAACGCTGCGCCTGACAACACTTGGTCAATGGCAAAAGGGAACGCGTATCAATCTAGAACGGTCTTTGAAGCTCGGCGATGAAATGGGTGGTCATCTGGTCACCGGCCATGTGGATGGCATGGCCAAGATCACCAAACGTGAGGATGGCGAGAACACATCGTTCTTTGAGATTGAGTCCCCGCCCGCGCTTTCCAAGTTCATCGCAAAAAAGGGTTCGGTCTGCCTTCAAGGCACTTCGCTAACGGTCAACGATGTCGATGGTGACCGTTTTACGCTGATGTTGATCCCGCACACACTGTCGGTCACCACTTGGGGAGACAGGCAGGTGGGCGACGCGATGAACATCGAGATTGACCTGATGGCCCGCTACGCTGAGCGACTGATGGGTAGCGCTGGCTAGCAAAAGGCGTATAAGCGGCGCGCAGTTCAAACAAATCGGTAGCCCATGGCCCATTTTCTCATCGTTGAAGCACGTTTCTACACCGACCTGGCAGACGAATTGGCCGCTGGCGCGATCGAGGCGTTGCAGGCTGCTGGCCATACCTATGAGCGAGTTGCTGTGCCCGGCGCGCTGGAAATCCCTGCCGCGATGATGATCGGCTACCGCAATCCAAAAGCTTATGATGGTTACATCGCATTGGGTGTGGTCATCCGTGGGGAAACCTCGCACTACGATATTGTGGCCGGGGAATCGTCCCGCGCTTTGATGGATCTGACACTCAATCCTGGTCTTGCCGTCGGCAACGGCATCCAAACCGTTGAAAACCGTGATCAAGCTTGGGCACGCGCCAATCGTTCGGACAAAAACAAAGGGGCGGGCGCCGCCAAGGCTGCCATGACGCTAGCTGCGTTGCGCCATACAATGGGAACCCAATGATGGCTTCGCCGCCTCACTCAAGTTCCACATCAAAAGGCGCCACGCCCAAACCTGCCAATGCGCGTGGGGTTGCACGCCTGGTGGCTGTTCAAGCGCTTTACCAAATGGACGTGGGCGGCACGACGTTGCCGCAAGCGTTGGCCGAGTTTGAACTGTTTCGCCTGGCCGATGAGGTTGATGGTTGGGCGTATCGCCCGGCGGACAAAGGCTATTTTCGCCACCTCGTCCAAGGCGTGGTGGAGAGCCAAAAAATTCTGGATCCTGCCATTCACGCGGCCCTGCCCGATGGGTGGCCACTGACTCGTCTCGATACGTTGCTTCGGGCTATTTTGCGCACGGCTGCTTTTGAAATCATGAAGCGGCAGGACATCCCATCGGCCGTGATCCTCAACGAGTATATCGATGTGGCCAAGGCCTTTTATGAGGACCAGGAAGTCCGGCTCACCAATGGCGTGCTGAACGCGCTGGTGAAGCGTTTTCGCGCCTAACCTCAAGTGAAAGACGCTTGAGCGACGACACGTCCGCGCATAAGCGTTTTCCAACATGGACGTTTGGTCGTCGCCGCGCGATACCCGTGTCATGACCATAGCTTCCGCCGAACCCGTCGAAACGCACGATGATCCACGTGCTAAGCGCAATGCTCTCATCCTTGCGGTGGCGCAGGCATTTGGCGGAGCCAATGCGTCCATCGTTATAGCAACTGCGGGGCTTGCTGGTGGCTATGTACTGCCCGCTGAGAAAGCGGCCTTTGCCACCATTCCGGTTTCTCTGTTCATTTTGGGCACGGCTTTCTGCACGCTTCCAGCGCAAAAGCTCATGGGACGTATCGGTCGCCGCCCCGTATTTCTCGGCGCAGCGGCTTTCGGGGTGCTTGCTGGACTGGTCGCGATGCAAGGCGTGTTGATTGGCGCCTTTTGGATGTTGTGCCTTGGCACGTTCATGGCGGGCATGTTTGGCGCGGTGGTGCACTCCTACCGTTTTGCAGCCGCCGATACAGCCTCGCCAGCTTTCCGCCCAAAAGCCATTTCCTGGGTTTTGGCCGGTGGTGTGGCATCGGGTCTGATTGGTCCGCAGATCGTCATTGCGTTCAACGACTTTTTTGATCCGATTCTCTTTGCCGGTGCCTTTATGGGGCAGGCGGGTTTGGCGTTGCTTTCCATCGCCGTGGTGAGCTTCGTTGATCTGCCCAAGCCGACTATCCAAACCACGGCCAGCAAAGCACGCATGCGTCCCATGTCGCAGATTGCCCGCCAGCCGCGCTTTCAGGCCGCGCTGACCAGCGCCATCGTCTCCTATGCCCTTATGGCATTGGCTATGACCGCGGCCCCTATTGCGATGATTGCATGCGGCCATTCTGTGGGTGAGGCGGCGCTTGGTATTCAGTGGCATGTGATCGGCATGTTTGCACCAAGCTTCTTTACCGGCTCGCTTATCACGCGCTTTGGTGTCGAGCGCGTGATTCTCACTGGCTTTGCGATATTGGCCGTCTGCGCTGCTGTTGCGCTCAACGGCATCTCCGTCGGCCATTTCTGGATTGCGCTGGTATTGTTGGGCGTCGGCTGGAACTTTGCATTCCTAGGCGCCACATCCATGCTCACCGAATGCTACCGACCCGAAGAGCGTAACACAGTTCAAGGCTGGAACGACTTTATTTTATTTGGGTTCGTTGCCTTCGCCAGCTTCTCTTCTGGCGGGCTGTTGCACCTGTTTGGTTGGGACCTCATCAACTGGTTGCTCCTGCCGATCTTGGCCGCTGCTGCCCTGTTCCTTTTGTGGCGTGGGCGCAAATCCGAAGGCCTGGCGGCTTAGGCCGACCCACAGGATTTAGACTTTCGTTGAATTAAGGCAGACAAGCGTGGGCCATCGCGCACCAGCGCTTGCTTATGCTTGGCCTTTTTGGCATGACCTGCACGGCTAGGGGCGGCCAGACCCGCTCACCCGCGAGGTGGAAGCGTCCCTCTTCAGCCTATCAAGAATAGGAACAGGCCATACGCGTTAGGTCGCGTAAGGCCTGCTGGAAACAGGCGCGCATTGCGCATCTAAACGCTTCAAGGGATCTGTTCCATGGAACTTATTTTCGTCATCGCGTGTGGCATCTTATCGATTGTCTACGGCGTCTGGGCCGTGCAGTCGGTGATGGCTGCTGACGCGGGCAACCAACGCATGCAAGAAATTGCTGCTGCCATTCAGGAAGGCGCGTCGGCCTACCTGACACGCCAATACATCACCATCGGCATTGTCGGCGCGGTGATCTTTGTACTCGTCATTTTCTTGCTTGGCATCCAGGTCGCCATTGGCTTTCTTATCGGTGCTGTGCTGTCGGCCGCTGCTGGCTTCATCGGCATGCACGTGTCGGTGCGTGCCAATGTGCGTACTGCCCAGGCTGCCTCGCAAAGCTTGGCCGCTGGCCTTTCGATTGCCTTCAAGTCCGGCGCTGTTACCGGGATGTTGGTGGCTGGCCTCGCGCTGCTTGGCGTGGCGGTCTACTACTACCTGCTGACCGGCCCGATGGGCTTCGACAACACCTCGCGCGTTGTCATTGACTCTCTGGTGGCGCTCGGCTTCGGTGCCTCGCTGATTTCTATCTTCGCCCGTCTTGGTGGCGGTATCTTCACCAAAGGTGCTGATGTTGGTGGTGATCTTGTCGGTAAAGTTGAAGCGGGCATCCCTGAGGATGATCCGCGCAACCCAGCCACGATCGCTGACAATGTGGGCGACAATGTTGGCGACTGCGCCGGTATGGCCGCTGATCTTTTCGAAACCTATGCGGTGACCGTGGTCGCCACGATGGTGCTTGCCTCGATCTTCTTCGTCGGTGCTGACGGCGAAAAGCTGATGCTGCTTCCGCTGGTCATTGGCGGTGCCTGCGTGATCACCTCGATCATTGGCACATTCTTCGTGCGTCTTGGTTCCAACAACTCGATCATGGGCGCCCTTTATAAGGGGTTCTGGGGTGCAGCGATCCTTTCGATTGTGGCGCTCGCAGCCATTGTTTGGGGTTGGCTTGGTGCTGACCAGGTGTTCACCACTTCCGGCGGCACAAGCTTCACCGGCATGGACCTGTTCTTCTGTGGCGTGATCGGCCTTGTGGTCACCGGCGGCATCATCGTTGTCACCGAGTACTACACAGGTGTTGGCTACCGCCCCGTGCGGTCGATTAGCCAAGCCTCCGTCACTGGTCACGGCACCAACGTGATCCAGGGTCTGGCGATCTCGCTAGAAGCAACAGCGCTTCCTGCTATGATCATCATCGCTGGCATCATTTCGACCTTCCTGTTGGCCGGTCTGTTCGGCATTGCGATTGCGGTGACAACCATGTTGGCACTTGCCGGTATTGTTGTGGCCTTGGATGCCTTTGGTCCTGTGACCGATAACGCGGGCGGTATCGCTGAGATGGCGAACCTGCCCGACTCAGTGCGCGAAACAACCGATGCGCTGGACGCAGTGGGCAACACCACCAAAGCTGTCACCAAAGGCTACGCCATTGGCTCAGCCGGTCTTGGCGCTCTGGTGCTTTTTGCGGCTTATACAGAGGATTTGAAGTTCTTCGCGGCCAATGCAGAGCCTGGCACGTTCTTCGATGGCGTGGCCGTCGATTTCTCGCTCTCCAACCCGTACGTCGTGGTTGGCCTGCTCTTCGGCGGCCTGCTGCCTTACCTGTTTGGTGGCATGTCGATGACAGCTGTGGGGCGCGCTGCCGGTTCCATCGTTGAAGAGGTGCGCCGTCAGTTCAAAGCTGATCCGGGCATCATGGAAGGCACATCTAAGCCGGATTACGCCCGTGCTGTGGATATGCTGACCCGCGCTGCGATCAAGGAAATGATCGTACCGTCAATGCTGCCGGTGCTCTCACCGATTGTGGTGTTCTTCGCCATTAACGCGATTGCCGGTAAAGATCAGGCCTTCGCCGCTGTTGGTGCGATGCTCCTCGGCGTGATCGTCAACGGCCTTTATGTCGCTGTTTCCATGACCGCCGGTGGTGGTGCGTGGGATAACGCCAAGAAAAGCTTTGAAGACGGTTTTGTCGACAAAGATGGCGTGAAGCACGAAAAAGGTGGCGAGGCCCATAAGGCATCTGTGACCGGCGATACGGTTGGCGATCCCTACAAGGATACTGCCGGCCCGGCTGTCAACCCGATGATCAAGATCACGAACATCGTTGCGCTTCTTCTGCTGGCTGTTCTGGCTCACAGCTAGAGCGCAGCTTTCGAGCAAAAAGAACCCCGCCAACCAATTCGGTTGGCGGGGTTTTTCGTGCGTCAAACCGAAGTGGATGAATCAGAAAATACTCGTCGGCGCGGAGCCCAAACCACCAAGGATTTGACCGACAAAGGTAAGATCGGCCCCACCGGTTGGGGTTGTCTCGCTGACGAAGTCAAAGATCACCCCGTCCTGCAGGCCGTAATCAGCAATGCGCGCAACCAGCTCATTTTCATCAAAATAGACAGCAAGCACGCGCTGGTCGGTGATTTCCGGGCGCGAAAACGCAAAAGTCTGTTCGCTGCGCTGTGAGATGTAATAAAACACCTCATTGTCCAGCGTCGCGGTGGTCTGCGGTGTGCCAAGCACGATCAGAACCTGGTTCTTTGAAGAACCAACTGGAACCTGTTCAAGGCCTGAATCCGGCATGATAAAGCCGTGATTGCGCACCTCTGTGGTGTTGCAGGCTGACAGCGCGAACGCCGCGCCAAAGGCTGCCACGCCCATCATCAGCGACCGACGTGTCGGTTTGCCACCGACTTGTGCAGTGCCAATCGGGGATGCCCCCTTTAATCCAACCTGTGCCAACCCTATACCTCCTCAATACACAAAGCATACGCACATGGGTGCGGGCTTAAGCGAATGGTCCAAAAGACCTTTGTGCGTCCGGACCTACCCAAGATGACCAAATAGGGCAACACGATGGTGTTCGGTTTATGGAAACGGCGTAAAGATATGACGCCTTACGCTTTTTATCAAAGCGTGATGGATCAGTCGCGCCAACCCATCTTTTTTGAAGCTTGGGGCGTACCTGACACGATTGGTGGTCGGTTTGATATGCTGATCGCTCACGCCATTTTGGTTTTTCGCCGGTTGAAGAGGGTCGAGGGAGAACGCGCTGAAGAGGCTGCGGCCCGCTCGCAGGCATTTTCTGATTTGATGTTCAAGGATCTGGACCGTGCTCTGCGCGACACCGGCGTCAGCGATCGTAATGTTCCCAAACGGCTCAAAACGCTGGCCACTGCCTATTTGGGGCGTGGCCAAGCGTTTGGTGAGGCTTTGGATGGCGATGATCAGGATGCGCTTGTTGCCGCAATTGAGCGCAATGCTGGTGGCATTGTTTTCGGCGCCGATAAGATATCCGCCAATGATGAGGCAGAACCCTACGCCATCAACGCGTTAGCATTCGCCAAGTATTTGCAGGCAGCCGATCGAGCGCTTATTGGCCAGGAAGATGACGCTGTGCTCGGCGGTTTGCTTGCCTGGCCAGCCCATCCGGACCAAGCGGCGGCGTAGAGCGTTTTCCGATTCAAATCGAACGCAAATGCAGTAGCGGAACGACCATGGCAAAGAACGATCGAACCAATCAAACGCCTCTCCCATCGTTGACCATTCTAGCGACAGAGGCGCGCCGTAGCCCCGTGCGCGTCAAACTTGACTTGTCCGCTGACGAGCGCGCGGTTCTGGCCGATGAGAACAATCTACCTTCGGTAGAAGCCTTTCACCTCAAAGCGACGGCGTTGGGCATGAAAGGGCGCAAACTGCGTGTCGAGGGCCATTTGACGGCTGACGTTACCTATCAATGTGGTGTATCACTCAAGCCCTACCAAGCCTCATTGGATGTTCCGTTCCAGCAACATTTCGGTGAAGACCAAAGGGCTCCCGATCTCATCGATTTTGATCCAATGGACGACAATGAAATAGAGCCGCTGGTGAATGGCGAAGCGTCGATTTCTGATCTGGGGTACCAGCTCTTCAGCTTAGCGCTTGATCCTTATCCCAGGCATCCAGACCTGGCTCCTCCAAGCGAACAGATGGATGAGGATGGCGACGATGAGCTTGAGGGGCAAGCCTCACCCTTTGCCGTGCTCAAAGACCTCAAACTCTGAACACCCGCGACATAGCAACCAAACGGGGCGGAGACGTTTCATCATAATGATGCGCCCTTTATCCGGGCAAGATTCGGCTATAGGAATGCGGGCGTTCTTTGCGACCCTTGGCGTCGCTGGGCCCAAACGATTTGAAGGCATAGATGACGCGTACAGACAACACCGTAACGATCTCAGTGGACGTGATGGGCGGCGACAAAGGGGCTGTCGACGTTATTCCTGGGCTCGCCATATCCCGGCAGCGTCATCCGGAGTTGGCCTTCATCTTGGTTGGCGATGAAGCGGTTATCACACCGATCTTGGCCAAATATCCCAATCTCAAAGACTGCACATCCATCGTTCACACCGATGTTGCCATCGCGATGGATGCCAAGCCCTCACAAGCTTTGCGCCAAGGGCGGCGCACCTCGTCGATGTGGAAGGCCATTGAGCAAGTCAAAACTGGTGACGCCGACATTTGCGTCTCCGCTGGCAACACTGGCGCGTTGATGGCGATGTCAAAATTTTGCCTAAAGATGCAAAAGGGCATTGAGCGCCCTGGCATTGCTGCGATCTGGCCAACGGCGCGCAACGAGTCTGTTGTGCTCGATGTCGGGGCGACTGTTGGCGCCGATGCGGACATGCTCGTTGATTTTGCTCTGCTCGGCTCGGCGATGGCGCGCGCGCTGTTTGGTGTTGACCGTCCGACCATCGGCCTCCTCAATGTGGGTGTGGAAGAGGTCAAAGGCCTTGAGCCAATCCGCGAAGCGGGCCAGCGCCTTAAAGATGCGGCCTACGAGGGCATGGACTATATCGGTTTTGTTGAAGGAACCGATATTGGGTCCGGCAATGTCGATGTGATCGTCACCGAAGGCTTTTCAGGCAACATTGCGCTTAAAACCGCCGAAGGAACGGCTCGACAAATCGGTAGCTATTTGCGCGATGCAATGACGGCAACGCTGCGCACCAAACTCGGAGCGCTCTTGGCGCGTCCTGGCTTCAATGCGCTGCGCATGAAGATGGATCCGCGCCGCGTGAATGGCGGCGTCTTCTTAGGCATGAACGGTACGGTTATCAAAAGCCATGGCGGCGCGGATGCGCTGGGTTTTGCCGCGGCCGTTGATCTGGCGCGCACCATGGTCATCAACGAGCTTGGTGAGAAGATTGCCGCGCAGCTTGCCCAAGCTGGGCGAGGCAGCGTAGAAGCTGATCCATCACCTTCTCCCTCGGTCGAGGAAGACGCCCCAATCTCCGAGGCCTCATGACTCCTGTAGCTTCTTCCATTCGCCACACCCGCGTTTTGGGTGTGGGCAGCTATCTGCCTGAAAAAATCCTTACCAATGATGATTTGGCAAAGACGGTTGATACCTCAGACGAGTGGATCGTTCAGCGCACCGGCATCAAGTCGCGCCATATCGCTGCCCCTGATCAGCGCACAAGCGATCTGGCTTTTGAAGCAGCCAAGGCAGCACTTGCCAATGCTGGCGTTGATGCGCAGTCCATCGATCTGATCGTGCTGGCAACGGCGACGCCGGACTACACATTCCCGGCTACAGCCACACAGGTTCAGCAAAAGCTTGGTATCCGCCACGGCTATGCGTTTGACATGCAGGCAGTCTGCTCGGGGTTTGTTTACGCTATCGCCAATGCCGACAGCCAATTGAAGGCAGGGCTTGCCAAACGTGCCCTGGTCATCGGTGCTGAAACTTTCTCGCGCATCATCGATTGGGAAGACCGGACAACCTGTGTGCTCTTTGCCGATGGAGCAGGGGCCGTTGTTCTCGATGCTGTCGATGGACCAATGGATCTGCGCGGGCCAGGTATCATCGCCTCGTCTTTGCGCTCCGATGGCAACCACCGTGAGAAACTCTACGTCGATGGTGGCCCATCCACCAATCAGATTGCTGGCCATCTTCGCATGCAGGGCAAAGAAGTTTTCAAACACGCTATTGGCATGATCACCGATGTCATCGTCGACGTGTTTGAGCAATCCGGATTCAATGGCGACACCATTGATTGGTTCGTGCCGCACCAGGCCAACAAGCGCATCATTGATGCCTCGGCTGTCAAACTGAAAATCGACCCGGCAAAAGTCGTCACCACTGTTGATCACCACGGCAACACGTCAGCTGCCTCAATTCCGTTAGCGCTGAGTGAAGCGGTTGCAGATGGACGCATTAAAAAGGGTGATGTGGTCTTGTTGGAAGCAATGGGCGGCGGCTTTACGTGGGGTGCGTGCCTGTTGCGGATGTAACCCACTGCGCAAGAATGCCCGCCTATTGCCCTTGATGCTGATATTTCTAGCTATTTTTGCCATTCGCTGAATTGACCGGTTGCAAATTCATCGCTTAAGACTGGTCCTCCAAAGGCGAGGGGTCGCTGGAGCGAACAGGAAGAGGGCCAAGAGGGTTATGGCTGGTGGAACCGTTACGCGTGCAGATCTGTGCGAAGCCGTCTATCAACAGGTCGGATTATCGCGCACCGAAGCGGCCGATCTGGTTGAGGCGGTGATTGAAGAAATCGCGGCGGCCGCTGTTCTTGGCGAGAACGTGAAACTCTCCTCGTTTGGCACGTTTGTTGTGCGTCACAAGGATGAGCGTATTGGCCGCAATCCGAAAACCGGTGAGGAAGTGCCGATTACGCCCCGTCGCGTGATGGTGTTTAAGCCGTCCAACATTCTCAAAGAGCAAGTTGACAACGGCCACAAAAGCTAAGCAAGCCGTCTATAACCGTCGTTTGTCCAGCCTGAAGCTTTCAAAGCATCGCGTGCGGCCATGGCAGGTGGGGCAATTGACTCTATTGCATCGATTGTCAACTTTTCATCATCTTTCGTCGGCAGACCTGTTGGTAGACCGGCGAACATGCCGTAAAGTCCGGCTTCTTCAATGATTCGTGCAGATATCCTCGCTAGTCATTGAAATATAGGAATAAAAAGTTCGTCAATTCGATAGTGTTGATAGGGTTTCAGCGAGATGGCGCGTGCCTTGGCTAAAAGTCCGGAAGCGTTTCGCACGATAAGCGAAGCCGCCGACGCTCTGGACCTGCCGCAACACGTGCTGCGCTTCTGGGAAACCCGTTTCAGCCAGATCAAACCGATGAAACGGTCAGGCGGCCGACGCTATTATCGCCCCAATGATATCGCGCTTCTGCAGGGCATCCGTCATTTGCTCTACGATGAAGGGTACACCATCAAGGGTGTGCAACGCATTCTGCGCGAGCAGGGCATTGCGCACGTTGTGTCCTTTGCCGATCAGAACCCGGCTGAACCGGCACCACACCATGTGTCTGCAAAAAGCGTTGGGCCTCCACCGGGTCATTTAAGCCCGCAAGCCGCTCCGCAGCAGCAACCCTTAGCGCAAGAACCGTCCCGTCCGGACCCTGTGCGTGCGGCTTTGGCCAGTCCGCAGCCTCAGCAACCCGTGCCACCGCAAGCCGCGCAGCAAGCCCCAGTTGCGCCCCCAGCCCATGTTGCACCGTCAACAGTGTCGGCCAGCTCCGGATTGCGCTTTGTCGCCGAGCCTGAACCAGAACCCCAGCGGCCGGTATCGCCGCAGCCCGCACCCCAACAAGCGCCTGCCATCTCGCAGGCAGTACCACAGCCGGTAGCGCATGCCGTTTCGCTGGAAACGCAAGTCCAGCGCCCGCCTGCCAGCCAGCCGTTGCCAACCCCCGTGCCGCCTATCGCGTCTCCAGTGTTGGGCGCGCCAGCACCAGTGCTTTCTGTCGCGCAGCTCACAGTACCGCCAGGCGCATCCCAGGTTGGCGGCCAGCTCACGCCGCATCAAACCGAGTCCTTGGTGCGCGCCCTTCGCACACTGATGGACTGCAAATCACAGCTTGATCAAGCGCGGCCGGCTCCCACGGCTTCGCCAACTGCCACAGAAACGGCCAAGCCGTGAGAGCACCGGTAAAAGCCAATCTCGATCTATCCTATGTCCAATTTCTGGTCGCCGACGACAGCCGCTTTATGCGCAGACTTGTGGTCTCGGTGCTCAAGGCATTTGGGGCTCGTATGGTGGAGGAAGTCTCAACCGGCCAAGACGCGTATGAGGCCATTCGCGTGGGCAACCACGATATTGTACTGCTCGATTGGGAATTTCCCGATCGATCGGGGGAGTCCGTCATGCGCGAAATTCGCACCCCTGGGCACCCTGGAGCCTTTCAGACGGTGATCATGATGTCCGGTCATGATGAGCAGCGCCGTATTGAGCGCGCATTGCGGTTTGGCGTGAACGGATATGTCGCCAAGCCGGTTGCGCCGTCCACACTGTACGCGCAGATCCGCCAGACCATCCTCCACCCGCGCCCCTATCTGCGCACCGAGCGTTATTTTGGTCCGCAGCACCCACTGATTGTCGAGCAGCTACGGCAGCAAGAGCTTCGGGCCAAAAACGCCCGCGAAACCAGCGATCTGCCGCCAGCCGCCGGTTCTCACAACGACGCCTTTAACATCGATGATGTGGCGCTTTTCGACTAAACGCTTAGAATTTCAGAAAATGGTCGGGGCGGCGGGATTCGAACCCACGACCTCTCGTCCCCCAGACGAACGCGCTACCAGGCTGCGCTACGCCCCGACGGACCGCACATAGCCTGTGTCTGGTGCTTTGTGCAAGCACCCAAAGCTGGTTGCCGAAAATCCCCAAGCCAATCCTAGAAACAGCCACATATGCCGCCAATGTTCAGCCTCGTGGAGGCTGGCGCACATGACAATACCGATCACGCTGAACATGAGCGTTATTGGGACATCTGAGCCGCTGCGCAGATAGCCACGCAAGGTTGAGACCAGCGATCCGAAGAAAAGAAACAACCAGGAAATGCCACCCAACCAGCCATAGTTCACAAATGCGCTCAGGAAGACATTGTGAATAGGCTCGGGAAAAACGCGCTCCAACTGAAGCACGCCGACACCAATCGGATCTTGCAGGATCATCGGCAGCACAAGAAGGTAGCGCCCAAAGCGACCTTCTCGCCCAGCATCATAGGCTTTGACAAAAGTAAGACGCTCAAAAAACTTGGCGGCAAATTCCTCAGACAGAGACAGTGCGACCGCAAGGCCGAGCACGGCGAACAGCGTAACGATAATCAGCTTGGGAATGAAAACCGGCAGCTTGTGGCGATTGAGAAACACAAGATAGCCAACCACCACAAAAATCAGCGCAACAGAGGCAATGCGCGAGAATGCGACCGTGACACCCGTCATGATGATCAACACGCATGCCATTCCGACTATCCAGGGAATCCGGCGATGTTTGACCAAGAAGATCGCCGACAAAGCACCAGGAATAAGGAACGATGCAAACATGTTGGGATCGTCGATAAACGCCATCGCGCGGCCATCCCAGGTCAATTGTGGGTGCCCTATGGCGAACGCGACGATGCCGATACATGCGGCGATCGTTGTCGATATCATGTAAACCGTGAAAAACGCTGTGAAATCGGCGTGTCGCCATGTCGATGAGATGTAAGCGGCCAGAATTGCAAGCAGGGCCACGAACGTTTTGGCCAACAACTCGTGCTGCACATCGCTGTCCCCGGCATAGGGCAGAGATGCATTCATGTACGAGAATATCCACAGCACGATAATGGCAAAAACCGCAACAAAGTGCGTGCGGATGGGCTGGTTGATGACGATGCAAACGCCCAGCGCGCTGAGAAAAATGAAGTCCACCGGCGACGGACGCATCCAGGTGTAGTTCATCGCAATCACGCCGAGGAAAAACAGATACGACCTGATATGCCAAAACGTGCGTGAGGCGTCCCACGAGGATGTTGAAACATCAGCCATTACGCTGGTCCCGCCGACGCGCGTTTTTGTTGGTTCTGGTCAAGGGAAAGCCGACCATATCAGTAAGCGTTGTCGTTTTTTGTGAGCAACGCCAATGGCGTCATGGCAAGGATCTGAAGATCGAACAGGATCGACCAATTCTCAATGTAGAAAAGGTCATGCTCGACACGGCGTTCGATCTTTTCCAGCGTATCGGTTTCACCCCGCCAGCCATTCACCTGTGCCCAGCCGGTAATACCCGGCTTCACCTTGTGGCGTGCAAAGTAGCCATCAACCACATCATGGTAGAGGCCGCCGGCTGCCTTGGCTGCCATGGCATGCGGACGTGGGCCGACAAGCGATAGATCGCCTTTGAATACCACATTAAAAAGCTGCGGCAGCTCATCCAAGCTGGTGGCGCGGATGAAACGTCCGACACGGGTGACACGCGGATCATCCTTGGTGACCAGCTTCGTCGCCTTGGCATCGCACATGTCGGTGTACATGGAGCGGAACTTGTAGACGCCGATCGGCTCATTGTTGAAGCCAAACCGCGTCTGCTTGAAGAACACCGGGCCCTTGCTATCGAGCTTCACCGCAATTGCCGTGGCAAGCATGACAGGTGACAGCGCTACAAGCATGGCAAATCCAAGCACTCGATCCAGCACCGACTTGGCGACATAGTCCCAATCGGCAAGTGGTCGGTCGAGGATCGCCAGAAATGGCACGTTGCCAATATAGTTGTAGGCGCGTGGGCGGAAGCGCAATTTTTGAGTGTGTGCCGACAGACGGATGTCGATTGGCAAAACCCAAAGTTTGCGTACCATATCAAGCACGCGCTTTTCAGCGTTCACGGGCAGAGTCACGATGATCATATCGAGCGTGGCCATGCGGGCAAACGCCACCGCATCGTTCACTGAACCGAGCTTTGGCAGCCCGGCGCAGGTCTGATCGCTTCGATCATCGCCGCGATCATCAAAAAAACCAATGAGGTTAAGGTCATTGTTGGGAGAGCTGCGCAAAGCCTCGACCAGTTTTTCAGCCTCTTTGCCACCGCCAACCAGCGCAACGCTGCGCTTCAAACGACCAGCATTGGTCCAGTGACCGACGAGTGCAACCACCGCGCTGCGGTAGAGAACAAGCACCAGCAAACCAACGGCGAACCACAGACCGACCCAAACGCGGCTGAGATCATCACCAACGTTGGAGAAGAAGGCAAAAGCCAGCATCAAGGCAAACAGCACCGTCCAGCCGCCAACAAGACGCAGCCCCTGGTGCACAATGGAACGCAATCCGTAGGGCGTGTAGAGGCCAAGGAGTTGGAAAATGCCAACGGCAACCGTCGAGACGCCGACAATAATGGTCAGATAAAGGATAGAGAACCCAAGTTCCGATCCCAAATAGCTTGAAGAGATAGCTGTGCCGGTGCCAGCGATGGCAATCCACTCGAACAGACGCACCAGACCCGCCAGAATAACCGGCGACATGGCATGGTTCTTGAGCGCACGCGCAGCATCCATTGCCGCTTGAGAAAGCGAGCTAATATCATCATCGCCACCAATTAGGTTGGAACTGGTGGCAGGATCCACGTCCACGCTGGCGGCTTGTATAGCCTCACGCGCAACGCTCCCACGATCGATCAACATGACGGCACCCTTGTCTGGCGCAGGATTGGTCCAACACCTTGTCGTTAGGGTCTGTTATATCGCAGTGGTGTTTGCGCCCGTTTAAGGGAAGTGGTGAACGATATCTTGCCGCAATCGCTGACAAAGCGTTAACCGGGCCTCGTCAGATCACGATAACTTTGGGCGATTTGGTCAACCATCGTATCAACGTGAAAGTGCTCGGCAAGGTAGGCGTAGCGGGTTTCAAGCTCATCGATTGTATCTTGCGAGCGCGGCTCCAAGGCCTGGCGCATCGCTTGGGCAAGCGCATCAACATCGTCAGCGGGCACCAATGCATCGCGGGTTGGACCATAAATTTCGCTGATGCCGCCAACATCGCTGGCGATCACTTGTTTGCCCGCGGCAATGGACTCAATCACGATGTAGGGCAGGGATTCAGCACGGGAGGGTACCAGGATCGTGTTGGTGGCCGCAAAAGCCTCGCGCACTGGGCGTCTGCCGACAAAGGACACCTCGTCGGCCAACCCCAGTTGCTCAGCATAGTCGAGGTAATCTTCAAGCATCGGTCCGTCACCAAGCATCAAAACTTTCAAAGGCCGCCCTTCAGGGTGGCGCACTTGGCAAAGTGCTTCCAGCAAAACATCCACGCCTTTGATCGCTCGCATTTCGCCAACAAAGGCAAAGTCATGGGTGGGATTGTCCAGGAACACTGGGCCTCCAACAAACTCTCGACTTCCAAGACCATTGAAGACAACTGTGTCGCGACCCTGTGTGTCACCGATCTTTTTAGCAAATCCATCGGCGCTGAACTGACTTTCAAACAGGAACTGATGGGTGAGCGGAATGAGCCGCCGTTCGGCGGTCAAAAACACCTTTCCGCTCATGGTCTTCCAGTCATAATGCAACGAGCCACCATGGGGGGTGTAGACGGCGTGCGCCGCTGTTCGCCAGGCTGACAGGCGCGCGTAGAGGCCGCCTTTGGCGCCGTGACCGTGCACGATGTGCGGTTGGACTTGGTTGATGAGCTTTCGAAACTGCATGGAAAGACGAAGATCGCCCCAGCCGGGTAAGCGCGGAATATCAAGCGTGTGAACGCCAAGTGCCAGCCGCGGTGCAAAGCGTTCCAATGTTGCCCGCACATGTTCCGACGCACGCAGCGAATCCACCGCAATCCCAAGTTCGAAACCGCGATCGAGCAAGCCGTCGGTGAGATCAAGAATATGTCGCCACAGACCGCCGACCGGCGCGCGCGTAATCAGCAAAACCCGCAAGGGTTTGCCGTCGCCACCAGTCATCAGAACCAGCGTTCCCGCACGGTGATGACGTCGCCAGGGCGCACCGCATCGTTAAGACCAATACGGCCAACGACCACTTCGCCATTGATCACGCGTGAGATGTCGACATTGTTTCGCACTGCACGTGGCGAGAACCCGCCAGCAATGGCGATGGCACTGCGGACCGTCATGCCAGCCACATAGGGAAACTGACCAGACGTACCCACTTCGCCCAGAACGAAGAATGGACGATAGGTGGCGACCTCAACGCTGACGTCGGGATTGCGCAAGAACCCTTCGCGCAAAGCCACGGTGATCGAGGCATCCAGCTCATCTGTGGTCAGGCCACGAGCAGGAAGGTCACCAATCAGCGGCATGGAAACCATGCCTTCCACATCAACGGTGTAGGTGGCTGAAAGGCTGGGCTGCTCGAACACTGTGACGCGCAGTGCATCACCGGAATCCAGCGCATAAGGTTCGACAAGAAGTGGGTTGAAATCAGAGGGTCGTGGCGCACTGCTCGCGCAACCGCCAAGAAAGGCAAGTGACGCCAACAGAGCAATCACCTGAGTTTTCTGTCCAAAAACCATGACACGCTACGCCTTAACTACCAACAAAGGGAGCGTTGCTGAGCGGTAACAAGCGCAAGTCAAGCAACGGTTCCATCGGCGGCAAAGGTAACCGAACAAGGTTAATCAACCGTTGTGTGGAGGAGCGTGAATCTTGACAAACCCAACCACCGTTGCGTCAAGCGGTTCATACCTATTGGCCAGTTAACTGCTTGCTTACCATAGTCGGTCACACTGCCCGTGTCTTTCCCGTGACGATCTGGACCCGTGGAGTAGAGCGTTGGCGTCCCCTTATGTTCAATCACCCCAAGAA
The DNA here is from genome assembly GCA_040219355.1 of Hyphomicrobiales bacterium. Taxonomy (GTDB): domain Bacteria; phylum Pseudomonadota; class Alphaproteobacteria; order Rhizobiales; family MH13; genus MH13. The sequence goes on from JAVJSN010000014.1 coordinate 264,941, forward strand.
ATAAGCCTTTCCCACCTGCTGAGCCGGCTTTGGGCGATGAAGGTCGGAATGGCGTTGTTCGTCATTGTGATGACGGGTCTGGTTTATCTTTATACCCAAGTGACCACGCCAAAATATGCAGCTGAGGCGCAGATCCTGATCGAAGCTCAGGAAACCGCGTTCACGCGGCCAGAGGTCCAGCAAGGCGAATCGACGCCCAGCATTGATGAACGGGTGGTCGCCAGCCAAGTGCAGGTGGTGCGTTCGCGAGACGTGGCTGAGCAGGTGATTGCTGAGCTTAACTTGCGCGATGATCGCCGCTTTGATCCGGCTCTCGACGGTCTCTCGCTGGTCAAATCCATACTCGTGTTGCTTGGGCTTTCTGAAGACCCGATGCTCATGTCGGCTGAGGAGCGGGTCTACCGGCAATTTGATCGCGGCTTGAGCGTTTACAACATTGTTGATTCCAGCGTCATCGTTGTGCGCTACGAAAGCAGTGACGCCGAACTTGCTGCGCGAATCGCCAATGCGGTCGTGGAAGTGTATCAGGCAGCCCAGCGTACGACCCAGGCCACGAACACCCGCTCGGCGACGTCCTTTCTGGAAACCGAAATCGCATTGTTGCGTGACCAGGTAAGTGAAGCTGAGGCCGCTGTCGCCCGCTACCGCTCCGGTTCTGGCCTTTTCTTGGACACCAATGATCGCACGCTTTCCACCCAGCAGCTTTCTGAGCTTTCCAGCGAACTGACCCGCGCCCGCGCTGAGGAGTCCACCTCACGCTCACGGGCTGAAGAAATACGCGCGCTCATCGCGCAACAGGGCACGCGTGTCGCCCTGCCGGACAGTTTTTCCACCCCGCTAACGCAGCGTTTGCAGGAAGAACAGGCAACATTGCGCGCCCGTGTTGCCGAGCTATCGGCCACCTTGTTGCCAGCTCATCCTCGTTTGCAGGAGCTCAACGCGCAACTCGCCGATCTCGGCGGTCAATTGCGTGCTGAAGCTGGTCGTATTGCCCAGCGTTTTGACAATGAGGCCCGCGTCTCGGCAGGGCGCGCTGCGGCGCTGCAAGATGAGCTGGCGCGCCTAAGCGCTGAAGCATCGCGCGTGGCGGAGGCCGAAGTGGAACTGCGTGCACTGGAGCGCGAGGCTGCTGCTCAACGCGATCTGCTTGCGAGCTACCTTGTGCGGTTCCGTGAAGCTGCAACCCGTGATGAGGCTGCCGATCTACCTACAAACGCACGGATCATTCAAACCGCGCAGGTCGACCGCGACGCGGTCTTTCCCAAAACTCTGCCGATGGTCATGATCGCTTTTGTTGGCAGTGTGGCACTGGCTCTGCTTGGTGTCACCAGCCAGGCCATTCTTGCAGGCGCTGTGCGCGACGATGTTGTGGTTGCGCGCGAACCGCAGATGGCTGTCAACAATGAACCTGACCAATTGGTGGCACTCGAGCCCGATCCGGCAACCATCGCTTTCGATAGCTCACGGTCGCACTCCGGTCGTGACGCCGTTGCGCGCATGCAAGCCATGGCGCAGGGCGGCATGGCCGCTCACGTTAACACGCCAAGCTTACACAACGCAGTGCGTGCCTACACGCTTTCGGATGTGCAGGACTGCCGCTTGCTGTTTGCCCATCTCGGCCGCCTTTCCCAGCCCGGTGTTGGCACGCGGATTACAATGGGCGCTGCTGACGGACATACATCGGCCGGTGATGTAGCCCTGCGTCTTGCGCGCGCAATGGCCAACGCCGGACGCTCGGTTGTCATGTTGGATTGCGTTGGCGATCTGCGTGGCGCTGGCATAACCGCCGATGGTCCAGGGTTTTATGAGCTGGTGATGGGAACGGCAGGCTTTGATGCCGCGCTACATAAGGATCCGCAAAGCGCTTTGCACTTTGTACCCTCCGGTTTCAGCCAGGCTGAACAATCGATGATTGCCGATGATGCTGCCGATCTGGTGGTTTCTGCGCTTGCCGAAGCCTATGACACGGTCATCGTCAATGCCGGATCTGATCCGCAGCTTCTTCTTCAGTGCGCTAACATCAATGATGGCATGGTGCTGTGCGGTGATATAGGCCGCGTCAATGCTCTGGCGCAAACACTGGCCAGCATTGTCTCTCGCGAACGTATTTTGGCAGTGCGTGCGAGCGCCAACACCATGTTACACGCCGCCATTCCTGCTTAGGCTCCCGGTCTAAACGTTTTGGCAACCAAGCACCTTAAGGCGGTTTGAACGCTTGGTGTGTCAAAAGTTACGCAACGGCATTGACAGGCTGACTGGGGCGATTGAATGGCATCGACACGCGTGAAGCTCATGAAAGGTGCGCTTAGCACCATGCATTCGCTCGGCGTGCATTCCATATTGCGCCCCTTGTCAGAGGGTCTGGGCATGATCCTCACGCTGCATCGCGTGCGCCCGGCAAATGAGTTGGAAGCTGAGCTTGGCGCGTTTCCCGCATTCAATCCCAATGGGTTGTTGGAGATCACGCCGGAGTTTCTCGATGCTACTTTTGAGGCTTTGAAAGCCCAAGGCCTTGCGATTGTCAGCCTTGATGAAGCCGTCGAGGCGATCAAGAGCCCTTCTGTTCAAAAAGGGCGCTTCGTGGTTTTCACCTTCGATGATGGCTATATCGACAATCGTGATCACGCGTTGCCGGTTCTTGAAGCACACGCCGCACCGACCATGATCTACATGCCCTCCGATTTTCCGCAGGGCAAAGGCGAATTGTGGTGGGTTGCGTTGGAGGAGATGATCCGCGCGGCGGACACGTTGGTGCGCCCCGATCAACCGGAGATGGGTGAGCGCTCGGTGCGCACGGCAGAAGAGAAGCTTGCCTTCTATCTGGATTTTTATTGGGCCCTTCGCTCCATGGGGCAGGATGAACAACGCCGTACAATCCGCAAGATGGCGGAAGACCAGGGCTACAATCTCGATGCGCTTTGCCGTCACCTGATTCTGTCGATGTCAGAGCTTCAAGACTTGAGCGCTCACCCGCTGATCACAATCGGCGCGCACACGGTAACCCACCGCGCCATTGCACGCCTTTCCCCCGAAGAGGCCATTCAAGAGATGGTTGATGGCGCCGACTGGTTGGAAGAAACGCTAGGTCATCGACCGAAGCACTTTTCTTTTCCCTATGGCGACCCATGCTCAGCCGACACCCGCGACTACCAACTGGCGCGAGATGCAGGTTTTGAAACCGCTGTCACAACCCGCAAGGGCATGCTCTACGCCGACCACGCCGATCATTTGTTCGGCCTGCCGCGAGTCTCGCTCAACGGGGAATTTCAAGAAGAGCATTATATCGAGGTCTTCGCGTCCGGTGCGCCGTTTCTATTAGCGAACAAATTCCGAAAAATGGCGTAACGCCAGTTCAGTTCACCGACCCGTCGGGTTTCATCATCCAGCGCAAAATGATCATTGCCGGAAACGCCCAGGCGCATCCTGTCACCAAATAGTAGATGATCGAAAAGACCTGCGAAGCATCTTCCAGCAGATACACACCAAGCAGCATGATCAAGAACGCATAGACGACGATAAACGCGAGCAGGATAAACGTTCCGATCAGTTTGCGTGTACGCATTGGAAGGGCCATAAAGCTTTCTCGCTGTGTTTGAGATGTGCGAACAGATAAGCGGATGGGCGCATCCCGCAACCCCTGACAGCGACGATGCGGCACCGGGCCGCAAAGGGTAGGGCTAGGCAGAACCATGCCAGAGCGCCATAAACCGGGCTTCCAACCAAAGCTGCGAAGTGCCGATGGCCGTTACCTCACCGACGATGAACGCTGATACACTCAATCAATCCCTTGATGTGTATCGCCCCGTGCGCACCTGGCTTTGGTGCGTGGCCGCGCTGGTGTTTTTGATGGTGTTTGTTGGTGGCGCAACGCGTCTTACCGATTCTGGTCTTTCCATCACTGAGTGGCGCCCGATCACGGGTGCGATCCCGCCATTAAGTGCTGAAGGTTGGGAAGCTGAACTGGAAAAGTACCGCCAGATCCCAGAATACCAGCGCATCAATCGCGGCATGTCGATGGCCGAGTTCCAGTTTATCTATTGGTGGGAGTGGGGCCACCGGTTCTTGGGCCGTCTTGTTGGACTGGCCTTTGTCGTCCCGCTTATCTGGTTTGCCGCGCGCAAGGCGTTGCCGCCCCAGTCCATGCCCAAGCTGCTTGGCCTGTTGGCGCTTGGCGGCCTGCAAGGCGCTATCGGCTGGTGGATGGTCGCATCCGGCCTGACGGAACGCGTGGATGTCAGTCAATATCGGTTGGCGGTCCACCTCACCATGGCGGCCATCATCCTGGGCGCCATCGCATGGGTTGCTCAGTCGATGAAGCCCATCGAGCCTCAACTTGCCGATAGGCGAGGGCAGGCCGCGCCTGGTGCAACAATTGCTGGATTGCTCGCCCTTTTTGTCTTGCTACAGATTTTTCTCGGCGCTCTGGTTGCGGGCCTCGATGCTGGGCTCACCTACACGACTTGGCCGTTGATGGATGGCGATTTCATTCCGCCTGCCGCCAAGCTCTTTTTACAATCGCCATGGTACCTGAATTTTGGTGAGAACGTACTCACTGTGCAGTGGGTCCATCGCATGGGCGCGTATGCGCTGCTCGGTTTTGCGATCTTTCATGCCTGGCGCATGCGCCGTATTGCCGACGATCGCAAGGATGCCAAAATGGCCTCAACCCTTGTCTTCGCGCTGCTGCTTCAGGCGGTGATCGGCATCGTCACCCTGCTCACCCAGATCGAGATGGAATGGGCGCTGCTTCACCAGTTCTGGGCGTTTGTGATCTTGGTGGTTGCCGTGCTGCACCGCGCCAGGCTTATCGGCCACGGTCATTTGCCGGCCACCGACCCGGCATAAAAAAGCCAGCGCTTCGAGAGAGGCGCTGGCAGTTGGTCTTCAGGGAAAACCTGCGTTGCTCTTTAGCCGAGAGCCTTGTCGAGATCGGCGATGATGTCGGCGACATCCTCAATGCCCACCGAAACGCGAACCGTGTCGGGCGCTGCTCCGGCTTCAGCCTTCTGTTCGTCTGAAAGCTGGCTGTGTGTGGTCGATGCCGGATGGATGATCAGCGAACGCGTGTCGCCGATGTTGGCAAGGTGCGAGAAGAGTTCGACACCTTCCACCAGCTTCACGCCAGCCTCGTGCCCGCCTTTGAGGCCAAAGGTGAACACTGCTCCAGCACCCTTGGGCGCATATTTCTGCTGAAGTTTGTTGTACTTATCGCGCGGCAGACCGGCATAAGACACCCACGCCACCTTGTCGTGGTTCTGCAAGTGCTGAGCAACAGCCAGTGCGTTGTCGCAATGACGCTGCATACGCAGCGGTAGCGTTTCCAAGCCCGTCTGGATCAGGAAGGCATTGAACGGTGAGATCGCCGGTCCAAGATCGCGCAGGCCAAGAACGCGGCAAGCGATCGCAAAGGAAATGCCGCCCAGCGCTTCGTGCAGTTTCACGCCATGATATTCGTCCAAAGCTTCCGAGAGCTTGGGGTATTTGTCCGAGGCCGACCAATCGAAATTACCGCCATCAACAATGATGCCGCCCATCGAGTTGCCGTGACCGCCAATGAACTTGGTCAGCGAGTGGATAACAATGTTCGCGCCATGCTTGATCGGCTGCACCAGATAGGGCGTTGCCATCGTGTTGTCGACGATCAGTGGGATGCCGGCTTTCTGCGCCACAGCGGCAATCGCTTCAATGTCGGTCACCACACCGCCAGGGTTGGCGATGGACTCGATGAAGATCGCTTTGGTTTTTGGCGTGATCGCGGCCTCAAACGATGAAATATCATCTGGATCAGCCCATTTGACGTTCCAACCAAAGCTTTTGAACGAGTGATTGAACTGGTTGATCGACCCGCCATAAAGCTTTTTGGCAGCAATGAACTCATCACCCGGCTGCAACATGGTGTGGAACACCAACAGCTGTGCCGAGTGACCCGAGGCCACGGCCAGCGCTGCCGTGCCGCCTTCTAAAGCAGCCACGCGCTGTTCCAACACATCCTGCGTTGGGTTCATGATGCGGGTATAAATGTTGCCGAAAGCTTTGAGGCCAAACAGATTGGCCGCGTGCTCGGTATCTTCAAACACAAAGCTGGTGGTCTGATAGATCGGCGTCGCACGCGCACCGGTTGTTGGGTCGGGCTGCGCGCCAGCATGGACGGCCAGCGTGTTGAAGCCTTGGGGTTTGTCGCTCATGATTGGTCCTCACCGGTTTAAACCCACGCGCAACGTGGGGAACGTTCTGAATATCGAATGTGCGTTCTTTATATAGAACGCTAGTGCGCGTCAATTGGGGTTTGCGAGCGGCGATAATGTGGTATCCAAATACCATTATTATAGTGCACTGAAATCTATACAAAAATAGCGTGATTTGCCGCTTGACCATGTGCGCAAGCGTTCGTATAGAACCGCCAACCTGCTGGAGTTGTGCTCTGGCAGGGCATCGTATTTTCCAAAAACGGTTCAACGCGCAAAGCTTTAGTGCCCTTCGGGTGCTCGACGAGCCTGCTGTGGCCGTTTGAAGAACAGGACCAACCTCATGAAGACCTTTTCAGCGAAAGCCGCTGAGGTGGAGAAAAAATGGATCCTCATCGACGCTGAAGGCCTTGTGGTCGGGCGTCTTGCATCCATCATCGCCACCCGCTTGCGCGGCAAGCATAAGCCCATTTTCACCCCGCACGTTGATTGCGGCGACAATGTCATCGTCATTAATGCCGACAAAGTGCTGTTCACGGGCCGCAAGCGCGAAAACAAAAAGTACTACTGGCACACCGGCTATCCAGGCGGCATCAAAGAGCGCACGGCCAAAGCCCTGCTTGAAGGCCGTTTCCCTGAGCGCGTGGTGGAAAAAGCTGTCGAACGCATGCTGCCTCGCGGCCCGCTTGGTCGCCAGCAGCTGTCCAACATGCGCGTTTACGCCGGCGCCGAGCATCCCCATGAAGCGCAGCAGCCAGAAGTTCTGGACGTCAAAGCGCTGAATGCGAAGAATAGCCGGAGGGCTGCATAATGAGCGAACAAATCACATCCCTTGAAGATCTTGGCGGCGCCATGGGCGTTGCTCCAGGTGAGGGCGCTGAAACGCCAGTGACCGATGCATCCCCAGTGTATGTCCAGAAACTGGATGATCAGGGTCGCGCTTACGCGACAGGCAAACGTAAAGATGCCATCGCCCGCGTTTGGGTGAAGCCAGGTACCGGCCAGGTCACCGTCAACGGCAAAGATTTCACCGCTTACTTCGCACGCCCAGTGCTTCAAATGATCGTGCAGCAGCCGATTGTTGCAGCAGCACGCGATGGTCAGTTTGACATTGTGGCCACCGTCAAAGGCGGCGGCTTGTCAGGCCAGGCTGGTGCGGTACGTCACGGCATTTCCAAAGCGCTCACCCATTATGAGCCAGGTTTGCGCGGCGTTCTGAAAGCTGGTGGGTTCCTCACCCGTGACAGCCGTGTCGTGGAACGTAAGAAGTATGGCCGCGCGAAAGCCCGCCGCTCCTTCCAGTTCTCAAAACGCTAAACATCTCATCCCACATAGGGGTATTGGGGCGGGGTGTTTCGGCACCCCGCCTTTTTTGTCTAAAGCGTTGAGCGTTCTATCTGGAACACCTTTATCGTAACTTTCATTCGGCCAAAGGGAGAGCCAGAGAGTTGCGATTTGTTGCAGACGCAAATCACTCTAAGAGTCTGAGATCATGACCAAACCTATCAAAACTGCGATCCTAGGCGCGTCCGGCTACACAGGCGCTGACGCCATGCGGCTGGCGCTGCGCCATCCCCATATCAAGCTGGTCGCGCTCACCGCCAACACCCATGCTGGCAAGCCGGTTGGTGAAGTGTTCGAGCATCTGCGCGGGCTGGATCTGCCTGTTTTGATCACGCTTGAAGATGTGGATTGGAACAGCGTTGATCTGGTAATCTGCGCATTGCCCCATGGAACGACGCAAGCCACGACAAAGGCAATCCGCGCCACCAATCCAGAGTGCGTTGTGGTTGATATGTCGGCTGATTTCCGGCTGCGGGATCCGCAAACCTATTCGCAATGGTATGGTATTCCGCACGGCGCACCGGAGCTTCAGGGTGAAGCGGCCTATGGTCTGTCAGAGCACAATCGCGACGCCATCGCAGGTGCCAAGATCGTGGCGTGCCCAGGATGCTTCCCAACAGCGGCACTGACGGCGCTGATCCCACCGCTTGCCAACGGTCACATTCAGGCGGACGACATCATCATCGATGCCAAAACTGGCTTGTCTGGCGCCGGGCGCGGACTGAAGCAGGGCATGCTGTTCTCTGAAGCAGGCGAAGGCACATCGCCCTATGGCCTTGGCCATCACCGTCATATGCCAGAAATCGAGCAGGAGCTGTCCAAAGCATCGGGCCAAGCGATCACGATCGGGTTTACGCCACACCTGGTGCCGATGGCGCGGGGCGAGCTGCTCACATGCCATGTCAAGCTGGCCAAAAATGTGTCGGTCGATGATGTGCGGGCAGGGCTTGCGGCGCGCTATGCCAACGAGCCGTTTGTGCTGGTTTTGGGTGAGGGGCAGATCCCGAAAACGCAAAACGTGCGCGGCTCCAACATGGTCCATATTGGCGTTTTCAAAGACCGGCTCCCAGGCCGGGTGATCATCGTCGCCGCGCTTGATAATCTGGTGAAGGGGTCCGCCGGTCAGGCGTTGCAGAACGTCAACATTGCGTTCGGCTTTGACGAGACACTGGGCCTGGAGCAGATCGCCCTTTTCCCCTAACTGGATTTAGGCCTCTGGATCATATCCGGGCTTAAACGGTGCCATACCCGCGCGGGCAAGCTCGTCCGCGCGCTCATTCATCTCATCGCCCGCATGGCCTTTAACCCAATGCCACGCGACGTCATGATTCAGAATCTGAGCGTCAAGTTGCTCCCATAAATCTTTGTTTTTGACTGGTTTTTTGTCCGCAGTCTTCCAACCGCGGGCTTTCCAGTTCACCATCCATTTGGTGATGCCATCTTTCACATAGGAGGAGTCGGTGTGCACTGCGACCTTGGATTTGCGCTTCAGTGCGGCAAGGGATTGGATGGCCGCTGTCAATTCCATTCGGTTGTTTGTGGTCTCAGGCTCCCCACCCTTCAACTCTTTCTCATGGCCATTGAAGGTGAGGATTGCGCCCCAGCCGCCAGGCCCAGGATTGCCGGAACAGGCGCCGTCGGTCCAGATTTCCACAAGCTTGTCAGTCAAAATCAAGTCCATAAAAACGGGCATCATAGACGCCCTGGTGGAAGGCAAGTTTGGTGGCGTATTCTTGCGGGTTCTTCGGCACGACGAGCGCGCCTTCCGGAACGGTCAGCCAATCGTTCAATCGGGTCACCAAGAACCGGATCGACGCGCCGCGTGCCAGAAGAGGAAGCGCTTCGATCTCCTCGCGTTCCAAGGGCCGCACGCTCTGATATCCGGCCACCAGCGCCCGCGCTTTGGTGACGTTGAACGCCATATCCGGCTCAAAGCACCAAGCGTTCAGGCAGATCACCAAATCGTAGGCGTAGGCATCGGTGCAAGCGAAATAGAAGTCGATGATGCCTGATACGTCATTGTGCAGGAAGAACACATTGTCGGTGAAGAGATCGGCGTGAATGACGCCAGCGGGCAGATCTCGCGGCCAAAGCTTATCCATCTGATCAAGCTCGCGGCCCATGCGCGCGCGCAGTCCCGGAAAGGCCGTATCAGCCTCCTTGATCGGGATGCCGTCATAAACCCGTCGCCACCCATCAAGCGATAGGTCATTGGGCCGATGGGTGGGAAAGTCAGCCGTAGCAAGGTGAAACTTGGCCAGCACCTCGCCAAGCTTACGGCAATGCTCAGCCCGTGGTCGCCTGACCGCCACACCATCAAGAAACGAAATGATCGTTGCCGGGCGCCCGCAAAGCTCACCCAGCACCGCGCCGTCGCGCCGTGCTATGGGCAGGGGGCAATTCAACCCGCGATCCACCAAATGCTTCATCAAGTACAAAAAGAAAGGAAGGTCGCCCGCATTCACTCGCTTTTCAAACAGCGTCAGAATGTAGGTACCCGCTGCGGTGCGCAGCAAAAAGTTTGAGTTTTCAACACCTTCAGCAATGCCCTTAAACGCCAATACCTCGCCGAGATCATAATCGGCAAGAAAAGCATGCAGATCGGCGTCACTAACATCGGTGTAGACGGCCATCGAGAAAAATCAGCCGTTCACAAAGCGCATGTCATCGCGCGTCAGTTCAACATCACGCAGTGCACGTGCCACAGGAAAAAGCTCATTTTCTTGAGCAGTTTCAACGAGATCGAGCGAAACGTGGAATCGGTCTTTGAAGCGATTGATCACGCCCTCCACCAGTATCTCCGGCGCTGATGCCCCGGCCGATAGAGCCACGACATCACCGTCCGACACTGCCTCTAAGTCGATATCCTCTGGCCCAGCGATCAACAGCCCTTTGGATGCGCCAGCGCGTTCGGCCACTTCCACCAGCCGTTTGGAATTGGAGGAGTTTGGCGCCCCGACAACCAAAAAAAGATCGGTGCCAGGCGCTGCGGCTTTCACCGCTTCTTGCCGATTAGTGGTGGCGTAACAAATGGATTCGCCTGCTGGGTCAGCAATCTGCGGGAACTTTGCCTTCAGCGCATCGATGACCTCCATGGTGTCATCCACCGAAAGCGTTGTTTGCGTCACGTAGCCCAGCATCGTCGGGTCGGGTGGCGCGTAAGTGGCAACATCATCGGGCGTTTCGATCAGGTCTACCGCGCCATCGGGCAGTTGGCCCATCGTGCCAACGACTTCCGGGTGGCCGGTATGGCCCACCAGGACAACTTGGCGGCCAAGCTTCATGTGCCGTGCAGCCTGTTTATGCACTTTGGAAACAAGCGGGCAGGTGGCATCAAAATACAAAAGGTTCAGCGCTTCAGCGTGCGCAGGCACGGATTTTGGAACGCCATGGGCGGAAAAAATGACCGGCGCCTGCGAGCCAGCCGGGATGTCATCAAGCTCTTTGACAAAAACCGCGCCTTTTTCACGCAATCCATCCACAACATAACGATTGTGAACGATTTCGTGGCGCACATAGACCGGCGCACCATAGCGCTTCAGCGCCATCACAACCATTTGAATGGCGCGGTCAACACCAGCGCAAAAGCCGCGTGGGCCACACAGGCGAAGGGTGATCGAGGGGGAAGCGTCTGCCATGTCTTGTCCTAACCCCTGTGTTGGGCAATGAAAAGATGACTTTGTAGGATAGCGTCTGCGCCGTTTCGCCCTACATTAGGGTTCAAACATCGATGCCCTGAAAGGTTCACCATGCGCTTTGCCCATCCCTTTGCTTTGTTGGCGAAATCCCTAGCACTCGTTGCGACAGTCGGGGTGCTGACAGCGCCTGCTCTGGCGCAGGGCGAAGGGGGCGTTGAAGCGTGCGCCTTCGATACGGTGATCGATTTGCGCACTGGCGTACCAACCACGGCGCAAAGGCTTTTGGGCGAAGCGGCGAACACGCAACTGGTTTTCTTGGGCGAGCGCCACGGCACACCGGAGCATGTGGCTTTGGCGTCCTGCATTTTGGTGGCAAAAACTGGCAGTCGCCCGCCAGTGCTGGCGCTGGAGCATGTGCCAGCCAGCGCGCAACGCGATCTGGATGATTGGCGACGCGACAACGCTTTCGACACCGATCTGTTTGCCGATATTGTCGATTGGGAGAGCTTGGGCTGGCCGGATTTCAACATCTATCGTCCGCTGATTGAGACCGCTGGCAATGCCCGCGCCCATGTGGTCGCGACCGACCGACCGCAACTGGGTGCTGGTGGACCGTCCATGAATGCACTGCTGGAAGTGGCGCCCGCATACGGTCTGCAAACTGCCGAGATTGTCGACGCTTGGATACCAGACATGATCGCCGGTCATTGTGGTTTGATCGATGAAGAAGCTGCCGCGCGCATGGCGCTTGAACAGATGGAGCGCGACCAGATCATGGCAGGGCGGCTGATTGCCGGACGCGGACGCGGGCCCTCCACGCTCTATTTCGGCGGCAAAGGCCATGTGCGGATGGACCGTGCCATTCCGTACCTCATTGACCGTACCGATCGCCCACCAAGCATGCTCACAATCGCGGCCTATACGGTTGACGAGTGGGAACGCGTGCTCGAGGACGGTCCGATCCGCCAGCAGGGTCTGAACGCGCGCTACGACCTTGTTGTGGTCGCTGGGGAATCCGACCCAACGGACGAATTTCTATGCGAGCAGATGCGTGCGATAATGGGCGGTTAAGAAGCAATTTCAGCAAAAGTTGTAGATATTTGCGCTCGCGAAATTGCGTCAGATATGGGCTGACCACATCGGCTAGCTCTGGGTGAGCCGCAGCACCCGCATCCAATTGCCACGGCAAATTTTTACAATCAGATCCTCTCCATATCCATGCTCCGCCATGGCCTTGGTCAGCACCGGCAAGCCCGCCACCGAGCCAATCTCGGCGGGCACCACCGCACCATCAAAATCCGAGCCGAGCGCCACGTGATCCTCGCCCATGCGTTTGATCATATAATCCAGATGCTCGATCATGAGAGAAACAGGCGTGTCGCTAAGCATGCGCCCGTCGGCGCGCAGGAACGCTGCCGCAAAATTCAGCCCCACAACGCCGCCAGATTCGGCAATCGCGTCCAACTGCTTGTCAGTAAGATTGCGCGCGTGTGGGCAAAGTGCGTGCACATTGGAATGGGTGGCGACCAGTGGGGCATCGGTAAGGCTGGCTACATTCCAAAAGCCCGCTTCATTGAGGTGCGCCAGATCGATCAGAACTTTGAGCGCATTGCACTTGGCAACAAGCCGTTTGCCATGCTCGGTCAGTCCGCCGCCTATGTCCGGTGACCCCGGGAAGCGAAACGGCACGCCCTCACCATAAATCGTCGGCCGGCTCCAAACCGGCCCGAGCGAGCGCAAGCCTTGGGCATAGAACTCGTCGAGAACGGCAAAATCGGGATCGATGGCCTCTGCACCCTCCATGTGGAGAAAGGCAGCGATGCCACCTGATGCCATGACGTTCTCGATCTCATCTGCGCTGGTGCAGATGGTCAGCGACCCCTCCGCTTCCAGAGCTTTCAGCGTATCGAGTTCGGCGCGCGCACCGCGCAGCGCATCGGCAGCAGGCACCATGGGAGGCAGGGGGATGTCGTAATGCAACGCGCGCATCGCATCGCTGGGGTTTGCGCGTGGTTGACGACTGCCACTCCGCGGCCGCTGTGGTCCTGGCACCCAAATGGCGAAAAATCCGCCTGCAAAGCCACCGTCGCGCGCCTTTTGCGCATCCAGATGCCCCGATGGGCGTCCCGCTTGAAATTGACCTGCCGCCTGCACGCCGCCTGCCAGATAGAGCCGAGCGAGCAGATCATTGTGGCCGTCAAACACCAGATGGCGTGTCATTCCAAATGCACCCTTAGGCTCTCAAGGCCATGAAAGTGATAGGCATTTTTGAAGCGCGGTGTTTCGGCCATCCGCATGTTTGGGAAACGCGCAAAGAGCATCGGGATCGCCGTCGCCATTTCCAAACGCGCCAGTGTGTGCCCGATGCAGAAATGGATGCCTGCGCCAAAGGCAACGTTTTTCACTGGCGTGCGCGTCGGATCAAAACGCCCTGGATCGGGCATCGCGCGCGGATCATGGTTGGCAAGCCCCAGATGCAGACCGATGACGTCGCCTTGTTTGAAGGGAACGCCGTAAAGTTCGCAGTCCTCCAGAACATAGCGCATGAACATGTGCAGTGGCGGTGTATGGCGCAAAATCTCCTCGGTCATCGATTCAGGGTCCGAAATCCAGGCCTGTCGGTCCTCCGGCGATGATTGGAAAAGCGTGCGCAGCCCGTTGCCCATGGCGTGCACGGTTGCCTCGTGGCCAGCGTTCAAGAGCAGGATTGTCGTGGAGATAATCTCATCTTCGGTGAGCCGGTCCTGCGCCTCATGAGCTGTTATGAGGTGGGTCAACAGATCGGTGCCAGGGGCGGCACGGCGCTTGGCGATTTCCTTGCGCACAAAGGCGGTGAAATCACGCGCGGCAGTGTTCGCTGCATCCTCTACGTCCCGGTCACGGCCAAAGGCGTACATCTGTACCATATCATGCGACCAGGCGAGCAACTGCGGCACGTGCACCAGATCGATACCGAGCATGCGCGCGATGGTGTTGCCGGCGATTGGCTCAGCGAAGGCGGCCAAGAGATCAGGTGCATCATCAAAAGTGTCCATCGCGTTGTTCGTCTTTGCCGCGATTTCAGGGCCCAAGGCTTCCACATGGCGTGAGACAAACGCGCGGTTGATCAAGCCCCGCAAACGGGTGTGATCGGGTGGCTCAAGCTCAAGCAGCGAGCGCGCATCTATGGCATCAAAGTCGGCAGTGTGAGGTTGCGGTTCATCCCAGCCAAGCGCCTTACGCGTGGTGCAGTGGAGGATTTGCCGTCCCAAACGCCGGTCGCGAAACAGCGCGTTCACCGCAGCCAGGCCACCAAACACCCAGTGGCCATACGCCTCCCAATACACAACAGGCCCATGGTCTGCGCTTTCTGCATGGAGCGCGGCGTACGTTGGATAAGGATCTTGAACGAAGCCATCGTCGCGCGGATCAATCGAAAGACGGCGTGTTTGTGGATCGTAAGGCAGCAAACTCATTGCTCCGATGTACGCGGTGTCGTCGCAAAGAAAAAGCCCGGCTGAAGAAGCCGGGCTTGGAGCAACAGACCTAGGGTCTCAGCTCAGTACACGCAGTCATACTCACAGGGAGGAGAATGGCGCGGAAGGTTCGTTATGAGCATCCGCTCGTAGAGCCGCATGTGTCGCATTTCAGGCAGGTGCCATTGCGCACCATGGTGAAGTTGCCGCATTCAGAGCAGTTCTCCCCCTCATAGCCCTTCATGCGGGCAATGGTGCGCTGTTCAGCAACCGTTTCAAGTGGCTTGGCAGCGACAGCGGCAGAAACCACAGGCTCAGGCGCAATTTGCAGAGCTGCAGATGATGCGACGGCAGCAGACGACAGCGATGCTGTCACTGTGCCAGAGGTTGGTGTTTTGGCCACGGTCGATCCACCAACAACCTGCAAACGCTCAGCGACCTTGCCGCGCACCAGACCAGCTGAGACGATGGAGTTGGCCGACGGTTTTTCTGCGTCTTCGCCTTTGCCAAGCGTGGTTGCACCAGCTTCATCTGGTTGGACATGCGCCAGATCGTAACGACCCAGGTACGACACAGCCAACTCACGGAAGATGTAGTCGAGAATGGACGTCGCGTTCTTGATCGTCTCATTGCCCTGCACCATGCCCGCTGGTTCAAACCGGGTGAACGTGAAGGCATCGACATACTCTTCCAGCGGCACGCCATATTGCAGGCCAAGTGAAATCGCGATGGCAAAATTGTTCATCATCGCGCGGAAGGCAGCGCCTTCTTTGTGCATGTCGATGAACACTTCACCCAACCGACCATCTTCGTACTCACCGGTCGTCAGATACACTTTATGGCCGCCAACACGCGCCTTCTGGGTGTAACCCTTGCGGCGGTCAGGCATTTTTTCGCGCATGCGCACTTCTTTTTCGATGATGCGCTCAACGATCTTTTCGGCCACTTTTTGCGCCCGCATGCCCTGCGGTGCGGCGATGATGGCCTCCATCGTGTCTTCGGCCTCATCATCATCGTCATTGTCCGCAAGCAACTGCGAGTTCAGCGGCTGCGAGAGCTTGGAACCGTCGCGATAGAGCGCATTGGCTTTCAAGGCGAGTTTCCAAGAGAGCATGTAGGCGCTCTTGCAGTCTTCAACTGTTGCTGCGTTCGGCATGTTGATCGTTTTGGAGATCGCGCCGGAGATGAACGGTTGCGCAGCGGCCATCATATGAATGTGGCTTTCCACCGACAGGAAGCGCTTGCCCTTCTTGCCGCACGGGTTGGCGCAATCGAACACCGCATAGTGCTCTTCCTTCAGGTGCGGCGCATCTTCCAGCGTCATGGTTCCGCACACATGCTCGTTGGCCATGTTGATATCATCAGCCTCAAAGCCGAGCGCTGAGAGCATATCGAAAGCAGGATCGTTCAACTGCTCATCGGTGAAGCCAAGCTCATCGATGGCGATATCATCGCCCAGGGTCCAGCGGTTGAACACGAATTTGATGTCAAACGCTGATCCAAGCGCCCCTTCGATCTTGGCAATGGCAGCTTCGGAGAAGCCGCGTGCCTTCAGCGAGGTGTGGTTGACGCCAGGTGCCTGTGCCAGCGAACCATGGCCCACAGCGTAGGCTTCAATCTCAGCGATTTCAGCCTCGGTGTAACCAAGCACGCGAAGCGCTTCAGGCACCGCACGGTTGATGATCTTGAAGTAGCCGCCACCGGCGAGCTTTTTGAATTTCACCAGCGCAAAGTCTGGTTCAATGCCGGTTGTGTCGCAGTCCATCACCAGACCAATCGTGCCTGTTGGCGCGATCACGGTTGCCTGCGCATTGCGATAGCCATGCTGGGAGCCAAGCGAGACAGCCTTATCCCAAGCTTGGGTCGCGTGTTTGATCATCCGCTTGTCTGGACAGTTCTCATGGTCCAGCGGTACCGGGTTGACCGCAAGCCCTTGATAGCCATCGGCCATGCCAAGGGCGGCCTGACGGTGGTTGCGCATCACGCGCAGCATGTTCTTGGCGTTGGCTTCATAGCCGGGGAACGGCCCAAGCTCCTTGGCCATCTCAGCTGACGTGGCGTAGGCAACGCCGGTCATGATCGCCGTCAGCGCGCCACAAATCGCCCGACCTTCGGGCGAGTCATAGGGAATGCCTGAGGTCATCAGCAAGCCGCCAATGTTGGCATAACCAAGTCCAAGCGTGCGGTACTCATAAGACAGTTGAGCAATCTGCTTGGAAGGGAACTGTGCCATGGCGACGGAAATTTCCAGCACCATCGTCCAGAGCCGCACGCCATGCTCATAGGCTTCAATGTCGAAAACCTTCTGAGCACCGCTTTCGCTGGCTTCGTTGAATTGAAGCAGGTTCAGTGAGGCCAAGTTACAGGCCGTATCGTCCAGGAACATGTATTCCGAACAAGGGTTGGAGGCACGGATGCGACCGCCGGCTGGCGAAGTGTGCCAGTCGTTCATGGTCGTGTTGAAGTGCAGCCCAGGGTCAGCCGATGCCCACGCGGCGTGGCCAATCTTTTCCCAAAGATCCTGGCTCTTCACTGTCTTGTGGACTTTGCCGGTGGTCCGCTCGATCAGGTCCCAGTCGCCATCCTGCTCAACTGAACGCAGGAAATCATCGGTGATGGAAACCGAGTTGTTGGAGTTCTGGCCCGAAACAGTGCCATAGGCTTCTGAATCCCAGTCGGTGTCGTAGGTGGCGAACTCAATCTCTTTGTAGCCTTGGCGCGCAAACTGAATAACACGGGCGATGTAGTTTTCCGGTACCAGCGCTTTTTTGGCGGCGCGCACTTCGCGCTTCAACGCAGGGTTCTTGGTGACATCAAAACAGTCGCCATCTTCGCCTTCGCAGTTGATGCAAGCCTTCATGATGGCGGTCAGGTGCTTCTTGACGATCTTGGAACCAGTGACGAGGGCTGCAACTTTCTGCTCTTCCTTCACCTTCCAGTCGATGTAGGTCTCAATGTCGGGGTGATCGACATCGACAACGACCATCTTCGCCGCACGGCGCGTGGTGCCGCCCGATTTGATGGCGCCAGCAGCGCGATCACCAATCTTCAGGAAGCTCATTAGGCCTGAGGATTTGCCGCCGCCGGAAAGCTTTTCGCCTTCACCACGCAACATGGAGAAGTTGGAACCGGTGCCCGAGCCGTATTTGAACAGGCGTGCTTCACGCACCCAAAGGTCCATAATGCCGCCTTCGTTCACCAGATCATCGCCAACGCCTTGAATGAAGCAAGCGTGCGGCTGCGGGTGCTCATAGGATGAGGCTGATTTGGTAAGCTCGCAGGTTTCTGGGTCCACATAATAGTGGCCCTGGCCGGGGCCATCGATGCCATAAGCCCAGTGCAGGCCAGTATTGAACCATTGCGGCGAATTCGGCGCCACGCGCTGTGTGGCGAGCATGAAAGCCAGCTCATCGCGGAAAGCCAGTGCGTCGGCTTCGCTGTCAAAATAGCCGCCTTTCCAGCCCCAATAGGTCCAGGTGCCGGACAGGCGATCAAAAACCTGACGGGAATCGATTTCTGGGCCGTAACGCTCCTCTTCTGGCAATTCAGCCAGCGCCTCTTCATCGGCAACCGAACGCCAGAGCCACGAAGGAACAGAATTCTCTTCAACTTTCTTCAGTCGTGCGGGCACGCCAGCTTTGCGAAAATACTTCTGGGCAATGATGTCGCAGGCCACTTGGCTCCACGTGTCTGGAACCTGAATGTCCTTCAATTGAAAAACGATCGATCCATCAGGATTGCGAATCTCGCTAAGTGCATTGCGGAAGGTTAGGTCCGCATATGCTGATTGACCGTCTTTGGTAAAATGCCGTGCGACATGCATCGTGGTAGTGCTCCTCTAGCCCATTATATCCAACACACAGATGCTTGCCCCAACCTGCTGCAAAAAACTGCGCAGGCCCCTTAAGCATGACCCGCATGGGGTCGGCGTCGATTCCGTTTCTGCATTAGCCACACCACACTAGATATGGTGTGTAAACAAAAAATTAACACCATATGTGGGTATCTCGGGCGCCATAAAACCTTCCGCAGCGACAAGCTGCAGAGGGGCCAAACCTAATGCTAAAACGCTTACTCTGATAATATGTTGCAGGGACCAGGATTGCTGGGCCAGCATGACAACGCCCACCAGAAGGCCCGACTCGCATCGGCACGTCAACCTTCGTCGAGGCGAAACTCAAATTTTGATTTTTTCCACGGGATGAGTGTGGACAATTTCTCAAGCGCCTGTGGGCAACCCAAAGCAGTTAAAAACCCCACTCAAAATCAAACTCAAACGACGGCAGGTGAGGCGTTAGCTTAAGCGAACGGTGCGCTGGACAGCGACCGTCATTCAAGGCACAACCACGCCAACAGTTTTCACGCCTGTTTGCGGACCAAAGATGAAACAATTTTTCTTGCGCTTCTTCACCTGGTGGCAGGATCAAACCTTCGGCACCATGCTTTTCACCGCCCGAAAAGGGCAACGTGTGGGCGAGGATGAGTTGGGCAACGTATATTACCGCGCCGATGTTCCACCGTTGGGTGAGCGCCGCTGGGTGATCTACAATGGCGAAGCCGACGCCTCGGCCATTGCGCCGGGCTGGCACGGCTGGATCCACAAAAAAACCGATGTTCCGCCAACTGAAGATGGCTACGTCGCCAAAGCGTGGGAATTGCCGCACAAGCCCAACCGCACCGGCATGCCGGGCGCCTATCGCCCCGATGGTTCGATTCTCACCCCCACCAAGCGGCCCGCCGCTACCGGCGATTATGAAGCCTGGTCGCCGAGCGACTGACACTTCTAAGCCTAGGCGCAAACCATTCGGCGGGCGCCTCTAGGAAAACAGCATCGAATCGCCACAATGTGCCAACAGGGCTTTCGCGAGCCTTGTCACGCGATCAGCGCGCCCCCGAATCATATCTGAGATATCTATGCGTTTGCCGACCTATCTCTCCGCTGTTTTGACCTTTACCGTGTTGTTTGGCGCCGTTGGTCAGGCCACCGCACAAACATCTGCGCCGGTGCTGCGCAATGAGCATCCGGTGGCGCTGTTTGCTGGCCTCGACAAAATCACCGGCGAACTGCACACCTTCTATGTTTTCATCGATGAAACCGTACAGTTCGGCGCGTTGCAGCTCACGCCGCGCGTTTGCTATGACCGCCCGCCGTCAGAGCCTGAGCGCACAACGGTATTTTTGGAAGTTGATGAGCTGACGCTTGATCGCCGCATTCGCCGGGTTTTCACCGGCTGGATGATTGCTGAAAGCCCCGGCCTCAACGCCATCGACCACCCGGTCTATGATGTTTGGCTGACCGGTTGCAGCGATGCTGCGCCCGAAACGCCGGCTGCGGGCCAGCAGTAAAAGTCTGCCTCCACCGCTACCGCCGCGCGCAAAGCCTCGCGATAAACATCGGCGGAGATTTCGCAGGCACCAAATTGGCGCAAATGCTCGGTGATGAACTGTGTATCAAGCAGTGTGTAGCCGCCGGCAATCAATCGCCCGACCAGATGCACCAGCGCCACTTTGGAAGCATCGCGCTCACGCGAGAACATGCTTTCGCCAAAAAAGGCGCCGCCGATCGCCACGCCATACAAGCCGCCGACCAGTTCACCATCGCGCCATGTCTCGACCGTGTGGCAGTTGCCGCGCTTGAAAAGTTCTCCGTAAAGATAGCGAATATCGGCATTGATCCAGGTTGAAGCCCGTCCCGGTGCCGACGCAGAACAGCCATCGATCACAGCATCAAAATCGCTGTCGATACGTACTTTGAAAACATCTTGGCGAACCGTGCGTCCTAGCCGCCGCGGCACATGAAACTGATCAAGCGGAATAACACCGCGCATTGGCGGATTGACCCAGAAAACCGATGTGTCCTCGGCGTCCTCGGCCATCGGAAAAAAGCCGACTTCATAGGCCTGGAGCAAAAGGTCAGGTGTTATCGTCTCGGCCATGATTGGCCCATCAGTGGCCTTGGTCAGCCAACCACCGTTCCAGCCAGTGGATGGAATAGTTGCCACTGCGCACATCTGGCTCGTTCACCAACCTGCGGAACAAGGGCAGGGTGCTATCAACGCCAGTAATCACAAACTCGTCCAGCGCACGCGCCATCCGGTTGATGCACATCTCGCGGGTGTCGGCATGCACGATCAGCTTGCCGATCAAGCTGTCGTAATAGGGTGGAATGCGGTAGCCCTGATAAACCGCTGAATCCACACGCACGCCCAATCCACCTGATGGGTGAAACGCTTCGATCATGCCCGGCGACGGGCGGAAGGTTTCAGGGTGCTCGGCATTGATCCGCACCTCAATGGCGTGACCTTTGAAGGTGATGTCTTCTTGGCTCACCGACAAGCCTTGGCCAGCGGCAACACGCAGCTGCTCAGCCACCAGATCAAGTCCGGTGATCGCTTCGGTCACCGGATGCTCCACCTGCAAACGGGTGTTCATCTCAATGAAATAAAATTCGCCATCCTCGTAGAGGAATTCAATCGTGCCAGCGCCTGAATAGCCAAGGTCAGCAATCGCCTTGGCGGATACAGAGCCGATCTGCTCGCGCTGCTCAGGCGTGATCACTGGCGACAGCGCTTCTTCCCAAACCTTCTGGTGACGGCGCTGCAACGAGCAATCGCGCTCGCCCAGATGGATCGCATTGCCCATGCCATCGCCAAACACCTGCACCTCAATGTGGCGCGGGTTTTGCAGATATTTTTCCATGTAAAGCGCATCATCGCCGAACGCGGCGCGCGCTTCGGCCCGAGCGGTGTTCACCGCATCGGCCAGCTCTTCGGCATTCTTGGCCACCTTCATGCCGCGGCCACCGCCACCGGCAGATGCTTTGACGATCACCGGATAACCCATGTCTGCGGCAACTTTGTGCGCTTCCTCAACCGAGCGCAGCTCACCTTCCGAACCAGGTACAACAGGGATGCCGAGTTTTTTGACCGTGGTTTTGGCCGCGATCTTGTCGCCCATCACCTCGATATGCTCAGCCTTTGGGCCGATAAAGGTGACGTTGTGAGCGGCTAGAATCTCTGAAAACTTCGCGTTCTCTGAGAGAAAACCGTAGCCAGGATGCACCGCATCGGCGCCGGTGATTTCACAGGCGGCCAAGATTTGCGGAATATTCAGATAGCTTTCGCTGGCATTGGGCGGACCGATGCACACGCTCTCGTCGGCCAGGCGCACATGCATCGCATGCGCATCGGCAGTCGAGTGAACCGCAACGGTGCCAATTCCGAGTTCTTTGCAA
This sequence comes from Hyphomicrobiales bacterium, assembly GCA_040219355.1. Lineage (GTDB taxonomy): Bacteria > Pseudomonadota > Alphaproteobacteria > Rhizobiales > MH13 > MH13. The sequence continues at coordinate 286,797 of JAVJSN010000014.1, forward strand.
GCGCGCAGTACACGCAGTGCGATCTCACCGCGGTTGGCGATCAGGACTTTCTTGAACATGTCTGACCCCTCAGGCGATAATCACCAGCGGCTCACCATACTCAACCGGCTGCTTGTCGGTCACCAAAATCTCCTGCACCACACCAGAGGCGGTTGCTGGAATTTGGTTCATTGTCTTCATCGCTTCCACGATCAGCAATGTTTGTCCTTCGCGCACTGTATCACCAACTTTTATGTAGGCTGGCGCACCAGGTTCAGCTGACAAATAGGCCGTGCCGACCATCGGTGAGCGCACCGCTTCGCCCTTCGCGCTTTCTGGAGCCGCAGGCGTGGATGGTGCCGAAGAGGCGTTTGTTGCGGCAGCGGCGGGAAGCGCCGGAGCGGAAACTTGAGCGGTATGGGTCACAGCAGCGGGCGTGCGCGCAACACGCACCCGCGTATCGTCTTGTTCAACTTCAATTTCCGTCAGATTTGTCTCATTGAGCAGCAGTGCAAGCTGGCGGATAAAATCCTGATCTATGGTGGCCTTGGACTTTGACATCGAAACTCTTTCACTCATCACCGCACCCCGAGACCGAAGCCTGGTTGCAACCTGTCGGGTGTGCGCACGCAATCAACAAACGTGGGAAAATTGATCGACGGGGTATATCCGCTCGTGTGCTGGTCGTCCACAGCCTCGTCACCATTTGATTAAAGGTCAATCAGGTCAGCAATGGCGGTCAGCGCCAACCGATATCCCAACGGACCTAAGCCCGCAATGACGCCCTTGGATGCTTGCGCGGTGTAGCTGGTGTGGCGAAAGACTTCGCGGGCGTGAATGTTGCTTAAATGCACTTCAATCACCGGCAATTCGCAGGCCTTCAGTGCGTCGTGCAGCGCAATGGATGTGTGACTGTAAGCACCGAAATTACAGATCAAACCATCAGCCAGCCGACGTGCCTCATGCACCCAGTCAATCAGCACGCCCTCATGGTTGGATTGGCGCAGGTCAATCTCCAAGTCGAGGTCAACCGCATGATCACGGCACATGGCTTCGACATCATCCAGCGTCTCGTGCCCATAAAGATGAGGCTCGCGTTGTCCAAGCAGGTTGAGGTTGGGGCCGTTGAGAATGAAGACGTTGGCCATAATGTTTCCAGCCCAATGAAACGTTAGAGATACGCTGCAGTATTGCGAATCGCCTACAGCGACGATAATCGGTCGCGCTCAGCTTGGATGGCCTCAGCCAGGCGGTCAAATCCAACCGCACCCATCAGCCGCTGATCGCCGACAATGAAAGCTGGCGTGCCGCGAATGTTCAGCTGCTCAGCCAGATTATACGCCTCACCAATTGGCTCCATGATCGCCGGGCTGTCGAGCGCCAGATCAAGCGCGGTCTCATCTGCGCCAAGCTCCAGGGCGATTGAACGTGCCAGTGTCGCATCGGCTTGGACCGACTCATTCATCATCGCATCAATGAAGGCCGACATGTCTCCGCCGGTGGCGCGAAAAGCAATTGCAACTTGCGCTGCTTCCAGAGAACCTGGGCCAAGCACCGGGAAGTCTTTCACCAGCACGCGAACATCGCTCTGCTCGGCGATCAACCGCATCACATCGCCGTGCGCTCGTTTACAGAACCCACAATTGTAGTCGAGAAATTCGACCAGTGTGATCGCGCCATTCGGGTTGCCCATCACGCTGGCATTCTCGTCGTCGAACAATAGGTCCGCATTTTCTGCAATCACCTGGGAAACCAAGCTTTCCTGCTGTTCTTCGCGTGCCGCTTCCAGCGCTTCGATGGCTTCATCGAGCATCAGCGGATGATCAAGCAGCGCCTGACGCACCAGTGCAACGGCGCCTTCTGGGTCGGCTGCCGCCATGTCGGTTAGGCTCGCTGCCGATGGGGCAGTTTGCGGCGTGAGATCAAGCGGAGCAGCTTCAGCTTCAACCGCGTGCTCCAATATCTGCGTATCAAGAGCTGACATTTCTATGTCCGCTGCGCTGTTTGAAAGCGCATAGGCGCCCAGAGCAATGGGCAACGTAATGCCCGCAAGGGCGGCCACGGCAACAACAGCGCGAGACATGAAATATTCCTAAGTTGACGCCCACCTTCACAGGCAAACAGAGCAGAGACGAAAAAGGGTTAGCCTACTCGTCGTAGGCCAGTATGTCGGCAGCACGCAACCAGCCGGTTGAACCACGCGGCAGATTAAGCTGCGCACGGGCGGCAAAACCCTTGGCGCCCTGGATGTCACCGCGTGCGAAGGCCTCCAAGCCAGACGCCAGCTGCGCCATCGCCGTGTTGCCGCTGCGGGCATAGGCCTGGCCAAGGAACCGATACCCAAAAGCCAGCGATTGGTCGTTGGCAAGGCCGCGTTCCAACTCACCGATTGCAGTCGGCAAAACATTGGCATCGCCGCTCTCCACCAGGGCAGCACCATAAAAAACACGAATCATAGTGTTGTCGGGCGCCAGCTCTAACGAACGCGCCCAGCTTTGGGCCGCTTCACGGGGATTTCCATTTTCAAAGAGAATGGTCCCGCGCATTTCCCAGAAAAACGGGTTGGCTGGCTGGATGGCAATCAGTTGGTCAAACTGCTGAATCGCGCTCCGCGCTGAGCCGGATTTCCCCTCGACGATAGCGCGTGCATAGCGTGCTGGCAGGGACGTGTCGCTGTCAGGATAACGGCGTAACACCGTGCGTTGTCCATCCAGAAGCGCTGTAAGGCGCGCAATCGCCATGTCGTGGCGCAATTGCAATTCCGGCGGATCGCCGCGGCCAAAATACTCGCTTTGCCGCGCCAACTGTTCGATCTGGTTGATGCGGTCACGTGCCATTGGATGGGAGCGCACATAAGGGTCAACGAAGCGCCCGGTAAACATGGTCTGGTCGGCAAAGCGGCTGAACACTTCCAGCATGCCTTGGGCGGATTGGCGCGTTGCATTGAGGTAAGTGATGGCGGCCCGGTCAGCCGCGAGCTCTTCACCGCGCTGGTAGGCAAGCAGAGAACGTTGTGCGGCCGCCTGGCCGCCAATGGCGATGCCTTGACCAGCGGCAACGCCTTCGCCGCTACCAGCGCTGGCCGCCGCCGCCATTGCCGCCGCACCGGCCAACATGGTGATGGCTGAAATGATCTGCGCCCGTGATATCTCTTGGCGCAGGCGGGTAAGGTGTGCACCGGCCAAATGCCCGGTTTCATGCGCCAACACACCGATCACCTCATTGGGCGTGTCGGATTCCAAAATCACGCCCAGATTGATGAAAATACGTCGTCCATCGGCGACGAAGGCGTTGAAGTCTCGCTCATTGATCAGAACGATCTGGATAGAGCTCCCGCGAATCCCAGCAGCACGCAGAATCGGCGCCACATAGTCTGTGACCAGAGCCTCCACCTCAGCGTCGCGGAAAACAGAAATCTGCCGCTGCGCTTGCGCCGTCGAGACCGCAAGCTGCGAGACAATAAGAACAACGCTCAGGAGCCAAACACGAGCAAAAGAGGCGGATAGGATCATGCGGCCGACACTCCATCGGGGAAACGGCAAGAATGGGGCATCAATGCCCACTTTGGATGGAGATGGAACCTAACAGGCGCCAATCCAGCGTCAACGGCAACTTCGCCAGTCGTTGCCATCAGCAATCATTGTCGTGGACGACGCAGTTGCGTATCACCACAACGGATTCGACAGGCAACCATAAGGAGCCCGCTGTACCGATGGCGGCATTTGAAGACGCGTCACACAAAGCTGGTTGGCACAACCGCACCGGCCGCCATATTGCCCATTCCCGCAAGGTGGATTCATTCATGGCGATGGACGTACTGGCAGCCGCCAACGCCCGTGAGGCAGCCGGCGAGGCCACCTACCACTTAGAGGTTGGGCAACCGGGTGCGCCAACGCCGCAAAGCGTGCGTGATGCGCTGGCAGCAACACTGGCCGATGGACGTGTCGGCTACACCGAAGCAGCTGGTACAAAAGAGCTGCGTGCGCGGATCGCTCGTCATTATGCCGACCATTATGGGCAGGCCATCGATCCAGCGCGGGTGATGGTGACCACTGGATCATCGGCCAGTTTCACGTTGGCCTTTTTGCTGCTCTGCGACCCAGGTGATCGCATCGCTTTGCCGCGCCCTGGCTATCCGGCCTATCGCAACATTGTGCGGGCGTTGGGGCTGGAGCCGGTGGAAATTGATCTCGATCCCGAAGAGGGCTGGGTGCTGACGCCACGCGCGTTGGCCAAGCACCATGAGAATGTGCCGATCCGTGCAGTATTGATCGCGTCGCCGAACAACCCGACCGGCACAGTGATGCCGCCGCAGGCTGTTGAGAAACTTACCACCTACTGCAAACAGGCTGGCATTTGGTACATCTCTGATGAAATCTATCACGGCCTGGTTTTCGATGGCGAGGCGTGCTGCGCGCTCGGATTTGACGATGATGCAATCATCATCAACTCCTTTTCCAAATACTATTGCATGACCGGTTGGCGGATCGGCTGGATGATCTTACCCGAACGCCTGGTGCGCGGCGCTGAAGCGCTGGCGCAGAACCTTTTCATCTGCGCGCCAAGCCTCTCGCAAACCGCCGCGTTGGCAGCGTTCGATGCAACCGATGAACTGGAAACGATCAAGGCAGGTTATGCCGCAAATCGCCAGCGCTTGTTGCAAACCCAAAAGACGCTTGGACTGACCGGCGGCCCACCGCCTGATGGCGCATTTTATATGTACTGGCCAATCGACAAATTGCTGCGTCCTGGCGAATCCTCTGCCGCGTTGTGCGATACCTTACTGGCTGAGACCGGCATCGCCATCACGCCAGGCAATGATTTCGATCCTGTGCATGGCGATACCTTTGTTCGGGTGTCGTTCGCGGGAAGTCAGGAGACGATCGCGCAGGCAGCGGACCTGTTTGAGCAGTGGGCCAAAAGGCGCTCCAATCGTCTCTGATGAGGCGGACGGTCCGCCGTTAGTCCGCCTCAGTCCGCCATTAGTCTGCATACAGTCCGCTGGTCGTCCGCCTGTTTTTGCGGACCGTCCGCTACCGAACCAGACGTTCCAGCGGATCATAGCCGGCTTCATAATCTCCAAAGGCAAAGTCGGCCAGAACGTCCGGTTTGAACCGCACTTTCGTCATCTCTTCACGCGTCATGAAGCAATGCTCGGTCACAACCCCATCTGGATCCTTCCAATTGGGGTCAAGAGAACCTGAGAGAATCGTCGCGCGGAAAAAGAGATCGACCTGGTGAAAGTCAGCTCCTGGTTCATGGAACTCATTCACACCTGCCAGACCACCGACGGCGATGGTGAGCCCGGTTTCTTCAAACACTTCGCGTTTGACATTGTCGGGGATTGATTTGTGCTTTTCCACTCCGCCGCCCGGTGCGCACCACAGATCAGAGGTGCCGCCCGGATAGGCGTTCACCAGCAAAAGTCTTTCGTTTTCAACGATCAAGGCCCGCGCTGCGAGGCGCGGGCCTGTGTTATCGGGAAGCGAAGGCATTGAAGAACCCTAGAAAAAGGAGCGCTTCTGCCACCAGCCCTGCTTTTTCGGGCCAGTCTCGGGATTGGAGCTTTCCAACACCGGGTCTTTGGCTGGCTCTGAGGCCGGTTCGCGCTCGGGCGCTGGTTCTGGCTCAGCAGCCGTAACAGCAGGCGCCTCTTCAATTGGAACCTCTTCAGCCACGGCGTCTTCAACAACCGGTTCTTCAGCGGATTTTGTCTCAGATTCAGCGGGTGTTTCTTCAGATGTGGCAGCTACCTCTACCTCAGAATCATCAGTCCTTTCAGCGGCTTGCTCTGCATCTGCATCGGTGTCCTCACCATTTTCGCCGTTCGCTTCTGCATTGCTTTCGCCATTGCCGCGTCCACCGCGACGACGACGGCCACCACGACGGGAGCGGCGACGCTTTTTCGGCTCTCCATCCTCTTCTGCGTTTTCATCATCGGAAGACTTCGCTTCCGACGAACTGTCCTCAGAAGAACTGGCGTCAGAAACGTCGTCTTCAGAACTTTCCTCCGAACTGCGCTCAATCTCATCATCCGCGCCACCCCTGCGGCGACGGCGACGACGACGACGTTTCCGGCCATCGCCGCTTTCCTCGTCATCAGAAGAAGCGCGCGCATCTTTCTCCGAGCGCGTGTCATCATTATCCGCTTCAAGTGCGCGCTCCTCAGCCTCAGCAGCTTCAGCGGCGGCTTGGTCAGCGCGTTCTTCAGCTTCCAGATCAACGCTTGTCGTCGGAGTGGCGGCAACCGGTACAACATCACGTGGATCAGCTGCCTCACCACGACCGATCGTAAAGGCATCTGCTGCCATGGTGCCATCCACGGTGAACACCACACGGCGGCCATAGCGCGCCTCAAGATCAGCAAGCATCGCGCGCTTATGGTTCAAAATGTAAAGCGCCGTTTCAGAACGTAGCACCACATTGGCGTGGTGGCCTTGGTGGCGCAAAAGCTGCGCTTCTGCCTGACGCAATATTTGCAGCGCAACGGAGGAGGATGCCCGCGTATGGCCTGTGCCGGCGCAGTGCGGGCAGGGCTCCATCGTGCTTTCGATCAGCGATGTACGAATGCGCTGGCGCGACATTTCCAAAAGGCCAAAATGCGAAATCCGGCCCACTTGAATGCGCGCCCGGTCAGTTTTCAGCGCATCCTTCATGCGCTTTTCAACGGCCCGATTGTTGCGCTTTTCCTCCATGTCGATGAAGTCGCAAACCACCAGACCTGCCAGGTCGCGCAGACGCAGTTGGCGTGCAATCTCATCAGCAGCTTCTAGATTGGTGGATACAGCCGTGTCTTCGATGTTGTGCTCTTTGGTCGATTTGCCGGAGTTCACATCAATTGCGACCAGTGCCTCCGTCTGGTTGATGACCAGATATCCACCGGACTTCAGCTTCACCGTCGGCTCGAACATGGAGTCCAGCTGCTCTTCTACCCCTTGCGCGGTGAAAAGCGGCGTTGAATCGCGATAAGGCTTCACGTTGCGGGCATGGCTCGGCATGAGCATGCGCATAAAGTCTTTGGCTTCGCGGTAGCCTTCATCGCCCGCAACCATGACCTCATCGATATCGCGTGAATAAAGATCGCGGATCGAACGTTTAATCAGGCTACCTTCTTCATAGACCAGGGCAGGGGCGGCAGATTTCAGCGTCACATCGCGCACCGTCTCCCAAAGCCGCATCATATATTCAAAGTCGCGCTTGATCTCGACCTTGGTGCGGTTGGCGCCGGCCGTGCGCAGAATAACGCCCATGCCATCCGGCACATCCAGATCGCTCACCACTTCTTTCAAGCGTTTGCGGTCGGCAGCCGATGTAATTTTGCGCGAAATGCCGCCGCCACGCGGCGTGTTGGGCATCAGCACAGCATAGCGACCAGCCAGCGACAGATAGGTCGTCAACGCGGCGCCTTTGTTGCCGCGCTCTTCTTTGACCACCTGCACCAGAATGATCTGGCGGCGTTTGATCACTTCTTGAATTTTGTAGTGACGACGGCTGGGACGGCGACGCGGACGGGCTTCTTCCAGCGCATCGTCCGATCCGCTTTCGTCCACATTGTCGGCCTCATCATCATCCGGCACCTCGTCACTGACAAACAGGCCCGCAGAAACAGCCGCTGTGACGGTCAGGCCATCGCGATCGTCTTCATCGGAAGATTTTTGATCGTCTGTGTCTTTCTCGTTTTTCAGCGCGTCAGCGTTCTTATCGTCGCTGTCCTCATCGGCTTCGCCGTCATGGCCGCGCTCGTCGGCCAACAGCGCATCGCGATCTGCTTGCGGGATTTGATAATAGTCGGGATGGATTTCCGAGAAGGCCAAGAAACCATGACGGTTTCCGCCATAGTCCACAAACGCCGCCTGCAGCGAAGGTTCGACGCGGGTTACTTTGGCCAGATAGATGTTGCCGCGAAGTTGTTTTTTCGCGAGCGTCTCGAAATCAAACTCCTCGACGCGATTGCCACGCTTCACCACCACACGGGTCTCTTCCCGGTGGGTGGCATCGATTAACATTTTGGATGACATTGAAGGATTCCTTGGGGCGCGCAGGCCGAGCAAGAGGAACAAGCTCAGCGGCGATCGCCAATGGTTCTGTAGAGAAAGATGCGCTGCCTGGCGTGGTGGCCGCATGCGGCTCAGCAACACCAGATCGAGCGAAAGTGTTTGGAACCGGCGCATATTTCCGCGAATGCGTGTCGTTTTCTACGACATCGGCAGCGGGCGCATACCCATACGAACGTGGCCGCTGAAAAGCGGTGTTCGATACACTGGGTAACAGGCGCAGCACCATTTATGTTCCGGTCTAACAAGCGGTCGAAACGCGTTCGCACCGCTTAAAAAGCTATTGGCTTACAATGGTCTTGGGTGCGGGCAGTTATGCGCAAATCCGGGCCAGTTGCCCATTCGGTGCCGGAACCGGAGCCTTGAACAGTCTCAGATCGCGGCCAGCTTTCGCTTCGGGTTCGCGCTCTGCATTCAGGTTCGGATTGGCGTCGACCAAACAGTGTTGGCGCCGATCAGATTTATGCCGCATATCGCCCGCAAGTCCCAGCGGATGGCCAAAAGTCAGCACATCCCACACCTTGCAAGTTCTTCCGATGTACGCTCCCAAACAAGTGTTTGCAAGCGTACTCAACCTGTTTGGCAGCATTTGCCTGACTCTGGGATAGATTGCCTAACCCGTTGTCAGCACGCTGTGAGCGTGTTTCAGTTTGGTTTACCACCGTGCTTTAGGATGTGGTAACCGTTGCGCCCAGGCGGCTGGAATGATCCGGTCTCAATGGGCAAACGCAGGCGTTGAGACAGTTTTTAGGCGATGACAACAACCCCAGCCAACCTTGATAGAACGTCAGCCCCATCCCGTGCGCTTGAGAGCGAGGGCGGGGAGCGTTGGCTAGGTCCGTTCAAAATCGCATTGTGTTTGGCATGCATCTTAGGGCTGCTATGGCCTTGGTCGGCATCGGCCACAGAAGAGCAATCTTCCGGGGTGCCTTTGGAAGCTTCTTTCGAGCCAGCCGAGGAGGCGACCGCGCTCGCAGCACGCATCGCAGGCGACGAAGCGCGCACCCGCATTGTTATTGATGTTGCCGGGGAGGTGGCGCCATCGGTCTACATGCTTCCGGAGCCCAACCGCCTAATTCTTGATCTTCCGGGTCTGTCTTTTGAGCCGATGGGCGATGCGCAGGTTGAGGCCCGTGGCCTTATTTCGGCTTTTCGCTATGGTCCGTTCGCTCCAGGACGCGGACGGATCGTGATCGATCTAGCTGACTATGTGGTGATTGACGAAATCCTCATGTTGGCAGCCCTCGATGATCAACCCGCGCGGCTGGTGCTGGATCTGGTGCGCAGCGATGAAACAGGGTTTCTGGCTGAAGTTGAGCGCACGCGCGAAAGCTTTTTGGCCAGCGTTGAAGCGCCGAAGGAAAACCGACTCGATATCGCCAACACCAGCGGTCGGCCCATCGTGGTGATCGATCCCGGCCATGGCGGAATTGATTCTGGCGCCGTCAGCCGGTCCGGGGTGTTGGAAAAAGAAGTTGTGCTGCGGTTTGCTCGTGAGTTTGCCGCCGACTTGCGAGCGACGGGCCATTTCGACGTTTACATGACCCGCGATGATGATGTGTTCATTCCGCTTGCTGGCCGTGTACGCTTTGCCCAAAACCATCACGCGGATCTGTTTATTTCCGTCCACGCTGATTCCCTCGTGCGCCACCGTGATATGCGCGGCGCAACCGTTTACACCCTGTCTGACCGTGCATCGGACGAGATTGCCCAGCAACTGGTGGACAATGAACGGCGTTCAGAAATGCTGGCCGGGATGGATGTCAGCGAACCGGCAACAAGTGAGGTTGCCGACATTTTGATTGATCTGACACGCCGCGAGACCACTCGTTTCTCGCTGGCTTTTGCTGAAGATCTGGTGAGTGAGATCGCCACCGCCACCCGTATGGTCAACAATCCCCATCGTTCCGCGGGTTTTCGTGTGCTTAAGGCCCCGGAAATCCCGTCGGTGCTGTTGGAGCTTGGCTTTCTGTCGAATGAAGATGATGTGCGCCTGTTGACCGATGCCGCTTGGCGCGAGCGCACCATTGCCTCGCTATCGACAGCCGTTGAGCGATTTTTTGAACAGCGTGTTGCAAGCGCGCCATAGCGTTGCGCAAACACCACGATCATAGCACCAATGCTGGAATTGTCGCGCGCGGCGCCCTATTTCCGCCGCATCGCCAACGCCTACGGTGACGCGATTGGCGCCAATTGGGCTTTTCGCTGTGCATTGCCTGCAAAAGCTAACGGTGCATTTACCATACTGCGCTTCAGTAACACTTAGGTGGCGGGCGCACACTGACGATGATGAACGGATGAACGCATGTTCACGAAGTTTCTGGGTTACCTTTTTGGCATAGGCGTTCTTGGCTTCCTGCTGGCCGCCGGTGGCGTTGCCTACGGCATTCATTATTATTCTCAAGATTTGCCGGACTACACGGTGCTCAGTGACTATGAGCCGCCAGTGATGACGCGCGTGCACGCCTCCAATGGCGAGCTTATTGCCGAGTATGCTTCTGAGCGCCGTCTCTTCTTGCCGATCCAGTCGATGCCTGATGTGCTGAAGGCCGCGTTCCTGTCGGCCGAGGACAAGAATTTCTACGATCATGGTGGGCTCGATTTCACCGGCATCGCCCGCGCCGTGGTCGTGAACATTGAAAACCTTGGCTCAGATCGTCGTCCCGTTGGCGCATCGACCATCACCCAGCAGGTTGCAAAGAACTTCCTTCTGTCCGGTGATGTGGCCATCGAACGGAAAATCCGTGAGGCAATCCTGGCTTTGCGCATTGAGCGCACGTTCACCAAAGATGAAATTCTCGAGCTGTATCTCAATGAAATTTATCTTGGCCTTGGTGCGTACGGAATTGCTGCAGCCTCGCTCGTCTATTTCGACAAGTCGGTTCATGAGCTGACGCTGGCCGAAGCAGCTTATCTGGCCGCGCTGCCCAAAGCGCCCAACAACTATCACCCATTCCGCCAAACCGACCGCGCCATTGAGCGCCGCGACTGGGTGCTCGATCGCATGTACGAGAACGGCTATATCACTGATGAGCAGCGTACTGCCTCTCAAGCTGAGCCACTTAACGTTATTCCACGTGACACTGGCACGTTCCTGGAAGCCTCTGACTATTTCGCTGAAGAGGTGCGCCGTCAGATCGCCGAGCGCTATGGCAATGACGGGCTCTACGAAGGTGGCTTGTCGGTTCGCACCACACTGGACCCGGTGCTGCAAAGCCATGCCCGCCGCGCGATGCGCCGAGGATTGGAAGATTTTGATCGCGCCCGTGGCTGGCGCGAGCCGGTGGCTTCCATCGATATCACCCAAGATTGGGGTGTGGCGCTGAGCGAAGTCGATGGTCTGTCTGACATTGAGGAATGGACGTTGGCTGTTGTTTTGGCCGTCGGCGAAGAGGGGGCGCAGCTCGGTCTGATGCCGCCTCGTTTGGCCTCTCGCGCTCTGTCTGATGAGCGCCCCACCGGTTTCATGCCCGCCTCGGCGATGGAATGGGCTGGATCGAATCCCACTGAGATCGTGTCGGCTGGTGATGTGATCTATGTTCGCCCTGAGCCAACCGAATCCGGCGAGGTCAACTACTCGCTTCGCCAGGTGCCTGAAGTGTCGGGCGGTATGGTCGCGATGGACCCCTACACGGGCCGTGTGCTCGCGATGGTTGGCGGTTTTTCTTTCGATGACAGCCAGTTCAACCGCGCCACGCAAGCTTGGCGCCAGCCTGGTTCCTCGTTCAAACCGTTTGTCTATGCTGCGGCCTTGGACAATGGTTACACGCCGTCAAGCGTGGTGATGGACGCACCCATCGAGATCGATCAAGGCCCGGGCCTTGGTATTTGGCGACCGGACAATTATTCGAACGAATTTTATGGCCCGCAAACACTGCGTGTTGGCATCGAGCGCTCGCGAAATGTGATGACGGTTCGCCTTGCCCGCGACATGGGTATGCCGCTGGTATCAGAATATGCCCGTCGCTTTGGGGTCTATGACGATCTCGATCCGTTGCTGGCCATGTCACTGGGCTCCGGTGAAACCACCGTTATGCGGATGACCGGTGCCTATGCGGTTATCGCCAATGGCGGTCGCGCGATTCAACCCACATTGATTGACCGCGTGCAGGACCGTTATGGCAACACCATCTTCCGTCACGATGAGCGCCTGTGCGAAGGCTGCCGTGTGGAAGCTTGGCAAGGTCAAGATGAACCCAACTTGATTGATGAGCGCGAGCAGGTTCTCGATCCGATGACGGCCTATCAGGTTACCTCCATGTTGGAAGGCGTTGTGCGCCGCGGCACAGCTGCGGGCATTTCTGGCGACCTGTCCAATTGGGCCATCGCGGGCAAAACCGGTACCACCAATGACAACCGCGACGTTTGGTTTGTTGGCTACTCGCACGATATCGCTGTGGGCGTGTACGTTGGTTATGACAACCCGCGCGACATGGGGCGTTCGGCAACCGGTGGTGGCTTGGCCGCGCCAATCTTTGCCGACTTCATGCAAGCAGCGCTGGAAGGTCAGCCACGCACCGAATTCCAGGTGCCGCGCGGCATCTCGTTGATCCCAATTGACCGCCGCACCGGCCTTCAGGTTGCTGCCGGAACAGATGGATCGATCCTGGAGGCGTTTCGCCCTGGCACATCGCCGCCCTCGTCCTATTCCATCATCGGCTTCACTGACGATATGGGCCGTGAGCTGACGGTAGACCCGCAGGCCGACCGCGCGGTTGTCTCTGGCACGGGCGGGCTTTACTAACCGCCTGACTTATTTCACATGCTTCGGGCGCGTGCTGAATGGTACGCGCCCTTTTTTGTTTGACTGACTTAGGACCGACCCATGCGTGCGGAAGCCCAACGGCTTGTAGATGACATTGAGCAGGCACTCACCCTGCTAAGGAGGCATCTTTGACTGGGATGCGGCCCTCAAACGCCTTGATGAACTGAACGCGCTGGCTGAAGACCCGCGCCTCTGGGATGATCCCCAGGAAGCCCAGGGCCTTATGCGTGAGCGCCAGAAACTGGATGACGCGATCAACGGCATGAATGCGATGCGCGCCGACCTTGCCGACACCAGCGAACTTATCGAGCTTGGCGAAGCCGACGGCGATGACGACATGGCCAATGAAGGCGTTGAGTCTCTCAAAACACTTGCGGCCAAGGCCCGCCGGTTGCAAGTCGAAGCGCTGCTGTCTGGCGAAGCCGATGGCAATGACAGCTATGTGGAAATCCACTCTGGGGCAGGGGGCACAGAGAGCCAGGATTGGGCCAACATGCTGCTGCGCATGTACACCCGTTGGGCAGAGAATTCAGGCCGCAAGGTCGAGCTGTTGGAAGAGCAGGCTGGCGAAGAGGCGGGCATCAAATCAGCCACCATTCTCGTCAAGGGCAACGATGCCTATGGCTGGCTGAAAACCGAAGCTGGTGTCCACCGCCTGGTGCGCATTTCACCCTATGATTCCAATGCGCGTCGCCACACCTCGTTTGCCAGTGTCTGGATCTATCCATTGATCGACGACACCATCAACATCGAGATCAATGAGAGTGACTGCCGCATCGATACCTACCGGGCGTCCGGCGCGGGCGGGCAGCACGTCAACACCACCGATTCGGCTGTGCGCATCACCCACAACCCCACGGGCATCGTGGTGCAGTGTCAAAATGAACGGTCCCAACACAAAAACCGAGCCACAGCTTGGAACATGCTGCGCGCCCGACTTTACGAGCTGGAGCTGCAAAAGCGCGAGGAAAAAGCCAGCGCTGAAGCCTCTGCCAAAACCGACATTGGTTGGGGCCACCAAATCCGCTCTTACGTGCTTCAACCCTATCAGCTGGTCAAAGATCTGCGCACAGGCCACGAAAGCACAGCACCGTCTGATGTGCTTGATGGCAAGCTCGACAGCTTCATGGAAGCAACGCTGGCTCAGCGTGCTTACGGTGGCACCGCAGACGTGGCTGACTTGGATTAGGTCACATGGTCGTGGATGTGACGCAAAGCGAAAGCAGGCCTTGCCTGAACGATATCCCGGATTGGATCTATCTGCTTCGCGAGTTTTATGAAATTTACCGCTTCTTGTCGTCAGGTGGCAGCAACCAGATCCGTGCCCATCAACGCACGGTGCGTGAGGCGATCAGCCGGGTGATCAATTCAAACGGGTCGCTTTGCCTGGGCACTGGTATCCAAAAGCCTGTCACCCGCCATTTAAGGCGTGCGCTCGATGAAGGTCGCATGGAGCGACATTCCAATATCATTCGCTCCATTGAAGCTGTTCAGGCTGCCATTGACTGGCAGTATGGCTACGAGAAGGTGCCGCGTGGGCTGAAAGACAAATACGCCTATGCCGAACTGTGCGGACCGTCTGGGCCGGTGATATGCGAAGAGGTGATTTTGGGGCTTGTGCTATTTGCCCCCAATTGCACCTATCCCTCGCACGCCCATGACGGCATCACCGAAAGCTATGTGTGCCTGTCAGGCGCGGTGTCAGAGAACCACCAAGGCGTCTATGCGCCTGGATCGATGATCTTCAATCCACCCGGTCAACGCCACCGCATCACCGTGTCCAACCGCGAGCCGGCGCTCATGGCGTATGCCTGGGTTGGACCCAAGGATAAGCTTGCAGATCAAAAGATGGTTTTTTCACGCAAGTAGGGCTGTGAGTGCCTGGCCACAAAGCGGTGCCTATCTGCAGTGGCAGCCGCCCAATGTCATGGCTCAGACCTTGAGAAATCGCTATGCAGATCCTATCTTTGGGTACAGCGATGACAGGAGAAGTATTCAACATGGACATCAACCTCGCCACCACCAAACCCTTGGTTTTGCTGCGAGACGTTTCTTTCCATGTTGGCATCTGTTTCCCTATCCGACCTGTCATGGTCCACACCTAACGGCACCTCACTTTTCACCAATCTCAACCTAGCCTTTGGCTGCGAACGTGTCGGCCTTGTCGGTCGCAATGGGACAGGCAAAAGCACACTGCTGCGCTTGATCGCAGGCGATTTGCACCCCTTAACAGGCCATGTGAACAACACTGGCACGCAGGCCATGATACGGCAGGACGTGATCGAGCATCCTGGCGATACGATTGCTGATTTGTTTAATGTGCGCTCCGCCCTCGCTCTCCTTGATCGCGCCGAGGCAGGCATCGCCAAAGCAGAAGACCTGGCAGATGCAGACTGGACGCTGCCGAAACGGGTCCAGACCGCGCTTTTGCGATGTGACCTTTCCGTTCACCCAACCACGCCACTCACCACACTTTCAGGCGGACAGCGCAGCCGCGCGGCCCTTGCAGCCCTTCTTTTCAGCGAACCGGATTTTTTGCTCCTGGACGAGCCGACCAATAACCTTGACCGTGCTGGGCGTAAGGCGGTTATCGATCTTATGCGCAGTTGGAAGGGTGGGGCGATCATTGCCAGCCATGATCGTGAACTGCTGGAGGAAATGGACGCCATCGTGGAACTAACGTCGCTTGGCGTTACCCGGTATGGCGGCAATTACAGCGCGTTTCTGGACCAGAAAGCCACTGAGCTGGAGGCTGCCAAACGCGACCTGGTTCATGCTGAAAACCATCACGCCGAAACGGCGCGGCGGGCACAACAGGCTGCCGAGCGCAAGGCGCGCAGGGACAGCGCTGGCCGAAAGGCGCGGGCAAAAGGCGATCAACCGAAAATACTGATGGACGCAGCCAAGGAGCGTGCTGAAGCGTCAGGTGGCGCCGGTGCCCGCCTTCGCGATTCCAAACGTCACCATGCCGATAACCTCCTATCTGCCGCACGTCTTCAAGTCGAGATGTTGCAACCTATTCATATGGACATGCCGACGACGGGTTTGTTGGCAAACAAGCGCGTTCTGTGTCTGGAAGGTGTGACCGGTGGATACAATGCCAACCACCCCATCATTCGCCATCTTTCGTTGACCATCACCGGCCCTGAGCGCATCCTCATTGCTGGCCCCAATGGCTGTGGGAAGACCACTCTGCTGAAGCTTATCACCGGCCAGATGACGCCGCAGGGCGGCGAAGTGGACGTGATGGTCCCCTTTGCAATGCTAGATCAGCATATGAGCCTGTTGGATTTGGCTGAGAGCCTGCTTGAGAATTTTCTTCGGCTTAATCCTTTCGACGAGACGAACAGCGCGCATTCTGCGCTTGCGCGGTTTGGCTTTCGAGCCGGCGATGCGTTGCGCCACGCAGGTGATTTGAGCGGTGGGGAACGGCTGCGTGCAGGCTTGGCCTGTGTCTTGGGATCAACGCCACCGCCCAAGCTTCTGATCCTCGACGAGCCAACCAACCATCTTGATCTGGATGGCATTGCTTCACTGGAGGCCGCCTTGGCCGCTTATGACGGCGCCGTGTTGGTGGTCAGCCACGATGAGGCATTCCTAACATCCCTCGCGCCAACCAGGGTCATCAACCTCTGACGGTGGGGGCGTTGCGCGTGTGGTTGTCGATAGCCTGTTCTATGACCGTGCACCAAGGGCAGCTTTGAGTCCGGTCAAGACCTTTGGCCTGGCATCGGGTGCCAAAACTTCCGGCCGTTAGCTGCCACCAGCTGTTTACCGGCAGAACGCCGTCCGTCGCCTTTGAATGCGCGTCACCTTTGACCTAACAACGCTTCACGTCGATCGGCCATTTCACTGGCCAGATGCCTTCTTACTGCACGGATACGCGGCACGTCGACCATGTCAGGATGGCAGGCGACCCATATACCAACGCGCATCTCTGGTATGGCATTGTCGATGCGGCTTATCCGGCGATCTGGATCGCCGACCACACACGGCAAGATAGCTTTACCTATACCGGCGGCAACCATCTCGCGCAGTGTAAGGAAACTGTCAGCCCGCCCAGCATACGCCTTTTCATGGACCGTCTCGGCCAACCAAGTACCCGGCTTTGAGCGCGCCAGTGCCCCGCTCAATCCGAGCCACGGTCGCTGATCCTCACCATAGGCTGCAAACCCCAGTTCGGCCCCAATCTCACCGACAAGTCCACTTTGAAGTTCTGCTGCTGGCCGAATGGCAATATCTGCGTCCAGCCTCGCCAGATCGAGGTGGACGTTGGAGCAGACGAGCTCAACCTGAAGGTCGACAGTTTCGCTGCGAAGTCCCACCAGCATTTGCGGCAACAGGCCGTGGCATAACGTGTCGGTTGAGGTGACCCTTACGGCACCGCTGAGTGGTGCTTGGGCGCCTTCGATCGAACGTTCGACAGCGTAGATGGCCGCCTCAACATTACGTGCCGCTTCGATAACGCCTTGGCGCTCTAACGGGACGGTGTAGCCCTGTGGGGTCCTCGCAAAAACTTTACCGCCGTGACGCCCTTCAAAGGCTGCAATCCGGCGCAAAACCGTGGCGTGGTTCACCCCCAATACGCGCGCCGCCGCTGATACCGAACCATAGTCTGCCACGGCGAGGAGGAAGCGGAGATCATCCCAGTTTTCCTTGTGCATAATTTCACATCAACCCTGCGCAAATGACGACTGTTCATCGTTTTTTACACAGGTAGCATGTCGCTTCCAAAGTCTTTTTCCAGGAGCGGTCCAATGCTAATAAAGCGAAGCATACTTGTAGCCATGGCTGCCGTATTTGCGGCTGGTACGGTCGTTCTGGCTGACTCGCATGGCGGAAATCCTGCGGTCGAAGCGCGGCAGTCGCACATGCAGCTCTATGGGCATAATCTTGGCATTTTGGGCGGCATGGCTCGCGGCAATGTCGACTTTAATGCCGACGCGGCGCAGGCCGCTGCGGGCAATTTGGCCGCGCTGGCAACATTGAACCAGATGTCCTACTGGCCTCCTGGTACGTCGACTGATGAACTAGGGGAAGAAACCCGTGCGTTGCCCGTCATTTGGGACAGCGAAAGCATGGAGGAGATCATTGCCAACGCGACTGCGCTCGTTGAGGCGACGTCGGCCATGCAGGCGGCCGCTGGGACGCTGGAAGGTGTGCAGGCGAGCATTGGAGCCATCGGCGAGACCTGCAGCGCTTGCCATAGGGCGTTCCGCCAGCCCAACAACTAGATGCGGCGGGCATTAGGGGCCTCTGCGGTTCTGGTTGCGGCGGGCTTGGCCGCCTATTGGTGGGTGACCGCACCTGTCACCTCGCCTGATTCCGTGCTTGCCGGGCTTGAGCCGGATATCGCTGCCGGTGAACAGGTTTTCTACGCGGGTGGGTGCGCGTCCTGCCATGCCGCGCCAAATGCGGACGGCGACGCACGCCTGATAATGGCGGGAGGGCGCGCTTTCCCTAGCAACTTCGGCACGTTCTACGCGCCCAATATCTCTCCGGACCAAGACTATGGCATTGGCGACTGGTCGGCGCTCGATCTCTACAATGCCATGCGCCATGGTGTGTCGCCGGATGGCCAGCACTACTACCCGGCCTTCCCTTTCACCTCCTATGTGCGGGTGACGGCGCAAGATGTGGTTTCCCTTCATGCTTTCCTAATGACGTTACCAGCTTCGAATGAACTTAATCGCGACCACGATATCGGCTTCCCTTTTTCCATTCGACGCAACCTTGGCGTTTGGAAATGGTTGTACCTGGACGTCGATTGGGTGCTAGGCGGCGATTTAACAGAGGAAGAACAGCGCGGCCGCTATCTGGCCGAAGCTCTAGGGCATTGCGGTGAGTGCCACACGTCCAGAAACGCCCTCGGCGCGCCGCAGCGGGGGCGTTGGCTGGCAGGTGCCCCGAACCCGTCGGGCAGCGGCAACATCCCAAATATTACACCCGGTGGGCTCGATTGGTCGGTCAGTGACATCGTGGCGTATTTTCAATCGGGTTTCACGCCCGAGTTCGATACAGCAGGCGGACATATGGCCGATGTCATTGAAAACCTACGCGAGCTCTCCGATGGCGACCGCCAAGCGCTGGCAGCTTACTTGAAACGAGTAGATGCCGTTGAGTGATGCCCGATTCTCGCGAGGCAGCTCTCCGACTATCGATGGGCACCAGCGCAGGCCGCAAGGACCGCTTTAATCCGCGCCAGTCGTTTCATGGGATAGAGCGCACCCAACGAGGCGCTCCTGGACGCGGCGTTCCTAGCAGTTTGCGACGGTCAGAATTTAAACATTCTGAGCCGAACACGTGCGAATACCTAGCAGTGAGTAGATAGGGCAAGTTCCGACAATCCCAGTAACCAATGGAACGATCCCTACTAGGCCCCAAAGCGTCTGTGGTCCCACGAAGACCAATGACAACAAGCCAAGGCCAACAATGATGCGAAGCGCGCGATCGACTGTACCTTCGTTTCTGGGCATCTGAATTACCTCCTTTTCGAAATGATGCCAGATCCTAGCGCCAGTCCTAAAGACGACACGGTGACAGAGTCACCGCAGCCCCTCAGAAATCTGTCTCAGCCTACCAAAGTTCAATACGACGATGCCGTTCGACCGCTGTTCAACCCAACCGTTGCGCACAAATTCGGCAAGCCGACGTGTGACATAAGCCCGACCGGACGCCGTCTCGGCTGCAAGGTCATGGTGGGTGGCGGGAACAAAGCCATCTTCGCTAGCTAGACGCAAAAGTGCCTTGGCTAATCGCACGTCAAAGTTGGTTAGAGCGACATCTTCGACCAGTTGCTGGTACTCGCCGAAGCGCTGGGCGATCGAAGACAAGATCTTGTTTCGGAACGCTTCATTCGTTGCCATTTTCGCTTGGAACTCAAATTTGGGCACTATGACGCCGGAAAGCGCTGTCTCCGCCACTCCTTCAGCACCGTAGGCTTCGTCATTGATGAGGCAGGACAGTGTTTGCAGGCAGACCTGTCCAGGCCTCACTCGGTAAAGAACTACCTCTCGCCCGCTTTGCCCAGTCAAAGAGACTTTGATGCTGCCCTCGTTCAAAAGGACGAAGCCAGGGCATGGCTGGCCCGGCTGGAACAGAACTTGTCCTTTATCAGCGACAAACGCATCCGACATAACCGTTTCTGTGCTCCCATCTGTTCCGAACAGGATGAGAGACTCGATCTCAGACTGAAGCAAGATCACCAATGGACGTCGAATGTCAGCTCTCCGCCCATTTCACGCCTTAGGTACAATTCAGGGTTCGGTCACTTTGTCCGCACAGCGGACATTGGAGTTCACGGCCAACTCCTGATTAGGGCCACCGTATGGCCAGCTGATCAGCTGCGCCCAAGCGCACAGCCCATCCTTCTTTTGGCGGTCACCTAAACGACAGCCTTCGTCATCGTGGACGCGTTTTGAAAGCCGAACAGACCTGAAAACGGCCAAACAGACATCTGGGACGTCTCCACAAAACCACGCTGCGTGTAGAGCGCTTTGGCACGCGGGTTGGTATCGATCACGTCAAGCCGAACGCGTGTGAGGCCACACCGGACTGCGTGCTCTTCAATGGCGCTCAGCAACAGTGTGCCAACGCCGCGGCTGCGCGCGGCAGGCTGAACAAAGATACCGTCCATCAGCAGCGTGTCGGGTTCGTTCTCACGCTCAAGCAGGCCGATCAGTAGCCCGCGCACCGTCCCACCTATCGAGCCATAGACCTTGATCATTTCGCTGAGACCACCGCCCACGAAGGCGCCATCGGGCGTTTTGAAACCGGCAACACCGAGAAATTCTCCATCGCTGGAGATGGCACTGATCGCGTGAGTGGGATCCAGAACACGCTCGATAAAGGCCAGCGCCTTATGCCGCGGGCCAAGCGGATAGCGCAGCTTGCGAGAAAAAGCCTCCCAGTAGCCAAGCACGGCGTCTTTGCGATGGTCAGCGCGCAAGCCGGGTTCGATGATGATGGGGTGATCAGTGGTGTCAACAGCCATTGAGAAGTCTCCCTGAAGGCCATATCGAGATGGGCATGCAAGAGAGTGAATTCAAATGAAATTACGGGCGATCTTGGCTGTTTGTGCGGTGGCTTTGGCGGTGGTCGCTGGCTTGGCATTTTGGCGTCTCAGCGACCATGATCTTGAACGCCGAACGAGCGATAGTTTTGGCTTCGCCGTTGATGGCGCCCAGTTGGACGGAAGGCTTTGGCTACCGGACAAACCTATCATCGCCGCCCTGGTGCTTGTTCATGGAGACGGCCCGCAAGATCGCCTTTCCGGTGGTGGATACCCTCCACTCATCAATGCCCTCTTGGATGCCGGCATCGCCGTCGCGTCTTGGGATAAGGCGGGTGTTGGGGCATCGCAAGGCAACTGGCTTGACCAGACGATGGAAGGCCGGGCGGTCGAAACGGTTGCTGCTTTAGACGCGCTGGCGATGCGCTTGGATGGAACGCCGGTTGGCGCGCTTGGATTTTCGCAAGCCGGCTGGGTTTTGCCGCGCTTGGCGTCAGACCAGGCTGATTTCATCGTCCTTGTTGGGCCTGCCGTGTCATGGCGTGATCAAGGTGCCTACTACACCGCCACACGCTTGCGGCTGGAGGGTGCCAGCGAGACTGAAATCGCAGAAGCTTTTGCCTATGCAGAGATAGAGAACGAACGTCTTTTTGGTGCAGGCGCACGGTTTGATTCGAGCCAATTCACCAATGATATGGATGAGGCGCGCTGGGCATTCATTCAGCGCAATCGAAACGAGGATGCGCGGGGTTTTCTTGGGGAGCTGGAGATACCGACACTGGCGATGTGGGGCGAAGACGATCTCAACGTTGACGCCGCAAATGATGCTGCGATCTTTCGGGCGACCATGTTAGATCAGCATCCAGCCAATGAAATCGTTGTGGTGCCGCATGGAACGCACGGGCTGTTGAAAGCGGGGCCTTACAACGCGCAACTGACAAGCACATGGCCATGGCACACGGTTTTCCGGTTCATGATCGAAGGACAACGCGCCTGGGCGCCCGGTGCTCTTGACCTGATGATCGAATGGATTGCCGCGCGAGCCGCAGCGGCCGGAGATGAAACCTACAGATCGGCGATCCGCTGACCAGCGCGCACAAAGGGCAGAGGGTCAATGGCGCGGGTTCCACGGCGCACTTCATAATGCAGATGCGGGCCGGTGCTGCGACCGGTTGAACCAATGTGGCCAATCACGTCACCACGGCGAACCTGTGTGCCCGGTGAAACCAGCATGCGAGAGAGATGGGCAAAGCGCGTGGAAAGCCCATGCTGGTGATCGATTTCGATCATAAGACCATAACCGCCACGGCGCGCCGCGCGTGTCACGACCCCATCAGCGGGGGCGTAGACGGGCGTTCCGGTTGGTGCGGCGTAATCTATGCCGGAATGAAAGGCTGTGCGGCGGGTAAATGGATCTCGTCTGTTGCCAAAGCGGGAGGTTTGCCGAGCATTGCGTGCTGGCGCCGCGACTGGCACCAAATCGACGGCGTCCCGTGCCGCCCGTAGATCGGCCAAGGCACGCTCAGCATCATCGGCGTAAAGCTGAAATTGATCCGTGCCTGAAAGGGGTGCAAGCAATGGCCCACCAATTGCGTTCTCCCCGGTCAAGTCCGTTGGAAGCGGATCCATGGATGCGCTGGGCAGAGAAATCCTAACACCCAGATCACGCACCTCATCCACAATGGTATCGGCTTCGCGGTTCGCTTCGGCAGATAGACCGGCCAGCGCGATCATCTGGTTGTACTCGCGCGCTTCGAGCGTCTCATCCAATGTGGTCAGAAGACCTCCCGGATCAGCGACCGCTTGTTGCATCACCGTCATGCCGCGTTGCGGCGGTAGTTGTGGAATGCTGCCAGTGATCAGTTCCCCGGGAGGGATTGGGGCAAACGCTGAGGTATCCACAGCCATCGTACCAAGCTGCAACCGGCCATTCAGACTGGCTTCCTGGTTCGGTGGAACCACCGGTGAGGGCGGTGCGGGCCGTGGCACCAGGCCGAGCGTGCCGGCACGGTCCAGAATGACATTAAGCCGGGCGCCCTGTTCATAAAGCTGCACATGCTCGCTCAACAGCCGTTCGACGCGTGCCTCATAGGCTTGTTGGTTGAGAAGCTGACGCGAGGTGATGCGATCAATCTCTCGGCGCAAATCCGACACGCGATCCTCATAGGCCACTTGGATCTGATGCTGGCGTTTGATCGAAGCGGTAAAAAGTTCATCGCGAAAAAACAGATAGCTGGCCGACGCAATGATCCCAACGGAACCCGCCAAAACGAACAGCACCATCAGTGCGCCAACCCATGGGGCAATACGCACGACCTGCACGCTGTCGCCATGAGCAAAGATAATCCGTCGGTCGGCGCGCGCGCGCGTTAGCTGTTTGGCCTGAACGGATTTGTGAAAATCCGCTTGAGACGATGGCATCGATGACGATCTGGACGAAGACTGCGGCGCTTCATTGGCCATTTGGAACCCACCACTCATACACAAACTGCAGGGGTATTTGGCCTGCGCATGGTTAATGTGAGGTTTAGGGCACGCCGATTAAGAGGGCTCACAAGAGATGGAACTTAGTGGCCGGTAAGTGGCATCAACGGCTTATAAAATCCAGGCGTTAGACCAGCCTCAGCGCGGGCGCGATCATTGGTGGGAGGCTTTATTGCGCCGCGAAAATGCTTGCGCACTAAGGCTTGAAACGTCGGCTCCGGCGCGCGCCTGTCGCGGTCACACAGATAGCGGAACCATTTGGCACCAAACGCCACGTGCTTTTTCTCATCGTGATAAATGGTTCGCAGGATGGCGGCACTCGCCTCATCGCCTGTGCTCTCCAGCGAGCGGATTGTCGCTGGCGTGACATCCAATCCACGAGCCTCCAGAACCAGCGGTATGATGGCCAACCGCGCGGTGAGATCATGGCCTGTTGATTGCGCTGCCTCCCAGAGGCCGGCATGGGCGGGCAGGGCGCCATAGTAGGAGCCCAACTCGCCCAACCGATTGGCCAGAAGCTTGTAATGTTTGGCTTCCTCAAGCCCAACCTGCACCCAATTATCATAGTAAGAGCGCGGCAGGCGATGCCCGGCCGAACGGGCAATCATATCCCAAGTCAGATCAACGGCGTTGAGTTCAATGTGGGCCAGCGAATGCAAAAGCGCGACCCGCCCTTTCACGCCGCCTTTTGATCGTCGGGGCATGCGGCTTGGCGCAATGAGGACCGGTTCCGCTGGCCGTCCTGGTTCTGTGGGAAAAGCGTTGCGGTCCACAGACCCCACGCCGATTTTACCCGCAAACCACGCTTTTGCGAGGGCGTAAGCATGGCTCGCCTTGGCATCCAAATCAGCCAACTGGACGACCGCAATCGCCTCATTGGCAAGTGATCTCATGGGGTTGCCCTAAAGCGCTTTGACCGCTTCGAGCACCTCGTCGACGTGCCCGGGCACTTTGACCTTACGCCATGCTTTGGAGATGGTGCCATCAGCGGCGACCAAGAAGGTTGAACGTTCCACGCCCATGTATTTCTTGCCGTACATCGATTTTTCCACCCAAACACCATAGGCCTCAGCGACCGTTTTCTCCTCATCAGCAGCAAGCTGGATCGTCAGGTCATACTTGGCGATGAACTTGTCATGTTTGGCTGCCGAATCTGGTGAAATGCCGATGATGGTTGCACCAACTGCGTCGAATGCGCTCTTAGATTCGGAAAACCCAATCGCTTGCTTGGTGCAGCCGGACGTGTCGTCTTTCGGATAGAAGTAGACGATCACAGGTTTGCCTTGCAACGCGCTCAAGCTTACCGAACCACCGCCATCGGTTGGCAACGAAAAATCCGGCGCTTTGTCGCCTTCGGCAACGCGGGCTGAAGTCGATGCGGTCATGATGTTTCTCCAAAGTAGGCGCCAGCAGCGCGACAATGTTGTTAGGCTCTGTGGGGAAGAACGATGTGACAAACCCTACGTGCTCAGGCAACCACCAGATCGGCTGTCGATGCCATGCTCCTGCCGTTTGTTGTGCATAGTGTCTCACATTAGCCAATGTGTATGTGACGTTGCACGACTCTTCCCATTCGGGCAGAACGGATATCGATAAGGGATTCCCTAGCGTGCAGTGCGTGTGCGGGGAACCAAACGAGTTGTTAAGCGGCGAGAATCGCGGGCAACGACCTCGGGAGCATGGACCATCGGTGAAGGTTGAAGCGCCATCACAGTCTGAGCATATCACTGAAGAGCATGCAGGCGTTGCTTGCCTCGATGATGCGTCCGGTGCATCGAGTCGTTGGTCGAGGCGCCGGCACGCAGCTGTTGCCTTAATCGTGGTCTTGGCTCTGCTTTTGGTGTTGCCTGTTCTGGCTCTTGGAACGCCACCTGGCCAGCGATTGGTGGAGCGCGCGATTGCAGCGCCACTGCTCGCCCGGCTTGAAGCCTCGGCTCCTGCGCCCTTCACGCTGACGGTGGATCAACTGAGCACCCGCGTCGGCGGGGCAACCATCCAAGTTGATCTTGGTGGGGCAATTCTTGCTGCACCTGGCCTCTCGCTCACGCTCGATGAGATGAGTGTACGCGTGCGTTATTTGGATGTGCTGCGACGTAACCTGGTGCCTGATCGTATCACGGTTGAAACAGCCAGGCTGGACGTCGATGACCTTCAGCCGATGAGAGAGCTTAGCCGTCGTGTCCAACCGCCTTCAGCATCAGCCTTTAACAGCCCAGACGTTGCTAGCATCGACAATTTTCAGGCACTGGCGCCAACAACCGCCGGTGAGCAGATCGACGACGTTTCGACGGCCGATCTTCTGGCCAGCCTACGGTTGGATGGACTGGTCAACGCCTTCGACGCCCTTGACCGTGCGCTGACCGAGATTACCGTCGGAAATACTTGGCAAAGCCTGGAAAGTATCGTGGTCGATCAACTGGTTATCGCACCACGCCCGGATGCTGGTATCCCGTTCTTGCGCGATCCTGACAATTTCCAGGTCACGATTGACCGCGAAAATGCCCGTGAGATGATCGCACGGGTGACAACCATTGATCGCGTACGACCCTTGTCACTCATCGTGCGCCATGCCGAAAGTGGCGCGCCTGAAGGACCCTCGGTGCTTGCCCGCGTGGCCGGTGCGGAAATTGCCGAAGATCAGGCATTCTCTCACCTCTTGTTGCGTGGCCTGGCAACCAGCGATTTTACCGATGCTCTAACAGGCGATGGACCGGTTGCATTTGAGTCCAACTTGGCGGCCGAGATCGTCGTCACCCGCGATGGCAATGACGGAGCAGTGAATCAGATTGCGGCTCTTTTTGAAAGCGATGCAGGCTACCTTGTTGCAAGTCGGCGGTCCGCCACCATCCTTGAATTTGCCTCAGTGCCGATGATTTACACGCGCGAAAGCGGTCGTTTCGATATTGTATCCGCGCAGGTTCAATTTCAAGAAACAGGCGGTGTTTTCAACGGAACGCTTGCGCCGACAGTGCGCAATGGTCGGCGCGGATTGTCTCTCAAACTGGACGCGCCAAGCTATCGGCTGGCCATTCCACCCGAACCAGAACTCAGTCGCCCACTTCAGCGCGCCCTTGGCAGCGTTTCCATCGAACTGTTTGCCGACGACAATGGTCGGCTTTTCGATTTGCAGCTTATGCAGGTCGCGATGGGTGATGTGCGCGTCGCCTATGCCGGTTTAATGGAGCTGACGGAGCAAGGCACCTTTGTGTCGCTGGTTGGACAATCAACGCCCATGCGCGTGCCGCACTTGGCGGCCATGTGGCCGCTTCCCATTTCACCGCAGGCGCGGAACTGGTTTTTGGAAAATGTCGCTGAAGGTCGGTTGGGTGAAAGCACGTTTTCCTTTGCTGCTCGTCTTGAGGATATCGAGGTTCTCGATGGGCGTACCTACCTGGTCGATGACATGCTTCAATTGTCAGCGCCCTACCAAAACCTGGTCATGCGAACTGCTGGCGACCTGCCGCCGGTGTTTGGGCTGGACGGAACCATCGAGGTGACGGGGCGCACCGTTCATATGCTTGGCACCGGTGGCGTCGGGCGTTTAGAGACCGGCGAAACCATTGCCGTGCCGAGGGCTGAATTCTTCATTGCCGACCATGCCGATCCTGACCCGCTGGCATGGCTTGAACTGGATTTGGATGGCCCGGCATCGGGTTTTGCGCATATGGCGCTGATGGACCCGTTAGAGTTGGATGATGCGATCCCGTTTGATCCAGAAACGGTGACAGGTCGCGTTGAACTTTCCTCGCGGATCGAGGCTGTGTTGGCCGACGAAATCGACCGAAACACCGTGCGTGCGACCACCGAGGCACTGGTGACCGATTTTGCCAGCAGCGAGCCAGTGGAAGGACGTTCGCTCTCTGATGGCAACTTTAGGATTTTCGCGGATGAAAACGGAACGACGCTGGTTGGTCAGGCGCGACTGGACGGCATTCTCACCGATCTCAATCTTAATCCTGAAAACGACGATGGCCTGCAACTGGCCATGACGTTGGACGCCAATGCTCGACGTCAGATGGGCCTGGACTTTGGACAGTATCTGACCGGCACGATTGGCGTTGATGCTGGCCAAGAAAACGCCGATGGCGAACGCCGCATGGTGATTGATTTGACCGATGCCACCATCACGATAGCCGAACTTGGCTACACCAAACCTGCCGGCATTTCCTCACGCGCCAGTTTCACGGTGCGTGAGCGCGATGATCAACGCCAAATTCGCGATCTGGTGGTCGCTGCGGATGGATTGGCGGTGCGCGGCAGCCTGAATTTCGTAAACGGTGATCTTCGCGTGGCTGAGTTTGACAGCGTGGCGATCGACGGTATCGGCCGCTTTTCTTTGGACCTCACACGCAACAGCCAAAACACATCGGCGCGCTTGATCGGAGATCGATTTGTTCTAACGCCCGACCTTTTGCGCGGCGATCGTGAAGCCGCCGGCGCGCTTGCACTTGAAATCGAGGTGGAAGAGCTGGTGACCCAGGAAGGCTCGCGTCTGGCCAACGTCCGGTTGAATTATTCTCAAACGGGCGAACGCATCACAGCCTTTGATCTGCGCGCGCGTCATAGCGATGGAACCGATCTGGTGGGAACATTAGCACCGGCCGGTGCCAACAACAGTCTGGTGATTTCATCGGGCAACGCCGGAACGTTTTTGCGGTTTTTAGGGCTTTATGATCGTGCCCAGGGTGGACGTGCCACGCTGGTTCTCGATCCACAATCAGTGGGCGGTCGCGTGGCCGGGCGGTTGCTCCTGAGTGATTTTGAGATTGTCGACGAACCGGCGATGGAGCGCATTTTCACCAGTGGCCGCGATCAGGCCAGCAACGCCAGCGACGTTGTTCTTCCTGGTGAATTCGAAACCGCCGATCGCATTGAGATCGAAGTCACCAACATCACTTTTGATCGCACGCCAGAACGTTTGATTATCCACAAGGCCGAAGGGTGGGGGCCATCGCTTGGCGGGAACATCGATGGCGTTATCGACTACGAAGCCGACCGCATTCAGCTTACTGGAACCTATGTTCCCTTCTTCACGATCAACAATATTTTCAGCCGCATTCCTATTCTCGGTCAGGCACTTGGTGGGCGTGAAAGCGAAGGGCTTCTTGCTGTCACGTTCGCACTGACGGGCAGTGTTGACAGCCCGCAATTGCAGGTCAACCCGATGTCGATATTGGCACCGGGCGTCTTCCGCAATATCTTTGAGTACCAGCAGGGCGGCTGATCAGACGGGCTTTAGGAGCACATGTTTCTTCTTGCCCAGTGACAGCTTGATTGCGCCGTCGCGCACATCGCTGCTGACCAACACGCGACGCTCATCTTGACTCTGTTCGTCATTGATCCGCACCGACCCGCCTTTGATGTGGCGGCGCACTTCACCATTCGATCCGGCTAGCCCAGCTTCGACATAGGCAGCAAGCACGCCAAGGCCTTCCTCAAGGCGCGATGAGGCAATCTCAACAGTGGGCATATCAGCAGACAACGCGCCCTGTTCAAACACCTTTTCCGCCGCATCCGCCGCCTTTGCGGCTTCGTCGGCGCCGTGCAAGAGCGTTGTTGCCGCATTGGCGAGCGCTTTTTTGGCGTCGTTGATCTCAGCGCCTTCAAGCGCTTCCAAGCGCGCGATCTCGTCCATTGGGAGCGTGGTGAACAGCTTCAGGAATCGGCCGACGTCACCGTCATCGGTGTTGCGCCAAAACTGCCAGTAATCGTACGAGCTGAGCATCGCCGCATCGAGCCAGACGGCGCCTTCGGCGGTTTTGCCCATCTTGGCGCCTGACGCGGTCGTGAGCAGGGGCGTTGTCAGAGCGAACAACGACGCGCCTTCCATACGGCGACCGAGATCGATACCGGAAAGGATGTTGCCCCACTGGTCTGAGCCGCCCATTTGCAGGCGGCAGCCTGTACGCCTGTAAAGTTCAACGTAATCGTAGGCTTGCAGAACCATGTAGTTGAATTCAAGGAAAGAAAGATGCTGCTCACGCTCTAGGCGCATGCGAACGGCATCGCGCTGGATCATCTGATTGACCGATAGATGCTGACCAACATCGCGTAGCAAATCGACATAATGCAGACCGAGCAACCAATCGGCATTGTCCATCATAGTCGCTGGCGTCGCACCGCCTTCAAAAGTGAGAAAACGGGCAAACACCTTCTGTATGCCAGCCTTGTTTTCCTCAATTCGCTCGGCAGTGAGCAATTGCCGGCTCTCATCTTTCCCGGATGGATCGCCAACACGCGTCGTTCCACCGCCCATCAACACGATGGGCGTGTTGCCGGTCTGCTGAAACCAATGCAGCATCATGATTTGCACAAGCGAGCCGACATGAAGCGAAGGCGCGGTGCAATCGAATCCGATATAGCAGGTGAGCGGCCCTTCTTTCAGGGCGGCATCCAATCCGTCAGCGTCGGAAAGCTGATGGATGAAACCGCGTTTAGAAAGCACGCGCAAAAAATCGGATTGAAAGGACTGTGTCATGGGTCTGTTGATGGTTTGGGGGAAAGAGAGTTTTCAGAATTTGAGACCCGGCTCTTGCCACGCCCACCATTCCTTTGCAACGCGTGAAGGCACGCAAGCATGATGCGCGTGATCGGCACGATGAGCGGCACGTCGATGGACGGGGTGGATGTCGCCCTGGTGGAAACCGATGGTGAGGCGCATATTCATGCGCCCAGTGGCGCTTTTCTGACGCTCGATTACACCGGCGACGAACGTGATCTGTTGTTTAAGGCCGTCGCCAAAGCCCTGGAGATTGATAGCCTCGCGGTGCTGGCCGATCCATTGATCCGCGACGCAGAAACGCTTGTTACCGCCCGGCACGCGCAGGCCCTGGCCAAACTCATGGATAGGCTCGAACGACCCGTCGATGCCATCGGCTTCCACGGTCAAACGGTTCTGCATCGACCCAATCCGAAAAACCGCGCCCGAGCGTTCACTCTTCAGCTAGGTGACGCACAAAGCCTTGCCAATCTGCTCGGCGTTCCAGTTGTTTTCGACTTCCGCAGCGCCGATGTTGCAGCTGGCGGGCAGGGCGCTCCTTTGGCGCCGCTGTATCATCAGGCGCTGATAGCTTCGCGCACCACCTTGCCTGCTGCGATCTTGAACCTTGGCGGCATCGCCAACATCACACTGATACAGGACACCGACCCGGAGAATTTGCTTGCCGCCGATGTCGGTCCGGCCAATGTTTTCATGGACGATTTGATGTTGGCCCGTGAAGGCATTGCGTTTGATGAAGATGGAACGCGTGCTGCAGCCGGAACGCCCGATTTGGATGTGGTGAGGGAGTTCTTTACCCACCCATTTTTTCGCCAAGACGGGCCAAAATCACTGGATCGCTACAGTTTTGCGGCGCCTGAACTTTCGCATCTTACCACGCCCGATGCGATGGCAACGCTTGCCCAGCTGACCATTCGCAGTGTGGTCAGCGCGGTGGCAGATTTGCCTGAAATGCCAAACGCTTTGTTTGTGGCCGGTGGCGGCGTGCACAACACATTTGTGATGCGCGAGTTGGCGCGCCAACTACCCTGTACAGTCGCACCCTTGGATACGCTTGGTGCCAGCGCGGCGATGTTGGAGGCAGAAGCGTTTGCCTATCTGGCGGTGCGCCATATGCGAGGGTTTCCGACCAGCTACCCATCCACCACAGGCGTTTCCATTCCGACGGTGGGTGGAAAAATCATCCACCCACACTAGCTGCTTGGATACCACTTAACTCAAGCCAGCGCCTGCTGGGCGCTAGCGCATGCCGGGGTTTGCGAGGCGGAAGTCGAGATACTCGCTGCAGCGGCGATCAAGGTCTTCCAACTTGCCTTCAAAGAAGTGGTTGGCGCCTTCCACCGTCTGGTGATCGATGGTGATGCCTTTTTGCGTCTTCAGTTTGTCCACCAAGGCCTGAACGGCGGGTTCTGGAACCACTTTGTCCTCATCGCCGTGAATAATCAGGCCTGATGACGGGCAAGGCGCAAGAAACGAGAAGTCGTGCAGGTTTGCTGGTGGGGCGACAGACATGAAGCCAGCCACTTCTGGTCGGCGCATCAAAAGCTGCATGCCGATCCAAGCACCGAACGAGAAACCGGCAATCCATGTGAAGCGCGAATCAGGATTTTGCGCCTGCAACCAGTCCAAGGAGCCGGCCGCATCGGCAAGCTCACCGACGCCATGGTCAAAATAGCCTTGGCTTCGCCCCACGCCACGTGAATTGAACCGCAACACGGAGAAGCCGCGCTCCACGAACATGTAATAGAGCTGGTAGACGATGGGGTTGTTCATCGTGCCGCCAAACTGCGGATGAGGGTGCAGGATAATGGCAGTTGGCGCGCCGCGTTCTGGTGCGGGATGAAGTCGCCCTTCCAGGCGACCGGAGGGACCTTGGTAAATAAGTTCGGGCATGATACTAATTGTTGCCTTCTATTTTCAACAAATCAGGCCGAGCGCCTTGACGCACGGCCTGCAAAAAACCTAGAACGGTTCTAAACTTCAACCGCAGGCCTTTGAACCTGTTGGCTGATGCAAGACTTTTCAAGCATGGACGCTGCCATTGGTAGCGGCTGGGCTGTTGCGCCGCACTTAACACCAGGCGCTGCTCGAAAAACAAGGTTTTTCGACCTCTTGCTGTCGGCTTTCGCTCTTAAGGTGCTGCAAACTTTGGTTTCTTTGCACCGGTTAGAGCATGTCGGCGAATAACCCCAACGCCCCAATCTATTGCGACTACAACGCAACCAGCCCGCTGCGCTCTGCTGCGCGCGAGGCGATGCTGGTGGCGATGGAGGAGACTGGCAACCCTTCATCCATTCATGGATTTGGTCGCAACGCGCGCAAACGCATCGAAGAGGCGCGCGCATCAATCCTTAGAGACCTTGGCTTGCCGGACTATCGCTTGGCGTTCACATCTGGAGCCAGCGAAGGCTTGGCGACGGTCTTAACGCCCGCCACGCAATTGCTGGCCACCAAGCGTATGGCCACGCATCTTTTCATTGCACCAACGGAACATGTAGCAGCGCTGCAAGGTCATGGGTTTGACGACGCCGAAACCACCGTCCTGTCCATTGAAAGCGACGGGCGCGTGGATATGCAGGCCTTTGGTAAGGCTTTGTCCGCTCTGCCCGAAGATGCACAGGCGCTTGTATGCGTTCACGGCGCCAACAACGAGACAGGCGTTCTGCAGCCGATCGAAGAGATCGCCGCACGCTGCGATGTTCATCAGGCGCTGTTTGTCTGTGATTTGGTTCAGTGGGCCGGCCGGTTGCCCATGGGGGATGCGCGACCAGCGGCCATGGTTGTGTCAGCGCACAAGCTTGGCGGCCCGGCGGGCGTCGGTGCCATCATCTACGATCCCATGCGGCTGCATGTGACCAAGCCGCTTGTGCGCGGTGGCGGGCAGGAGCGGGGTGTTCGCGCAGGTACCGAAAACGCCATTGGGATCGCGGGCTTTGCCGCTGCCGTGCATGCGACGGCCGCAACAATGGCAGCGGAACAACAACGCCTGGCTGTGTTGCGTGAAAATTTTGAGTCGCGACTTTTGGAGCTGACTCCCGACGCCGTAATTTTCGGCAAAGATGCACCGCGCCTGGCGGGTACCAGCTGCTTTGCGCTCCCAGGCACCCAGGCGGCTCTGGCACTTATGCAATTTGACTTGGATGGTATCGCATTGTCCTCCGGCTCGGCCTGTTCCAGCGGAAAAGTCAAGGCAAGCCATGTCCTGAAGGCGATGGATGTGGCACCAGGACTGGCGGATGGCGCGCTGCGATTAAGTCTTGGGTTCAACTCAACATCCAGCGATATCGACCAGGTTTTGGCCTCGATCGCGCGGTGGTCTGTACCAAGGTCAAAGCCCCCAGATCAAATCAGCAAGAAAAATGCAAATTTAACGCAATCTGCCATTGGTGAATCTGCGTAGACCCGTTATGTAATTTGGAATGATTTTAAGGTGGAGCCATTTGGCTCACCTTTTGAACGCCCAGCCTCTAAGGAGCATGCCCCCGATGCCAGCGGTACAAGAGACCATTGAACAGGTCCGTGAGATTGACGTCGACAAGTACAAATATGGCTTTGAGACCGACATCGCTATGGAGTACGCGCCAAAAGGCCTGAACGAAGGCATTGTGCGCTTCATCTCCGACAAGAAGGGTGAGCCGGAGTGGCTTACCAATTGGCGATTGGACGCGCTGAAACGCTTTGAAACGATGAAAAGCCCCAAATGGGCGCGCGTTGAGTATCCTGAGATCGATTTGCAGGATCTCCATTATTACGCAGCGCCCAAATCGACCGAAGGGCCAAAGAGCCTCGACGAGGTCGATCCAGAACTGCTGCGCACCTATGAAAAACTCGGTATTCCGCTCAAAGAGCAGGAAATTCTGGCAGGTGTGCGCAAGCATGATGAGCCATCCGAACTTGATGGTAGCTTGGATTCGCTTGCTGGTAAGGTTGCCGTCGACGCCGTCTTTGACAGTGTCTCGGTTGTTACGACCTTCAAGAAAGAGCTGGCCAAACACGGCATCATCTTCTGCTCGATCTCTGAAGCTGTGCACTCGCACCCTGAACTGGTGAAAAAGTATCTCGGTTCGGTTGTGCCGGTGACCGACAATTACTACGCAACGCTGAACTCGGCTGTGTTCTCCGACGGTTCGTTTGTCTACATTCCTGAGGGCGTTCGCTGCCCGATGGAGCTGTCGACCTATTTCCGCATCAATGCGGAAAACACCGGGCAGTTCGAACGCACGCTGATCATTGCTGACAAAGGCTCGTACGTCTCCTATCTGGAAGGATGCACCGCGCCGATGCGCGATGAAAACCAGTTGCACGCCGCCGTGGTGGAGCTGATCGCACTGGACGATGCAGAGATCAAATATTCCACCGTCCAGAACTGGTATCCCGGCGATGCGGAAGGCAAAGGCGGTATCTACAATTTTGTCACCAAGCGTGGTGACTGCCGCGGTGACAATTCCAAGATTTCCTGGACGCAGGTCGAAACCGGCTCAGCCATCACTTGGAAGTACCCGTCCTGCATTCTGCGCGGCGACAATTCGGTGGGCGAGTTCTACTCGATCGCGATTTCCAACGGCAAACAGCAGGTCGACTCGGGCACAAAGATGATCCATCTGGGCAAGAACACGTCCTCCAAAATCATCGCCAAGGGCATCGCAGCCGGGAAGTCGGACAGCACTTATCGCGGCCTGGTGCAAATTGCGCGTGGCGCGAAGAACGCCCGTAACTTCACCCAGTGCGATAGCTTGCTCATTGGTGACCGCTGTGGTGCGCACACGATTCCCTACATTGAATCGAAAAACGCCAAAGCCGTGCTGGAACATGAAGCCACCACCTCAAAGATCTCTGACGACCAAATGTTCTACTGCCTGCAGCGCGGCCTCAATGAAGAGGAGGCCGTGGCGCTCATCGTCAACGGCTTTGTGAAAGACGTGCTGCAAAAGCTGCCGATGGAATTCATGGTGGAATCGCAGAAGCTTATCGGTATTTCGCTGGAAGGATCGGTGGGATGAGTTTCGACGGCATCGCGATTGCCTATTATGCGGCAATTTGTGGGGCGTTGGCGGCGCTTGCACCGCGTTTCAATACGCTGGTGCGGCGCTTGGTTCTCGGTGCGGCGGTTGGTGTAATCGCTGCCACGCTCGCGCCAAATATTCGCGCGGCCTTGGGCCTCTAAGGAGCGGCGACTATGGACTTGGCAATGCTTATCGGTCGGCAGGTGGCTTTTGTCGGTCTGCTGGCTGGGCCGATCATTCTGATGGTTTTACTCGGTCGCCACCGTGGCTGGAACCAGACGTACGTTTTTGTGGCAGTGCTCGGCTGGGCAGTGCTGTTTTTGGGATTGAACGCGATGATGGCAACGGATGCATCTGCTGGTGCAAGCGCCCTCTCGCAGCTGCAATAAGGATTTAGAAATGCTTCAGATTAAAAACCTGCACGCGCGTATCGCCGAGGATGGCACCGAAATTCTTCGTGGCGTCGATCTTTCGATTCCCAAAGGTGAAGTGCACGCAATTATGGGCCCCAACGGCTCAGGCAAATCTACGCTGTCCTATGTGATCGCAGGCAAGGAAGACTATGAGGTCACCGAGGGTGAAATCCTGCTCGACGGTGAAAACATCTTGGAGATGGACCCGCACGAACGCGCCAATGCGGGCCTGTTTCTGGCCTTCCAATACCCGATTGAAATTCCTGGCGTTGCCACGATGACGTTTCTGCGCACAGCACTCAACGCCAAGCGTAAAGCCGATGGCTTGGACGAACTGTCTACCCCGGACTTCCTGCGCGTGGTGAAGGAAAAGGCCGCTGAGCTGAACATCTCTTCGGAAATGTTGAAGCGCCCACTGAATGTTGGCTTCTCCGGTGGTGAGAAGAAGCGCAACGAAATCCTGCAGATGGCCCTGCTGGAACCAAAGATGGGCATCTTGGATGAAACCGATTCCGGCCTTGATATTGATGCCTTGAAAGTGGTCGCCGACGGCGTGAATGCGCTGCGTGGCCCTGATCGTGGCTTCCTGGTGATCACCCACTATCAGCGCCTGCTCGACCACATTGTACCCGATTATGTGCACGTGCTTTCCGGTGGCAAGATCATCAAAAGCGGCGACAAACAACTGGCTCTCGAGCTTGAAGCCAAGGGCTATGCAGACATCGTCGCTGACGCGGCTTGAGGGTAGATGACCATGAATGCCGACCTGAAACGTATTCGAACTGCCGCTGAATCAGCCGTGTTGGAAAGCTTTGCCGATGTGGAAGACACGCTTCCAGGCAACGCAGCCACCCATGCTGATCGCCGCACCCGCATGGCGCTTTTCGAGCGCGAGGGCCTGCCGCATCGCCGCATAGAGCAGTGGAAATACACCGACCTGCGCACGATGGTGCGTGAGATTGCGCCTTTGGCGGACAAGGCTGGACCTGCTGATGTGCCTGCACCTTTGTTAGACGGTGCACACCAGATTGTTGTCGTGGATGGGTTTTTAACCTCGGGCAGTGCCGATCTGCCAGCCGGTGTCACCTTGGCACCTCTTATGGACACATTGGACGCCGGCACGACCTCTCTTGCAGGGGCCGATACGCCTGACCGTGCTATCGATGCACTGAACGCCGCTTTTGCACGTGACGGGTACGCTTTGGCAGTCGAGAAAGACGTTAAAATGGATACGCCACTGGAGCTGGTCTTTATGCGCTCCGGTGCCGCAACCATGAGCCACGCTCGTGCGCACATTGCCTTGGACGAGGGCGCTGATGTCACCATCATCGAACGCCATGTCAGCCCAGATGGTCAGGCCAGCCAATCGAGCGCTGTGACCAACTATACGGTCGGCGAGGGCGCGTCACTTTCTGTTCTGCGCACGCAGGATGAGGGTGATGAGGCAGTTCATCTCGGTGAGATCACGCTTGATCTTGCTGCCAAGTCGCAGACCAAGCTTTTGCATTTGGTGGCGGGCGCTAAGCTTGCGCGCAGCGAAACACGCGCTGTCTTTGCTGGTGAAGAAGCCCGCTTTGATGTGGCCGGTATCACCATGGTGGCTGATCGTCAGCATTCCGACACAACGCTCTACGTTGACCATCTGGTGCCCCATTGCGACAGCACCGAGACCTTCAAAGCTGTTATCGATGATGCGGCAAAGGCGGTGTTTCAAGGCAAAATCGTTGTTGCCCAGGATGCGCAGAAGGTTGATGCGCAGATGGCCATCAACTCGCTGCTGTTGTCGGAAACGGCCGACATGGTGGCCAAGCCTGAGCTTGAGATTTTTGCCGACGATGTCAGCTGTGCCCATGGCGCAACCTGTGGCGATATCGACGAAGACTTGATGTTCTACCTGCTCGCTCGAGGCATTGCGCCCAATGAAGCGCGCAAGCTGCTGCTTCAGGCATTCTTGTCCGAAGGCGCCGAGGCTTTTGAAGGTCATCCTTTTGAGCAATTGGCCTTTGATGCCATCGAAACCTGGCTTGCAGGCCATGCCGCTCGCTAGTTGGAAAGTGTCTTTTTATGAGCTTTGATGTTGCGGCCATACGTGCTGATTTTCCAGCGCTTACCACGCAGGTGAACGGCAAACCGCTTGTCTATTTGGACAATGCCGCGTCCGCGCAAAAACCCAACCAGGTGATTGACGGCACGGCCGACTTTTACCGAACGTCCTATGCCAACGTGCACAGGGGGCTGCATCACCTCTCAACCGCGGCGACCGAAGCCTATGAGGGTGCGCGGGCAAAGGTTGCCAAGTTTTTGGGCGCAGCCAGCGATCAGGAAATCGTCTTCACACGCTCGGTGACCGAGGCGCTGAATCTGGTGGCTCATGGGCTTGGAGAAAGCATCCAGGAGGGTGATGAAATCATCCTCTCAGTGATGGAGCATCACTCCAACATCGTGCCATGGCATTTTCTGCGCGAGAAGAAAGGTGCAGTGCTCAAATGGGTACCGGTGCTCGAAGATGGCAGTTTCGATTTCGATGCCTTTGAAGGCATGCTTTCAGCGCGCACGAAGATCATTGCGCTCACGCACATGTCCAATGTGCTCGGCACCGTAACCCCGATACGCGCTGTCGCCGATCTCATTAAAGAACGTGATGACATCACACTGGTTGTCGATGGAGCACAGGGCGCGGTTCACATGAGCGTTGATGTCCAGGCGCTTGGCTGCGATTTCTACGCCATCACCGGCCACAAGCTCTACGGACCCTCTGGCATCGGTGCGCTATGGGGCAAGGCCGATAAGCTGGCCGATTTACCGCCCTATATGGGCG
Organism: Hyphomicrobiales bacterium; assembly: GCA_040219355.1. GTDB lineage: Bacteria > Pseudomonadota > Alphaproteobacteria > Rhizobiales > MH13 > MH13. Next base: position 324,823 of record JAVJSN010000014.1, read on the forward strand.
GCGGTGAAATGATTGATGAAGTGCGCGAAGACGGTATGACCTACGCGCCGCCACCTGCGCGTTTTGAAGCCGGCACCCCGCCCATCGCTCAGGCCGTCGGACTTGGTCTGGCTCTTGATTACATTGAAGCAATTGGCCGCGATGCGATCAGCGCGCATGAACATAGCTTGCTCGCTTACGCGATGGAGCAGATACGCCATATCAACGCTGTGCGTATCATGGGCGAAGCCCCTGGTAAGGGCGCTATCATCTCTTTTGAGGTGGAAGGGGCCCACGCCCACGATATCTCAACACTGCTTGATCGCTCTGGCGTTGCCGTGCGGGCGGGCACACATTGTGCGCAACCACTTCTCAAACGTTACGGCGTGACTTCCTCTTGCCGGGCTTCATTCGGCGCCTACAATACCCGAGACGAGGTCGATACATTTATTGAAGCCTTGAAAAAGGCCCAGAGCTTCTTCACATGATACATCACTGTTACAGTCGGGTTTGACCCCGGAAATGGACACATCGATGACCGAGACAGCCACCGCGCCACAAACGACAGACCCTCAAGCTCCCAACGCGGCTGAGGTGAGCGCGCCTGTATCCGCCATTCCAGCTGAAGAATTAGAACGGCTGACCGACGATATCGTTGCGGCCCTTAAGACGGTGTATGATCCAGAAATTCCGGTTGATATCTACGAACTCGGCCTGATCTACAAAGTCGACATTGATGATAACCGAAAGGTGTCCATTCATATGACGTTGACCGCGCCGGGTTGCCCGGTGGCTGGCGAAATGCCTGGTTGGGTTGAAAATGCAGTGGCAACAGCCCCTGGCGTACAAGATGTGCAGGTAGAGATGGTGTTTGACCCACCGTGGACGCCTGAACGTATGTCAGAAGAGGCACAAGTCGCTGTCGGCTGGTTCTAAGGGAGCTTTTTGATGAGCTTTGCCATGATCACCTTGACCGATCCTGCGAAGAATCACGTTGCAGCGCTTTTGGCCGATCATGGGCCAGAGGCTGGGCTTCGCCTCACCCTTAAGAAGGGTGGCTGCGCGGGCATGGAATACAAGCTTGATATTGAGGATGCCAAACCTGCAGGCGATGATGCCATAGAAGATGGCCCAGCAAGGCTGTTCATCGAGCCTTCAGCGATGCTGTATCTGCTTGGGATGCAGGTGGACTATGAGGAAACCAAGCTGCGCTCGGGGTTCGTTTTCAGGAATCCCAACGAAGTGTCAGCCTGCGGTTGCGGCGAATCTGTTGAACTAATACCGGCCAGGGCTGAACCGGCACTGTAGGTATCAGAACTAGACCAAAAAAAGCGCGCAAGCCGTATGGCAACGCGCTTTTTTTGTTTGTTCTCAAGACGTTCAGCTTAAGCCGCTTTTTCCTTAGCCTCAAGTTCGGCCTCGGCGATCACGCGGTTTCTGCCAGCTTCTTTGGCAGCATACAGGCATTTGTCTGCGCGCTCGATAAGCGATTGGACAGTGTCGTTTACGCGCAGTTCAGCGACACCGATAGAAATTGTCACGCGCCCCAGCGTTTCCCCGGTGGAGCGTTTCACAAGCTCTTTGCCCATCACGGCCTGTCGGATCACGTTTGCTACGTCCGTGGCGCGGCCAATCTTCGTAGACGGCAAGATCACACAGAACTCTTCGCCGCCATAACGACAGGCGATGTCTTTGCTCGAAACAGAACTTTTCACCGTGGTGCCGACAAGACGCAAAACTTGGTCACCGGTCTGGTGGCCGTGTGTGTCATTGAATTTTTTGAAGTGATCGATGTCGCAGACCAAAAGGCTGAACGGTTCGCCGGTTGCCTCTGATGAGAGCATGGCTTCGTCCATGGCACGATCAAAACGCTTGCGATTACCGATACCAGTCAGCTGATCGGTCATCGCCTCGTAGCGAACGGATTCCAGGGCCTCTTTGAGCGTTGCAATCTCTTGTTCGCTTTCAAGGAGTTTGTTGGACACGGAGCGACTGCTGCGTTCCACCTCGTCCGTCATGGTGATCAGCTTTTGAACGATGGCCTGAACGACCTTCTCGTCGACTGCTCCATCGAGATCTTTCGAAGCGCCCTGCAACTCGTCGGAATAACCGCTGGTCTGTCCAGCTGCTTCGTTGATCAGTTCCATGATCTCGGAAACTTTGCCCGACAGTTTTCCGCCAACGGCATCGACACGCTCTTCAAAAGATCCGGCGCCGAAAAACTCTTCGCGAATTTTTTCCAGCGTTTCCTGATCAACGTGCTCGCCAGCACGCAATATTTCGTTGATCCGCTTGTTCAGCGCGGGGTTAAACCCTGCAGCATAGGAAAACCAAATTTCATAGTTGGGAGGAAAAGCCCCAAGCTCGTTTGTCTTGATTTTCGCAAGAGCGTGCTCAGCAATCTGATAAGTACGCGCAACATCTTCAGGCAACGACATGCCGGGGTCCCCCAAGGGTCAACTGGTTTCCCCGAAACTTTGTCATAACACCGTTTCCAAGGCGTTAATCGACCACAGATAAGAATCAGTCAACACGCCAAGTGACGGTGTATCGGCAAACATTGCTCCGCAATTTGTAAAGATAGCTAAATAATGACCAGGCGCGCCTCAAACATCATTGTGGTGATGGCTGTCGGCATGGTGATTAGCTGCGGCCGTTAGGCTGCTGTCCGGCGGATTGGGCGCAGCAAAAATGCTGGCACATAATCGGTTTCACCAAAGGGACGGCGATCGTCAGGAGCATCCTGGTCGTTGCGATTGCCGCGACGCCCACGCCCGCGTTTGGGCGGGTTGGCCTCATCACTGTCCTGGCGCGAAGGTCGCTCACCACGGTAAGCCTTTTTTGAATTTTCCGAGGTTTCCGAGACGTCGTCGTTGGTCTTCGCCAACGGTGCTTCAGCTAATTCGGCAGGCGCCTGTGCTTCGGCGGATTTTTCACTGGACTTGCGACCGCCACGGCGTCCGCGACGGCGGGCCGGTTTTTCCTCAGCATCAGCTTTGATGTCCTCAGACACGACCTCAGTAGCTTCGCCCTTGCCTTCAGGTGCATCGGCGGCGCGAGGGATCGGTTGGCCGATCATTGCTTCAATCGCCGCCACATATTTGCCGTCGGATTTGGCTGCCAACGTGATTGCCGTACCAGAGCGTCCGGCGCGACCCGTGCGGCCAATGCGGTGCACATAGTCTTCGGCGTGCGTGGGCACATCAAAGTTGAACACGTGGCTGACGGCAGGGATATCAAGGCCGCGTGCAGCAACATCAGAGGCCACCAAAAGTGTCAGCTCATTGTTGCGAAACGCATCAAGCGTCTGCATGCGCGAACGTTGATCCATATCGCCGTGCAAACAACCTGCATTGTAGCCGTGGCGCTTAAGTGAGCGCTCCACCACAGACACATCGCGTTTGCGGTTGCAGAAAATGATCCCGTTCGTCAGGTCTTTGGCACTGTTAATAGCGCCGCGCAGCGTCTCGCGCTTGCCAGCGGCGACGCTTGGCGCGCTAAGGAGCACCTGGGTGATTGTCTCGCTGGTCGACGAGGTGCGCGAAACCTCAACCCGCTCCGGCGCATGCAAGAACGTGTTCACAAAGCGATCGATCTCCGGCGGCATGGTCGCAGAGAAGAACAGCGTCTGGCGGGTGAAGGGGACCAACTTAAAGATACGCTCCAAGTCTGGCATGAAGCCCATATCGAGCATCCGGTCAGCCTCATCGACGACCAAAAACTCAACGCCAGTGAGCAGCAACTTGCCGCGTTCGAAATGATCTAGCAGGCGACCTGGTGTGGCGATCAGAATATCAGCGCCTTTGGTGAGTTTCTTTTCCTGCTCGTCAAACGACACGCCACCGATCAGCAAGGCCATCGTGTATTTGTGGTTCACCCCGAATGTCTCGAAGCTCTCGGCAACCTGCGCCGCCAACTCACGCGTGGGCGCAATCACCAGCGAACGCGGCATGCGTGCCCGGGCACGGCCGCGTTCCAGCAAGGTAAGGATTGGCAGAGAGAAGGCCGCCGTTTTGCCGGTGCCGGTTTGGGCCAGGCCCAAAACATCTTTGCGTTCCAGCACATGCGGAATGGCCTGTGCTTGGATAGGCGTAGGCTCGCTGTAGCCAGCGGCCTCAATGGCGGAAAGAACTTTTTCTGAAAGACCAAGGGTCGAAAATGACATGCGTTAAATGGGTATCCGTGTCGAAAGGGGTTGGTGCGCAATAGCCTATGGCGCGGCGGAAGTGGCAGGTTACGTGACAGCGGTCATATCGGATGCCACCAGGTGCTGAGCACATCGGCATGAGCACCATCATGCACGCTGGCGGTCACAACACTGTGACGAGCGCGCGTTTGCAACAAGGCAATGTGCGGCACATGGCCTGTGAGTCAGCAAAAGTCAAGAAAATCCAGGGTTTTCCGGTCGAACTTCGACCAAATGCGGCAAAAGTCTGCGTCAAGGGTTTAGAAAGTGCCAACGTGTTGCCCAAACGGAGCAAAACCAAAGGGTGGTCTGAAACGTTTTTCTCACGGCTGGAACTTTTCACAGCAAACCCCCTATGGAGATTATCCCCATGCGTTTTTCCCACTTCCTTGGCACCACCGCTGCCGCCGCAGTCGTTTCGCTCGGCATGGCAGGTTCAGCTTTCGCCGATGACCATCTGAAGGACATCGTCGACACCGCGGTGGAAGCCGGGTCGTTCACAACACTGGTCGCTGCTGTTCAAGCTGCCGGTCTTGAAGACACGTTGCGCGGTGAAGGACCGTTCACGGTTTTCGCGCCAACTGACGAAGCATTTGCCGCACTTCCAGAAGGCACAGTCGAAAACCTGCTGCTGCCGGAAAACCTGGAAACGCTCCAGGCCGTGCTCACCTACCACGTGTTGCCTGGCAAAGTGATGTCGGCTGACATTGCTGGCCAGGAACTCTCGGTCGCGACCGTTGAAGGTTCCGAAGTCATGGTGAACGCAACCGACGGCGTCATGGTTGACAGCGCAAATGTGGTGACCGCGGACATCGAAACGTCCAATGGCGTCATCCATGTGATCGATGCGGTGATCCTGCCGCCATCGGCGATGTAAAATTTATTGCCAACTCAATAGAAGGGCCGGGCTTTTGTCCGGCCCTTTTCCATTGGACGTCGCAACCAAGCCGCTCGCTAAATGTCCAGCTCTTCGGTGAACTTGGCATTTTCCTGGATGAACTGAAAACGCGCCTCAGGCTTGTTGCCCATCAACGTCGTCACGGTATCTCCCGTTGTTTCCCCATCAATCACCTTGACGCGCAGCAGTGTGCGTTTGTCCGGGTCCATGGTGGTCTCTTTCAGCTGCGCTGGCAGCATCTCGCCGAGGCCTTTGAAGCGACCGATATCGATGTTGCGCTTGCCCTTGAAGACAGTGCGCATCAGCTCATCTTTATGCGCATCGTCGCGCGCATATTCCACCAGGCCACCTGCTGAAAGTCGGTAGAGAGGTGGAACCGCGATGAAGAGGTGCCGGTTCTCGATGAGCTCTGGCATCTCCCGGTAGAAGAAGGTGATGAGCAGCGAGGCAATGTGCGCGCCATCAACATCGGCATCCGTCATAATGATCACGCGCTCATAGCGCAGATCATCATCGCGGTAGGCCGAACCCGTGCCAACGCCCAAGGCCTGCAACAGGTCGGACAATTGTTGGTTGGATGTGATTTTTTCACGGCCGGCATTGGCAACGTTCAAGATCTTGCCGCGCAGCGGAAGCACAGCCTGGGTGTCGCGGCGGCGGCCTTGCTTGGCCGATCCGCCAGCCGAGTCACCCTCAACGATAAAAATCTCTGATCCTGCAGTGCCCGCTTTGGAGCAATCGGCAAGCTTGCCCGGCAGGCGCAGCTTGCGCGTCGCGCTTTTGCGCGCGGTTTCCTTGTCCGCACGCCGCTTGAGCCGCTCATCGGCGCGATCAATCGTCCATTCGAGCAGTTTGTTGGCTTGATTGGGAGACCCGGTCAGCCAATGATCAAATGCATCGCGTGCGGCGTTCTCGACGATCTTCGTGGCCTCTTGCGTGGCCAGGCGATCTTTGGTTTGGCCGACAAATTCCGGCTCACGAACAAACACCGAGAGCATAGCCCCAGCCGATGTCATCACATCATCAGCTGTAATCTGCGCGCCTTTTTTAACGCCTGTCAGCTCCGCATAAGCCCGCAAACCTTTCAACAGCGCGGCGCGAAGACCTGCTTCATGTGTGCCGCCTTCGGGCGTTGGCACTGTGTTGCAGTAGGAGGCAAAAGACGCATCACCCACATGCCAGCAAACGGCCCATTCAACGCCGCCATGCTTACCTGCATTGGCTGTGCGTCCAGCAAACATCTGCTCGGTCACTCGCCGTTCATTACCCAGCGATTCCGCCAGGTAATCCTGCAACCCGCCAGGAAACGAAAAGACCGCTGTTTCAGCGACGTCTTTGGCGCCTTCCAAAAGCTCAGGCGCGCAGGTCCAGCGGATTTCAACACCAGCAAACAAATAGGCCTTAGAGCGCGCCATTTTCATCAGCCGTGCAGGCTTAAAACGCGCCGCTTTGCCAAAAATCTCTGGATCAGGGTGGAACCGAACGCTGGTGCCGCGCCGATTCATGGTTTCGCCAATCACCTCTAGAGGTCCTTGCGGAATCCCGCGTGAGAAGATCTGGCGATAGAGCTTGCGGTCACGGGCCACTTCCACTTCCAGATGGTCCGAAAGCGCGTTGACCACCGAGACGCCAACGCCATGCAGGCCGCCGGAGGTCTCGTAAACTTTGCTGTCGAATTTGCCGCCAGCATGAAGCGTGGTCATGATCACTTCGAGCGCCGATTTCTCTGGCATCTTTGGGTGGGGGTCGATCGGAATGCCGCGCCCATTGTCGCTGACCGACAAGGAACCATCGGCCATCAGTTCCACTTCAATGCGGCTGGCGTGACCGGCGACGGCCTCATCCATGGAATTGTCGATTACTTCGGCGAAGAGGTGATGCAGCGCGCGTTCATCGGTGCCGCCAATGTACATCCCAGGGCGACGACGAACCGGTTCAAGCCCTTCGAGAACCTCAATCGATGAGGCGTCATAGTCTGCCTCCACGCCATGAGCTGGCGATTTGGGCGCTGCCTTCTTCGCGGGCTTGGGAGTCGGTTTGGCAGCTATTTCCGCTGGCTCGCCAGCGGACGAGTCGGCGCTCTCATCCACTTTGCGTGCAAGATTTCCAAAAAGGTCAGACGTCATCAAATACCCGATGTTTAGGGGAACGAATCATTGTTTATACGGTGCCATGGCCTAGGGGCCGCATGCAAAGGGCGCTGAACAACCCAGTGATACACAAAGTGATGAACAAGCCTTATGCCCAGCGCCCTCTATGAAGATGGTGATCTTGCCGTCTTTTACGATTTTGCCCAACGCAAAGAGCGGCAGGACCACGCCTTTTGCATCACTTTGGCCAGAGATGCTCCGACAGCGCTTGATCTTGGCTGTGGTACAGGCGATTTGGCGATTGCAATGGCGGGACCTTCCAACCCCAACAAGCAGGTGGTCGCGGTCGATCCAGCCGAAGGTATGCTTCAGATTGCCCGTGCGAAAGAAGGTGGTGAGCGCGTGTGCTGGGTGCATGACGATGCGCGCAATGTCCGGCTCGGCAGAACCTTCGACCTGATTGTTCTCACAGGCCATGCTTTTCAAGTTTTCCTCACGGAGGCTGATAAGCTGGCATGTCTCAAAACCATTGCCTGCCATCTCAAGCCCGATGGCCTGTTCGTTTTCGACAGCCGCAATCCCAGCTTTCCAGCGTCCAAGGAAAACACGCGAGAGAAATCGCTGCATGCGTTTGCCCACCCGACACTTGGCACCGTCGAAGCGTGGAACATGTCCCGCTATGATCCCGACCTGGGTATCCTAACCTACAGCAATCACTACAAAGTGCTTGAAACAGGACAAGAGCATGCTGGCAAGGAACAGATAGCCTACACCTCTCACGATCAGTTGGCTGACCTGTTGGGCAAGGCAGGGCTTCGTGTGGATCGTTGGCTGGGCGATTGGGAAGGATCAGCGTTTCATGACGCGTCCTACGACATCATTCCCGTCGGCGGTCTCGCTTAAAGCGGTGAAAGAGCCAAACGCCACCTCTAACGCGCGCGAAAGAGCGAAAGCCAGCGATCCAGCACTTTGAGGTGTCGCGATAGGACCGACTGTGAGATGTCGAACGGTTCCGTGATTTGAACCACCGTGGCCTGACCTTCCGCGAGGCGGGCAAGGATGGCCCGGAGGGTAGGGTCGGCGATGGACTACAAAAAAGGGGCACCCAACGGGTGCCCCTTTATCAAACCGATAGGGTTCGGTCTTACGACGAGTAGTACATGTCGAACTCAACCGGGTGCGGCGTCATTTCGTAGCGCATGTTCTCTTCCATTTTCAGGTCGATATACGCTTCGATCTGATCTTCGTCGAACACATTGCCAGCCGTCAGGAACGCGTGGTCATCGCCAAGCGATTCCAACGCTTCGCGAAGCGAACCGGCCACTGTTGGGATGTCTTTGAGCTCTTCTGGTGGCAGATCATAAAGATCCTTGTCCATGGCTTCGCCTGGGTGAATCTTGTTTTTGATGCCATCAAGGCCGGCCATCAACATCGCCGAGAACGCCAGATAGGGGTTGGCCATCGGATCAGGGAAGCGAACTTCCATACGCTTGGCTTTTGGCGAAGAGGTGTATGGAATACGGCAGGACGCTGAACGGTTGCGCGCCGAGTAAGCCAGCAGAACCGGTGCTTCATACCCTGGAACCAGACGCTTGTACGAGTTGGTCGATGGGTTGGTGAAGGCATTCAGTGCTTTGGCATGCTTCAAGATACCGCCAATATAAAACAGGCAGCTCTCCGAGAGGTCAGCATATTCAGAGCCTGCAAACACCGGCTGGCCATCTTTCCAGATCGACTGGTGGCAGTGCATGCCGGTGCCATTGTCGCCAAAGACTGGCTTGGGCATGAACGTCGCTGACTTGCCATAAGAGTTGGCGACCTGGTGCACGACATACTTGTAGATCTGCATTTTGTCGGCGCATCGTGTCAGTTCTTCGAACTTCATGCCGAGTTCGTGCTGCGCAGCGGCCACTTCGTGGTGATGCTTTTCGACGGTGACGCCCATCTGCGCCATCACGGTCAGCATTTCGGAGCGAATGTCCTGACAGGAGTCAACAGGCGGCACGGGGAAGTAGCCACCCTTAGTGCGTGGACGGTGGCCCAGATTGCCCATCTCATACTCGGTGTCGGTGTTTTCCGGCAGCTCTGATGAATCCAGCATAAAGCCAGTGTTGTACGGATCAGCGCGGAAGCGCACATCGTCGAAAATGAAGAACTCGGCCTCTGGGCCAAAGAAGATTGTGTCGCCGATACCCGTCGACTTCATGTAGGCTTCAGCTTTCTTCGCGGTCATGCGCGGATCACGGCTATAAGCCTCGCCTGAACCGGGCTCCAGAATGTCGCAGAAGATCGCCATTGTCGGCTGGGCGAAAAACGGGTCCATATGAGCTGTATCGGTGTCTGGCATGAGAACCATGTCAGACTCGTTGATCGCCTTCCAGCCAGCGATGGATGAGCCGTCAAACATGATGCCGTCGGCAAACATATCTTCGTCAACTTGGCTAACATCCATTGTAACGTGCTGCATCTTGCCGCGCGGATCGGTGAAGCGAACGTCAACGAACTTCACATCGTTGTCGCTGATGGTCTTCAAAACATCTGCTGCTGTGGTCATGCTTACTGTTTTCCTTAAAGTCTTGGGTACGAATGGGAATTACGAGTTTTTTGGATTGAAAAGGGGTAGCCACCCGAGCGGTGGGCCAATCGACCCGAAGGTCAATACCGTGACTAAACGGCGTCTGCCCCGGTTTCGCCGGTGCGAATGCGCACAACATCTTCCACCGGAGAAACAAAGATCTTGCCATCGCCGATACGGCCAGTTTGTGCGGCCTCACGGATCGCATTGACGGCGCCTTCCAGCAGCTCATCTTGCAGGACAACTTCCACTTTCACTTTTGGAAGAAAGTCGACCACATATTCTGCCCCGCGATAGAGCTCAGTGTGGCCTTTTTGCCGACCAAAGCCTTTGGCCTCGGTTACGGTGATGCCCTGCAAACCAACCTCTTGCAGCGCCTCTTTAACCTCGTCCAGTTTGAACGGCTTAATGATGGCTTCGATTTTTTTCATCGACTCCCCAATCCAACATGCTGCGTACGCGGTGCGCGCACTGATGAAACCCAAAGCACGTACCGTGCCAACTTTGACGCGCCCAATCGATCAAACAACAATTAGCGGCTGTCAAAGCCTCTTGAGTTCGTTTGGTCGCTCAAATGCACATTGGTTGTGCAGCGGGGTGGCGAAAAAGGATGATCACGTCGCCTAATTATTATGCAAATGCCCTTTTGGCGAGCATTTTGTTGTCGGTGAGGTTTCTGGTCAAAAAAAATGCCCGTTTCTTCATCGAATGGGACTTTAATGCTCCCCAAAAACGTTGAGGATCGGATTTTCCTTGAAGCGTGCGCTGCCTTTGCTATAGAGCCGCCCACGGCATCGCGCTTCGTGCATGCGGGCGTGGTGAAATTGGTAGACACGCTGGTTTTAGGTACCAGTGGCGCAAGCCGTGGGGGTTCAAGTCCCTCCGCCCGCACCAACAACGCGATTAACGTGTGTTTGCCGAACCGCGAAGGGCGCCTGCTCTTCGCGGTCGTCTGACACACATGGATGATAAGGAACTCGGCCCAATGCAGGTCACTGAAACGCTCGCCGAAGGCTTGAAGCGCGAACTTACGATCACCATTCCCGCCACCGATTTGTCGAACAAGCTGGACGACAAACTGTCCTCGCTGAAAAGCCAGGTACGCCTTCCAGGCTTCCGTCCAGGCAAGGTTCCGGTGTCGCATCTGAAAAAGGTGTACGGCAAACAGGCAATGGCTGAGGTGATTAACGACGCGTTGAACGAGTCCACGAACGCTGCAATTGCCGAGCGCAATGAAAAGCCGGCCAGTGAACCGAAATTCACGCTGCCCGAAGATGAGAAAAAAGCCGAAGACATCATCGCTGGTACTGAAGATTTGGAAATTGCGGTCGCTTACGAAATCATCCCTGATTTCGAAGTGAAGGATTTCTCGGGCATCGAAATTGAGCGCCCAGTCGTCGACGTCACCGACAAGATGCTCGATGAACGCTTGAAGCAGATCGCATCCTCCAATGTCACGTACTCGGCGGTGAAGCGCAAAGCCAAGAACGACGACCAGGTCACTTTTGACTTCCTTGGCAAGGTCGATGGCGAAGCTTTTGACGGCGGAGCGGCAGAAGGCTTCAAGCTCGTGCTTGGCTCTGGCCAGTTCATCCCAGGCTTTGAAGAGCAGATGGTTGGTCTTAAAGCAGGCGATGAAAAAACGCTCGATGTGACGTTTCCCGAAGAGTACGGCGCAGAGAACCTTGCCGGTAAAGCCGCGACGTTCGATGTGAAAGTGCACGAAGTGGGCGCGCCCGACGAAGCGGTGATTGACGAGGCGTTTGCCACCAATCTTGGGTTGGAATCGCTCGATAAGCTCAAAGAAGCCGTTAAAAGCCAGCTTGAGAACGAGTATGGTCAAAAAACCCGCATGAAGGTGAAGCGTCAGCTGCTCGATGCGCTGGATGAAGCGTATGATTTCGAATTGCCGCCAAGCTTGGTGGAACAAGAGTTTGAAGGCGTCTGGAAACAGGTGACTGACGATCTGGAGCGGGCTGGTCGCACGTTCGAAGAAGAAGACACCACCGAAGACAAAGCCAAAGAAGAATACCGTGTTCTTGCTGAGCGCCGCGTGCGCTTGGGCTTGCTGCTGGCTGAAGTGGGCAGCCAGAACAAAGTCCAAGTCACCAATGAAGAGCTTCAGCGCGCCGTCATCGCTCGCGCTCAGCAGTTTCAGGGCCAAGAGCGCGAAGTCATAGAATTCTTCCAGAAAAACCCGCAGCAGCTGGCAGGCATTCGTGCGCCGATCTTTGAAGACAAGGTTATCGACTTCATTCTGGAGCTGGCCAAGGTGACCGACAAAAGCGTCGACCCGGCTGATCTGGAAGATGATGACGACCATGACCATCACGATCACGATCACGATCATGACCATGATCACTAAGATCTGGCAGCGTGATTGGATGTCTTGAAGACGTTCGCACGTTCACCATATTGCCAATTGATGGGCCGTGATCGCACCGATCTCGGCCCTTTTTACGTGTCCAAGCCTTGCCCCTTTACAATCAACCGCTAGGCTCCGCTAAACCGGGTTGAGTCGGATTGCTTTCCCCAACCCGTGACATTTCTGAACAAGGACGTTTTTTCTATGCGCGATCCCATCGATTTGACCATGAACACTCTCGTGCCCATGGTGGTCGAGCAATCCAACCGCGGCGAGCGTGCGTTCGATATCTACTCGCGCCTGCTTCGTGAGCGTATTATTTTCTTGACGGGTCCAGTGGAGGACAATGTTGCCTCGCTGATCTGCGCGCAATTGCTCTATCTTGAAGCTGATAACCCGACAAAAGATATCGCGCTTTACATCAACTCGCCCGGTGGCGTGGTGACATCGGGGATGGGCATTTATGATACGATGCAGTTCATCAAACCGTCGGTGTCCACCATTTGCATCGGGCAGGCAGCGTCCATGGGCTCATTGCTGCTGACGGCTGGAGCCAAAGACTCTCGCTTTATCTTGCCAAATGCTCGCGTCATGCTGCACCAACCATCGGGTGGCTTCCAGGGCCAGGCTTCCGATATTGAGCGCCATGCTGCTGACATCATTAAAATGAAGCGTCGCTTGAATGACATTTATGTCGAACATACAGGTCAGGATTACGACACCATTGAAGCAACGCTTGATCGTGACCACTTCATGACGGCCGAAGAGGCTAAAGATTTCGGTATTGTCGATGAGGTGATCACCTCAAGAGCGGCCTTGGAAGAATCAGCGGATTGATTGCGCGCGATTTTCTTCGTTTAAAGCGTTGCAATTCTCGCTTTTGTGCCCCGTCGTCCACAGCGTTGGTCACATTAGCGCTTGTGGCGCACCATTGCGTCAGCGACGGTTGACAGGGCAAGGAAACCCAAGAACTCTACCATTTGGCAGTCTTTGAATGGTGAGCGCAGGCCGCTGTATGTGGACGGGTCGCTTGAGATATGCCCTTAAAAGCGTGTCGCGTGTTAACCCTTGGGCCGGACAATGGGTTTAATCTGGTCCGATCGTCTGATTTGGTCGGCGTAGCTGACGGCATGTTATCGGATGTGAGCATATGGAGCAGACATATTTGCTCCAACCGAAGGCGGAACGAGTTTTGCCAACCCGGTGCGCGTGCTGCGTGCCGCTATGGAGAAAAGATATATGAGCAAGTCTGGCGGTAGCGATTCCAAGAACACGCTTTACTGTTCGTTCTGCGGGAAAAGCCAGCACGAGGTGCGCAAACTGATTGCGGGCCCAACCGTATTCATCTGCGATGAGTGTGTTGAACTATGTATGGATATCATTCGCGAGGAGAACAAAACCTCGCTTGTGAAATCCTCTGATGGCGTGCCGACACCGCAAGAAATTCTCGCGGTTCTCGATGACTATGTTATCGGCCAGCCGCGGGCTAAGCGCGTGCTCTCAGTCGCCGTGCACAACCACTACAAGCGTTTGCATCACGCGGCCAAGAATGCCGACATCGAACTTGCCAAGTCCAACATTATGCTGATCGGTCCAACGGGGTGCGGCAAAACGCTTCTGGCCCAAACCTTGGCCCGCATCATCGATGTGCCGTTCACGATGGCCGATGCAACCACTCTGACCGAAGCAGGTTATGTGGGTGAGGATGTTGAGAACATCATCCTGAAGCTGTTGCAGGCCGCCGATTACAATGTTGAGCGCGCGCAGCGCGGCATCGTCTACATCGACGAGGTCGACAAGATTTCGCGTAAGTCCGACAACCCGTCGATCACTCGCGATGTGTCGGGCGAGGGCGTCCAGCAGGCCTTGCTTAAGATTATGGAAGGCACGGTTGCCTCCGTGCCGCCTCAGGGCGGCCGCAAGCATCCACAGCAAGAGTTCCTGCAGGTCGATACAACGAACATCCTGTTCATTTGTGGCGGTGCTTTTGCCGGCCTTGATCGGATCATCTCGGATCGTGGTCGTGCAACATCCATTGGCTTTAAGGCATCAGTGGAAGATCCCGATGCCCGCAAAGTTGGCGAATTATTTGCCGAAGTGGAGCCCGAAGATCTGGTGAAGTTCGGCCTGATTCCTGAATTTGTCGGCCGTCTCCCTGTGCTCGCAACGTTGATGGATTTGGACGTGGAAGCGCTCGTGCAGATTCTTCAGGAGCCAAAAAACGCACTTGTGAAGCAGTACCAACGGCTGTTCGACATGGAAGACGTCCAACTGACCTTCCAAGACGAAGCGCTTGAAGCGGTAGCCAACAAAGCAATCGAGCGCAAAACCGGCGCGCGCGGTCTGCGCTCGATCATGGAGACGATCTTGCTTGACACCATGTACGAACTTCCCGCTTTGGAAGGCGTGGAGCAGGTCGTGATCTCCGATGAGGTGGTCAACGGATCGGCCCGTCCGCTGTACATCTATGCCGATAAGGAAGAACAGCAGACGGCCGACGCATCGTAAGCTCTCTGTTCTACCGGGCTTAACAAGCGGCGTTCCAACCCTTGGGACGCCGTTTGTGTTTGCATTCCAGCCTCCAAATAAGCTCGTTTCATCGGTGCATAGCTCATCAATTGCGTTGCTTTCACATCACCAACCGTTGAAATCCATCCAAGAAGCGCCCAAGTTCGCTGCAACAACGTAGCTGCGTGATTCATTGCTTCATTGAGATGCGTAAAATTTCGTAGCGTTGCGTTCCCCCCTGCCGGTGCATGTTTGCCGGACAGCGGTGCCAGGGCGACGGGGTAAAAGGCCAAATTCTGTGCTTTTCCGCCAGCCGCCTCGACCGACCATCAGGCCGGTTTGATCCGCACCGCTTTTCGGCATGGATATCCCTCCACGCATGCCCGATTGCCAAAGGCCTGACCATGACTGAACAAACTCCTGACTACACCGCGGCCTACCGTGACGCTGAACCTAGCGTGCATCCGGTTCTGCCGCTGCGCGACATTGTGGTGTTCCCCCATATGATCGTGCCGCTGTTTGTGGGCCGTGAAAAATCTATCGCAGCCCTTGAAGAGGTGATGCGCTCTGACAAGCAGATCGTGCTTGCCACGCAGATCAACGCTTCTGACGACGATCCTGCCGCCGATGCCATCTACGATGTTGGCACCATCGCCAATGTTTTGCAGTTGCTTCGCTTGCCCGATGGCACCGTAAAAGTGCTGGTGGAAGGTACCGACCGCGTGGAAATCGTGCGCTACCACGAACGTACCGATTTTCATGAGGCCGACATTCACGCGCTCATCGAAGATGAAGGCGAAGAAGTTGAAGTCGAAGCTTTGGCGCGCTCGGTGACGGCCGAATTTGAGAGCTATGTGAAGCTCAACAAAAAAGTCTCGCCGGAAGTGATTTCCGCGATCAGCCAGATTGAAGGCTTCTCCAAGCTTGCTGACACGGTTGCCTCGCATCTCGCTGTCAAAATTGCCGACAAGCAGGACGTGCTCGCCACGATCTCTGTCGTTGAGCGGTTGGAGCAAGTGCTTGCGCTGATGGAGAGTGAAATCTCGGTTCTGCAGGTGGAAAAACGCATCCGTTCACGCGTCAAGCGCCAGATGGAGAAGACCCAGCGCGAATATTATCTCAATGAGCAAATGAAGGCGATCCAGAAGGAGCTTGGCGAAGGCGAAGATGGCAAGGATGAGCTGTCTGAACTGGAAGACAAGATCGAGAAAACCAAGCTCTCCAAGGAAGCGCGCGAAAAAGCGACCGCTGAGATGAAGAAGCTGCGCGCGATGAGCCCGATGTCCGCTGAGGCAACGGTTGTGCGCAACTATCTCGACTGGCTGCTCGGTTTGCCTTGGGGCAAGCGTTCGCGGATCTCCGTCGATCTGGCTGCCGCGCAAGAGATTTTGGATGATGATCACTTTGGCCTGGATAAGGTCAAAGATCGCATCATCGAATACCTTGCAGTGCAGGCGCGTTCCAACAAGCTGCGTGGCCCGATCCTCTGTTTGGTCGGCCCCCCAGGCGTTGGTAAAACCTCGCTTGGTAAGTCGATCGCCAAAGCCACCAAGCGCGAGTTCGTGCGCATCTCTTTGGGCGGCGTACGTGATGAAGCTGAGATTCGTGGTCACCGGCGCACCTATATCGGCTCGATGCCCGGCAAGGTGATCCAGTCGATGCGCAAAGCAAAGAAATCAAACCCACTGTTCTTGCTCGATGAGATCGACAAGATGGGCATGGATTTCCGTGGCGATCCGTCTTCAGCTCTGCTTGAGGTGCTTGATCCTGAACAGAACTCAACGTTCGCCGATCACTATCTTGAAGTCGATTACGATCTCTCGAACGTCATGTTCGTGACGACTGCCAACACGCTCAACATCCCTGGGCCGTTGATGGACCGCATGGAGATCATTCGCATCGCCGGTTACACCGAAGATGAGAAAATCGAAATTGCACGCCGCCATCTCATTCCCAAGGCGATCAAGAACCATGGTCTGAAGCCGGAAGAGTTCACGATCGACGATGAGGCTCTTCGCCTGGTCGTGCAGCGCTATACCCGTGAAGCTGGTGTGCGTAACCTTGAGCGTGAGCTGTTTTCGCTCGCCCGTAAGAGCGTGAAAGCAATCATGCTGGGTAAGATGAAGAACGTGGATGGCGATGAAGTGGAGATCGAAAAAGCCAACATCACCGCTCAGAACGTGGCCGACTTCCTTGGCGTGCCACGCTTCCGTCACGGCGAGATCGACGATGATGATCAGGTCGGTGTGGTGACAGGCCTTGCCTGGACAGAAGTTGGCGGCGAGCTGCTGACCATCGAAGGCGTCATGATGCCCGGCAAAGGCAAGATGACGGTAACTGGTAACTTGCGCGATGTGATGAAGGAATCAATCTCAGCGGCGGCCAGCTATGTGCGTTCGCGCGCTGTTGATTACGGTGTCGAGCCGCCACAGTTCGACAAGCGCGACTTCCATGTGCACGTGCCCGAAGGTGCAACACCGAAAGATGGTCCGTCGGCCGGTGTTGCCATGGTCACCGCCATTGTCTCGATGATCACCGGAATTCCGGTGCGCAAAGATGTCGCGATGACCGGCGAAATCACACTACGGGGCAGGGTGCTACCCATTGGTGGCCTGAAAGAAAAGCTGCTGGCAGCGCTGCGTGGTGGCATCAAGAAAGTTTTGATCCCAGAGGAGAACGCCAAAGACTTGGCCGACATCCCTGAGTCAGTGAAAAACGGACTTGAGATCGTTCCGGTCGCTCGCATGGATGAGGTGATTGAGCATGCGCTGACAGAACAGCCGCAGGCGATTGAATGGTCGCCGGACGAGTCGTCAACCGATTCGCCGAAGGGCGAAGAGGTGGATGCAAGCGGTGCCATTGTTGCCCACTAGTCGGAAAAGCATCGCTTCCTAAGACAAGAAAGCCATCTAATGGCTGGCCCCTGTGAACAAATAGGCGAAAAACCCCGGTTTTCCGGGGTTTTTTGTTGTCAGAGCGGTCGAATATCTGCACTGTTTTCAGGCATTAGTCGCAGATTCGCGGCGTGAGCGGCAGGGCCTGGCAAAAAGCTGTATGGCGCGCTGAACTAATTGGAGACAATAAAATGAACAAGAGCGAATTCGTTGCCGCAGTTGCGGAAAAATCCGACCTGAGCAAAGGCGATGCAGCCAAGGCGGTTGACGCTGTTTTCGAAACAATCACGTCCGAGCTGGCCTCAGGTGGCGACGTTCGCATGACAGGTTTCGGCAACTTCAGCATCACGCACCGTGCTGAAAGCAAAGGCCGCAACCCATCAACGGGCGCTGAGATCACCATTCCAGCTGCCAAGCGTCCAAAATTCACCGCCGGTAAGGCGCTGAAGGATGCCGTGAACAACTAATTTCTTGTTCCGCTAGTCGCTGCGCTTCACGCGTGGCCAACGCCTGGGCTGATTCTTAGCTCAGGCGTTTTGCATTTGAAGCAGCCGCTGGAAAAGTGTCACCGGAGCACGCAACAGCGCTTGCATTTGCGTCGGGCGCAACCTATTCAACAGCCTCGCATTGGCCCGCAGAAGTTACGGGCCGGGCAGGGCGGTTAGCTCAGCTGGGAGAGCATCTCGTTTACACCGAGAGGGTCGGGGGTTCGAGCCCCTCACCGCCCACCATGTCGTTCTCGAAGACGGGCACAGCGCGACAGGCTGTTGCGCTGCAAATGCCGGAAGCGGCATCGGGTTTGCGATACTCGATTCTTTGTGTTTACACATGTTCGAAACCCAACTGTTGGGCATTGTAGAACCGTTAGTGCAAAAGGGCTTTGCGGAGCTCTGGGCCAAAGCGAGGCCTAGTCGTAACGGGCCACTGAGCGCGCTCTGATCTGTCCAACGAGCCAATCACCAGCAAGCGCTTTCCCATAAAGCTGTTCCCTGTAATGATGCGGGTCTCTCCCTGGGCCCGGTGCCAATCGCACATGCCCGCTGCAAGTGATGCGAGCCATGTCTGACCGAACACCATCCTTTAAGAAGCATCCCCAGTTTGAAGCGGCGGCTCGTGCAACCCATTCGCGCCCGGCACTGCCGGTAAAAGCGCCTGCAGAGATCAACCATTCCATTATATTGGTTGGCGAAACCGATCACGGTGCCGACCGGCAGCGCTTTGTGGATTCTGTAGACGAAATAGGCTGGGAGATCGTCCAGGAAAGCACCGGTGAAGTGTTGGCCGTAAAAGATCGCAGCACCATGAAATGGGAGCGACATACCGAGTTCATATCGCTCACCGCTGTGGCAGGCCAGAAGCTTGGCAACACCGAAACATCGCAAGCTTTTGAAGCAACGCTTCAAGCGTTGGCCGAAGATCAGAAGTCCGATGGCGATAAAGACGTTGGCGTGCTCTCGCGCACCCGCGTGCTTGTCGGTATGCCCGGCGATGGCCTGGCTATCAACCGTGGTGATCGGCCAGTGCAAAGAGTTTTGGTGGTTGGCGACAACATCCAAGTGGAAACCACGTTGCTCCATGACAGCACCCATATGGTGGAATACCGCGCCACATTGCTCAATGAAGACACCACCCCCATGAGCCCCAGAAGGGTGGGGCGCTTTGTGCAGCGCCTCATTGAAATCGAGAGTTACCGGCTTCTTGCCTATCTGGCCGTGCCGATGATGCAAAACATCGGCCCGCGTGTTTCTGCTTTGGAAACACGGGTCAACGAGATTGCGCAGCGTGCCGCTGCTGACCCTTTGCCGCACGAAGAAGCAGCGATTCTTACCGAGCTGACCAATCTGTCTGCTGAACTCCAGTCCATTGGTTCTGCATCAGAATTTCGCTTTGCGGCCTCGCTCGCCTATGCGGCCATTGTTGATGAGCGACTTGAGTCGCTGCGCGAAAATCGCATCGAGGGCGCACAGCGTCTCTCAACCGCCATCAAACGTCGGCTCGACCCTGCAATGCGCAGTTGCAACGCGCTTTTGCGCCGGCAGCAAAAAATCGCTGAACGTATTGGGTATGTCACCGACTTGTTACGCACCCGCGTCGATTTGGCGCTTCAGGATCAAAATGCCGCGGTGCTGCAAAGCATCGATCAGCGCGCTCGCGCTCAGCTTCGGTTGCAGCAAGCGGTCGAGGGTCTTTCGGTCGCAGCTATCACCTATTACACGCTCGGCATCATCTATTATTTGGTCAAAGGTGCACCGCTGGACGGTTGGGGACTGTCGAAGGACCTGCTGCAGGCGCTTTTTGTGGTGCCGGTCGCATTGCTTGTTTTCTACGGATTACGCCGTGTGCGCGCGCGCAATGAAGCTGCCGACGGAGGGACAGAGGATAAGGATTGAGGCTACGCCAATCCACAGGATGCGAGGCTTATTTGAATCGGGTGACCAATGCGCTTGACTTGCCCTAGGCGCTGCCTTATCCCGGCGCATCTCTAACGCATTTACGGCGTTTTGCGCGGCTGTAGCTCAGTTGGTTAGAGTGCCGGCCTGTCACGCCGGAGGTCGCGGGTTCGAGCCCCGTCAGCCGCGCCATTTTCCCTCCGGTTTTAGAGTTTTGTAGGGAGCGCCTTCGTCGATGGGCGCGCCTGTGTTTGCATCCCTGCGTCAATAGGCCGTGTGTTTTCCCAAAGGCGGGATTGACCTCCCGCAGGAGTTCGCTAAGCACAGGGTTGAAATCGGGACTCTGAAAAGAATGGAGGCGCGCTGTGGACGCGTTGCTAGCCGAATACCTGCCTATTTTGGTGTTCTTCGGGCTTTGCCTGGTGATAGGCTTGGCGCTCTTGGTGGCACCGTTTGTTGTCGCCTACAAAAACCCTGACCCAGAAAAGCTATCCGCCTATGAGTGCGGGTTTAATGCTTTTGATGATGCGCGCATGAAGTTCGATGTGCGGTTTTATCTCGTCGCCATCCTGTTCATTATTTTCGATTTGGAAGTGGCGTTCCTTTTCCCCTGGGCAGCCAGCTTCGGCGACGTCGGCTTGTTCGGCTTTTGGTCGATGATGGTATTTCTAGGCGTGCTGACCATCGGCTTCATTTATGAATGGAAGAAAGGGGCGCTGGAATGGGATTGATCGACCAAAAAGGTTTGCCCTTGGGCCCTCAGGTGGCACACGCCGCACCGGCGAGCGGTCGTTCCGCAGGATCGCAGCAAGCTGGCACATTGATTGCGCCCAAACCTGTTGGTGCCACCGACGATACCGGCAAGCCGATTGGTTGGGATGATCCATTCTACACCGGTGTAAATGATGAATTGGCCGATAAAGGCTTTCTCGTCACGTCCACCGACAACCTTATCCAGTGGGCGCGACAGGGCTCACTCATGTGGATGACGTTTGGATTGGCATGCTGCGCCGTTGAGATGATGCAGATGTCGATGCCACGCTATGATGCAGAGCGCTTCGGTTTCGCCCCGCGCGCCAGTCCGCGGCAATCCGACGTTATGATTGTTGCAGGAACTCTGACCAACAAAATGGCGCCTGCTCTGCGCAAGGTCTACGACCAAATGCCAGAGCCCCGCTACGTGATTTCCATGGGTTCCTGTGCCAATGGCGGTGGCTACTATCACTATTCCTATTCGGTGGTGCGCGGTTGCGACCGCGTGGTGCCGGTCGATATCTACGTGCCAGGTTGCCCACCGACCGCAGAAGCGTTGCTGTACGGCGTTTTGCTTCTGCAAAAGAAACTGCGCCGCACCGGCACAATTGAGCGCTAACACGAGAACCCTATGGCTGACGTGACAAACCCACAGGACGAAGTGCTTGGCGATCTGGCAGAGACGCTGGCCGCAAGCCTGGAAATGGACTTCAGCGACGTGAGCATCGCCCACGGCCATGTGACAGTGCGTGTGGGAATTAATGATGTTTTCTCAGCGATCCGCACGTTGCGCGATGATCCCAAACTGGCATTCGTCAACATCATCGACATTTGTGGCGTGGATTATCCGGCCCGTGAGCGCCGTTTTGATGTGGTCTATCATTTCCTGTCACCGACGCAGAATGCCCGCGCTCGCGTGATTGTGGAAACCGATGAGCGCACGCCCGTGCCTTCCATCACTGAGCTTTTCCCTGGTGCAGAATGGTTTGAGCGCGAGGCTTACGATCTTTACGGTATCCTCTTTTCAGGCCACCCAGATTTACGCCGCCTGCTGACAGATTATGGCTTTGATGGTCATCCTCTGCGCAAAGACTTCCCGCTGACCGGCTTTGTTGAAGTGCGTTACGACGATGAGCAGAAGCGCGTTCTTTACGAGCCGGTGCGTCTCAATCAGGAGTTCCGCGACTTCGACTTCCTCTCACCTTGGGAAGGCACAGACTATGTGATCCCCGGTGATGAGAAAGCTTCAGACGAGAAGGCTGGCTGATATGAACATGATGCCATCGGGCACGACCGGCGAAAAGCAGGTCCGCCAGTTCAACATCAATTTCGGTCCTCAGCATCCGGCGGCTCATGGCGTTTTGCGCCTGGTGCTCGAGCTGGACGGCGAGATTGTCGAGCGGGTCGACCCGCATATTGGCTTGCTGCATCGCGGCACCGAGAAGCTGATCGAGCACAAGACCTATCTTCAGGCGATCCCCTATTTTGATCGCCTCGACTATGTTGCGCCAATGAACCAGGAGCATGCGTTTGCTTTGGCGATCGAGCGCATGATGGGCATTGAGGTGCCGCGCCGAGGTCAACTGATCCGCGTGCTCTACTCAGAAATCGGCCGCATCCTTTCGCACCTTCTCAACATCACCACGCAGGCGCTTGACGTCGGCGCATTAACGCCGCCGCTTTGGGGCTTTGAAGAACGCGAAAAACTGATGGTGTTCTACGAGCGTGCCTGTGGTGCGCGCTTGCATGCTGCCTATTTCCGCCCTGGTGGCGTGCATCAGGATCTGCCGCAGAAACTGATCGACGACATCGACACCTGGTGCGATGAATTCCTGCCGGTTATCGACGACATCGATCAACTGCTCACTGGCAACCGAATCTTCAAACAACGCAATGTCGATATCGGCGTTGTCACGCTCGATGAATGCTGGGCCTGGGGCTTTTCCGGCGTCATGGTCCGTGGCTCCGGTGCGGCCTGGGATCTGCGCAAGAGCCAGCCTTACGAAAACTACGACGAGTTCGACTTCGACATTCCCATCGGTAAGAACGGCGATTGCTATGATCGCTATCTGATCCGCATGGAAGAGATGCGCCAATCGACGTCGATCATGAAGCAGGCCATCGCCAAGCTGAATGCGCCCGACGGCCAAGGGCCTGTCGCCAATACCGACAACAAGGTCGTGCCGCCCAAACGCGGTGAGATGAAGCGTTCGATGGAAGCGCTGATCCATCACTTCAAACTCTATACTGAAGGCTATCACGTGCCCGAAGGCGAGATTTATGCCGCCGTTGAAGCGCCCAAGGGCGAGTTCGGTGTCTATCTTGTGTCTGACGGGTCCAACAAACCTTATCGCTGCAAGATCCGAGCGCCAGGCTTTGCACATTTGCAGGCGATGGACTTCATCTGCCGCGGGCACCAATTGGCCGATGTATCGGCCATTCTTGGCTCGCTCGACATCGTTTTTGGGGAAGTGGACCGCTAGGCCGCTTTCGATTGCATATGGGCGCTGCTCAAGCGTCTTGAAGGAAAGACTGACTTCATGGCTGTTCGCCGCCTACACGAAGAACAACCCGAGAGCTTTGCTTTCACGCCCGACAATGAAAATTGGGCCAAGGAGCAGATCGGCAAATACCCTGAAGGTCGCCAGGCTTCGGCGGTCATCCCGCTGTTGTGGCGCGCCCAGGAACAGCATGCTGGTTGGCTGCCTGAGCCGGCCATCCGCGCCGTCGCCGACATGCTCGATATGCCATACATTCGCGTGCTCGAGGTCGCGACCTTCTACACCATGTTCCAGCTGCAACCGGTGGGCAAGAAAGCCCACATCCAGGTTTGCGGCACGACGCCTTGCATGCTGCGCGGCGCCAACGATCTCAAAGACGTTTGCCGTCGCAAGATCGCGGAAAATCAGTTCGAACTCTCCGAAGACGGTAATTTTTCTTGGGAAGAGATGGAGTGTTTGGGTGCCTGCGTGAACGCCCCGATGCTTCAGATTTTCAAGGACACTTACGAAGATTTAACGCCGGAAAAGCTTGAGCAGCTGATCGACGATATTGCCGCAGGCAATCCCGTCACCCCAGGTCCGCAGAATGGTCGCCATTTTTCAGTTGCTGAAGGTGGATTGACCACATTGGTGGATTTCGACGGTGGTCCAGAAGGCGGCGTTCCCGTGCCGCACCTCATCAATGGAGCGACAGAGACCATTGATTCGGTGGCCGGTTATGCGCTGAACGGCGGCGGCGAAAAGCCTGCTACAGCGAAAAAAACGCAGCCCAAGGCGCCTGCCAAGACGGCCAAAACGACCTCGAAAAGTGCCGCTGCTAAAGCCGCAACACCGCAAGCCAAGGCCGAAAAAGCCGCCAAGCCAAAACCAACCGGCACGGCCAGCGAGGCGGCTGCCCGCTCGCAGCCGGGTGAAGCCAGCGACAGCGCGGCGAAAAAGCCGAAAATGCTGAAAAAGGCGCGCGCCGCCGGGGCGGATGATCTCAAACGCATCAAAGGCATCGGCAAAGTGTTGGAAGATAAGCTGCACGGACTTGGCGTCTTCCACTTCGACCAGATTGCTGCATGGACAGACGAAGAAGTGAACTGGGTGAACGATCACCTGTCGTTCAAGGGGCGTATCCAGCGCGAAGAGTGGATTCCGCAGGCTAAGACGCTTGCCGAGGAGACCAAAGCATGACCGCCATGCTCGAAGACAAAGATCGCATCTTCACCAACATTTACGGCTTCCATGACTGGGGTCTGGAAGGTGCCATGAAGCGCGGCCATTGGGATGGCACCAAGGGCATCATCGAGAAGGGCCGTGACTGGATCATCGACGAGATGAAAGCCTCTGGCCTGCGTGGCCGTGGCGGCGCCGGCTTCCCGACGGGCCTCAAATGGTCGTTCATGCCCAAAGAGAGCGATGGTCGCCCGTCTTATCTGGTCATCAACGCCGATGAGTCTGAGCCTGGCACCTGCAAAGACCGCGAAATCATGCGCCACGATCCGCATACGCTGATCGAAGGCTGCTTGATCGCCGGTTTCGCGATGAACGCGCACACCTGCTACATCTATATTCGCGGCGAATATATCCGCGAGCGTGAGCGTCTTCAGGCCGCCATCGACCAGGCCTATGAGGCCAAGCTGATTGGCAAGAACAACAAAAACGGCTGGGACTACGATATTTATGTCCACCACGGGGCTGGGGCCTATATTTGTGGTGAAGAGACGGCGCTTCTGGAGTCACTGGAAGGCAAGAAGGGCCAGCCGCGCCTCAAACCGCCTTTCCCGGCGAACGTTGGTCTCTATGGCTGTCCGACAACCGTCAACAATGTGGAATCGATCGCCGTCGCACCGACGATCCTACGCCGCGGTGGTGGTTGGTTTGCTGGCTTCGGTCGTCCCAACAATACCGGGACCAAACTCTTTTGCGTTTCCGGCCATGTGAACCAACCGGCAACGTTTGAAGAAGCCATGTCGGTTCCGTTTAAGGAGCTCATCGACAAACATTGCGGCGGCATCCGCGGCGGCTGGGACAACCTGCTGGCGGTGATCCCTGGCGGTTCCTCAGTGCCGTGTGTGCCAGCCGAAGAGATCATCAATACGCCGATGGATTTTGACGCCTTACGCGAACTGAAGTCCGGCCTCGGCACGGCTGCTGTTATTGTGATGGATAAATCCACCGATATCATCCGCGCCATCGCCCGCATTAGTTACTTCTACAAGCACGAAAGCTGCGGCCAGTGCACACCGTGCCGAGAGGGTACAGGCTGGATGTGGCGTGTGCTCGAGCGCATGGCCAAGGGCGAGGCGCACAAGCGCGAAATCGATATGCTTCTTGACGTGACCTATCAGGTTGAGGGGCATACCATTTGTGCACTGGGCGATGCGGCTGCATGGCCGGTGCAAGGGCTGATCCGCCACTTCCGACATGAGATCGAAGAGCGAATCGACAGCTATTCTTACAACGCCAAACCAGGGGAAGCGCTCGTTGCTGCCGAATAGGTCGATGATCACCGTGAGGGGCGGTGTCGTGGCCAAAGCGATGAGAAGGACAAACAGATGATTGATACCTGGATGAACATGTGGACCAAAGGCCCAGAGACGGTTGTCACTGGCTGGACTGCCATGCAGGACGCTGTTCCAAGCGTGACTGATGGAGTTATGCCAATGTGGCTAACGTCGATGGCTACACCAGTGATGGCTCCGGCCATGATGGGTGCTGTGGCTGCCAATACGGCTGTGGCCACGTGGGCAGGGTTTTGGATGAGTGCGCCTCAGGCGAGCGCATCGGCTTTTAAGGCATTGGCAGGCGGTGGTTCTGCCGCGCCAGCCAAACGAAGGACCGTTGTAAAGGTTTCGGTGAAGCCCGCCGCCAAAACGGTAACGCTTCAAGATGCGGCGCCCAAAGCGGCGCTGCCCAAAGCTGCCGCCAAACTTGCGACAAAGCCGCCAACGGCCACACAAGCAGCCTCCAAGCTTGATGATCGTCCGGCAGGCCTCGATGCGCCAAAGAATGGCAAGGCCGACGATTTAAAGCGCATTTCCGGCGTTGGTCCTAAGCTAGAGAGCGTGCTCAACGATTTGGGTATCTACCATTTCGATCAGATCTCGACCTGGACAAAGAAAGAGATCAGTTGGGTGGATGAGTATTTGCGCTTTAAGGGCCGCATCGACCGCGACGGTTGGATTGACCAAGCGAAAACTCTCGCCGAGGAAGCCGTTTAACCACCATGCAATTGGCTGAGCTCAACATTGCTGAATGGAAGATTGATCCGCAAAGTGAAGCGGCTCAACCTTTCATGCGCGCGATTGAAACTGTCAATGCGGTTGCCGACCGTTCGCCCGGAATTGTCTGGCGATTGCAGGATGAAAGTGGCGATGCGATTCGTGTTGATCATCCTTGGTCCAATGAAAATGTGATTGTGAACATGAGCGTCTGGGAAGATGCGCATGCGCTTGAGAACTATGTGTGGAACACAGTGCACCGGGCGATCTACCGCCGCAAAGATGAGTGGTTTTCGCACATGCGCATGGCCCACTTTGTCATGTGGTGGGTCGAGCCAGGCCATCGGCCAACCTTGGATGAGGCCAAAGCGCGCCTTGACCATATGAACGAACACGGCAACACCGACACAGCCTTTGGCTGGGATCACTTGGCCCACGTTAAACTCTGGCAAACCCAGCAGTGTGGCTGACCCGAGCCTACTAGGAGCAAAACGGACATCTAGATGAGCGATACGCGCCAAATCATCGTTGACGGAACCGAAGTTGAAGTGCCTGCGCACTACACGCTGCTGCAGGCATGCGAGGAAGCAGGCGCTGAGGTGCCGCGTTTTTGCTACCACGAGCGCCTGTCGGTGGCAGGCAATTGCCGCATGTGCTTGGTGGAACTGAAGGGTGCGCCAAAGCCTATCGCCTCGTGCGCCTGGGGCGTGCGCGATTGCCGTCCGGGGCCGGAAGGCCAGCTTCCTGAGGTTTCTACGCGTTCACCGAAAGTGAAAAAGGCCCGCGAAGGGGTGATGGAGTTCCTGCTCATCAACCACCCGCTGGATTGCCCGATCTGCGACCAGGGCGGCGAGTGCGATCTGCAAGACCAGGCCATGGCCTATGGTGTCGACAAGAACCGCTTTGAAGAGAACAAGCGCGCTGTCGAGGACAAGGATATTGGCCCGCTTGTGAAAACCATCATGACGCGCTGCATTCACTGCACGCGGTGTGTGCGATTCACCACTGAGGTGGCCGGTGTCTCCGATCTTGGCGCGACCGGTCGCGGCGAAGATATGGAGATCACCACCTATCTTGAAGCAGCGATGGCCTCAGAGCTTCAGGGCAATGTTATTGATCTGTGCCCCGTAGGCGCGCTGACATCCAAACCTTATGCGTTCAAGGCGCGCCCTTGGGAGCTGACCAAGGTGGAGAGTGTTGATGTGATGGACGCTGTTGGCTCCAATATCCGTGTGGACGTCAAAGGTCGTGAGGTCATGCGGATCATGCCGCGGCTCAACGAGTCCATCAACGAGGAATGGATTTCCGACAAAACCCGCTTCATTTGGGATGGTCTGCGTTCACAGCGCCTGGATCGCCCTTACATCCGTGCGGGTGGCAAGCTGCGCCCGGCAAGCTGGGGCGAAGCGTTTGCAGTGATTGCCGACAAGGCATCCAAAACCAAGCCTGAGAAAATTGGCGCACTGGCCGGTGATTTGGCGGGCGTGGAAGAGATGTTTGCGCTTAAAGGCCTGATGGAAGCGCTTGGCTCAGCCAATATGGATTGCCGCACCGACGGCACGGCACTGGACCCAGCACACGGTCGCGCAAGCTATCTGTTCAACTCCACCATTGATGGCATTGAAGACGCAGATGCGATCTTGCTGATTGGCACCAACCCACGCCACGAAGCGCCTATTCTTAATGCCTGTATCCGCAAGCGCTGGCGTGCTGAGCCAACCATGATTGGTCTCATCGGTGAAGCGGTGGATCTGACTTACGATTACACCCATTTGGGGGATAGCGTTGAAGCGCTTGCCAAGTTGGCTGATCATGCGCCTGCCAACGCCGAAAAACCGATGATGATCATCGGGCAGGGAGCCTTGTCGGGTCCGAACGGAGCAGATGTTCTCGCTCTGGCGGCTTCTGTTGCGAAAAGGATCGGTGTCGTCCGTGACGACTGGAATGGTTTCAACGTTTTACACACGGCAGCCGGCCGGGTCGGCGGTTTGGATATCGGCTTTGTTCCAGCCGATGGCGGTAAAGACGCTGGCGCCATTGCAGGCGGCGACGTCGATTTGCTCTTCAATCTCGGTGCGGATGAGCTTGAGATCGCCGATGGCGCGTTCACCGTCTACATCGGCACGCATGGTGATCGCGGTGCACATCGCGCGGACGTCATCCTGCCCGGCGCTGCGTACACTGAGAAATCAGCGACCTATGTGAACACCGAAGGTCGTCCACAGCAAACCCAGCGCGGCGCGTTCCCTCCCGGAGACGCCAAAGAAGACTGGGCGATCCTTCGCGCGCTGTCCGATAAGCTGGGCAAAACCTTGCCTTACAACACGCTGGAGCAGCTGCGGGCTGCCCTTTACGCCGATCATCCACATCTGGCGCTGCTTGAGCAAATCACAGAGGCAGACGCATCGATGCTGGCTGACCTTGCCAAAAAAGCTCCCAAGAGCGCCGGTAAAGCCAAGTTCGCCCGGGCGTTTGATGATTTTTACCTGACAAACCCGATCGCCCGCGCCTCCAAGGTGATGGCCGAGTGTTCGGCGACATTGAACCGGCCTGATATGGCCGTGGCGGCGGAGTAAGCCTGATGGAAGCCTTTTGGTCCACCTATGCTTGGCCGTTTCTCATCATGGTGGCGCAGAGCCTGTTGCTCCTCGTCATTCTTTTGATCACCATCGCCTATGTGCTTTATGCAGATCGCAAGATCTGGGCCGCGGTCCAGTTGCGTCGTGGACCCAATGTGGTCGGGCCGTGGGGACTGTTGCAGTCTTTCGCCGATCTCTTGAAATTTGTTCTCAAAGAGCCGGTGATCCCATCGGGCGCTGACAAAACCGTTTTTTTGTTGGCACCGCTCGTCACAGTGTCATTGGCGCTGCTCGCCTGGGCGGTGATTCCGGTTGCTGAAGGCTGGGTGATTTCCGACATCAATGTCGGCATCCTCTATATTCTCGCGATCTCTTCGCTCGGCGTCTATGGCGTTATCATGGCCGGTTGGGCCTCAAACTCGAAATACCCGTTTCTCGGTGCGCTGCGCTCGGCCGCTCAGATGGTCTCTTACGAAGTGTCCATCGGCTTCGTGATCATCACGGTGCTCCTGGTCGTGGGCTCATTGAACCTGTCGGAAATTGTGCTCGCCCAAAACACCGGTATCGGCACATCCATTGGTTTGCCGCCATCGTTCCTCGACTGGCATTGGCTGCCGCTGTTTCCGATGTTCATTGTGTTCTTCATTTCGGCATTGGCCGAGACGAACCGCCCGCCGTTTGATCTGCCCGAAGCCGAATCAGAGTTGGTTGCCGGGTTCATGGTGGAATATGGCTCCACCCCTTACATGATGTTCATGCTGGGAGAATATGTCGCCATCGCCATGATGTGTGCGCTGACGACAATTCTGTTCCTGGGTGGCTGGCTGCCGATCATCGATATTCCACCGCTTTCCTGGGTACCTGGCATCGTTTGGTTCTCGATCAAAGCGTTCGGCGTTTTCTTCATGTTTTCCATGGTGAAAGCCTTCGTGCCGCGCTATCGCTACGATCAGTTGATGCGCCTTGGCTGGAAAGTCTTCCTGCCACTCTCGCTCGCCATGGTGGTGATTGTTGCCGCCTTCCTGCAATTCACCGGCACAGCGCCCTAACCCCATTTCAAGGAGACCAGCATGCAGCTCGATCAAGCCGCCAAATCGCTCCTTTTGAAGGAGTTTGTGGGCGCTTTCGTCTTGTCGATGAAGTACTTCTTCAAGCCCAAGGCAACGCTGAACTATCCGTTCGAAAAAGGATATCTCAGCCCACGCTTTCGCGGCGAACATGCCTTGCGCCGCTACCCCAACGGTGAAGAGCGCTGCATTGCCTGCAAACTCTGTGAGGCGATTTGTCCGGCTCAAGCCATCACCATTGAAGCTGGACCTCGGCGCAACGATGGCACACGGCGCACAACCCGCTACGATATCGATATGGTCAAATGCATCTATTGCGGTCTCTGCCAGGAGGCATGCCCTGTGGATGCAATTGTCGAGGGGCCGAATTTCGAATTCGCCACCGAAACGCGTGAAGAACTCTATTACGACAAAGACAAACTGCTGGAAAACGGCGAACGCTGGGAACGCGACATCGCCAAGTCTCTGGAAATGGATGCTGACTACCGTTAGGGCCGAAAGGGTCGGTCCCAACCTTACAAAGTTGGGCTAGACGGCCCGTCTGGCTTTGGCTAACACGCCACCCTGTCGAGTGGGCTCGCGGGATGGCAGTACTGATTTGAATTGCAGCGCTCGGCGCGCTGATGGATGCAATGGCATCGCCCACGCGTGGCGATGATGCGATGAGAAGGTATGCCCGCTTTATTGAGCGGCAAAACAGGCGTTTAGATGGTTCTTACCAGCTTCTTTTTCTATCTGTTTGCCACCATCACAATTGCATCTGCTTTCCTGGTGATTGCCGCGCGTCAGCCGGTTCATTCGGTGTTCTTTCTCATTCTGGCGTTCTTCAATTCCGCGGGTCTCTTCATGCTGGTGGGCGCGGAGTTTTTGGCCCTGCTGCTGGTGGTTGTTTATGTTGGCGCCGTGGCGGTGCTGTTCCTGTTCGTCGTAATGATGCTGGACGTGGACTTTGCCGAGCTGCGCCAAGGATTCCTGCAATACCTGCCCATTGGCGCGCTGATCGCAGTGATCCTGGTTCTGGAGCTTATTTTGGTGCTTGGCGCCACGGTTTTGGATGCCGAGGTCGCGCTCAACACAGGGCTGCCAATGCCGCCGTTGGAAGAGATTTCCAACATCGAGGCCATCGGTCTCGTGCTTTACACCGATTATGTCTACTTCTTTCAAGCCGCTGGCCTGGTGCTTCTGGTCGCGATGGTGGGCGCCATTGTTCTCACGCTGCGCCACCGCGAAGGCGTTAAGCGGCAAGATATCAATGTTCAAAACGCACGCACGCCTGAGACTGCCATTGAGGTGGTCAAGGTGAAGTCGGGCCAAGGTCTTTAAGAGTTTGCCGCCGAGGGTTTATCCACGGCGATCAGGGGGTTAGATACGCACATGTCCATCGGACTTGGCCACTATCTCACGGTTGGGGCGATCCTGTTCACGCTGGGCGTGTTCGGGATCTTCATCAACCGCAAGAACGTCATCATCATCTTGATGTCGGTGGAATTGATACTGCTTGCCGTCAACCTCAACCTCGTCGCGTTCTCGTTCTATCTGAACGATCTGGCCGGTCAGATTTTCGCGCTTTTCATTCTCACCGTTGCCGCCGCCGAGGCTGCCATCGGTCTTGCCATTCTCGTTGTCTTCTTCCGCAACCGTGGGTCCATCGCGGTGGAAGACATCAACATGATGAAAGGCTGATCTGGCCATGTTGTCCGCCATCGTCTTTCTGCCGCTAATCGGCTTTTTGATCGCAGGCCTCTTCGGCAAGCTTCTTGGCGATCGCCCGGTTGAAATCATCACCACAAGCTTTGTCGGCATCGGTGCGGTGCTTTCATGGATCGTCTTCATCCAGACCGGCTTTGGTCACGGTGAAGTAGCCGAAGCAGTGGAGCACTCCGGACTGATGTCGCTTATGGGCACAAGCGGCAACGGCCATGCCTATGAGCGGGTGCAGGTATTGCACTGGATTTCCTCTGGCGATTTCACCGTGGATTGGGCGTTCCGCCTCGACACACTGACAGCCGTTATGCTCGTCGTGGTGAATTCGGTCTCCGCGCTCGTTCACCTCTACTCGATTGGCTATATGAGCCATGATGAGCACCGGGCGCGTTTCTTCGCGTACCTCTCCCTCTTCACGTTCGCCATGCTCATGCTGGTGACGGCCGACAATCTGTTGCAGATGTTCTTTGGCTGGGAAGGCGTTGGTGTTGCCTCCTATCTGCTGATCGGTTTCTGGTACAAGAAAGCATCCGCCAACTCCGCAGCTATGAAGGCCTTCATCGTCAATCGTGTGGGTGACTTTGGCTATCTGCTCGGCATTTTTGGCGTGTTCGTGCTCTTCGGCTCAGCCGAGTTTGAAGTCATCTTCAATGAGGCGTCGCAGTTCGCTGACACCACGTTCAACTTCCTCGGCATGGAAGTGCATGCGCTGACCACCATCTGTCTGCTGCTCTTCATGGGTGCGATGGGCAAATCGGCGCAGTTCCTGCTGCACACCTGGCTTCCGGATGCGATGGAAGGCCCTACACCGGTCTCCGCCCTGATCCATGCCGCCACCATGGTTACCGCCGGCGTGTTTTTGGTCGCGCGCATGTCGCCGATCTTTGAATACGCGCCCGCTGCATTGGCCTTCGTCACCTTTATCGGCGGCACGACAGCCATCTTTGCGGCAACGGTAGGCTTGGTGCAAAATGACATTAAGCGTGTGATCGCCTACTCAACCTGCTCGCAACTCGGTTACATGTTCGTTGCGCTCGGCGTTGGAGCCTATTCGGTCGGCATCTTCCACCTTTTCACCCACGCTTTCTTCAAAGCGCTACTGTTCCTTGGCGCTGGCTCGGTGATCCATGCGGTGTCGAACGAACAGGACATGCGCCGTATGGGGGGCCTGTGGAAGCACATCCCCTTCACCTACGCGATGATGATCATCGGCACGATTGCGCTGACTGGCTTCCCCTATACCGCTGGCTACTTCTCCAAAGATGCCGTGATCGAGGCCGCCTTTGCCGCTGGCGATGGCGTTGCCCGCTACGCATTCTGGATGACCGTGCTTGCCGCCATGCTGACCAGCTTCTACTCGTGGCGTCTGATCTTCCTGACATTCCACGGCACGCCACGCGCCTCTGCCGATGTCATGAGCCATGTGCACGAAAGCCCGAAAGTGATGACCATTCCGCTGGCGCTTCTGGCTGTTGGCGCACTGCTGGCCGGTATCGTGTTTGAGCACTCCTTTGTTTATGAGGATGGTTTCCATCACTTCTTCCGTGAAGCGATCTTCATGGCAGAGACCAATGACATTCTGCACGCGCTGCACGAGGTGCCGCAGTGGGTGATCCGCTCGCCATTGGTGATGATGATCCTAGGCTTCTTGCTTGCCTACTGGATGTACATCCGCTCTCCGCACATGCCAGCGCAGTTGGCAGAGCGCCACGACATTCTCTACCGGTTCTTGCTCAACAAATGGTACTTTGACGAGCTTTACGACATGATCTTTGTGCGCCCGGCGCAGTGGCTCGGTCGCCTGTTCTGGAAGGGTGGCGACGGCAAAGTGATTGATGGCGTCGGCCCCGACGGAATCGCCGCGCGCGTCGTCGACGTTACCAACCGTGTGGTCAAACTGCAGACCGGATTCGTTTATCACTACGCCTTTGCCATGCTCATCGGCGTGGCGGCGCTCATCACCTATTTTGTCTTTGCGTCAGGCGTCTAACCAATGATCGATTGGCCCATCCTTTCCATCGTCACGTTCCTACCGCTCGTCGGAGTCGCGCTGATCCTTCTGATCCGCGGCGATGACGACATTGCCCAGCGCAACATTCGCAACATCGCACTCTTCACCACCATCGTGACGTTCATCGTCTCGCTGTTCATCTGGGGTGGGTTTGATAGCTCCA
Source organism: Hyphomicrobiales bacterium (assembly GCA_040219355.1). GTDB lineage: Bacteria > Pseudomonadota > Alphaproteobacteria > Rhizobiales > MH13 > MH13. The sequence continues at coordinate 358,695 of JAVJSN010000014.1, forward strand.
ACCCCGGCTTCCAGATGGTGGAAGAAAGCGAATGGCTTGGCGGCCTGGTCACCTACAAGATGGGTGTGGACGGCATTTCGATGCTGTTCGTTATCCTCACCACGTTCTTGATGCCTGCCTGCATTCTGGCGAGTGCTGCGATCACGACGCGTCTGAAAGAATACATGATTGCGTTTCTGGTGCTTGAAACGCTGATGATCGGCGTGTTCTGCGCGCTTGATATCGTTGTCTTCTATATCTTCTTTGAAGGCGGCCTGATCCCAATGTTCATCATCATAGGTGTCTGGGGTGGCAAGCGACGCATCTATGCCTCTTTCAAGTTTTTCCTCTACACGCTGCTTGGCTCGGTGCTGATGCTGCTTGCTATAATGGCAATGTATTGGAGCGCTGGCACCACAGATATCGAACTGCTGTTGGCCCATGATTTCCCGGCCAGCATGGAATTTTGGCTATGGCTCGCCTTCTTCGCATCCTTCGCAGTTAAGATGCCCATGTGGCCATTCCACACTTGGCTGCCCGACGCCCACGTGGAGGCGCCAACCGCAGGCTCCGTCATCCTGGCAGGCATTTTGTTGAAGATGGGCGGCTACGGCTTCCTGCGTTTCTCCTTGCCGATGTTCCCAGAAGCCAGCGAACTTTTCGCGCCGCTTGTCTTTGCTATGTCCGTGGTTGCTATCATCTACACCTCGCTGGTGGCGATGGTGCAGGAGGACATTAAGAAGCTGATCGCCTATTCATCTGTGGCCCATATGGGCTTTGTGACCATGGGCATTTTTGCGCTCAATGAGCAAGGTATACAGGGCGCTCTGTTCCAGATGATTTCGCACGGCATTGTGTCTGGCGCGTTATTCCTGTGTGTCGGTGTCGTCTACGATCGTATGCACACCCGCGAGATCAAAGCCTATGGCGGTTTGGTCCACCGCATGCCACTTTACGCCGCTATCTTCATGATCTTCACCATGGCGAATGTGGGGCTGCCAGGCACCTCGGGCTTTGTCGGTGAGTTCCTGACGCTTATGGGCGCCTTCCAAGCCAACACCTGGGTGGCCCTGCTTGCGACCACTGGCGTGATTTTGTCGGCCTGCTACGCGCTTTGGCTCTATCGCCAAGTGATATTCGGTCCGCTTGAAAAAGAAAACTTGAAGACCATCACCGATGTGAACGCCCGCGAACTCATTGTGCTCGTGCCGCTTGTTGTTCTCACCATTTTCTTCGGCGTCTATCCGTCGCCCATCAACGATGTCACAGCCGCATCGGTCGCCAACATGGTCACCGGCGTTGAGCAAGCTCTGCAAGCTGCAGATGCTCTCAACATGGCCGCAACTCAGTAAGCTTTCGAGACACCTATGCTTCAGCCAGCCCTTCCAGACCTGATGCCAGCGCTGCCAGAGATTGTTCTGGCCATCGGCGCTATGGTGATGCTGATGCTCGGCGTCTTCCGCAAAGCTGACAGCACCAACCTCATCACCGGCTTGGCCATTGGCCTGTTCGTGGTTGCCCTGGTGCTGACTATCCTGGCGCCCGCTGGCATGACCATGAACGGTGCGTTCGTAATGGACGAGTTCGCGCGCACGATGAAGATTTTGATCTTTGCTGCTGCTGCCATTGCGCTCTCATTGGGCGTCGATTTCGTGCAGCGTGAGGGTTATGGCCGGTTCGAACTGCCAATTCTCATCGTGCTGGCAACGCTCGGCATGGGCATGATGGTTTCTGCCACCACGCTGATCGCGCTCTATCTTGGCCTGGAACTGATGTCGCTCGCATTGTACGTGACTGCCGCCATCAACCGGGATTCCACGCGCGCATCGGAGGCTGGACTGAAATATTTTGTGCTCGGTGCTTTGTCATCCGGCATGCTGCTCTATGGTGCATCGCTGGTCTATGGCTTCACGGGCCACACCGAGTTCGGTCCCATCGCCGCCACACTTCAGACAGGCGGTGTTTCCACCGGCATTATCTTTGGTCTCGTGTTCATCCTGGCCGGACTTGTCTTCAAGATTTCCGCCGTGCCGTTCCACATGTGGACCCCGGATGTATATGAAGGCTCACCAACCCCCATCACGGCTTTCTTCGCTGCCGCGCCGAAAATCGCGGCCATGGCATTGCTTGTGCGCGTCGCCGTGGACGCCTTCGAGCCAGCAACCCGTGAATGGCAACAGGTGCTCACCTTCGTGGCAATTGCCTCTATGGTGCTGGGTGCATTCGCGGCCATCGGTCAGCGCAACATCAAGCGCCTGATGGCGTACTCATCCATCGGCCATATGGGCTTTGCCCTTGTTGGTCTCGCCGCCGGTACGCAAGCCGGTGTGCAAGGCGTTGTAATTTACATGGCGATCTATGCCGCCATGACCCTCGGCGCATTTGCCATCATTCTCTCTATGCGCCGGGCGGGGGGTATGGTCGAAGAGATCGATGAGCTTGCCGGTCTCTCCAAGACCAACCCATTGCAGGCGTTCTTTCTGGCAATGCTGTTGTTCTCGCTGGCGGGTATCCCTCCGCTGGCTGGTTTTTTTGCCAAGTATTTCGTTTTTTTGGCTGCGATTGAGGCTGAGCTTTACGCGCTTGCTATCATCGGCGTGCTCGCCAGCGTCGTCGGTGCCGTCTACTATCTACGCATCATCAAGATCATGTATTTCGATGAGCCGGTTGAGGGCTTTGTGCCAGCGGCGATTGAACTGCGCACGGTGACCTGGGCATCGGGTCTGTTCGTGATCTTCTTTGTCTTCGTGGCAGGACCGCTCACAACTTGGGCTGACCGCGCTGCGGCGAGCTTGTTCTAGCCAGTCTTGCCGAACACGCCACATTTCCACCTCGCAAGCGTCGGCTCGACGCTCACTGAAGCTTGGACCATGGTTGGCCAAGGCGAGGCGGTGCCTTTCTGGTTGACGGCAGATGAACAGACGCAGGGCCGTGGGCGGATGGATCGTCTCTGGGTTTCCGTCCCAGGCAATCTCTATTCCACCTATGTCACCCCGCCACCGAAAGCGCTTCAGCTCTTGCCCTTTGCAGTGTCATTGGCAGTCTATCACGCTATCGCCAAGCATCTGCCACCAGAACGCCAAAGCGCAATCGGCCTAAAATGGCCCAACGACGTGCTGATCCAAGGTGCCAAAACCTCTGGAATCTTGATCGAGCAAAAATCGACAGCCGGCCGTATGCCACTGATCGCCGTTGGCATCGGTCTCAACATTGAACATGCTCCAGATATTGAAGGCCGTGCTGTCACGCATCTTGCCGAGCAGGGGGCGACAGCGACGCCAGGAGAGGTGTTCGCCACGCTACGTGAGACGCTGAGCAACAGCTTGGCGCAATTGCAAAACGCACCGCAGTCCATCATTCCAGCCTGGACGCAGCGTGCCACCGGTATCGGCGCGCCAATCACCGTGCACACGGGGACAGAAAACCTACAGGGAACCTTCGACCATCTGGCATCTGATGGTGCCTTGATGGTACGGCTGGACTCTGGCGCCATGCGCACCATCCGCACCGGCGATATCGTCATCAAGTCGCAATAGGTTCTGCGTTCAAGGCGCTGAACCGCAACAGAAGAGCCATCATGAGCAAAGCTCCAACATTCACATTCATGCCGCTGGGCGGCGTGGGCGAAATCGGCATGAATTTGGCGCTTTACGGCTATGGTTCTGGGCGCAATCGCCGGTTTATCATGGTCGATTGCGGTGTTTCGTTTGCTGGACCGGACCTTCCAGGCATCGATCTCATCACGCCAGATATCAGCTACATCGAGAAGCGCCGCGACAAGCTTGATGGCATCATTATCACCCATGCGCATGAAGATCATATTGGCGCGTTGCTGACCCTGTGGCCGCATTTGCAGGCGCCAGTTTACATCAGCAACTTTGCGCAAGCACTGCTGGAGGCCAAAAACCCGTCTGATCAGGTGCTCAAAGCGATCCCCTTTGAACGCTTTAATGCGCGTGCGCCCTTCACGATTGGTGATTTCACCATCACGGCTGTGCCAGTTTCACATTCGATTCCGGAAAGCCATTCGCTGCTGATAGAGGCCGGTGAGCGCCGCGTGGTGCATACCGGCGATTGGAAACTGGACGCCGAACCGATTATTGGCGAGCCCACATCACTGGCCGATTTCAAAGCTTTCGCCGATGCTGGCCCCATTGACGCTGTGATGGGTGATAGCACCAATGCCATGCGCGACGGCGAAAGCCCCACCGAGGCCGAGGTCGGCAAGGCACTGGCAAAAGTGATCAAAGAGGCTGAGCAACGCGTTTGCGTGACGCTGTTTTCCTCCAACATGGCGCGCATCAAATCAATCCTGGACGGCGCGCGCGACGCCGGTCGCACAGTGGTATTGGCGGGCAGGGCGCTCCAGCGGGTTATCGGGGTCGGAGTCGATCTGGGGATACTTACCAACCTGCCGCCCATTGAAGATATGCGCAGATTTGACCGCATCGCTCGCAGCAAAACACTGGTGCTTCTTACCGGTTCGCAGGGCGAAGAGCGCGCCGCCCTCTCGCGCACCGCCGAGCACGACCACCCGCATCTTTCGCTGACCCGAGGCGACACAGTCGTCTTTTCCTCGCGCATTATTCCCGGCAATGAGCGTGGCGTGCTGCGCATTATGAACAAGCTAGCTGCCACGGGCATCAAAATCATCACCGATGCAGACGCTCCCATCCATGTTTCGGGGCACCCACGACGTGGTGAGTTGGTGCACCTTTATTCAGCGCTCAAGCCCACCACAATCGTTCCTGTGCATGGTGAAGCGCGGCATATGAACGCCCACGCCAAGCTTGCAAAAGAGCATGGCTACGGTGCCGTCATCGTCAATGATGGGGACATTTTGGAAATTCGCGCCGATGGCGCAGATATCATCGATGGCATCGAATCCAGCTTCTACGTCAAGGACGGCAATCTGCTGACCTTGCCGGGCGATAGCGGTGTCTATGAGCGACGAACATTGGCTGAAGTTGGTGTCATCACCATTGCCTTGGGGCTGTCTGGTGCGGGCAAATTGGTTAGTGACATCGAGGTGATTGTCGATGGCTTGCCAGATCAATTGGACGATGAAGACGCTGATAGCTTTGTCCTGACCGCCACAAGCCAAGCTTTGCGTGCGCTTCCGATGGCCCGCCGACGCGATGTGGACAGTGTGTCGGAATCCCTACGCAAGTCAGTGCGCGGCAAAGTGCGCGAAGCTTGGGGCAAACGCCCTGTGGTACACGTGCATGCATTGTTGATTGATAAGGACGCAACCTAATGATCGGCCGTCTCAACCATGTGGCCATTGCCGTGCCGGATCTGGCGGCCGCGACATCGCTCTACCGCGATCAGCTTGGCGCATCCGTGTCTGAACCGCAGGCCGAGCCTGATCACGGTGTGACAGTGGTGTTCGTGGAACTGCCGAACACCAAGGTCGAGCTATTGGAACCGCTCGGCGAGGGTTCGCCTATCCAGGCGTTTCTGGACCGCAGCCCATCGGGAGGCATCCATCATATGTGTTTTGAGGTTGATGACATCATGGCCGCTCGCGATAAGCTAAAGGCCGACGGGGCGAGGGTGCTTGGATCGGGTGAGCCAAAAATCGGCGCGCACGGCAAGCCGGTGCTTTTTTTGCACCCAAAAGATTTCAATGGCACACTAATTGAGCTGGAAGAGGTCTAGCGCATGGCTTTAGGCAGCGCTGTTGCAATCTATTTCGTGGTCTGGTGGGTCACACTGTTTGCCGTCTTACCATTCGGTGTGCGCACGCAGGCCGAAGCCGGTGAGGTTGTGCCGGGAGCGCCAGCTAGCGCACCGGAAAAAACATCCATCGTTCGCATCATTGTACGCAACACGATTGTGGCGAGCCTGGTTTTTGCCGTGATTTATTGGGTGATCGTCCATTCTGGCTTATCAATTATGGATGTGCCGCTTCCCGGTGAATGGAATCAATAGCTTATTATAATATTCTAATGTGATGCACGAAGCTTTGCTGGACCCGATTGCTTCATAGGCCAAACGCACGAAATCTGCTTCGAAACAGCTTTCGAAAATCGCTCTAAGAGATTGATTGCAAATAAAAAGGCAGGATCTTGCGATCCTGCCTGTAGTAATCCAATTAACCCCGCGTCTCCCCCCGAGACTTGAGCCACTGGCACTTATTTGTGCGGTTTGGCACCGCTTATGGCCACTTTGTAGGCGTTTTTCCCGTTGGGTGTCACGTAAAAAATGTGCTGCACCGCACAACAAATGTCACAATCCAGCTTGGACCTCCATTCGCCCCAGTTCCTTGCGTATAAGTACATAGGCGGGCCATTCTAATAGCAAAAAATCCTCGTCAATTTTGCTGGAATTCGACCGTTTACCGCGTTGCAAACGCGACCCCACAAATCGGTCGGCTCGTGCTAAGCTCGTTTCATGGTGATCGTGATAAAAAAATTGTCGTTCAGCGTGGCGCTTTCGAGCCTTTTGATGGGATTTGTGGCGAGCGGCGCGGCAGCAGATTCGCTTAGCAACCGCCACCACCTGTCTGGTTGTACGCAGCAAAGTGCACCGGTGGTGCTTCCCCATGCTGATGCGCGAACAGTGCGCTTGGGCCTTCCAGCCAATGTTGGTGCCTCGGTAGATATCCAAGAGGTCTACGGTTGGGATGAGGAAACGCGCCTGCGGTTGCGGCGCCAAGGGCTGACGATACAAACCGAAGGTGGCGGCGCGACCCTGATCCTTCGGCAGAACCACCCCTGTCGATAAAACAGGTAAGATCGTGGGCTGATCCATCATCCATTGCGTCTCTGGGCCTTGCCTTTGTTGCAGGCTTTCATGCAGATGCGCAGGCAACACCACACTCCCTTGATGATGAGGCCTGCCATGCGCCTGTCGCGCTACTTCCTGCCGACGCTCAAAGAAACACCCCGTGAGGCGGAAATCGTCTCCCACAGGCTGATGCTGCGCGCTGGCATGATCCGCCAGGAGGCTGCTGGCATCTATTCCTGGCTGCCGCTGGGTAAGCGGGTTCTGGACAAGATCTGCAACATCGTTCGTGAAGAGCAAAACCGTTCGGGGGCCATCGAGGTGCTGATGCCGACCCTTCAACCTGCAGAGCTTTGGAAGGAATCAGGGCGCTACGATGCATATGGGCAAGAGATGCTGCGCATCACTGACCGTCATGACCGTCCTATGCTCTACGGGCCGACCAACGAAGAGATGATCACGGCAATCTTCAAGTCAGGCGTGCGATCCTACAAAGACCTGCCGCTCAACCTTTACCACATCCAGTGGAAGGTGCGTGACGAGGTGCGCCCGCGTTTCGGTACTATGCGCTCACGCGAGTTCCTTATGAAGGATGCCTATTCCTTTGACCTTGATGCCGACGCGGCCCGGCGTGCCTATTACCGCATGTTTGTCGCCTATCTGCGCACCTTTGCACGCATGGGCCTGACCAGCGTGCCGATGAAAGCTGACACTGGACCAATTGGCGGTGATCTCAGCCACGAGTTTATCATCTTGGCGGATACCGGTGAGAGCGAGGTTTTTTGCGATAAGGCGATGCTTGATCTGCCGATCCCCAGCGAAGACACCGACTTCACCGGAGACTTGTCCGATCTGGTGGCGCCTTTCACAAAACCCTATGCGGCAACAGACGAAATGCACGATCAGGCGGCTTTCGAAGCAGCGGTGCCTGAAGAGCGCCGCGTTTCGGCCCGCGGAATTGAGGTCGGCCACATTTTTTATTTTGGCACCAAATATTCTGCGCCTATGGGGGCCGTTGTCACCGGTCCCGATGGTAAAGATGTGCCAGTTGAAATGGGGTCTTACGGCATCGGTCCTAGCCGTCTGGTTCCGGCTATCATCGAAGCGTCCCATGATGATGATGGCATCATCTGGCCAGCATCCGTTGCACCGTTCAATGTCGGCATCATCAATATGCGCGCTGGTGACGATGCTTGCGATGCGGCCTGCACAGAGCTTGAGTGGCAGTTGCAGGCGCAAGGCATCGATGTGCTCTATGATGACACGGATGCGCGCGGTGGTGCCAAGTTCGCTCAAATGGATCTGATTGGCCTTCCCAAGCAGATCATCGTCGGTCCAAAAGGACTGAAAAACGGCGAAGTGGAAGTCAAAGACCGCAAAACCGGTGAGAGAACATTGATGAGCCCTCAGGCAGCGATTAACGCGCTCACAGCTTCTTGATCGCAAGCGCGCGCTCTTTCTCCTCACTTTGGCCTTGGTTTGCGAGGCTAACGCAAAGCCAGTGACATGCCGAGAGACATGGCAGGCGCGCTCGCCGACAGGTGGCGAATCGTGCCACACCTCGCCGCTAGAGGAGTGATGATTTGGTGAGCGTTACCGACCAGAGTGCAGCAACGAGCGAAGCGACCACCGAGCCGGCGCGTAGGAACGGCCCGTTTTCGCGGTTCGAGCGGATGATCGCGCTGCGCTATTTACGTGCGCGCCGCAAAGAGACGTTTATTTCCGTTATCGCTGGCTTCTCGTTCCTGGGCATTATGCTTGGCGTCGCGACACTGATTGTCGTGATGGCCGTGATGAATGGCTTCCGCGCCGAGTTGCTCGACAAAATTCTCGGCATCAATGGCCACTTGGTTCTGCAAGCGGTGGACCGACCCTTTGATGACTATCGCGACGTGCAAACGCGTGTGACGGGTGTCGACGGTGTGGAAATCGCTGTTCCCTTTGTCGAAGGTCAGGCTCTTGCATCCGGCTCCAATGCCAGCAATGGCGTGGTGGTGCGCGGTATGAGCCAGGATGATCTGCTCTCGCTGCCCGCTCTGGCGCAATCTCTGCGTGGTGGCACGATCGACGGGTTTGACCCGCCCGAGGGTGAGCCTGCTGAGACAATCATCATCGGCTCGCGATTGGCCTCGCAATTGGGCGTGGCCGTTGGCGATAGCGTTACCATCGTCACGCCGCGCGGCTCGGTAACACCGTTTGGCGTGACCCCTCGGATCAAGGCCTATGAGGTTCAGGCGATCTTTGAGATTGGCATGTCGGAGTACGATCTGGTCTTCGTCTTCATGCCTCTTACCGAAGCGCAGGCCTATTTCAATATGGGCAACACCGTCTCTGGCGTGGATGTTTATGTTGAAGACCCTGACCAGATTGGAGACATGCGCGCCACCATCGAAAATGCCGCTGAGCGTTCTCTGTTCAGCGTGGATTGGCGCCAGCGCAATCTCACTTTTTTTGCCGCGCTTGAGGTGGAACGAAACGTAATGTTTCTCATCCTTACGATGATTGTATTGGTTGCGGCGCTGAACGTCGTCTCTGGCATGATTATGCTTGTGAAGGATAAGGGCCGCGACATTGCCATCCTACGTACCATGGGTGCCTCGCGCGGGGCCATCATGCGGGTGTTTGTGATGACTGGCGCCAGTATCGGATTGGTGGGCACAGCCTGCGGCTTCGTTTTGGGCACCATCATTTGCTTGAATGCGGAAAACATCCGCCAGCTTATCTCCACACTGACCCGTACGGAACTGTTCTCGCCGGAGCTCTATTATCTGTCACGCTTGCCCGCCGACATGGATTCGATGGAAACAGTCACGATCTTGGTTATCGCGCTGACGCTTTCCTTGCTGGCGACGCTTTACCCCGCCTGGCGCGCTGCCAAACTCGATCCAGTCGAGGCGCTGCGCTATGAGTGATGCTCCTCGACTTCAATTGCACAAGGTCTGGCGCGGCTTTCAAACCGGCGAGGCACGTCTGGATATCTTGAAGAACACCGATTTCGCGGTTCATCCGGGTGAACTGGTGGCCATGGTCGCCCCGTCAGGTGCCGGCAAGTCAACGTTGCTTCACATTTGTGGTCTGTTGGACCGCCCCGACAGCGGAACAGTGTTGATCAATGGGCGCGACACAACCGGCCTTGACGACAAAGATCTTTCTAGGTTGCGCGGCGAAGAAATCGGCTTCGTCTATCAATTCCATCATCTCCTGCCAGAGTTCGATGCGATGGAAAATGTGATGATGCCGCAACTGATCTCTGGGCTTGATCGCGCGACGGCCCGTAACCGGGCCATGGAGCTGCTCGACTATCTGCATATCGGGCCGCGCGCGACGCACCGACCAGCGGAGCTTTCGGGCGGTGAGCAACAGCGCGTGGCTATTGCCCGTGCAATGGCCAATGCGCCGAGCCTTCTGTTGGCTGATGAACCAACTGGGAATTTGGACCCTGGCACGGCAGATCATGTGTTCCAGGTGCTCCTGGCGCTCGTCCGTGCAGCAGGTGTGTCAGCGCTTATTGCGACCCACAACATGGAACTCGCCTCCCGTGCGGATCGCATTATCACGCTGGACGATGGTAAGGTCGTTGGCAAAGAACCCATAGAATCAGCTGCTTAAATCGAACACGAGCTAGATTCGACGGCACGCTTGACGTGAGAACAAAAATAGAACTATGTTCTCTACATGTTCTTTTGTAGGGAGTTGGACATGTTGGTTCTGAAAGAAAGCTGCGCGCTCATTGTTATCGCTCTATTGGTGATGTCCGTTGGCCTGATCGGTTAGTGATCGGCGACAGCGCCAAAGCGCAGTGTACAGGTTGATCTGTGCATAAGCGTCGAAGCGCGCGCATCGCTCTTTTGCCTCGCTCGTTTGAGGCTTAGCTTAAGCATTCGATCCCAGATGCAAGAGGCTTGAGCCGATGAGTTCCGAACTGGCTGACCAGCCCTTCATTCATTTGCGCTCGCATTCAGCCTACTCGCTGCTTGAGGGGGCGCTGCAGGTTCCCAAACTGATCGAGCTGGCCAAAGTCGACGGTCAACCGGCAGTTGCGATCACTGACACCAACAATCTATTTGGCGCGCTGGAGTTCTCTGAGAAAGCAGCCAAGGCTGGCATGCAACCAATTATTGGTCTGCAGATCCCAGTCCTCTTCGATGGCGAGGACGAGAGCGGCGGCGGGAAGATCGCTGGCAAGCCAGGCGCCAAAAACACTGCCGCTTATATGGTGCCATCTGTCGTACTCATTGCGATGAACGAAGAGGGCTTTGGCAACCTGCTCTCATTGGCGTCGCTGGCTTATGAGGACGGTGCTGGTGTAGGGCCGTCGCTGACGATCAATCAAGTAAGCGCTGCACATCTGGGTCTTATCTGTTTGTCCGGTGGCGCTCATGGCCCAATTGGCGAGGCACTTTGGCAAAACGACAAGGTGTTGGCGGAGAAGCGTCTGGATCAGCTTCAAAGTGTCTTCCAAGATCGGCTTTACATCGAGCTTCAACGCCACGGGACAGAGCAAGAAAAGGCAACAGAACCTGGGTTCATCGCGCTTGCCTATGGCCGAAACCTGCCTCTGGTTGCCACCAACGAAAACTTCTTTTCCGACAAAACGGACTATGAAGCGCACGATGCTTTGCTAGCCATCGCTGAGAGCAGACTGGTCTCCGATGATGATCGCCGTCGCCTGACACCTGAGCACGCTTTTGCGAGCCAGGCAGAGATGCGACGTCGCTTCGCTGATTGTCCCGAAGCCATCGCCAACACGCTGGAAATCGCCCGGCGGGTGTCTTTTCGACCCAAAGAATCACCGCCACTCCTACCGCACTTCACAACCGGCGACGACGTTGACGGTGAGGAGACAGAAAGCGAAGCGCTCGTGCGTATGGCCCGGGCTGGGCTTGATGAACGTCTGGCAGCCAATGGTTTGGCGCCGAACACCACCCGCGAAGATTATGACAAACGGTTGGAATTTGAGCTCTCGATCATTGAGCGAATGAAGTTCCCTGGCTATTTTTTGATCGTTGCCGATTTCATTCAGTGGGCCAAACAGCACGACATTCCAGTAGGCCCAGGACGTGGTTCTGGTGCCGGGTCCGTGGTTGCCTGGGCACTGACGATTACCGATCTAGATCCGCTGCGCTTTGGGTTGCTGTTTGAGCGGTTCTTGAACCCAGAACGCGTGTCGATGCCTGATTTCGACATCGACTTCTGCCAGGACCGGCGCGATGAAGTCATCGCTTATGTTCAGGATCGCTACGGTCATGACCGGGTGGCGCAGATCATCACCTTTGGAACGCTCCAGGCTCGCGCTGTGTTGCGCGATGTCGGCCGTGTGCTCGAAATGCCATATGGTCAGGTGGACCGCCTGTGCAAAATGGTGCCGGCCAACCCTGCCGACCCTTACACACTGGATCGTGCGCTGAAAGAGGTCGACACGCTGCGAGCGGCTGCTCAAGAAGAGCCTATTGTCGCTAAGCTGCTGGATTTGTCGCAGCGTTTGGAGGGTCTGTTTCGCCACGCTTCGACCCATGCAGCCGGCGTGGTGATTGGAGATCGCCCGCTCGATAAACTGGTACCGATCTACCGTGAACCCGGCACGCCGATGCCGGTCACCCAATATTCCATGAAATGGGTGGAGCCAGCTGGGCTGGTAAAGTTCGATTTCCTTGGCTTGAAAACCCTCTCCATCATCCAGGAGACTTTGCGGTTGCTGAGGGGGCGGGACATCGAGATTGATCTTGAGTCGATCCCACTTGATGATCCTGGAGCCTACGAGCTTTACGCAAAGGCTGACACCGTTGGCGTGTTCCAAGTGGAATCGGCAGGCATGCGGCGCACGCTGCTCAGCATCAAACCGGATAGATTTGAGGACATCATTGCACTGGTTGCGCTCTTCCGGCCTGGTCCGATGAGCAACATTCCGCGCTTTGCCGCCATCAAGCACGGCCATGAAGAGCCGGACTACATGCACCCGCTGCTGGAGCCAGTGCTCAAAGAAACGCACGGCATCATTGTCTACCAGGAACAGGTGATGGAAATCGCCCGCGTCTTGTCCGGCTTTTCGCTGGCCGAAGCTGATATGCTGCGCCGGGCCATGGGTAAGAAAATTCGCTCGGAGATGGACAAGCAGAAGTCACGCTTTCTGCAGGGCGCCGAAGAGCGCGGCTTGGATGCGCGTGTCGTCAGCGACATCTTTGAAAAGGTGGCAAAGTTTGCCGATTATGGCTTCAACAAATCCCACGCTGCCGCTTATGCCTTGGTTTCCTACCAAACGGCCTATCTTAAGGCCAATTATCCTGTGGAATTCCTGGCCGCGTCCATGACGTACGATCTAACCAACACGGAAAAGCTCGCCGATTTCCGCCAGGACGCCATCAAGCGCGGGATCACCGTCAATCCGCCCTCGATCAATCACGGCTTGGCCCGTTTTTCAGTACGCGACGGCGCGATCGATTATGCGCTCTGCGCCATCAAAGGCGTCGGCGAGGGTGTAGCCGATCACATTGCGGACATCCGCCAGACCCTTGGCACCTTTACTTCGCTCGATGATGTGGTAGCCCGCATCAATCCGCGCATCATCAACAAGCGCTCACTGGAAAACATGATCGCTGCAGGCGTGTTCGACAGTTTGCACGGTTCGCGTGCCGGGCTTTCTCGGTCGGTGGACCGACTGATGGCAGAGGCTGCGAGTCGTCATGATGACCGTGCTTCGGGGCAGGGTGGTTTGTTCGGCGATGCGCCTACCGACCAAACCGATTTGGTGGTTGGTGGCAATGAATGGCCGCTGGCAGAGCGACTACAAAACGAGTTGAACGCACTCGGTTTCTTTTTTTCCGCGCACCCGCTGGATGATTATGAGCAGGTGCTCGAGCGCCTGCGCATTCAGACTTACGCGCAGTTCTTAGCGGACGTAAGTACCAAACAGTCCGACGAGGAAGATGTGCCAGCCGTCAATCCCAATGGGCGTGAGCGCAAAGGACCGATGCACGCAACGCGGCTCGCTGGCGTGGTATCTGACAGCTACGAGCGCCGCACCCGTGATGGTCGGGCAATGGCGATCATCAAGCTGACCGATCACTCCGGACTGTACGAGGTGGCCGCATACGAAGAGCAGATCGAAGACGTGCGCACCCACGTAAAGGCAGGTCGTTCGCTGCTGTTGAGCGTGGCGGGCCGCATGAATGAGGGCGATTTGCGTTTGCGTATCACTGCGATTGAACCGCTCGACGAGAAAGCCAAGACCAGCAAGCAACGTCTTCAGATCTTCATGCGTGAACCGAAAACGGTTGCCTCACTTTCAAGCTGTATTAAACCAGGGTCCAGCGGTGAGGTGAGCGTCATTGTTATCGATCTTGAAGCCAACCAGGAAGTCGAGGTTGCACTGCCTGGGCAATACAACATTTCGCCTCAGGTGGCCGGTGCTGTGCGTGCCCTGCATGGTGTGGAAGACGCCAAGCTTATTTAGAAAGCAAGCCAACCCACCGCTTACGCTTGCGTTGCACTGCAAAACCGGCTAAGCGCCCCTCTATTCCACACGCACCGACCGGTCGATGGCAGTTTATCGACCATCCGGTGGGCTACAGGCTCTGCCTGAGTGATGGCCCTACGGTGCGCTAGGTTAAACCGGAAAAGAGGACATTCCGCATGGCACTTCCTGCCTTCACCATGCGTCAGCTTCTGGAAGCTGGCGCCCATTTTGGACACCAAACCCACCGCTGGAACCCACGTATGGGAACCTATATTTTTGGTGAGCGTAACGGCGTCCACATTCTCGATCTTGGCCAAACAGCACCAATGCTGCAACGTGCTTTGCAGTCTGTGTCAGACGTTTTGGCGGATGGCGGCCGCATTCTGTTTGTTGGCACCAAGCGCCAGGCATCCGAGCCTATTGCTGAAGCCGCTCGTAATTGCGCCCAGTATTATGTGAACTCCCGCTGGCTCGGCGGTATGCTGACCAACTGGAACACGATCTCCAATTCCATCAAGCGCCTGAAGCATCTTGAAGAGGTTCTGGTAAACCCAGAGTCTGGCCTCACCAAGAAAGAACGCCTGCTGCGCACCCGTGAGCGCGATAAACTTGAGCGAGCGCTCGGTGGTATCAAGAACATGCCTGGCTTGCCGTCGATGATGTTCGTGATCGACACGAACAAAGAAGCGATCGCTATTAAGGAAGCCAATCGTCTCGGCATTCCTGTCGTGGCTGTGGTCGATACCAACTGCAACCCTGATGGTATCACCTTCCCGATCCCAGGTAATGATGATGCTGGTCGTTCGGTCGCCTTGTTCTGTGATCTGATCTCGCGCGCTGCGCTTGATGGCATTGGCCGCAACAAAACCGGCATGGGCATCGATCTGGGTGCAACCGAAGAAACGCCGGTAGAACCAGCTCTTGAAGAAGTTGCTGCCGAAGAAGCGCCTGCAGAAGCTGCGGTCGAAGAGGCCACACCAGCAGTTGAGGAGGCTGCTGCTGCAGAAGCCACAGCTGAAGCACCGGCGGAAGAAAAGCCAACAGCTTAATCTGCGCGCAATGCATAGCAGAGGCCCAATGGGCCAGACTTGAAGGATGTGAGCAGCGTACCCACACATGCTGCTCACCCGTAAACACTTAAACCCCAACTGCGAGATGGTGCATCGTCATCAAGTTTGACACAGCCGTGTCACACTTGGTCGTGCAAGACCTCCCCGCACAGAAATGCTGCCCAGATAATTTGGCCCAATTGGGTGATGTCTGAGGCAGCACGACACACTTGATAGGAGACGAGAGCAATGGCCGCAATCACCGCAGCCGCCGTGAAAGAACTGCGCGAAACCACTGGCGCAGGCATGATGGATTGTAAGGCAGCGTTGGTGGAAACCGATGGCGACATGGAAGCAGCTGTCGATTACCTGCGCACCAAAGGCCTTGCTCGCGCGGCCAAAAAAGCCAGCCGTGTTGCTGCTGAAGGCCTTGTCGGCCTGGTTGCCGATGGCAAGCAAGCAGCCATGATTGAGCTGAACTCAGAAACCGACTTCGTTGCGCGCAACGACCAGTTCCAGGCTTTGGTGATGGGCGTTGCCAAAACCGCGCTTGGCACGGACGGCTCCGTTGAAGCCGTGCAGGCTGCAACTTTGGAAGGCTCGGACAAGACCGTTGATGCCAGCATCAAAGATGCTGTGGCGACAATCGGCGAGAACATGAACTTGCGCCGCGTTACAAAGCTAACCGTGAATGAAGGTATTGTTGCCAGCTACGTGCATTCTTCTGTTGCGCCTGGCCTCGGCAAGATTGGTGTTTTGATTGCGCTGGAATCATCCGGCAACGCGGAAGCCTTGGCTGGTGTTGGCCGTCAGGTTGCCATGCATGTGGCTGCGACCACGCCTTTGTCTTTGTCAGTCGATGACATGGATCCAGCTATTGTTGAGCGCGAGCGTCATGTGTTCTCCGAACAGGCCCGCGAGTCGGGCAAGCCTGAAAACATCATCGAAAAAATGGTCGAAGGCCGCATCCGCAAGTTCTTCGAAGAAAGTGTTCTGCTGAACCAATCCTTCGTCATGAACCCCGATGTGACGGTCGCGCAGGCCATCAAAGATGCCGAGGGTGATGTGGGTGCACCGATCACCATGACGGCGTTCGCACTCTTCAAACTTGGTGATGGCATCGAGAAAGAAGAAGAAGACTTCGCTGCTGAAGTGGCCGCGGTCGCTCAAGGCTAAGTTTCAGGGCTGCGCCTCGATAAAATAACCATACGAAAAACCAGAGGGTGCCGCGTGACAGCGCGGCACCCTTGCTGTATCCGGTGCCCATTCAATTAAAGGGTCAACAGTGGCTGATTCTTCACCCCGTTTTTTGCTGAAATTGTCCGGCGAGGCGCTGGCCGGCCCTCAAGGGTTTGGTCACGACGCGGTGACGATGAAACGCATCGCTGGTGAGATTGCTGATTGTTCCAAAAATGGCGCGCAGATGGCGATCGTTGTTGGCGGTGGCAACATCATTCGCGGGGCGCGTATGGCCGCTGAGGGTGGCGACCGCGTTGCCGGTGATCACATGGGCATGCTGGGCACGCTGATAAACGGTATTGCGTTGCGCGAGGCGATCCGCGAGGCCGGTGCCTCATCGAACCTCTTCTGTGGCTTTCCCGCGCCAACCATGTGCGAGACGTTCTCTCAGCGCGCCGTGCTTGCATCGCTGGAGGCTGGGGAAGTCGTGATTTTGGCCGGTGGAACTGGCAGCCCGTTTTTTACCACCGACACAGGCGCAGCGTTGCGTGCGGCTGAAATTGGTGCTGATGCTGTGTTGAAGGCAACACAGGTCGATGGTGTTTATAGCGCTGATCCGAAAAAAGACCCGAGCGCCACGCGCTATGCTCATATCACCTTGGATGAGGCGTTGGCGAAAGGGTTGGAGGTGATGGATACTGCGGCCCTTGCGCTTGCGCGTGACAACGCGCTGCCCATTGTTGTGTTCTCTATTCATCAGCCTGGCGCGCTAGGAGCGGTTGTGGCTGGTAAAGATGTTGGTTCACGGATCACGCCATGACGGCGTGGAACCCCCGGCTGCCAAACGGGTAGCTTTACTGGCGGCCTAGCGTTCTCTTGGTCGTTGATTTTAAAACCATGCGTGTAGGGTGAAAACGATGAGTGATGATATCGATCTTGGCGACGTTGAGCGGCGCATGCAGGGCGCAGTTGCGAGCCTGAAGAGCGAGTTTGGCGGTCTGCGCACCGGTCGGGCCTCGTCAAGCCTGGTCGAGCCGATCATGGTGGAAGCTTATGGTAGCATGATGCCAATGACGCAGGTGGCAACCATCAGCGTGCCCGAGCCGCGCATGATCTCCATCAGTGTCTGGGACAAAGGCACCTTAATTGCGGTGGAAAAAGCCATACGGCAGTCGAATCTAGGCCTCAATCCGGTGGTGGATGGCACCAATATTCGCCTGCCTATTCCCGAGCTCAACGAAGAACGCCGTACCGAATTGACCAAGGTTGCGCAAAAATACGCTGAACAGGCTCGTGTCGCTGTTCGCCATGTGCGACGCGATGGATTGGATACTATTAAGAAAGCTGACGGACTTTCCGAAGATGATGTTCGCAGCCAATCCGATCAGGTGCAGAAACTGACAGATCGTTTTGTCGGCGAAATCGATACGATGCTTGCATCCAAAGAAACGGAGATCATGCAAGTTTAGACGCCACGCGTTTGATCAATGCTTGATAGAACACCATGAACCCACCGTCAGCCGCTGCGCGCCTTCACGATCTTGATGATGAGCCTTTAAGTGTCTCGACGTCCAATGATGATTTTGGTCTTGTGCCCGCCCATATTGGAATCATCATGGATGGCAATGGGCGTTGGGCCGAAGGGCGCGGACTACCGCGCGTCGAAGGCCACCGCAAAGGGGTAGAAGCCCTGCGGCAAGCTGTGCGCGATGTCGGTGAGCGCGGTATTCGGTATCTCACGCTATTTGCTTTTTCTTCCGAGAACTGGAAGCGCCCACAAGCTGAAGTCCGCGACCTGCTCATGCTGTTGCGCCTTTTCATCAAGCGTGACTTGGGTGAGCTGAAAGCCAATGGGGTTAAAGTGTGCGTCATCGGTGAGCGTGATGATCTGGCGCCAGATATCCGCGAGCTGTTGGAGCATGCTGAGGCCGTTACGCGTGATGGCCGCAATCTTTATCTCAACATTGCATTCAACTACGGCGGTCGCGACGAAATTGTGCGCGCTGCTCGCAAGCTTGCCGACCAGGCTGCCAAAGGTCTGCTTAATGCGGACTCCATCACACCAGAGCTTTTCGCAGGGGCGCTGGATACCTCTGGTTTGCCCGACCCTGATCTTATTATTCGTACCAGCGGTGAGATGCGCCTTTCGAACTTCTTGTTGTGGCAGGCTGCCTACGCGGAGTTCGTGTTCATGGACACGCTTTGGCCAGACTTCAACGCCGCTGAGCTGGATGAGGCACTGGAAGCGTTCCGCTGCCGAGACCGCCGTTTTGGCGGCCGCGCAAGCACTGCGAAAGTCGCGGCGGGCTAAGTGGCAAACCGCCGCTTTTGGTGATCTGGTCAAATCAAGCCAGAGGCCCTATGCCATGGCGCATGACCGCGCCAATACCACCAACGTCACATAAGACGACCGCCAGCCGCCCACTGTCAGAACTGACCAAACGCGTGCTGTCGGGCATTGTGCTGATGCTTGTGGCCTTGGTGACCACCTGGACAGGCGGTCTGGTACTGGTCATCGCCTTTTCTGTTCTGGGTTTCTTCGTCCTTACCGAGTGGGAAAGACTGACCGGGCCGAACTCGCTACGTCGTCTGGTGCTCGGCATGCTGGTTGTTGGTGCGGCCGCATCAGTTGCATTCTTTTTTGGTCCAGTAGCCGCAATTGCCGCTGGCATTGGCTCGCTTTTTGTCGCGTTGGGCGCTGCGCTGTTAGAAAGTCCCAAGCGCTGGTCTCTGACCGGCGTTGCCTATGCCTCGTGGTTGGTTGTGAGCCTGGTAAGCCTGCGCGGACATGACAGTGTAGGTTTGTCGGCTATTCTTTTTGTGTTTGCTGCCGTCTGGGCGACCGATATCGCCGCTTACTTCGGTGGACGCTCCATGGGTGGACCGAAACTCATGCCATCGGTATCACCGAACAAGACCTGGTCCGGAGCGATCACAGGGGCCCTCTGCGCGATCCTCATATGCGTCGGCTATGTCGCGTGGGCTGATGTTCATGTGTCTGCACGGGCCGAAAGTCATGATTTGACGCTGGTTTCGATGGCTTACATCGCGCTGATAGCGTTGTCGTTAAGCGTTGCATCGCAGGCTGGCGACCTTTTTGAATCCGGGCTCAAACGACGTTTTGGCGCAAAGGATTCAGGCACACTTTTGCCCGGACATGGGGGCTTCATGGATCGTGTCGATGGTTTGGTTTTTGCCAGCGCAGCCGCCTTCCTTATCGGGATGTCGTTGAAAGGGCAGGGCACCGTTGCACAGGGCCTTCTAACATTGGGTGCCGGTTGACTATGCCAGGACACAATCAAGCACGATCCATCGCCATTCTCGGTGCCACCGGATCAATCGGTGACAGCACCACTGACATCATTCTCGCCAATCGCGATCAATTTCACGTCACAACACTTGTTGGACACACCAATGTGGAAAAACTCGCAGCACGAGCCAGGGCGCTTTCAGCTGAGCGTGCTGTAGTGGCCGATGATCAAAACTATCAAAAGCTCAAAGACATTTTAGCAGGCACAGGCATCGATGTTGCGGCCGGTCGTGAAGCCGTCATTGCCAGCGCGGCTGAAACCGCTGATCTGGTTGTTTGTGCCATGGTTGGTTCAGCCGGCATCGAACCAGCGATGGCCGCCATTGAAGCTGGCAACACCGTTGCATTGGCCAACAAGGAAGCTCTGGTGTGTGCCGGGCCAGTGATGATGAAGCTGGCTGCTGACAAAAATGTGCGCATATTGCCGCTGGATTCCGAGCATAACGCGCTGTTTCAAGTTTTTGAGGAAAACAACAACACCCAGATCGAGGCGATCACGGTTACCGCATCTGGCGGCCCTTTTCGCACGTGGAATGCACAGCAAATACGTTCGGCGACTTTATCCGATGCGCTGAACCACCCCAACTGGACAATGGGGCAGAAAGTTACCATTGACTCGGCGACGCTGGCCAACAAAGGGCTGGAGGTGATTGAAGCGCATCATCTTTTTGCCATGAGTCCCGATGCGATCAAGGTGGTCGTCCACCCCCAGTCAATTGTCCACGGCATGGTCCATTACGCAGATGGGTCGGTGTTGGCGCAGCTTGGTATGCCGGATATGCGCACACCCATTGCGGCGGCTCTGGCGTGGCCCAACCGTTATCATGCCCCGCAAGTCGAAAGGCTTGATTTAGCGACTTTGAGCACACTTGCCTTTGAACCGCCGGATCTAGAGCGGTTCCCGATGCTTGGTCTTGCATATGATGCCATGCGAGAGAGGGCTGCTGCGCCAGCGCTGTTTAACGCCGCCAATGAGGTTGCGGTTAAGGCTTTTGTCCACGGTAAGTGCGCGTTCCATGAGATCGCCACCATCGTCGCAATGACCATGGACAAGGCATTGGGCACGTCATCGACTCTATCCTTTGCATCGCTCGACGATGTGTTGGAGGTCGATCGGCAAGGACAACACCTTGCTAACGCTATCGTTGATGATCAATTGCACCGGATAGGCGCACCAAGCTAAGGCACGCGTGGGAAAAAGGGATTTTGGGAATGGAGTTCATCGCAGGCAGCGGATCGTTTCTTTTGGGAACGATTGTGCCTTTCTTATTTGTGCTGACGGTCGTGGTGTTCTTTCACGAGCTTGGACATTTTGCCGTGGCGCGTTGGTGCGGCGTTGGTGTGCGCACATTTTCCGTTGGCTTTGGTCCAGAACTTCTGGGCGCGACGGACAAGCACGGCACCAGGTGGAAGCTCTCGGCGATCCCACTGGGCGGGTACGTGAAATTTGCAGGCGATGAAAACGCCGCAAGTGTGCCCGACAATGCTGCGCTGGCAAAAATGAGCGAAGAAGAGCGACAAGAAGCCTTCCATCTCAAACCTTTATGGCAACGCGCCGCTGTCGTGGTTGCTGGGCCGCTTGCCAACTTCATTCTGGCGATTGTTATCTTTGCGGGCGTTTTCGCCACGTTGGGTGAAACTGTCACGGTACCTCGCATCGATGCTGTGCAAGAAGGCTCTGCGGCTGAATCAGCCGGTTTTGAAAATGGCGATATTGTTGTCGCGATCGATGGTGAACCCATTGAGACCTTTGCCCAGGTTCAACGCGTGGTGTCCTTCTCCGCCGAACGCCCATTGGTTTTCACATTGGATCGCGCCGGAATCCTTCTGGATCTAACAATTGTGCCTGAACGTCGCGAGATTGATGATGGCTTTGGAAACATGCAACGTGTCGGCATCATCGGTGTCGTTCATGAGGCTGATGTAGATGATGTGACGGTTATCGAGTACGGGCCGCTCGCCGCTACCGGTCGCGCCGTTGAGCAAACGGGCCTCGTGATTACGCAATCACTGACCTACATCGGACGCATCTTGGTCGGCCAGGAGTCGCCCGATCAGCTCTCTGGCCCGGTGCGGGTAGCAAAAATTTCTGGCGATGTGGCAACGCTTGGCTTCCTCGCGCTGCTGCAATTAACGGCGGTGATCTCAGTGTCCATCGGCATGGTCAACCTGTTTCCGATCCCGATGCTAGATGGTGGCCACTTGGCGTTTTATGCCGCTGAAGCGATACGTGGGAAGCCGTTGAGCGACCGCAGTCAAGAGATTGGATTTCGCATCGGCTTGGCGATGGTGATGTTCCTTATGGTGTTCGCCACCTGGAATGACATCGTGAACCTGATGCGATGAAGTGAGCTTATGAAAGGTTAAGTGACCGTTGCGTGCGTGCAACTAAGTGCTGCAAAGGTCCATAAATTGCCTGGCCTGAGGCTCAGATGGCTTGCGTCTGACGTCAGCCTGGATAGAAGACAGTATGCGATGCCGAAGTGACTCGGCGGAATTGGTGTGCCCCGCAAGGGGTAAAGGATTGTAATGACTATGAACCGTTTGGGTATTTCGTTTGTGTTTGCGGTGATGATGGCGACACTTCCGCTATCGATCTCAGCAGGAAATGGCACTCTGTCGCTCACCCCAACTGTCGCCCAAGCCGCTACAGTTTCTTCCATCCAGGTGGAGGGCAATCGCCGGATCGAGTCCTCAACCATCATTTCCTACGTCACTGTGGTGCCCGGTCGAAACTTCGGAGCGCGCGACCTTAACGAGTCCTTGCAGTCACTCTTTGCAACCGGCCTCTTCTCCGACGTATCGCTTGAGCGTCGCGGAAATGTGCTGCTCGTTCAGGTCGTTGAAAATCCAGTCGTTCGTCAGGTCGTCTTTGAAGGCAATCGACGCATTGATGATTCCGCGCTCAGCACGGTTGTCCAACTTGAACCACGCCGCGTGCTGACAGAGTCAGCTGTTCAATCTGACACACAACGCATTTTGGAAGCTTACCGCCGCAATGGCCGGTTTGCTGCACGCGTTGAGCCAAAGTTGATTGATGTCGGGGATAACCGCGTCGATCTGGTTTATGAGATCGAAGAAGATGAGCGTTCAGGCGTTTCGCGCATCACCTTCATTGGCAACCAAGCTTTCAGCGACGGCAAGCTGCGTGACACCATTACGACTGAGCAGTCCGGGTTGCTTTCGTTCCTTTCCTCGGCGGATGTGTACGATCCAGACCGTCTAGATGCTGACCGCGAACGGCTACGCACGTTCTATCTGAGCGAAGGTTATGCTGATTTCCGCGTGGTCTCAGCGGTTGCTGAACTTGACCGTGAACAGAACGTCTTTTTCATCACCTTCACCGTAGATGAAGGTCCTCGCTATCAGTTCGGCAATATTGAGATCGACTCCACATTGCGTGAACTCGATCCAGAAGACCTCTACTCAGTTCTCGAGACGCGCCCTGGCGATACATATGATGCCACGGCCGTTGATCGTTCCATTGAAGCGTTGACAATCGAAGTGTCGCGTTACGGCTACGCCTTTGTGCAAGTTCGCCCACGCGGTGACCGTAATGCTGCCGATAACACCATCGACCTCACCTACTTTGTTGATGAAGGCGTGCGCGCCTACGTCGAGCGGATCGACATCTCCGGGAACACACGGACACGGGACTATGTGATCCGCCGCGAGTTTGATTTTGCCGAAGGCGATGCTTTCAACCGGGTTCTATTAAATCGTGCTGAACGTCGTCTTAATGCTCTTGGTTTTTTTGAGGCGGTCCGAATTACGACACAACAGGGCTCCGCGCCTGATCGCATCGTATTAAATGTACAGGTGATTGAAAAATCGACCGGTGATTTCTCCTTCGGTGTTGGATATTCGACGACATCGGGTGTGACGCTTGAGCTTTCGGTGACTGAACGTAATTTCCTTGGTCGCGGACAATATGTGCGTGCTGCTGTCGGCGGCGGGTTGGACGAAAACAGGACGTTCGACTTCTCCTTCACCGAGCCATATTTCCTTGGACGTCGTCTTGCTGCTGGTTTCGACCTTTATCGCCGCGAGTCTGGTGATTCAGACGATAGCGCGTACACTACGATTGCGACCGGCGGTGCACTGCGCATTGTTGCTCCGATCACAAATGATCTGAACTTTGGCTTGAGCTACGGCTTGGATGTTTCAGAGTACGATCTTGATGCTGGTTCGTCTGCTTCACGGGCAGTGTTGCAATTGGTGGGCGCGCCGAATTTCACAACACCGACTGCAGCCAACTATTCAAATGAGCGTATCAATTCCAACCTGACATGGACGCTCGTTTACGACACCGTCGACAACCGCACGACGCCCCGTGATGGCTACTTTGCCCGTTTGCGTCAGACCGTTGCTGGTCTGGGTGGTGACGCGGAGTATGTTCAAACGACGTTTGATGCTCGTGCTTTCCGGACTCTTTCAACTGATCTGGATTTGGTTGCGTCAGTTCGCGTCCAGGCGGGTAATGTCTGGTCTTGGAACGAAGACAATCTGCTAATCGTCGACGGGTTTTTCAAAGGGGCTGATCTGGTTCGCGGTTTCGATAGTTTAGGCCCTCGTGATGCCACGACCCTTGATGCACTGGGTGGCACAACCTACGCCGGTATTTCAGGTGAATTGAACTTCGCCCTACCATATGTGACAGAGGCAATTGGCATTCGTGGTGCGGTCTTTGCAGATGCCGGCACTCTGTTTGATCCGGTGGGTAGTGTTGATAACTTAGTTACTGCCGGCGGAATCACGCTCAACGATGACAACTCTATCCGTGCCTCGGTTGGTGCAAGCTTGATCTGGAATTCACCGTTCGGTCCATTGCGCGCTGATTACGCTCACGTGTTGGCTTCTGAGACATATGATCGGGAAGAAGCCTTCCGCTTCAGTGCAGGTGCGCGTTTCTAAGTTTCGCGCGGTTCACGCTACTCTAACGAGTAAAGTATGTATGGCCGTGGCTTCACTGAAGCTGCGGCCTTCTTTTATTGTCGGTCAGAATTCACCGATGATACAGCGGTTGAGCGATGGCCAATCAACTCCGATCCAGGCTAAGAGACAGCCAGTAAGTCCAACTGCCTTTGTGTCATCGCCATGGTAAATTCCCCCTTCTTCCCGCCGCTCGTGCCCCAATCGCCACACAGCCTTGCAGACGCTCTGGGTCTCGAAATGGTCGGAGGGACCTCTGACACACGGAACCAAGGCCTCACTGGCGTTGCACCCATCGAACAGGCTGAGCCGAAAACACTGTCGTTCCTCGACAATGCGAAGTACGCAGACAATTTGACAAGCACTCGGGCGAGCTGCGTTATCTTGGCAGCCCGCTTCCAGGAAAAGCTGCAAAAGGATGTCGTTGGGTTGATCTCCAAGGAACCCTATCGCGATTTCGCTCGAGCGGCTGCGTTGATGGTTCCCGCCAGCGTGAAACTGCAGGGGGTCGCTCTAAGCCAGGGTGTGTCGCCCGCCGCCCACATCGATCCGACAGCGCGGTTCGAAGACAATGTCACCGTTGAGCCGGGCGCGGTCATTGGCGCCCACGCCTCAATCGGCTCAGGAACGACGGTTTGTGCTGGTGCAATCGTTGCGCATCACGTCCAAGTCGGCCGGGATAGCTACATCGGAGCACAAACCGTTCTCCAGCATGCTCTCGTTGGTGACCGGGTCATCCTGCACAGTGGGATCAATGTCGGTCAGGATGGCTTTGGCTTTGCGATGGGCCCAATGGGTCACCTGAAAGTCCCGCAGCTTGGGCGCGTGATCATTCAGGATGACGTGGAGATCGGCGCTGGCAGCTGTATTGACCGCGGCACAACGCGAGACACCATCATCGGGGAAGGCACGAAAATCGATAACCTAGTTCAGATTGGGCACAATGTTGAAGTCGGCCGTCACTGCATCCTGGTTGGCCATGTCGGCATCGCAGGCTCATCCGTTCTGGAGGATTTCGTCGCCATTGGCGGGCAGTCCGGGGTGGCAGGACACATCCGCATCGGGATGGGAGCGCAAATTGCCGCCGCCTCCAATGTGAAAGACAATGTACCAGCTGGCGCACGCTGGGCCGGGACCCCAGCAAAATCGGCTCGCGCTGTTTTCCGCGAGCTCGCTGCCATCAAGCGGCTGGGTGAACACGGCAGCGCGTCAGCAAAGAACAAGACGTGATGCAACCGAGATCGAAGACTGATCCCCGGCTTTTAACCACCAGCCATTTGAACCTCTTGGGCGAACATGCTGTAAGGGCTTAGCTTTCGACGAAGATCAAAAATATATGACAGACATGACAGACACTCCAACATCCCTAGGCATCGCTGATATTCAGCAGCTGCTTGAGTATTTGCCGCACCGGTACCCGTTCCTTCTGGTTGACAAAATCATCGATATGGATGGCGATAACTATGGTGTCGGCATAAAAAATGTGACCATGAACGAGCCGCATTTCCAGGGCCATTTTCCAAGCCATCCAATCATGCCTGGTGTTCTGATTATTGAGGGGATTGCACAAACGGCCGGAGCGCTCTGCATCGCGGCAAGACCGAAACAGCCGGTCCAGCCTCTGGTCTATTTCATGACCATCGACAATGCGAAGTTCCGCAAGCCTGTCATTCCTGGCGATGTGCTGCATTATGAGGTCACCAAAGTTCGCCAGCGCGCAAACATTTGGAAATTTTCCTCCGTTGCCAAAGTGGAAGGTGCCAAGGTTGCCGAAGCTGAGATCAGCGCGATGATCGTTCACCCGGAGGCAACCGATTGAGCATCACCATTCACCCCTCAGCGCTTGTTGAGGAGGGCGCAGAACTTGGCGAGGGCGTGTCTATTGGTCCATTCTGCCATGTTGGTGGCAATGTCACACTTGGCGACCATACCAAACTTGAAAGCCATGTTGTGGTCGCGGGACGCACAACCATTGGCGCTGGCTGTCATATCTTCCCATTTGCCTCCATCGGCCATAGGCCGCAGGATCTAAAATATCACGGAGAGCCGTCAATACTGGAGATTGGTGCCAACACGACGATGCGCGAATATGTGACCGTTCAGCCGGGCACGGAGCATGGTGGTATGATCACCAAGGTCGGCGAGCAATGCTTGCTCATGGCATCAGCTCATGTGGCTCATGACTGCAACATCGGCAATCAGGTCATATTGGGCAACAATGTCATGATGGCTGGTCATTGCACCGTGGAAAGCCACGTCATCGTCTCTGGCGGCTCGGCTGCCCATCAATTCGTGCGTATCGGCGAACATGCGTTTGTCGGTGGTCTAACTGGTGTTGAAAACGATGTGATCCCATACGGCATGGTCATCGGTAACCGTGCAGCATTAAATGGCCTCAACATCGTTGGACTGCGCAGGCGTGGATTCAATCGCGACGAAATTCATACAATCCGTCAAGCTTACCGGCTTCTGTTCTCTGATGAAGGGACACTGGCTGAACGCGTTGACGATGTCGCACAGATGTTTCCCGATAGCCCAAGCGTGAAGCGGGTTATTGATTTTATCCGCTCACGCTCCGACCGGGCGCTGTGCCTGCCCCATTCAAGCGACTAGTACCGCCTGTGGCGGACACGACCAACACCAAACTCGCGATTATCGCCGGTGGTGGGCATCTTCCGGTTGAGGTTGCCCATGCTGCGCATTCCGCTGGTCACTCGGTGTTGGTCATCGGCATTGCTGAGGAAGCAAACCTTTCCAACTTGGATAGCGATGTGCGCCAGACAAAAGTTGGTTGGGGACAGTTCGGTGCGCTCCAACAGCACTTGAAAGACCATGGTTCGCAAAAGCTTGTCATTATCGGCAGCATTTCCCGCAGGCCAGACTACAAAGATCTAAAGCTCGATTGGGGCGCCGTTCAGCTATTGCCGCAATTGCTAACCACGCTTTTGGCCGGCGGTGACTCGTCGGTTCTTGATAAGGTGGCTAAGCTGTTTGCTGATCTTGGTTACGACCTTATTGGCGCCCACGACATTGCGCCCTCTCTGTTGGCCACCGAGGGTCATTTGGCTGGACCCAAGCCGAACGAGGTGGTGCGTCAGGACGCAAACAAGGCAACGCTTGCGGCTTGGACGGCGGGACACCTCGACATGGGGCAGGGCGCTGTTTCGATTGGAGGCAGGATCATTGCTATGGAGGGCGCCGAAGGCACCGATGGGCTGCTTGAGCGCGTGTCCCTTATGCGTCAATCCAAACGCATTTCCGGGCCAAACCGTGCTGGCGTCTTGGCCAAATGCACGCGTCCGCGACAGGACCTTCGCCTCGATATGCCGACCGTTGGGCCACGCACGGTTGAGAATGCCGCAGATGCCGGCCTCTCAGCTATCGTTCTGGAGGCTGGGCGTGTGCTCCTCTCTCAGCGCGAAGAAACGCTGGCGCGATGCAAGGCACGTAAGATATCGCTTTTTGCCCAACCACGTTCAGAATTCGTGCCTAAGGGACGTGAGGATAGGTCGGCATGAGCGTCACCCCCCAAAGTCCTAAACGGGTGTTCTTCGTGGTCGGCGAGGCGTCGGGCGATCGCCTTGGGGCGTCGCTTGCCGCTGAATTGAAGGCCACGCACGGCGATGCTGTGGCCATTGAAGGATTGGGGGGCGAAGGCCTTGCCGAGCACGGCCTAACGAGCCTCTTTGACATCGAGGACATCGCGGTCATGGGCCTTGCCCCCGTCATCGCGCGACTGCCGTTGATCTTACGCAGGATTAGACAGACGAGCGATGCCATTATCGCATCTAAGCCTGATCTAGTTGTCTTAATCGACAGTCCAGACTTTACTCATCGTGTCGCCAATCGTGTGCGCAAGATCGCCCCGAGTATCCCTATCGTTGGTTGGGTCTCGCCTTCAGTTTGGGCTTGGCGACCAGGACGGGCAAAGGCAATGCGGGCCTATATGGATCATTTGTTGGTGCTGCTGCCCTTTGAAGTGGGAGCCCACCAAGACCTTGGAGGGCCGCCAGCAACCTATGTTGGCCATCCTCTCATAGGCGAGTTGGACAGCTTACGACCTCAAGACCCCACCGAACGCCCTGAGCTGGGCACTGAGGCCCCAACTGTGTTGGTTATGCCTGGTAGCCGCAGTGGTGAGATCGCTCGCCATATGCCAATCCTGCGCGAGACGTTGATCCGAACCAATCAGCTGTTGGCGGAAGACCGTGAGATGCAGCCAACCTACATTTTGCCGTCGGTTCCGAAGCATGAGACCACTTTGGTTGAAACCGTCAAAGATTGGCCGATTAAGATCGAGGTGGTGAGCGAGCAAGCGGCAAATCGTGCCGCCATGCGAACAGCTCACGCTGCGATTGTTGCATCAGGTACAGCCACGCTGGAGTTGGCTTTGGCTGGCATCCCCATGGTTGTCCTCTATAAACTGGACTTCCTGGCGCATCTTGCCCGCCGCTTGGTGAAGGTTTGGACCATTATCTTGCCAAATCTTGTGCTCGGCCGTCCGGTTGTGCGTGAGTATGTCGACGAGACAGCCAGGCCGGAGGCTTTGGCCCGCGCCATGGTGGCCTTGGTAACGGACACACCAGAACGGCGTGCCCAAGTTGAAGCGTTTGAAGAACTTGATGGGGTGATGGCTGGCCCTGACAGCGCGACCCCCGCTCGGCGTGCGCGCCGCATCATTGATAGTTTTCTCTACCAGACATAAAAAACCGGCCCAATAGGCCGGTTTTCCTTGTTTGCATTTGCGCTTTTTATTTGCGCCGAGACATGGGCACATAATCGCGCGACGTATGGCCGGTGTATAGCTGGCGCGGACGACCGATGCGCTGCTGCGGATCTTCCACCATCTCTTTCCACTGGGCAATCCAACCGACGGTGCGGGCAAGCGCAAAAAGCACTGTGAACATGTTCGGCGCAAAGCCAAGCGCTTTCAGCGTGATGCCGGAATAGAAGTCGATGTTCGGATAGAGCTTCTTCTCAATGAAGTACTCATCCGTCAGTGCGATGTTTTCCAGTTCCATCGCCACTTCGAGCATCGGATCATCGGTGATGCCCAACTCACCCAGCACCTCGTGGCAGGTTTTCTGCATGATTTTAGCGCGTGGATCATAGTTCTTGTAAACACGGTGACCAAAGCCCATCAGGCGGAAAGGATCATCCTTATCCTTGGCACGCGCCACATAGGCTGGAATGTTTTCAACTGAGCCGATTTCAGCCAGCATGTTAAGGGCTGCTTCGTTTGCGCCGCCATGGGCCGGGCCCCAAAGACAGGCAATCCCAGCAGCGATACAAGCAAATGGGTTGGCTCCAGATGAACCAGCCAAGCGCACCGTTGACGTTGAGGCATTCTGCTCATGGTCAGCATGCAAAATGAAAATGCGGTCCATCGCGCGAGCAAGCACCGGATTGATCTTGTATTCCTCACACGGCACCGCAAAACACATGTGCAGGAAATTTGCCGCATAATCCAGGTCGTTGCGTGGGTACACAAATGGCTGGCCGATGGAGTATTTCAGCGCCATGGCAGCGATCGTTGGCAGCTTTGCGATCATCCGCAAGCTGGCAACCATTCGCTGATGCGGATCAGAGATGTCCGTGGAGTCATGATAAAAGGCTGACAGGGCTCCAACGACGCCACAAACAATCGCCATCGGGTGCGCATCGCGACGGAAACCGGTGAAAAAGCGCGCCATCTGCTCATGCAGCATGGTGTGTCGGGTCACGCGGTTATCAAAATCAGCTTTCTGCGCTCCTGTGGGCAACTCGCCGTAGAGAAGCAGGTAGCAAGTCTCCAGAAAATCACCATGCTCAGCCAGCTGATCGATGGGGTACCCACGGTGCAAAAGCACACCCTTATCGCCATCGATGTAGGTAATTTCAGACTCGCATGACCCAGTGGATGTGAAGCCCGGATCATAGGTGAACGCGCCAGTTGAGGCATAAAGCTTCGAAATATCAATGACATCTGGGCCTATGGTGCCCGAGCGCACGTTAAATTCGTACTGCTTGCCATCTAGGCTTAGTGTCGCTGATTTTTTGCCAGTGGTATCGCCCATATGAGACGCTCTCCTCTTTCTAACAAACCGGGGTTCTGGTTGGGCGAGGCCGATCCATCCGTCCTTTCGCATTGAAAGAAAAACAGACGGCTATCCCGCAACGCACCCATTGGTCAGGCTGTGAGGAGTGGGTAGCGAATTAACCCGCCATCGACAAGCCACCAAAGGGCGCATAGACACAGCCGATCTACAACGTGGTTTTGCGAAATTCGCCGTGATTTCAGAGCTTTGAGAAAAGCTAGGCTGATGATTGGTCGCCAATGCGCGCAAGTGATTCCTCACGCCCAATGGCAATGAGAACATCGTAGATGCCTGGGCTGGTTTTTGAGCCAGTCAGCGCGGCACGTAGAGGTTGGGCGATTGCACCAAGCTTGATCTCAGCTTTTTCTGCATATGCCTTTGTTTCTGTTTCCAAGGCTTCTGCCTGCCAGGCATCCAACCCGCTATAGATTGCATGAAGCTTGGCCAGGTGACCGCGCGCCTCTTCTGTGAGAAGAGCTTCGGCCTGTTCGTCCATGGTAAGTGGGCGTTCTGCGAACAAAAATGTGGCGCTGTCGATCAGTTCCACCAACGTGCGAGCCCGCTCGCGCAGCCCAGGCAGAGCCATGTGAAAGCGCTGTTTGGCTGCGCCTTCAAGCGGGCTAGGCAGCTTGTTCTTGTTGGGCAGGTACGGAAGGCTGGTTTCAAGTGCTGATTGAAAGGCGTCAGCATCCAGATCGCGCATATAGTGGGCGTTGAGCGCCGTCAGCTTCTTAACATCGAAGCGGGCAGCCGATTTGCCCATGCCGTCAAAGCCGAACCATTCGATGGCTTGCTCAGTGGAAAAAATCTCGTCATCTCCGTGCGCCCAACCAAGACGCGCCAGATAATTGCGCATCGTTTGCGGCAAGAACCCATCGGCGCGATAGGCTTCAGCGCCCACGGCGCCATGACGCTTGGACAGCTTTGCCCCATCCGGCCCATGAATGAGGGGAATATGAGCGAACACTGGTCGATCCCACCCCAGCGCGTCGTAAATCACACTTTGACGCGCCGCGTTGGTAAGATGATCGTCCCCGCGGATGGCGTGGGTCACACCCATATCATGGTCATCCACGACCACGGCCAACATGTAGGTCGGCGTGCCGTCAGACCTCAAGATGATGAAGTCATCCAGATCTTTATTGGGTGTTTTGACTTCACCCTGAACCTGATCGTCCACGATGGTTAAGCCGTCCTCTGGCGCCTTGATCCGGACCGCAAAAGGCGCACCCTCCGGCGCATCAGATGCCGGCCTGTCCCGCCAGCGGCCATCATAGCGAGGCGGTTTGCCGGCAGCGCGTGCATCCTCGCGCATCTGGGTCAGTTCCTCTGAAGTAGCGAAGCATTTGTAAGCCTTGCCGTTTGCCAGAAGTTGTTTGGCAACGTCTGCGTGGCGGTCGGCGCGCTGCGACTGAAACACCGTTTCGCCGTCATGGTCCAAACCAAGCCACGACAAACTGTCCAAAATGGCGTCAATTGCCTCGCTCGTGGAGCGCGAGCGGTCGGTATCCTCGATCCGAAGCCGCATCACGCCGCCAACCGATTTGGCATAAAGCCAATTGAAAAGGGCCGTGCGTGCGCCGCCAATGTGAAGAAATCCGGTAGGCGAGGGTGCAAAACGCGTGACAACAGGCGAGGGAGCATTGGAGTGACCGGATTGGCTCATATCGGGCAGGGCTTTCTTATGAAAGGATGATCGTGCCGGGTCACGCGATGGCGCGGCAGCGGCGAGGAGGATGACCAAGCAGATGGCATGCTCGCACTTACCATGTCTGGCATGGCACACAAGTAGAGGTGTTGCGACACCGGCCCTGTGGCGTGTCGGCTATGGCTGAAGACTGGCCGGATGTTCGTGAGAAAACACGCCTCCTTTCAGCCATCAAGCTTGAACGGCTTGCGTCTGGAAAGGCGAGACCGTTTCATCACGCCGACACTGGCTTTGACGAGCCAACGGATCGCGCTCAGTCACTGCCTTCTAAGGCGTCAATGGCTTTTTCCCAGGCCCTCGAAGAATCCTTGGCTATGGGGAATGGCCCTGCCTGGCTCATTTTGAGTTTAGGTGCCGGACTTATCGGTTACTTTGCGCTGCCTTACGAGCCAGCACTATGGGCGCTTTATCCGGCAGCGTTCGCCTTGGGCATTCTGGCCTGGCATGCCCGTTTTGGTGCTGGGTTGTATGGGGCATTGGTTGCCTTGTTTCTCATTCTCGGTGTGGTTCTCGGCGCCCACACCGCACGTCTGGCTGATGCTCCGCAAATCCTGGAGGAAACAGTCGAGCGGGTGACCGGCACGGTTGTGCGCGTGGAACAGCGCACCGCAACGCGCGCGAGGGTGACGCTAGACAGCCTGATCATTGAGGACTTGGCCGCAGATAGGACGCCAGAACGGATCCGCATCACCATTATTGCTGACAGAGGAACCATTGCACCCGGTGATGAGATCGACGTGCTGGCACGTTTGGGCCGCCCCCCCGAACCAGTGATGCCAGGCGCGCGAAACATGCGTCGTGAACTCTATTTTGATGGCATCGGCGCAACCGGCTTTAGCTATGGCCGTCCAACGCGAATAGAGACGTCTGCGCGAGAAGGGTTTGCGCCCCGGCATCTGTTTCATGACATCGAACGGGTAAGACTCGAACTTGCACAACGGTTTGCGCAGACCTTGCCGGGCGATACGGGCGCCTTGGCGGCGACTTTGCTGGTCGGCAAGCGCGACGGCCTGTCAGAGCATAGCTACGAAGCGCTGCGACGCGCTGGCTTGGCACATCTGCTTGCGATCTCAGGCATGCACATGGCAATGATGACGCTTTCTGCCATTGCCGTCATCAATCTGCTGCTTGCTCTTCACCCGTCAGTATCTGCGGCGCGGGGCACAATCCGGTGGGCGGCTCTTGCTGGGCTCGTGATTGCCAGCGGCTATTTGTTGCTATCTGGGGCGAGCACCGCCACGCAACGCGCATATATCATGATCGTGATTGTGCTTTTAGCGATGATGGTGAGCAGGCGAGCACTAACATTCCGGGGTGTGGCTTTCGCTGCTCTCATCGTCTTGCTGATCCGTCCGGAAAGCATCCTTGGCCCAAGCTTTCAGATGTCGTTTGCTGCCACGCTGGCATTGGTCGCTTTTTATGGGGCTTTCACCACATCCCAGCGCGTCTGGCATCTCCGCAACGCTTTTCAAGCAAGTCGCTTGGCGCCGGTGCTTCGGCCATTTGGACTTGTTTCAGGCATTGCGCTCACCTCGTTGGTCGCCGGGCTGGCAACGGCTCCTTTTGCAGCTTATCATTTTTCCATTGGGGCACCCCTGGGCCTGCTTGGCAATGTGCTTGCTTTACCGCTGGTATCATTGATCATCATGCCAGCCGGGTTGGTAGCGCTGTTTCTCACACCCTTTGCGTTGGAAGCGCCTGCCTTGGTGGTTATGGGCTTTGGCATCGATTTGGTGATGGTGATTGCCCGGTGGGTAGCCTCAATGGACGGGTCACGCATCGCTATAGCTGCGATCACGCCGCAGGCGCTGGTGCTGCTGACATTGGCTGGTTGCCTTGCGGCTCTGTTTGTTGGATATGCGCGCCTGTTTGCGCTAGTCCCGTTGGCAGCAATTCCCATCTGGGGTATTTTTCAACCTGTGCCCCTGCTCATCGTGGAGCGTGATGCTGCAACAGTTGCATATATGAGCTCACAGGAGGACGGCATTGGCAGACTGGATCGCTCAATAACGCGCGGCAGCGGGTTTTCCGTGGAGATGTGGCAGCAGCGCTTGGCGCTGGAACCACAGAGCACTCCGCCTGCCAGCGATTGGACGTGCGATCCTCTGGGATGCGTGCTGCATTTGCCAGATGGGAAAATTGTCTCTCACGTATTGGATGTAGCGGCTCTTGCCGAAGAATGCCGTCTGGCAGACGCCGTGATCACATCATTGCCTGTCCCAAACCATTGTGCTGCGGCGCAAGTTATCGATGAGAGAGTGCTGGGCGATCACGGAGCGATTGCGCTGTTGCGTTCATCAGAAGGCGGCTTCACCATCTGGCAAACCTTTCCCCGGCGGACACGCCCCTGGGAACAGGTGGCCGATTAGGCGGTGTGGACGGGCCCGAAAAGCCGCTTGGCCTCGGACTTGAGGGCAATATCCAAGTCCTCCATTGTCACCGGCAATCCAAGGTCGACGAGGCTTGTCACTCCATGCTCGCTGACACCACACGGAACAATGCCAGAGAAATGCTCCAAATCCGGCTCCACATTGATGCTGATACCGTGAAAGCTAACCCATTGCCGCACGCGTATGCCGATAGCGGCAATCTTGTCTTCGGCAAGTGTTCCAGGAACCGGTGAAGTTTTTTCAGGGCGTTGGACCCAAACCCCAACGCGATCTTCGCGCCGTTCGCCGCGCACATTGAACTGATCAAGTGTTTGGATAATCCATGCTTCCAACCCAGCAACAAACGCACGCACGTCTTTTCCGCGCCGATTAAGATCCAGCATCACATACGCAACCCGCTGCCCAGGCCCATGGTAGGTGTATTGGCCGCCGCGACCGGTTTTGATCACGGGGAAACGGTCCGGCGCCACTAGATCAACCGGATCAGCGCTTGTGCCAGCGGTATAAAGGGCAGGGTGCTCGACCAACCAAATGAGCTCATGCGCATCGCCTCCACGGATCGCCGCCACGCGCTGTTCCATTGCTTTAACCGCAGAATCGTAGGCGACAAGACCAGGCTCAACGCGCCACTCAATCGGTTGGTCGGTCGAAAACAGCCGATCGGTGTCCAATATTTCATCGCGTAGAATGGATCATCCCCCCGGTTTTCCTGCGCTGCGCTAATCCATCGCTGCAACCTTAAACATGCGTTAACCATGCAGGCTCAATGGTGATCTGCGAACATTCCTCCTAATGAGTTTCAGTGTCTGATGCAAAATCCTATCGAAAGCATCTCGGTCGACATCGCTGTAGAGCTTGGTTCCACCGTTATGCCGGTACACCAGTTGCTACGCATGGGTCGCGGTGCAGTTATCGAACTTGAGACGCTGCCCAACGAGCATGTGAAGGTTTTGGCCAACAACATGCAGATCGCCGAGGCTGAAGTGGTGGTCAGCGGCGATGCCATTGCTGTGGCGATCACCCAGATCGGCAAGTCAGAGCTTTAGGCTTTGAAGCAAAACGGGTTTTTGCGTTGGGCACAAAAAATTACGCTTTCCATCAAACCAACCCTTGAGAGTATGAGCGGCCTTTGGTATCAGCGCCGCTCTGGACAAATTTCAGAACATTTTGCGGTCGTGGCGGAATTGGTAGACGCGCAGCGTTGAGGTCGCTGTCCGGTAACACGGGTGGAAGTTCGAGTCTTCTCGACCGCACCATACGAAGTGGCTCTGTTCCATTGGAACAACCACGTCAGATAAAAAGCCCCGTGGAAAGCCACGGGGCCTTTTGTTTGTTTGCCTGCAGGTTATTCACCAAGCGCAATGCCCTCGCGGCGTGGATCAGCTCCACCTGACAACCTATCGCCGATAGCAATCGCATGTAGACCTGACGTCAAGTCTCGTACATTGATTTCAAAGCCCATTGCCTCAAGCGGTCCTTGGAAATCAACAGCACGCGTGCCTTCCTCAAGATCATAGGTCCCAAACCGGTTGATCAAGTGCGGCATGTCGATGGCCTGTTGAACGTCCATGCCCCAGTCCACATGCGCGATAATGGCCTGTGCGACGTAGCCTATGATCCGGCTGCCGCCTGGTGACCCGATAACAAGCACCGGCTCGCCATCCTGTAAGACAATGGTTGGCGACATGGAGGAGCGGGGCCGTTTCCCCGGCTCGATGCGATTGGCAATCGGCACACCGTCGCGATGGGTGCGAAAGGAGAAATCGGTGAGTTCATTGTTGAGCAGAAAGCCGCCGGGCGCCATGACACGTGATCCGAATCCGTTCTCAATGGTTGTCGTCATTGAGAGCGCGTTCCCGAAGGAATCAACAATGGAGATGTGACTGGTCGAAGGCAGTTCGAGCGACTCATCATCAGCCAGAAGCATGGCGTGATCCCATTCGGGCATCCCAGCTTCAGCTTCTGCCAATGCCTCTTCGCCCGCGAGCAACTCAGCGCGTGCAGCCAGGTAATCAACATCGATCAAGCCTTCAGTCGGCATCGGCACGAAATCGCTGTCGGCCATGTACAGGCCACGGTCGGCAAACGCCAAACGCGAAGCATCGCCGATGATGCGCCAAGCATCAGGGCTTTCTGGGCCCATGGACGCAAGATCGAACGATGCCGCCATGCCAAGAATCTGACCAACCGTCAGCGCGCCTGAGGAGGGTGGCCCCATGCCGCAAACATCATGTTCGCGATATTCAACGCAGACCGCGTCGCGTTCAACGACATCATAAAGCGCCATATCGGTGAGGCTGAGATGACCGGGATTGCCTTCCGCACCACGCACCGCAGCGATGATACCCTCGGCAATTGGGCCGGCGTAGAAAGCGCTAGAACCTTCACTGGCGATGGCATGCAGTGTGTCGGCATAGGCCTGGTTGACCAATATTGATCCTTCAGCAATGGGTTCGCCCCCGGGTAGAAAGTAATCGGCCGTCGCTGGGAAACGGCTTAGCCGTTCGGCATCGTCTGCAACCAAGGTGGCAAGTCGTGGCGACACGGCAAATCCATCTTCGGCATGCCTGATGGCGGCATCGAAAAGATCGCCCCAATTGGCGTTGCCCCACCGCCGATGCGCGTCTTCCATCAGCGCTGGCGTACCAGGCGTGCCGACCGACAGACCGCCAACAACAGCATCAAAGAAGCGTAGCGGCTCGCCTGATGCGTCCTGAAACAATGTCGGTGTAATGGATTGCGGCGCTGTTTCACGACCATCCAATGTTGTAACTTCGCCGGACCGCGCATCATACCACACCAAAAACGCTCCACCGCCCAGGCCGGAGGATTGCGGCTCCACCAAACCAAGAACCGCTTGTACGGCCACCATCGCATCAGCGGCGGTGCCGCCAGCGCGCAACACATCCGCACCCGCCTCAACAGCCAGTGGATTGGCCGCGGAAACCATCCAGGTGTCAGCTTCCACCGGTTGGCCGGCCTGTTTTGCCTCCATGGCCGCCATCGCCGCTTCGCTGAGACCAGAGAAGGCGCTGTCTGATGCTATTTCTGGTGAAACGCTGTCGGCTGCTTGCTGCGCGAGGGCGCTGGTGCCCATGATTGCGGTCAGGGCAAGAGCGAAAGTGAACCGCATATGTGTTTCCTCCTCAAATTGTCTTCAAAGAGGGTGGATCAACCTTGAATCTCAGGCAAGCCAATTATCCAACACTGGGCGCAAACACGGCCAATTGTGAACCATTGAAAGGTTTGACACGTTAGTGGCCGAGCCTGTTAAAAAAACCCCGAAGGCCTCACTATCGGCTATTCACGATACTTCGATGTTTTTCCATTTCCATGCACAACAAGTAACGGGATTACTTGTTTGATCCTTGACGCGCGCTGCAACCATCGGTGATGCTGCGCGTGGGACCGGCAACCGATGTTTGCATGGCTTGGATCAACCCGACCGGGCTTCGCCAACATCCGCCAGACGAGAGCAGAAGAGGGCGCGCGATCGCCCCAGGGATCGACCATGGAAGTACGCGAAGTGTTCGCGCGAAATTTGCGCAACCTATGTGAAACGCAACCGAGCATTGCAAGCGTTTGCAGAGATGTGGACATAAACCGTCAACAGTTCGCGCGTTACCTGAGTGGTAAGGGTTTGCCCAATACGGGAAACTTGGAGAAAATATGCGAATATTTTGGAATCGTTGAAGCCGAATTATTCAGTTCCAATAGGTTGGTCGATGCAAGCCAGAACCTTAAACTCAAGCATCCCGTTGGGCGCAGACTGATGAACATCATCGAGGAGGAAACACCCGCGCGAATAGAGCCGGGTATCTATTTCGTTGATTTCACAGGACCACAGCACGAGAATACCGTCGTGCGCTCGGTGCTCATTGTGAAGGCGCAAGGCAACATGATGACCTTTCGCCGACTCACTGGATTTGGAGAACGGCGGCGTAGCTGGTGGGCGCAGTTTGACGGTGACCATGAAGGTATTATCCTTGAACGCCGGGGGAATTTCTATCTCATGGGCATCAACAGCAGCGGCACGCGAGAGCCTTCAATGTTGGCGCTGCGCTACGCAGCTACCGAACGCTTCGTGTTGGTTGGGCACGCCTCCATTATCGGACCAACCGGCCCAACGACGATGGCAGCGGTTATCACCGCCGCTCCTAAGGCCATGTCATTGCGCGGCGCACTAAAAAACGCGCGCTCCCACGCGGTAGATGCGCCAACGATACCGATGGATGTCATCGATCTGTTGGAAAGCGAACGCCACAGCTTGGCGCGGCAACCAGCGCCGTTGATTCACGCAGTATCTGCTTAACTGACTAAATATTTTGCTCTATTCTAGGCCCGCGCATTGAAAGGCGCGGGCCTTTTTTGTCGTGTTTGAACATCAGCAGCGCGGCAAGTTCGCACCTTTCGCATAAAGTGCGAAGGGCTTAAGCGCATCGCCCAGTCTCAGCGCACCCTTCGCAAATGGCGCTGCTCGTTGGCCGGAGTTCAATTCCCCATCTTTGACCCAGTCGCAATGAGCGGCGGACAAACTTTGGAGAATGATGATGACCACTTTGGATCTTTCCGTTACTCAGGTTGCTCAAATTGAAGGTGTTGACACACCTGCAATGGCTTACGACAAGCGCTAAGCCTGTTACGATTGCAGGCCGGTAGCCGACCATGGCTGCCGGTCTTCGCATGCTTGAGGAGTAAGGCATGCACTATAGGGCGTCACACGCCTTAGTTTTCTACGCAGAAGGTGAGACCGGGTTGATCGGCCTCAATTACCTGCAGAACAAGCGTTTCGCCGGTAAGACCGATATCATCACGTTGCTCGGCGTGATGCGTGAATGGCTCCCAATTGCCGCCATTGCGCAGGCTCTTGGCGCAGAGGATACTACGCTCCTAACCTCACAACTTGAAAACCTTGTCGATGCCGGAATTGTTATCCGCGAAGGTTCAGCTGAGGCAGCGCGCGAGGATGCCCACTTTACTGCGTGGAAATGGGGCGCCCCGGCCGCGCTCTACCATCACATCGTGCAAGATCGTCCCGTCATGTCGGTCGATGAAGCGCTGAAAAAACAGCGCGAGAAATTCGACACGACCGACCAGCCCGATGCCTATTTTGCTCCCGATGCTTCCGATATCAAGATCAATCTACCGCGCGAGTGGGGATTTGGTGGCGCAGAACTTGGGGCAAGCATGGACGGGCGTCGCACCTTGCGTGACGTAAGCAATGCACCGGTATCTCAACTAGCTCTTTCAGATTGTCTGCGCGCAGGCTTTGGCATCAACGGCTACACTCAAAATGAAGCAGGCATTCGCCTGCCTTTGGCGTTTACGCCATCAGGGGGTGCTCGAAACCCTTATGATGCCTTTGTTTTCGCCGATAAGGTCGAGGGCCTTGCGCCGGGCATCTATCGCTATGCGCCGCTGGCTCACGCATTGGTGCCCGGTGGCGAAAAGTCGGTCGGGTTCTCTAAGATGCTGGGTGATCAAGACTGGCCTGACAAGATGCCGTGCTTCATCGTTTTGCGTGCGGACTTTTCTCGCAGCATGTGGAAATATGACGATGCAAACGCTTACCGCGTCGCGTTGATCGAAGCTGGACATATCGGCCAAAACGTCATGCTGGCTGCCAGCGCACATGGCCTAACAGCGTGCCCGTCAGCTGCACTCGATCATGCCCAATTGGCCAAGGATCTCGGTCACACCGACGATCCGGTAAAGGCTGCTGTTTATGCGCTTGGGATCGGGCATCCAGACACTGAGTTGCTAGATGACTCAGCTGAACCCAACAGCGATCTACCTTTTGCGATGACCTAAAGACGATCCATGCGGATAGTGCTGTTTCGCTATAAACGGCCGGTGCTTTCACGAAGAGCATGGGTTTTAGCGATCAGATCGACCCCCATCTGAGCCATAAGGTCATTGTAGTCGAGCAGTACCCAATTCTCCACGATCTTACCGTCAGCGCAGCGATAGAAATCCATAACCCGAAGCGTCAGTGATCTCCCGTCGGCTTTCACGCCTAAATAATCGCCTTTGAAGGTCATAGTCATTGATGGCCAACCGGAAACCGCTGCGTAATTGCTGTCGCCGATACGGCAGTAGTGGTTGCCACCTTTACGGTCTGGGAAGGCGCGCAAGAACGACTGGCGATGATCCTTGACGAACCCGTTCCACAGATAATTTGATCCAATGCCTGCGGGGCCATACCAAAGCATGTCTTCGTGCCAATAGCCCACTTCGCCTGTCTGATTGCTGGAGGAAAAGGTGGAAGGATCAAACTGGTGTAGATCAGCAAGCATCCCTTCAACGACATCCAGGGATCTACGCGCAGCCTGCGAATCTCTTAATGGGAGAACCCCGTCATGCGTGGCAGGCCCTGGGAACAGGGTTTCCAGTCCATAGGAATGTCCAAATGGGCTGATACCGCACTGACGGATCATATCAGGAATATCGAGGATGATGCGTGCTTGGATGATCTTCCCGTCATCGACGCGATAAAACTCGCCGGAGCGCGCCAGGATCAGATGGTGCGATGGTGCGATACCCAAGAACGACGCGTCGAAGTTGCCCAGATAGTGGGTGACCGAAGCAACCCATTGCCCACCTTCCCCACGGATGTTGTCGCCACCGATAAAAATCTCATCACGCCGTTGAACACGCGTCAAAGCAGCGCGAAGCGGCCGGATGAAACCATCAAGTACGGCATCGGGGCCAACCAGTTGATTGATGGGGTGTGAGATATCCCAAACACAGTTCGGCGCCAAAAACTCTCGCGCCAGATCGCTCAAATCAGACTCAGGCGCTCGAATCAACGTGTTGAGAAGCGTGTGGGCGGCTGCCCGGAAATCGGTCATTGTGGCTCCAAGCCTGGCTGTATGCCGCTACGCTGCAATGGTATGCATGTTGGCTCTTGCCACGCTTCGCAATGTGTTGAAAGCTGGCAAACGCGCGGATCCAAAAACAAAAATGCCGTGTGGGAGTGGGTATGGCTGAAATTCAATTGCGCAACGTGTGCAAGCGATGGGGCTCGTTCGTCGGTGTTGACGACTTTGATCTCACCATAGCCGATCGCGAATTCTTGGTACTCCTGGGGCCATCGGGCTGCGGTAAGACCACGACGATGCGCATGATCGCAGGGTTGGAAGAAGCAACGAGTGGCGACATCAACATTGCTGGCCGTCGAGTGAATGATCTTGACCCCAAAGATCGCGATATTGCTATGGTTTTCCAAAGTTACGCGCTTTACCCGAATATGAATGTCTACGAGAACATTCGTTTTCCGCTGAAAGTGCGCAAAATTCCACAAGGTGAACATGATGCGCGCGTCCGGCGGGCTTCCGCGATGGTGGAACTGGACGAGTTTCTGCACCGCAAACCCTCAGAGCTTTCCGGTGGCCAACGTCAGCGTGTGGCACTCGCCCGTGCGATCGTGCGTGAACCCAACGTTTTTCTGATGGATGAGCCGCTATCAAACCTCGATGCGAAACTGCGTGTTTCGACACGTGCCCAAATCAAAAACCTCTCTCACGAACTGGCGGTCACGACGATTTATGTAACCCATGATCAGATTGAGGCAATGACGCTGGCTGATCGCGTTGTCGTCATGAAGCAAGGCGTTGTTCAGCAGGTTGGCACACCCACTGAGATTTATGACAAACCTGCCAACACCTTTGTTGCAGGCTTCATCGGTTCACCAGCAATGAACTTGATGGAAGGCAATTTGGAAGGCGGCATCTTCAAAGGTCACAACGTCGAAGTGGCAGGGCTCAAAGGCCCGGATGGACCGACGGTTCTTGGCTTCCGAGCTGAAGATGCGCAGATCACCAACGCTGGTGAGATCAATGCGCCAGCCTACTCCGTTGAGTTGTTAGGCGATGCAACGATGATCACCGTGCGCGCCGGTGGCGCCTTGGTGGCGGTCAAAGCGCACAAAGACTATCGCACAAAAATCGGCGCGCCTGCTGCCATCGCCGTGGCGCCATCCATCTGCCACCTGTTTGACGCGCAAAGTGGGCAGCGCATCGATTAACAAAGAGCGACCAAACAAGCCCGCCCGGGCGATCACGAACACGCTTGGTACGAATGCCGAGCGAAAAACAGGGGAACAATCTCATGAAAAATCTTCTTCTTGCCAGTGCCATGTCCATTGGTGCGGTCATGGCTGCAAGCTCGGCGGCTCACGCTGATTGCGCGATCCAAAATGATACCGAGCTGTCCTCACTGACCGCTGGGTTCGAAGCTTGGAAATCGGTGACCGATGCCATGGCCGAATGCGGCAACTTCTCCGCTGAGCTAGACCAAGAGTTCCGCACCAAACAGCCTGCAGCCTTTGCGGCCAACCCTTCGCTCTATCAAATTGGTGGAGTTTCAAACGGTACGATAACACCGTTGCTGAATGAAGGGACTATTCGTCCACTCGATGATCTTGTTGCGGCTTATGGCCAAGATCTTTCGCCCAATCAGCTGATCCGTATCGATGGTCAGATCATGGCCGTTGCGATGATGGTCAACACCCAGCACCTAATGTTTCGGCAGGATATTTTTGATGATCTAGGGCTGGACGTTCCGACCACTTGGGATGAAGTCATCATCGCAGCTGAAGCAATCCAGGAAGCTGGGGTGGTGGAATACCCGCTTGGCGGCACCATGAAAGCTGGCTGGAACATAGCCCAAGAGTTCAACAATATGTTTTTGGGCTTTGGCGGTACTTTTGTGAATGATGATGGCACACCCAATGTAAACACCGATGCGGGAGTGAACGCGCTGGAAATGATGGCGCGCCTGACGGAGTTCATGGATCCAGAGTATTTGGTGTCAGACAGCACCTATGTGCAGCAGCAGTTCCAACAGGGCACCATTGCGATGGCGAATCTGTGGGCCTCCCGCGCAGCTGCCATGGACAACCCTGATGAAAGTCAGGTCGTTGGCTTGGTCAATACCGCTTCTGCTCCGATGGCGGTAGATGGCGGCGCACCAGCAACAACGCTGTGGTGGGATGGTATCGTGATTGCTTCCAACATCACAGACGAGGAAGCCGAAGCGGCGTTCCAGGTGGCACTTGAAGGCATCGACACCGACATGGTGACGGAGAACAATGAAGACGCCATCTGGCTGATCGCTGGGTACCAGCCAAATCGCTTGGCCGAAGGCGCAATCGCCACTGCCACGTCAAACCCAGCGCCGCAATCCTATCCGTCATCCACCGAGATGGGCCTGATGCACACTGCACTAGGCAACCAATTGCCCGCTTTCTTCACCGGCGAACTGTCAGCTGAAGAAACATTGGAGGCCATTGAAGCTGAATATCTGACGGCCGCTGAAGAGGCCGGCATTCTTTAAGCGCTGAAATGCGGGGCGGGCGGACACCGGCCCCGTACTTTCTTCTCGGGCAACACCAGAACATCTTGGGGGAGATGGCATGAAGTTCCGCACCTTTGCCGCCTTTGTCGGCCCATCCATCTTCCTGATGCTTCTGTTTATTGCTGCACCGCTTGTTAGCGTGTTCACACAGAGCTTTTACCTGACCCAGCCCGTTGTCGAGATCGTTACCGAAGAGGTCTGCACACCTGGGTTCCTAACGCAAACCTGCACGACGGAAACACGCAGCCAACCTGTTCTTGACGAGGACGGACGTGTGGTGCGCGAGACCACATTTGTTGGCCTACAAAGCTATCGCAATGTGTTGGAGCC
Source organism: Hyphomicrobiales bacterium (assembly GCA_040219355.1). Lineage (GTDB taxonomy): Bacteria > Pseudomonadota > Alphaproteobacteria > Rhizobiales > MH13 > MH13. The sequence goes on from JAVJSN010000014.1 coordinate 403,188, forward strand.
ACAACGCGCTTGGGAAGCAGTGTCCAATTTTGATTTTCGCGGGCTTCTGGCGATCGATTTCTGGAAAGCGCTGCGGTTCACACTGACTTTCACGCTCATCACGCTACCATTGGTCATCGGTGTTGGTTTGGCGATAGCGCTGGCCGTCAACAACGCCGCCAAAGTGGTGCGTGGACCGGTGATTTTTGTTTCGCTTCTGCCATTCATCATCACGCCAGTTATCGGGGCGTTGTCCATCCGCTGGCTGTTTGTGGGTGAAGGGATCTTAACACGAGCGCTCGAATGGTACTTGGAGCGCGATATTGCGATGTTCGCGCAAGGCTGGACCATCGAACTTTTGATGCTTTTCTATCGGGTCTGGCACGTCGCGCCGTTTGCTTTTGTGATTTTCTATGCCGGCCTCCAAACCGTAAACACCGACACCGTGGAGGCAGCGATCATCGACGGTGCCTCACGTTGGCAACGGCTCTGGTACATCATTATTCCGCATCTGATGCCGTTGATCGTCTTCGTTGCACTGATCCATCTGATGGATGCCTACCGCGTGTTTGAAGAGATCGTCGGCTTCTCTTCCCAAGCTCACGTCATCTCATTGCAATGGCTCACGTACGATTTCCTACAACCTGACGACTCGGGCAACCGCGCCGTTTCACGCGCTTCGGCGTCGGCCATGCTGACAATGATCGGCATCGTGATCTTGTTGATACCGCTGCTGCGCAAAACGTGGCGCGATCATAGAGGTGTGCGCTAATGTCTGGCCCCAAAGCGCTCCAGCAACCACTGTCGCTGCGCTTCTTTTCAGGCGCTTTCCTCACATTCTGGTGCCTGCTCGCGGCATTTCCAATTTTCTGGATTGCGGTCATGAGCTTTAAAGCTCCGGTTGACGCCTTTGCCGGCAATCCGTTGGATGTAATCCTGGGCCCCATGACCCGCGCGGGTGGCGACGGGTTGACGCTGATCGATGTCGTGGTCGGAATTGCTATGCTCTACGGCGCTGTTCAGGTGGCCACGAGGGCATTACCAAAGCTCGTTGCCATCGACACACCGTGGAGCAACGAGATTCTACGCTGGTTGATCGCCAGTGCGGCCTTCGCTATCGGCTTCGTACTCGTCTTCTTCGGTCTCTTGCCACCCATTTTAAACGCCGCGAACAGCGCCTTGGGTTTGGAGCCGGTGATTGGCCTCACCACAGTGCATTATCAGGCAGTCTGGGTGGAAAATGCGTTTTGGCGCAACTTCGTCAACTCGCTTATCGTCACAGTGGGTGTGGTCACAGTTTCGCTTACGGTTGGCACGCTTGCTGGCTATGCCTTGGCTCGGTCAGGGTCGCAACTGGCCTTTTGGATTCTCATCATTGCGCTCATTTTTCGCGCATTGCCGCATTCGGTTCTCGTTGCAGGCTATCTGCCAGTGTTTGTGAACTCGGCAGCGATCCTCGAGCCCATTCTCGGTGAAAACGCGCCGACGCTTTACGGTCAACCGCTGGCGGTCATTGCCGTGCTCGTTTCGATCAATCAGCCTTTCACAATTTGGATGCTGCGATCATTTTTCATGAGCATTCCAGCTGAGCTTGACGAAGCTGCTCGGGTGGATGGTTGCACCCATTTTCAGGCATTCCGCTGGGTCATCATGCCAGTCATGTGGCCGGGTGTAATAACCACCGGGCTGTTCTCTTTCTTACTGGCCTACAACGACTTCCTCGTCACGTCCTTGCTTTTGGATGCGTCCAATCAAACGATGGTTCCGGCTATTGCTGGCTACTTCAACCGCGAGACAACGACCACAGATCAGGTTGAAGCTGTCGCTGCCGCCGTTTCCATCACCGCGCCACTGTTCTTGCTGGTGATGATTTTCCAGCGCCAAATTGTTTCCGGCCTGACAGCCGGGGCGGTCAAGGGATAGCCATGTCATCAAATGCCCGCAACGGTGCCATTATGCGCCATCCCTGCCTGAACCGGATGCCGCGCGACTTCATAAGTATTTGAGGCGTTTTCTCCAAGCGTTTCAATACATTATGAAGGGATAGGCATATGCAGGGGTCACGACCCGAACAGGCGCTTTTTACGCGCGACACCGATCTTTCTAAGACCAACGAAACGCGACGCGTCATTGAGGACATGGTTGATGGCCTCAATGACCATCGCATCGACGATATGGGCGAATTCTTCGCCCAATCCTTCCGTTGGATGGGCAACTTTGGCTGCGGTACCAAGAATGGGCTGCAAGCTTTTCAGGCCAATTGGCAACGGCCGTTTCAAGCCGCCTTTTCAGACAAGGTCTGTGTCGATGAGGGACGGCTGTTTATGGGCGAGTGGGCCGCTGCCTTCGGTCGCCAGGAAGCGGTTCATACCGGCGCATTCATGGGCATTGCACCGACAAGTAAGCGGGTCACGATCCGCTACATGGACTTCTGGAAAGTCGAAGGCGGACGCATCGCCGACAATTGGGTGATGGTCGATTTTGCCAGCATCTTGGCCCAACTCGGCGTTGATGTGTTCAGCGGCGAGGGCTGGGAAGCCTATGACCGCGGAGAGCGGGTTCCACCACGCCCGGAGGCAGCATGATGGATTTGCCAACCCACTACAAAGCACTGATCGCGCCCTACCGGGCAGCTCTGTACAATTTTAATGAGGCAGCGCTGCTGACCATCATGGACGATTTGTTTAGTCTCGATCTGGTCGCAAATTTTTGCCACCCGATAGGCACACTGTCAGGCCCAGCGGCAACCTATGTCGCGAGCATTGCTCCGCTAGCCAACGCGTTTCCTGATCTTGAGCGTCGCGATACCATTGTCATAGCTGGTTCAACACCCGAGGGGCAGCATTGGGTTGGGTGCGGTGGTTTTTACACCGGAACTTTCATGCGCCCGTTTCTCGACATCCCACCCACAGGCCACATGGCCGCGATGCGCTTTCATGAGTTCTACCGGTTTGAAGATGAAAGCGTGGTGGAAATTCAAGCGCTTTGGGACATCCCCGAACTGATGATGCAAGCGAACGCTTGGCCAATGCAGCCAAGCTTAGGACGCGAATGGCAGGTGCCTGGCCCTGCGACGCAGGATGGGATTGTGCCAGGTCCATACGATGAACCCACAAGCAAGGCCACCTGTCAGCACATCATCGACATGCTGGCGGCAATGAAGCGCCACCCATCACAAGGTGGACCGGAGGTGATGGAAATGGACCGCTACTGGCACGAAAAAATGAGCTGGTATGGACCAAGCGGCATCGGCACGGGCAGGGGCGTTGCTGGTTTTCGAAAATGGCACCAGATACCGTTTTTGGCCGGTATGCCGGACCGTGGCCAATATGTGGATGAGATCACCTATCATTTCTTCGGTGACAGCAATTACGCTGCGGTAACTGGTTGGCCCAACATGATCCAAACCATCAGCCATGATGGATGGCTCGGCATTCCGCCTATCGACAAGCGCATCACCATGCGTTCCCTTGATTTTTGGCGGCTTGAAAACGGCAAAATTCGTGAGAACTGGGTCTTGGTCGATCTGCTCGACATGTACGCCCAAATTGGTGTGGATGTGCTGGCACGTATGCGAGAATTTAATAAGGCAAAACAAGGCTTTGATCGGCAAACAGGCAAAGCCATCACAGGAGTATTTGCATGAAGGGCTTTAGCCAACGCTGGAATGACTTTCCCGACTACATCTTGGGCATCACCAAGGAGATTTGGGAAGATCGCAGCATTGCAGCGCTTGAGCACTACTATGCCGAAGATGTGATTGTGCGCATGCCATCGGGTATCTCGGTCGGCAATCACGGGTCCATCAACTCGACAATGGCCGTGCTGTCCGAACTACCTGACCGCCAACTGTTGGGCGAAGATGTCATTTGGTCTGGGACCGCAGAAAATGACGATTTGCTTTCGTCCCATCGGCTTATGTCGACGGCAACACACAGCCGTGATGGAGTTTATGGCAAGGCCACTGGAAAGCAGCTTCGCTACCGCATCATTGCTGATTGCGCTGCGGCCGATGACACAATCTATGACGAGTGGCTGATCCGCGACAATGGCGCCATTGTTCGCCAGCTTGGCCACGATGTGGCCGACTACACGCGGCAACTAATCGACGCAGAAGGGGGCATCGAGTATGCCGTCAGACCGTTCACACCATCTATTGACAGACAAGGTCGCTACACCTCCAAAGGCAACACCCACGAGGTGGGCGTGCGATACGCTGACAATTTACAGCGCCTCATGCGCGCTGATTTTGCATCAATTCGCCAGACCTATGACCGAGCGTGTCAGATCGAGATGCCAGGGTACCAAACAGATCATGGGTGGCAGGCCGTTGATGCCTTCTGGCTTGGTCTACGCGCGGCGTTTCCAGACGCGATCTTTGAAATACACCATCAGATCGGCATGGATGGGTCCGATGGATTTCCGGAGCGCGCAGCCATCCGCTGGTCACTGACGGGCAAGCATGCCGGCCACGGTGTTTTTGGCGCACCTTCAGGCGCTGTCATTCACATAATGGGTGCAAGTCACGCTGAGTTCGGACCTTGGGGGTTGCGGCGAGAATTTGTGCTCTATGATGAAGTTGCGATCTGGAAGCAGATCCTATTGGCGACAGGATAAGACATGACTCGTGGTGACATGGACGCACGCATTGTTCGCTATGGCGAACTGAAACCCTGTAAAACGGCCTTTATCGATGCGCACACGCCAGGCTCAGATCAGAAAGAAAATTTCACCATCATCGGCGGCGGAGTGTCCGAAAGCCCCGACCAGCATGTACACATTTCCATTCCTCACGGCTTTAACATAGGTGCTGCCGGTCAGCCTCCCAAATGCTGCAACTCGCTGCATTCTCACCGAACAGCCGAAGTTTTCTTTGTGCTGTCAGGACGCTGGCGGTTCTTTTGGGGTCGCTGGGGAGACGCCGGTGAAGTTGTTCTGGAAGAAGGCGACATCTTCAACATTCCAACCGGCATATTCCGAGGGTTTGAAAACATCGGGACCGATTATGGAATGATCATGGCCATACTCGGCGGCGACGACGCCGGTGGCGGTGTGATTTGGGCGCCGCAAGTGATCGAAGAAGCCGCCGGTCACGGCTTAGTGCTCTCCGAAGAAGGCAAACTCTATGATACCAAGCAGGGGCAATCTCTGCCAAATGGCGTGAAGCCCATGCCGGTTCTCAACGATGATGCGTTAAAGACCTATCCAGAGCCGACCACGGCGGATGTCGTGCCAAACCATGTTGCGCGTTATTGGGACATGATTGCGCTTGCAGACAGCGCGCCCGTCAAAGTGATCGGCGAACATGGCATGTTGCGCGACAAACCGGGCTTCGAGGTCGACTTGATCACCCGCGACTCCGCCAGTGAAACCATGCACCAGCACGACCGACCATCAGTTTTTATGCCAGTAACGGGTCACTGGAAGGTTGAATGGGAGGGCGGAAAAACCGTGCTCGCGCCGGGCGACACCATGAGTGTGCCGGAAAACCTGCTACATCGCGCCAAGCCCTCGATGACAGGCCAAGCAGCGCTCTATCACATCGTTGGTACGCACGATCCTGCAGGGCCAACTTGGACGCCCAGCTAGCGTGCCACATTCCGACAATCCCCTTGGCGATCTTGAAACCGCTCGGGCACGAACGCGCGACATCTACCATCGGGCAGCGCAGGGCTATGATGCTCACCGCGCCAAGATATTGTTTGAACGTGATTGGCTTGACCGGTTTCTTGCTAATCTGCCTCGCTCTCCAAAAATCCTGGATGTAGGTTGCGGAACGGGCGACCCCATTGCGCGTTATCTGATCGAACAGGGGTGCATCCTCACCGGGATTGATTTCGCACCGGGCATGCTGACCTTGGCGCAACAACGCTTTCCCGATCATCGTTGGATAGAAGCTGACATGCGGTCCCTTCATCTGGACGAGACGTTCGATGGCGTCTTGTCGTGGGATGCATCGTTTCACCTCACCGGAGATGAGCAGCGCGACGCAATTCCTTTGCTGGCTAAGCATGCCTCGCCAGGAGGTGCGCTGATGTGCACCATCGGGCCCGATGAGGGCGAAGTTACCGGCACTGTTGAGGGCGAGAGGGTCTATCACGCGAGCCTCGCACCTTCCGAATACCGCTCTATCCTGTCCGGTTTGGGTTTTTCCGACATCACGTTTGGCCTGGAAGACCCCGACTGCAATTTCCATTCCATCGCTTTGGCCACCAACAAGAAGCCCAAATAAGGAGCCCGGCAATGCCAATTAAAACCACACATGTCGGTTCACTGCCACGCAGTCAAAAAGTCGTTGACTTCATCTTCGCGCGCGAGCGGAATCAGGCTTACGAGCAGACTGCCTTTGATGCGGCCATGGCTGAGCACGTGATGGAAGGGGTGCGTCGGCAAAAAGAGGCAGGCATCGATATTGTCTCTGATGGCGAAACATCAAAGATAAGCTATGCCACCTATGTGAAGGACCGCTACACCGGCTTTGACGGTGACAGCAAGCGCAACGCACCTGCAGATTTAAAATTGTTCCCGACCTTCCTCAAACGCTTGGCGGAGTCAGACGGAACACCAAGCTATTCGCGGCCGAAGTGCGTGGGGGAGGTAAAATCAAAAGGTCAGGGTGAACTAGAAAAAGACATCGCCAATCTGAAGGCGGCCATGCAAGCAAACCGCGTTGAGCGTGGCTTCATGAACGCCGCATCCCCTGGCGTTATATCACTGTTCTTGCCCAACGATCACTATGCAAGCCGCGAGGCTTATCTGGCGGCATTGGCCGATGCGATGCGCGAGGAATACTGCACGATCGTCGATGCCGGGCTTGATCTTCAGTTGGATTGCCCAGATCTCGCGCTTTCTCGCCACATGCTTTTCAACGACCTATCCGATGATGAGTTTGTGAAAGTTGCACGGCAAAATGTTGAAGCGCTCAACCATGCGCTGGATGGCATTCCGCAAGACAAAGTGCGCGTGCACATTTGCTGGGGCAACTATGAAGGCCCGCATGTGTGCGACATCGACATGGCAAAAATGTTCGACACGCTGATGAGCACCAAGTCGCGCTATGTTTTGTTTGAAACCTCAAACCCACGACATGCTCACGAATGGACGGTGTTCGCTGACCGTAGGGCCGATATTCCTGACGATAAAGTGCTGGTGCCAGGCGTTGTCGACACGACAACGAATTTCGTCGAGCACCCTGAAGTTGTGCGCCAACGTCTTCAGCGCTTTGTCGATATAGTGGGAAAAAGTCGTGTGATAGCTGGCTCAGACTGCGGTTTTGGCACCTTTGCAGGTTTCGGCGCGGTTGATCCTGAAATCGCTTGGGCGAAATTGGCAACGCTGGCCGAAGGCGCGTCCAGAGTCGCGTAAGCGGCACTCTACATCACTGCGCCAAGCTGCCAGGGAACGAATTCGGCGCCACCAAACCCTTGTCGCTCGCTTTTGGTCTGTTCGCCTGAGGCAACGGCCACCAACTGACTGTAGATTGCCTCGCCCTTATCTTTGATGCTGACACCATCGGAAAGGACATCACCGCAATTGATATCCATATCGTTTTCCATGCGTTCATACATCGGCGTGTTGGTGGCAAGCTTGATGCAGGGTGTCGGCATGTAGCCCGACACCGACCCACGCCCGGTGGTGAACGCCACAAGGTTCGCACCAGAGGCTATTTGGCCGGTAACAGAGCATGGGTCGTAACCCGGGGAGTCCATATAGACGAAACCGTGCGTGGTGATCGGTTCGGCATATTTGTAAACACCCACAAGTGGCGACGCGCCCCCCTTCGCAACGGCACCCAGCGATTTTTCCAGAATGGTCGTCAACCCGCCACGCTTGTTGCCGGGTGAGGGGTTGTTGTCGAGCTTACCGCCATGCATCGCCGTGTAGCGCTCCCACCAATGCACCCGTTCCATCAGTTTATCCGCGATTTCGGGCGACACAGCACGATGCGTGAGCAGGTGTTCGGCGCCATAGATTTCTGGTGTTTCAGAAAGGATGGACGTGCCGCCGGCGGCGACCAGCAAATCGGAGGCATAGCCAAGGGCAGGGTTGGCGGTGATGCCGGAATACCCATCTGAACCGCCGCATTGCAGGCCGAGCGTCAGATGCGACACCGCGGCTGGTGTGCGCTCAACAGAACTGGCCGTCTCAGCAAGCTCGCGCAGCAGCGTCACGCCGCGCTCCACAGTTTTGACGGTCCCACCCGACTGTTGGATCGTCATGTAGCGAAAGGCACCATCGGCGCGCGGTCGACCTTGGCCGATCAAATCACCAACCTGCATAACCTCGCAGCCAAGACCCACGAGCAAAATACCACCAAAATTGGGGTGCTGCGCATAGCCAGAGAGCGTACGAAAAAGTGTGTCGTAGCCTTCATCGTCCCCAGCCATGCCGCACCCGGTGCCATGAACGATCGGCGCTATTCCGTCGATATTTGGAAAGTCAGCAAGCAGTCCGCTCTTTTCAGCTGCCTCGGCAATGAATCGCGCCACCGAACCAGAGCAGTTGACCGATGTGACAACGCCCAGGTAATTGCGCGTACCAACACGACCGTCAGCCCTGTGATAGCCCATAAACGTCGTTGGAAGGTTGGTTGATGTTTTGACCGGCGTTGCGCCAGCTTCTCCGGCGTCCAATCGTATAGCGCCATCCTTGGCCTGATCACCCATCGCCAGATTGTGGCTGTGAACATGCTCGCCAACTGCTATGGGCGTTGTTGCACGCCCAATCATCTGGCCATATCGGATCACGGGATCTCCTACCGCGTGAGCCATTCGGCTGATCTTGTGCCCTTGTGCGACGCGATCGACGGTCGTGATTTCCACATTATCGAGGCGCGCGCCTGCCTCCAAATCTTCAGTTGCCACTGCAACAGTATCATTGGGATGCAGCAAAAGCGCTCGTCGGTGCGCCTTAGCCATCGGCTCACTTGATGTGGACACGTAGAAGACAACCTTCTTCAGAGAACAAAAGCACCATAGCCAAAGGCAGGTACACCATAGTCTTGCAGAGCGCTCGTCTAAGACCCTACAACTGCTAGTACGCACAAACGGCAAGACCAGTTGACAGCCACTGGCCCGCCACTAACATGCTAACATGCTACAGCTGGATCGGGCGAAGGTGCAAGACCCAACACAGACCTCCAAAGTCCAACCAATGGGCGGCCAATCGAACGCCCCGGTGTCGGGGATTACGAGACCAGAGGGCAGTGCTTTGGCGTTGGCAAGCTTGGATGAATTTCCAGGAACGCTGGCCCAAAAGACCTACGGATCGCTCAAACAAGCCATCCTCAGCCTCCATTTGAAGCCTGGCGAAGTGCTGCGCAAACCAGAGATTTGCCAACAATTGGGTGTCTCTCGTTCCCCGGTTGCCGAAGCCTTGGCGCGTTTGGCAGTTGAAGGCTTGGTGGATGTGGTGCCGCAAGCAGGCACGTTTGTGGCCCGATTTTCTCTGGAAGAGATTCGTGAGGGAGCCTTTCTTCGCGAGGCATTGGAACTTGCAACAGTGGAGTTGCTGGCCACGACAATCACGAATGAGCAACTGGTATTGCTTCGGCGCAATCTGCGCATTCAAGCAGCCCTTGTCAGCGATGGAGATTTTCCAGGGTTTTACCAAATGGACGGGCAGATGCATGAGCTTATGATGTCGTTCACCGGCTTCAAACGACTGCCTCAGATTGCCGAAACCAGTTGGGTCCATGTTGATCGCGCACGGCAGCTCATTCTTCCGCAACCGGGCCGGGTGCAGGCTACACTTGAAGAACACGAGGCGATCTTGAACGCCTTGGAACAGCGTGATGCGCAGGCCGCCAGAGACGCCACGCGGCATCATTTGCGCCAACTCATCGCTCTGCTTGAGCCGATGATGCGTTCCAAACCGGAACTGTTTGTTAGTCTATGAGCATTCTTCGTCCAAACGCTCCACGCTACGCGGCACGGCTCAATGCGTTTAAAACCGGGCTGCCAGGCAAGCCCACCGCTGAGGATATGCTGCGCCGCGCTGCATCTGTCTCGGGCCTCAATGCAGCTGACTTAAATTATCCTGATCATTTTGATCATCACAGCGCCGATGAAATGACACGTGTGATCGAAGACTGCGGTATGGCGCTCAACGGCCTTGCCATGCGCTACTACACCGATCCAGGTTTCCGGCTTGGAGCGTTCACACACCCGGACCGCACTGTGCGCCGTGCGGCTATCGACATCACCAAAAAGGGCCTCGATACACTGTCGCGGATGGGCGGCAATTTGATGACCCTTTGGATGGGGCAAGACGGTTTCGATTACGCCTTCCAGGGCGATTACAAATCTATGTGGGACAACACGATTGAGGCCATTCAAGAGGTCTGCGACCACAACCAAGCTATTGATATTGCAATTGAATACAAACCCAATGAGCCGCGCTCCTATGCTCTCATGCCAGATATCGGCACCACCTTATTGGCGGTTAAGGAGGCCGGCCGCGACAATCTCGGTGTAACGCTCGATTTTGCTCACGTGCTCTACGCCGACGAGATGCCCGCCCATACAGCCCATCTCATCGCGCGGCATTCCAAACTCTTGGGCGTCCACCTAAACGATGGCTACGGCAAACGCGATGATGGTCTGATGGTTGGCTCTGTTCACCCGATGCAAACCTTGGAGCTTTTCGTTGAGCTGGAACGCGCTGGCTATGACGGTGCGATCTATTTCGACACCTTCCCTGATCATGGGGGCCTGGATCCGTGTGCGGAGGCAGAAACCAACATCCTCATGGCCGAACGCTTCCGGACCACAGCAGCGCAATTGGTAGATAACAAAGAGCTGGCCGCCAAGATTGCCCAACAGGATGCAACGCAGAGCTTGAGAATCGTCGGCGAGGCGCTTTATCGGAGCACGGTTTGAGCATTCTCGTCGTCGGCGCGATCCATCATGACGTGATTGTCGATGCCCCTTCCATACCTCGGTTGGATGAAACGCTACCTGGAAGCGCAGTGCGCTATGCCTTTGGCGGCAAAGGTGGCAACCAAGCCATAATGGCGGGCAAGTTGGGCCGAGAACTTGGGCTTTCTGTTGCCATGGCTGCATGCATTGGCAGCGATGCCCCGGGTGATGACGCTCTTGAAGTGTTGGACAGCGCTGGCGTATCGACCAAGCAAATCCAAAGGATCGACGGACCATCTGGCATGAGTGTTGCTATCAGTTTGCCTGATGGTGGTTATGGCGCTGTTATTGTGGCGGCATCCAACGCGAAGTTTGATGCCGAAAAGCTGGAAATCGACGATAAAACAGAGTGGGTCTTGCTCCAAAACGAGCTACCGCAAGCAATCAATCAAGCGGTTGCAAGACGCGCGAAAGCTGCTGGCGCAAATGTTCTACTCAACGCCGCACCGGCACGAAGGCCAACCGATAGCCTGTCCAGTTCTGTTGACTTAGGGGTTGTCAATCGCGTTGAGGCTGCGGATCTGCTTGGCATCGCCGAAGTCGCGCTTGATCCACCGTCTGCGGTTGCCGAACTCCAAGTAAAACTGAACTGCCAAATCATCCTGACGTTGGGTGGCGAGGGGCTGTGGTTCGCAGACGGTAATGTTGCGCAGCATGTGCCCGCTCATCAGGTCCCGGTTGTTTCAACACACGGGGCCGGGGATGCATTCGTCGGCGCATTGGCGGTGTGTCTTTGCCAAGGCGATGGCCTTGCAGGCGCAGCTCGCTTTGCTTCCGCTGCCGCCGCGCTCCATGTTTCAACGCCTGTCGATCTGCGTGATCAGATAACCCACAAGGCAATCAACGCGCTCGTTCAAACTTCCAGCCGGTAAAATGATTTGGCATTGCCACCATAAACCGCGGCCTTCTCTGCTTCGCTGAGATGCTCGGTGAGGTTCAGCGCCGCCTCCCGCCAATCATCATAACCTCGTGCCAGGCGCGAAACCGGCCAGTCAGAACCCCAGATCATCCTTTCTGGCCCAAAAGCGTTGAACACATGATCTACATAGGGACGCAAATCATCAGCCGTCCAACCTTCCTTGGCTTCTGTCACCAGCGCAGAGTATTTGCAGAACGCTGTGGTATCAGACGCAATTTTTGCCATTCCATCAGCCCAGAATGAAAAATTGTCTTCCGTATGGTCGCGAATTTGCGGCTTCATGCAATGATCAATCACGACCCGCATGGATGGGTATCGGGTGAACAGGGTGTGAAAGTTGGCAAGGTGACGAGGAAAGCCAAGGGCATCAAACGTTATATCGAGCTCGCACACGGCCGCAAATGCCCACTGGATATCGGCGCGCAGCATCCAATCATCATCAGGAATATCTTGGATCATCGGACGTACGCCAACGAACTTGGGGTGTTCCGCGAGACGTCTCAGCTGCGCCAGATCATCTGGTTTTTCAAAGTCAATCCAGCCAACCACGCCTGCCACATAGGGCGTAGCGTCTGCCAGCCCGAGCATGTACTCGGTTTCGTTGATTGTTGCAGCGGCTTGCACGAGAACCGTCGCATGAATGCCGTGATGTTTAAGATGGGGGGTTAGCTCAGCCGGACCGTAGGCCCGCGCCAAAATCGCGTTATCCATCGGCATCCAGTCATAATCACCGCGCGCCGGATTCCAAAAGTGCTGATGCGCATCAATCATCATTGTGGGGATCTCAAACCGGTGCGTCTTGGCGCATCAGTCCTTCGCTCTTCATATCTGTCCACAATGCCTCAGGTATCTCTGCCTTGGACGCTTGGATGTTTGACTCCATCTCAGCCAAGCCCTGGCCACCAGGGATGACAGAAACAGTTGTTGGATGGCGCAGCGGGAATTGAAACGCCGCATCGACCATGCGCACGCCGTGGCGTTCACAGACCGCCTGAATGCGCGCAACTTTGTCCAAAACCTCTTGCGGTGCGACGTCATAATTGAAGAAAGCGCCCGGCTTGGGTCCAGTTGCCAGAACACCAGAATTGTAAGGGCCGCCAATCACCATGCCGATGCCGCGTTTTTCAGCCATTGGCAAAAATGTTTCCAGTGCCTCTTGCTCAAGAAGTGTGTAGCGACCGGCGAGCAGGAAAATATCAAAATCACCTTGTTCCGCCAGCATCTGGCAGCTTTGCCATTCATTGACGCCCGCACCGAATGCTTTGATGACGCCTTGCTCACGCATTTCCGATAGCGCTTTGTAACCACCATCGTTCATCAGCTCGGACATCTTGGCATCCAACGCCTGCCGGCTGCCATGATTGAAGATATCAAGATCGTGTGCAAACAGCATGTCGATCCGATCGATCCCCAAGCGTTCCAGCGAAAACTCCACCGAACGCATCACGCCATCATAGGTGTAGTCGTAGATCTCTTTGCGCGCAGGTACGTCGAAAAACTTGCCAATACAATCGCGCCTGTCTTGCGTTGTGACTTTGAAATACCTGCCAATCTTGGTGGACAGAACATAGGAATCGCGCGGTTTATCGCGCAAAAACCGATTGAGGCGTGTCTCAGAGAGCCCTAAGCCATAGAGCGGCGCGGTGTCGTAATAGCGAACACCGGCGTTCCAGGCGCTTTGCAACACTGCGTGAGCATCGTCATCGCTGATCGCTTTGTAGAGATTCCCGATTGGCGCCGTGCCAAAGCCCAGCTCGGTGAGTGTCAGGCCACCATTGCCAAGGCGATCCCAATGGCGTGTTTTCAAAGGTGTGGTCAATTGCATCGAAACCTCCCGCGTTGCTAACATGCTAGTATAAACAGTCAAAGCCGCCTACCGCCTTTGCGGCAAACAGGCATAGAAAAAAAGGACGCGCAATGAACCGGTTCACCGGAGTGTTTGAAACGGAAAAGCCAGTCATCGCCATGGTCCATTTGGGTGCACTGCCCGGATCACCACTCTATGATGCGCAAGGTGGGCTAGAAAAACTGCTCGATGACGCTCGCAAAGATCTTCACGCCCTCCAGGCCGCGGGGTTCGATGCGATCATGTTTGGTAATGAGAACGACCGACCCTATGCCTTTGATGCCGATACGGCTTCAACGGCGACCATGGCGGCGATCATCGGTGCATTGAAACCGGACATTACACTGCCATTCGGCGTCAATGTGCTGTGGGATCCGATGGCAACGGTTGCATTGGCGGCCGCCACGGGCGCAAAATTCTGCAGGGAAATTTTCACCGGAACCTATGCCAGCGACATGGGCATTTGGGCACCTGATGCCGGTAAAGCGTTGCGCTACCGCGATGGGCTGGGACGCAAAGACCTTCTGATGCTCTACAATGTATCAGCGGAATTCGCGGACAGTTTGGATCGCCGCCCCTTACCAGATCGCGCCAGGAGTGCGGTGTTTTCTTCCATTCCAGATGCTGTTCTTGTGTCTGGTCAAATCACCGGCGAAGCTGCTCGAATGGAAGATCTTGAAGGCGTGAAAGCTGCGCTCCCCGATACACCTGTGCTCGCGAACACCGGTGTGCGGCATGATACGGTTGCTGATGTACTCGCCATTGCCAATGGTTGCGTCGTCGGATCGGCATTGAAAGTCGATGGTCATACATGGAATGCAGTCGATCCTGATCGCGCCAAAGATTTCATGGATCGTGCAAGGCAAGCCCGCGCATGACCATTCGCGATGATCTTGAAGCATTGATGCTGATACCCGGCCTCTCTGGGCATGAGGAACGCGTTGCCAAAGCCATTCGTGCCCGCCTTGATCAGATCGGCCTCCCCCATCGCACCGACCGATTGGGCAATGTCATCACCACCGTGGAAGGGGATAGCAACGCTCCCTCCGTTTTGCTCTTCACCCACATGGATCAGCTGGGTTTCATCTCGCGCAAGATTACAGATGATGGGTTCATCAAAGTTGAACGCCTTGGCGGTGTGCCAGAAAGGGCTTTGGCCGCGCAGCCGGTCCTTTTGTGTGTGGATGAGCATCGCGATGTACCCGGTGTCATCACAAACAAAGCACACCATGCAACGGCACCAGATGAAAAGTACCAGGTTGTTCGCGCACCCGACCTTACGATTGATGCTGGGTTTGCGAGCAAGGAGGACGCCTTCAAGGCCGGCGTCCAGATTGGCACACCTATTGTTTATCAACCGCGCGTTTTGGTTATGGGTGAGCATCGTGTGGTTGGCACCAGCGTGGACGATAGGGCGGGCTGTGCCGTTCAACTGGCCGTGGCAGAAGCACTCGCCAAACGCACGGGCGGCCCGACGGCGCACATGGTGTTTTCCGTTCAAGAAGAGTTCAATCTACGCGGCGCAGTGGTGGCTGCTCAAAACCTGAAGCCTGACATCGCAATCCAGATAGATTTGATGCTGGCCACTGACACACCGGATATGGATGATCGTGGCGAGATGAGGCTGGGTGGCGGGCCTGGTGTCAGCCTCTATTCCTTCCATGGACGCGGCACGCTGAACGGTGTGATCCCGCACCCTGCCATGGTGCGACTGGTGGATGAAAGCGCAGAGGCAAACGGCATCAACTTGCAACGCTCCGCGCAGGTGGGCGTGCTCACCGACCTGTCATATGTCCAGTTGCTGGGCGAGGGGGTCGCCAGCATCGATGTTGGGTTCCCAATGCGTTATTCTCATTCGTCCAATGAGATGTGCGATCTGCGTGATCTTGAATCACTGAAAATGCTTTTGACCCATGCCATCGCCGCCATAGGCCCCGAATTTTCTCTATCGCGAGAGATCGCATGACCAGCTACACACTGGGCGTAGACATCGGCACGTTTGAATCCAAAGGTGTCCTCGTTGATGAACACGGCCAGGTGGTCGCCCAGGCATCGCACCCACACAAGATGCTTGTGCCTCAAGCAGGTTGGGCAGAGCATCGCCCTGAGCAGGACTGGTGGGGCGATTTCGTGCACATCACCAAGGCCCTGCTTGCCGATAGCAAGGTCGATCCAACTGCTATCAAAGCTGTAGCAACCTCAGCCATCGGTCCGTGCATGTTGCCTGTTGACAGAGATGGAACACCGTTGATGAACGGAGTGCTTTATGGCGTTGATACCAGGGCTGCAAAGGAGATTGATGATCTGAATGCCCAGCTTGGCGAAGAGGCAATCCTGGCTCATTCCGGCAACGCCCTGACATCACAGGCTGTTGGGCCAAAAATACTCTGGTTCAAACGTAATCACCCCGAACTTTGGGCCAAAACACGGAAAATTCTGACAGCCACAAGCTACCTGACGTTCAAACTCACGGGGCGCTTTGTGATCGATCATTACACAGCACCAAACTCTGCCCCGCTTTACGACATCAATCAGCAAATTTGGTCAGACGCTCTAGGATCCAACATCTGTCCGCTGGAAATGCTCCCGGAACTGATGTGGTCAACGCAGATCGCAGGCACCATCACGGCAAAGGCAGCCAAAGAGACAGGACTTGCCGAAGGCACGCCGGTCACGTGCGGCACTATTGATGCCGCGGCCGAGGCCGTCAGCGTTGGAACGCTCAATGCTGGCGACATGATGATGATGTACGGTTCAACGATCTTCATCATCACCGTGACCGAGACCCAGCTATCAGATCCACGCCTTTGGCATGCGCCTTGGCTGTTTGAGGGCGAGCACGCAGCCATGGCGGGCCTTGCGACGTCGGGCACGCTGACGCACTGGTTCCGAGACAGTTTCGCTAGAGAACTTTCCAAAGATGATGCTTTTCCTGTGCTGGCAGATGAGGCCAAAACCTCGCCGCCTGGCGCCAAAGGGCTTATCTGTCTTCCTTACTTTTCTGGTGAGCGTACGCCGATTCACGATCCCCACGCCAAGGGAGCGTTTTTCGGATTGGACCTAACGCACACGCGCGGCGACCTCTATCGTGCCGTCATTGAAGGCATTGCGATGGGCACGCGCCACGTGACTGAAACCTATGCGCAAGCCGGGCAAATTCCAAAGCGCCTTCTTGCCGTTGGTGGTGGCACCAAAAACGAACTCTGGTTGCAGGCGACCTCAGACCTAACAGGCCTGGATCAGATCGTCTGCAAGATCACAACGGGAGCGAGCTATGGCAACACGTTTTTGGCCCGCATGGCGCTCGGCGATGTCACCAAAGCCGATCTTCCCAGCTGGAATGCTGTCGAACGCACTGTCAAGTCGACCAAGCATGCCGCGTATGACAGGCAGTACCCGTTGTTCAAAGCGCTCTATGAGCAAACAAAAGATATCGCGCACGCTTTGCAGGCCTGAGAGACAGACCAGCTACTTCACTGCACCCGCTGCCATGCCCTTGATGATAAAGCGTTCAAGCGCGATGCCGATGACGATGAGCGGCAGAATTGCGGCGAACGATAGCGCCGCCATCGACCACCAACTGATGCCTTGCGAACCGGTTTGACTGGCTACCATTACCGGCAAGGTGTTGGCATGGGTGGAAGTCAGCAGGGCTGCAAAGAAATACTCGTTCCAAGTCAGCACAAGGCTCAAAATAAATGCGGCCACCATGCCGGGTAGCGCGATGGGCAGAATGATTGTTGCGAAGGCGCGCCAGATTGAAAGCCCGTCCACCAATGCTGCTTCTTCAAGCTCCGTTGGTATGCCCGCAAACTGGTCGCGCATGATCCAAATAACGATCGGCAGCACGGTTAGCGTGTAGAGCAGGATCAGGCCAATGCGCGTATCAAGCAGATCAAGCTCGCGGTAGAGCACCAAGAACGGCAGCGCCAGAACTACCGGCGGAAGGATAAGCTGCGACAGGAAAAAGAACGAGATGTCCTGATTGCGCATGAACCCAAATTTGAAAGAAAACCGCGACAGCCCATAGGCCGCAAGACTACCCAGAGTGACGGCCAGGAACGACGCTGACAACGATGTAATAATAGAATTAAGGAAACGCTGTAAGAATTGCTCCCTAACCGTTGATTCTGTTAAGATAGTTTCTGGTGACAGTCCAAGAGAACGCCAGCCTAGCCAAGCCGGTGTGTAGTCAATCCAGGGTAAGATATGACCCTGCATCACATCTGGCGCCCGTTTGAACGATGTGGTGATGGTCCAGAATATCGGGAACAGGCATATGATCGTCCAGAGGATCAATATGCCGTAGACAACGAACTTGGACGTGAACCACCGCGCCTTGTGCGCAAGGTCGGCTTCGCTATCGTGAAAAATCTGCTCGCTCATCGTCCCACTCTAATACCGCGGCCGCATCCAGCGATCAGCGAGCTTCATTAAAATCGTCATCGCGATGACGATCAGCACCAAATAGAACATGGCCAGCATCGTGCCGTAACCAACATTGGAGCGGTCGCGGTATTCACGGAAAATGAAACTGGTCACACTGTCAGTTGCACCACCTGGGCCGCCTGCCGTCACATTGATGACGATGTCGGCCAGCTTCAGCTTGAAGATGATGCGGATTAGAATCGCTGTGATGGAAACCGGCAGCATCAGCGGGAAGGTGACCTCCCAAAAGCCGCGCCAGCCCGATGCGCCATCAACTTTAGCGGCCTCCTGCACTTCCTTAGGGATAGCCTGAAGCCCAGCCAAAATCATAATCATCATGAACGGAATGAACGTCCATGCATCCATGATCATGATTGTGAGACGTGCAAGTTCTGGGTTGCCGAAGAACGAGACATTGTCGACGCCAATCTCGCGCAAAAACCGTGAGATTGGGCCGAAGCGCACTTCGAGCATCGATTTGCCGATCATCCAGCTAACCGCCACTGGAGAAAGCATCAGCGGTAACAGGAAGGCGATGCGGAAAAACTTACGTGCTTTGATCTGGCTGTTGAGAAGAAGTGCCAGCCCAAAGGCGATGGCGTACTCCACCAGGATGGCAAGGGTGTACCAGACCATGTTGGTGAGCGCATTCCAGTAGAATGGGTCCGACCACATTTGCCGCACATTGTCCCAGCCATTGAACTGACGCCCATCAGGAGAGGAAAGGTTCCAGTCGGAGAACGCAATCACCAGACCGAAGAGCAGTGGAAAAACCACCATCGACGCAACGAACAATGTTGCAGGCAGAACAAACAATACCCGTTTGCCCTGCTCGCCGCGCACCAGCACCTGACCGGCGCATAAGCAGATCGCCCACAGAACATAGGCGTAGAGCGTTGGACGCCAGCTCTCAAAAATCTGGTCGATTTGACCGAGAACGCCGAGCGCCTGAAACGCAGCAACGATTACCAGCAGGCCAAACGAACCCCACATGATGAAGCGGCCAAACGCTGTGCGCTGGGCCGAAATATCATCATTGGTGACAACATGAAGAAGATCGCCTTGTGCGGTCACCGGCTAGGCCTCACCCGTTGTGCCCCAAAGGGCAATAAAAGTGGCATGGCAGGCGCACATAACATCGGCGTGCACCCGTCATGCCAGTTGGTTAGCCGCTAAAGGCCAAGGGAGGCTCGGTAAAGTGCGATCTGGCTTTCGCGCCCAATTTGATCGGTGATCCGCTCCCAGGCCGCCGCGATGGCATCCGCTGTTTCCTGAGCGCCCGCATACTCGCCGGCAAAGCCTTTTGCCAGCTCGTCTTCGGCCACCGAGTAATACTGGAAGATGCCGGGAATACGCGGTTCGACGGCAGCATTGGGGTGATTGTAGCTGTCGAGGTTCGAACCAAGATAGTCTTCCACGTATGCGCGATCATATCCTGCAGCTTCCCACTCTTCGAATTGGAAGTGCGAGTTGCGGTAAGGTTGGAAACCCGAAGGATAAGCAGAAGCCCACAAGGAAAGGTCTTTACCACCCAGATGAGCCGCAGCCGACCAGGCCGCCTTGCGTTTTAGATCGTCGCCTTCCACCCGGTTGGTCACGTAGATGCCCCAGCCGATATAGGCGTTGTTGGGAGACACGTTGGGCGTGTCTTCCCATTCACCGGCAATCGAGTTGTAAACCCGCTCAGATCCAGGGTTGATGTCGAATCCAACGACATCGCCAACCACAGAGGAGTCAGACGTACGCGCAGAAGAGCCCACATCACCCCACCAGTTTAACATCCCGCCTGTGCCGGCAAGGAATTGGGAGAACGCTGTTGTGCCAGGGTCGGCATTGATCTGGTCGGCCGGGTAGGCGCCGTCAGTCGCAATAAGGTCCATGACATCCTGGATAGCCTGAACCCAGCCAGGGTTGTTGACGCGTGGTTCCATTGTTTCTGGATCAAACAGCCATGCTGGATCGTCAGGATGCTTAACGTACGGTGCAGCGCGGTTTTCAAGGAAGTAGAAGCCAAAACCGCCCCAACCCTTGAGTGGGTCGAGATAGCCGTGCGCGTCGAGGCCCGTTAGCGGATCAGTCTTGCCGGCCAGGAATTTGGAATGCGCGTTAACTGCTTCCCATGTCGTTGGCGGAGCCCAGGGCGTATCATTGCCCGCTTCAGCCCAAGCTGCAGCGAACTCTTCGTTGTCGTAATAATCGGTGCGATAGGCGAAGGTGTGCGTATCGCCATCGATCGAGACGCGATAGGTCTTGCCATCCCACGTGCCGACGGGCGCTTTGAGGTAGTCCACATAGTCATCCATATCGATGAGCTCAGCGACCCAGTCTGGCATTTCGTTGAGAAGGCCACGGCCAGCTGTATCACCTTCAAACGGGGCGCCCATCTCGATGATGTCGAAGTCAACGGTGCCTGTGGCAATAGACTGCTGCAGACGTGCATTGTAGTCGGCCTGCGCAAGATCGATCCAATTGATCGTCGCGCCGGTATATTCCTCCCACGAGCGCAGGAAGCCGCGGAACAGGAAGTTGTGCAGGTTCTGGTTGTTCAAGCCCATAAACGTGAGTTCGACACCTTCAAACTCGCCTTCAGCAACTGTTTCGCGGGTGCCGCCCAGGCAAAGCTCGCCAACGCGCTGCCAGTCCGCGTCGGTCGGGGAGCCCATGCCAACACCAGGGATGCCAAGAATTTGTGCGCGAACATCAGATTGAGCCAACGCCTTTCCAGCAGAGGCCAAACCACCGGGGCCAGCAAAGGCGGCAGCACCAGCAATTGCCGTTGTTCCCTGCAGGAATCGACGACGGGTCAGCCCGTTCTTCACGGCGTGGTTGTAAAGATCGACTTTCATTGAGGTTTCTCCCATGAGATTGGCCGGGGTATGCAACACCGACCAATGAGTGCCCATTTTGGGCTTATCTGGCGCTAGCGGTATGGCCTCAAAAGACCGATTTTGCTGTGCCGTTTCATTACGCGTTTGCAGCCCACCAAAGGCTCAAACACAGAACAATGCGCAGGACTGTCTCAACCTTAGCGAGCCAAGTCAAGCCGCTAACATGTTAGCATGTTGAGAATGGACATGACGCAGAGCTTCGGCTAGGTCTTGCCAAAAGACGTGCGGACAAACCGTACCAAGACTGCCCTCCTTTGAGCCCGGGCAGCAGAAGTCTGGGAGCTGCAAAGCATGGCAGAAGTCACCGTCCGCGACGTGCGAAAAAACTATGGGTCGGTGGAGGTTCTTCACGGTATCGACGTTGATATCGATGACGGCCAGTTCGTGGTTCTTGTCGGCCCGTCGGGATGCGGAAAATCGACACTTCTTCGCATGATTGCTGGGTTGGAAAGCATCACGGGCGGCACCATTCAAATCGGCGAGCGTGTGGTAAACAATTTACCTCCCGCTAAGCGCGATATTGCCATGGTTTTCCAAAACTACGCGCTGTATCCGCATAAGAGCGTGGCCTCGAATATGGGTTTTGCATTGAAAATGCAGGACATGCCAAAGGCTGAGATCGACGAACGGGTCAACCGCGCCGCTGATATTTTAGGGCTGCAACCCTATCTCAAACGCTACCCGCGTGAGCTATCGGGTGGACAACGCCAACGCGTGGCAATGGGTCGGGCCATTGTCCGCGACCCGCAGGTCTTTCTGTTCGATGAGCCGTTGTCGAACCTTGATGCCAAACTGCGTGTGCAGATGCGCTCAGAAATTCGAGAGTTGCACCAGCGATTGAATACGACAACCGTGTACGTGACCCACGATCAGATTGAAGCCATGACAATGGCCGACAAGATCGTTGTGATGCGTGACGGTCACGTAGAACAGGTTGGCGCACCGCTCGATCTTTACGACACCCCGGCCAACACCTTTGTGGCGGGTTTCATCGGCTCGCCGTCCATGAACCTCATCGATGGGGAAATCGTGGGCACAGAATTTGTGTCGGACGGCATACGATTTGATGCGGGTCCAATTGCCAAAGGTCATGACGGCAAAGCCGTTACGATTGGTCTGCGGCCAGAGCATCTCACACTTGCCGAAACCGGGTTCGAAGCAAAAATCGCTGTGGTTGAGCCAACCGGATCAGAAACCCATTTGGTCTCTCGTGTTGGCGGCCGTGACGTAATCAGCATCGTGCGTGAGCGTCACACATTCAGGGTCGGTCAGACCATCAGACTTCAGCCAGGCGCTGGTGAAATACATTTGTTTGATGCAGAATCGGGTGCGAGGCTTTGACGCCAAAGACGATACTTTGTTTTGGCGACAGCAACACCCACGGCACTTTACCAATGACGTCGCTAACCGATGTGCGACGGTTGCCCCTCGAGCATCGCTGGACCAGCATCATGGCAGCTGCATTGGGGGCAGCTTGGCAGGTGATTGCCGAGGGCCATCCAGGACGTACCAGTGTGCATGACGATCCAATTGAAGGCGCGCATAAAAATGCAATGCGCACGCTCCCGGCTTTGCTGGAAAGCCACCGTCCCATTGACTTGGTCATTCTCATGCTTGGCACAAACGATTTGAAATCAAGGTTTCAAGTCAGTGCAGCTGAAATCGCCCTAAGTGTAGAAAAACTTGTGGGTACAATAAAGGCGTCGCCTTGCGGCCAGGATCAACACCCGCCGCAACTGCTGGTCGTGACGCCACCGCCACTTCGCGATGCTGGTGTGCTAATGGAGTTCTTTGAAGGCGGGGTTGAGAAATCAAGCCGATTCACAAAGGCATTCGCAGCAATGGGTAAGCGGGCCAGTGTTCTCGTATGGGACGCAGGAACCGCTTGTTCGATGTCGCTCATCGACGGTATTCACTTGGATGAAGAGGGTCACAAAGCCCTGGGGTCGGCACTTGCTGTCGAAGTTGAACGGCTAGACCTATGAAGACAAAAAACACGGGAGAATGAGATGCTCAAAGGGATAGATCCGCGCCTCAATGCCGAGGTGCTATACACACTGGCAGCGATGGGTCATGGCGATACGCTGATCATCTCTGACACCAACTTTCCAGCCGACTCCATTGCGCGCCAAACGGTGGTTGGTGACCTGCTGCGCATCGGCAATGTGACAGCCGGTGAGGCAGTCGAAGCTGTGCTCTCAGTCTTCCCACTCGACACATTTGTCGATGACTTTGCCGGTCGCATGGAAATCGTTGGCGAGCCGAACACGATTCCACCCGTGCAGCACGAGGTTCAGGCAGCAATTGACGCGGCTGAGGGAAGCCACCGTCCCATGGTCAGTATTGAGCGATTCGCCTTTTACGATATGGCCAAAGAGGCGTACGCCGTTATCCAAACTGGCGAGCGCCGCTTTTACGGCTGCTTCATGCTGCGCAAAGGCGTGGTTCCGCCTGAAGCCTAAGGAGATCGGCATGACAAATGTTGTCATTCTCGGTGTTTTCGTTGCCGACACCGCGTACCGTGCACCACGCCAACCCAAAATGGGTGAGACCATATTGGGCGAGAGCTTTGCACTTGGCCCTGGTGGCAAAGGCTCAAATCAGGCGGTTGCAGCGGCCATGGCAGCCGGTGAGGGGGATGTATCCGCCCACTTCATCACCAAGCTTGGTAAAGATCCTTTTGCTGATATGGCGCTGGCCACATGGGACAAGGCTGGTGTGAAGCCCGCCATCTCTCAACACGCCGACAGCTACACTGGCGCTGCATATATCTTTGTTGAGTCTGGCACCGGCAACAATGCCATCATCGTATCGCCAGGAGTTGCTCGCACCATCAGCCCAGCGGACATTGACGCACGCGCTGACCTCATAGGGTCCGCCAAAGTTTTTGTGACCCAACTGGAACAGCCTATGCAAGCCGCAGTACGGGCGCTGGAAATCGCAAAAGCGGGCGGCGCGCGCACTGTCCTCAACCCAGCACCGGCAGACAGTTTGCCTGAGGGTATGCTTGGGCTGTGCGACTTCGTGACACCCAATGAGTCCGAAGCCGAGGCGTTGGTCGGTCGTCCTGTTGTCTCGGTGGACGATGCACGTGCAGCGTCAAAACTGCTACGTGATCAAGGGGCAGGGGCGGCCATCATAACACTGGGCGAACAAGGTGCGCTCTATGATGATGGCACCATCAGCGAACACGTGCCCGCCTTCAACGCAGGACCCGTGGTGGAAACGACCGGTGCAGGCGATGCTTTCAATGGCGGGTTTGCAGTCGCCATCGCTGAAGGCCAAGATCCGGTCGCAGCGGTGCGCTTCGGCTGCGCCACGGCCAGCATCTCGGTTACGCGCGCAGGCACCGCACCTTCCATGCCCTCACGTGCCGAAATCAATGCACTGCTCAATTCAGCATAGGACAACGACACATGGGACGATTGGAGGGCAAAACCTGCCTTATCACTGCCGCCGCTCAAGGCATTGGAAAAGCCACCGCATTGGCCATGGCCAAAGAGGGCGCAAATGTCGTCGCGACCGATATCAATGAAAAATCTTTTCCTGATCTCGAGGCCGGTGGTTGCCGAACACGGGTTTTGAACGTGCGTGATGCAAAGAGCATTGCAGATGCCTATGAGTCCATCTGCGCTCCAGATGTGCTGTTCAACTGCGCTGGCTATGTAGCGCACGGCAATATTCTTGATTGCGATGAGGACAGTTGGGCGTTCTCCATTGATCTCAACATGACGGCAATGTTCCGCGTCACAAAAACGTTTCTGCCCGGCATGATCGGGGCAGGCGGCGGCACCATTCTCAACATGTCATCGGCAGCTTCCTCAGTGATCGCAGCGCCCAACCGTTTCGTCTATGGAGCCACAAAAGCCGGCGTGATTGGCATGACGAAGTCGATAGCCGCTGATTTCATCGGGCAGGGCATTCGCGCGCATGCTATATGTCCGGGAACAGTTGAGAGTCCATCGTTGGATGATCGCATCCGAACCCTTGGCGAAACGATGGGCGGATACGAAGCCGCCAAGGAAGCTTTTATCAGCCGTCAGCCCATGGGGCGCATCGGAACCGCCGAAGAGATTGCCGCGTTGGCAGTTTACTTGGCCTCAGATGAGGCGGCCTACACCACCGGTACGATCCATGTGATCGACGGCGGATGGAGCAACGTCTAGCAACCCATGTCCAGCCATAGTGTGCACGGTGGAATGGTCCTGATTGATGCCTTGGCAGTCCAGGGCGTCTCACGTGTTTTCTGCGTACCGGGCGAGAGTTATCTAGCAGCCCTCGATGCGCTGTTCGATGCCGACATAGAGACCATTGTCGCTCGTCAAGAAGGTGGCGCGGCCATGATGGCTGAAGCGCACGGCAAGCTTACAGGAAAACCAGGTATCGCGTTTGTCACGCGCGGGCCAGGCGCTACCAACGCATCGTCTGGCGTGCATGTGGCATTTCAGGATTCCACGCCCATGATTCTTTTCATTGGGCAGGTAGCAACGGATCAACAAGACCGCGAAGCCTTCCAGGAGGTCGACTATCGCGCCATGTACGGGCCGCTTGCCAAATGGGTCGCGCAGATCGACCGAGTGGATCGTATTGGAGAGTATGTCAGCCGCGCTTTTCATGTGGCGCAGTCAGGCCGCCCAGGACCAGTGGTTTTGGCGTTGCCGGAAGATGTCTTGTCGGCCAAACTAAGCGAACGCCCCTTCACGCCGCCAAGAGCCACACTCCCTAGGGCCGAACCCTCTTCGCAAGAGGTTCAAGAGGTGGCTAATCAGCTAAGCGAGGCGGATCGCCCATTCCTGATTGTCGGTGGCGGGGGATGGACCGGTGAGGCGGCCATCGCGCTTGGAAAACTCGCAGAGCGGGCACAAGTGCCGGTCGGAACGTCCTTTCGGTGCCAAGACTACCTGGACAACCGCCATCCAAATTATGCTGGCGATGTTGGCATTGCTCCCAACCCAGCACTCGCCAAAACAATTGATGAGGCTGATGTTATCCTTGCGCTTGGACCGCGTCTGGGTGAGATGACCACGGGCGGTTACTCACTTCTCACACCGCCAAAGACGTCGCAAAAACTTATTCACGTTCATGCCGACATCAATGAGCTTGGGCGCGTTTTTCATCCGGATGTGTCGGTGGCCTGCCGCCCAGCACAGATGGTAATCGCGCTTGCTGATGCGGCCGACACTCCAGCGCACGATCGCAGCGCTTATGTGCGAGACTGCCGATCCTCCTATGAGGCGTGGCAGGTGCCACAGGACACCGTTGGCGATTTGCGCATGGAAAATGTGATCAGGCATCTGAACACAACCCTGCCGGGCGACGCGATTGTAACCAATGGCGCAGGGAATTATGCCGCCTGGCTTCACCGATACTATCGCTACAAGAGATGGCGAACCCAACTGGCGCCGACGTCCGGGTCGATGGGATATGGGTTACCAGCTGCCATTGCCGCAAAACTAGAAGCACCGGACCGCGATGTGATCTGCTTAGCGGGCGACGGCTGCTTGCAAATGGTCATCCAGGAGTTTGGAACGGCTATTCAATACAGCGCCAATATCGTTGTTTTGGTCGCCAACAATGGCGTTTATGGCACCATTCGCATGCATCAGCATCGCACCTATCCGGGCAGGCCATCTGGCACGGATCTGAAAAATCCCGATTTTGCAGCGTTAGCACGTGCCTATGGCGGCTATGGTGCAACAGTCACACGCGATGAAGACTTTCCCGATGCGCTCATTACGGCGCGCAACGCTGGGGTGCCAGCCATTCTCGATTTAAAGATCGATCCACGCGCGGTTTCACCACGCATAGTCATGGACGTCTAAACGGGAAGAATTTTACCCGGATTCATGATGTTCTGTGGATCCAACGCTTGTTTGATCACGCCCATCACATCCACTGCGTCACCCAGTTCACGCCGCATATATGCTGCCTTACCTTGGCCGATACCGTGTTCGCCCGTGCATGTACCACCAGCTTCAATTGCCATCTCATTCAGCCACCCGACATATGCACGTGCACGGATCACCTCATCCTCATTGTCCATGTCGATGAGCGGCAAAACATGGAAGTTTCCATCGCCAACATGGCCGACGATCGGAGCAATAAAGCCTTCATCCTTTGCGCGACTTTGAGCTTTGCCAATACAGGTGGCGAGCTGAGAGATTGGCACACAAATGTCGGTTGAAAGACCTTTTGCGCCGGGCCGCAGCGTTAGACTTGCCCAATAGGCATCGTGGCGCGCCTGCCAGATGCGGTTTCGCTCCTCAGGGCTATTGGCTGACGGTACGGTATTGCCGTCATGATCTTCAACAATCGCTTTGAATAGCTCCTGATGTTCAGCAACCGCCGTTTCTGAGCCATGGAACTCCACAAGCAGCAGCGGAGCCTCATCGAAATTGAGGTTTGAATAGTCGTTCACCGCGCGCACGGTTAGTGGATCGAGCAGCTCAATTCGCGCGACCGGCACGCCATATTGCATGGTTGCTATCACAGCCTCAGCCGCTTGGGAGATCGTAGAAAAACTTGCCGCAACGCTACCAACGGCCTCAGGAATTCCAAAGAGGCGGACAGTGAGCTCTGTGATGATGCCTAGCGTACCCTCTGATCCGATCAAAAGAGAGGTAAGATCATAGCCAGCCGAGCTTTTGCGCGCCCTCTGGCCAGTACGTACGATGCTGCCATTTGGCAGTACGGCTTCCATCGAGATGACCATGTTCTTCATCGTGCCATACCGCACAGCATTGGTGCCAGATGCCCGTGTGGCTGCCATGCCACCAAGCGTGGCGTCAGCCCCTGGGTCGATGGGAAAGAACAAGCCTTGATCACGCAGCAACACGTTCAACTGCTTTCGTGTTACGCCAGGCTGCACCACGCAATCGAAGTCTTGAGCATTGATCGCCAGCACTTGGTTCATGTGAGAAAGGTCGATTGAGACCCCACCATGCGGTGCGTTCACATGACCTTCCAGCGAAGTGCCAACGCCGAACGGAATAACGGGAACTTCATGGGCCGCGCAGGTTCGAACAACGAAAGCCACATCATCGGTGGATGCAACAAACACTACCCCGTCCGGTGGCTGATTGGTAATCCAGGTTGTTGTGTGACCATGCTGCTCACGGATCGAATCGCCGGTCTGAAAGCGAGCGCCAAAACGTTCCGACAACATTTCGGACACTGTGGCCCAAGTCAGGTCGGAAAACCGCCTTAGAACGCTCGAAGTGGGCAGAGTGGATGATGTTGCTGCGACGGTCATGAAAACCTGATTTTTCTAGAGCGACTACGAACCGTTCGCCGCACAATTGCTTTAAAGTATTGACCATAGGGCGGAATATGCAACCGCTTGATTGCGGCACGCGTTGGCCGGTGTCACAACTTAAGACAGCGCAGCCAAAACTGCACAGAATCGCTCATTTTTTAGGATCATCGAACGTATGGCAGCAGAACTTGAACCCGCATCCCCTGCATTGGGCGTCGAGTTGCCACCGGACGCGATCCGCACTGACGATGATCACCTGCTACGTGGGTTCGTTACCTTAATCAAAGAGGCCTTGGCAGAAGAAAATGCCGATGAGCTGCGCACGCTCACTGATCAGCTCTATGTGTCAGAAGTTGCTGAACTTCTCACTATCCTAACCGAGGAAGAGCGCCCAAAACTCATCGAGCTTATCGGTGAAAGTTTTGACTTTGCAGCGTTGACCGAGGTTGACGAGCAAATTCGCATCGACATTCTCGATGATCTGCCTTTGCATCTAATCGCCGCCGGATTTGTCGAGCTTGAGTCAGATGATGCCGTCTACATCCTCGAAGATCTAACAGAAAACGCGCAAGCGGAAATTCTGCGCACGATTCCAACGCTCGACCGGTTGGCACTCCAACGTGCGCTGGATTACCCCGAAGAATCCGCCGGTCGACGCATGCAGTCCAATTTTATTGCTGTGCCACCTTTCTGGACGGTTGGCCGCGCGATCGACTACATGCGTGAGGCAAGCGACCTGCCGGAAGAGTTCCACGATCTCTTCGTGGTTGATCCTGGTTATCGGTTGCTTGGCTTTGTTAAGCTCAATCGCATGCTGCGTTCCAAGCGCCCCGTGACCATTGAAGCGATCATGGATGAGGTGCAGGAAATCAGCGCCGAAACCGATCAGGAAGATGCCGCACGCACCTTTCAAAAGTACGATCTCACATCCGCCGCCGTTGTCGATAAAGGCGGGCGCCTGGTAGGTGTTCTGACGGTCGATGACATCGTTGACGTTGTTCAAGAGGAAGCCGGAGAGGATATGCTCGCGCTTGCCGGTGTGGGCGACGAAGAGGTATCCGACAGCGTTCGTGCTATCACTCGCTCGCGCCTACCTTGGCTGTGTGTGAACCTGGCAACGGCCATTTTGGCGTCGCTCGTCATCGGCATGTTTGATGCAACGTTGGAGCAAATGGTGGCGCTGGCGATCCTGATGCCTATCGTTGCGTCCATGGGCGGCAATGCCGCAACCCAAACCATGACTGTTGCAGTGCGCGCAATCGCAACACACGATCTTGACGCCTATAATATGGGCCGAGTGGTACTGCGTGAGGCCTATGTTGGCCTCGTCAATGGTGCTGCTTTTGCACTGCTCATGGGCGTGGTCGCCATCGTTTGGTTTGGCAGCGCCGGTCTTGGCCTGGTAATTGGTGTGGCCATGGTGGTGAACATGCTAGCAGCGGCGCTGGCTGGAATTCTGGTCCCCATCGTACTGGACCGGTTCAAGATTGATCCGGCAATTGCATCCAGCGTCTTCGTTACAACCGTGACGGATGTTGTGGGTTTTTTCGCGTTTTTAAGTTTGGCGGGCCTTTGGTTCGGTATCTGACCGACTAAAGCCAACGCCGCACCTTTGCTCGATAGTCCGCCCATTCGTTTGGAAAATTGGCTGCCAAGTGCGCCTCCTCACGGGAAATGGCGAAATGCCAAACTGCAAAGGCAAGAACTGGTACCAACGCGATGTGCCAAGGCGATCCTGCCAAAAGCCCAATGCCCGCCAAGATCATCAAGTTGCCAAGGTAAATTGGGTTGCGCGAATATCGAAACGGTCCGCCAGTCACCAAATTATGCGTGCCGCGATGGGGTAAAATTGTCGTTTTCGCCTTGCTAAAGGTCAGCGAAGCCCAGCCATCGATGCCCAAGGCGCAGGCAATCAACACAAAGCCAGTAAATTGGCTGAACGGCGTGCGAGACACGCCCAAAGGAATCAGTTCACGAAGAACGAACCCGGCTGCAATCATGATCACCAGCCACACCGGCGGCCAAGGGAAGCGGTTTGGCCGTTCTTTAATGTCCCAATCGCTCATAACCCACCTTTCATTGGACCGTTTCGGTGCTACCCGAACTACAGTTTTGTTGCAGCGCGGCAACACACCGACCTTCATGGTCAACAGAAGCTAAAGATAGCTACGATAAAGGTTTTTGAAACGGATTGCTGTGATATGTGACGCGCCGCACAGATTGATTGACCTTCACATGGAATAGCTGACGCCATGCTCAAGCGGATTGCCCTTTTTGTTCTCGCCCACATGGCCTTTTTCGGTGTAGCCGCCGCTATTGTCGCGGCATCAACAACAGGTGCTGACGCGCAGCGCAGCGACAACCCTTATGATATGCGCTTTGTAGTCGCCGAAGAGCAGCCCTTGCGGGTTGGTCCGGAAGCCGACAGCGCTGTGTCCGGCACGGTTGCTTCAGGTGTACGCGATGTAGCGATGCGCTGGTGTCGTCCTGAGTTTGACTTTCAGGGCTGGATGTTTGGTTCACCAAGCGTACAGCAACGCCAACTCGATGAGCGCGTGTGTGAAATCAACTCTGACGGTCAAGTTGGTTTTATTCCTGGATCGGCGCTTCGCGTTCAGTAACTTGGGGTTTTCGGCTGCTTAGTCGCGCGACAGCCAGCCCACCTAATATCAATCCCAGACCTGCAAGCAGACTCAGCGGAATTGGTTCTGCAAGCCAAAACGCGGCTATGGCGACGCCAAAAACTGGCACCAGATAGATGCTGAGCCCAAAATAGCTCATTCCAACAGTGCGGATTAGTCGGTAGCGCAAAATGTAAGCACCTCCGGTCGTGAGTGCTCCCAGATAGAGCGTTGCGAGCAAAGCATCCCGGCTAAGACCGGCCACAACACCTAAAACGTCAGGCATCAAAAAAGGTGTAGCAGTGAGCATTGCCACACTACCAAAGCCAAGAACCAGGCTTGCCAGTTGGTGAGAGGACAGATCAGTCATCCGTCGCACAAAGACGCCCGAAACTGCGTAGCAAGCGCTTGCCAAAAGCGCAGCCGCTTGGGCAAGACGGACCTCCATATCACCACCTGACAGGCCGGTGAACGCATCGACTCCCAGAACCAGTGCAACTCCGGCAAACCCAACGGCAACACCCCCCACCTTGGGGCCGGAGAGGCGATCATCCTTGGTTGCCATATGGCTCATCAGCAAACCAAACAACGGGCCCGCACCCATCAGAAGCGCCATCAACGAAGCGTTGATATGCTGCTGAGACCAGGACACCAGAAAAAAGGGAATGATGAGGTTAAATGCACAAAGGAAGCCAAGAAAACCCCAGCTGGAGCGTGATGAAGGCCATATCCATCCGCGAGCCAGCGCATAGGGCAGAAGGACCGCAAATCCAATCAGAACGCGGGCTAACACCAGACCGAATGGCCCAAATTCAGGCACTGCAATTTTGATGGCTGTAAAGGCAGAACCATAGATCGCAGCAAGCAATACAAGCAACAAAATGTCGGAAAGGGTGGCGGTACGGATCACCCAAGCAGCGATACCGTTGTCAAGCTTTGATGGCAATTGAGCGTTGAAGCCTTCACCATCAACAATTGAATTGCTGCTATGCAAAATTGATACCTTGCAGTGCGGTAAACAGTTCGTTAATGAGCCGCACGCCCTACTTGTGATCGTCACGTGTACAGGGCTTGGTGAGGGCTTTATGGTCAATAGTGATACGGTTTCCTGCTGGTCGGCAGCGCGTTGGACAGTAGCGTGTGCCTTGTGCGTTGTTGCACTTGTTTGGTTCTTTGGCGGCTTTGAAACCACCGCTCTTGCAGTCGTGCCAAACTAAGCGGCACAATGCGTCATGCATGACGCGTCCAACTTCCCAAAATTTCTATCATGCGTGGCAGATATGGTCGCGACTGCTGACGCGTACGTCGGAAACGTCGACGTCGCACATTCTGCCGACATGCTGAGCGGGCCGGACATTCGCTTCATTGATGTGCGTGATGTGCGCGAGCTTTCAAAAACTGGTCGAATTCCAGGTGCAAAGCATTGCCCGCGCGGCATGCTGGAGTTTTGGATCGACAAGGAAAGCCCGTACCACAAGCCACTGTTTGCAGAGGACGCCCTATTCGTCTTCTATTGCGCCAGTGGATGGCGGTCGGCGCTTGCGGCTCAAACGGCCAAACAGATGGGGTTGCGGCGGGTCACCCACCTCAAAGGCGGAATTACCGCCTGGATTGACGCAGGCAAACCGACGGAAAATCGTGAAGTGCCTTAAAACGCCAGCATTTTTTGATCAGCGCGTAAAAATGTCTTGTAGTTTGACCAAAAGCTCTTCAACGCGCTCATCTGCAATGCGGTAGAAGGCCATCTGGCCATCCTTACGAAAATCAACCAAATTGTCAGCCCGTAAACGTGCCAGATGTTGAGACATCGCTGATTGGCCAAGACTGATTGATTGCGAAAGAAACGAGACCGTGGCCTCGCCCTTGGCCGCAAGAAGGCACAAGATCATCAACCGTCGTTCGTTGGCTATGAGTTTGAGATAGGTCGCAGTTTCTGCCGCGTTGA
This sequence comes from Hyphomicrobiales bacterium, assembly GCA_040219355.1. Taxonomy (GTDB): domain Bacteria; phylum Pseudomonadota; class Alphaproteobacteria; order Rhizobiales; family MH13; genus MH13. The sequence goes on from JAVJSN010000014.1 coordinate 435,988, forward strand.
TGTTCAGCGATCCGTTACCGGCGCCTTGAGCTGAAAGGGGGGTCTGATCGTTCATAAGCGCCGTAATGCCGTTGTGTTGTTATCGACCAAACAGACTTGCGACTGGTCTACCGCAAACGCCCCATCTGGAAAACATAACCTAGCTCTCACGACCCGTCGGCGCCTATCCGGGATGCCCCATACTTTGTCACGCGCTTGAGTTGAAAGACGTTCGCCATTGTCGCTTCAGGAGCTGTGGATGGCGAAAACATATGCGTAGTTTCCCTTGGAAGTGGACCAGTAGAAGGGCATGATGGCCACATGAGCCTTCATCTCCTTAAGCTTTGCGTCGGTGCCGAATCGCTGGAAGACCACCGAGACTGGATCGCGCAAACATTGGAACGCAAACGACGCGCTGGGCTGTCTGAAGAGCAGCTGCACACGACCCGCATGGTGCCCAAACAACGAGACGCTCTTCTCAATGGCGGCTCACTCTATTGGGTGATCAAAGGCAGCATTCAAGGTCGCCAAAAGCTGCTCGACATTCGTCCTTTCAAGGACGAAGAGGGCATCAGCCGTTGCCATCTGGTGATGGAACCGATTTTGATCGCTACGCGCCCGCAGCCACGACGACCATTTCAGGGATGGCGCTACCTCAAGGCCAGCGACGCGCCTGCTGATCTATCAGAAACGACAGGCGATGATTTGAGGACCATTGAGCCTGCGATGCGACGAGATCTGATAGAGCTCGGCCTGCTCTAAACGGCAATGTTGTCGATCAATCGTGTTTTACCTAGCCACGCAGCGGCAAGCAGACGAGCCGATTCAAGATTATCCGCCGGACCCAGTGTTTGCGCATCACGCAGCGCGATGTAGTCCACCTTAAAACCAGCGGCTTGCGCATGGGTCACAGCGTTAGCGATGGCCTCGGTTTCACCGGTACCAGATCGCAAGGCATCGCGGCAGATATGAAGCGCACGGTTCAACTCTGGTGAACGCTTGCGCTCCTCCTTGGAAAGATAGGCATTGCGCGAGGACAGAGCCAGACCGTCCGGCTCGCGAATCGTCGGACTGCCGTGGATCGCAACGGGGATTTTAAGATCCGCCACCATCCGTTTGATAACAAGCAGTTGCTGGTAATCTTTCTCACCAAACACAGCCACATCACACATGGCCGCTAACAGAAGACGGCTCACAACCGTTGCCACACCATGAAAAAAATGCGGACGGAAGTCGCTCTCAAGGCCGAGGGCAGGGCCTTCCATCACAATGCGCGTGGCATCCAAAGGTCCATACATCTCTGCCACGTCTGGCACGAACACCGCGTGCACACCCGTTTTCTCAAGTGCTTCCAAGTCAACTTGTTCTTGACGTGGGTACCGATCCAAATCCTCGTTGGGGCCAAATTGTGTAGGATTGACAAAGATGGTTGCAATCACAGCATCGGCCAAAGTTGCCGCATGCGCTATCAGCGCGAGATGTCCCTGGTGTAATGCGCCCATGGTCGGAACAAGCGCGCTGGTTTTCCCAACAGCGCGCAGCTCTGACTGGGTTTGGCGAAGAGAAGCGGTCGTGCGGCAGACTGTAATCATCAAAATTTGAACTGCGTTGAGGCAGAAATCCAGGCAATGTGGACGACAAATCCGCGCTATGGCTGGGATACCCAGCGCGTCTGCACGCCCTATACCCTTCCAAAGTGTGCTTGTGCATCCCAAATGATGGCTCATGAAGAAACAAACACCCACGCTCAAAGGTCAGTCTGAACCGAAGACGCAATCCACAAAAGGCTCCGTGGATGCTTTTGTCACTGCGCTTGGCACGGCGCCGAAGCCAGGTTCAACCGGACGGCTACTGTTCGCATTAGATGCCACGCTAAGTCGCGAGCGCACATGGGACAGAGCCATGCACATCCAGTCCTCTATGTTTGCCGAGGCGAACACAGTGAACGGCCTGGCGATGAAGCTCATCTATTTCCGGGGTTTTGATGAATGCCGAGCGTCTGCTTGGCAGAAAGACGGAAAATCGCTGGCCCGATTGATGCAGGGGATTGGATGTTTAGGTGGACAAACCCAGATTGGTCGTATCCTGCGTTTTGCTCGCAAAGAAATCTCCAAAGCGCCTGTCCCGGCCATGGTTTACATAGGCGATGCTGTTGAAGAGGGACCCGATGCGCTCAGCCAACAGGCCGGCGAACTTGGTATGCTCGGTTGTAAGCTTTTCATATTCCATGAAGGACACGATAGAATGGCTGCCAGCGTGTTTCGATCGATGGCCGCCAACTCTGGCGGCGGATATTTTCAGTTTGATGGACGCTCTGCGGAAACGTTAGCTAGGCTGTTGAAGGCCGTTGCTCGCTATGCCTCCGGTGGGCGAACAGCTTTGGAAAGCTCATCTGGCCGAGAAGGGCAGATGCTGTTGGAGCAAATGCGATGATCTATCTGGTGTTCGGTTTGGCGCTGCTGGCGATGTTCTTGCTAGCAGGCCGCGCTCTAACGCGTATCCCCGCAGCCAAGATCGCCCAGCACGCCCGTTTTGGTGGTATCGCTTTGTTAGTGGGGCTGGCAGGGCTGCTTCTGCTCACTGGGCGCTTTGGCGCAATGAGCCACGTTTTTGCTTTGGCCAACCACGCCATGCGCAACCGCGCAATGTTTCGCGGGCGTCCAAAGGGATTTGATGATGTGGATGGCGCCTATGGTGCCAACGCCTCAGAAAACGGGCCAACGGTGCGCACCAAATATCTTGAGATGAGGCTTGATCAAAACTCCGGCGATATTGCCGGAAGTTTTGTCGATGGCCCTTGGAAGGGCAGAGGCCTCAATGACTGTTCACGTGAAGATCTGATAACCGCGCTCGACGCAGTGAGCGATGATGGGGAAAGTACCAGGCTTTTAGAAGCGTACTTGGACCGCACGTTTGCCGGTTGGCGAGAACACCATAACCAGCGGACGGGAGACCGGAGCGCCAGCGCGCCGAATGCGGGCGGCATGGCTGAAGACGAGGCCTACGAGGTCCTGGGGCTTGAGCCGGGCGCCGAGGCTGAGGCCATTCGTGCGGCGCACAGGCGTCTCATGGCCAGCATCCATCCCGACAGAGGCGGATCGACGTACCTTGCGGCCAAGGTCAATCTTGCCAAAGAAGTTCTCTTGAAGTTGCACGGCTGATACTCCTGAAAACAAAAAAGCCGAGTGAAAATATCGGATGCGACCGTTCCTAGCGGTCGGGACGCACCGCCAAGCAAGCAAAACTGCGAGCCTCAAGGGCGCTGCATGCTGCTTGCGCGACGTCTCGACTGTTGAAACCTCCGAAGCGTGCGCGCCAAAGTGTATTGCCATTGGATTGGACGCTCTGCGTATACGGCGTCCGAGTGGTCAGGTCGCTAAAGCTTCCACGCGCTTGCGCCAGCATATCAACCGCCGCCTCTTGGCTGGGCATCGCACCGATTTGAATCGTCCAGCCACCGTCGGGAACACTTCCCAACTGCATACCACCCGAGGATGCTGTCGATGTCGGCGCGGCAGGCGAATGTGTTGCCACCATGCTGGCTGATGCTGGTGCTGATACGGTGGCAACTTCGACAGCGGCGAGCGGTGCCGGCAGTGGCTGGGGCGGCGCTGATGCCATCATGGCGTTGGCAGCTGCAAACGCGACAGCAGGCAACGCTGCTGGGTGCGGAACAGGAGAGGGCGGCGCATATTGTGCACGAGCAACAACCATGCTCGCGGTCCGTGGCCCTGTTGAGGCTTGTGGCAAGTGCCGAGCAATCAAATCACGCATGTGCGCATTACGGCTGGCGCCCGTGCGCCCACCCATAACAACAGCGACGATATGGCGACCACCATCGTTGACTGACGAGAGCAGGTTAAAACCGGACGCGCGAATGTAGCCGGTTTTGATGCCATCAACGCCGCGCACGGTTCCAAGCAGCCGGTTATGGTTGCGATAGGTGCGGCCTGCGTAGCGGAAACTTGTGGTGGAAAAGACCTGGTAGCGTTGCGGGAAACGCTCATAAATTGCCCGGCCCATCAGCACCATATCATGCGCTGTAGTGGTCTGCTCCCGATTGGGCAGGCCGGACGCGTTGCGGAATGTTGTGTTGCTCATGCCGATCCGGCGCGCCGTCTCGGTCATACGCTGAGCGAAACTCCACTCGGTACCACCAATATGCTCCGCCACAACAGACGCAGCATCATTGGCAGATTTGGTGACAAGCGAAAGCATTGCATCACGCACGGTGATGGTTTGGCCGCTGCGTAGGCCAAGCTCTGATGGAGGTTGAGCTTGAGCGTGAGCAGACACGTTCATGCGCGTGTCGAGAGAAAGGCGCCCGGCCTCCAATTCTTCGAACAAGATGTAAAGCGTCATCACCTTTGTAAGCGAAGCCGGGAAGCGCGGTGCATTCGCGTGACGTGAAAACAGGACTTCGCCGTTGCGCGCGTCGACAACCAATGCGGCGTACCTTGGATTGGCATTCGCCTGCATAGGCCCGCCGAAAGATCCAAACAAAACACCAAACGCAACAAGCAGTGCAAACAACGCTTGCACCAACGATACTCTACGCAACACACTACCACCCATCGGTTTTCCGGCTCAAAAAACGCGAACCGGTACGCCCCCAAAGCTTTCCACCCTGCAGAACGCGCAAGGACCGAGCTTTGGCCGCCAAAATAGATTTCGGAGGGTTTCAGAAGGGTTAAACACGCGGCATAAATTGCAGTTTGTGCAGCGCAGCAATTTTGCCTTGACTTTCATATTGCATTGCACATATATCGTTGTGCGCTGCAAACATTTTGCGGCACATTATTCGTTACGCAACCCTTATGGAGCTAAGGACAATGATGACCAATTTTGATGAAGTGCAAAAAGCCGGCAAAGAAAACATGGATTTGGCAATGGCCTCTATGGCCGCCATGTCTAAAGGTGTTCAGGCTCTGGCTTTGGAAACCCAAGACTATTCCAAGAAAGCTATGGAAACCGGTTCCGCAGCCATGGAAGATCTTCTCGCTGCTAAGTCCTTGGACAAAGCCGTTGAAGTGCAGTCCGATTACATGAAGTCTGCTTACGAAGCGTTTGTGGGCCAGGCAACCAAAGTCAACGAAATGTTCGTTGACTTGGCAAAAGAGAGCTACAAGCCTTACGAAGGCATGTTCGCCAAAGTCGGCAAATAAACTGACACGGTTGTTTTGACCCGCCTGAGCGGCGGATTCAAAATGACATTTTGAGAGTTGATGGGTTTGTAAAGCCCGTCTTGCTCCAACTGTCTCAAGGAGGGCTGGTGCCATTGGCACCGGCCCTTTCTGGTTTTTGGGACCTCTTCACATTGCCGCCCCTTTAAATGTCGTCATAGACGCATATTTGATAAGCTATGCCCGCCAGATAATTGGCCTTGATGGCATCGCTATTGTGCTTCACCATTCAACCCAAATCAGCCAGCACGCAAATGTGTGCTTTGTGGTAGCCAATCCGTGCTCGACGAACCGATCCGATTCAAACACCCAATGATGTCCAACTTGCTTGAAACAACTTTGCCTAACAATCTAACGATGCCTTACGCTATGGCAGTTGCCACCTCGCCATTGCTTTCTGCGGACGGGGCCGACGATGGAGGTGAAGGCGGTTCTGGGAACGGCACCGCGGTTATTACGCGCACCAAACCCAAGGTGAAGCGGCCCAATCTTTACCGCGTTCTGCTCCTCAATGATGACTACACACCAATGGAGTTTGTCGTGCTGGTCCTAGAGCGATTCTTCCGCAAGACACGCGATGAAGCAACTCAGATAATGCTGCACGTTCACCAAAACGGTGTTGGAGAGTGCGGCGTCTATACCTACGAAGTGGCGGAAACCAAAGTGACTCAGGTCATGGACTTTGCCCGTCAAAATCAACATCCTTTGCAATGTGTTATGGAAAAAAAGTGAGAGCCGCCTGTGCCAACCTTTTCCCGTAGTCTTGAAAAAGCCCTGCATCGCGCCCTCGCTGGCGCCAATGAGCGTAGCCACGAGTACGCAACGCTGGAGCACCTTCTCCTCGCGCTGATGGACGATGAAGATGCGCTCGGTGTCATGCAGGCCTGCAGCGTCGATGTGACGGCCTTGCGTGATGCGGTGGCCGATTACGTTGACCACGAACTTGTCGATCTAACCGCCGAAGCCGGCGAAGAGGCTAAACCGACGGCCGGCTTTCAGCGCGTTATTCAGCGCGCCGTTATCCATGTTCAATCATCCGGTCGTGACGAAGTGACTGGCGCCAACGTTCTGGTGGCCATTTTTGCCGAACGTGAAAGCCATGCGGCCTATTTCCTGCAAGAGCAGGATATGACCCGTTATGATGCGGTCAATTACATCTCTCACGGCATTGCAAAGCGTCCTGGTGCCAGCGAGCAGCGCTCGCCGCGCGGCGCTGATGAAGAAGCTGGAGATGGTGAAGATCGTGACGCCAAAAAGAACGAGGCACTGGAAGCCTACTGCGTCAATCTCAATGAAAAGGCCAAAAGCGGCAAGATTGATCCTCTGATCGGCCGGGGCAAAGAAATTCAGCGCACAGTGCAGGTGCTTTGCCGCCGGCAGAAGAACAATCCATTGCTTGTCGGTGACCCAGGTGTTGGCAAGACCGCCATTGCTGAGGGCCTGGCCAAGCGCATTGTGGATGGCGAAGTGCCAGAGGTGCTCAGCGATGCGACTGTATTTTCGCTCGACATGGGCGTCTTGCTGGCAGGTACGCGCTATCGTGGCGACTTTGAAGAACGCCTGAAGCAAGTCGTCAAAGAGATCGAAGCCTATGACGGGTCGATCCTGTTCATCGATGAAATTCATACCGTTATAGGCGCTGGCGCAACGTCTGGCGGCGCGATGGATGCGTCAAACCTGCTGAAGCCAGCGCTTGCCGCAGGTTCGCTGCGTTGCATCGGCTCGACCACGTACAAAGAATATCGCCAATTCTTCGAGAAGGATCGCGCGCTTGTTCGCAGGTTTCAGAAAATTGATGTCACTGAACCGAGCGTGCCCGACGCCATCGAGATTCTCAAAGGCCTGAAGCCTTATTTCGAGGACTATCACAAGGTTCGCTACACCCACGACGCGATCAAAACAGCCGTGGAGCTTTCTGCCCGTTATATCAATGATCGCAAATTGCCCGATAAAGCCATCGACGTGATCGATGAAACCGGCGCATCGCAGCAACTCGTGCCAGAAAGCAAACGTCGCAAGACCATTGGCGTGAAAGAGGTCGAAAACGCTATCGCGCTGATGGCACGCATTCCGCCGAAGAACGTCTCGAAGGACGATGCCGAGACAATCAAAGGGCTCGAAACAAACCTTCGTCGCGTTGTGTTCGGCCAGGATGACGCAATCACGGCGCTCTCGGCCGCCATCAAGCTTTCCCGCGCTGGCTTGCGTGAACCTGAAAAGCCGATTGGCAATTATCTGTTCTCAGGCCCAACGGGCGTGGGAAAAACCGAGGTCGCCAAGCAGCTGTCCAACCTTTTGGGTGTTGAGCTCCTGCGATTTGACATGTCCGAATATATGGAGCGCCACGCCGTCTCGCGGCTGATCGGTGCGCCCCCAGGCTATGTCGGCTTCGATCAAGGCGGTTTGCTCACCGATGGCGTGGATCAGCACCCCTATTGTGTGTTGCTGCTTGATGAGATCGAAAAGGCCCACCCCGACCTGTTCAACGTGCTGTTGCAGGTGATGGATCACGGAAAGCTGACGGATTCCAACGGCAAGGAAGTTGATTTCCGTAATGTGATCATCATCATGACCACCAATGCGGGCGCACAGGACATGGCAAAACCGGCCATTGGCTTCAAATCGGCACGCCGCGAAGGCGAGGACATGGAAGCGATCAACCGCCTGTTCGCGCCAGAGTTCCGCAACCGCTTGGACGCCATCATCCAGTTTGGCCATCTGCCACAAGAAGTTGTTTTCCGTGTGGTCGACAAGTTCGTGCTGCAACTGGAAACCCAACTGTCTGACCGCAACGTCGTCATCGAACTGACCGACAAGGCACGCGAGTGGTTGGCCATCGAAGGGTATGATGAGCATATGGGCGCACGCCCACTGGGTCGTGTGATCCAGGAGCACATCAAGAAGCCATTGGCAGATCAAGTCCTTTTTGGCGATCTGGTGAAAGGCGGAACGGTGCGCGTCGATCTCGATCAAAACGAGAAAGGCAAAACCGTCGGCTTGAAGCTCGAAACGGTGGCTGAGCCGGTAAAACCTAAACCCGATCCGGTCCCAGCAAAAGCCAAACGCAAGGCACCTTCCAAAAAGAAGGCGGCACCAACAAAGGCAACTGCAAGCAAGAGCACGGGGCGGAAAAAACCTGGCTCAAGCGGTGGCCGCGGCGCGGTGCCCAAAGTGCCACTCAAAACCTGACGACCAAACAAAGGGCCGGACGATTGTCCGGCCCTTTTTACTGGAGCAACAATGAAACCGACAGCCGTCAACCTCGCCAGCAAACTCCGTCAGTTCTCCGACCATTGGTCCCCCAAAATCGTCAGCCAGTTCAATGGCAACGACATCATGGTCGTGAAGGTACAAGGCGAGTTTGTATGGCATGACCATCCTGACACCGATGATTTTTTCCTTGTTTTGGATGGTGAGGTGACGATTGAAACCGAGGACGGCGACGTCACGCTCGGTCCGGGAGAGCTTTACGTTGTGCCAAAAGGAAAAAAACACCGTCCGGTGGCGGCGCAGGAAGCGCATATTCTGCTTATCGAACCAAAGGGAACACCAAACACAGGCGATGAAAGAACCGCAGCTCTAAAAGAAACGCTTTAGCCAAGCGCGGCACGATACGCCTGTGCTTGCGTTGCTAAAAAAGTGTGGTCAGCCATCTCGCCGGAATGGGCGCGAAGAGGCACACCAGTGTGACGCGGTATCACGTGCACATGCAAATGAAACACGCTCTGACCGGCCGGAGCTTCGTTGAATTGCTGGATCAAGACCCCGTCAGCTTTAAATGCCGTCTTGCCAGCCGTTGCAACCTGTTGAACGGCGGAAAAAAGGCTTCCAAAAATGGTTGGGCTTGCATCTAGCAGGTTGCGACACGGGTTTTTGGGAAGCACCAGAGCATGACCATCGGCCTGCGGCATGACATCCATGATCGCTAGAACGTCCTCAGTTTCCAGGACTTTGTGGCTTGGAATCTCGCCGCGCAGAATCTTCGCGAAAATGTTGTCACTGTCATAGGCCGTCATACGATCATCCTTCTTCTGGCGCTGATGTTTTACGGAACGGCGTGCGTCGTTCAAGATACTGTGCGTCAAACATCACCTGTTCGCGCTCACCTGCCAAATAGTCAGATACAGCACGTCGAAAACTCGGGTTGGGGATGTAGTGCATGCTGGTGGTTATCGCAGGTTGGTAGCCTCGCGCCAGCTTATGCGAACCTTGGGCGCCAGCCTCGACACGATCAAGCTTATGGGCGATCGCATAATCGATAGCCTGATAATAACAAACCTCGAAGTGCAGAAACGGATGATGTTCCGTGCACCCCCAGTTGCGCCCATAAAGCGCGTCGGAACCTTTGAAATTGAGCGCTCCAGCGATGTAGCGTCCCTCGCGTTTGGCCATGATCAACACGATATCATCGGCCATCCGTTCACCAATAAGCGAAAAAAAGTCGCGGGTAAGATAAGGCTGTCCCCATTTTCGGGCGCCGGTGTCCTGATAAAACGTGAAAAACGCATCCCAATGAAGTTCGCTCAGATTGCTGCCTGACAGCCATTCAATTTCAATGCCGTTAAGCAATGCCTCGCGGCGTTCTTTGCGCATTTGCTTGCGTTTGCGCGAAGCGAGCGCCGCTTCAAAATCATTAAAATGGGTGTACCCATCATTGTACCAGTGAAACTGCTGGTCATGGCGCGTCAAAAAACCATGGCTCTCCAAAAGCTGTGCCTCATCCTCATCCACAAATGTGATGTGTGCCGATGACAGACCAAGCTTCTCCACCACTGCTTGGGTGCCTTGAGCAAGAAGCGAGCGGAGCGTGCCAACATTTGTTTTGTCGGCGACCAGCAATTTTGGTGCACTGGCCGGCGTAAATGGAACACTGGATTGCAGTTTGGGGTAATAGCGGCCGCCAGCCCGCTCATAGGCATCAGCCCACGCGTGGTCAAAGACATATTCGCCATAGCTGTGCATCTTCAGATATGCGGGCAGGGCGGCTTCAAGCCCTCCTTCAGCATTCCGCACGATGATGTGAGAGCCAAGCCAGCCTGTCTCGGGCTCAGCAGACCCAGAATCTTCCAAAGCCGACAAAAAGGCGAAAGAAACGAAAGGGTTATAGGGTTGATTGCCGGTTTTGGCAGCGCCATTCAGGCCAGCCCAAGCATGCTCGCCGACATCAGACAGGCTTTCAATTGTTTCAAGAGTGCGCGACCCATCAGCACTCATATTGGCACACTGTGCGGATCAAAACCTTCAAACGTGATCGCATCCACATAACGGGCAACGCGTTTGGCAGTTTGGGCATCTTTGACAGTCCAGCACATGAGCACTTTTTGCCCCATCACTTTGGCTAGCAATGGCGAGACTGCCGGCAGATTGGCCTGATTATATGACACGAAATCACACCAAAACCCTGGCCCATGGAGCAGCGCACCATATTGAAAACGCTTTAAAATCGGCAAACCACCCCAGTGGTTGTAACCCATGCTGGCCGACACAACGCCTAAGGGCCGACCGGTTTTGTGTGTGCGAAGACGCGAAATCAATGCTGGATCGAATGACATTAAGGCCAGCGGTCCGGGATAGGCCGCGATTGCGCCGGCGACGGCATCAGCGAGCACAAGTTCGCCATCAAATCGGCTTTTCAATTCCACAAACAGCGGCGTACGCCCATCAACGTGGGCCAAAACTTTCGCCAATGATGGAATGGTCGTACCGCCACCAACGATCGCTATCTTTTGAAGGTCTTCGCACGTTCGTGCCACAACAGGGCCCATTTCATGGGTCAAGCGATCCAACGTATGATCATGAAACACCACTACATCGGTATCGGCCGTCAGTTGCACATCGAGCTCAATAGCAAAGCCGCGCTCGATGGCAGCGTCAAAGGCCGGGATGGTATTCTCAACAAGGCCAAGTGTTGTGTCGTGAAGCCCGCGATGAGCAACCGAGCGGGCCGTAAGCCAGGATGGTGTATTGGGCATGGTAAGTTAGCTGACCAACTGATTGATCAAAGCGCAATGGGCCTGCAAGGTAATGCTTACACCGGCAGATCGTTGCTCGAAGCTCATGGTGCGTGTATCTCGATTGCTGAAATGAAATCGACCGGCCGTAGGACCTGAAAATCTCTTGCTGTCTTATCATCTAAAGACCACCACACGAACGTCCAGTGGCTACAACCAGCTCCTCTCCAGTTTTTTTCTCGGTGCTGGAATTTTGGCCCTTGCTGTCGGCTCGGCAACATCCACACAAGCGATGGATAGGGCGGACTTGCTTTCCCACCGGGCTGTTTATGAACTTTCATTGATCAATAGCCAGCGCGATTCAGGCATCGAACATGCCACTGGCCTATTCATCTTTGAAGTAACAGGCGCCAGTTGCGCAGGTTGGACAATGGCAAGCGACATGATCCTTTCCATTGAGGGGCGCACCGGCAACAGCATCCGCACACAAACAAGTTACCGTGCTTTCGAAGACGGGGCAGGGCAGGTTTTCACCTTTCAGACCAACACTGAAACCAATGAAGAAGAGCCAATTTCTGTTACCGGTGCTGCCGAGCGTGCACCGGAAGGAGAGCTTTCGATCCGACGCTTTGCGCAGGAAGAAACAACAACGGCTGCTCGGGCAGAAACCCTATTCCCCAACCAACTGACCGAGGCCGTCATGCAGGCAGCGCTTGATGGCGAAGGATTGATCTTCACTTCAGTATTCGACGGCAGCCATGAAACGGGCTTAGCGCAAGCTGTAACAGCGATCATCGGCGAAGCGGATGAGCCAACTGTTCTCACACCCATTCGCGCCAATGCCAGCAATGAAAATGGTACGGACGAGCACGAAAGCTGGGAAGACTTTCCGACGCCCACCCGGGCTTGGCCGGTGACACTAAGCTATTTCGACCCGGTTGAACCGGACTCAGGACCAAGCTTCATTGTATCATATACCCTTGATACCAATGGGGTTTCTGATCAATTGATTCTGGACTACGGGTCATTCTCACTACGGGGTGAACTGGCAGACTTCCAAGCGTTCCGATCAACGCCGTGTCCTGAATGATCTTCTGCAACTGGTTGATCTGATTGCTTAGGCGAGTTCTGCCCAAACACCAGTCCAACCCCAACCGCATCGTCGCCAAACCTCGCCCGCAGTGCATCCATAGCCTTCTCAGCATCCGTGCGACGTTGCGCATCGGCATCAGCCAGATCACGATCATCGGCAGCCCGGGCATCCATTAGTTCAGATACACCCACGCCTAAGAGGCGATAACGCGTTCCGTCCGCCACGCACTCAAGCAGTGGTTCGACCGTACGAAATATCCTGTCCGCACTTTGAGTAGGGGTCGGCAAGCTGTGTGACCGGGTGAGTGTTTTAAAGTTCGCCGTCTTCATCTTCAGCGTTACAGTGCGCCCACTGATATCTTTTGCTTTCAATTGCTTGGCAACGCGCTCGCTGGCGCTGCGCGCAACCACGCGCAAAGCATCAAGCTTGGCAATATCTTCGTTGAATGTGCGTTCAGAGGACACACTTTTGCGTTCTCGGTCAGGTCTCACCGCGCGCGGATCAATGCCGCTAGCCAGGTCATGCAAGCGCGCGCCATGCTCGCCAAAATTCCGCCACAAGCGCTCTGGCTCAGCAGCCTGAAGGTCCGCCAACGTGGCGTAGCCTTTCTTCTCCAGGCTCTTGGCCATCGCAGCGCCAACACCAAACAACGCCCGCACAGGCATAGGAGCCAAAAGGTTCACCGTTTCGGCGCGCCCGATAACAGCAAAACCACGCGGCTTGTCCATGTCAGACGCCATTTTCGCCATCGATTTGTTGTGCGAGAGACCAATTGAGACCGTTACGCCAATCTCTTCTTCAATGCGTTGTGCAAACCGCAGCAGTGTCAATGCAGGCGAGCCACCATGCAAACGCTCAGTCCCAGTAAGATCAAGAAACGCCTCGTCAATCGACAACGGCTCGACAAGCGGCGTGAGCCCGAGCATACGCGCGCGAATGTCAGCACCCACCTCAGCGTAGCGTTTCATGTTCGGCTTCACGATAACTGCATCGGGGCAAAGCTTGCGCGCAGTGAACATGGGCATGGCTGAATGCACGCCATGGATACGTGCGATATAGCAGCACGTGGACACAACGCCGCGTTGGCCACCGCCGACAATCACCGGCTTGTCGCGAATGTCAGGATTGTCCAGTTTCTCAACAGCGGCAAAAAAAGCATCGCAATCGATATGGGCAATCGAGAGCGTTTCAAGCTCTTCGTGCGCAAGCATCCGCGGGGATCCGCATGACGGGCACCGTTTCGGCAACGCTGCCATCGTTGGACCATTAACTGGCGTCACGCAATCGCGGCAAAAGGCGGTGTTTACGACCATGACCCATCAGCCCGACCAACCCATGCCAGGCGTGCAACGTGATCGGGATCCTCTCCAGCCTCTTCGCAAAAAGCCAAAAGCAACGGTTCATTGGACATGACGTAGTCCAACAACCCATCTTGAAAGCCTGGGTCGGCCAAACGGTTGCGCAGATCGTTTGGATCGACACCTGAGACAGCAAAAAGCTGCTCTATATCCTCTGGCCGCCCACTCAGGAAAACAAGAAGTCGCGCCAACAGATCATCGCGGTTAGTGTTCATTAACGCTGCCTACCGTTTATACGCATACAATATCACTCTTGATGGCCAGATGACGACGGGAACGCGCTTCCTTTGCTTTTTCTTCAAGTTTGAACGGCATAACTGACCCAAAGGCAACCGCGTCCGGGCGTTCATCGGGAACCCGTAGGGCATGCAGGCACGGTCTTCAGCCGATCCGGAGCAAACAAGATGAGCAAAACCATCCTCATTGTCGAGGACAACGAACTGAACATGAAACTGTTCAGCGATCTGTTGGAAGCCAAAGGCTACGCCACGGTGAAAACGGGCAATGGTATGGATGCCATGGAACTGGCACGTACCCATCGCCCAGACCTCATTCTAATGGACATTCAGTTGCCAGAAGTATCGGGCCTGGATGTCACGCGCTGGCTCAAGGAAGACGATGACCTGCGTCACATACCTGTTATCGCTGTCACCGCATTTGCCATGAAGGGCGATGAAGAACGTATCCGTTCCGGCGGCTGCGAGGCTTACATTTCCAAACCCATTTCTGTGTCGGGTTTTCTCGACACCATCCGCACTTTCGTCGGCGAAGCTTAAGGATCAATCATGACTGCGCGCGTACTCGTCGTCGATGATATTGTCGCCAACGTAAAACTTCTCGAAGCGCGGTTGAAGGCCGAGTATTTCGAGGTGCTTACCGCCACGAGCGGCTTTGAAGCTCTCGACATTGCCGGTAGTACTGACTGCGATATCATTATTCTCGACGTGATGATGCCGGGCCTTGATGGTTTTGAGACCTGTCGGCGTTTGAAAGCCAATCCGAAAACCGCCCATATTCCCGTCGTTATGGTGACCGCTCTTGATCAACCAAGCGATAGGGTAACCGGCCTTGAAGCCGGTGCAGATGACTTTCTGACCAAGCCAATCAAAGACGTCGCCTTGCTCACGCGAGTAAAGAATTTAGTACGCGTCAAGCGGCTGATAGACGAGTTGCGTGGGCGCGCTGAAACGCGTGATGCGATGGCCCAACCGGCGGTGGCCCCGGTAAGCGAAGCAGCCGTAACAGGACGCATCCTATTGGTCGATGACCGGCCAAGCTCTTACGAGCGTCTTAAAACCACTCTGTCAAAGCGGTTCGATGTACACGTTCATACCGACCCTGAATCGGCTCTCTTCCATATTGCCGACGAGGCTTATGATTTGGTGATCGTCAGCCTTTCTCTACGCGATTATGACGGGCTGCGTCTGTGCTCACAGCTGCAGAACTTGGAAAAAACCAGATCCTTGCCAATCGTCATCATCTCCGAGCCCGAGAACGATGCCAAGGTTATGCGTGGTCTGGATATGGGCGTTAGCGACTATTTAGCTCGCCCCATTGATGCCAATGAGCTGACGGCCCGCATCGTCACACAATTACGTCGCAAGCATTATGCCGATCAGCTTCGCCAAAACGTCGAACAGACGATGGAAATGGCGATCATGGATGGGCTGACAGGCCTGCACAATCGGCGATACTTTGATACCCACTTCAAGTCACTGACGCATCAGGCGGCCTCTCGCGGCAAAACGCTTTCGCTGGTTCTCACCGACATCGACTTCTTCAAATCGATCAACGACACCCATGGCCATGACGTAGGCGATGAGGTGCTGCGGGAATTTGGCGACCGCATAAGACGCTCAGTGCGTGGTGCTGATTTGGCTTGTCGATATGGCGGTGAAGAATTTGTATTGATCCTACCCGACTCTGATCAAGAGGCGGCTGCCGCCATTGCCGAACGCCTGCGCGCGCGCATGGACCACGACCCCATTCCCGTGGCCGGTGGACAGAAGCAGCTAACAATTACGATTTCGCTCGGCGTTGCGACCATCCAAGGTCCTGAGGATACCGCCGAGGCCATTTTGAAGCGGGCCGACGAGGCGCTTTACAAGGCCAAGCGCGACGGCAGAAACCGTGTGATGCTTGCCGCTTAAGGTTACTGCGCCGCTTTAACCACAACAGGCAAGGTTAACAGCGTAAACACCGCATCCCAATCGGCGTTAACGGTGTATTTGCTTGCGCTTGAACCTTCGATTGAGGCTTAAAACAAACACCGCCTCGTGCGGGTCCCACTTGCGTTTCGGGTCCGCCGCACACCCCGAAACGTCGGGATGGCTGGTGCTCACCTCCACCTTTTGGCCTCCTCAAGCCTGGAGCACGGCACCAGCCGCTCGCGGTTTTCTCACCGTATGAAAACAAAAAAACGCGCCCCCAACTTGGGAGCGCGCTTTGGTCACTCAAACGTACGGTTAGACGTTATTTGATCTTTGCTTCCTTGAACTCAACATGCTTGCGCGCAACGGGATCGTATTTGCGCACAACCATCTTCTCGGTCATGGTGCGGGAATTCTTCTTGGCCACATAAAAGTAGCCAGTGTCAGCTGTCGAAACGAGCCGAATTTTGATGGTCGTGGCTTTAGCCATGCGATGGGCCTCGATCTTGAATCGGTAAAAAGATGCCGACCGCCAGACGAGCTGACCACCAAAAGGTATAAGTCGGAAGATGCGGTGCTATCGTGGGATTTGGCGTTTTTGTCAAGACCTTGATGGCGTTCTGGATGCGCTTTGCGTGGCTTTGATATCTCGAGAACGCAGCGGCGCAGATCCTTTCCAGCGTTTTGGCATCCTGTCAGCAACAAGCAAACGCGGGTGGGTTGCTAAAACGCCCTGCAAACCATGCTTCAACACTGCTTGCGTCACATGGTGCAAAGGCTCGCTAGCAAGATCGTGCAGCGAAAACCAATCCGGCTGAAGCAGTTCGCCATCACCTTGTGTTTGAGGCAGAGGCGGCTGTGCACTTGGCGCGACGGTCGCCAGAAAAAATCTTGTGTCATACCGCATCGACAAGTGAGGCGGGGTAATAGCCCGGGCGATATAGGTCAGATTTCCCTCAAGGTGCTGCGCCAAATCAAGCCCCGTTTCTTCAACGCATTCACGCAATGCGGCTCTTGCATATGATTGCGGCAATGCGGCACCACCAAGTTCAGCCTGAAGCGTTTGGCCACAAGCTCTGGCGAGATGATCTTTCTCTGAAATGTGTTTATCGCTTGGTTCAACCCGGCCACCTGGAAACACCAGGTACCCAGGCATGAACCGCAATGACGCATCCCGACGCCCCATGAAAATATGAGGCAAACCCGATGGATCGTGCCAAACCGTCATGATGCTGGCAGCTGGCCTTGGGCGCACAGCCCGCCTGCGCGTCGACCCACCGGCCACCTTACCGGCCCTTGGCTTTGCGCACGGCTTTACGGGCATGAGAAGCTGGAGACTGGCTTCGCTTTGGGCTGGTGCCAGGTTTTTTACCACCACGCTTGGCGCCTTTACCAGCGCGGACACGTTGGTTCAAAGGCTTGCCGGTCTTTCCATCGCTGAGCATCTCAAAGCGCAACGATCCGGCAAGCGGGGCAACTTCGACAAGTCGCACCTCAACCGCGTCACCCAGTTGGAAGGTGATTCCGGTCGCTGAGCCGACCAGTCGTTGATGCGCTTCATCAAAAGAGAAATAGTCCGCACCTAGCTGTGCGACGGGCACAAATCCATCTGCCCCAGTTTCAGCCAAGCGAACAAACAAACCCGCACCAACAACTCCAGTGATACGGCCATCAAAACGCGCGCCCACTTTGTCAGAAAGAAACGCTGCAACCAGGCGATCGGTGGTCTCACGCTCGGCGAGCATTGCGCGCCGTTCGGTGCCCGATAGATGGTCGCCCATTCGCGCCAGCACATCATGGCCGGCGGCCAACGCATCCTGGTCACCCAAGCCATAGGCGGTCAACAAAGCACGGTGCACCAGAAGGTCCGCATAGCGACGTATCGGCGAGGTAAAGTGTGCATATCGCGATAGGTTGAGACCGAAGTGCCCAATGTTGTCGGGCGTGTATTCAGCTTGTGCTTGGCTGCGCAGTACCATTTCGTTGATCAGCTGTTCGCTCGCATCGCCCTCGGCGCGCGCCAAGATTTTGTTAAAATCAGCCGGGCGAAGCGAGCTCTGCGTGGCAATCGATATGTTGAGGCTTTTCAAAAAGGCCCGCAGCCCTTCGAACTTCGCTGCACCTGGCGCATCGTGTACACGGTAGAGACAGGGTGTCTTCTTGGCCTCCAAGAGTTCCGCAGCAGCCACATTGGCCTGGATCATGAACTCTTCAATGAGCTTGTGGGCGTCCAACCGTTCAGGCACACGCACGCCCGTCACTTTGCCGGCCTCATCCAACATCAGCTTGCGCTCGGGTAAGTCCAGATGAAGCGGCGCACGGCGCTCGCGCGCCTGGTGCACCACGTGGTAAGCCGCCCAAAGGGGCTTTAGGACGCTATCAGCAATGTCTGCCGGGCACGGCACGATTCCCTCTGGCGGCGCTTGGCCATCAATAGCTGCCTGAGCAGCTTCATAGGCAAGGCCGGCATGCAGCTTGATCCAAACCCTGTGCAATGAGTGCTTCCGTTTGGTGCCGTCCTTGGAAAACACCATACGGATGGCCAGTGCTGGACGATCTTTATCCTCATGAAGCGAACACAGATCGGTGGATAGCCTCTCCGGCAGCATGGGTATCACACGATCGGGAAAATAGACCGAATTGCCTCGTGAGCGCGCCTCGCGATCAAGCAGCGTGTGCGGGCGCACATAGAAGGCTACATCGGCAATAGCGACCGTGACGACGAACCCACCTTCATTGTTGGGATCATCATCAGGCGCAGCATGAACCGCATCATCGTGATCTTTGGCATCGGCAGGATCGATGGTGATCAGCGGCAGCTCACGCCAATCTTCGCGCATGCCTTTCTGCGCAGGAGACAATGCTTCAGCATGGGCAAGCACATCGGCAGGAAACACGTCTGGCAGCCCTTGGCGCAAGACCGCTATCTGGCTAATCGCGCGTTCGGTACCAAGCTGACCGAAAACTTCTTCCACTTTACCATTTGGGGATCGCCCGCGGCCACGACTTGGCAAGCGGATAGCGGCGACAAGGTCGCCATCCTCAGCCTTGCCAATATCCTGCCTATCGACCTGCAAAACATCAGCCTTGCGTTCTACCGGCTCAATATAGGCGCCGCCACTTGAGGGGATACGCAGCACACCATAATGGCGCACATCGCCACGTCCGATGGACTTGATAAGATGAACGCGGCCTGGTTCATCACCGTCTGCAGATTCCACCAACCGTACGAGCAACGTATCACCGACACCCGGTGGTGTATGGTTGGGCGAGCCGCGACGCGCAGACTTCTTTTCCACCAAGAGGAAACGATCAGGTTCTCCGGCTCCATCAATCTGGATACGCGGTACAACGATCAGATCGCCCTCATCATCGACAGAAGTAACTTGGGCTGGAAACACAGGCGGCAGAGCATCGGCTCGGCGAAAGCTGCCACCATCTTTGGTGATGACACCCTGGTCCTTCAACGCTTTGAGACGCTGCTTTAATGCAATGCGGTCTGCGCCTTTAATGCCAAATGCGCGAGCGACCTCCCGCTTGCCTGACTGGCCTGGATTGTTGCTTAGAAACTCCAGCAGTGCCTCATCGGAGGGGAGTCCGCTCATTCGCCGCCGGCTGCTTTCGCCTTGGCGGCCGGCTTCTTGGCGGCGGCCTTTTTCTTTGCGGGGGTCTTCTTCTTAGCAGCTGGTTTCTTGCCAGCCTTTGCTGCGCGTGCAGCGATCAGTTCGATGGCTTGGTCCATCGTTACATCCTCAGGCTTAATGTCCTTTGGGATCGTGGCGTTGATTTTGCCATGCTTCACATAGGGGCCATAGCGCCCTGAGTGCACAGTGACGGCTCCACCATCGGGGTGATCACCCAGAGTCTTCAATGCGGCGGGAGCGCCGCGCCCACGACCGCCACTTGCAGCTTTTTCAGCGATAACAGTCACAGCCCGATTGATGCCGACATCAAAGACTTCATCAACCGATTCCAAATTTGCGTATTTGCCATCGTGCAGCACAAATGGGCCATAGCGTCCAAGCCCGGCCATGATATCTTTGCCCGTTTCCGGATGGGCGCCAACCAGGCGCGGCAGAGACAACAGCCTCAGTGCTTTTTCCAAGTCCAGATCTGCCCGATCCCAGCCTTTGGGCAGGCTGGCACGTTTAGGTTTCGCTTCTTCGCCCAATTGGACATAGGGCCCGAAGCGCCCATCGCGAAGCGTTACCTGCTCGCCTGTCTCAGTATCCTCACCAAGCACAATTGGCCCGACTTGTTCTTCACCGTGATTGTCGTTGGCTGCAAGTTGGCGGGTGTAGTTACACTCCGGATAATTCGAGCAGCCAATGAACGCGCCATAGCGAGAAATTTTCAACGATAGCTGGCCATCTTCGCAATTAGGGCATTGACGCGGGTCTGATCCATCGCCCTTGTCTGGGAAAATGTGCGGACCTAGCAGATCGTTCAGTGCATCGATTACCTGTGTGATGCGAAGCTCAGAGATATCATCAACGGAGGCGGAAAACGCGGTCCAAAATGCCCGCAGCACATCACGCCAATCGCGCTCTCCAGCGGAAATCTGATCCAGCTCTTCTTCCAGAGATGCCGTAAAATCATATTCAACATAGCGCTTGAAAAAAGCTTCCAAAAACGCTGTGACGAGACGGCCTTTGTCCTTGGCAAAGATGCGACGTTTTTCGACCTCGATGTAATCGCGATCTTGAAGCACAGCCAACGTCGCCGCGTAGGTTGATGGGCGACCGATACCAAGTTCTTCCATCCGCTTGACAAGGCTGGCCTCAGAAAAGCGAGCGGGAGGCTCGGTGTGCTTTTCCGTTGCTTCAATCCTCTCCCGAGTGATCTTATCGCGTTCGGTTATTGCCGGCAGGCGCTTATCATCATCATCCTTTGAGGAGGCACCAACATCATAAGCGGCCAGGAAACCATCAAAGGTGATAACCGAACCACTGGCCCGAAGGTCGGCGCTATGCCCGCCATGACTAGCGACAAGATCAACGCTGGTGCGTTCCGACACCGATGCTGCCATTTGACTGGCCATCGTGCGCGACCAGATAAGCTGATAGAGCTTCGCCTGGTCGGCATCCAGATAGCGTTTCACCTGGTCTGGCGTACGGAACAGATCTGTCGGTCGAATGGCTTCATGCGCCTCTTGGGCATTCTTCGCTTTTGACGAGTACATCCGCGGCGAGCTGGGAAGATAGTTTTCGCCGTACTTCTCACCGATCAGCTTGCGCGTTGAGCGAATAGCCTCCGGCGCCATCTGCACACCATCAGTACGCATATATGTGATGAGGCCAACGGTCTCACCATTGATTTCCGTGCCTTCATAGAGGCGCTGTGCAATGCGCATCGTTACGCTTGGTGACATCCCCAGGCGCGAGGAGGCATCCTGTTGCAGTGTTGACGTCGTGAACGGCGCGTACGGGTTACGGCGCACCGGCTTGGCTTCGACCTTGGCAACCGTGATGTCGGCTTGTTCAAGCATGCCTTTGATCGAGCTTGCCAGATCAGCGTCAGTCAAATCATGGCGGCCGTACTTGGTTCCATCATAAGCCGCCAAACGGGCTTCAAAGGGCGCATTGCTCCCGTTTTTCAGGTGAGCATTGATCGTCCAATAGGCCTGCGGAACGAAGGCTTCGATTTCTGTTTCGCGCTCAGTTACAAGCCGCAAAGCAACCGATTGCACGCGGCCAGCCGAGCGTGATCCAGGGAGTTTGCGCCAGAGAACGGGCGACAATGTGAATCCCACCAAGTAATCGAGCGCTCGGCGGGCCAAATAGGCATCAACCAACGGTCCATCAATGGCGCGCGGATTAGCCATCGCCTCCAAAACGGATGCCTTGGTAATGGCGTTGAAAACCACGCGTTCCACGGGCTTGTCCTTCAAAACCTTCTTGGCTTTGAGGATTTCAAGCACATGCCACGAAATAGCTTCACCCTCTCTATCAGGGTCAGTGGCCAGGATAACGCGATCAGCTTCCTTCACGCTGCGCGCAATCTCGGTGATGGTTTTCGACTTACCAGCATCGTTTTGCCAGCGCATCGCAAAATTATCCTCTGGGTCCACAGAACCGTCTTTTGATGGCAGATCGCGCACATGGCCCATCGAGGCCAAAACCTTATAGTTCGGCCCAAGGTATTTGTTGATGGTTTTCGCCTTAGCAGGCGATTCCACAATGACGAGATCCATGTGGTGGGTTCACTCTCACAGGTTGGCAGATGATGAAGCGGCGAATGACCACGCCGAGAAACCGACGAAACGCGGTACTCTGTTGGCCGGAACATGAGTATGCGGCTTGCACTTGTCAAACCGCATTCGTCAAGCGGTCACAATGAATGGCCGTAGCCCGAGCATGGCCCAGCCAATGAGCGGATTTCTAAAAATAAGAAAAATTTTGGACAGACACGCACGTTCATACAACTTGAACGAGTATTTGAAAGTGTTATAGTGGCAAATACAACCTAAAATAGTGTATTGACGCCAGATTAGCGAACTCCTTGGGGAAAGGTCAGGTAGTGCGGAAACCTAACGACATGGCCCACATCCATGACAAAAAACACAATGAGAGACTGAAACAGAATGTCGATGATGCCTCCGCCAAGCTGCTAGCTTTCCCATTACACCTGGCAGCATCCAAAGAGGATGAAGACAATCGGCAGACTGCGGCAAGTGCATCCGATGTCGCGGAATACATTACTGAAATGCTAGAATCTCTTGAAAGTCTAGCGCTACGGAATCGTCTTGAGGTCCTTGGTCTGATGATTGCGATGGCACGTGAGCAGGCTAATGACGATAGCCGCGAACTTGGTGCGGATTAACCACGGACCACCGACCATAGTTGACCAAATCACTTGAACAGACGACTCCCGCTAGCCAGAAGCCGTCGGGTTCCAAGCGAAACGATCGCCAGGTGAGCGAACGATTTTTCCAATCAATTCATTTTCAACCAGCCATACACGCACCTGCGCGGTGGGCACGCCAGTAGTTTCAATCAGGGTATCCGCCGAAACAGGAGAAAAACCCATAGCACGCTCGATGAGCGCTTCTGCATCCGAACTCGTTAGGATGTAGCCTGTTGAGGTGGATCTTTCTTCACGCAGAAGTGGCGGGCTTCCAGACGGTGACTCGACGTGCCTTTCAGTCCTCGCCCAATCAGCTGGGCGGGCAAGCATCGGTTGAATATCCTCCAAAATGTCCAACGCGCTCGTCACCAACGTTGCGCCATCGCGGATCAGGCTATTGGGGCCATCGCTGCGAGGATCAAGTGGGAAGCCCGGAACTGCCATCACAAGTCGGCCCAGTTCTCCAGCCTGGCGTGCCGTAATCAGCGAACCTGAGCGCTTGGCAGCCTCAACAATGACGACGGCCAGAGATGATCCGGCAACCAGACGATTGCGCTTGGGAAAGTCCTGTGCCCGCGCGACCCACCCCAGTGGCATTTCAGAATAGACCGCACCTTTTTCAGCAATCTGTACCATTAGATCAGCATGCTCTGGCGGGTAGGGGCGCGCCAAGCCACCAGCCGTGAACGCAAGTGTCCCTGTCGCAATCGATCCAAGATGAGCAGCAGCGTCTACGCCTCGCGCCAACCCAGAAACGACCGCGATTCCGGCAGCACCGAGCTCCGACGCCATGCGCTTTGCCAGAGTTAGGCCGCCCGCTGACGCGTTGCGAGCGCCGACAAGGGCTACGCAGGGCTTCGAGGCAACCTCGTTAGAGGACATCATGGCGCAAAGAATTGGTGGCGGCCGCGGCGAGTGGGACAACGCCTGCGGATATCCTTGTTCACCATTGGCTACGAAGCGGGCACCGATTCGTTCGGCCTCTGCAAACTCTCGCTCAACCTCGTTGGTATCCGCAGGCTGAAAGGACACACCGCGTCGTGCGCTCATCTGAGGCAGGGCATCGATCGCGCCCTGTGCACTTCCATAGATATTGAGCAAGTCTTGAAAAAGGGCAGGGCCAATTCTTGGCGTGCGGATAAGGCGGAGCCAGGCAAGGCGTTGGGCATCCGAAAGCATCGGCCAGCCCTCTGTCATCTAGGCTTGGTTCTCTGCCTTGGAGCCACCGATCTTGCTCTCTTTGCCTTTGATCAGCCGGGTGATATTGGCGCGGTGCTTCCACCAGATAAGTATAACCATGATGGCAGTGACCTCACCAATCGCAAACGCTCCCAAAAACGAACCTTCGGGAAACAGAAAGGCCGCCAACGGCACACACACAGTTGCAACCAAAGCTGCTAGCGATGAATACCGCATCGCGAAGGCCATACCTAGCCAAACCATAGCAAAGAGCAACGCATGGGGCCAAGACAACGCTAAGACAACGCCAAGGAACGTCGCAACACCCTTGCCGCCCTTAAATTTCAACCAGATTGGGTAGCAGTGACCCACAAGAGCGCCAATAGCCGCCAAAGCCGCCGTGCCAGGGCCGAATTGGGCGGCCAGCAAAACAGCGGCGAAGCCTTTGCCCGCATCAAGAAGCAAAGTGGCGGCCGCAACGTCCTTGCGTCCTGTGCGTAACACATTGGTTGCCCCAATATTGCCTGAGCCAATAGAGCGGACATCGCCAAGTCCAGCGAGTTTGGAGAGCACCAACCCAAAGGGGATACTGCCGAGCAAATAGCCGAACAGAAAGGCTGCCAAAAAATAAGGAGCAGATGCGGCTAGATTGATGGGATCAGGCATGAACAGACCTCATGAAACAGGCCATGACGCTAGCGCGTTCACGCTTCAGGCGGCAACATCAATACTGCCATCATCTTGGCGTTCAGCAATTTTTTGTCCACCAACAAACGTCAACAGAACACGACCAGAGAAGCGAGCATCTTCAAACGGCGTGTTTTTTGATCGTGAATAGAGCGCGTGGCGATCAAGAACCCAAGGTTCGTTGGGATCAAAAAGGACAACATCGGCGGGCGCACCAGGCTTCAGCGTGCCAGCGTTTAACCCCAAAATACGCGCGGGCGTCGTTGAAAGCTTATCCACCAACTGCATGAGCGACAGATGTTCGTTGTGTACGAGTCGCAATGCAGCTGGAAGCAACGTCTCCAATCCAATGGCCCCGTCATGTGCTTCGGCGAACGGGTGGCGCTTGCGCTCCACGTCCTGCGGATCATGGTCAGAGACTATGACGTCAATTGTGCCGTCCGCAACGCCTTCAATAAGCGCTTGGCGATCGTCTTCCGTGCGAAGGGGCGGGGAGAGCTTCAAAAAGCTACGCCACATGCCAATGTCAATTTCGTTGAGTGACAGGTGGTTGACTGACACGCCAACTGTCATTTCCACACCCGCAGCTTTGGCACGGCGCACGGTTTCCACGCTCTTTGCGCAGGAAATCTGCGCCGCATGATAACGACCACCCGTCAGTTGTGCTAAACGAATGTCACGGTCGAGCATGATGAGTTCAGCCTCAACCGGAATGCCCGGCAAACCATACCGTGTCGCGGTCTCCCCTTCATGCATGACACCGGCGCCGCGAAGGTCCGGGTCTTCGGGGTGATGAATAACCAAGGCACCAAAGTCGCGCGCATAGGTCAGCGCATGACGCATGATGGCGGCGTTCGCCAAAGGGTGACGACCGTTGGAAAAGGCGACGGCACCGGCTTCCTGAAGCAGCCCAATCTCGGCCATTTCCTTGCCTAAAAGCCCTTTCGTCAAAGCTGCAATGGGATGAATGTGCACCCTTGCGGTATCGCGTGCGCGCCGCATAAGAAAATCAACCAGAGCAGCGTCATCGATTACCGGATCGGTGTCCGGCATCACGCCAAGACTGGTTACACCGCCTGCGGCAGCAGCCTGACTTGCCGAGGCCAATGTTTCGACATGCTCAGCGCCCGGCTCGCCAACGCGCACTTGCATGTCGACCAGGCCAGCGCAGGCAACCGCACCACGCCCATCAATGGACAAACACCCATCAGGTTCAGCGGTCGAAACGGCATCAGGGCCGGCAGCGATGATGCGACCATCGATCATCAAGATCGCACCCTGAGAATCCAGATTTCGCGACGGATCGATGACCCGCACATTTCTGATCTTGGTTGGGCGAACTGCCATTGACTAGTGCTCCAACCGCTCAGGTGCGGAATCGCCGCTGGGAAGGTGGTGCGCTAGCGCGTCAAGAACGGCCATGCGCACCGCAACGCCCATCTCCACCTGCTCGTTGATCACGCTCTGCGCGCATTCAGCCACCTCTGGATCAATCTCGACACCACGATTCATCGGTCCTGGATGCATCACCAGCGCATCCGGTTTGGCAAAAGCAAGCTTCTGCGCATCAAGGCCGTAATAGCGAAAATACTCGCGCGTTGATGGTACGAGCGCCGCATGCATCCGTTCACGCTGCAAACGCAGCATCATTACGATATCAGCGCCATCCAAAGCCTCGCGCATCGACGTGAAAACATCGCAGCCCAAGCGTTCAATGCCAGCTGGAATAAGCGTTGATGGGCCGCAAAGCCGAACACGGGCACCCATCGCATGAAGCAAGAGGAGATTGGATCGCGCCACACGTGAGTGCAAAATATCACCGCAAATGGCCACGATCAGCCCTTGTAAGTTGCCCTTGTGACGACGAATCGTAAGCGCATCGAGTAAAGCCTGCGTTGGGTGCTCATGGGCGCCATCCCCGGCGTTGATCACCGAACACCCAACCTTGCGCGCCAGAAGTTGCACAGCTCCGGCCGCATGATGGCGCACGACAATGATGTCAGGCCGCATAGCATTCAAGGTGGCTGCGGTATCAACCAGCGTCTCGCCCTTCTTTACAGAAGACGAGGCCACCGACATGTTCATAACATCAGCGCCCAGCCGTTTGCCTGCCAACTCAAAGGACGATTGAGTGCGCGTGGATGCTTCAAAAAACAGATTGATCTGCGTGCGTCCACGAAGAGTCGAGAGTTTTTTCTCAACTTTTCGGCTGACTTCAATCGCATTTTCAGACAGGTCAAGCAGTGCCGAAATATCGGCTGGCTGAAGACCGTCAATCCCAAGCAAATGCCGATGGCCAAAGCGAGGTCCGCTTGGTCGTTCGGCGAGGGCAGAGCTGGGTGCTGTCATAAAGCTGGGTCATAGACCTCAGGCTCCTTTGCTGCAAGGCCTTGCTGCAGAGCTTACAGCTTTTTAGCGTTGGGCTTTTGTTTAGCGGTTCGATGCACGCCAAATCGATGGGTGCGTGGCCAATGCATCACCCAAAGCACCCCGCGGCGTCCCTGTCTCAATATGCACTGCGACCGTACCGGTAACCGCAGCATGTTCTGCCAACATCATCGCCATAACTTGCGCGTCTTCAGTACTAAGTCGCGGGGCCAAGCCAAGAATAGCATGGTGAGGAACATCAGGCATGTGCGCGCACGGAGCACCCAATACCCACGCCTCGCGCAAACCGTCTGCATGCCGAAAAAGTGCAATGAGCGTTTCTTGATCTTGCCCATCCAGCGAGCAAGGCCCAAGCTTTTCAAGATCAATCTCAGCACGCTCTTGAGCCACCGCACCTGCATTGTTTCGCAAACCAGCAACGGCTTGACGTAGCGGCTCCTCTTCCAGCGGGCTGACCATGGCAAGGGCACTTTGCAGACGATCCAAAATCGTTGGCAACGCGCTGGGCAGACGTTCCGCACAGGTCATGAGATTGGCCACACACTCTGGGTTACCTGTCTCGATTTGCGCTTCGGCTAAGCGCAGCTGAGCAAGCGCCCAACGCGGGTGGGCATCGACAAGCGACTGGTACGCTTCAAGGCCGACGCCAGGGTCATTTTTGTAGAGTGCATCGGCATTGTAGAGCGGCTGAAGATGAGGATCGAGATCCTGCATGACAGTTTGAACTTGGCGGTCGCGTGATAACAGCTTGCCGAAAAGACTTTTTGATTTTGCGGGATCTTTTTTGCCTTTGTCCTGCGCAGTTTGCCGCTCACTCACCGCCCTCTTTTTTGCAAGCTTAGCGGATTTCGCAGGCTTATCTCTTCCAGACTTTTCAGCGACACACAGGCGTTTCTCCAACAATTTCTTGGTTGGCGCAGGAAGCTCAAGAAGAACCGGATTAAACGATGGAAGAACTGGCACCGAGCACGAGGTATCGAGATTTGTAATGCGCTCCAGCAACACTGTCGGCATACCGTGCTGTGCCGCATCGGCAGATGGATGGTGCTCGTGCGCTACGCTGTGCAGCGCGCTATCCAGTTCCTTGGGTGAATAACCGGTACGAAGCGCTTCAAGACTCTGAGCATAGGAGCGGCCATCGGTGACGTCTTGCCAAATCCGCGCGGCAAGTAAGGCTTGAGCAAGCAACGCTTCTACAAGTGCACGTGGACCGGCATAGCGCGCGACCAAGCGATCTGCTTGGCGTGAATGGTCTTCCCAAGAGCCATGAAAAGCTCGGACAGCCTGGCCATGCATGGCTTTCAATGCATTAACACCTGACAGACGCGTGTATTTTGATCGCTTCGACAAGGATGCATCAAGAGCTTCGAGACGTTGAACAGTTTCATTGTCAACAGCCTCCGCCTCGGCGATCAGCTTAGCGCAGACCAGGGCATGGGCTGCCAGGGCCTCAGTCTGTCGAATATTAAGACCAGCTAAGACTGCAAGCCCAACCGTGAGGCGGTATCCTTTTGGGCCAGCTCGACGTGAACCGCCTACTGCAATGGCGCGAACGCCTGCGCTTTGGTCGACAGAAATCTCCAGCGATCCCTCAGCACACTCAACCAAGCTGCACGCACTCTGCACAGCCTCGAACAGGTTGGGTGCTTGCTTCGGCCTCAACGCGACAGTCTTGTCGCTATCGCGCGCTATGCGTTGCGCGCGCTTGCCAACCATGTTTCCTGCTGCAGCTCCGACCAAAGCACCAAGTGGCAACGCGACAGGCGTTCCGGCAACAGCAAAACCAAGCACCGCACCGATTGCACCGCCAGCACCGGTGTGGCGTAAAGCGTTTTGGCGCACTGGTTGAGACGCGTCGGCGCGGGTGAGCGAACCGGTTGGGTTGACGGTCGAAGACGTCGCAGGGTCAGAGGCGGCCAAATCCCGCGATGGTATCTCCATACCAGCGTTCGTGGCTGGAGCAGCCGACACGGTAGAACTACCGCTCAACTGCGCCAGTCGATCAACGGGAGATCTTGCCGCGTGGTCGACTGGAAGCACATCATCACCGCGTGAAAAAGGCAACCTTGACAACAGGCTTGGCCTTGTAGGTTTTTCCGTCCTGCTGGTCTGGTTACGCTCTTCGCCAATTCGGCGCATGTCGGCCAAGGACAATCCGCTCATTTTTTCGATCCCGTAAACACCTACACATCGGGAGCGCTACAAAAGGCGCACCGCTTGGCCGATAGGGTAAATCAGAATGCTTACTGATTCGTGAGGCCGCGCAGATGGTCAAGGCAATCACTCAAGATATGCGCTGCTGCTGCTGCGTCGATCATCGCTTCGCGCTGCCTGTTGGTCTTACCCGCTTCGCGTAGCGCGTCACCTGCTGCCTCGCTGGAAAGGCGCTCATCCCAAAACAGCATGGGTAGATCAATATGCTCCGCCAGTGTGCGGCGAAACGCGCGAACAGATTGGGCTCTTGGACCGGCTGTGCCATCCATATTGAAGGGCATGCCGATTACCAATCCGCTCACCACCTCTCGCGCAATGATATCAACTAGCGCCGCCGCATCTTGCGAGAACTTGGTCCGCCGGATGGTCGTGAGGGGACTTGCCAGGCTCCTATCGACATCGCTGATAGCCACGCCAATGGTTTTGGTGCCTGGGTCAAGGCCGAGCAAAACACCCTTGTCGCCAGCAATGGCGACAAACGCGTTGGCGTCAAATAGCTCTTTAGGGGCAGCCACTTACTGAAACGCTGATTCTGAGAAACTGCGCAATTTGCGTGAATGCAGCCGTTCGCTAGGCATCGAGCGCAAAAGCTCCATCGCTCGAATACCGATCTGCAAATGCTGGTTGACTTGTGTCTTATAAAACGCACTCGCCATGCCCGGCAGTTTTAACTCACCATGCAATGGCTTGTCGGAAACGCAAAGGAGCGTGCCGTATGGCACACGAAACCGGAAGCCGTTGGCTGCAATCGTCGCCGACTCCATATCAAGCGCAATGGCGCGAGACTGGGAGAAACGCTCAACGGGCTCTAGAAAGTCTCGCAACTCCCAGTTCCGATTGTCGATTGTTGCCACGGTGCCGGTGCGCATGATGCGCTTGAGTTCATAACCCGATAGGTTCGTAATCTCCGCCACAGCTTGCTCCAAGGCCACTTGAACTTCAGCAAGTGGAGGGATCGGCACCCATGGTGGCAAGTCTGCATCCAAAACATGGTCCTCACGCACATATCCATGAGCCAAAACGTAATCACCCAAGCGTTGCGAATTGCGCAGGCCCGCGCAGTGTCCAAGCATCAACCAGGCGTGGGAGCGAAGGACGGCGACGTGATCAGTGATGGTTTTGGCATTCGAAGGACCAACGCCAATGTTGACAATACTGATGCCCTCGTGTTCGCCAGCACACAGATGGTAGGCTGGCATTTGCGGAATACGTGACGCAACATTGCCATCGGGCTCACGATCTAAGCGAACGTTAAAGCTGGTCCGACCGCCGGGTTCGACAAAGTGCGAATAGGCACTATCGGGATCAGCCAACTCACTCTTTGAAAACTCAACAAATTCATCAATATAAAACTGATAGTTCGTGTAAAGGACGAAGTTTTGAAAGGCTTCCGGTGGCGTCGCGGTATAGTGTTTTAGGCGATAGAGAGAGTAGTCGGTACGCGGAGCCGTAAAAAGCGCCAGCGGATAAGGTTCGTTCTGCAGCGACGGGGCGACGCCATTCACAATGGCATCATCGGTGATACCCAAATCCGGTACATCGAAATAGTCCCGCAGAGGTCGATCATCCTCGAGTGTTCCATCGCCCTCAACCACCATTCCGTCGGGAAATGCGAAATGGATAGGGATCGGGGTGTCGGACAGTCCCACCTCCACAGGAACATCGTGATTCTCGATTAGAGCGCCAATCTGTTCCAGCAAATAGGTGCGGTAGAGTTCCGGTTGCGTCACCGTGGTTTCATGACGACCAGGCCGCGTGACGTGGCCATAAGCAAGGCGGGAGTCGACTTCCGCATAGGATTCGGTGGCCAATCGAACAAAGGGGTAAAAGCCGCGCACCTTCCCGTGCCCTGTTCGTTTGCCGCTTTCTTCACCACCCAGCGCCGCCATATGCTGATAAAACGCATCGCGCAGCCGCGCCGTTTCGTCATTGTAAAGCTCAGTCAAGGCATCGACCGCTTCACTGGCATTGCGAGTCTGTAGGGTTGAGTGTTGGCTATGCGGCATTGTGTTTTGCTCTTTTCTTTTTTGTTTCGTCTTTAGGTGAGAAGGCACATCAAAGTCTGGTGCAGTTGGTGCCAGCCATTGCTGTGACGTATCACCACTTCAACCTCGCTTGAACCCATGCGGGTCGCGCGCTATCACCCTGCCAGCATTTTCCTGCAGCCGTGCACATGTCCATAGGGCACGTGCCTGAAGAAGGTTTACCCATAGTGAGTGTAGACAGCGACACTGTGCGCCGAATCGCACATCTGGCTCGTATCCGTCTGGAAGACGAGCGCATTGAGCCAATGCGAGAGGACCTCAACACCATTTTGGCCTTTGTTGAGCAGCTTAACGAAGTCGACACCCTCGGCGTGGAGCCCATGACATCGGTTGTAGCAACCAAAATGCGGCTGCGCGCAGATGTCGTAACTGACGGCAACATCGCCAATGACGTAATTGCCAACGCCCCAGCCAGCGAAGACGGCTTCTTTATCGTGCCGCGCGTTGTCGAATAGCAAGCGCACGAAAGCAGCAAATATCTTGAAAAGACCCATGCGATGACCGATTTGACCACCCTCACAATTGCCCAGGCGCGCGACGGCCTGCGCAACAAAACCTTCACGGCATTGGAGCTGACCAATGCCTATTTGGAGGCTATTGAGGCGGCCAATGACAAGCTGAACGCTTACATTGTGGAAACGCCGGACCAAGCACGCGCCATGGCAACAGCCAGTGACGAGAGGCTGACCAAAGGCGAGGGCGGCGCCCTGGAAGGCGTTCCACTTGGTATCAAAGATCTATTTGCAACCAAGGGTGTGCACACACAGGCCGCCAGCGGCATTCTGCACGATTTCAAACCACGCTATGAGTCCACCGTTACCCAAAACCTTTGGGATGATGGCGCGGTCATGCTTGGCAAACTCAACATGGATGAGTTTGCCATGGGTTCATCCAATGAGACGTCCGCTTACGGCCCGGTGATCAATCCATGGCGTTCGACTAGCTCCAACGCTGATCTTGTACCCGGCGGTTCATCTGGCGGTTCAGCAGCAGCAGTGGCTGCATGGCTGTGCGCCGGGGCGACAGCTACAGATACTGGTGGCTCGATCCGCCAACCGGCCGCATTTACCGGTACAGTTGGCGTTAAGCCAACCTATGGGCGCTGCTCGCGATGGGGTGTTGTGGCATTTGCCTCATCGTTGGATCAGGCTGGTCCCATCACACGCGACGTTCGCGATGCGGCCATCATGCTCAAGAGTATGGCGTCGATGGATACCAAAGATACCACCAGCGTCGACCTTCCAGTGCCGGACTACGAGAAAGCCTTAGGCGGCTCCATTGCAGGCAAAATCATCGGCATCCCCAAAGAGTACAGCATGGATGGCATGCCTGCGGAGATTGAAGAGCTTTGGCAGACCGGCATTGCTTGGATGCGCGAGGCCGGCGCTGAGATTCGCGACATATCACTGCCGCACACCAAGTACGCTTTGCCAGCTTACTATATTGTCGCGCCAGCCGAAGCCTCATCAAACCTCGCGCGCTATGATGGCGTGCGGTACGGCAAACGGGAGCCAGGCGAGGATGTTCAGGCTCTTTATGAAAATACCCGTGCATCGGGCTTTGGCCAGGAAGTTCAACGCCGCATCATGATTGGCACCTATGTGCTGTCAGCCGGTTACTACGACGCCTACTACAAGCAAGCACAGCGCGTGCGCACACTCATCAAACAGGACTTTGAAAAAGTTTATGCCGACGGTGTGGACGCCATTTTAACGCCGACTACCCCAAGCGCGGCCTTCGGTGTCAACGAGATGGCCACTGCCTCACCTATCGAGATGTATCTCAATGACATATTTACGGTGACAGTAAACATGGCCGGACTGCCGGGCATGTCTGTACCCGCTGGCCTCAGCAAAGACGGATTGCCGTTGGGCTTGCAGCTCATCGGACGCCCGTTCGAGGAAGAAACGCTGTTTACAATAGGCTCAGTGATTGAAAAGCAAGCCGGGCATTTTGCACCGACCAAGTGGTGGTAGTAGGCAGGTGAGCAAACACTTTCCGCTTACATTGCGACCCGGCCAACCTGGCGACGTGGATGAACTGGTAGGGCTGGCGTCAGCAGCCATGGCGACGTCGATCGGTAAACTGCCTGAGTTCGCCGGACGCGAGACCGACATTCACGTAGCTTTCACACGCTTCATCACGGACGCTGTTGGTCAGATCATAATAGCAGAACACCAAGGAAAGCTTTTAGGTTTCGCAGCCACAGAAGGTCAGTCTGATGAAATCAGTGATGTCTGGGTTGATCCTAAACACCAAGGTAAGGGCATTGGCGCTGTTTTGTTGTCGGCCTGCGAAGCGCAGATCAAGCAGTGGGGTTTCAGCTGCTCTTGGCTAACGACGCACGCAGGCAACTCACGCGCCAGCAGTTTTTACCGCACGCATGGCTATGTTTTGCTCAATGTACACACAGCACCCTCAGCTTCCCTGCCTGGCATCAGTTACCCTAAGGCACTTCTCGGCAAACAATTATCAAGGCCCAATGCCGCCAAAGCGTACACCATGGCCGACGTACGGGTCGGCATAGACACACTTGACCCGATGATCGTTTCGCTGCTCGCAGAACGCTTTGCCTTCATCGATCGTGCTGCTGACTTGAAACCAGCACTGGCTATGCCAGCCCGAGTGCATGACCGAGTGGAAGAGGTTGTTGCAAACGCGCGCGCGCAAGCAGAAGGCATTGGCTTTGACCCTGATCTGACCGAAAAGCTTTGGCGCACCATGATTGATCTTGCGATTGATCGTGAGGACAACAAGATGGGCGCACATACCCACGAGCATGTCACATGAGCACGATGCCGCTATCGCGAATGCTGCTGGACATCTTTTCTGGCATTCTGGCTGCTTTGATGATTGTGACTGCAGCATTGCTACTTCTGTTGGTCGTTGTGAACGCCAACCGCGGGCAGGGGGATGCCAACGGCTCACTAATAATCGTTGCCGGTTGTTTTGCCCTTGGCTCAGCCGGGTTTTACGCTTTGAAACGCTGGGCCAAGAGCACCCGCACCTAATCTTGGTATCGGCAACACAAGCCCCACTATCTTCCCAGAGAGAAACCTATGAACCAGCCCGCCAACTACACCGAGATGCGCCACGCTGATCCGGCTAAATTCATTCCCGGCGCTACCGGCGACTGGGAACTGATCATTGGCCTTGAAGTGCATGCGCAGGTAACCAGTCAATCTAAGCTGTTTTCCGGTGCGTCTACGCAGTTCGGTTCTGCACCCAACTCTAACGTTTCACTGGTCGATGCTGCCATGCCCGGCATGTTGCCCGTCATCAACGAAGAGTGCGTAAAACAGGCGGTGCGAACGGGTTTGGGCCTCAATGCGCAAATCAACAAGCGCTCTGTATTTGACCGCAAAAACTACTTTTATCCCGATCTGCCGCAAGGCTACCAGATTTCGCAGTTCCTCGATCCGATCGTAGGCGAGGGGGTCGTCACGGTCGATCTCGTCGACGGCACATCCTTTCAAGTCGGGATAGAGCGCCTGCACTTAGAGCAGGACGCGGGTAAATCTCTCCACGATCAGCACCCAACCATGAGCTTTGTCGATTTAAATCGCTCAGGTGTTGCGCTGATGGAAATTGTGTCTAAGCCAGACATCAGGTCCTCCGAAGAGGCACGCGCCTATCTAACCAAACTGCGCTCGATCCTGCGGTATCTGGGCACCTGCGACGGCAACATGGAAGAAGGTTCCATGCGCGCCGACATCAACGTGTCGGTTCGTCGCGCAGGCGAGCCATTGGGCACACGTTGCGAAATCAAAAACGTAAACTCTATGCGCTTTGCGGTGCAGGCGATCGAATATGAGGCGCGCCGGCAAATCGCGATCCTGGAGGACGGCGGCTCCATCGACCAGGAAACACGGCTTTTTGACTCAGTGAAGGGCGAGACACGATCCATGCGGTCTAAAGAAGAGGCGCATGACTACCGCTACTTCCCGGACCCTGATCTGCTACCGCTGGAATTCGATCAGGCATTTGTAGATGCCTTGGCAGCCAATTTGCCCGAGCTGCCGGACCAGATCAAAGAGCGATTTATTGCCGACTATGGCATCACGCCGTACGACGCATCCGTTCTGGTTGCAGAAAAAGAACGTGCCGAATTCTTTGATCAAGTCGCAAAAGGCCGTGACGGCAAACTTGCGGCCAATTGGACCATCAATGAGCTGTTTGGCCGCTTGAACAAAGAGAGCGTGGCGATTTCCGATAGCCCAGTGAACGCAAACCAACTGGGCGCAATTATCGACTTGATCGGTGAAAAAATCATCTCTGGTAAAATCGCCAAGGACGTCTTCGAGATTGTCTGGTCCGAAGGCGGTGACCCGCGCCAGATTGTTGAAGATCGTGCCATGAAGCAGGTCACCGATACCGGTGCGATTGAAGCGGCCGTGGATGAAGTCATTGCCACAAACCCTGATAAGGTGGAACAAGCGAAAGCCAAACCAAATTTAGCAGGCTGGTTTGTTGGTCAGGTGATGAAGGCCACCGGTGGTAAGGCTAATCCTCAAGCTGTTCAGGCCCTCGTGCGTGAAAAGCTTGGAATTACAGAAGGATAGAGATCATGATGCGTTTCTTAAAAATAGCATTGCCGGTCTTTGTTGTCGGCTTCATTGCTGGCAACGCATTCTGGTATCTCTTCTCACCGCTTTGGATCGACCAAGTCGTTTCTGAAGCGCTGCCAGATGAGCTGATGGTGTCAGTGGTAGCTCAAGGCACCTTCCAAGACGCCGACCGCGCGCATCAAGGCGCAGGAAACGCGATGCTGTTGCAAACGGCCACTGGCTCGCACCTCATGCGCTTTACAGAGTTTGAGGTGACCAACGGCCCAGACCTCGAAGTGTGGCTCGTGGCGGACGATGCGCCATTTTCATCAGGTGCTGTGCTTGCAAGTGAATGGGTGTCACTCGGCCAGCTCAAGGGCAACATAGGCGATCAAACCTACACCATTCCCGACGACATCGACGTGAGCCAGTTTGATTCGGTTGTTATTTGGTGTGAGCAGTTTAGCGTTCTCTTCTCGGTCGCAACGCTGGCAGAGCCTAGCTAGCACCACCAAAAAGTTGCGCGGCCAGCCCAGCATTCGATTGGTAAGCAGCTGCGGCGCTGGCGGCACTTGATGTTTTGACTGATGGAGAAGATATGCCGTCACCCTCGGCCTGACTTATGATCTGTGCGAGGATACCAGCATCCATTTGCACAGCATCTGCGCTTCCACCTTCTTCGGCTGCATCAGGTTTTCGCTCATCAGCCTGTTGCTGAGCCAGTTGTTGTTGCGCCTCCAGCCTCTGCTGCTGCGCTTGGCGAGCAACGGCACGGTCCTGGGAGGATGGCTCAGCGGGAGCCAGTGCGGCGCGGATAACGACATCCATCTTGCGAATGGTGGCGTCTGGTGTGCGCTCTGGTGAAGTATCGATCTGGACCTCGCCACCCACAGCGTACTTCTTGCCATCAGGACCCTTGGCGTAGGTGTAGGTCGGCGCACTGGCATATGCACCGCCAACAGCGGCATGGGCCTGTTCATGTGCCTTTACCTCCGCATCGCGCTTTTTGAGCTCGCGAATTTGCGATTCCTGCTCTTTGGTAAGTGGCTCGCCGGTATTGGATGTTGCCCCTGGCTGAGTTGGCTTATCGGGTTTCACACCAGCTTTTTCGCGTCCAGCACCAAGCCCCGCTTCAGCCGATAGACTGCGCGGCAAGGCAAGAGGGGTGGAGATAGCAGACCCAAGTTCCAAGCAGGGTTACTCCGAAAACACCGTTCTAAAATCGGAAAAAAGCGTCAGCAAATCCTTACTCATCGGCGTTTTACCGCCATGAACTGATCACAGCTTTGTGAGCAAAAGCAGATATCTGGTCATACCTGCCTTTTCATTCGCCTGGAGATACATAGATTGATGCCATCTCCTGGTGGGGCCATCGCGCAAAGACGCGTGCCCAAGATCACCGATTACCAAACGACTTTAAGGATGGCGTCATGGTGACCCAAACCAAACCTATCGATCTCTACTTCTGGCCAACACCCAACGGCTTCAAGGTATCCATCTATCTGGAAGAGCTGGATATTCCCTACAAGGTCCACGCGATCAACATCGGCAAGGGCGACCAGTTTAAGCCAGAGTTTTTGGCCTTCTCACCCAACAACCGAATGCCCGCAATTATCGATCCTGAAGGGCCTGACGGACAGCCAATCTCGGTTTTCGAGTCGGGCGCAATCCTGCAATATCTCGGTCGCAAGTTCGGCGCTTTTTATCCCGCTGATGAGCGCGGCCGTGTGAAGACAGAGGAGTGGCTGATGTGGCAAATGGGCGGGTTTGGCCCGATGCTTGGCCAGAACCACCACTTCAACCGATACGCCCCCGAAGATGTTCCTTACGCCAAGAAGCGCTACACCGATGAGACCCATCGTCTGTATGGCGTGCTGAACAAACAGCTTGAAGGCAAGGATTACATTGTCGGCGACTACTCCATCGCTGACATGGCATGCATCGGATGGGCACGTGGCTGGGAAGGCCAGCAAATGGATATTGCAGACTTCCCGCATGTTGGTCGCTGGATCCAAACCATGCTGGCACGCCCTGCCGTTGAGCGTGGACTTGCGGTAGGATCTGAATGGCGAAAGCCGATGTCCGACGATGACAAGAAAGTGCTCTTTAACCAGCGCGCCAAATAGCACGCCACTCCAGGTCGGTCAGGCAAATAAATTTATTAGCCTCGACCGGCCACCGGCGACAGCTTGTTCATATCAACACCAAGATTGGAGAGGCTGGCTGCATAATGCAGCTCGGGAGGCGTTTCAAACAAAGCCTGAGCGCCCATAGGTGCTGCGAGCCATGCGTTTTGCAGAATCTCTTGGTCTAGTTGCCCGCCACCCCAATTGGCAAAGCCAAGCGCGAGAAGAAAGCGATCTGGCCCATTGCCAAGACTGATATCACGCAGCACATCCATTTTTACGCTCAGATGCACATCATCGGTCACCGCAACTGTGCCATCTCGCTCAACCACATCGGGCGAATGCAGCACAAAGCCGCGTGTTTTTTCCACTGGCCCGCCAAGCAATACGCGGGCGTCTAGCCGAGCGGACTGATGATCACTCAGTGGGGGCCTATCACTCGTTTCGGTGCAATCCATAAGCCCTAACTCGTGGAGAATATCTCCAACGGTCTTGTCGGCCGCCGGTCTGTTGACAACAATACCCATGGCTCCGTGCTCATCATGGACACAAAGATAGATCACCGTTCGCTCAAAGCGAGCGTCACCAATCGACGGCATGGCGATCAGGACTTGACCCGCGAGACTTGGAAACTCATCCATGATCAGGCTCAACATAAAATCGAAAGGGGCGGGCGGCGTGCATACGATCAAGCTGCGCCAATCAACAAGCCAATGTTTGCCTCTCTTGACCTCAAATGCCAGCCCAAATTGATCAGCACTGCAAAGTTCTTTGCGTTTTGGTCGATCATTGCACTTGGAGAGCTGTCAACGCCGTTGACCGAGGCGGCTGAAATAACCGCATCGGTCACCCTCGAAGGCGCCACAATTCATTTACAGGCTGCTCCACCCATTGCGCAGACATTGTTGGCTGATGCGATTACCGTGGGACACGATGAACATTTGATCTTCTTGGCCATCGATCTCAACGATGGTTGGAAAACCTACTGGCGATTGCCGGGCAGGTTCGGCCTGGCACCTGAGCTGGATTGGCAAGCCAGCGAAAACGTCGTCGATGTGCGAACGATCTTTCCCACACCATCGCTGTTTGATGAGGGCGACGGCGTGTCCGTTGGTTACGCTGCACCCACGCTTTGGCCGGTGGTCGTGCGTTCTGACAACACCGATACACCCGTCGATGTTCATCTATCCCTACAAATTGGCCTCTGCGCCGAGGTTTGCCTGCCGGAACGGGTTGAGCTGTCCGCCTGGCTACCTGATTTGGTCGCACAGCCGGAAATCACCATGGCGCAGATTTTCAGGCTCCAGAACAACCTGGCAACACGTGAGCAACCCCTTCATCAGCTTTCCCTGGACCACATCGGAACCAACATCTCGATCCTCTTGAACACGACACCGGCGAAGGAGAGTTTTGCCATTGCCGAGGATGAGCAAGGACGCCACACTCTCTTGCAAACGTCTGATGATCCGACCCAAAGCTCTCAGGCTTTACACGGTGAGTGGCGCTGGCAAACGCCCATTTCGAGCGTCACTGTCGTTGCGCCGGGCAACCGCATCGACGTTTTTTCAAGCAGCCTTCAAGATCGACGATAACACCCACCTTTTTTGTAGAGCTTGGCACTGGTTCTGATCGCGCGGAACCTTACATGCACAGCGACAAACACAAACTTGGAGACTTCCATGCCGCTTACAGTTGGCCAATCACTTCCTGACGTACCACTTGCTGCCATCACCGATGATGGTCCACAAGAGATGAGCAAAGATGAGCTCTTCGGCGGGAAAAAGGTTGTTTTGTTCGCCGTGCCTGGCGCGTTCACCCCCACATGCAACAACAACCACCTTCCAGGGTATGTAGAGCACGCTGATGCCATCAAAGCCAAAGGGGTCGATACGATCGCAGTCGTTGGCGTCAACGAT
Source organism: Hyphomicrobiales bacterium (assembly GCA_040219355.1). Classification (GTDB taxonomy): domain Bacteria; phylum Pseudomonadota; class Alphaproteobacteria; order Rhizobiales; family MH13; genus MH13. The sequence continues at coordinate 475,650 of JAVJSN010000014.1, forward strand.
GTTCACGTGATGAAAGCGTGGAAGGATGCCTCGAATACCGGAGACAATGTCCTGTTCCTTTCCGATGGCAGCGCGACCTTCACCAAGGCAGCCGATATGGTGTTGGATGGCACGGCTTTTGGCATGGGCATTCGCTCGCAGCGCTATGCAGCTTTGATAGATAATGGCGTTGTCACAAAGATAGCGATTGAGGATTCACCAGGGGAAGCTAAAAATTCAGGTGCAGCCGCAATGCTCGCCATGCTTGACGAAACGTAAAAAAATCATTCCGTAAAAAGTAAAGGCGAGCAGTAGCTTGCCTTTACAAGGCCCGATACTGCTTAGGTTTAGATGGTTACCGCCTATCTTAGCGTTAGCGGAAGATAAAGATCGCATTTGCTTTCAATTAAGCGCAAATTTTAGCGACCGATTCAAACCCCATCGCCATACTCCATCCCATCGACGTTTTGGGGACGTCACGGCCACTTAAGCCAATGGGAGGCACAAAAAAATGGCACGCTTAGCACTCAACGAATTCGAAGCTGGATATCTCGGTCAGCGAGCCGACGAAGGTGATCTGTTCTTCGATCTGGGCATGATGTACGCAACCGGTCGTTCGGTTGCCGTTGATCTTGTTGCAGCACACAAATGGTTCAACCTTGCATGCCTACGCGGCAAGCAGGCGGCAAAAACCTATCGCGAAGAAATCGCCGGTGAGTTGTCAAAAACACAGCTGGCACAAGCTCTTGCTTCTGCACGGAGTTTTCTAGCGACCTAGGACGGAGTGCTCATTGGGCAGCCTAAAAGCACGAGGGGCGCATTGTTGGGTGATCAAGTGAGACGGCAATCAAACGCTGAAAATGGCGTTAATGTTGCTCTGCACAAATTGCATAGCTGTTGTGATTTCTTGGGCCTCCTCATCAGATAGGAACGCGCTTAGATGCGTCTTGTCACCCCCCGACAGAAACTCTTTTAGGATATCCCCCCATGCCAATGATCAAAGCCATTACATTCGGTATTGAGCAAGCATTCGCCAAATTCAACGAACAGCGCCAGCGTGCAGAGCAAGAGCGTTTGACGGAACTCCAGTTCGCTCGTGAAATGCGCAACCGCGTTGAGCCAGGCTCGCCAGATTTTTACTACTACAACGCAATCGTGAAGCGCTGCGGCGGCTTCTAAGCTGCGTGCCATTTATCGGCCACGGTAGCCACGTTCTCGTGGTTGACAAAGTGCCGTTCCCGTTTGACAAGCGACGGCGAATGGGCACGTGGCCGAGTGGCTGAAGGCGCTCCCCTGCTAAGGGAGTATACGGTGTTGAGCCGTATCGAGGGTTCGAATCCCTCCGTGCCCGCCATTATCAAAAGCCCGCCAAATCGGCGGGCTTTTTTGTTTTTGGTTTGGCAAGAATTTCGGCCCGACCCGCAACTGTATGGATCTGTCTATGTCGGAAGTCTCCGCGCCGCTCAAAGGCCTAAAAGTCATCGAACTGGCCCGCATCCTAGCCGGTCCCTGGGCTGGGCAAACGCTAGCAGATCTTGGTGCCGAGGTTATCAAAGTCGAAGGCCCCAAAGGCGACGACACGCGTACATGGGGACCACCTTTTATCGAGCAGGATGACGATACTTCGGCGGCCTACTACTATGCATGCAATCGCGGAAAGACGTCTGTTTTTGCTGACTTCAAAACAGACACAGGCAGGCAAACGGTGCTTGATCTTGTCGACAGCGCTGACATCGTAATCGAGAACTTCAAGGTTGGCACGCTGGCCAAATTTGGCCTCGACTACGACAGCTTGGCCAAACGCAATCCACGCCTCATTTACTGTTCCATCACCGGCTTTGGGCAAACCGGCCCGTATGCGCAGCGTGCGGGCTATGATTTCATGATACAGGGCATGTCTGGCCTGATGTCGATCACCGGCGAGGAAGATGGGGGGCCACAAAAAACGGGCGTCGCCATCTCTGATCTTGTCACCGGGCTATACAGCGGAATGGGAATTTTGGCCGCTGTTGAGCAACGTCATCGTACCGGGCGAGGCCAGCACATAGACATGGCGCTGTTTGATTGCTCGGTTGCTTTGCTTGCCAATCAGACCATGAATTACCTGGCCAGCGGCAACAGCCCCAAACGCTTGGGCAACGCCCATCCCAATATAGCGCCCTACCAGACCTTCCAAACCAAGGATGGGCATATCAACATTGCCGTCGGCAATGACGATCAGTTCGCAAGATGTTGCTCCGTTCTTGGACTTCAGGATCTTCCAGGTGATGACCGATTTGCGACCAACGCAGCGCGCGTTGCCAATCGCGAACTATTGATTGATCACCTAATGAAAGCCACTCGCGCGCGGCTATCAGCGGATTTGCTCCAGGCATTTGAAGGCGCGACAGTGCCAGCAGGACCCATCAACACAGTCGGTGACGCCCTAGAGGACGAGCAAATCACTGCACGAGGTCTGCGGATCGCGCCAGATGGGATTCCGGGTGTTCGCGGTCCGTGGGTTTTTTCAGACGCACGTTTGGAAACAAGCAAAACCGCTCCAAAGAGGCCTAAGCCCGTGGATCAAAAAAGTTAGAGTCAAACGGCATAGCCAGCACTCCGCCATTCGCTTCGCGAATTGAGAGCGCCTCACCATCAATGGTGATTCCAGCTATCACATCCCAGCCAGCGGGGCGGGGCACAGCGCCAATGACATGGGCGATGCGATGGATCTTATCCTCCACCAAATTTAATGCAGTTGGCACACCGGCTTGGGAGAACACAGTCTCTCCAAGCGCAGCTCTGTGACCCGCCGCGCCAGCTGCAATACCGTCTTCAATACCAAGCACACCACGGTGGCGACCACTCCAGGGGGCATCGTCGCGACCACCATTGGAGTGCCAAAGCATCGTGAGGGGCAGCACAGACGGGTCTTTCAACACGAACACAATATCGTCGAAGGCCTCACGAATAACTGCAGACCAACCCAATTCAGCATCTTGAACCTCGACCAAAGCGACAAAATCCTCATCGCCATCTGCGATCGGAAGGACTGTCACATCAATGGTTCCAACGCGGGTCGCGGGAATTGCCATATGATCAGCAGTCGCCACGCCGTTTTGGAGTGCATGGCGACCCCCGACGATCGGAGCGTCTGGCGTTACAGCCAAGCGTTTGGGCGAAGTGTACAAACGTGCGCCACCCGCGACGCGCATCATCGGATGATGCGCAAATGTCAGCCCTCCAGATCCACCATCAATGGTGTGAACCTGGTAAAGCAGAGGCGCATCGGGGGCAGGGCGCACATGCTTTGTCAGCTTGGCACCCATGATCTTGCGGTCCAGCGTGAAATACAGCCCCGATTCATCATTGCGATCCAACAACCAAGGGCTGTTGCTGCTCCACCCATGCGGCGGGGATGGCTCAACATCGCTCCTCCCAAAAGGTGCACACACAAAGTCACCAGACAGCTTGCGATCAACCGGCGGCATCTCCTCAGGAAACGTATCGTTCTCGACCCACGGAGCACGATGAAGCGGCGCCAATGTCTTGCCCTGCCAGTGGAATACTAGATGCGGCAAGTTGCCAACAGACGGGTCCACACCCACCTCACTGCACTCAGTGCGGGCAAAAACAGTTCCCTCAGGGATCGACGTCGGCGTGTGCATTCATCAGCCTTCCAAAAAACACGGTCCGGGCCATCGCAAGCGGTTCACAACACTGGCCCCTGGTCAATCTGCCATGCTAAGCAGGATACTTCCCACGTTATGGCGTGGTTCACGACACGCAAGCGGGTAAATCCGATGACATCCAATGTCACCCTCATCACGCAAGATGCTCATCTTGGCCATAACAATCCCCTTCATCCACGTAATGAAGTGATGGAGTTCGACGTTGGTTGGGTCCGTGATGTGCGCGTCAATCTCTCAGCAACCGAACGCCGTGTCGCCACGCTGCCAGGCCGCCGCACCGTAAAAAAGGATGCCCAGGCTGCCTGGTTGCTGAAAGCACTCACCTGCATCGATCTGACAACACTTAACGGCGATGACACAGAAGGGCGTGTGCGCCGCCTATGCGCCAAGGCGGCGCGGCCTGTGCGTCCGGATTTGTTAGAAGCGCTGGGCATGGCGGAGCGTAACCTCACTACCGGCGCGGTCTGCGTCTATCATCGCTTTGTTGCGACGGCTGTCGATGCCTTGCAAGGTACCGGTATTCCCGTCGCTGCCGTCTCGACGGGCTTTCCTGCCGGTCTTTCGCCGCACCATCTAAAGGTTCAGGAAATCAAAGAGTCGGTGGCCGACGGCGCGCAGGAGATCGACATCGTGATCACCCGCGAACACGTGCTGACCGGCAATTGGCAGGCGCTTTACGATGAAATGCTGGAGTATCGCGAAGCCTGTGGCGATGCCCATGTGAAAGCGATTCTGGCGACCGGCGACATCAAGACGCTGCGCAACGTCGCCCGTGCTTCCCTGGTCTGCATGATGGCCGGCGCGGATTTCATCAAGACATCCACCGGCAAAGAAGGCGTCAACGCCACCTTGGCGGTATCACTGACCATGCTGCGCTGTATCCGCGCCTATGAAGAGCGCACCGGTTTCAAGGTCGGCTACAAGCCTGCCGGTGGCATCTCCACCGCCAAAGATGTGCTCAACTACCAGTTCCTGATGAAAGAAGAGCTGGGCCGGGAATGGCTCGAACCCGATCTCTTCCGCGTTGGAGCGTCCAGCCTGCTGGCCGACATTGAACGGCAGCTTGAACATCACATCACCGGCGCGTACTCCGCCTTCCTCCGCCACCCGATTGGATGAATCGATCATGAGCGTTGCTGACTATTTCGACACGATGGATTACGGCCCGGCACCTGAGGCTGATGGTGATGCGCGCGCCTGGATCGCCAAGCATGACGCCAATTTTGGCCATTTCATCGATGGTATGTTCGTCAAAGGTTCAACCACCTTCGACAGCAACGCGCCCGCGTCTGGCGAGCATCTTGCCAAGCTTGCGCAAGGGTCGACCGATGATGTGGATGCTGCGGTCAAAGCTGCGCGCAAAGCACAAAAGAAATGGGCCGCGCTGCCGGGCCATGCACGCGCGCGTCACCTCTATGCGCTCGCCCGCTCCATCCAGCGCAACGCGCGATTGATCGCGGTTATCGAAGCACTCGACAATGGCAAGCCGATCCGCGAAACGCGCGACATCGATGTACCGCTCGCCGCGCGCCATTTTTATCACCATGCCGGATGGGCGCAGCTGCAGAACAAAGAGTTCCCGGACTATGATCCCGTCGGCGTCGTCGGGCAGATCATCCCGTGGAACTTTCCGGTTCTCATGCTCGCCTGGAAAATCGCGCCAGCGCTGGCGCTCGGCAACACCGTTGTCTTGAAGCCTGCCGAGTTCACGTCGCTTACCGCGCTGCTCATTGCCGAGTTGGCGCAAGCCGCTGGTCTTCCTGCCGGCGTCCTCAACATCGTGACGGGCGAGGGCGACACAGGCGCGGCGCTCGTTGGCCATCCCGACGTGGACAAAGTCGCCTTCACCGGCTCGACGGAAGTTGGCAGGATCATCCGCAAACAAACGGCAGGCAGCGGCAAGTCGCTGACGCTGGAGCTGGGTGGCAAGTCACCGTTCATCGTCTTTGACGATGCCGACTTGGACGGCGCGGTCGAAGGCGTTGTTGACGCCATCTGGTTCAACCAGGGCCAAGTTTGCTGTGCCGGATCGCGGCTCCTGCTGCACGAGGGCATCGCAGACGCCTTCATCGCCAAGTTGACCCGCCGCATGGAAACGCTGCGCGTTGGCGCGCCGCTCGACAAAGCCATCGACATGGGCGCCATCGTCGCGCCGGTCCAGTTGGAACGCATCAAAGCACTCGTCGATCAGGGCGTAAAAGAGGGCGCAACGCTGCATCAACCCTCCGGTGCCATTCCAGCAACTGGCAGCTATTTTCCACCAACTTTGCTTTCCAATGTTGGAACGTCCTCCACCGTTGCGACCGAAGAGATTTTCGGCCCCGTCGCCGTGTCGATGACCTTCCGCACACCGGACGAAGCCGTGCAGCTCGCCAACCATTCGCGCTACGGTCTAGCCGCCTCCATTTGGTCGGAAACGATCGGACTAGCACTCAATGTAGCCTCCAAGCTCGACAGCGGCGTGGTCTGGGTGAACGCCACCAACATGTTCGATGCTTCTGTCGGTTTTGGCGGGAAAAAAGAGTCTGGCTTTGGCCGGGAAGGCGGCCGGGAAGGGGCCTTTGAATACCTCAAGCCGAAATTCTGGAAGGGTGCCAAGCGGCGTCCATCGACGAGTCTGCCCGAACCCAAGCCGCAAGCGGGCGGGTTTGACCTGCCGACCATCGACCGCACAGCGAAGCTCTATATCGGTGGCAAGCAAGCGCGTCCGGACGGCAACTATTCGCGTACCGTAGCCTCGCCGAAAGGCAACATCATCGGCGATGTAGGCGTTGGTAACCGCAAAGATGTCCGCAACGCTGTTGCCGCGGCACGCAAGGCAACTGGTTGGTCGGCAGCAACCGAACACAACCGTGCACAGATTATCTACTACCTGGCTGAAAATCTTTCGGTTCGAGCCGACGAGTTTGCCGCTCGCATGGCAAGCGTTGCGGGAACCACACCAGCCAAAGCCGCCAAAGAAGTTGATGCCGCCATCAATCGCTTGTTCTCATACGCTGCCTACGCCGACAAAAATGATGGCCGCGTGCATGTGCCACCATTGCGTGGCGTCGCTCTGGCAATGAATGAGCCAATTGGGGTTGTCGGTATTGTTTGCCCTAATGAGGCCCCGTTGCTTGGAGCGATAAGCCTGGTTGCACCGCTGATTGCCATGGGCAACCGCGTGGTGCTTGTGCCCAGTGTGGCCAATCCGCTGGCTGCAACGGATCTTTATTCGGTTCTCGAAACGTCCGATGTTCCAGCCGGCGTCATCAATATCGTCACCGGTGATTCTCAAGAATTGGGCGAAGTTCTAGCAAGTCACGCCGATGTCGATGCTGTTTGGGCCTTTGGATCGCATGAGCTATCCACAAAGGTAGAATCCTTGTCTGCAGGCAACCTGAAGCGCACATTCGTGGATTACGGTCGTGAACTCGACTGGTTTGCACCTGCGGCAGAAGGCCCTGAATGGTTGCGAAAGGCCTGCGAAATCAAAAACATATGGATACCCTACGGCGAATAAAAACGATGCCAATGACGGCAGGCTTAACGCCCTCTTCACGCTTATGCCTCACTTTCGAAGCATAGTTTCACGGTTTGTGAAGCATGCTGCCTGGCCATCACGTGTGTTTGTGTTGCCGGAGCAGTCGCCAGTTTGTATCGAGTATGGCGTGATGATGAGATGTAACACGGCGCTTTTCAGCGCCTTTTCGGCTGCGGGTACCGTAGCCAATTTTCTTGTTCAAAGGCCGCTTTACCGTGCGTTGGCGATCGGTGGTCTGTGCGCTATAACGCTTGCCGGCTGTAATGCCGTCACAACCGGCGGTGATGGCGGGGGCGGCGACGGTATCAACGATGCTGCGCTCGGCGTGGCGGCCAGCCCACGCGTGACTGACCAAGAAACCAACTTGCCGCGGGGCGGGGGCAGGGCGCAAGTCGGTCGTCCCTACCGGATTGCTGGACGACTCTACACGCCACGTGAGGATCCCGACTACGACCGCACCGGCATTGCCTCCTGGTACGGGCCAGGTTTCCATGGGCGCCTAACCGCCAATGGCGAGGTGTTTGACCAATATACATTGTCAGCAGCACACCCGACGCTGCCCTTGCCGAGTTATGCGCGCGTTACGAACCTAGAAAATGATCGCTCGGTTATTGTTCGCATCAATGATCGCGGTCCTTTTGCGCACGACCGGATCATCGATTTGTCGAAACGCGCCTCAGACGTCCTCGATTTCCGTGGTGATGGCGTTGCACGCGTGCGTGTTCAATACCAAGGGCGCGCGCCCTTGCATGGACAAGACGTCGCCTGGCTGGAAGCCTCCGCTGAAATCAACGGTCAACCAATCAATGGCGCTGATCCCGGCACGATGCTAGCGCGCGCACCGGTTCCTGCTCCCACACCTGTTGCAGCATCGAGCCAAATTGCCTTCGCTGAGAACTCCCCTTCAGCGTCGGTTGGTCAACAGGCTGCACCACAGGGGTCATCTTTCCTCGATACACTGTTCGGTCAGCCGCAAAGCGAACCACAGTTCCAGCGCCCACCAGTCGTATCGCAACCTTCTGCGCCATCAGCAGGATCACCAATGGTGTTGGCGCCTCCTTCGGGTGTGAGGGCATCTGTTCCAGCAGCGTTTCCGGCACCAGCCGCACAATCTGGGACTGGGCTCATTCCCAACGCGCCTATTCCAAGCGCAGCGATTGGCTTCATGGCCACTGACCTGGAAGCTGGATTTACGCAGCGTAATCAATCATCTCTGGCACAAAACGCTCGTATTGAGCTTGCCCACCGTTCTGCCGGGGCCAATGCCTTGGACGCGGCAAGCCACCTGGCATTGCAGTCGCAGGCCGTTGCCCGCCTCAGCGAAACGCGGCAAACCCCTGCGCTCGCGCTTGCTGCGTCGCAGGCGCCTACAACTGGCCGTACGACGCTTGTACAGATCGGTATATTTGGCGATCCAGCCAATGTGGCGCGATTGCGCACTGAATTGGCATCATTTGGCGAAGTCGTGACCGAGCCAGTGCAGTCGAGGGGCCGCACGCTGACCCAGGTGCGCCTACGTGCGGCAGCCCCCACTCCTCAGGCCGAGCAAGACCTCTTGCGCAGGTTGGCCAGCCAGGGCTACACCGACGCCTACGTGACAGACGCCGCCAACAGCTAACGGCGTCCATCGCGGCCGGGTCGGCACGGCATTGGGAGCATTCGTTTATGGCGCGACGGGAAGTGAAGTGCGCACGCGGCAGCCGTGCATTGAGTTGCCTCGTTCATGGCTTCTCGATTCTGAGCCTGCTGCTTCTGACAAGCCTTCCCCAACATGCCTGGGCGCAAGCATTCGAGAGCCGCGCACCACACGCTTTTCTCTATGATGTGAACTCCCGCACAGTCCTCTATTCACAGCAGGCCGATGAGCGCTTTGAACCCGCCTCCATGGCCAAAACGCTGACAGCAGCCGTGGTTTTTGAGGGCATCGCGCAGCAAGTCTTCGATCTCGAAACGACTTTTCCAATCAGCGAAGACGCGTGGCGCAGGGGCGGGGGGCCGTCAGGCAGGGCCGCCATGTTTGCCGAACTCGGAAGTGACGTCGCAATCGCCGACCTTCTTCGCGGGTTAGCAATCATCTCTGGCAACGATGCCGCGATTGCGCTTGCTGAAGGCGTGGCAGGTGATGAGCCTTCCTTTGCTGAACGCATGACGCAATTGGCCGCACATTATGGTGCAACGAATAGCGTTTTCACCAATGCCACGGGCGAGCCTGAAATCGGCATGTACACAACGGCCCGCGATTTGGTGGTTTCCACCACAGCACTCATTGATGCCCATCCTGAACTTTACGCGATGTTCGGCGAAGACGAATTTACCTGGAACGACATTACCCAGCGCAACCGTAACCCGATCTACAATGAGATCGAGGGGGCCGATGGATTGTTTGCTGGCTTCAGCGATGACTCACAGTATGGCGTTGTTGGATCAGTCGTGCGTGATGGCCGCCGCATCGTTTTTGCCCTATCTGGCGTCGATACAGCTGAAGGCCGTGTCGATGAGGCGCGCCGTCTGGTTCGCTATGCCTATGAAGATTTTCGCACGGTACGTGTTGCTGAACCAGGCGAACCAATTGCTTTTGCTCGCACCTATGGAGGATCGCAACGCGAAGTCGGTCTGATGGCGGAGCAAGGGGCGTTGGAACTTCTTCTTCCGCGCGAAGGCGTTGATCGCGTGCGCGCGCGCGTGGTTTATGACAGTCCAATCCCAACGCCAATTACCAAGGGCCAGCAACTTGGCCGACTTTTGGTGGAGCGCGACGGAACGATTATCCAAGAAACGCCGTTGGTGGCTGCAACACACGTCGAGACCGGATCAATGATACAGCGTGCACGCGATGGGTTCCTTGAACTCGTGCTCGGCTGGATTCCACCGATTTCATTCGCTGGAAGTTTTTGACACCATGCCAGCGCACAAGAGCACCCTCAAGCAACCGACAGGTGGCTATTTTATTTCGTTCGAAGGCGGCGAGGGGTCTGGCAAATCCACCCAAGCCGCCATGCTTGGCGAAACACTGCGCGGCGAAGGGTACGATGTTCTTGAGACCCGCGAACCAGGCGGCTCTCCAGGTGGAAAGATTGTTCGAGAGGTGCTTCTTGGCGGCCATGCGGCCGAAAAAGGCGCCTTGGCAGAAGCGTGCTTGTTGACATCAGCTCGCCGTGAACATGTTGATTTGGTGATCAAGCCAGCTCTGGCCAAAAATCAAGTCGTGCTTTGCGACCGCTTTGCTGATTCAACCCGGATTTATCAGGGGTATGTTGGCGGATTACCACCTGAGACCATTGATCAGCTCGAAGCCATAGCAACAGACGGCCTGATGCCTGAGGTAACCTATGTGCTGGATGTTGACGCAGACACCGCCAAATCGCGGCGCAAAGCTCGCCTGTCCACAAAGGACGATGGTGATGACCGCTTCGAGAAGGAAGATCAGAGCTACCATGATAGGGTCGCGGAAGGTTTTCGTTGGTTGTGTGAAACCAACCCAAAACGATGCCTCCTGATCAACGGTGCTGGAAAGCCAAACAACGTGACAGTCACGATTCGCGACAGTCTGCGCCTTCGCGGCCTGGTTTAGCCAATGGCCCGCCAAGCCACCGCAAAAACGACCCCCGCACCAACCGGCTTACCGCTCGATCAACCCTTGGTGGGACACGCCGCTGCACAAAAGACATTGCTGGACGCGTTGCAGGGTGGGCGTATGCATCATGGGTGGCTGCTGCATGGCCCCAAAGGCGTTGGCAAAGCGCGTTTCGCAGCGCAAGCCGCAGCCTATTTGGTTGCCGAGAACGCGCGCCGAGTAACAGGGCGTTTGGATATTGATCTTGACCACGCTGATGCTCGACTGGTTGCCCAGGGCGCCCATCCTGACTTGCATTGGATTGATCGGCAGACGGGCAGCGATGGCAAAAAACTGCCAAAGAAAATCCCCGTTGGCGCTGTGCGCTCGACACTTCACAGGCTGCAATCAACAGCTGCTTACGGCGGATGGCGGGTGCTGGTTGTTGATTCGGTCGATGAGCTGAACGTTGAAGGCGCGAATGCTCTTCTCAAGCCCTTGGAAGAACCGTCACAACGCACGGCTTTGTTTTTGGTTGTTCATTCTCTCAACCAAGTATTGCCCACCATTCGATCGCGTTGTCGCCATTTAGCCTTTGCGCCATTGGATAGCGCGTCTATGGAGGCGTTCGCTTTGTCGTCGGACGCCGACGACCAAAACGAAATGGCTATTGCGCTTTCCGGCGGCAGGGCAGGGCACATGCTTGGCCTATCAGCCGACAGGCAAGCGTTGGATGCCTATCAAATCTATTGCACGCTATCGGCGAAAGCAGGGGCCCGACCGGATAGCAATACGATATCGACGCGATTGACGTTGGCTGGCAGCGTTACCGCCATGGCACCAGAAACGCGTGAGTTGTTGCTTGGTCTAATCGAGGATTGGCTCTCGCGCCGCATACGGGGAGAGGCTGAACCGCACGGCCTGGCAACACCGCAGCAAACGATCTCACTGGTGGCTCAAAACAGCTTGGCAGCGCTTTGGAGCGAGCACACTGACGCCATACGCACCCACCAGGCCATCAACCTGGATGTATCAGAACGCATCATGGTGCTTTTCGACCGGCTTGATCAGGTCTATAGCCAAGGGTGAAATCCCTCCGCGCCGAAAGCCTTTCACCAGTTCATGTCCAAGCGTTTTTACATCACCACCGCCATTTCCTATCCCAATGGCACACCGCATATCGGCCACGCCTACGAGGCCCTCGCCACTGATGCCATTGCCCGTTTTAAGCGTCTTGATGGGTATGATGTGCGATTTTTGACTGGCACCGACGAGCACGGGCTCAAAATGGACAAGACCGCGCGTGAAGCTGGCATAACGCCAGCTCAACTCGCCGACCAAAATGCCCCGCGTTTTCAGGACATGGTTGGAGTGCTTGGCTGCTCGAACGACGACTTTATTCGGACCACCGAAGAGCGCCACCACAAGGCGAGCCAAGCGATTTGGCAGCGTATGCAAGATGCCGGCGATATCTATAAAGACAGCTATGCCGGCTGGTATTCAGTGCGTGACGAAGCCTACTATGGCGATGACGAGACACGTCTTAATGATGATGGTGTGCGTCTAGGCCCACAGGGCACACCTGTGGAGTGGGTTGAGGAGGAAAGCTACTTTTTCCGCCTTTCTGCGTTCCAAGATCGGCTCCTCGAACACTACAAAGACAATCCCAGCTTTATCGGACCGGACGAACGCCGCAACGAGGTGGTGAAGTTCGTTGAAGGTGGGTTAAAAGACCTTTCTATCTCGCGCACGACCTTCGATTGGGGCATCAAAGTGCCAGGTGATGCTGCCCACGTGATGTATGTTTGGGTGGATGCCTTGACCAACTACATCACCGGCCTCGGCTTTCCCGACGAAAGCGATCCGCGTTGGCAATACTGGCCAGCGGATTTGCACGTGATTGGGAAGGATATCGTGCGCTTCCACACCGTTTATTGGCCAGCATTTCTGATGTCGGCTGGTATCGCGTTGCCCAAGCGTGTGTTTGGCCACGGGTTCCTGTTCAACAAGGGCGAGAAGATGTCCAAGTCGGTGGGCAACGTCATCGATCCCTTTAAGATGGTTGATCACTATGGCCGCGATCAAGTGCGCTATTTCTTCCTACGTGAGGTGCCCTTTGGCCGTGATGGGAACTACAGCCACGAGGCAATCGTTGGTCGCATAAACGCCGATTTGGCCAATGATCTTGGCAACTTAGCGCAGCGTTCCCTGTCGATGATTGGTAAGAACTGCGACGGCAAAGTACCCGCTCCCGGCCCGCTCACCGGTGATGATGAAACATTGTTGGCATCGGCCGATGCCTTGCTCGACCAAGCGCGAAGCGCGATCGACAAGCAAGAATTGCACTTGGTTCTAACTCCAATTTGGGCCGTCATTGCTGATGCCAACCGCTATTTCGCGGGCCAAGAGCCATGGGCACTGAAAAAGACCGATCCGCAACGCATGGCCACCGTGTTGTGGACAACGGCAGAAACCTTGCGAAAAGTCGCTATCCTTGTCCAGCCGGTGATGCCCGATAGCGCCGGCAAGCTTCTTGATGCGCTGAACGTGCCGAGCGAATCTCGTCAGTTCGAGCATCTTGGAAAAAGCAGTGCGCTTAAAGCTGGCACAAACCTGCCAAAACCCACACCAATCTTCCCACGTTATGTGGAAGAAGAAGCTGGCATCGACGCTTAGCCTCCATGCTTGTAGACAGCCACTGCCACCTGGATTTCCCTGACTTTGAGCCTGAGCGCGATGCTGTGATTGCACGCGCCATGGAGTCAGGTATCGGCCATATGGTTACGATTTGCACGCGGGTGAAAAGGTTCGATCAGATCAAAGCAGTGGCCGAGGCCTATGACAGCGTCACTTGCACGGTCGGCACCCATCCACATAACGCAGGCGAGGAGCCAGACGTTACCGTGGACGAGTTGATCGCCAAAGCCGAGCACCCAAAGGTTGTCGCCATAGGGGAGGCTGGGCTGGACTACCATTACGACAATGCCCCGCGTGAGGCACAGGCAGCAGGGCTTAAACGCCATATTCAGGCATCACGGATCACAGGCCTGCCGCTGGTGATCCATGCGCGCTCAGCCGACGATGATATGGCTGCCATCTTGGAGGAAGCGCACGAAACTGACGGCGCATTCCCGATGGTACTGCACTGTTTTTCGTCAGGCCTAGAACTGGCGCAACGCGGCGTTGCGCTAGGTGGGTATGTGTCGTTTTCTGGCATACTGACCTTTAAGACGGCGCAGGAATTGCGAGATATAGCAGCGCAGGTCCCGGAGGACCGATTGTTGGTTGAAACCGACGCGCCTTATCTCGCGCCCGTGCCGTTCCGAGGCAAGCGCAACGAACCCGCCTTTGTCACGCACACGGCCAATATGCTTGCTGGTGTCAGAGGCATGGATCCGGCGCGCCTAGCCGATGTAACAACTGACAATTTCAAACGCCTTTTCAATAAGGTGGAGCTTGGATGACGCTGACGCTCACCATTCTTGGATGCGCATCGTCAGCAGGAGTGCCCAGGGTAGGGGGCACGACACATGAAGAACGTTGGGGCGCCTGTGATCCGTCGAATGTAAAGAATCATCGTCGCCGCTGTTCCATCTTGCTCACCCGAAACGGCCCTGACGGCACCACCTATTGCGTTATCGACACCGGCCCAGATTTTCGGGCCCAGATGATAGACGCAAATGTCCCGCGTCTCGATGGCGTCATCTATACACATGAGCATGCTGACCATTTGCATGGCATCGACGACATGCGGCCCTTTGCACTGATTCAGCGAGCGCGGATTTCGGTTTTTATGGATGATCGTACCTTCGCGCGCGCCAAGGCGGCCTTTGGTTACGTATTTGAAACACCACCCGGCTCCGGTTATCCACCGATCTTAAATCGGCAGATCTTGCGCCACGATCAGCGTATAACGATTGACGGCGCCGGCGGGCCAATTGAGCTCACACCCGTGCCGGTAGACCACGGCGACATTACCGCCCTTGGCTTCCGTATTGCGGACACGCTCTACCTACCGGACGTCAGCGCTATACCGGCGTCAAGTTTGGTTTTTTTCCAGGCGCTCGATACCTTGATCATCGATAGCCTGCGGCGCAAACCACATCCGAGCCACTTCAATCTTCAGCAGGCCTTGGCGCTGCAAGCTGAAGTGACGCCCAAACGTACGATCCTGACCAATCTGCACAACGACCTCGACTACAAGGCCGTACTTGCCGAAACGCCAGAGACCGTTGAGCCGGCTTATGATGGGTTAGAGGTCGCTATTTCCTAGCGATGCCGGGCTTTGATGCAGTTTTTTAGTTCCATAATATATCTTATCGGACAAATAGATGCCTTTCTTGTGGGTTCTGCCTCACCTGATGACGACCAGATGCAATCATCACCCAGTCTTGCGCTAAGCTGGCCAATAGAAAAGCATGGAGCCCGCAATGAGCAGTGATGGATCGATCGACGGCGCACCTAGTGAGTTATCGACCTTGCTTGCCATCATGGCCAAGCTTCGTGACCCGGAAACCGGCTGCCCGTGGGATATCGAACAAGACTTCGAATCCATTGCGCCTTACACCATCGAGGAAGCTTACGAAGTCGCCGACGCTATCCAGCGCGGCGACAAGGAAGACCTGTGTGATGAGTTGGGCGATCTCCTCCTCCAAGTCGTTTTTCACGCTCAGATGGCCAAGGAAGAAGGCTCATTTGCCTTTGATGATGTTGTGGCTGCGGTGAACACAAAAATGATCCGCCGCCACCCTCATGTTTTTGGCGATGTTGATCGCGATGATCCTCAAGCGGTGAAAGTGCGCTGGGAGGAGATCAAGACCGAAGAAAAAGAAGAGAAGCGCAAGCGCCAACTGGCTAAAAACGGCGATCTAGGCGAGGGGCAAGACCAACCTGCGAGCGCGATCGACGGTGTTCCGACCACCCTGCCCGCGCTTCAACGCGCTTTTAAGCTGCAAGCCAAAGCCGCACGTGTTGGTTTTGATTGGCCAACACCTAACGCTGTGATGGACAAGCTCGCCGAAGAAACCAACGAGGTTGCCGAAGAACTCGCCGCAAGCCCGCACGATCGAGCAAGGCTTGAGGATGAAATCGGCGATGTTCTGTTCGTCGTTACCAACTTAGCGCGAAAGCTCAACATCGATCCATCGGTGGCTTTAGAACGCACAAATCAAAAATTCATCAAACGATTTCAGTGGGTTGAGCATGTCTTGAGCGACACAGATACACCGGTTGGCAGCGCCTCGCTTGATACAATGGAAGCCGTTTGGCAACGGGCTAAAACCGAGGCCTAGTGCCGTTCTACGCTGGCGCTGCTACTTCAAACCGCGCCCTTGCATGGGCCATCCGACGAGGTGTCATTGTCACGCGAATCTGCGTTGACCCGTCTTCCAAGATCGTTTCATCAAGCACCGTGGCATTGGCAAACACCCAGGCACGCCCTTCGCCATCCTCAACAGGAACGTGGAATGTTTCTTCCTGACGCGTGACTGCAATCTCTTCCTCGATTTGGGCGAGCAATGCGTCAATCCCCTGCCCGCTTACAGCCGAAACAGCCAGGATGCGCGCGCCTTGGACGTCTGCTTGACGAAGCGTGACGTCCAAAGTCTCTGCATCCATCAAATCAATTTTGTTCCAAGCCTCAATCATTGCACGATCGCTTTGCCCATCGCGGTCAACCACGCCCAGTTGGGCAAGAACATCAATCACATCAGCACGTTGGGCATCAGTTTCCGGGTGCGTTATGTCGCGCACATGCACGATAAGGTCAGCCTCAAGTACCTCTTCGAGAGTCGCACGAAAGGCCGCAATCAAGGATGTTGGTAGATTGGAAATAAAGCCGACAGTGTCGGAGAGAATTACCTCTGTCCCCTTGGGCAATTGAACTTTGCGCAGCGTCGGATCCAGCGTAGCAAATAGCAGGTCCTTGGCCATCACCTTTTCGTCGACAATGCTATTGAAGAGCGTGGACTTGCCAGCATTGGTATAGCCAACGAGCGCGACGGTCGGCGCGGGCACCTCTTGTCGGCGCGAACGGTGAAGCGTTCGGGTACGCCTCACCTCATCCAACTGCCCTTTTAAGCGAGTGATTTTCTCTTGAATAACGCGCCTGTCAGATTCAATCTGCGTTTCACCTGGGCCACCCAAAAAGCCTTTACCGCCACGCTGGCGCTCTAGGTGAGTCCATGAACGCACCAGACGGCTTTTTTGATAGCTCAAATGGGCAAGATCTACCTGTAGCGTACCTTCGCGCGTTTGCGCTCGGCGTCCAAAAATCTCGAGAATGAGCCCGGTGCGGTCGACGACTTTGGCTTTGAGCGCGCGCTCAAGATTGCGCTGCTGGATAGGCGTCAACTCATGGTCAACAACCACAAGCTCAATATGCTCTTCGGCAACACGCACTGCGATTTCTTCAACCTTACCAACACCGAGAAGCGTAGCAGGCCGCGGTGTTTGCAGCGTTAAAAGTTCAACAAAAACAACGTCTAAACTGATTGCAGCCGCCAGGCCAACAGCTTCTTCGCGGCGTGCGTCCAAAGAGCGTTGTTCACCAACCGCACGTCCACCAGCCTCCCCTGCTCGCTTTGCGGCACGACCTGAAATTACAGGAACAATGACAGCTGTGCGGGTTTCTTTTGCGCGTGTGTCTTCGATCTGAAAGCGCGGCTTACCAGTGGATTTGCGATCACTATCGCCAATTTCAACGGTCAAGGATTGTCCTTTACCCGTCAGCGCGATCTTCGTCTGACGGATCAAACAGTTGCACCGGTTGCGCGGGCATAATTGTGGAAATCGCATGCTTGTAGACAAGCTGCGAATGGCCATCACGGCGCAATAAAATGCAGAAGTTGTCAAACCAGGTTACGATGCCCTGGAGCTTAACGCCGTTGACCAAAAAGATGGTCAAAGAGGCTTTCTGCTTGCGTACATGATTAAGGAACGCGTCTTGCAGATTTTGGGTTCGCTCGTTTGCCATGGTTACCCCCTGGTCGTTGTTTGTTGGCCGCACAATTTAAACACACCCTCATGTGTTGTGCTGGCACGCTAGCACGCCTCTATCGTCAACCAAAGAGCTTTGAAAACGGTTTTGGTCTTTCCTGTGATTTAGGCGATCACGAACTAACGCCGAAAAAACAACACACTAAAGCCAGCCACCAGGCCAATGATCTCAAGACGCCCAGCCAGCATCGTTAGGCCCAATGCGCCACTGGCAAGTGGCTCCAGCTCATAGTAACCGGGCCACGCCTGCGGTGGGGCCCAACCAAATGTGTAAACCGGCCCAGCGTTCACCAGAGCACTGAGCGCAGCAACCAAAGCCGCTTCGGGCGGTAAGCCTGAGAAGGCCAACACCACGCCGCACCCACCCCAGACGACAAAAAACAGCACAAATGCCGTCCATATAGCCCGCATTCCGTCGGTGTCATAGGCAAACCGCCCTAAATGGTCAGTGTGCACGGCGTTGGGATAGATGATGTGCTCCAACTCCTTTACGCTGTGGCGCGCCATCAGCGCCACACGATAGAGTTTGACACCGCCTGCTGTGGAAAACATGCCACCGCCAACGAGAATCACCATTAACACCAGTGAGAGCGGTAAGACCGATGCGCCGGCATTGCGCGCTTCAAATCCAGTCGTTGAAACCAGCGACGCTGCTGTCACGAACCCCTCTCGCAAGGCCGTGAGCGGGCCAAGGACGGTTCCAGAACCGGCTGCAAGTGCAAAAGCAATAGCGTAAGCGACACCAAGCCCGCACGCCAACGCACCCAGTGCAACGCTCTCTAACAAGGTAATCGAACGCCCAAGGCGTCCGGTGGCGACCAATCGGTGCCACATAAGACTGGATGCGCCCACCAACATGAAAAGACCAATCACCCATTCAGCCAATGGTGCACCGTAGTCGCTTAATGTTCCCGGCCTGGGCATCATTCCGCCAGTTGAGACTGTGGAAAGCGCCAATGCAAAGGCGTCAAATGCACCAATGTTGGAAGCTAACAGGAGAGCAAAACAAGCAAGCGTTACCGCAACATAGGCGCCAAACACACCGCGCACGCGGTTTTCCAGTATCTGCTGCATGTCGCCACCTAGCCGCAACAACGGCGTTCCCCCTGCCCCAGCTGGTGCCAAAACGACGATGATGGACATGAGCGTTGCCAGTCCGCCGAGCCATTGCAGCCAGGCACGCCATCCAATGATAGAAAGAGGGACCGCCTCTAAGTTCTCAATTGCCGTCGCACCAGTTGTGGTGATCGCCGATGTAGCCTCAAAAAGCGCGAGGTGGATCGGCAAGTCCGTCAACAGCAGAAAGGGCGGCATTGCTAGGATCGGTGCGACAAACCAAGCGGCAATCAACACGCGAAAGCTAATGGAGCGAGTGAGTGCCGCACGCCGACCGGCAAAAGCCAGCCGCACAGCCGCAGCAAAAAAGATCAAAATACCAGCTTGCCCTGCAAACAAGGACACAGCCGCGCCATCACCCTGCCCCAGACCTATGGCCGCGCACATGATCATGGCCAAGGCCATGACGAAACTGACCGTCGCGATTGCGCGAAGCCCGACTAGCATGGTTGCGCCATCTGGGCCGCACTACCCATGCAAACGCTAGAAAAACTCAAGTGAAACACGGAACAGCTGCTCCACGCGTTTTACCTGACCAGCCAGCGCGAACATCACCACGCGATCGCCAGCCTTCACGGTGGTCTCACCATCGGGCATAATCACTTCAGACCCACGCAAAATTGCGCCAATACGCAGGCCATCAGGTAGATCCAAGTCGCGCAGGTGTGAGCCAACGAGCGGTGATGTATCAAGGGCTTCGGCTTCAATAACCTCTGCTGCTCCATCCTGGAGCGAATGGACCTGGCGAATACGACCTTTGCGTACGTGCTGGAGAACGCGCGAGATCGTCACTTGGCGCGGGTTCACATACGCATCAATGCCCAGCGACTGAGCCAACGGCGGATAAGAGCTATTGTTGATCAGGGCCAAATTTTGCCGAACGCCAAGGCGCTTGGCCATGACACATGAGAGAATGTTAACTTGATCATCATTTGTAAGCGCGACGATCGTATCGGTTTGTCCGATGTCACTCTCGTTCAAAATATCCTGACTCAAGGCGCTGCCGTGCAAGATCACGGTCCGCGACAGTTCATCCGCAATTTCAACAGCCCGCTCTCGATCGTGTTCGATAATTTTGACTTTGGTGCGCGATTGCCGAGCCTCCAAAGCTTGAGCAACATAAAGACCGATGTTGCCGCCACCAGCTATGACAACGCGGCTCGCTTCTGTCTCTTCGCGGCCAAAAATGCCAAGCGTGCGGCGTACTTGCTCGCGGTCGGCAGCAAAGTAGGCAACGTCTCCAGCCAGCATTGCATCATCCGAACGCGGTACAAACATGCTATCGTTGCGCAGAACGCCAACGACGGTGGCCTTAAGTTCGGGAAACAGGCCCGACAGCTGCCGCAGTGGCGTGTCGATTACCGGGCAGTCTTCACGCAGATAGACGCCAACAACGGAAATTCGTTCATCAGCGAACCGCGCTGAGTCCAATGCACCGGGAAGTGCTAGGCGTCGCAACACCATCTCGCCAACTTCGATCTCCGGCGAAATGATAACATCAATGGGCAGATTATCGCGAGAAAACAGCGAGGCATACTGCTTCTCCAGATAGCTCTGCGCGCGAATACGAGCAACTTTGGTGGGAACATTGAACAGCGAATGGGCCACCTGACAGGCGATCATGTTCACCTCGTCATATAGGGTGACAGCAATGATCATATCAGCCTGCTCGATGCCCGCCTGCACAAGTGCATCGGGATGCGACCCATGGCCAACAACCCCACGCACGTCCAACGAGTCCCGAATCGCTTGAACCAGGCGCGCCGACGTATCGATCACCGAGACATCATTGTTCTCGCGCGACAACCGTTCAGCGATACCAAAGCCAACCTGCCCTGCCCCGCAAATCACTACCCGCATCGGCTATGACGCCCCTGTGTTTTGATCATACCGGACATCACGCGATGCGCGTTATCCGCTCGCCCACTGGTCGCATATTTCAGGCGCGAGTGCCAATCACCCGTTAAGGCCCAAGGACTTCAACTTGCGATGCAATGCCGAGCGCTCCATGCCGATAAACTCGGCAGTCTTTGAGATGTTGCCATTGAAGCGATTGATTTGTGAGGACAGGTAGTCGCGCTCAAACAGCTCGCGTGCATCACGCAGCGGCATACTCATCAAGTGCTCGCTTCCCATGCTTGCCGTTTTGGGAAGCAATGACGACACATCGGGCGGCAGCAAGTCAGCGGTCACGTGGGAGCCATTTTCCCCACGCGCCAAAATCATCAGCCGCTCCACATTGTTGCGCAACTGACGCACATTGCCTGGCCAGTCGTGGGTTTGCAGGATCGTCATGGCATCGTCGGCGATTTGGCGGGTTGGCAAACCGCTGGCTTTGGAAAGCTGCTGCATGAAATGCTGAACAAGTTCAGGAACATCTGAACGTCGCTCGGCGAGCGCTGGCACAGCAAGCGGCACCACGGCTAAGCGGTGGTAAAGATCAGAGCGGAAAACATCATTTTCGATCAAGGGCTCCAATGGAACCGACGACGAAGACAGTACACGCACATCCACCTGCACACGCGTAGATCCGCCAACGCGGGTAAAAGTTTGGTCAACGAGCACCCGCATGATCTTTGACTGCGTATCACGCGGCATTTCCGAGACTTCATCCAAGTAGAGCGTACCGCCATGGGCTTCTTCCAGCGCGCCGACTTTGCGCGGCGTACCTGGCTCAGCCTCCGTGCCAAACAGCTCAAGCTCCATGGTTTCAGGCGAGATATTGGCTGCGTTAAGCACAACAAATGGCCCGCTTGCGCGGCGTGATTTGTCATGAATAGCGCGAGCAACAAGTTCCTTACCGCTGCCCGATGCACCCATAATCATAACCCGCGAGTTTGTTGGTGCCAGGCGGTCGATTTGAGCCCGCAACGTGTTCATTTCCTGCGAGGACCCCACCAGTGTGTACTCAACACCAGATGTTTGGCGCAGCTCGCTGATTTCACGCTTCAAGGCTGTAGTCTCGAGTGCCCGCATGGCAACATGCAATAAACGGTCAGACTTGAACGGCTTTTCGATAAAATCAAAAGCGCCAGTTTTGATCGCGTTCACGGCAGTATCAATCGTGCCATGGCCAGAGATCATCACGACCGGAAGCTCGGGATAGGAGGCGCGCACAACATCAAGCAACTGCATGCCATCCAAACGGCTTCCCTGCATCCAGATATCGAGGAACACGAGGTTTGGACGTCGCTCCTCGATGGCTTGCAAGGCCTCGTCGGCGTTGCCGGCAAGCCTTGTCGTGTACCCCTCATCCTCCAGGATACCGGCAACGAGATCGCGGATGTCCGCTTCATCGTCAACGACTAGAATATCACCACTCACGCGCTATGCTCCTTTACCTGCCACGGACCGCGGCACGTCGGCAGCGGCAGGCGGTGTTTTTTTGTCATTTGTATTGTCTGACTGGGCAGCGCCATCAGCGTCGACGCCGGGGAGGGTCAACCTCACCAACGCCCCGCTGGTTGGTGGGCTCGCCTGTTCGCCATCAAGCAAGCGCAATGTGCCGCCATGGTCCTCAACGATGCGGCGAACAATCGCCAATCCCAACCCAGTGCCCTTTTCGCGAGTGGTCATATAGGGCTCAAGCAATTGCACGCGACCTGACTTTGGAAAGCCGATGCCGTCATCGGCAACATCAACGGTGTAAATACCGTCCTCTCCAAGCCGTGCATCCACATGTACGTGGCCCTTTGGATTGGATTGACCATCTTGCTCACCTCGCGAAGCGATCCCCTCGGCTGCGTTTTTAAGCAGGTTGGTGAAGACATGTCCCATCAATCGACTGTCGAGAGAAAGCGGCATTCCGCCTGGCTCTAACTCTGCTGTGAACCGAATGTCAGGGTAGCCGTTTTCCATCAAGAAAACTGTGTCACGGATCACAGTGGCCAAATCACCGGGGGCAAATTCAGGCTTCGGCATTCGGGCAAACGAAGAAAACTCATCGACCATTTTGCCTATGTCACCGACCTGCCGAATAATCGTATCAGTGCATTGATCAAAGACTTCAGTGTCTTCGGTCAGCTTCTTGCGGTACCGGCGTTTCAAACGTTCTGCGGAAAGCTGGATCGGAGTTAGGGGGTTTTTGATTTCATGAGCGATCCTGCGGGCAATGTCTGCCCAGGCACTCGAACGCTGGGCAGCCACCAAATCCGACACATCATCAAACGTCATCACTGCACCTTGGATCACACCGTCATCGCTGGTTTCCACGGTAATATTGACGGTAAGGATGCGCTGATGCTCGCCGCGCTCAATGCGAACTTCGCGCGCTGGCCGACGGCCCAACTGCTTATCGATGGTGCCGGAAAAAAGTGAAGAAAACTCGGGAACCGCGGTACTGATGGACCGTCCCAGCATGGCATCTTCTTCGGCGCCCAACAGCCGGCACGCCGATCGATTGACCAAGGTAATTCGCATCGCGCGGTCGATACCGATTACACCTGCCGACACTCCAGCAAGCACAGCTTCGGTAAAGCGCCGGCGACCATCAATCTGATCCTTAGCCTCAACGAGCTCGTTTCGCTGCGAGCGCAAATCGTTGGTCATGCGATTGAAGCTTTGGCCAAGCACCGCGAGGTCACCCTCTTCGCGGCGCACTGGAACCTGCACATAAAGGTTCCCGGCAGAGATTTGTTGCGCAGCCACCATGAGCCGTCGAACGGGAAGCACCAGACGATCAGCAAAACTAATGGCTATCCACATCGCTGCAAGCAACATAATCAGCGCCAAGCCAAGAAACATGAATCCAAAGGACAACTGCACACCAAATCTTCGATCTTGCATCGCCTGAAATTCAGTTGCGTTCTGCTCGGTGACCAAGAGGTATTGAACAACACGTGGATCCACAGCACGTGCGATGAAGAGATACACATTGTTGAATTCGGGCAGCCGAATGAGGCCAGCGATCTGGTTGGTAGTGCCGGGTGGGATCAACACCGGACCATCTCCGGTTACCCTTGCAATCATCGATGGGTCGGGCTGTCGATAACCTTCGGCAAACCGAGTGTCAGCACGCAAAATTTCGATGCCATCAGCACCGACAATCGATAAATAAGGTATGGAACGCAGCGCAGCGATATTCGACATATGCTCAGCAAATCGCTCAGGGTCGAAGTCATACAGCGGTTTGGAGCGATCAAGCTCACTGGCCACAGCGGTGAGCTCCACATTGAGCACCTGACGATACTCATCCAAGTAAGCACGCGCCACGACGAGCGAGAAATCCACCATGGATTGGGTGCGTTCGGAAAACCAGCGGTCGAGCCCGCGATCCAATGTCAGTGTTGCAACAATCGCGACAAGCACAGCAGGAACGGCAGCAATCAGGCTGAAAAGAATTAATATTCGCGTGTGCAACCGTGCGCCAGCCTTCCGCTCGCGCCGCGCCAACATGATCTTACGCACTTCGAGCCCGATCAGAAGCACGAGTGCAAGCACTGCGGTTGCATTCAAAGCCACCAGCCGCACCACTATTTCACGGGTTGGGATGATGGAGGTCGAGCCAGTCAAAATAGCAAACGTCACACCAGCGAGCACAACCGATAGCACCACAAGCCCGGGCGCAAGGAAGCGAGAACGGGGACGCCGCCCCTCGTTCAATACGGCGGATTTGGAACTGATGGTATCAACCAAGTCGAAAAAGCTCCGGGCGTAGATGGCGGATTCAAAATTGGACCACCAAAGAATCACAGCCAAACACTGTGGCATGCGAGGCACACCAGTGTTGTTTATTTATGACAAAAAAGAGGTGGCTGGCCAGATTAACTGCTGCGCGGTGGGGAATGACGTTAACGAGCGTTAACGCGAACCGCGAATTACCTGGATATCGAGGTCGCGTATTTTTTTGCGCAACGTGTTTCGATTGAGGCCGAGAAGTTCCGCTGCCTTGATCTGATTGCCACGTGTGGCAGCCAAAGCGACAGAAAAGAGCGGTATTTCCAACTCCTTCAACATGCGGTGGTACAGACCAGGTGGCGGTAGGTCCTCTCCGAAGTCTTTGAAATAGCGCACCAAATGTCGCTCAATGGAAACAGAAAGCCCCTCATCCGCATCGACTTGCGCCCCAGAGGGTGCAATCCCGCTAACTGCCGTTCGCAATTCATCTTCGACAATGGGTGCCGTGATGACGTCTTGCGGATAAAGCGCCGCAAGACGACGCACCAAATTTTCAAGCTCGCGAATATTGCCGGGCCAACGATACTGGCGCAAAACATCCAAGGCAGCGCCATCAATCTGTTTCGATGGCAACCCCTCCTCAACGGCTTGCGCAAAGAAATGCCGAACAAGATCTGGCACGTCCTCTGTGCGTTCACGCAACGGTGGCAACCGCAAGGGCACAACGTTGAGGCGAAAGAAAAGATCTTCGCGAAAAAGCCCTTGATTGATCAGCTGGCGAAGATCTTTGTTTGTGGCCGCTACGATCCGCACGTCGGAGCGAATCGCCGTGCGACCACCGACAGTGGTGTATTCGCCCTGCTGCAAAACGCGCAGGAGGCGCGTTTGAGCATCCATCGGCATATCGCCAATCTCATCCAGGAACAGTGTACCGCCCTCGGCCTGTTCAAAACGTCCGACCACGCGCGTTTGAGCGCCCGTGAACGCGCCTTTCTCATGCCCAAACAGTTCAGTTTCAATCAGATCACGTGGTATCGCCGCCATATTGATCGCCACAAATGGTCCTTTGGCGCGGCGACCAAATTCATGCAGCGCTCTGGCGACCAGTTCCTTACCTGTCCCAGATTCGCCGGAGATCATGACCGTAAGATCGGTTTGCATGAGGCGCGCTAGAACCCGATAGATTTCCTGCATTGCCGATGATCGCCCAACCAGCGGCATGTTCTCGGCGCCCTCATCAACCGTGGGCGCGCCGATGGCCCTTCGCTTGGGTTCGGCCATCGCGCGACCGACGATCGCGATCAGTTCTTTAAGGTCAAAGGGTTTGGGCAGGTAGTCGTAAGCGCCTTTCTCTGAGGCACGCACAGCGGTCATAAATGTGTTCTGTGCGCTCATCACAATAATGGGCAGATCAGGCCGAGCCTTCTTCATTCGAGGCAAAAGATCGAAAGCATTCTCATCGGGCATCACCACGTCGGTGATAACCAGATCGCCCTCGCCTTCGCTTACCCAGCGCCAAAGCGAAGTTGCATTGGACGTAACCCTTACAGAGTAACCAGCGCGCGTTAGGGCTTGATTGAGCACCGTGCGGATGGCCGCATCATCATCAGCAATCAATACCGTTTGGCTACGTTGAGGCATTGGAATATTCCTAATCGGTCAAACGTTCGAGCAGTTAAAAAGATGAGGTCGGCGCAACATCAGCAGGTCGGTAAATCGGCATCATCACCTTGAAGGTCGCCCCGCGTTCGTGGTTTTCACACTCAACAACGCCACCATGATCTCTGATGATTTTGGCAACCAGCGCTAAGCCAAGGCCGCTGCCGTTGGACTTGGTTGTTACAAACGGATCAAAAAGGTTGGGCACCAGATCACGGGGTATGCCACCGCCATTGTCATGGATGGCGAACTCTAGCGGCAGGGTCAGTCTCTTGGCGCTTCCTGGCACGGACAGCCGAATGCCAGGTTTGAACCCGGTCGACAAAACAATCTCGCCGTCGGAAGCCGAACCAATGGCCTCGCAGGCGTTTTTCACGAGGTTTAGAAACACCTGAACCATCTGATCGCGATTAGCAAAAACCGCTGGAAGTGAGGGATCATAGCGTTCGACAAAATGGACGTGGCTGCCAAAGCCGCTTTCCGCCAAGCGCTTCACATGCTCCAGCACCGTGTGAATATTGACTGGCCCGCGTTCCACCGGGCGCTCGTCTGAAAAGACTTCCATACGATCAACCAGCTTCACAATGCGGTCGGCCTCATCGGTGATCAGCTGTGTGAGCGCGCGATCATCATCTTCAACGCTGCCTTCAAGCAGTTGTGCGGCGCCGCGAATGCCCGACAGCGGGTTTTTGATCTCATGGGCCAGCATCGCCGCCAAACCGCTCACCGAGCGCGCTGAAGACTGCGAGGTCAGCTGTCGATCCAGTTTGCGGGTACGCGCCTGAGGATGCAGCGTCAGGGCGATAGCCGATACAGGTCCGCCCTCGCCTTCATGGGCATGTGCGGGAGCATCCATTATGGGCACTGCATAAACATCCACCAGCATATCATCGGGCTGACGTGGGCTGGACAGATCCACACCATAAGCCGTTAGCGGCGCCCCGTCGGCAACCACCTGATCGATGGTTGCAAAGACCGGGCTGCCAAAAGGTACAAAGTGCTTCAGCCCTTCACGGCGCATGATTGCAAGTGATGTGCGGAAGAACACCTCAGCGGCGTTGTTGACCTCAAGAATCCGGAACTGCTCATCAACCAGCAAAGCCGCGTGGGGCAGCGCGTTTAGCAACCGAACCTGAAGAGCTTCGCTATCCTGACCTTCGATTGTCATGCCGCGCGCGCCTTGAACATATTGCCAGACAGATCGGTGTTGGCACCACTCTCGCGACCGACCGGTCGCAACCAAACAGCATCGGTCCAGACCGCGCGGATCGTCGCCATCACTTCATCAGCAGCATCACTGCCAAACAGAACGTCACGTTCAGCTCTCTCCAAAGGACGTTGCAATTTGGTGGTATCGAGATACCAGCCAAAGTGTTTGCGGGCGATACGTACGCCCAAAGGCACGCCTTTGTGAATTGCATGATGTGAGACAAGAGATTGATAATGCTCGGCAATAAGGTCGACCGGCTTGGGCAACTGGGCCAGAAATGCATCCGGTTCGGAACTTGCCAAATAGCCTGGCAGCCAAGGTCGACCGTATGCACCGCGCCCGACCATGACAGCATCGCCGCCGCTCTCCTGCAAAATACGCTGCGCATCAGCTATTGAGACAACATCGCCGTTCGCAACAAGCGGTACTTCGACGGACGCTTTCACCTGCGCGATTGCCGACCAATCCGCTAAGCCCTTATAGAATTGGCAACGCGTGCGACCATGAACTGTGATCATCTGGACACCGGCATCCTGTGCGCGACACGCTAGCTCCGGCGCATTGATCGTCGTTTCATCCCAACCCAAGCGCATTTTAAGTGTTACGGGAACGGACACCGCGCCGACAGTTGCCTCTACAAGCGTGAGCGCATGTTCCAAGTCCCGCATGAGCGCTGACCCCGAATATCCCGACGTCACTTTCTTAGCTGGGCAGCCCATGTTGATGTCGATAATGCTAGCGCCAGCGCCTTCAGCAATTTTGGCGGCCTCTCCCATCCACTGCGCTTCTCGACCGGCGAGTTGAACGACTGAAGTTTCTAACCCGCTAACATCCATCCGCAGGCGGGAGTCGGGGTTGTCGACAACCAACTCTTGGCTCGCCACCATCTCACTGACCACCAACCCAGCGCCGAACTTATTGGCCATCTGACGAAACGGCAAATCCGTCACGCCAGACATTGGTGCGAGTATGACCCGATTACGAGCGGATGCTTGCGCAATGGGCAATGGCACACCAATTTTTGGCGTCGGCGACCTCGTCATGTCGGCTTGGTGTAAAGGCAATGGCGCGAAATTGATCATTTAGCATGCATGGCTAATTTTTCAGCATAATGCAATGCTCTTCGCAGTGATCTGTCGGTGCAAGCGCGGCAAAGTTAACAGACAATCCCAATACACAGCGTTGAAGGCAGGACTCCCTTTTCGCCTGCCGTTCATCGCGATATGCCTGCTGAATGTCAGATCAAAGCCCATCGTTCCCATCGCAAGCCAACGCATGCGCCATCATCTTAGCGGCCGGCAGTGGAAGCCGCGCGCGCCAAGATGCCGGACAAACGCAAACCGCTAAGCAGTTTGTTCCTCTAGGTAATAAACCACTGCTTGCGTGGAGCCTGGAAACGCTTTCCTTGCACCCACAGATTGGCACAATAGTGCTCGTCTTGCCCCAATCCGAAAATGCGGTTCGGTCTTGGAATACCTATATTGCTGATGGAACGGAGTTTATTGCTGTTTCTGGTGGAGATACGAGGCGCGAGAGCACGCTATTAGGCCTTGAAGCGTGGGCAAAATCAGACGCCTATGAATCAGGCGCTCCCGTCCTTGTGCATGACGGCGCCCGGCCTTTTGCATCAGGTGATCTTATTGATCGTTTGCTGGAAGGCGTGAAGAGAGCTCCTGGCACGATACCTTGTCTGCCCATCACCGACACTCTCAAAAAACGCGATGGCGATTTGTTAAGTTGTGGGCCGGATCGAACAGCTCTGGCGAGTGTTCAAACCCCGCAAGCGTTTGACAGCGGCGTCCTTCTCGACGCCCACCGCGCGGTTGATCGAACGAGACCCGACGCAGCCTTCACTGACGATGCAAGTATTATCGAATGGGTTGGGCATCGTTGTTTGGCCATTGATGGTGAGGTGGACAACATCAAGATCACCGCGCCCAATGATTGGGACCGCGCAGCGGCCATCATTAGATCAAAGGAAACAGCCATGTTGGAACCGCGCACCGGGCTTGGATATGATGTTCATCGCTTGGTGCCAGGTGACGGCGTATGGCTTTGCGGCCACTTCATTGCACACACGCATAAACTGGATGGACACTCAGATGCAGACGTTGGCCTGCACGCCCTGACCGATGCGCTTTTGGGCACAATCGCCGACGGTGACATCGGAACACATTTCCCGCCCTCAGATCCACAGTGGAGGGGTGCAGCATCCCACCACTTTGTCCGTCACGCTGCCAACCTTATCAGCGAGGCGGGTGGTAAAATCATCAATGTCGATATCGCTCTTGTCGCCGAGAACCCGAAAATCGGCCCGCACCGTGAGGCGATGGTCGCCGTAATAGCGGAAGCTCTTGGCGTTAGCCCAAAGCGTATCTCTGTAAAAGCCACGACCAATGAACGCTTGGGTTTTGCTGGACGCGAGGAGGGCATTGCCGCCTTTGCGACAGCCAGTGTGATGGTGCCAGCAAATGAATGACTTGACCAGCCAAGCTCGTCACCTTCTGTCTAAACTGCAGGCGAACGGTCTGATGGTGGCGACGGCTGAATCTTGTACCGGAGGCCTAATCGCAGCGACTCTCACCGAGATCGCCGGATCTTCATTGGTGGTGGACAGAGGCTTTGTCACCTACTCCAATGAAGCCAAGACGGACATGTTGGGTGTCCCTGCTGATGTCATCGATACCTACGGCGCGGTTAGTGAACCAGTGGCAATGTCCATGGCGGAGGGCGCCCTAGCGCGCTCACACGCTGACATCACGATTTCGGTCACAGGTGTGGCTGGCCCGAGTGGCGGCTCCATAGAAAAACCCGTTGGAACGGTGCATTTTGGTTGCGCGCGAAAAGGGCGAGAAACAATTCATAGTCACATGCTCTTTGAACACATGGACCGTACACAGGTGAGAATGAAGAGCGTAGCGCATGCTTTCCAGCTGATTGATGCAATGCTCTAGGCAGGATTCTCTGCTCCGTAAAGTAAATCGGCGCGAGCCTCAAAGGCGCTGGAAAACTTGCGAAAGGCTCGATCAAACATCGCCCCCATCAACGAAGCCAAAGCGCGCGAGCGGAACTCATAGTCGATAAAGAACTCGACCACGCATCGACCCTCGTCAATCTCCTCAAAACGCCAGCGATTTTCCATCTTCTTGAATGGTCCATCGAGATAGGTCACGAGAATTTCACGCTCGTCCGGATTTAACTCCACGCGCGAGGTGAACGTTTCTTTGAACATCTTATAAGCAACTGTCATATCGGCAACGACCACCGATTTGTTGCCCGCAAGTGGCGATTCCCCACGCACGCTCAGGCTTTGGCAAAGCGGCACAAATTCTGGGTAGGCGCGCACATCTGCCACAAGTGCGAACATGTCCTCAGCGCTGTGCTCAACGGTATGGCGGGTCGTAAAATGCGGCATGTGTGCTCCCCAGGCACGGGATTTGAGTTGGTCGGCGCTCAATCTAGCGGCAGTAAACTAGCATTTCATAGCGTTCAAACCTACGCACCATGCGTGAACAGATCGTTTGATGCACGACGTCGTTCAAGTGCCGCACCATGGTCATAGTGTCCAATCATAGCGAGCCATCCGCACCACCCAACCCCAACATGAGTCGTTAATGAAACGCTATAAAAATGTCCTGGCGACGGTTGTTGCCTCTTTTTTCCTGCTCACTGTTGCTCACGCGCAAACATCGCAGGTCACCGCAATTCCGCTCGACCAATATGAGCAAGCCATCGGGTCGCGCAGCGTCTCGTTCCTGGCACACGACTTGGAAACCGGCACACGTTACGTGTTAGATGGCAGTGACCTGGAAAGCCGCCACGCGCCTTGGTCAACCTTCAAAATACCTAATCTTATCATAGCGTTGGAAAGCGGTTTCACAGCTGATCTCGACACCATGCATCCCTGGGATCAACGAGCACGTCCGCCCAGGTCTTGGTGGCCCGAAGCCTGGAGGCAAGACCAGAGCCTGCGCACTGCATTCCAGCGATCGGCAGTTTGGTACTTCCAAGATGTCGCCCAACATGTCGGCGCACCGGCCTACCGCGACCAGTTGACCGCCTGGGACTATGGTAATGCCAACGCGCCAGATGGTTCCGATTCATTTTGGTTGGCGGGTGAACTAGAAATTTCGGTTGCAGAGCAAGTCTCGTTTTTATCCCGTCTCATGACAGGTGATCTGCGCGTAGAAGAAGCTCTGCTCACCGCTCTGACCGATGCGAGTTTGGCCCAGCAGATCGATGACTACGCGTTGCATGGAAAGACCGGCGGCGGGACCGTCATCCCTGGAGACTTCTCTGGACCATTCGAAGGCTGGTATGTCGGCTTTGTCGAGCGAAATGACGCCCTTCCCGTCATCTTCGCTTTTCATACCCAAGGCCCGAGCTGGGACTCTATACGCCAGTTCAGACAATCGTTCGCTACGCGTCTGTTGGTTGACGTAGACCTTTTGCCGGCAGCCTTTGCCGACTAACGTGTTGCATTTTTTTGAGACAAAACTTATCGCCTACCGCGTTCCCTGGAAGAACGCGGTTGGCGACTTGAGATCAATGCCAAACGAAAAACGCTCTAGAAACCCTGGGTTTTCAAACGCGCATCACGCAGCTTGGCAAAATCGTCACCTGCGTGGTGCGAAGAGCGCGTTAGCGGGCTCGATGAGACCATCAGAAATCCTTTGGCATAAGCGATGGTCTCATACGCTTTGAACTCTTCAGGCGTCACAAACTTTTTCACCGGGTGGTGCTTGCGGGTCGGCTGGAGATACTGACCAATCGTGAGGAAATCAACGCCAGCGGCGCGCAGATCATCCATCACCTGTAGCACCTCGTTGCGCTCTTCACCCAGGCCAACCATGATTCCGGACTTGGTGAACATCGTCGGATCGACTTCCTTCACCAACTGCAACAATCGGAGCGAATGGAAGTACCGGGCACCGGGGCGCACGGTCAGGTAGTTCGACGGCACGGTTTCCAGATTGTGGTTGAACACATCCGGTTTGGCACGCGCCACCGACTCAATAGCGCCGTGCTTGCGAAGGAAGTCTGGCGTCAATATTTCGATCGTCGTCTGTGGTGAGGCCTTGCGGATGGCGTCGATCACCTCAACGAAATGCTGCGCACCGCCATCATCCAGATCATCACGATCCACAGAGGTGATCACCACGTGTTTCAACCCCATCTGCTCAACGGCATTGGCAATGCGCCGTGGCTCATCGGAATCGAGTGCGGTCGGCACGCCAGTTGCCACATTGCAGAAGGCACAGGCGCGCGTACACACCTCGCCCATGATCATGAAGGTCGCGTGCTTTTTATCCCAACACTCGCCGATGTTCGGGCAACCGGCCTCTTCGCACACAGTAACAAGCTTGTTTTCACGAACGATCTCGTTCGTCTCATGAAAACCTTTGGAAACCGGCGCTCGCACACGAATCCAGGAAGGCTTTTTCAAGACCTCACTATCGGCGCGGTGCGCTTTTTCCGGGTGCCGAGGTTTGGGCTTTCCAGCTTGCGAACCCGGTGCCGTTCGGTCGATCAGCGTGACCATGGAATCTCCTGGAAGAGGCGGGACAATTGTCCCGCCCTCACAAATTGGCTTTTAGCGCTTGATAAGCCGTAGCACCCAGAGCAGCACAATCGCACCGATTGTGGCCACGACCAGGCTGCCTAAGAAGCCATAGAACGCGATACCAACCGCGTTCGCGAGAAAGCCACCAATGAAGGCACCAACGACGCCAACGACGAGATTCATCAGCAAGCCGTGCTGAGAATTCATCACCTTTTCAGCAATCCAGCCAGCCAAAATGCCAATCACAATAAATCCAATCCAACCCACACCCTGCATCGTCAGTATCCTTTTTGTTTTTGGCGTTGTGCCAAGAGCATTAGCTAATAAGTTAGGCCGCGCAGTTCAACCGCAGAGCCGACGTGCCCCTAAGTGTGAATCACCCGGTCATACGCATCGAGCACGCTTTCATGCATCATTTCTGACAGCGTCGGATGCGGGAAGACGGTGTGCATCAGATCTTCCTCGGTCGTCTCCAAATTCATCGCCACGACATAACCTTGGATGAGTTCGGTCACCTCCGCGCCGACCATGTGCGCGCCAAGCAGCTGGCCGGTTTTCTTATCAAACACCGTTTTCACCAACCCATCGGGTTCGCCCAGCGCAATCGCCTTGCCGTTGCCAACAAACGGGAAGCGACCAACCTTGACCTCGTGCCCGGCTTCTTTGGCCTTGGCTTCGGTCAGGCCAACAGACGCCACCTGCGGATTACAGTAGGTGCAGCCAGGGATTTTCTTTTTGTCCATCGGATGGGCGTCGAGACCAGCGATCTTCTCGACGCAGATCACGCCTTCATGCTCGGCCTTGTGGGCGAGCATCGGCGGTCCGGCGACATCACCAATAGCGTAAATACCTTTGACGGATGTGTTGCCGTAACCATCGACGGAAATGATACCGCGATCGGTCTTCACGCCCAGCTTTTCAAGGCCGAGATTTTCGATATTGCCAACCACGCCCACGGCGGAAATCAACTTCTCAGCTTCAATGACCTGAGATTTGCCGTCCTTGGTTTCGACCGTCGCCTTGATGCCGGCGCCAGCTTTTTCCACCTTGGAAACCTTGGCGCTGGTGATGATCTTCATGCCCTGCTTTTTGAACTGTTTGGCGGCAAGCGCTGAGATTTCAGCGTCTTCGACCGGCATCACCTGGTCCATCATCTCCACGACGGTCACGTCGACTCCCATGGTCCGATAGAAGGAAGCAAACTCGATCCCGATCGCGCCGGAACCCATGACCAGCAAGCTCTTGGGCATGGCCGGTGGAACCATGGCTTCGAAATAGGTCCAGATCGTTTTGCCATCCGGTTCAATGCCGGGAATGACGCGCGGGCGCGCGCCAGTGGAAATAACAATATGCTTGGCGGTGTAGGTGCCCTCGCCCTTTGTGCCCTTGGGCGCAGGGTGTGCCGGTTCCATTGCCGCCTTGGTTGGTTTGCCGACCTTGACCTCGCCGGGATTGGTGATCGTGGCTTCTCCCCAGATCACATCTACCTTGTTCTTCTTCATCAGGAAGCCGACGCCGCCGTTCAGCTGCGCTGACACACCGCGCGACCGTTTGACGACGGCCGCCGCATCGAAGCCAATCTTGTCCGCCGAAAGACCATAGTCCTTGGCGTGTTCCATATAGTTGTAGATTTCGGCAGACCGCAGCAGCGCCTTGGTTGGAATACAGCCCCAGTTCAGGCAGATCCCACCAAGATGCTCACGCTCCACAACAGCGGTTTTCATGCCGAGCTGCGACGCGCGAATGGCGGCAACATAGCCACCTGGCCCGCCGCCAATAATGATTAGGTCATATGCGTCTGCCACGGTTTGTCTCCCGTTTGGTTCCAATCGGGAGTCTGTTTGCGCAAACGCTATTCAGCGTTGCTCAGCATCCCGTAGATTTCATCCTTGAGCTGCATCCTCTCTTTGCGCATGGTCTCCATGTGCAAATCATCGGTTGGCTCAACATTTGTTTCGGCGCGATGAATGGCCCGGTTCACATCGTGATACGACTGGAACAGCTTGGCAAAGTGCGCATTGCCTTGCTTCAGCTGATGCATCTTATCGGTGTGCTCGGGAAACTCCTCGGCCAATTCGTGGGGCACATGCGACACTGAAATTCTCCCTTTGTATGGTGCTCAATCATGTAGCGACTGAGTCTTCATCTCAAGGGTTAGCGTGCGCCCCACCGTGCTCCATTGATCGCGCTCAAACGCGGCTGACTAAACCAACATCGACATCGGATTTTCGATGTAGCTCTTGAACGCGCCCAACAGTTCCGCGCCCAGCGCCCCATCGACGCAGCGATGGTCGGTCGAAAGCGTCACGGTCATCACGGTTGCGATGGCCAACGCGCCGTCTTTCACCACGGGGCGCTGCTCGCCAGCACCGACGGCCAAGATGGTCGCATGTGGCGGGTTCACCACGGCGGCGAAGTCCGACACGCCCATCATGCCCATGTTGGAGACGGCCGTTGTGCCGCCCTGATACTCAGCGGGCGCAAGCTTGCGGTCTTTGGCGCGTTTACCAAGGTCCTTCATTTCGTTGGAGATGACCGACAGCGGCTTTTCTTCGGCACGGCGCACAATCGGCGTGATCAGACCGCCCGGAATCGAGACAGCCACGCCGACATCGGCATGCTTGTGCTTGACCATGTCGCTGGCCGTCCAAGAGACGTTGGCGTCAGGCACATCGCGCAGACCCAAGGCCAGCGCTTTGATCACCATGTCGTTCACCGACAGCTTGTAGGCTGGCTTCTCATCCTTCACCGGCGCTGATTTATTCAGCTCGCTGCGCAGCTTGAGAAGCGCATCCAACTGGCAATCCACCGACACATAGAAGTGCGGAATAGTTTGCTTGGACTCCGTCAGGCGCGCAGCAATGGTCTTGCGCATACCGTCATGAGGAACCAACTCATAAGAGCCTTCCTCGAACAGTTTCAGCACCGCATCGTCCGACATTCCGGTTGGAGCGCTTTTCGCCGGAGCGGCTGCCTGCGAGGGAGCGGCCGCAGCGGCAGAAACCTTGCCGGTTCCGCCCGCAATGGCCGCTTCAACATCGGCTTTCACCACACGTCCGCGCGGACCTGTGCCGGAAACAGCGGCCAGGTCGATGCCATTTTGTTTGGCGATCCGCCGCGCAAGGGGCGATGCAATCACACGATCGCCGGACGATGAAACAGGTGCTGGGCCGGCAGGCGCCGCCGCTGCTGGTGCGGCGGTTGGCGCATCAGCTGGCGCAGCCGTAGCAGCTGGCGCTACGGGAGCTGGAGCTGACGTATCAATCGCCGATGCGTCTTCACCTTCTTCCAGCAGAACAGCGATCAGCTCATTGACCTTCACGCCAGCGGTTCCGTCCGGCACGACGATCTTGCCAACCGTGCCTTCATCGACCGCTTCCACTTCCATGGTTGCTTTGTCAGTTTCGATCTCGGCTAGAACATCACCAGAGGTGACGCTATCGCCTTCTTTGACCAGCCATTTGGCAAGGTTACCCTCTTCCATCGTCGGAGACAGGGCGGGCATCAGAATATTGATGGGCATCGCTTGGGTCTCCTAGGACTTGTAGGTCACGGCTTTCACCGCCTCAATAACCTCGGCTACCGTTGGCAGCGCGAGTTTCTCAAGGTTCGCCGCATACGGCATTGGCACGTCCTTGCCGGCGATCCGCAGGACCGGGGCATCAAGATCGTCAAACGCCTTCTCCATCAGCTGGGAGGAAATCTCCGAGCCAATCGAGCAAACCGGGAACCCTTCTTCGATCGTCACACAACGGTTCGTCTTGCGGACCGATGCGATCACCGTGTCGATATCCATCGGGCGAAGCGTACGCAGATCGATGACTTCCGCCGATATGCCCATGCCTGCCAACTCGTCAGCGGCCTTCGTGGCATAGGACATACCAATGCCGAAGGAGACCAACGTTACGTCAGAACCTTCGCGGGCAATGCGTGCCTTGCCGATGGGCAGCACGTGTTCGTCTAGCTTGGGCACATCGAACGTCTGACCATAGAGAATTTCGTTCTCTAGGAAGATAACTGGATTTGGATCGCGGATCGCTGCCTTGAGCAGGCCTTTGGCATCAGCAGCTGAATAGGGCTGAATGACCTTCA
Organism: Hyphomicrobiales bacterium; assembly: GCA_040219355.1. Classification (GTDB taxonomy): domain Bacteria; phylum Pseudomonadota; class Alphaproteobacteria; order Rhizobiales; family MH13; genus MH13. The sequence continues at coordinate 512,628 of JAVJSN010000014.1, forward strand.
GGCCTGGAATATGCGAATACCAAGCTGCGTAATCCTGGCTATGCTGGGCACCCACACGGGCAGCAGCGCCGTTGGGTCCGCGGAAAACGATGGGCGCACCCAATTGCCCACCGGACATGTAGAGTGTTTTGGCCGCTGAGTTGATGATGTGGTCGATTGCCTGCATGGCAAAGTTGAACGTCATGAACTCCACAATCGGTCGCAGGCCAGTCAAAGACGCGCCAACGCCGACGCCGGCAAAGCCGTGCTCGGTGATCGGCGTATCGATCACTCGCTTGTCACCAAATTCCTGCAGAAGCCCTTGGGATATCTTGTAGGCGCCCTGATAGTTGGCGACCTCCTCGCCCATCAGGAAGACGTCACCATCGCGCCGCATCTCTTCAGCCATCGCATCGCGAAGCGCTTCGCGGACCGTCGTCGGCACCATTTCCGTGCCCGAGGGAATGTCAGGATCGGACGGTGCAACGCTTTCAACCGGAGCGGCAGGCACACTGGGTGATGTCGCCGCTTCAGGAGCGGGTGAAGACGTCACCTCTGAAGCGGTCGTCGCTTGCGACGCAGCACCAGAAGAAGAAATGGCCGAGGCATCTTCACCGTCTTCAAGCAGAACCGCGATGACCTCGTTCACCTTCACCGCGTCGGTGCCTTCGGCAATCATGATCTTTCCGAGCACGCCTTCATCGACGGCTTCGACTTCCATTGTCGCCTTGTCAGTTTCAATCTCGGCCAACACATCGCCGGACGCAACACTGTCGCCCTCGGCTTTCAGCCATTTGGCCAGTTTGCCCTCTTCCATCGTTGGCGAGAGCGCAGGCATCAAAATATCAATCGGCATGGATACACCCTCCCCTTAAAGCGTGATGTCTGTGTAGAGCTCAGAAACGTCCGGTTCCGGATCGCTCTGCGCAAACTCTGCTGCATCGGTGACAATTGCCCGCACATCTTTGTCGAGGGCCTTCAGATCATCTTCGCTGGCCCATTTCTTATCCAGCAAACGCACTTTGACCTGCTCAATTGGGTCGTGTTCGGCGCGCATCTTCTGCACCTCATCCTTGGTGCGGTACTTTGCCGGATCGGACATGGAGTGACCGCGATAGCGGTAGGTCAGCATTTCAAGAATGTAGGGGCCTTTGCCGGAGCGCGCATGCTCAAGCGCTTTCTCGCCGGCGGCATAAACGGCGCGGACATCCATGCCATCGACCTGCTCGCCAGGGATGCCGAAGGAGAGACCGCGCTGCGAGAGATCGGTCGTCGAAGAGGAGCGCTCGATCGACGTACCCATGGCGTATTTGTTGTTCTCGATGATGTAAACGACGGGCAGGCTCCAGAGCTTAGCCATATTGAAGCTCTCATAGACTTGGCCCTGATTGGCCGAGCCATCGCCGAAATAAGTCACAGAGACGTTGCCATTGCCGCGATAGCGATTGGCAAAGCCGAGCCCGGTACCGAGCGACACCTGGGCACCAACGATGCCGTGGCCGCCATAAAAATTCTTCTCGCGGGAAAACATATGCATGGACCCGCCTTTGCCGCGCGAGTACCCACCTTGGCGCCCGGTGAGCTCGGCCATTACGCCGCGGCTTTCCATCCCGGTCGCAAGCATATGGCCATGATCACGGTAGCCGGTGATGACCTGGTCGCCATCCACCATCGCCATCTGCATGCCAACAACGACAGCCTCTTGGCCGATGTAAAGGTGACAGAAGCCGCCAATCAGGCCCATGCCATAAAGTTGGCCAGCCTTTTCTTCAAAGCGACGGATAAGAAGCATTTCGCGGTAGGCGTCGAGCTCTTGTTCCTTGGTAAACTCAGCCACCTTGGGGCTCGCATTAGAAGCGCGCCGACTTGTGGTCTTTCGAGCGGTATTTGTGGTGGATTTAGATGCGGAACTGGCTGCACGCGCCATAAACGGGCTCCTTGGTTTTCCTCGATACCTAGATGGAGACCGGTCCCGCGCTCGTTCAGCGGCGCGATTTACAACCCCCACAAGCTGCAAGTTGTAGCGGGTTTTTCAGAGAAACAAAAGACCAGAAATATACGCCCAGTATTTCTGGAAACTTCTATTTTTTCAACGTTCTATGACCGCTTAACCGCTATTGAGTTAAACGCAACAATGCGTGGCTTTTCATCAATGAGGCACACAGACCTAACGACGAACAATTCGCTCCGCGCGACCGATCAGAGCAAGCGACTGTCGCGCGCGTTCATCGACCAGATCACCATCCATTGCATCATTGCGCAAGGCTTCAACACGAGCTTCTAAGATGTCGCGACGCGCCTCAAGCTCCTGGCGTTCTCCAGCCAGATACTCAACTTGGCTTTGAACTTGCGCGTAGGCAAGTAGACCATGGTCGCCGTGAAACGCATGGTAGACAAAATAAATCCCGAACAGGACGAGCGCGACGCGGAAGGCGTAGAGCGTGCGGCGGGATCTCGGTTTGTGGCGCTTGAGCATGCGTGGGGGGTCACACTGTTATGGCTTTTGTCTGTTTATGCAGCGCTTAGCGTTAGCCGCCACTTAAGCGGATTGGTTAATAACTTGTCTCCAACAAAAAACCCGGCGCTGCGATAGGAAGCACCGGGTTCTGACGATCTTGATGTTTTCAAAAAAACCGCGCGCTTAGCCTTTCAGCATCGCCCGGCCTTGATAGAGCGCCGTTGCGCCCAGCTGCTCTTCAATGCGAATAAGCTGGTTGTATTTGGCCAGCCGATCTGAGCGCGCCAGGGATCCGGTTTTGATCTGCCCACAGTTGGTAGCTACAGCGAGGTCGGCAATGGTTGCATCTTCGGTTTCGCCGGATCGATGCGACATCACAGCGGTGAAGCCAGCACGGTGCGCCATATCTACGGCGGTGAGCGTTTCCGTCAGGGTTCCAATCTGATTGACCTTCACCAGGATGGAGTTCGCTGATTTCTTCTCAATACCGGTAGCAAGGCGTTCTGGGTTAGTGACGAACAAATCATCGCCGACCAGTTGCACTTTGTCGCCAATCTTGGCCGTCAGCGCATTCCAACCATCCCAATCATCTTCGGCCATGCCGTCTTCAATGGAAATGATAGGGTAGTTGGCGGAAAGCTCAGCCAGGAAGTCGACCATCTCGCCGGGAGAAAGCACTTTGCCTTCGCCCTTCATGTTGTAGCTGTCATTCTCAAAGAACTCGGTGGACGCAACGTCCAGCGCCAGCATCACATCATCACCAGGCCTGTAGCCGGCATCTGCAACAGCTTTCATGATGAAACCAAGCGCGCCTTTGGTATCGAGATTAGGCGCGAAGCCTCCCTCATCGCCAACATTGGTATTCTGTCCGGCTTCAGAGAGCGCTTTTTTTAGTGTGTGGAAAATCTCCGTGCCCATCCGCACGGCGTGGCTAAGGCTCTCCGCGCCAACGGGCATGATCATGAACTCTTGAAAATCAATCGGGTTGTCGGCGTGTTCACCGCCATTGATGATGTTCATCATGGGAACAGGCAATATGCGGGCCGAAGGTCCACCTACATAACGATAGAGTGGAAGGTTGGACGCTTGGGCTGCTGCCTTAGCGACAGCAAGAGACACACCAAGAATAGCATTGGCACCAAGGCGCGCTTTGTTTGGCGTGCCATCCAGTTCAATCATTGTCGAATCGATCTCGACCTGATTTTCAGTGTCCAGCCCAAGAAGCTCTTCGCAGATATCAGTGTTGACGTGATCAACCGCCTTGGTAACGCCTTTGCCTTTGTAAGCATCACCACCGTCGCGCAACTCAACAGCTTCATGAGCACCGGTTGATGCGCCAGACGGAACTGCCGCACGACCAACAATACCGTTCTCGAGCTCAACGTCGACCTCGACAGTTGGATTGCCGCGGCTGTCAAAAATCTGTCGTGCGTGAATGTCGACAATAGCTGTCATGGAAATTCCCCAAGGTTGATCGGTTAGATGTAAACGCAGAAAACATTGCGATTTCGCTTGGCTTCTAACCTGAAAGTTATAGCACCGCTAGTCCGCCTTGGCGCCTGTTTAACCCGACATTTTTACCGCCGTATCTATGGCCATCAGTCGTTCGAGCAAAGCCTCCATCTGATCGAGCGGGATCATGTTCGGCCCGTCTGATGGTGCGTTATCAGGGTCTTGATGAGTTTCTATGAACAGACCCGCGATGCCAGTGGCGAGTGCAGCCTTTGCGAGCGGTTCAACGAACTCGCGCTGACCTCCGGTGGATCCGCCCTGCCCGCCCGGTTGCTGCACAGCGTGTGTCGCATCGAAGATGACCGGAGCGCCCATCGCAGCCATGGTCGGCAGCGACCGCATGTCGACCACCAACGCGTTGTAGCCGAACGATGATCCGCGCTCGGTCAGCAGTACATTCGGGTTGCCGGAGCCCGTCACCTTGTCGAGCACGTTCTTCATGTCCCAAGGTGCAAGAAACTGGCCTTTCTTGATGTTGATCACCGCGCCAGTTTCGGCGGCAGCCACCAGCAGATCCGTCTGCCGGCAAAGGAACGCTGGGATCTGCAGAACGTCCACGACCTCGGCAACCGGTGCGCATTGGTCGGGCAGGTGCACATCCGTTAGGACCGGCAGGCCAAGATCGGCCTTCAAATCGGCGAAGACCTGCAAGCCCTTGTCAAGACCAAGGCCGCGCTTGCCGGAAAGGCTGGTTCGGTTCGCTTTGTCGAAGCTGGTTTTATAGATCAGCCCAATGTCAAGCTTGACGCAAATCTCCTTCAGCGCGCCTGCCATGTCGAAGGCATGGTCTCGGCTCTCCATTTGGCAAGGGCCAGCAATCAGCGAGAACCAGGAAGCGTTTGAGAACTCCACATCACCGACAAAAACGTTGTACTTGGGCCGCATCGCTAGGCCTCCCGCGCAACAATGGTGATCGCAAAGTCTTCATCACGATGGATCACCAGATCATGCTTGCGGTCGTCAAACGCAATGCCTGATGCGCTCAAATGCGCACGCAAGGCATCCAGATTGGCGAACTGCATTTCAACGGCTTCAATTCTTGGTCCGCGACCACGTGAAGAAAGCGTCTCGCCCGTCATCGCGGTGTAGGCGGTTGGAGAAACAACGCTCACCAAAGCATTGGGCAAATCCATCTCCATTCCGAACGATGTGGTGCGCAAATCACGGTCGCCGGTGACGGCTTGAAAGAGGTACTGGAAGTCGGAAGGGTTGGTTTCTACCAAAACGAGACGGGTAATGCCCTTGGCCCCATTCGGGTGACTCAGCCGTTCAGATTGCCACAGAATTTCACGGGACAAATGTTCGCAACAAAACAAGGTCACATCTGGCGCGCGTTCTGATGCAGAAACGGCCAAATGCACGCCAATCATCGTTTCACTGCCATCTGGCATCGTCTGATTACGGGTAAACGACAGGATGTCGCCCGCGCTGATGCCCTCAGCTTCAAAAATCGCTTGCATACGTTGAGCGCTGTCAGTGGTAAAGGCGGCCTTGACTGGCCCATAACCGTGACGAAATCGGTAGGCGTGGAAGCGCTTCACAAACGGATTACTCGACTTCAGCGCTAACAGTTCTGCATCCCTATCTGTGACAGCAAGTGGCTCAAAGTAGGTACCGTTTTCAAAAAACACATTGCAATTGCCGGTGCCAAACGGATGATGTGCATCCGGCTGGACCTGGAAACCAAGTGCTTCCAACCGGCCGCGGGCCGACACCAAGTCAGGCACGCCAACAACGACGTGATCAAGGGCATTTTTCGGGGTCATAAGCGTCCGGCTTTCATCAAAGATGAGGCGTTAAACGAGCCTGCTCTGTTCAATAGCCGCTTCGATGAACGAGGCAAACAGCGGATGAGGGTCAAACGGACGCGATTTCAGTTCCGGGTGATATTGAACGCCGATGAACCAAGGATGGTCAGCATACTCAATTGTCTCAGGCAGAACGCCATCTGGCGATAGGCCAGACATGACCAGACCGGAGTCTTCCAACATCTGCCGATAATCAATGTTCACCTCATAGCGATGGCGATGCCGCTCGAAGATTGTCGTGTTGCCATAAATCTCAGCGATCTTGGTATCGCCGCCTAGCTGGGCTTCGTAGGCACCCAAGCGCATCGTGCCTCCCAAATCGCCTTCGGCGGCACGTTTTTCCAGCGCGTTGCCCTTAAGCCATTCTGTCATCAAGCCAACAACAATCGGGCCTTTAGAGTTCTCAAATTCACTGGATCGCGCATCCGTCACGCCGGCCAGGTTACGGGCCGCATCAAGGACGGCCATCTGCATACCGTAGCAGATCCCAAAATAAGGAACCTTACGAGTACGAGCAAAGCTAGCAGCCGCAATCTTGCCTTCGGCCCCGCGCTTTCCGAATCCGCCCGGAACGAGAATGCCGTGCACACCTTCCAGGTAAGGACTGGGATCTTCGCTTTCGAAAATTTCTGCTTCCAGCCATTCGATGTCTACCTTCACCTTGTTGGCGATACCGCCATGGGTGAGCGCCTCGATCAGCGATTTGTAGGCGTCTTTTAGATCAGTGTACTTTCCAACGACCGCAATCTTTACCTGCCCATCAGTGTTCTTCACGCGACGGGAAATCTCCTGCCAGCGAGTAAGATCAGGCGCCGGTGCGCCGGTGATGCCAAAGGCAGCCAACACTTCGTCGTCTAACCCTTCCTCATGATAGGCCAGAGGAACGTCATAAATATGCGGCACGTCGAGCGCAGGGATGACGCTTTCCTCGCGCACATTGCAAAACAATGAAAGTTTCCTGCGCTCTCCGGGCGGAATTGGCCGGTCGCAACGCACCATCAAAATATCGGGCTGGATACCAATCGACCGCAGCTCTTTGACCGAGTGCTGCGTCGGCTTGGTTTTCAGCTCACCGGCGCTTGGAATATACGGCATCAGCGTAAGATGCATGTAGATTGCATCGCCACGCGGCAACTGGTTGCCAAGCTGCCGGATCGCTTCAAAAAACGGCAAGCCTTCGATATCGCCGACCGTCCCGCCGATCTCGCAGATCACAAAATCATAGTCTTCGTTGCCTTCCAGCACGAAGTCTTTGATCGTATCGGTCACATGCGGGATCACCTGCACAGTCGCGCCCAGATAGGCGCCGCGCCGCTCCTTAGCGATAATGTCCTGATAGATCTTGCCGGTCGTGATGTTGTCGGCCTTGTTGGCCGAACGGCCCGTGAACCGCTCATAGTGACCAAGATCCAGATCGGTCTCCGCCCCATCATCGGTGACGAACACTTCGCCATGCTGAGTCGGCGACATGGTGCCGGGATCAACGTTGAGATACGGGTCGAGTTTGCGGATGCGGACCTTATAGCCTCTGGCCTGCAAAAGCGCGCCCAACGCTGCTGCTGCAATGCCTTTGCCAAGAGAGGAAACCACGCCGCCGGTGATGAAAATATATCGCGCCATGGGACTCACCTAGTAATTGAACCGCCTAGCGCTAACAAGCACTGATCCAAGCTCGCCAACGCATGACAGCCATGCAAACGGCTTGTCCCCAGGAACTATTCTGGTTGTTGCAATTTCAAAGGCTGCTGGTCAGCAGCCATTTCACCAGTGAAAAGAGCAGTGTTGCGGTTCAAGAGATCGACGAGGCGATCAACGAACAACCGCACCTCAGGGCGTTTGCGATCATCATCGTGCATCACAATCCAAACATCGTGACGAAGCTCTTCGATCACGCCTCCCACGCGCTTCAGCGTAGGGTCTGCGTCGCCGATGTAGCATGGCAAAACAGCTCGGCCCGCTCCAGACCGCACCAACTCGAACAAAATATGGGGGCTGTAGGTCCAGGACGTGATCCATATGCCTGGCTTGCTTGACGCCCAATTTGCCCACGGCGCGTCGAGCTCGCCGCGGCCGATGGACACCCAGTTTTGTAGGTTTTCCTCGTCGAAGCCGCGTGCGCAGTAGACCGCATATGCAACAGCTGGAGCCCCACGCACAGCGATGTTGCCGCTCTGCGGACGATTATCTGTCACCGTAATGGACACACGGCGGTGCCAAATGTCTGCAAGGCCAGCATTGGCCTCGATACACAATTGGACCGGATCTTGAGGCATCCACACCGAAGGCAAATGCGCGGTCACGAAATGTGCCATCCAATGATCAAGTGAGATATCAACACCAGGCAGAGGAACGGCCTCTGATCGCCAATCTTCCACACTTTTGGCACCATCGCGCATTGCCAAAACACGATCAAAAAGCGCCTTCCCATCGGGTGCTAAGACATAACCAGTCTGGCGACGGATGAAGAGTTCGCGCTGCAACACTCTCTCTAGATCATGCATCCGCCGCCCAATGGTTGGCGAACTTATGCCAGTGTGGGCAGCCGCTGCTGCCAAGCTGCCTAAACTGGCAACTTTGTAGAACAACCACAGATCATCCCAGTCCAAAGCATCTTTCATCTTTGAAAACCCCCTTTCAATCCATCCTCTACATCGCGGACCAAGCAGCAATTAGATTGCACCTAACCCACCAATTCCCCTCGAAAGGATGCGATCCCATGTTTGAGTTTGCTATTCCCGCAGCCCGAATCTTAAAAAGCCCTGTAAACACGCATCAGAATGAAACGGACGCAGATGTTCTCGACCGGCCCGAATGGGTTGGATTTGTCCCTTTGATCGAGCTGTTCGCCCGATGGAGCACGGCAAGGCGAAAACGTGCGCTTGGCCCTACGACTGAATGCGTGACAGGACCGATCACGCCCGCCCAAACCTCGGCAGTCAAACCATAGTGTGCTTGAGCAATAGACGCTCTTTGAGCAAATCGCATCCGCCAGGTTCAAAACCCCTCTTTCGCTGGTGAACGACGATGGGCGAAACAAAAAAGCCGCGCGTGACTTGGTCACGCGCGGCTTTATCAGTTTGAACTGTAGTTGGCTTACTGTGTGGTCGGTATCTGAGGTTCTGCAGGCTCACCATCGGCAGCAGGCACTTCCCCACCGATTTGCTCTAGCAGAGTCGAGCCATCTTCTGAGGGCTGGGCATCCGGGATGCTATCAAGAATCGAGGATGGACCTGCTCCGGTCTGTGCCAAAACCGTTAGAGAAATTGACGTGATAAAAAACCCGAGGGCCAAGAAGGCTGTGGCGCGTGACAAAACGTTCGCCTGGCCACGGCTCGACATGAAGTTGCCTCCACCGCCGCCGCCGATGCCCAAGGCGCCACCTTCAGAACGCTGCAGAAGCACGACCGCGACGAGCGCGACAACCACCAACAGATGAACAACAATTAGGACAGTTTCTAAGGTTTCCATACCAATTCCGTTTTTCTGGCACAAAGCCAGATGCTGCTGACAGCTAAGCAGCTCAAGTGATGTCCAGCCGTGCTTGGATCAAGGGTGCGCACCGCAAATCATGTTCAATGCGCAAAGTTGGCGCTCCCATACACCAAGAAGCGACACGGTGCAAAGACCCTTAGGCTCGATGACTTGGGTTAGCTATCGGCCTTCACCAGGCTTGCCACCGCTTCGGCGATGCCCATGAAATCTGTTGCGCTCAGGCTCGCACCACCCACCAGCGCCCCATCGACATTATTTGGCGCCAAAACTTCGGACGCATTGCCGGGTTTCACCGATCCACCATAAAGAATACGCATCTTGCCACCTTCATCGCCGAATCTACCAGCGAGTTCGGCACGGATCGCATCATGCATGGCGGCGATATTGTCTACCGTCGGTGTCAGTCCGGTGCCGATCGCCCAGACCGGCTCATAGGCAACAACTGTGTTTTCAGCGGTTGCATCATCTGGGACTGATCCGGCAATTTGCCCAGCAACGACTGAAATCTCATTGCCCGCTTCACGTTCATCTTTGGTTTCACCAACACAAACGACCGCACAAAGACCGGCGCGCCAAGCCCCAAGCGTCTGTGCATGCACATCCGCATCACTTTCCTGATGATCGGTCCGCCGTTCTGAATGACCGGTCAAAACATAGCTTGCGCCGACATCAAGCAGCATCTCCGGTGCAATGTCGCCAGTGTGTGCTCCGCTTTCTGCCGGGTGGCAGGTTTGTCCGCCAATATGGATTGGCACGGTATCCATCGTCTTCACCGCCAAAGCGACCAGAGTGGCCGGCGGACAAACCAGCATATCGATCCGTTCCAGGACCCCCTCTTGTGCCCGCCCCTTAAGCGCTTCAATCGTATCAACGCTGCGACGCAGACCATTCATTTTCCAATTGCCCGCGACGAGCGGGCGAATACCGTCAGTTGGCATAACCGTTCCAGATGATTGATGGAGGTGGCGGCCTGCTAGCAGGTTTGTCGCAATCAATCAAAGCCGTAAAAGCCATTCCAGTTCCGCTTGCACCTCTCCAAACGGCTGACTATAGTCGCGACAAACCACGCGATTTGCGTAATTTTCTAACAAAAACAAAAGCTTAAAACCAATGCTGACAGCTCTACGACGGGGCGCGAGCACCACCGTTGCCAAAGTCTTCCTCATAATTGTGTCCATTGCCGTCGTAGCCGGCCTCGGCTTTGGCGGTTTCATTGGAAACATTGGCCAGCGCACAGTGCTGGCCGTTGGTGACTCCGAGATCAGTGCCGAAACCTTTCAGATCGCACTGCAGCGCCAACTCAATCGACTGAGCCAACAGCTCGGCACCAATCTAACACTAGAGCAGGCCAGACTCTTCGGGCTGGATCGCCAACTTCTTGGCCAACTCGCCTCAGAGGCAGCACTGGATTCAGAAGCCGACCGTCTCAACATCGGTGTGTCAGATGACCGTCTGGCAGAACGCATCGCCAATGACCCAATTTTCCTGCAGACAGGCGGGTTCAACCGCCAGTTCTTCCAACAGGTGTTGCGCTCGTATGGCATAACTGAGGATGACTTTGTTGCTGACACACGCTCGTTCGCCGCGCGTCAGCAGCTGGCGCAAGGCCTTGTCGGTGGGATGGAGCCTGCCAGTGCGATGCTTGAAGTCGCCAACACCTATGCCAATGAGCTTCGCACTGTTTCGTTCCTAACCATCAATGAAGCTGCACTCGGCGAACTCCCGGCTGCAACCGAGGAGGATTTGCGAGCTTTCTTCAACGAGCGCTCAGGTGATTATCGCGCGCCTGAGTATCGCAGCATCGTTTACATGACGCTCTCTGAAGCAAGCCTCGCTGACCCTGACGCAGTTAGCGCAGACGATGTTCAGGCTGCTTATGAAGCCGAGTTGGAGGAACTGACCAGTGCAGGTGAGCGCGACATCACCCAACTTCTTTTCCAAGATCCGGCGCAGGCGAGCACGGCACAATCACGTTTGGACGCCGGTGAAACGGTGGCAGATTTGCAGGCTGACGATGGTCTTGATTTTACCGTCACCGAGCTTGGCGCTGTGCAACGCTCTGCCGTTCTCGATCAAGCCGCTGGCGACGCCGCCTTCGCGCTCGATGCCGCTGGACCCACTGGCGTGATTGATGGACGCTTTGGCAGTGTCATCATGGTAGTGAACGAGCTGATCGTCGACAGCGTAACGCCGCTTGCTGAGGTTGAAGGTCGCCTGCGACAGGAGCTGGCTAACTCTGTGGCACGCGATGAAATCTTTTCGCTGTTCGATGCCATCGAAGATGCTCGCGCGGGTGGTGACCCGCTGGATCAGATCGCGCCGCGTTTCGATCTTGATCTCATCTCTGTTGATGCCTTGGATGCCAATGGTTTTGGCCGTGACGGCGAGCCCGCTGAATTGCCCGAGACAGATTCTCTGATTGCCGAAACCTTTGAAAGCGATGTTGGGCTGGAAAACGATGCCCTGGACACAGCCGATGGCGGGTTTGTTTGGTTTGAGGTCACAGGTGTAGAAGAAGCCCGCGAGCTAACCTTTGAAGAGGCGCGAGACCGGGTTCAAACTGACTGGGAAGCAGAACAACTGGACGAAGTGCTCCGCGCACGCGCAGGCGAAATGGTTGAAGAATTACAACGTGGTCGTTCGCTGGAAACACTGTCTATTGCGTTAGACCTTGCCATCACGACCACCGCCCCTTTTACACGTGGCGAAGCCCCCGATGAAATGGGCGGACCGGCAACCGTTGCGGCTTTTGAAGGTGGCGAAGGCCATTTTGGTGATGTCGAAGGACCTCCAAACGAGGAAGGCGAAACGCTGACGCGTCTGGTGTTCGTAGTTGAAGACGTCACGCGTCCTGCCTTCTTTGAAAGTGCCACCGACGTGCAGCAGCTGGCCGAAGAGCTTGCCCCGACGCTGGAAGACACCGTGCTCACCCAATATGTGCAGGCGCTGCAAAACTCACTGGGCGTTCGAGTAAACCAAGCTCTGGTGGCAGAATTGACCGGTGGTGGAAGCCATAGCGGCATGTAGGCCGCAGCTGGATAGAAAACGCATGCAGGTCTTCCCTTCCTCTGACGCCTTTGCTGGGCTCTACGATTCAGGCACAGCGCAAGCTGTCTACACGCGTCTGGTTGCTGATCTTGAAACGCCGGTTTCGGCAATGCTCAAGCTGTCAGGCACATCGAAAAACGCGTTCCTTTTGGAATCGGTCGAAGGCGGTGCGGTACGCGGACGTTATTCGATGATCGGTCTTGCGCCGGATTTGCTGTTCCGTGCCGATGGAGATCGCGCCGCACAAGCAAATGTTACCGTTGATGGTATCATCTCGCCTTTTGACGAACTCGAAGCCCCTGCCCTCGGTGCGCTGCGCACACTGATTGAGGAAAGCCGTATCGACCTGCCCGATGACCTGCCCCCCATGGCAGCCGGTGTTTTCGGGTATTTGGGCTATGACACAGTTCGACTGATCGAAAAGCTGCCAGAGCAAAATCCTGACAAGCTCGGCACGCCGGACATACTGCTGATGCGGCCCACCATCATCGTCGTCTTTGACGCCGTGCGCGATGAAATCACTGTTGTCACACCTGTTCGGCCAACACCGGGGCAAACCGCAGACCAAGCCTATGCCCGCGCTCTGGATCGCCTCACCGGTGCAGTTGACAGACTGGAAACCCCGCTTGAGCAAAGCGCTGCACCCATCGACGTGCCGATGCCGACCATGATGTCGAACACCTCGCCAGATGAGTACAAGGCGATGGTGGCGCGTGCCAAAGAGTACATCACTGCAGGCGATATTTTTCAGGTTGTCCTGTCGCAACGCTTTGAGGCACCCTTCCCGCTGCCGGACTTTGCACTGTACCGCGCCCTGCGCCGCACCAACCCGGCGCCTTTCCTTTACTATCTGTCCTTTGATGGCTTTACGATTGTGGGTTCCAGCCCAGAAATTCTGGTGCGTGTGCGTGATGGAGAGGTAACCATTCGCCCGATTGCAGGCACCCGAAAACGCGGCGAAACACCCGCTGAAGATCAAGCACTGGCCGATGAGCTTCTAGCCGATCCCAAGGAGCGCGCCGAGCATTTGATGCTGCTTGATCTGGGCCGCAACGATGTTGGGCGCGTTTCGAAACTTGGCACCGTAAAGGTGACCGATCAGTACTTCATTGAGCGTTATTCCCACGTCATGCACATCGTCTCCAATGTCGTTGGAGATCTTGATACGAAGCGTTTCGATGCTCTTGACGCTCTGGGCGCGGGTTTTCCGGCCGGCACAGTCTCCGGGGCCCCCAAAGTACGGGCCATGGAGATAATAGACGAGTTGGAAAAGGACAAGCGCGGCATCTATGCCGGATGTGTTGGCTATTTTGATGCCAACGGATCACTCGACACCTGCATTGTCCTGCGCACGGCCATCGTCAAAGATGGCGTGATGTATGTGCAGGCCGGAGCTGGCATTGTCGCCGACAGTGATCCCGACTCAGAACAGGCTGAGTGCGAAAACAAAGCCCGCGCGCTCTTCCGCGCTGCTGAAGAAGCGGTTCGATTCGCCGCCACATCGCAGCGAGGGCAATAATATGGACGACCGCTATCTCGTCATCGATAACTACGACAGCTTCACTTATAATTTGGTACACTGTTTAGGCGCCACAGGCGTTACCATGGATGTGGTGCGCAACGACGCCATAAGTGTTGAGGACGTCGCAGAGCAGCGCGCCTCCGGTAAGATCGCGGGAATCGTACTCTCCCCAGGGCCCTGCACGCCCGATGATGCCGGTATTTGCCTTGGGCTCATCAGTCATTTGGGGGCTTCCACTCCAATTTTTGGTGTGTGTCTTGGCATGCAATCAATGGGTCAAGCTTATGGAGGCAAGGTTGTTGGCGCTGCCAAGCTCATGCATGGTAAAGTGTCGACCGTGACCCCCGCTATTGAGGCGCCGATCTTTTCCGGGATCAACGGTCCCTTCGAGGCTACGCGCTACCACTCTTTGGCCATTGAAGCCACATCGCTTCCCACCGAAATGGTAATCACAGCGCGTACTGATGACGGCGAGATCATGGGACTGTCACATCGCTCAGATCCTGTGCACGGCGTACAGTTTCATCCTGAAAGCATTGCTTCACAGCACGGCGAGCGTATTCTCGCCAATTTCGTGGCCATCGCCACGCGTTTCAACGACCAACAGGGCCAGTGATGTCTGACGCAATCAAACCGCTTCTGACCAAAGTCTGCTCTGGCGGCAGCCTTACCCGCGATGAAGCTGAAAAGACCTTTGCCCACATCATGTCTGGCGATCTGAGTAGCGCGCAAATTGCGGCGTTTCTGATTGCGCTGAAAGTCCGCGGCGAATCCATTGATGAGCTGGTTGGTGCCGTCTCAGTTATGCGCTCAAAGATGACGCCTGTGAAACTGTCGGAGCCATTGGCCGCTGAAGCGATGGACATTGTTGGCACCGGCGGTGACGGCAAGGGCAGCTATAATGTTTCCACCGCAACGGCGCTGACCGTAGCAGCCTGCGGCGTCCCAGTCGCCAAACACGGCAACCGCGCAGTGTCCTCTCAATCAGGCGCGGCAGACGTCCTTAAAGAACTTGGTGTCAACATTGATATCGGGCCAGACCATATTGCCGCCTGTATCGAAAAAGTGGGCATCGGCTTCATGTTCGCTCCGATGCACCACACTGCGATGAAGCATGTTGGGCCGACCCGCGCTGAGCTTGGCCAGCGCACGATCTTCAACCTCATCGGTCCGCTCTCCAATCCGGCTGGCGCAAAGCGCCAGTTGATAGGCGTTTATGATGAGCGCTGGCTCGTGCCCATCGCCGAGACCTTGAAAGCGCTGGGATCTGAAACAGCTTGGGTGGTCTATGGCATTGATGGGATGGATGAAATCACCACGACAGGCATCACCCATCTGGCCAAGCTAGAAGAAGGCGATGTCAGCCTTGCGGCCATCGACCCGCGCGACCATGGCATTGATCTTGTTGATGAGCGCGAACTGGTCGGTGGCAATGCTGCGCACAACGCTCGGGCGCTGCGCGACGTCTTGGCGGGGGAACAAGGCGCTTATACCGACATCGTATTGATGAATGCGGCTGCGGCCTTGTGTGTGGCTGGTGCAGCAACGACACTGGACAAAGGCATCATCAAGGCCCGCGATGCTCTGTCATCTGGCAAAGCGATGGCAACACTGGACAGGCTCGTCGCAGCGTCCAACGAGACTGTTTGAGCCATGGTAGATATCTTGGACAAAATCGAAGCTTACAAGCGCGAAGAAATCGCTGTTGCCAAACAGGCCGTTTCTCTTTCGCAGCTGGAAGACGTGATAAAAACCCAAAGTGCCGCGCGTGGATTTCTGTCCGCGCTACGCGCCAAACAAGCCGCAGGCGTATATGGCCTGATTGCCGAGATCAAAAAAGCGTCCCCTAGCAAAGGGCTGATCCGTGAGGCGTTCGATCCGCCCGCCCACGCGCAAGCCTATGAAGCCGGTGGCGCGGCGTGTTTGTCAGTGCTAACCGATGCGCCCTCCTTTCAAGGGCATCCTGATTTCATGATCGCCGCACGCGAAGCGGTTTCCTTGCCCGTTCTGCGCAAAGACTTTCTCTACGACACCTATCAAGTCGCCGAAGCACGCGCCTGGGGCGCAGACTGTATCTTGATCATTATGGCGGCAATTGATGATGCGCTGGCCGCCGATCTTCTGGCATCATCCAAAAGTTATGGCATGGATGCGCTTATCGAAGTGCATGATGCGGATGAGTTGGAACGCGCCTTGCGCTTGGATACTCCGCTGCTCGGCATCAACAATCGCAATCTACGCACCTTCGATACCAAGCTGGAAACCAGCGAAGAGCTGGCCAAGAATGTGCCGAGTGACCGGCTATTGGTTGGCGAGTCAGGGCTCTTCACCCGTGCGGACCTAGATCGCATGGCAGCATCCAAAATCACCACCTTCTTGATTGGCGAAAGCCTAATGCGAAAGCCGGATGTGGAAGCTGCTACGCGCGAACTTTTAGCGGCATGAAAGATCGCCTGACCCACACTGACCAGGCCGGAAAAGCCTCCATGGTCGATGTGAGCGATAAGCCCGTCACCACACGCACTGCCACGGCATCCGGCTCGATTACGATGCACGCCGAAACTCTCATGGCCATTCGCGACAATCGCTTGAAAAAGGGGGATGTGTTGGCCACCGCCCGCATCGCCGGCGTCATGGCCGCCAAGCGAACGCACGACCTTATCCCGCTCTGCCATCCGCTTTCGCTCAACGATGTTCAGGTGGAGATCTTGGAGCAGGAAGATGGTAGCGGACTGACTGTTTCAACATCAGTACGCACCAGCGGCAAAACTGGCGTTGAAATGGAGGCATTGACCGCCTGCAGCGTGGCGCTTCTCACACTCTACGACATGGCCAAAGCCATCGATCGGCACATGGTAATCACCGACATCAAGGTGACGTCAAAAGCCGGTGGCGCATCAGGCGACTGGAGCTTAGAGGGCTAATGTCTGAGATGATTCCACTGGAAACAGCGCTGGAGCGGATTGTTGGGTCGGTAGAACCTCTCGCACCATGTGCCTTACCCCTCCTTGACGCTGACGGGTGCGTTCTAGCGGAAGACTGCATCGCCACCCGTACCAAGCCACCCTTTGCTGTTTCGGCAATGGATGGCTATGCGCTCACCAACTCTCCCTCAGCAGGTGAACGCCTTAACGTCATCGGCGAGGTGCCCGCCGGTGCGATGTTTTCTGGCACAGTTAGTGCGGGCGAGGCTGTGCGCATCTTCACCGGCGCACCGATACCCAGCGGCGCACGCCATGTACTGATTCAAGAAGAGGCGAAACGCGAAGGCGGTATCATCACCGTTTCGCAAAATCCGGGCAACGGAGCGAATATCCGGCCCGAGGGTGGAGATTTTCGGCTGGGCGACATTTTGATTGCAAAAGGCACCCAACTCACTCCTCAGCATCTAGCGCTTGCCGCCTCTGGCAATCATCCCGAACTGTTTGTTCATCCTAAACCCAGCATCGCAGTTATGATGAATGGTAATGAACTGACTTGGCCGGGCAACAATGCGCCCGACGATGCAATTATCGCGTCCAACGGCTTCGGCCTGGCAACCTTGGCGCAGCGTTACGGTGCCAAGCTCCACGACCTGACGCTGATCCGCGATGATCAAAGCGAGCTGGAAGCCTATATTGCCAAAAGCGAGGCTGATATTCTGGTCACCATCGGCGGGGCATCGGTCGGAGACTATGATCTCATCCGCCCTGCCCTTGAGGCTCAAGAGTATGCCCTAGACATCCCAAAGGTGGCCCTACGCCCTGGCAAACCAACGCTGTTTGGGCGCAAAGGTCGTAAAACCGTCCTGGGTCTGCCGGGCAACCCAGTTTCCTCTATGGTCAGCGCCATCATCTTTCTGCGCCCGCTCATTGATCAGTTGGCCGGGCGCAACCCAACACCTTTGCTGGCCTTGGACGAGGCAACCCTTGGCGACAACTTACCTGCCAACGGCCCACGTGCGCACTTCATGCGCGCAATCTACGATGCGAATGGCAACTTGGTGCCAGTGTCCAGCCAAGACTCCTCGCTCCTGCGCTTGCTAGGCAATGCAGATGCTCTGATTTACCGACCTGCGCACGCCAATGCGGCAAGCGAAGGAACCCGCTGCGCAACGCTTCCTTTGCCAAAATAGCGTCATACCCTTGTAGAACACACCAAGAACAGGTACAAATTGTTCATCTTGTGTTCCAATGAGTCGGATTGCGCTTTGCGACTGGCTCCAGCCATTTAAAGCGGGGGAAATGCCGTGCTGACACCCAAGCAGCATGAACTGTTAATGTTCATCCACGAACGACTGCGCGAATCCGGCGTGCCACCCTCCTTTGATGAAATGAAGGACGCCTTGGATTTGAAGTCAAAATCCGGCATCCATAGACTTATCACTGCTTTGGAAGAACGCGGCTTCATCCGCCGCCTGCCAAATCGTGCACGCGCCATGGAAGTTGTTCGGCTGCCCGATTCGCACAATCCACGTCTTGGTGGCCGCGAAGGTGGGTTCGTGCCCAGTGTCATCGAAGGTTCAGGCGGCAAGCCAAAACCAGCAAGACCCTCCCACGACATCGCCGCTATCGGCGACATTGTCACGGTTCCTGTGATGGGTCGGATTGCTGCTGGTACGCCAATTTCCGCCATCCAGCAGGAAAGTCACTCGGTGTCTGTGCCCGCTGAGTTGATCGCTGGCGGTGAACATTTTGCGCTGGAAGTTCGCGGCGACTCAATGATCGAAGCGGGCATCTTTGATGGTGACACCGTGCTCATCAAACGTTCTGACAGTGCTGACAATGGCGAAATCATTGTGGCCCTGGTTGATGATGAAGAAGCAACGCTAAAACGGCTTCGTAAGCGCGGTGGATCGGTGGCGCTGGAGGCAGCCAACCCAACGTATGAGACACGGATTTTCGGACCAGATCGTGTTAAAATCCAAGGGAAGTTGGTGGCGCTTTTTCGGCGTTACTAATCCTCGCTCGTCATTAGTATGACCTGGAGCCCGGTGCGTTGTGCCGGGCTTTTTTATGGCGCCACCCTGGGAAACCCTGGTGCCTCACTTGGACTCATCGAGCCCATTTTCATGCATCGCAACAGGACATGCTGCATCTGCGAAAAGCCCCAAATGCCCTTGTCACTTTTTAAGAATACCACTTAGGGCATTGTTTTTACGCGATTAATTTCTCCCGTACAAACGCCAATTCGTGATTGACATAGCTTGAAATTGCTTATTACTTACTAGTCAGTAACAACGGGAGGAAAGAGACATATGAAGCTCTCTAAATTCGCATTCGCGTCGCTTGCAGCTGTTGCAACAGCAGGTCTTGCCACCAGCGCTATGGCAGAGTGGCAGCCTGATCGCCCCATCAACATCATTGTACCGTGGTCGGCTGGCGGTTCTACCGATCAAGTGACCCGTGTGGTTGCCCCACTTCTAGAAGAAGCGCTCGGCACTGAGATCGTCGTGGTCAATCAACCCGGCGCATCGGGTTCCATTGGTACCGCCGCGGCACTTGCAGCACCACGTGACGGTTACACATGGACCGCAAATGCCATCGCCAACAATGCTACCTATGCGGTGACAGGCCTTATCGAGGACACCTCGATTGAAGACTATGTCATCTATCTGCACGTGGCCAACGTGCCTGTGGTTTCCGTGAACGTGGATTCGCCATACCAAAACTTTGGCGAACTGCTGGACGCTATGAAGATGGATGGTGTGACAGTCGGAACGGCTGGTGTGAACTCCTCAGGTGGCATGGCCTTGGCCGCCATTCAGGAAGCGGCCGGCGAAGAGCTTAACGCGCGCATGGTCACTTATGATGGCGGCAACCCTGCCGTTATTGCGGCTGCGTCAGGTGAAGTAATCGCAACCACGCAGCTTGCGGTGGAACAAACCGAGATGATCCGGGCTGGTCGCCTTCGCGGCTTGGCGGTTCTCTCCGACCAACCGTTGGTGGTTGAGGGTATCGATCCTATCCCACCCATCACCGACTATCTGCCGGACATGCCAATTGCCGCCGACTATTTTGGTGTGTTTATTCCAACTGGCGCACCCGCCGAAGTGTATGAGACTGTTAATGCAGTGTGGCGCGATGTGATCATGAACTCTTCTGAGCTTCAGGCTTATGCATCAGATCGTGGGGCAGTGTTTGCGCCAAGCTATGGCGAAGATGCAATGAACGCCGCGATGCCGGTGGTGATTGCAGAAGCCTGTGCCCGCGTGACGCGTGGTGAAGCTGTAGTCGATCCATCCGAGATTGGTATCGACTGCCCAGCTGAATAAGCAACAAGCGCGATGTTGGCCGCACCACTTTGAGGTGGGGCGGCCAACCAATCCGATACAATGGGGCGTTGGAAGACACCCATTCCTGCGTTTCCCCCCGACGTCAAACGCTTCAACGCCGAAGAACCAGACCACTATGACTTTAGACAGTGCGACCGCAGACCGTTGGACAAGCATCGTCCTTTTTGCGGTGGGCCTCGCCATGCTTGTCGGCGGCTACACCATGGACCGGCTTGAAATTCGGCAAATTCACCCGGCCTCCATTCCTGGCCTGGTTCCGATGATCTTAGGCCTCGCGATGATGCTGTGTGCAGCGCTGCTATTTCTTTCCGCCCGCTCCACCCATATGGCCAGCAAAGCACAACTGGCTGATGCAACAGGCTCATCCACGGCCACTCAAACCGGTAAAGATGCGGAACCAACTGCGCCGCGCGCAACGTCCAACCGCGATCTGTTCTTCGCTGCCAGTTATAGCGTTGTTTACGCGCTGGCATTGGTCGGATCTCTGCCCTTCGCGCAAGCCACAGCAATCTACATCGCTGTGTTTTACACCCATTTCACCTGGCAAAATGCGAGCAACCCCACTGATCATCTGAAGCGCATCGCGTTTGGCATTTGCTTCGGCATCATCGGTGCCTACGCCATTGCAAGCCTGTTTCAATATGGCTTCTTGGTGCGGTTACCTTAGATGGATGGTCTGCTAGCCCTCAGCCAAGCCTTCCAGCAGATGGCGACAGGCGAGATGCTGTTCCACGTGATGTGGGCAACGCTGCTTGGCATTTTTGTTGGCAGTCTGCCCGGCCTGACCGCCACCATGGGCGTCGCGCTGCTGACTACCCTCACCTACACGCTGGATCGCGATGCGGCGATCACCGTGCTCATCTGCATGTATGTCGGCGCCATTTATGGTGGCTCGCGCAGCGCGATCTTACTGAATATCCCCGGCACGCCAGCGAGCGCCGCGACGGCGCTAGACGGCTACCCTCTAGCGCAGTCAGGGCGCGCAGGATACGCCATGGCCTTGGCGACAGCGGGGTCGGCCTTGGGTACGATGGTAGGTATCTTGCTCTTGGTCCTGCTGGCCCCGCCTTTGGCCGAAGCAGCGCTGAACTTTGGATCATTTGAGTTTTTCTGGCTGGCCGTATTTGGCATCGTCATCTCTGGTCAGCTCACAGGCGGTATCAGCCCACTCAAAGGCTACATAGCCGGGCTTATCGGCTTGATGGTGGCCATGATTGGCTCAGAGGGCATCCACGCCCATATTCGTTTTAACTTCGATATGCCGGAGCTGAACGGTGGCATCGGGCTAATCCCAGCGATGGTTGGAGCATTCGGTTTTGCCGAAGTGCTCACCGTTATGTGGCGCGCCAAAGCCAACGTCGTGAACACCACCGGCGAGCGCGATCGCATTCTGCCCAAGCTCGTCGATCTTTGGCGCTACAAATTCACCATCGCGCGCTCAGGCGTTATCGGCACGCTTGTCGGCATAATCCCCGGCGTTGGCGAGGACATCGGCGCTTGGGCGTCCTACGCCGCCGCCCGCCGTACGAGCAAGGAACGCGCGCAGTTCGGCAAAGGCTCCTACGAAGGCCTCACCGCCGCAGAAACCGGTAACAGCGCTGTTGTGCCAGGTGCCTTGATCCCGGCACTGACGCTTGCGGTACCTGGGTCTGCCCCCGCCGCCGTCCTCATTGCTGCCCTTTTCATCCATGGCGTGCGCCCTGGCCCAATGATCATGATCGAGCAGCCGGAGTTCATTTATTCAGTGGCCGTCATGCTGATCTTCGCCACCATCGCGATCGCGGTTTTTGGCTTGTTTCTGACACGTGTTTTCATTCTGGTGCTGAAAGTGCCGCGCGAAATCTTGATGCCGCTCGTCTTCACGCTATGCGTGATTGGTCCTTACGCGCTCACCCAACGAACCTTTGAAATCTGGGTCATGGTCGTCTTCGGCCTGCTGGGCTTCGTGTTGCGGCAGATGAACTATCCAATGGCACCTTTGGTGCTTGGAATTATCCTGGGCGCGTTATTGGACAAAAGCTTACGCCGCGGCCTCACCTTGAGCGATGGCGATTTAACGCCCTTCTTCACCCGCCCTATCTCAGCAGTGTTCGTCGCCGTCATTGTCGCCAGCATCGCTTTGGGTGTGCCTGCGGTGCGCAACGCGATCAGCCGCACCTTGGACCGACTTTTGAAGCGAGAAGCAGAAAGGTCGACCGATGGCTAGAGACTTGCCTGTCAGTGAACGACCAATAACGGCGGCCGCCCCACGCCAAACGGCGACCCGCTCTCCTCGAGAGCAGACCAAACCAAGCCCAAAACGCGATGCAGCACGCTCCAAGCGTGCCATTTTGGATGCCTCGCTCATTGAGTTCTCAACCTACGGTCATGCCGGGGCCCGCATCGATATGATCGCCGAGCGCGCTGGGGTCTCCAAGCCATTAATTTACAGCTATTTTGGCGACAAAGAGGCGCTCTACACAGCGGCGTTGCGCGAGGCCTATGTGCAAATTCGCCAAGGCGAACGCGATCTGGACCTCGATCACAAAGACCCAGAAACGGCGATCCGCGATCTGGTTGACTTCACACTACGCCATTTTCAGCACAAGCCTTGGTTCATCTCCATGCTGAATACCGAAAATCTACGCGGTGGCGAAACCATTCGGCAAATCAAAGACGTTGCCGACATCCAATCACCTCTGATGGAAGAACTGCGCAGCTTGCTGGATCGTGGCATCGCGATGGGTGTGTTTCGCACCGGCATCGCGCCAACCGATCTCTACATCTCGATCGCATCACTTTGCTATTTTCCGATCTCGAACATGCACACGCTGCGAGCGGTCTTTAACGCACCAATCGATGAGGCGTGGCTCACCAAACGCAGTGCCGACATCGGCGAGATGGTTATCCGTTTTTTGCGTCCTGAAACAAAAGCTTAGCAACACGTCTCCCTCCGAATTGCACACCGAAGGAACCTTCAATGAGAACGCAGCGTATCGGCATCATCATGCATGGCATCACAGGCAGAATGGGGATGAATCAGCATCTCATCCGCTCTGTGCTTGCGATCCGAGATCAAGGTGGCGTGGCGCTAGCTGATGGGTCCTATTTGGTACCAGACCCTATTCTTGTTGGCCGCAACGCCGACAAGGTTGAAGCCATTGCAAAGGCCCATAACGTGCCGCGCTGGACAACCGATCTGGACGCGGCTTTATCCAACCCAGATGACACGCTATTTTTCGATGCGGCCTCCACCAAGCTCCGCCCGCAGTTGCTGAGAAAGGCTATCGATGCAGGAAAAAACATCTATTGCGAAAAGCCAGTGTCGGAGAGCTTGGCAGAAGCACTGGATATTGCTGCCTATGCCAAAGCCAAGGGTGTGAAGAACGGTATTGTTCACGATAAGCTCGATCTTCCTGGTCTCAAAAAGCTCAAACGCCTGCGCGATTCCGGCTTCTTTGGCCGCATTCTCTCAGTGCGCGGTGAGTTCGGTTATTGGGTGTTCGAAGGCGATTGGATGCCCGCTCAGCGTCCCTCATGGAACTATCGTTCTGCCGATGGTGGTGGCATCATCTCAGACATGCTGTGCCATTGGCGATATGTGCTCGACAATGTCGTAGCGCCCGTTAAAGCCGTCTCGTGTTTAGGTGCAACACACATCCCTGAACGCTGGGATGAAAATAATGAGCCTTATCAGGCCGATGCTGATGATGCAGCCTATGCAACGTTTGAACTAGAAGGCGGTATCATCGCGCAGATCAATTCAAGCTGGTGCGTGCGCGTGCGCCGCGATGATCTGGTGACGTTCCAAGTTGATGGCACACACGGCTCAGCGGTTGCAGGCCTCCATTCCTGCGTTAGTCAGCAGCGCGTGAACACACCAAAGCCTGTTTGGAACCCGGACCAACCACAAACAATGGACTTTTTCGACGACTGGGAGGAGGTGCCCGACAACGCAGTTTTCGACAATGGGTTCAAAGTGCAGTGGGAAGAGTTTCTGCGCCACATCGCTGAAGACGCGCCCTGGAGCTACTCGCTGCTGGAAGGCGCCAAGGGTGTGCAGCTGGCCGAGCTTGGCGTGCAAAGCTGGAAGGAGCGTCGCTGGCTCGATGTTCCAGCGCTTGAGGTGTAGCTAGTGACAACGATCAATCTCCCCACCGCATCGCGGAGCCTTAAACCGATTCAGCTAATAGCCGGGACAAAGCCTGTGCGGTCACCACAAGGCTGGAATCGCATTGCCTATGCTGCCGCCCATGTCGTCGCCGACCCACTGGCCGACAACGATCCCTGGTTAGATGCAGCTATCGATTGGGATCGCACGCTGGCTTTCAGGGAGCATCTTTGGTCGCTGGGCTTCGGTGTGGCTGAAGCGATGGACACAGCTCAGCGCGGCATGGGTCTGGATTGGGTGAAATCTTTGGAGCTTGTTCAGCGTTCGGTTTCAGCAGCAAAAGCAGGTAACCATCTGATTGCGTGCGGCGCCGGCACCGACCACCTGGCGCCTGGGCCTGACGTGACAATTGACGATGTCATCGCTGCCTATGAAATGCAGTGCGAGGCAGTGGAAGCCACCGGCGCGCGCGTGATCTTAATGGCATCACGCGCACTGGCCAAAGCGGCCCAATCACGGGACGACTACGCCCGCGTTTACACCCGCGTACTGGGTAACCTGTCACAGCCTGCGATCCTGCACTGGCTTGGAGAAATGTTTGACCCGGCTTTGGAAGGTTATTGGGGATCGCAGAATCACATGCAGGCGATGGACAGCTGCTTGGACGTGATTACGTCCAACGCGGCAAAAATCGATGGCATAAAGATCTCGCTCCTCTCAGCTGAGAAAGAAATCGCCATGCGCCGCCGTCTGCCGCAGGACGTAAAAATGTACACCGGCGATGATTTCAACTATCCAAACCTAATTGCAGGCGATGACGAAGGGTTTTCTCACGCACTGCTGGGCATCTTTGACCCCATTGCAGGTGCAGCGTCACAAGCACTTGGCGCGCTGGGCAAAGGCGATAGTGCTGCTTATCGCGCTGCCTTTGAACCAACTGTTCCGCTCTCGCGCCACATCTTCAAAGCACCAACCCGATTTTACAAAACTGGTGTGGTGTTCATGGCTTACCTGAATGGCCACCAAGACCACTTCACAATGATTGGCGGTCAGGAATCCACCCGCTCAACGCTGCATTTGGCCGATATCATCCGCCTGGCCAATGATGCTCACCTCTTCACCGATCCCGACCAGGCTGCAGCACGTGCACGACCGGTTTTTGCTGCCCGCGGTGTGGAGATCTGATCCATGCCAAGCGCTGCTGAACTTTCGCTGAACACCGCCACAGTACGGGTGCAGTGGAATTTGCGTCAATGCGTGGACGGTTGCGTGCGTCATGGCATCGGCGGCATTGCGCCTTGGCGTGACAAGCTCCACGAGGCAGGCGTCAACGAGGGCGCGCGCATGATCAAAGATGCCGGCCTTTCCGTCTCAGGGCTTTGCCGCGGTGGCATGTTTACTGCTGATGGCGCTCTCAGCGAGGCCGTGCTTGACGATAACAAGCGTGCCGTTGATGAAGCCGTCGCTATTGGTGCGGTCTGTTTGGTGATGGTGGTTGGTGGACTGCCCAAAGGCTCCAAGGATATTGCAGGCGCAAGATCTATCGTAACAGAAGGTCTCGCCAAGACATTAGACTACGCCCGGACTGTCAACATGCCGATCGCTATCGAGCCGTTGCACCCGATGTATGCTGCTGACCGTGCCTGCGTGAACACAATGGCGCAGGCTCTGGACATTTGCGACCAACTCGACCCGCAAAGAACAGGCGCCATGGGTGTGGCCTGCGACGTCTACCACGTTTGGTGGGACCCGAACCTGCCGGCGCAAATCAAACGCGCGGGCAAAGATCAGATGCTCGCATTTCACATTTGTGATTGGCTGGTACCAACCAACGATCTACTGCTCGATCGCGGAATGATGGGTGATGGCATCATCGATATCAAAGGCATTCGCGAGCAGATCGAGGCGGTCGGGTTTTCAGGCCTCAATGAGGTCGAAATTTTCTCTGCCGAGAACTGGTGGAAGCGCGATGCTGACGAGGTTCTCAGCATGATGGTAGAGCGAGGCGCGAGCGCCTCATAGGCTCTACTCGAACTCGATCATCACTTGGTCGACCGCCAGGCTTGCACCCGCTTCAACTTTGATACTTTTCACCTTTGCTTCGCGCTCGGCACGCAAGATGTTTTCCATCTTCATCGCCTCAACGATAGCGAGTTGCTGTCCCACTTGCACAGTGTCGCCTTCGCTCACATGCATGGAGACAACCAAACCAGGCATCGGACAAAGCAGATATTTTGACGTGTCTGGCGCGACCTTTTCCGGCATCAGTTCGGCAAGATCAGCGTTAGCACGCGGCATCACTTGTGCATGCACTTGCGCGCCACGACGCTCCAGTTGGCGACTATGGCCATTACGCTTCAAGCGCACAGCAACAGACGCGCCGTTCACGGTTCCGAGCCACAAGCTGTCATTTGGCGTCCAGTGCGAGGCAATCGTCACCTCCTGCCCATCAAGTGTGGCCTTCAAATCGACAGGCGGCAAAGTGGTCCCAGCAAGCCTATTAGCATCGTAGCGCGTGCCGTTCAAAAACACCGACCAGCTATCGCGCATGCCGCCGACATGAGGTCGTAACCGACCTGTGAGATGATCCAGGCGCTTGCGCTCCACCACTTCCATGGCCAGCGCCGCGCTTGCAAAGACCAATGCCTCGTCGCGGTTTGGCTCAACCGGCACAAAGCCATCGGGAAACTCCTCGGCAATAAAGTTGGTGGTCAACTCACCTGACTTCCAACGCGGGTGGGTCATCAGCGCAGATAGGAACCCCATATTGTGCTGAATGCCATCAATCTGGAACTGATCCAACGCCTCCTCCATTGCGGCGATCGCAGACGCGCGGTCCGGCGCGTAGGTGACGAGCTTGGCAATCATCGGATCGTAGAACATCGAAATCTCAGAGCCCTCGACCACGCCGGTGTCGACGCGTACGGTTTGTTCAGGGTCAGAGGTTTCCTCTGGCGGCACGTAGCGCGTTAAACGACCGATGGATGGCAAAAAGCCACGCACGGGATCTTCGGCATAGACCCGTGACTCCACCGACCAGCCGGTCAACGTCACATCGTCTTGTGTGATGGCCAGCTGTTCGCCTGCTGCGGAGCGGATCATCTGCTCAACCAAATCAACACCGGTGACAAGTTCGGTCACCGGATGCTCCACCTGTAGGCGGGTGTTCATTTCTAGGAAGTAGAAGCTCTTATCCTGGCCAACCACGAACTCCACGGTCCCAGCGGAGTCATAATCAACGGCCTTGGCCAGCGCGACCGCCTGCTCCCCCATGCGTTTGCGCGTTTCCTGATCAAGCAGCGGAGATGGCGCCTCTTCAATCACCTTTTGATTGCGCCGCTGTATCGAGCATTCGCGTTCGCCGAGATAGACGCAGTTGCCATGTTTGTCGCCAAGCACCTGGATCTCGATGTGGCGCGGGTTCTCAATGAACTTTTCAACAAACAGACGATCATCACCAAATGACGAGGCCGCTTCGGAGCGTGAGCGCTCAAAACCTTCATGCACTTCATCTGCCGAATAAGCGATGCGCATGCCCTTACCACCACCACCGGCTGAAGCTTTGATCATGACCGGATAGCCGATCTCATTGGCAATGCGGATCGCATCGTCCGGAGTTTCAAGTATGCCCAGATAGCCAGGAACCGTGGAAACCCCTGCGTCTGCAGCAACTTTCTTCGATGTAATCTTATCGCCCATTGCGTCGATGGCGCTGGGATTGGGCCCAATAAACGTGATACCAGCAGCGGCCAAATCCTTGGCGAAGCTCGCGCGTTCAGACAAGAAGCCATAGCCGGGGTGAACAGCATCAGCACCAGATTTTTTGCAGGCCTCGATGATCACATCAGACAACAGATAAGACTGCGCTGCCGGCGGAGGACCGATATGCACCGCATCATCGGCCATCTTCACATGCAGGGCGCTGGCATCAGCGTCAGAGTAAACCGCAACGGTCTTAATCCCCAGCGCTTTGGCACTCTTGATGACGCGACAGGCAATTTCGCCGCGATTGGCGATCAGGATGGCATTGAACACGATGCAGCTCCGAGCTAGGCAGATGCACCTCATTACGGCGTTGCACAACGCCGGGCAACTTGACCGAAAGGTGAGGAAAAACTTGGCATCGCAAGCACCCTTGATGCGCTTGGCACTGCTCGACCAGGCGCGCGGCCTCGCGCTGGTTGCAATGATCATTTACCATGCGCTGTGGGATGGCTTTCAGTTCGGCCTTCTCACCTGGACGTTGGAACGCGATCAAACGATGCGACTGGCAGCGCAGATCATTGCGGGCTCGTTTCTCACAATTAGCGGTGTGTCATTGGCGCTCTCTTCCGCTGCGTCTGATGTACAACTTATCCAACGGCAATCCTTTTGGAAGCGCACGGCTATCGTGGCAGCGGCTGCGGCATTGGTCTCAGCGGCCAGTTTCGTTGTCCTTCCCCAAGCGCCGATCTATTTCGGTATCTTGCATCATATCGCGCTTGCCAGCGTGGTGGTGGCGCTCATTGCTCCACAACACGCCTTCGTGGCAGCGGCGTTGGCAGCTCTCGTGGTTATCGCTAAAGCTAACATTGCCTTGTCCGCGCTAAACCACCCAGCAACGATCTGGCTAGGTCTCGGGACAGAGGTGCCTGTGACGGCAGATTGGGTGCCTATGTTTCCTTGGCTTGCTGCCGGACTGTTAGGCTTTGCCATAGGCAAGCAAGTGTTCCTGCCTTGGCTGCAGTCGAGACCGCCATCGCCGCAGAAGCCCGCACGCGATCCACTCACATGGATGGGTCGGCACAGCCTAGCGATCTATCTAGTACACCAACCCATACTGATCGCACTTATATATTTATATCAATGGCTTATTTGACTTTTTTAAAGTGGAATATTATCGTGCTTTTTCCAAGGAATATCCACAGCCTTGGATTTCAGAAGCTTTAATCCACGCGCCACGCGCCGCCGTGTGGAATGGGGCAAAATGACATCATCAATGAACCCTCGCTCAGCTGCCACGAACGGGTTGGCGAACCGCTCTTCATAATCTGCAATGCGCGCCGCCAGTTTTTCCGGCTGGTCCAGTTCCTGGCGATAAAGAATTTCCGCCGCCCCTTTTGAGCCCATCACAGCAATCTCAGCCGATGGCCAGGCATAGGTCAGGTCACCTCCAATATGTTTGGATGACATCACCACATAGGCCCCGCCGTAAGCCTTGCGGGTAATTACCGTTATTTTTGGCACGGTCGCTTCAGCAAACGCATAAAGCAGCTTGGCACCATGTTTGATGAGCCCACCATATTCCTGCGCCGTGCCTGGCAAGAACCCTGGAACATCAACAAACGTCACGATGGGGATGTTGAAGCAGTCGCAGAAGCGTACGAACCGCGCAGCCTTGCGGCTGGCATCGCTATCCAGAACACCTGCCAGCACCATCGGTTGATTGGCAACAACACCTACCGGTGCGCCTTCGATGCGACCAAAGCCGGTGATGATGTTGCCAGCGAACTTTTGCTGAAGCTCATAAAAGTCGCCATCGTCTAAAGTCTTCAGCACCAGCTCTTTCATATCATAGGGCTGGTTGGGATTGGCAGGCACCAACGTATCAAGGCTATCGTCCTGCGCCTGCACATCGTCGTAGCACGGGATTTCGGGCAACTCCGCGGTGTTGCTGGCAGGCAAAAAATTCACCAGGCGCCGCACTTCAAACAGCGCATCCATATCGTTGTCGAATGCACCATCGGCAATCGAAGACTTGGTAGCGTGCACGCTGGCACCACCCAGTTCTTCTGCCGTCACCGTCTCATTGGTGACGGTTTTGACCACATCAGGGCCGGTGACGAACATGTAGCTGGTGTCGCGCACCATAAAAATGAAATCCGTCATGGCAGGCGAATAGACATCGCCGCCTGCGCATGGCCCCATGATCACGGATATCTGAGGGATGACGCCTGACGCACGCACATTGCGATGGAACACATCACCATAGCCGGCGAGCGCGGCAACACCTTCCTGAATACGGGCGCCACCGGCGTCAAACAGCCCGATGATCGGCGCACGGTTGCGCAGCGCCATGTCTTGGATTTTGACGATTTTTTCCGAGTGCGCTTCAGACAACGAGCCGCCAAGCACTGTAAAATCTTTGGCGAAC
The DNA here is from genome assembly GCA_040219355.1 of Hyphomicrobiales bacterium. GTDB lineage: Bacteria > Pseudomonadota > Alphaproteobacteria > Rhizobiales > MH13 > MH13. The sequence continues at coordinate 542,944 of JAVJSN010000014.1, forward strand.
ACGTAAACAACGCGACCATTGATCGTGCCCCAGCCGGTGACCACGCCATCACCAGAATACTTCGTCTCCGCCATGCCAAAATCGACGCAACGGTGCCGAACAAACATGTCGTACTCTTCGAAGGAACCTTCATCGAGCAACACAGAAAGGCGCTCGCGGGCTGTTAGCTTGCCCTTTTTGTGCTGGCTCTCGATGCGCCGCGCGCCGCCGCCTTGGCGGGCTTGCTCGCGCCGCGCTTCCAACTCATCAAGCACACTCATGGCATCGTGTTCATGGGGATTGCCCATGCCTCCAGCTGACTTCGTTGCCATATCGATTACCAGTGCACCGCACCATGTCCAGCCATCCGAAGGGCGCAACGCACAAAGCTGATCTACTGGCGCGTCACGGAAAGAACAAACGCTGCAGCTTCAAAATCGCGCCAACGCGCGGCACGTAAAGCCGTGGCCTCGTCGTCGTCGCCCCATTGCGCGCGGTTCCAATCTTCATCGACATGGGCGGCGTGCCAGATTGTCTTTGCCCGCCCATCATCCATACCGGGCTCAGTAAGCGCGAGAGCCAAAATGGCCGATCCGGTCAAACTCGTTGCTAGGGTCAGCGCGGCAACAGATTCAGCATCGTTTGCCCTACTATCGGCAAGCGCGCGGATCGCATCGAGCATAGGCTCATGTTGCGCCACATGGATCACGCCAGCGGCCTGGCGCATAGCAATGTTGTGATGGGTCTTCAAACGGTCGAGATAAGGGTCCCAGACGGTGTTTTGCCGGTCTACCAACCCTTGCGGACGCTCAGCACGGTAACAAAGCAGGTCAGTCCCCGCATAGGAACGCACCTCATCCAGCAACGCCTCACGGTGCTCCAGGCCGCCATCAAGCGCCACATTTACAAGCTTGGTCAAAGGTAACAAAGCCGGGTCGAGCCGCTCGCCGACAGTATCCCATTCCCTGACCATGCGTTCGGCCACCGGGCGGTGCTGCGACGCCAGCGGGTTTCGACCAGGAGACTTCGCAGACCGACCATCGAGCAAAACGTGAAAAGCGCCATCTCGCTCGTCCAGCGTTACCTCTTTCCAGAAGCGCTTGGGCAAATCCGGACGCATGGAGCGCTTAGCTGCTTCATTGGGATCAAGGCCAGTTTCGGTAAAAATTGCGTCGAAAGGTGAGGCTTTATCGTTCATCAGGCGGACCATCCGACATGCTTTTATCCGGCGCATCAACCAGGCGCTCCAAGTTACCGTTCAAGCGCCGCAGTTCAATGATCAGCTCAGCCATCTGCTTGTCTTGTGCGGCAGACTTGCCACCGGGGCCAACCACACCCAGCGCATGCAGGCCACGACGACCAGCCCAAACGGCCAGTACCATCAAGGCAATCAAAACGCCCAAGGCGGCCCAAAGAATAAGCTCGTTGATCAACGGCTCGCACCTCTCACTGGCTGCTTGGCGGCTTGGGCCTCCCACTCGTCATCATCGCCGTCACCCATACCCTGGGTGGAGAAACCGAGCAGATTCCAGCTTTGCTGCATATGTTGTGGCAGCGGTGCCGTGACATCGATCTGGCCGCCTTTGGGATGCGGGATCAACAAGCGCCGGGCATGCAGATGCAGCCTATTTTGAATGCCGCCCGGAAGTTCCCAGTTTTCAACATCGAAATATTTCGGGTCGCCAATGATCGGGTGGCCAATATGGTTGGCATGGGCACGAAGCTGGTGGGTTCGTCCAGTTATAGGGCGCAATGTCACCCAAGTAAGACCCCTGCCCGCGGTCTCAATGACATTGTAGAGTGTCAATGCATGATCCGCACCGCGATCTCCATGCTTGGCGACGCGCATGCGCTCCTTTAGGTCCGGCGCGGCGTCTTCATCGCCCTTGGCAAGATAGCTTGAAATGCGGCCCTGCTTGGGTTTTGGAACGCCGCGCACCAAGGCCCAATAGACCTTCTTGGTCGTGCGTGCGCGAAACGCCGCCGCGAGTGAGGAGGCTGCCCCTTTGGTCTTGGCAACGATAAGAACTCCCGAGGTGTCTTTATCGAGCCGATGAACAAGACGGGGCTTGCGACCTTGCTTGTCGCGCAGCGCTTCCAACATACCATCAACATGCTTGGACAAACCTGGCCCACCCTGTACGGCCAAACCAAACGGCTTGTTGAGGACAAGCACCATATCATCCTCAAACAGTGTCATGTCTTTGAGCGCCTGAACCGTCTCATCATCCGGTCGCGCTGGCGCCGACATCTGCGCTTCGGCTTCCATCGGGGGCACGCGGATCATTTGTCCAGATTCCAGCCGGGCGTTGGATTTCGCCCGTCCGCCATCAACACGGATCGACCCTTTGCGCAGTAGCTTGTTCAGCGCACCAAAGGCCAAGCCCGGGTAGTGCTCCTTAAACCAGCGATCAAGGCGCATACCATCTTCATCTCTGGCCACTTCGCGGGTTTGTACGCCACTCATGTGAGGACCACTCGCGCCAGCATCAACCCGACAACCAACGCCGCCAGCGCCAGAAAGACGCTCAAGCCGACATAAGCAATCGCAGCGCCATGCGATCCCATCTCCCAAAGCCGCACGGCGTCCAACGAAAACGCCGAAAACGTGGTGAAGCCTCCGAGCAACCCCGTAGCCAGCGCCGCTTTAGCAGCATCATGTCCAGCCATATCAAGGAACGGTCCGAAGCCACCACCGCGAGCCACCAGCCAACCAGCAAGAACGCCCATCACAAATGAGCCAGCAATGTTTGCAGCCAGGACACCGTAAGGAAACGCCGTGCCGAGCGCGTTTTCAGACGCGCGCACCAGGCCATAGCGGGCGACCGCCCCCAAGCCCCCACCGACAAACACCAAGGCTGCTGCGCTTAACGCCAACGCCGTTATTCCCCATCCTGCTTCAACTCGCGTAAGCCCTGCCAGTATCGCAGCCGCTTGACAAGTTCACGCTCGAACCCACGCTCCGGCGGATCATAGAGCGTGTGACGGCCCAAGGCCTCGGGGAAATAGTCCTGGCCCGAAAATGCGTCTGGCGTGTCATGATCATAGATATAACCATCCCCCCGCCCGATATCCTTCATCAGCTTGGTAGGAGCATTGAGAATTTCAGACGGCGGGGCCAGCGATCCACCTTCTTTGGCGAGTTTTCGCGCCGCTTTGTAGGCGGTGTAAACAGCATTGGATTTTGGAGCGGTTGCCACGTGCACAACAGCCTGGGCGATGGCCAACTCACCTTCCGGACTTCCAAGCACATGATAGGCCTCACGTGCAGCCATAGCAGTTTGCAGCGCGGTTGGGTCAGCCATACCTATATCTTCGCTTGCCATGCGAATGATCCTGCGGGCGAGAAACAGCGGATCCTCGCCGCCTTCCAGCATGCGCGCAAACCAATACAAAGCGGCGTCCGGGTCTGAGCCGCGCACAGATTTGTGCAGCGCTGAAATCAGATCATAATGGCCGTCGCGATCCTTATCATAGCGTGCCAACGCCATGCCCAAACGCTCCGCAATCGCGCTGGCAGTGTAGAGACCTCGATCATTGCCCTGTCCTGCAATCACCAGTTCGGTCAGCGCAATAGAGCGACGACCATCCCCATCGGCGCGGTCGGCGATCACACGGCGAGCGCCCTCATCCACCAAATCAGCTTTGCCAAGAGCATCAAGTGCGCGCCCCACCAAAACCACCAAATCATCAGGCTCGAGGGATTGAAGGATCAACACGTCGCAGCGCGAGAGCAGCGCTGGATTAAGTTCAAAGGACGGGTTCTCGGTGGTCGCACCAATAAGGGTGATCGTGCCATCTTCCATGACAGGCAGAAAGCTATCCAGCTGAGCCTTATTAAAGCGGTGGATCTCATCGACGAAAAGTACCGTGGCTTGGCCCTGGCCACGCGCCATCCGCGCGCCTTCAAAAGCTGCCTTCAAGTCTTTCACGCCGCTGGTTAGCGCAGACAGTTGCACAAAGTGGGTATCCTCGCCCACATACGAGGCGATCAACCGGGCAAGCGTGGTCTTGCCCGTGCCAGGAGGCCCCCAAAGGATAAGAGACGGTAGAGCTCCGCCTTGTTCCACGCTCGCAAGCAAGCGCGTCAGCTTTCCATCAACGCCTAGTAGCGCTTCTTGCCCGACGACGTCCCTCAGTTGGGCAGGTCGCAGACGCTCGGGCAATGGAACGCGCGCTGGAGGCGCCTCTTCAGAAGCACCAAACAGATCCGCCATCAGAACCGCAATGTTGCTGAGCGGATGCGCCCATCGCGCTCGAAAACGATCTGCCAAGCGCGATTGCGCGCGGTTGCGATCTGCTCAAGGTCAAACGTATTGCCAACACGGCGGTCATTGACCTGCATGATCAAATCGCCTTCACGAAAGCCGACTTGACCTGCTACCGACCCAGGTTGCACTGATACGATCATCACGCCTTCTGTTTGATCCAATCCAAACTCCTGCGCCACGGCGGGCGAAAGGTTTAAGACCTCTACACCGGAAAAAGGCGAGCGGCCCTCAATCAAGCGCAAGTCCCGCGGCACAGTCTCTGGCGGGCCAACCAGAAAAATCGTCAGGTCACGACGTCGGCCATCACGGATCACTCGAACACTGGTCGTACCGCCAATGCCCTTGGTCGCGTAGCGATAGGCAAACGCATCAGGGTCTTCGATCTGCGCGCCATCGATCGAAACCACCACATCACCACGGCGCAAACCAGCCTGATCCGCCGGACCGCCACGAACCACGTCAGCCACCAAAACACCACGTGGGCGGCGCATACCAAGGCTTTGTGCGATGGCAGGCGTCACTGCCTGAACTTCAGCGCCAAGATAGGGTCGCGCAACAAAAGAGGCGCCGCTTGCGGCTTCGCCCAACACAACATTGACCATCTCGGTGGGGATCGCAAAGCCTATGCCGTTCGATCCACCCGAGCGCGAGAATATCGCCGTATTGATCCCCACCAAGCGGCCTGAAAGATCCACCAAAGCACCACCAGAATTACCTGGATTGATCGCGGCATCGGTCTGGATGAAGAACTGAAAATCAGTCACACCAACCCGTGTGCGGGCAAGTGCCGACACGATGCCCTGTGTCACTGTCTGACCGACGCCAAACGGATTGCCGATAGCAAGCACCACATCACCGACATCCAGATCGTCCGAGGCACCAATCGACAAGGCTGGCAATGGCTCGTCCAGATCGCGCACCTGCAGCACAGCCAAATCGGTGCGTTCATCGCGGATTAGAATATCGGCGGCGAACTCGCGACGATCAGACAGCGAAATGCGCACATCGCTCGCCTGCTCGATCACATGATTGTTCGTGACTATTAGGCCGCTGGCATCGACGATAACCCCAGAACCAAGAGATGACTGCATGCGTTCACGTGGACGCGGCCGCATTTGGTCGCCAAAGAACCGACGGAAAAAGGGATCCATGTTGGCGAAGGGATCGCGCACCTGCTCCATGCGCGTGGCATAGACGTTCACCACCGCCGGGGCGGCCAATTGGACCACCGGTGCAAACGAGAGCTGCACCTGCGCCAAACTCTGCGGTGCTTCACGTGTCAGCTGCGCGGGCGGATCGGCCTGATCATCATTCAGCTCTTCCAGCAAGCCCGGTGCATTGTTGATGAACAGATCAAACAACCGTTCAGGTAGGTCGTTCTGGGCTTGCGCTGGCATTGCTAAGCCAATCCAGAGGGCAAACACCACCAAAATTCGTGTGAGGATCGCACCCATACCTATCTCCCAAGAAACCGCGACTCGCCGTGCCCTCGACCATAAATCTAGGCAAAAAGAAGGGCGGCTCCAAGACCGCCCTTTTTTAATTCTGTTCGACAAGACGTGACGACTAGGCTGCCACCGTCTCTTCGGCTTCTTCAGCTTCAGCGCGGGCGCGATCTTCAGCACCCTTTGCTTCAACGTCACGGTCCACGAGTTCGATGATAGCAACCGGAGCATTGTCGCCGAAACGGAAACCGGCTTTCAGAACACGGGTATAACCACCCGGACGGTCGGTATAGCGCTCGCCCAGAACACCAAATAGCTTGCGCACGGCAGCTTCGTCGCGAACCTGCGAAAGCGCCTGACGGCGAGCATGCAGGTCGCCACGCTTGGCGAGGGTCACAAGCTTATCAACAATTGGCTTGAGCTCTTTGGCTTTCGGCAAAGTTGTCTTGATCTGCTCATGGGTGATCAACGAGGCTGCCATATTGGCAAACATCGCTTTGCGGTGGCTTGATGTACGGTTGAGCTTGCGGCCTTGTTTGGCGTGACGCATGGCTCGTCTCCCTTATCTACCAGGTTTAAACCTGGTGCTCTTCATAACGTTTGGAAAGCTCGTCGATGTTTTCAGGCGGCCAGTTGGGCACATCCATGCCCAAATGCAGACCCATCGAGGCAAGCACTTCCTTGATTTCGTTCAGCGATTTGCGACCGAAGTTCGGCGTGCGCAACATCTCCGCTTCCGTCTTCTGGATCAGATCGCCAATGTAAACGATGTTGTCGTTCTTCAGGCAGTTCGCCGAACGCACCGACAACTCCAACTCGTCGACCTTCTTGAGAAGCTCAGGCGAGAATGGGAAATCTGGCAGCTCTTCTTCAACCTGCTCTTTTTCAGGCTCTTCGAAATTCACGAAGATCTGAAGCTGATCCTGAAGGATGCGCGCGGCATAAGCGATCGCATCTTCGGCTGTGACAGCGCCGTTGGTCTCGATATCGAGGGTCAGCTTATCATAGTCGAGGATCTGGCCCTCACGGGTGTTTTCCACCTTGTAGGCCACACGCTTGACCGGCGAGAAAAGCGCATCCACTGGCACAAGGCCAATCGGTGCGTCGTCTGGACGGTTGCGCTCAGCTTCCACATAGCCCTTGCCTGTGTTCACCGTGAACTCGATGCGGACTTCAGAGTCCTCATCCAGCGTGCAGAGAACATGCTCTGGGTTGAGGATTTCAACATCACCAACCGTCTGGATATCGCCAGCGGTCACAATGCCTGGGCCTTGCTTACGAACGATCATGCGCTTGGGGCCTTCGCCTTCCATGCGCAGCGCGATTTCTTTAACGTTGAGCACAATGTCGGTGACGTCTTCACGCACGCCCGGAATGGACGAAAATTCGTGAAGCACACCGTCAATCTGCATGCCGGTAACCGATGCGCCCTGAATGGACGACAGCAGGATACGGCGCAGCGCGTTACCGAGCGTAAGGCCATAGCCACGCTCAAGCGGTTCAGCGACAACTTGAGCAATCCGACCGTCTTCGCTGGTCTTCACTTCAAGTTTGCTCGGTTTAATCAGGTTTTGCCAGTTCTTATGAATCATGGGTGCACCCCTTTGGGTCTTGCGCATCCAATGGCTGGATTGGGCGGCCAGCCATGCGCCTGAAGGGAAAGCTCAGTAAGTAGGTGCCGCCACCCAAAGTACCAAGCCGATGATGATGTCGAGGCTTTTGCCCCTTACACCCGGCGCCGTTTCGGCGGACGACAACCATTGTGTGGGATCGGTGTGACATCGCGAATGGATGTGATTGTGAACCCAGCAGCTTGGAGCGCACGCAAAGCTGACTCACGGCCCGAACCTGGACCAGAGACTTCAACTTCCAGCGTCTTCACACCATGCTCCGACGCCTTTTTCGCAGCATCTTCAGCGGCAACTTGTGCCGCATAAGGTGTCGATTTACGCGAGCCTTTGAAACCCATCGTGCCGCAAGACGACCAAGAGATCGTATTGCCCTGCACATCCGTGATGGTGATCATGGTGTTGTTGAAGGACGAGCGCACATGCGCCACGCCCGACGTGATATTCTTGCGTTCGCGGCGGCGAACACGTCCAGCTTCTTTAGCCATTTTGGTCCTTTGTCGATCTCACCGCCAACCGTTGCCCGGGGCCAACATAGCACCCGTGAAAGCCCAGTTGGCTCCACCGAAGAGAAAGCGCGGGAAGACCCACGCCTGCTCCGTTATTTCTTCTTGCCAGCAATCGCCTTAGCCGGCCCCTTGCGGGTGCGGGCGTTGGTGTGCGTGCGCTGACCGCGCACTGGCAAGCCACGACGATGGCGCAGGCCGCGGTAGCAGCCCAAATCCATCAAGCGTTTGATATTCATGCTTGTCTGGCGGCGCAGATCACCCTCAACCATGTAATCTTGGTCGATGATTTCGCGCACTTTGATCACATCGGAGTCGGCCAACTCGTTCACCCGTTTCGCGGGATCAATATCGGCTTTCTTGATGATCTCGGCTGCTTTCGCAGCACCAATGCCATGAATGTACTGAAGCGCGATGATCGCGCGTTTGTTCGTCGGAATGTTGACGCCTGCAATGCGGGCCATATCACTCTCTCCATCTAAACGGGCGCGCCACGATTGGCAGACGCCCAAAATGATCCCTCAAAGAAAGGGTTCCCACAAATAGGTTGAACCGCGTCCGGTGGAGGCCGGCTCTTGCGGTTTCTTCATATGACAACCAGCTCGCCACAACAGGCGCCGCCAGACTTTTTGTCGGGAAGAACCATGCGCCTATTGCCTCATTGACGATTTGTCAACAGCTACGCAGAGCTTTCATGATCGAAAGAGGCGCTACCAATGAAGCGCCTCCAATCTCTAAGCTCAAAAGCCAGTTTGTCAGGCTATAGGCTCTTCAAAACCGCGTTTATCTCGGCGGTAACATCATCAATGGATGCCATGCCATCAACGGTCTTCAAATTGCCTTTGGCATAGTAATAGCCTGTCAGCGGCGCGGTGCTCTTATAATAAGCCCGCAGACGTTCATCGAACACCTCGGGTGTATCATCTTTGCGCACAGGTTGCCCCGCAGCAGCAGCCTCTTGAGCGCGTTTGACGATCCGTCCGACCAGAGCGCGGTCATCGACAACAAGCTCCAGAACAGCGTCCAGACGCCGCCCCTTGCGCTTCATCATGTCTTCCACCGCATCGGCCTGCGCCAGCGTACGTGGATAGCCATCCAGGATGAACCCACGTGCACAATCTGGCTCAGAAACTCGATCGGAGACAATCTGGTTGACGATCTCATCGGACACCAGATCGCCAGCTTCCATCACCGCTTTGGCCTTCAGCCCGGTTTCGGTACCGGCGGCAACAGCCGCCCGCAACATGTCACCTGTCGACAGCTGCACGATGCCATATGTCTCAACAAGCCTTGCAGCCTGCGTTCCCTTCCCCGCGCCTGGCGGTCCAAGAAGGATTAATCTCATCTACGTTTCCCCCGGAGTTTCGACTTCTTCACAAGCCCCTCATACTGGTGCGCCAGCAAATGCCCTTGCACCTGTTGAACGGTATCCATGGTCACAGAGACCACAATGAGAAGCGATGTACCTCCGAAATAAAAGGGAACGCCTGAATAGGATATGAGAAATTCGGGTATGAGACAGACGACGGTCAAATAGGCAGCACCGGCCACTGTGATGCGTGTCAACACAAAGTCGATGTAGTTTGCCGTGCGCTCTCCTGGACGAATGCCAGGAATGAACCCGCCATGCTTACGCAAATTGTCAGCTGTATCGGCTGGGTTAAAGACGATCGCCGTGTAGAAGAACGCAAAAAAGATGATCCCAGCCGCGTAGAGCAGCATGTAAGCCGGCTGGCCATGGCCAAGCAGAGCCGTCAGCGTGGTGATCCAACCGGTCGCCTCGGTGCCATCGGAAAAGCCTGCCAGGGTGGCCGGCAAGAGCAGCAACGAAGACGCAAAAATCGGCGGAATAACACCGGCTGTGTTCAGTTTCAGCGGCAGATGCGAACTTTCGCCCTGCGTCATCCTGTTGCCAACCTGACGCTTAGGATACTGGATCAGCAGGCGACGCTGCGCGCGTTCGACGAACACGATGAATGCGATAACGACAATTGCCAAAATGATGATGGTTAGGATGATGCCAGTACCGATGGCGCCCTGACGGCCAAGCTCAAGGGTCTGCGCCAAAGCACGTGGAAGCTCCGCGACAATGCCGGCGAAGATAATCAACGAAATACCGTTGCCGACGCCGCGCGCCGTGATCTGCTCACCCAACCACATCAGGAACATGGTGCCGCCGACCAGCGTAATAACGGTGGTCAGACGGAAGAACCAGCCCGGATCGGTCACAATGGTGCCTGATGACTCCAGACCGACTGAAATGCCATAGGCCTGAATAGCCGCCAGAAACACAGTGCCGTAACGCGTGTACTGGTTGATAACCTTGCGACCGGCCTCGCCTTCTTTCTTCAGCGCCTCCAGCTTGGGAGAAACCGTCGTCATCAGCTGAATGATAATCGAGGCGGTGATGTAGGGCATAATGCCCAGGGCAAACACCGCCATGCGCTCAACAGCGCCGCCGGTGAACATGTTGAACAAACCAACAACACCTTGCGCTGCCTGGTTAAACGCGGCAGCGAAAGCATCCGGCTCGATACCTGGCATTGGGATGTAAGTTCCCAGCCGATAGACCAAAAGCGCACCTAGCGTGAACCAGATGCGCTTTTTCAGCTCTTCGGCCTTACCGAACGCTTTGAGGGAGAAGTTTGAAGCTAGCTGCTCAGCTGCTGATGCCATGCGTCTTCAATTCCTTTGGCCAACCTGCGCCCGTAAAGGGCACCAACCACGCCCACAAAGGGCAAAAGAGGCCCGGACAAGCCGAGCCTTCTTGGCTTATTTGGTGGCTTTGCTCGCCCCGGCTTTACCGGAAGCTTCTTTAGTTTCTTCGATGTGGACCTTGCCACCAGCCTTTTCAACCGCAGCAACAGCGCCTTTCGAGGCGCCAGCGACTGTGATCTCGACCTTGGCCTTCAGTTCGCCATTACCAAGCAAACGCACGCCATCTTTTTCAAGCTTGGTGATAACACCGCTTGCAACCAGTGCTGCGGAATCAATAGCGGCCTTAGCGTCCAGCTTGCCAGCATCAACAGCCTGTTGGATGCGGCCAACATTCACTTCCGAATAGGATTTGGCAAATATGTTGTTGAAGCCGCGCTTTGGCAGGCGGCGATACATCGGCATCTGGCCGCCTTCAAAACCTTTGATGGCAACGCCTGAACGCGATTTCTGACCCTTAACACCAGTACCGGTGTTTTTGCCTTTGCCAGAACCAATACCACGACCAACGCGACGTTTGGCTTTGGCCGAGCCCGGCATGGGGGCGAGTTCATTGAGTTTCATGAGGTGTGTCTCCACTTGCGCAGATCGGGTGGCCCAGCGCCCTGCCCTTACCGCTCGCTTTCAGACAGAAAGGCAAACCCGATGGTTTGCCTTCCAGGGGTTATTTATCGTCGACCACGCGAACCAAGTGGCTCACCTTGTCGATCATGCCACGCACGGACGGGGTATCTTCCAGTGTCTTTTTGCGGCGCATCTTGTTGAGGCCAAGGCCGACAAGCGTTGCACGCTGATCAGGCTTGCGGCCAATCGGGCTACCGATTTGCTCAACCGTGATGGTCTTGGATTGTGCCATCGTTCTTTTCCTTACTGTCTATCGTGCGCTTAAGCGTCAACCGCAGCGACATCGCCGCGACGTGCTTGAAGCACAGAAACTTTCAGGCCGCGACGGGCAGCCACTGAACGCGGGCTATCTTCTTCGCGCAACGCGTCGAAGGTCGCGCGCACCATGTTGTAGGGGTTCGATGTGCCCTGCGACTTGGCAACAATATCCTGAATGCCAAGTGTTTCGAAAACAGCACGCATGGGACCACCTGCAATGATACCCGTACCAGCTGGTGCAGCACGCAGCAGCACTTTACCTGCGCCGTGACGACCGAACACATCATGGTGAAGTGTGCGACCTTCGCGCAGCGGGACACGGATCATGCCACGCTTGGCCGACTCAGTCGCCTTGCGGATCGCTTCTGGCACTTCACGTGCCTTACCGTGGCCAAAGCCAACGCGGCCTTTCTGGTCACCGACCACAACAAGCGCCGCAAAACCAAAGCGCTTACCGCCCTTCACCGTTTTGGACACGCGGTTGATATGGACGAGCTTGTCAACAAACTCGCTTTGCTCTTGGTCGCGATTGTTACGATCACGAGATGGGCGTTGTGCCATGTATCTTATCCTAATGGTTTGTCTTGCAGGGACCCTGGTGGGCCGGCTGCCAAGTGCGATCAGCACATGTGCCGATCGGGAGGAAAATGCGGGTGTGCTTAATCCACAGCGCCGGTTGGGGTTCCAGTCGCCGAAATGCAACCTCGTCCAAACTTAAAAATTCAGACCGCCTTCGCGCGCCGCGTCAGCCAATGCCTTCACGCGGCCATGGTAGCGATAAGCGCCCCGATCAAAGACCACGCTTTCGACGCCAGCTTCTTTCGCACGCGTTGCAACCAACTTACCCACTTCGGCAGCCGCGTTCGTGTCAGCGCCTGTTTTCAAGCTGGAACGCATGTCTTTTTCCAAAGACGATGCTGCGCAAACAGTACGACCAGCCAGGTCGTCGATTACCTGCGCGTAGATGTGGCGACCTGAGCGATAGACCGACAAACGCGGACGACCGTTAGCAACTTTGCGAACCTGACGACGCACGCGCTCGCGGCGGCGATCAGTGGATGTTTTATGAGCCATTGCTTCTGCCTTTTAAAAGTCGAGCACCGCGCGGACGTCTCCCAAGCAGATTGGGACGGCCAAAAGCGGCAACTCAAATACCTTACTTGTTCTTGCCTTCTTTGCGGAAGATGTACTCTTCCTCATATTTGATGCCCTTGCCTTTGTATGGCTCGGGCGGACGGAACTTGCGGATCTCCGCAGCTGCCTGACCTAACCGCTGCTTATCAATGCCTGACAGCACAATTTCAGTGGGCTTAGGAACCGCAACTGATACGCCATCAGGAACGTCGTAAATGACATCGTTGGAATAGCCGAGCGCCAATGTCAGTTTCGACCCTTGTGCCTGCGCACGATAGCCAACACCGTTCAGCTCAAGCTTGCGCTCAAAGCCTTCCGATACACCCACCACGATGTTGTTCACCAATGTGCGAGACATACCCCACATGGAGCGCGAACGCTTGTCTTGACCACGCGGCGTGACCTCAATGCCGTCATCGCCCAGGGCAACGCTGCACTCGGAAACGACTGTGACAGCCAGTTCACCCTTTGGGCCTTTTACGGAGACGGTCTGGCCGTCCACGTTGGCCGTTACACCGCTTGGCAGCGCAACCGGCTTTTTACCGATACGAGACATCAATCTCTTCCTTTTCTTGGCCGGTTTCCTTCAAGCGAAAGCTTAGAAGACCTGGCACAAAACCTCGCCACCAACATTCTCTTCACGGGCCTGGTGATCCGCCATCACACCCTTTGGTGTGGACAGGATCGACACGCCCAGACCGTTGTTCACGGTTGGAATATTGCGCACAGACGCATACACGCGACGGCCGGGCTTAGAAACGCGTTCAATGGTACGGATGACCGGATTACCATCGAAATATTTCAGCTCGATGTTGATCTCCGATTTGCCATCACCCAATTCAGTCCGGGCAAAACCACGAATATAGCCTTCATCAGCCAAAACCTGCAGCACACGTTCACGGAGTTTGGAGGCAGGCGCCACCACACTCGTTTTGTTTCGCATCTGCGCATTACGAATGCGCGTCAGCATATCCCCAATCGGATCTGTCATCGCCATCGTGAAGATCCTCCTACCAGCTTGATTTCACAAGACCGGGCACATCGCCGGCCAAACCCAATTCGCGCAACGCAATACGCGACATACCCATCTTCCGGTAATAGGCCCGCGGACGGCCTGTTACGTTGCAACGGTTACGCACACGCGTCTTGGACGAAGAACGCGGAAGTTGCGCCAACTTCATCGTGGCCGCAAAACGCTCCTCAGGGCTTACACTTTTGTCATGAACGATTGCGTTCAATTCAGCGCGCCGGGCTGCATACTGTTCGACCAGCTTACGGCGGCGGTTGTTCTTTTCAACGGCGCTTTTCTTAGCCATCTTTTCATCTATCCTTTGAAAAACGCGTCAGTTTGTACGGAACGGGAAGTTGAAGTGCTTGAGCAGTGCTCGCGCCTCATCATCATTATCGGCCGTGGTGCAAACGATCACGTCAAAGCCCCACACCTGATCGACTTTGTCATAGTCGATCTCGGGGAAAACGATGTGTTCTTTAATGCCCATCGCATAGTTGCCGTTGCCGTCAAAGCTTTTCGGGTTCAAACCACGAAAATCTCGGACACGCGGCAGCGCGATGGTGACCAAGCGATCGAGAAACTCATACATACGCGTTTTGCGCAACGTGACTTTCACACCGAGCGGCATCTCTTCGCGCACCTTAAAGCCGGCAATCGACTTGCGAGCGTGTGTGATGACAGCCTTTTGGCCAGCGATCGCCGTCAAATCATCGGCTGCGATACGCACTTTTTTGGAATCGCCAACAGCTTCGCCAACGCCCATATTGAGCACGATCTTGTCCAATGACGGGATCTGCATTGGGTTCGCGTAAGAAAACTCTTCCTTCAGCTTGCCCTTAATTTCACTCTCATAGAGCGACTTCATCCGTGGTGTGTAATCAGCCATCGATTGCTTCTCCCGAGCGGCTGGCGACGCGCACCTTGGTGCCATCGTCTTTAATCTGGAAACGCACACGCGTTGGCTTGCCGTCTTTCGGGTCGCGCAGAGCAACGTTGGAAAGCTGAATCGGTGCTTCCTTGGAAATAATGCCGCCTTCGCTGTTGGCAGACTGACGTTGGTGACGCTTCACCATATTGACGCCCTGCACAAGCGCGCGATTCTCCGCTGGCATCACTTGCATGACCTCGCCTGATCGACCTTTGTCACGGCCAGCAAGCACGACAACGGTGTCGCCTTTTTTGATCTTCGCAGCCATAATTACAGCACCTCCGGTGCAAGCGAGATGATCTTCATATGGCTCTTGGCGCGCAATTCGCGCGGCACTGGGCCAAAAATACGCGTGCCAACAGGCTCTTTGTTGTTGTTCACCAGAACAGCAGCGTTGCGATCAAACCGGATAACCGAACCGTCAGGACGACGGATGTCCTTAGCGGTGCGTACGACGACCGCCTTCATCACATCGCCTTTTTTCACCCGACCCCGGGGGATGGCTTCCTTCACGGAGACAACAATAATGTCGCCCACGCCAGCGTATTTGCGCTTGGAGCCGCCCAGGACCTTGATGCACATAACACGGCGCGCGCCGGAATTGTCGGCGACGTCGAGGTTTGTTTGCATCTGAATCATGGCCGTATGCCTCTCTTATAAATCAACTGAAACGATCAACCGTGCGACGCCATGAGCGCGCGCGATTCATCGGCCAGAACCATGAAATTCTTTGTTTTCGACAGCGGACGACATTCTTCGATAAGAACGATGTCGCCAGTCTTGAAGGAATTCTCAGCATCGTGCGCGTGGTACTTTTTCGTCCGGCGCACGGTCTTCTTCAGCAACGGGTGCGTGAAGCGACGCTCGACCAGCACAGTGATTGTCTGATCGGTTTTATCACTCACCACGGTGCCCTGCAGAACGCGTTTTGGCATTGTGTTTCTCCTCGTGACGAACGCTTACGCGCTCGCCGCCTCGCGCCGCTTGGCGTTCAGCACAGTGTTGATACGCGCGATCGAACGGCGAACCTGCCGAAACCGTGCGGTGTTTTCCATCTGACCGGTGGCTCGTTGAAAGCGCAGGTTGAACTGCTCTTTCTTAAGCTTCACCAACTCGTCCACGAGCTGATCCGGGGTCATCAAAGAGGCGTCTTGAGCTTTCATATCCGTCTCTCCTGTCCCTATTCGCCGATACGCTGAACGAAACGCGTTTTCACCGGAAGTTTCATCGCAGCAAGGCGCAGAGCCTCACGCGCAACGTCTTCCGAAACGCCGTCAATCTCAAACATAATACGGCCAGGCTTAACCTTGGCTGCCCAGTATTCCACCGAGCCCTTACCTTTACCCATACGCACTTCAGTCGGTTTTTTGGTTACCGGCACATCGGGAAAGATGCGAATCCAAACGCGGCCCGCACGTTTCATATGACGCGTCATGGCACGGCGAGCGGCCTCAATCTGACGCGCTGTTACACGCTCAGGCTCTTGAGCTTTCAGGCCAAAGGCTCCGAAGGTCAGCGTCGTGCCGCCCTTGGCTGTGCCCTTGATACGGCCCTTATGCTGTTTGCGAAACTTGGTGCGTTTCGGCTGAAGCATCGTCTTCGTTCCTGTATCTCATGCCTGGTCTCCGCAATGTTCACGGACGCAAGGCACATCATCAAAAGTCAGTTCATTCCAACGCGTCCGCCAAAATCCAGCGAACGCGCCAAATCATCGAAATCGTTTAATCGCGACGCCGTCCGCCGCCGCCACCACCACCAGAGGCTTCCAAAGCACGGCGCTCCGAGGCCATCGGATCATGTTCCATGATCTCGCCTTTGTAGATCCACACCTTGATACCAATAATGCCGTAGGCAGTCTTGGCTTCAGCAGTGCCGTAATCGACATCAGCGCGCAACGTGTGCAGAGGAACCTGGCCTTCGCGATACCACTCAACGCGAGCAATCTCAGCACCACCGAGGCGGCCACCGGAGTTGATCCGGATGCCAAGTGCGCCAGCTTTCATAGCGTTTTGAACAGCACGCTTCATAGCACGACGGAAGGCAACACGACGCTCAAGCTGTGAAGCAATCGACTGAGCAACCAGCGTTGCATCAGTGTCAGGCTTGCGCACTTCAACGATGTTGAGGTGCACTTCGCTGTCGGTCATCTCGGAAATGGCGCGACGGAGCTTTTCGATGTTGTCGCCCTTCGGGCCGATAATAAATCCAGGACGTGCGGTATGGATCGAAATCCGGCACTTCTTGAGTGGACGCTCAATAACGATTTTGGAAATCGCAGGATCTGCGCCACCTTTGTTGCGTCCACCGTCACTTTTCACGAAGGTCGGAAGTTTTTTCGTGATGAACTCACGGATCTTCAGATCTTCATGCAAAAGCTTGGCATAGTCATTGTCGGCAAACCAACGTGAATTCCACGTCTTGTTGATGCCCAGGCGTAAGCCTGTTGGGATGATCTTCTGGCCCATTAAGCGGCCTCCTCAACTTCGCGAACAACAATCGTCAGGTTCGAAAACGGCTTAACGATCTTGCCGACACGGCCACGCGCACGAGGCTGCCAACGTTTCATAACCAAGGCTTTGCCAACGAATGCCTGTGCCACAACCAAATTATCGACATCCAAATCATGGTTGTTTTCAGCGTTGGCGATGGCCGATTCCAGCGCCTTTTTTACGTCCACTGCAATACGCTTGCGCGAGAAGGTAAGGTCGGCCAAGGCCTTATCTACCTTCTTGCCGCGGATCATCGTAGCGACCAAATTCAGCTTTTGCGGACTGATGCGAAGCCGACGGACAACCGCCTTGGCTTCATTGTCAGCAAGCGAGCGTTCACGCGATGCTTTGCCCATCTTACTTCCTCTTTGCCTTCTTGTCGGCAGCGTGACCGTAGTAGGTGCGCGTAGGCGCAAACTCGCCGAACTTGTGGCCGATCATGTCTTCTGAGATCGAAACCGGAATGTGCTTTTGGCCGTTATAGACACCAAAGGTCAGACCAACGAACTGCGGCAAGATGGTTGAGCGACGCGACCAAATCTTGATCACATCGTTGCGACCGCTCTCGCGCGCCTTATCGGCCTTCTTCAAAATGTACCCGTCGATAAACGGGCCTTTCCATACCGAACGTGACATGGGAGCTCCGTTATTTCTTCTTGCGCTGATGGCGCGAGCGAATGATGAATTTATCGGTCGCTTTGTTCGAGCGGGTCCGTTTGCCTTTGGTCGGTTTACCCCAAGGTGTCACAGGGTGACGACCACCAGAGGTACGCCCTTCACCACCACCGTGGGGGTGATCAACCGGGTTCATAACAACACCACGAACCGAAGGACGCCGGCCAAGCCAACGTGAGCGGCCCGCCTTACCAAGGTTTGTGTTCATATGGTCAGGGTTTGAGACGGCACCAACGGACGCAAAACAACGACCGTGGATGAGGCGTTGTTCACCTGACTGAAGGCGCACAATAGCATAAGCACCGTCGCGACCAACCAGTTGAGCATAAGCACCAGCGGAGCGGGCAATCTGACCACCCTTGCCAATCTTCAGTTCAACATTGTGGATGATCGTGCCAACCGGCATCGAGGCCAGCGGCATAGCATTGCCAGGCTTCACATCAGTTTTCTCGTCTGACACGATCTTGTCGCCTTCAGACAAACGCTGCGGCGCCAAAATGTAAGCCTGATCACCATCTTCGTAGGTGACCAACGCGATGAACGCTGTACGGTTGGGATCGTACTCAAGACGTTCCACTGTACCGGTTACGCCAAGTTTCTCGCGACGTTTAAAATCGATGATGCGGTAGGTGCGCTTCACACCACCACCACGACGACGCACCGTAATGCGGCCGGTATTGTTACGACCACCTTTGGACGTCAAACCTTCGGTCAGCTGCTTAACCGGCTTGCCCTTATGCAAAGCAGAACGATCAACTGCCACCAGTTGGCGGCGCCCAGGCGATGTCGGATTGAATGTCTTCAATGCCATAGTTCTAAATCCTCATTTCGCCTTTAAAGACCGGTCGTCACGTCGATGGACTGACCATCTTCAAGCGTAACAATCGCCTTCTTCACGTCAGACTGTCTGCCGATCATCCCGCGAAAGCGCTTCTCTTTGCCCTTGCGAACCAGCGTATTGACGGCTTTCACCTTGACGGAGAACAGCGCTTCAACAGCCTGTTTGATTTGTGGCTTGGTCGCGGTCGGTGACACGTTGAACATCACCTGACCGTTTTCCGACGCCATGGTCGATTTCTCGGTGATCACCGGCGAGACGATCACGTCATAAAGTTTTGGGTTCGAGCTCATTTGAAGCGCGCCTCCAGCGCATCGACAGCATCCTTGGAAAGGACCAGCGTGTTGCGACGCAGAATGTCATAAACATTGATGCCCTGCACAGGCAGCACATCAATATTGGGAAGGTTGCGGGCAGCCTTGGCAAAATTGTCGTTCACCGAAGCACCATCAATGAACAGCGCGTTGGTCAGGCCGCGCTCACCGAGCACACCAGCAACAATTTTTGTCTTGGCTTCCACATCAGCAAAGCTTTCCACCACGATCAGGTTTTCAGCTTTCACCTTTGAAGACAGCGCGTGGCGCAGAGCCAGAGCACGAACCTTTTTCGGCAAATCATGTGCATGTGAGCGAACAACTGGCCCATGAGCCTTACCGCCGCCAACAAACGAACCAACCCGGCGCGAACCGTGACGGGCGCGACCGCCACCTTTTTGCTTACCGAACTTGGCGCCGGTGCGCGAAATCTCACCGCGCTGTTTGGTCTTGTGATTGCCGGTCTGACGCTTAGCGAGTTGATAACGAACCATGCGTTGCAGAAGATCTGCGCGCGGCTCAAGACCGAAAACCTCATCAGAGACAACAACTTTACCGGCGGCTTTGCCATCAAGTTTGGTGACTTTGATATCCATTAGACGGCCTCCTCAACTTGAGCAGCTTCATTGGCAGCTCCAGCAGGTGCCCGATAGGCGCCTGGTGTTGGTACATCGCCTGGCAATGATTTTTTCACAGCATCACGCACCATGATCCAACCACCCTTCGAACCTGGCACCGAACCCTCAACCATAATCAAGCCACGATCGACATCAGTCTTCACGACCTTAAGGTTCTGTGTGGTCACGCGCTCATTGCCCATCTGACCAGCCATTTTCTTGCCTTTAAAGACCTTGCCTGGATCCTGGCACTGGCCGGTTGAGCCATGGGCACGGTGCGAAATCGACACACCATGGGAAGCTCGAAGGCCACCAAAATTGTGACGCTTCATGGCGCCAGCAAAGCCTTTACCGATGGACGTGCCGGACACGTCCACATACTGGCCAGCAACAAAGTGGTCGGCGGTGAATTCAGCACCGACATCAACCAAATTGTCTTCCGATACGCGAAACTCGACAACCTTGCGCTTTGGCTCAACATTCACTTTGGCGAACGCGCCGCGCTCAGCTTTGGTTGTGTTCTTCACCTTCGCAAGGCCGCAACCAAGCTGCATGGCCGTGTAGCCATTTTTTTCCATGGTGCGGTGGCCAACCACCTGGCAATTGTCGATCTTCAAAACCGTCACGGGAATATGACGCCCGTCTTCGGCGAAGATGCGAGTCATGCCCACCTTCTGTGCGATAAGTCCTGACCGCATGGGTCTCGTCCTTCTGATCGCGTCTAAAACGCTTTGTTCTTAAAAACTGGAGAGCTTAGCCGCCCAGCTTGATTTCCACATCCACACCAGCAGACAGGTCGAGCTTCATCAGCGCATCAACTGTCTGTGGGGTTGGGTCGATGATATCCAAAAGCCGCTTATGAGTGCGGATTTCGAACTGCTCGCGGCTCTTCTTATCGATGTGCGGCGAGCGGTTGACCGTGAATTTTTCAATCCGCGTCGGCAGCGGGATAGGGCCACGCACCTGCGCACCCGTCCGCTTAGCGGTCGAAACGATTTCAACGGTCGACGTGTCGAGGACACGATGGTCGAACGCTTTCAACCGAATTCGAATGTTCTGTCCGTTCATGGCCGAACCTTTTGCCTATCTACTGTGTGACCGCCCACCCTTGGGATGCCACGAGGGAATGAAAAGACGCGCGGCCACCGTGTGGCACGCCGCGCGCTGAATGTTATTTACTCGACGATTTTGGAGACGACGCCGGCGCCGACGGTGCGGCCGCCTTCACGGATAGCAAAGCGCAGCTTCTCTTCCATCGCGATCGGCACGATCAGATCAACATTGATCTCAACATTGTCGCCCGGCATCACCATTTCCACGCCCTCTTTCAAGGTCACAATG